>NZ_AUCW01000012.1 GCF_000429965.1 Desulfogranum mediterraneum DSM 13871
AATAAGCACATCCGGTATTAGGCCACCTTTCGGTGGGTTATCCCAGACATAAAGACAGGTTATCTACGCGTTACTCACCCGTGCGCCACTTTACTCGAGTTCCGAAGAACTCTTTCTCGTTCGACTTGCATGTGTTAAGCACGCCGCCAGCGTTCGTTCTGAGCCAGGATCAAACTCTCCAGTTTAATATCCTGACCAATCACAAATCGATTGGACTTGTTTACTTCTCAAACCAAATGTTACTTTGGCCCGCTCGTTTACTGTTCAGTTGTCAAAGATCAAGATCGCGCCGGTAGCGGCACGCTGTTGCCGGTTGCTGTTCCGGCCGGCAGAAACGCAGCCTGCCTTGTTCCCGACTCGCTGTCAAACGTTTTGTTTGCGCTGCGTGTCGTTTTCCCCGGCCGCCGTGTTGCTCGTGACTCCGGGGTGGCAATTTTTACACTGCCTGAGAGCTGCTGTCAATCATTTTCTTTCAGCTGCCCTCGTTTTTGTTGCCAGCAGATGATCTCTGCTGCAGCAACGAGGCGGGAAACTACATGACTCTGGCCAGACTGTCAACAGCTAATCCTGTGCCAGAGAACTTTTTTCCCGGTGCTCTCGCCACGACAGAGAGCGGCCGGCTCAACCCCAGCCGATTTATCGGAAAATATACCCTTTATTCTTAGGTCATTATACCGAGAGACGAGCTAAGAGAGGATCCAGGGAGCGGAACAGAGCCCCCGCGCCTGCCGGTCAGGCTGCTCAGGGGGGCAGCGGAAGAGACCCGAACCAGCCAAGCCGGAACAAAAGAACGATTCAGGCTCACCGTAAGGCTACCTTGAAAATGTGGATTTCTCGATCAAGGTCCAGGCGCGCGACAAACTGCACCGCAGACCTTCACCTGATATTCCGACGATATAACCTTGAACACAAGGCCGAAACCGGAAGAAAAAGCAATCTTTCAAGCTGGCCTTAAATGATACCCAGGGAATGGAGAAAGACTATGGCAATCCCCAAAGGTGCCAGGTACTTAGTAACAATCATAAAGGCACTGAGGTAACCGATGGGAACGCTCCCGCCGGACGACATCTCATCTTCCACATTGGTTCTCCCCAAGCCCCAGGCAACAAAGAGCACGGACAACATTCCGGCCAGAGGCATACCTATGTTGGAAACCAAAAAGTCGGCCAGGTCAAAGACATTCTTACTAAAAAAGGTCAGCTCCTTGAGGCGTCCAAAGGAGAGGGAGCAGAAGATACCGACAAAGGAAATCAGAAAGGTCAGCAGCAGGGTGGCCTTGACACGATCAATGCCGAGGTCTTCGGTTACATAGGCCACACCGACCTCCAGCATGGATACCGAGGAGGTGAGCGCTGCAACCGCAATCAGGACAAAGAAGAGGATACAGAAGAAGTAGCCACCTGGCATCTGGGCAAAGACATTGGGCAGGGTCACAAAGACCAGCCCCGGACCTGCTCCCGGCTCGAGACCGAAGGAAAACACGGCCGGAAAAATAGCCACACCAGCCAAGATAGCGATGACCGTATCTGCAACAGATACCTGGACCGCAGTTGCCGCCAAGCCCTCCTTCTTATTAAAGTATGACCCATAGGTAATCATGGTGCCCGCCCCCAGGCTCAGGGTAAAAAAGGCATGCCCCAGCGCATCCAACATCCCGGCAGCACTCAGTTTTGAGAAATCGGGTTTAAAGAGAAAGGCAATGCCGTTCTCCGCCCCAGGCAGGGTCACCGAGCGTATGCACAAGAGGACAATGATAGCCAAGAGGAGCGGCATCATCACCGTTGAGAATCGCTCGATCCCCTTTTTCACGCCGGCACAGATCACAGCCGCGGTTATGCCCATAAAGACCAGCTGCCAGATGATGGGCTTGAGCGGGGAGCTGACAAAACTGCCGAACAGACCGCCAACCTCTGCGGGTGTCTTCCCTGCAAAGGAATTGGTCAGCGCCTTGACGATATATTCCAATGACCAACCGGCAACCACGCCGTAAAAGGAGAGGATGGTCGCACTGCAAAACAGGGAGATAAAGCCACCGGTGAGCCAGGGACTGGATTTCCCTGCCAAGCGGACATAAGAACCGATGACATTTTTCTGACCACGACGACCGATGATGAATTCCGAGGTCAGGACCGGAAGGCCGATGATACAGATACAGGCCAGATAGACGACGATAAAGGCTGCTCCGCCGTTAACCCCGGCGATATAGGGAAATTTCCAGATATTTCCCAAACCGATGGCCGAACCTGCGGCAACAGCAATGATGGAAAGTCTGTTGCTGAAAGATATGCGGCCGCTCGGATTCTCTACTGCTGCTGATGGTTGGCTTCCCATGGATGACTCCTTTTCCCTGGTATTGACGCAGGCTTCGAAACCGGGCGTCATAAGCAAGATAAAACCTCTAACTTTACGAAGATCTAAACAGAAAAGCCCCCACTTTTGACAGATTATGATCAACAGAAAAAATCAATAATATCAAAAGGAAGAGCTCAGAGACAGACTACCAGTTTTTTTCAGGAGCAACAAGACGATAAAGCGCAACCAGCCAGAAGCAGATCGTTTCTCCCCACCTCATTCAACTCTCAGACCTAACCTAATCTGCTCTTTTCCCGTTCAAAGGAGGAGCAGGCAGCTGAGCGGTTGCAGCCAACCGCATCAGGCCAGGACGACCGTTCCTGTGTCGGTGAACAGCAACACCGTTTACCCATGGGTCAAGTTGCTGTGCTCAAGTAAAAGTTGGACGAGATACTTCTTCCCCATGATCATGCGAGCTGAACAGCGGAGAAGCGGCCGAAACACTGCATAACTGTAGGCTCGTTCAGCTCAACCCCTGTTAAAAACCCTGTCTCTCAAGTACAATCAGAAAAAGCAGGATCATGCCTTGCTGCGACTCTGCCCAGCTTGCCAATGACCAGCTCAATGTCTAGCATTGAATACTATAGGTATTCCCCTTACTCTTTTTTCGATCCAGCGAGGTTGCCCCATGGACTCTACGGAAACGAACTTAAAATCACTGGCCCTGCGCCTGGGCGCCAAGTTAGTTGGTATAACCAGCAGAGATCGACTTTTTGACGGTCCCCCCTCTGCTGATCCACGCTACCTCCTGCCCACTGCCAACTCGGTTATCTCTTTTGCCCTCTCTCTGGACCGGGATATGGTCCAGGACTTCATCGCCAAGAGGAGCTGGCGGCCCCACTGCGAAAACCGCAAGGCGATCGCCCAGAGACTCTATACCATTGGTGACCGACTTAGCGAAGAGCTCAGAGCAGGGGGACATGATGCCGTCAACGTCGACCTCAACAACAATTACCGCCCGGAAGATGCCGCTGCCGACCTCACAGAGATGACAGAGTTTCATCCTGATTTTTCCCACCGCTATGCTGCCCTCGCTGCCGGGATCGGTCGATTGGGCTGGAGCGGCAACCTGGTCACCAGGGAGTACGGCGCACTGGTGGAGCTGGGCAGCGTTATAACCTCTGCCCGGCTGAGTCCCGACGCACCGATTCCGGATCACGATCATCCCTGCGACAGATGCAAGCTGTGCAGCCTGGTCTGTCCGGTGGAGATGATCCAGGCCAAGGTTTCACACCAGGTGAGCGTTGCCGGCGTGACAGAGACCATATCCCGCAAGCGGCCAAACAGCTGTTGCTGGATCGGTTGCAGCGGCTATCAGGGCTTGGCAAGCTCTTCAACCTGGTCCAACTGGAGCCCTTACCGTCTGCCCCAGCCTCTGCCCGAGAAGCGAGAGGAGCTTGATGCACTCTGCATCCGCTTGCAAAAGGCGGATCCTCAGATGCAGGATGCCAACAACAGCTTCACCAACTACCGGCAGGCGATCTTTACTCCTGACTGGTTCTACTACACAGTCTGCGGCTTTTGCCGCTGCGTCTGTGCCCCCAGCCGGGAGGAGCGACGAGCCAACCACAGGCTGATTATCAATTCGGGCTGTGCCGCCCTGAGCCTGGACGGTTCCCACAAGGTGGCTGATGAAAAAGCTGTCGAAATAGCGACGCCATTCGGCCCGGGCGTGGTCCTCAGCCACGATGAACAGAGGGCTGGCGAGGCAAGGTCTGGAGCATGGCCGGGCCAATTCCCCCTGGATCGGGAGGTAATCGCCCACCTCCGTCAACAGCTCAGGTCAGCGGAGGAAAAGAGTGACCCCACTGAATGACGCAGATAGCAGAAGTTGCAGCTCAAAAGTGCAGCAGGCAAGCAGACCTCATCCACCTGACTGCACCTCTACATCATCCTTAGAAAACCTGGATCGTAATCATGGCTGATAAACCGAGTTACGAAGAACTGGCGCAACGGGTCCAGGAGCTGGAGCTGGACCAACTCAGGCACAGAAGAACCGAGCAGGCGCTCAAGGAGAGCGAAGAAGAGTATCGTACCCTGCTTGAGGGCATACCTGATCTCATCTATTCCTACTCAACCACCAAGGGGGGAACCTACTATGGACCCAAGGTCCAAGCCATTCTCGGCCATTCTCCATCCCACCTGCTCCAAAATCCGCAACTGTGGCGCAACTCCATCCATCCGGAAGACAGTCATCGCGTGGCAACAGCCATAAAAGATTTTCAGTGCGGCAAACCATTTGAAATTGAATATCGAATCAAAGATGCGAAAGGGAATTGGCTCTGGTTCCGTGATCGCTCAATAGGGAGACAAAAAAAGAGCGGCGAAATTGTTATTGAAGGGATCGCAACAGATATCACCAAGCACAAACAGGCGGAGCAGGCCTTGCGGGAGAGCGAAGAGAAATTCCGTTTGTTAACCGAAGGTTCACCGGTTGGGATATTCCTCAACGACGCCCAGGGCAACGCTGTCTTTATTAATAATAAATGTGCAGAACTGATCGGCATCCCTGCAGAGGAGGCCCTTAACCTGGATTGGGTACCGGCCATCCATCCCCAGGACCGTGAACAGGTGACAAGAGAATGGGCCAAGTCCATAAAAAATCGCACAGAATTTCATCAGGAATACCGCTGGGTTCACCCAGAGGGCAAGGTCGTCTGGACCATGGGGGATATCGTTCCGGTCAGAGGGACTGGGGATGAGGTTCTCGTCTACATCGGTACGCTCACAGACATCACCGCTCGTAAGCTGACAGAGCAGGCCCTAAGGCAAAGCGAGAATCGCTTTCGAGAATTGGCCGAGAATATCCAAGAGGTCTTCTGGATTTTCGACTGGTCGGAGCAGAGGGTGGTTTACGTGAGTCCGGCCTACGAAAAGATATGGGGACGCTCGGTTCAATCGCTGCTGGAAAACTATGAGCAATGGACAGAGAGTATTCATCCTGACGATCTTCAATACGCTCTTGAATCTTTTCAGAACATCGTGGAGACCGGCGGCGGACACAGCCGTGAATACCGCATCGTCCGTCCCGACGGAGAGGTGCGTTGGTTATCAGACCGGGGTTTCGTCGTATCTGAGCCAAACGAGGTGGTGAGTCGCATCGTTGGCATTGCCGAAGACATAACAGAGCGAAAGCAGGCCGAGACCTTACTGCAGAAGAGTGAAGAAAAATATCGTTTTCTGGCAGATAATGTTGCCGACGCCCTCTGGATATTAAACACCGACACCTTGACACTGGAATATGTAAGCCCGGCAATAGCTCGAATCCAAGGCTATTCCCCTGAAGAGTTCACGGCAATGCCCTTTGAAGAGAGCTTCACCCCCAACTCCTGGCGACTGGTAACCCACTTGATCTCAGAGGAGGTTAAAAAAGAGGGCTCGGCAACAGGTGCCACGTTCAGGCCAATAACCCTGGAACCAGCGGTATACTGCAGGGATGGAACAACGAAGTGGGTGGAAATCACAGCCAGCGTAATCAGGGGCGGCAGAAACGAGGTGACTGGAATCATAGGGGTAACTCGCGATATTTCCGAAAGAATGGATGCAGAAAAAGAAAGGAAAAAATTGGAAACCCAGCTTCAACAGGCTCAAAAGATGGAAGCCATAGGAACCTTAGCCGGTGGCATAGCGCACGATTTCAACAATATCCTTTCAGCAATATTCGGCTACACGGAACTGGCCCTTGAAGATGCCCAAAAAACAGGGAGGCCGCATAACAATCTTCAGGAAATTTTAAAGGCAGGAAATCGCGCAAAGGAGCTGGTTCAACAGATCCTTACCTTCAGCCGCCAGGCAGATCAGGAGCAAAGGCCGGTTTGCATAAAAGATGTTGTAAAAGAGGCGCTTAAGCTGCTAAGGGCCTCTCTGCCTTCAACCATTGTGATTGAGCAGAGCATCGAGAGCAATGCCCTGGTCAGGGGTGATGCGATCCAGATTCATCAGATCATCATGAATCTCTGCACCAATGCAGCCCACGCCATGGAGGAGAGCGGAGGGGTCCTGTCGGTCAGCCTGTCTGACGGAGGGCGTGACTCAGAGTTCAGCGCTCGCCATCCGAACCTCCAGCCAGGCGCATATATCACCTTAACAGTGAGGGATACGGGCCACGGCATGCCTGCTGCGGTCCTTGAAAAAATCTTTGACCCCTTTTTTACAACCAAGGAAAAGTGGCACGGTACCGGCATGGGCCTTTCCCTTGTCCATGGCATTGTCAATAGTTACAAGGGCATTATCCTCGCCGGGAGTGAACCGGAGAAAGGCTCCTCCTTTAAGGTTATCCTACCTGCAATCAGAGAAGCATCGGGGCTGAAGGTCGAAAGCGAGCAGCCCATCCCCACCGGCAGCGAACGCATCCTGTTCGTTGACGATGAGCCTGCCATTGTGAAGCTGAACAGACAACTCCTTGAACAGTTGGGATACGATGTCGTTGTCAGAACCAGCAGCATCGAGGCATTGGAACTCTTTAAGGCACAACCAGACAGGTTTGACCTTGTCATTACCGATATGACCATGCCTCAAATGACAGGTGAGCATCTGGCCAGAGAGCTTATCCGGATACGGCCGGACCTGCCCATTATCCTCTGCACCGGATTCAGTGCCAATATGGATAACGACAGGGCCCTTGCCCTGGGCATCCGGGCATATATCTTGAAACCAATCTTAAAACGGCACATTGCAGAGACCATTCGAGCGGTGATGGACGGTAGATGACAATCTTGAACCGGAGTATAAGTGTGAGCGATCAAGCCCCCTCTGGTCGACTGTTCCAGGCTTAAGCTGTCGGATATCGGTACCAACCCCATGGTCATCTTTTAAGGCCACCAGGGAAGCGTCTCTCCAGGATAATGGTGTTATCCCTGCAGAAGCTCTCTTCAGCTCACCCCGAATAGCTCCAACTGCTCAGTCAACACTCGGATCAGTCAGGGGCAGTACCGGCGGGGCTAACCAAGGTGCACATTGACCTCCCAGAGCCCCAGTGCCGTCCACCTGAAGACCCTCTCTGGCCGAACAGGGGTCGAGCCGTCGTCGCCAGCACAGCCCCGAGGCACCAATTCGTAATACGATTTGGTTACCACATCCCTGGGGGAGAAAGTGGCGCTGCACAGCAGAATTAGCGTACTGTTCAGATTTTCCAGCTCTTCCCGGACGGAACATCCTTCCAAATCATCCTCCTGAAGAGGAACAATAATTGCATAGAAAACAGGTGGCACTGTTGGGGACGATCCACTGTTTTCCAAGGCAACCGGGAAGGGGAAAGAGATTCCGAGCGCTACTCTCAAACAGAGGCAGAGATCCTGACTCAATCCATGCTCTCGGCTCAAGGTTTTGGGAAGGCCTTATCGCACACCTCAGGCCGCACCTCAGGCGCCAGGAGGGAAGCACAGAGGCACGATTCCTTCCCTATCCATTCTTAGTTGAGAGCAAAGCTGGACAGAGCTGTTGAAGACCAGGCGGAGGGATGCATCTATCCCTCATACTTTAGGGTACCTTGAAAAATTAGATTTTTCGATCAAGGTCAAGGCGCGCGATAAATTTTACCGCAGGCATACATCTGATATTCCGAGGATAAAATTTTGAGTGCAACGCCGAGACTGGAAGAAAAAGCAATTTTTCAAGGTGGCCTTTATCGTACATCGGGGAGAGGAGGTATGACCTCATGACACATTATGATCTTGTTCATTGTTTTTCTTTTCGCAGGCTGTTTGTCCTGCCGGCTGTTGTTGCCGGCTTCAGTTGTCTCCTTGGCGCGACTTCAGTCGATGCCCAATCAGCCAACTCAAACCGTCGATCCTTTGGCATGGGGCACCCCCAACTGATTGACGAGTTACCCCCAGGGCAGTTACGCGACAGACTCAACACCCTTCCCCCAAAGGCACAGGCCCGTGCCCTTCGTCGCCTCCAGGGGTTCAGCTTTCCAGGCAATGATGTGGCCCATCTTCACGCCGACCCCAGGGGCAACATTTTTTATGTCGACCCCCCCATCGGCGTCATACTTCCCGAAAGCGAGCCAACGGAATCGACTCCACTACCCAGCGAGATCACCCAGGGAGATGTTTTCAGCCTGCACAGCAAACCCGGGGCATCGCGGACGGTTTACCTGGACATGGACGGCCATGTCGTCAGCGGTACGGCCTGGAACGGATCGACAGACCCTCTCATCATGCTCCCCTACTCCAAAGACAGTGACCCCTCCACCTTCACCACCACAGAGCTGGAAGACATTGCCGAGGTATGGAAACGTGTCGCCGAAGACCTGGCCCCCTTTGACATCGACGTCACCACCGAGGAGCCGGCGGCCTTCGATGCCAACACCGGCCATATCCTGATTTCCCCGAGACTGGATCAAAATAATAATCCTATTTACGGTGACGGTGCCGGCGGGGTCGCCTATGTAAACGTGTGGGGATTGAGCAACTACCCCTACTACCAGCCGGCTCTGGTCTTTCCGGAAAATCTCGGCCACAGCCCCCACAACATCTCTGAAGCAGCCTCCCATGAACTTGGCCACAACCTCGGTCTGTCCCACGACGGGACCTCAAGCTCGGCCTACTACAGCGGACACGGCAGCGGAGCCACTGACTGGGCACCCATCATGGGGGTTGGCTATTATGCCCAGATCACCCAATGGAGCAAAGGCGAATATAGCGATGCCAACAACCTGCAGGACGACCTGCTCATCATCAGCTCCAAGTTAAGCTACCGAAACGACGATCATGAGGATCTCGATTTTTCCAATGCGACCCCTCTGGTGCGCACCGGCGGGACCCTCATCGAAGTTACCACGCCTGTAACCGATCCCGGCAACCTCAACCCAAACAATAAAGGCTTAATCGAAGACGTTTGGGACGTAGACCTATTCTCCATAGGCGTTGCAGACGGACTGATAGAGCTGACAGTGACCCCGGCATGGCTGGATGCCTTTTCGACCCCTGACGCCAATCGGGGCATGAATATCGATCTCAAGGCAACGCTCTATGACGAATATGGCGGAGTTGTTCTCCAAGATAACCCTGCCGACGAGACCAATGCTGCCATAACGGCGAC
Organism: Desulfogranum mediterraneum DSM 13871; assembly: GCF_000429965.1. Lineage (GTDB taxonomy): Bacteria > Desulfobacterota > Desulfobulbia > Desulfobulbales > Desulfobulbaceae > Desulfogranum > Desulfogranum mediterraneum. The sequence continues at coordinate 9,397 of NZ_AUCW01000012.1, forward strand.
AGTGGACGCTGGCCGCTATATTCTTGCGATCGAAAACACCGGTTTTGGAACGCCGCCCATTAATGGCTACAGTGATTATGGAAGCCTCGGCCAGTATTTTATCAGCGGTACTGTTCCGGCCGACACCCTCTTCACCGAGCCCCCGACGGCTCCCGACGATGTAGTTGCGCAGCTTGCAGGAGACAACGCCATCAGCCTCAACTGGACCGACCCTGACGCCTCTCCAGAGAGCAACGAATCGGCGTACCGGGTCTTCAGGAAAAGGAACGGGGAACCTGCTCAGCTTGTCGCTACCCTACCGAGCGACAGCTTCAGCTACGACGACAATAATCTCACAAACGGTAGCTACAGCTATCAGCTTGAGGCCCTTAACGGGGCAGGCTCCGCCTTGTCCAACAGCACCAGCCCGGTAATCATAGATCTGCCCGCCATAGCCACGGCAAGCAGCGAGCTCACGACCATGGGCCTTGTCAGCGGCGGTTCTTATCTGGATACCACCGTTGAGGCCGGCATCGAGCGCCTGAGTGAGACGCACCAGGGCGGCAGGCCCTCAAAACGGGTGAGCCGGCTGGAGCATCTCTGGACCATTACCGGGGTGGAGCCGGGAGCAGTGGTGACCCTGGGCTTGATGGCTGAGGCAGCGCCAAACAGTGAAAATGACGATTTCCAGTTTTTCTATTCACTTGATGACGGAGCACCATTCACCCCCTTCGCCATTGCAGAAAACGGCAGCGGCATCCACAACGTATCGACAGTTCTACCTCCTGGAACCAGCGGAACGGTCCTGGTTAAGGTTATCGACACCGACGCCACCCCAGGCAACAGCAGTGCTGATAGTGTTGATATTCATTATCTGAGTATCACCTCTGAAGGTGACCCCGGTGAACAGCCACCAACGGTGACCATTTCTGAACCAACGGAGAGCAGTTCCTACCTGCCCGATACCCCAATCACACTCATTGCAACAGCCAACGACCAAGAGGATGGAGATCTTTCCTCTAGCCTTACATGGAGCTGCGACCCAGACGGTCCCCTGGGAAGCGGCGCCAACACCACCGTATCACCTTCTTCACCGGGTGAACATATCATCACGGCCTCCGCCACTGACTCAGCCGGCCTTACCGGGAGTGACAGCCTGACCATCACCGTCATCGATCCAGACGCGCCCACGACCATGTCTATATCAGGCCTGAACGGCAATGCTGCAGCAATCAGAAACAAATGGAACGCGACAGTCTCCATTACTGTTGTCGACAACGGGGGCGGGCAGGTGAATGACGCTACGGTCACCGGGACCTGGAGTGGAGGGGCTACCGGTAGCGGCTCCTGTCTAACTGAAAGCGGCCTTTGCGAGATACGGAAGAATAACCTGAAAAGCAATGTAGGATCGGTCACTTTCAGCATCACCGACCTGACTCACGACACCTTAAACGACGACAGCAGCGGAGAGCGACAGCTCACCATCAGCAAACCCTAGGCGTTAACGGTGCAATCGAGGAGTTAACCGACATGAGCTGCTAAGCCTTATCCCATGCACCATACCCTCCATGGTGCATGGGATAATTATCCACCCTTACAACAGGCTCTCTGTTCAACCATCTACCACCTATCCCACCACTCCTGCGCCGAACAGCGCCCAACAAGGCCCCCTCACTATCCACATTCCCCCCCCAAAAAAAAGGCACATACCCTCTCTTTATATTCCTTTGCCGTGTCAGATCCGCCCCTCTGCCATCATGCCCACGCAGGCAGAGATCAAGCTTAAGGATGCTGCATCCTTCCTCCCGGACCGGATTCCCGCCTGCGCTGACGTGACAGCCAAAAAGTGAATAAAGGGAGGGGAGCCACCCGCTGCCCATACCTTGGGAGATTTGGATAGAGCCACTCCTTTGCCGTCAGACCTGTGCCTCTGCCGTCATGCCCGCGCAGGCGGGCATCCAGCTTGCTCCCACTCTACTCCTCATCTTCAACATCATGCCCACGCAGGCAGAGATCAAGCTTAAGAATGCTGCATCCTTCCTCCCGGACCGGATTCCCACCTGCGAGGAAATGACAGCCAAAAAGTGAATAAAGGGAGGGGAGCCCCCCGCTGCTCATACCTTGGAATTTGGGCGGGGTATCATACCTGACCAGGTTGTTATTTATGTTCCTAACACCACGGTGAGACTCTCTGCACCTTCATCAAGCGCCTTCCCCGTGTCCTCAGGATTCCCAGCCATTGAAGATAATCTGAGAACATCTTCATTCCAGAAGAGTTGACCAGGAAATACGCTGTCACGGTACCTGCCCCACCTTCCCTTCCTCTAATCGCACAGGGACACCTCGCTGCGCCTGAGCCAATATTGATATCGTACTCTCCTTGTACCAACAGGCATTGTGTTGTATTTTTTTTAATGATACTCCTCTGACAGGCTGATCACCTCACCCTCTCCTCTATCCGGTTCTTACTCCTGAGCAGGTGTTATCCTGTCAGAAGCGGCCAAGTATCGTCAAAATTTCCTTGCGCAGGGTTGCGGCCAGCGAAGCTCTCCGAAAGCGAGTTCACCCCTTGCTTCAGCAGCCACATAAAGAGACCGAAAGAGAGCGCATCCATGAAATGCAGTTGGACCTTGAACAGACAAAACAAGAGCCAAAAAAAAGATGAGAAGAGATTGCCCCCACAAACAGGTGTCAGCTGACCGACTCCTTTAATCCACCCTTTCCCTGAGGCAGAGAGATGTCGCCACCTTCCTATGTAAAGAAATTTGACTCAGGCGAACTTCAATCCTGCGCTGAAAAAGCGAGAAAGATCCTCCGGTGTTGCACCCTGTGTCCACGCCGCTGCAGGGTTGATCGTCTGCAAAAAAAACTCGGTATCTGCCGGACCGGGGCCCTGGCAAGGGTCTACAGTTACTCCCCTCATTTTGGCGAAGAGAGCCCCCTTGTCGGCAGCAACGGGTCCGGAACGATCTTCTTCAGTTCCTGCAATCTTGGCTGCGTCTTCTGTCAAAACTATGAAATCAGTCATCTTGGCGAGGGTGTCGAGGCAGGCCCCGGGCAGTTGGCGGCCATCATGCTCAAGCTCCAGGAACAGGGCTGTCATAACATCAATTTCGTTACCCCCAGCCATGTGGTCCCTCAAATCCTGGACGCCCTTGTTGAGGCTGTTCCCCTGGGACTCAATCTCCCCCTGGTCTACAACAGCAGCGGCTACGACTCGGTGGAGACCCTCCGCCTGCTCGATGGAATCATCGATATCTATATGCCTGATTTTAAGTTCTGGAAAAAAGAGTCGGCCAGGAAATTCACCAATGCAGCCGATTACCCGGAGGCTGCTCAAAAAACCGTTGCTGAAATGTTCCGTCAGGTGGGGGATCTCCGAATCGATGACCAGGGTATTGCCACCGGCGGCCTTCTTGTCCGCCATCTGGTCATGCCGGACTGTCTCGATGAGACAAAGGCAATACTCACCTTTCTTGCAAAGCTTTCCAAGAGAACATATACAAATATCATGGATCAGTACCGCCCCTGCGGCAAGGCCTTCGAGTTTCCACAGCTGGGGAGGATGATAAGCAAAGAAGAACATGACACCGCCCTTAGCTATGCCAGGGATGTCGGCCTGACCAGGCTGGACAGAAAGGATTGGAGCAGATTCCTGGGAAGACACTGAGATCGTTTCTGTTGCTCAGCAATAACAGCGAGAGGGCTCCGGGGATCGCCTCAATACTCTAAGGGGTGTCGGGCCAAGCTCACCTCTATATTCAAGAGAATACTCGACAGAAAACATCACCCCACCTATTGACATTACAAGCAATTGGCTATTGACAGATGGAAATTCCACTAGCTGCATCCTACCTGAAAAATCCTAAAAAAAAAGCCAACCACTATATAAGTGATTGGCTTTTAAACTACTATGTGGTCGGGGCGGTAGGATTCGAACCTACGGCCTCCTGCTCCCAAGGCAGGCGCGCTAACCAGGCTGCGCTACGCCCCGACGAAAAAACGTTTGTTTTTTGAGAGCCCCGGTTATCTACTCCATCTTCACCAGGAACGCAAGCCTTTTCCTGCCAGGCACAGTCCAAAATGCGATTAACAGGGCTGAGGCAGGATCCTGCAGAAAGAGCTGCCTCTCCGGGGGCCATCCTCCTGCTCAATTTCCTTGTCAAGGCCGCTGCTATTGGCTACATCTGTTCCAACTCAGCCTATCATCAGGATCTTACCCCTCTCAACCACAGTGGATGTCAGCCCATGAGCCAACTCCGAAAGATCAAGAAAAAGATACAGCATAAAGACGAGGAACGGATCTCTCAGATCATCACCGAGTTTTCCGCAGACTACCTGGCCACCGCCGAGGACACCCAGTCCAGGCAATCCTACCTGAACTGTGCCTGCACGGCCTGGAACCTGGCCTTGTTTCCTGACGAGGAGATCGAGCAGAAACTCAAGCTTTTGGTGGAGGAGTACTGCTTCAACAATCCCGGCCTCAGCGACGGGGAAGAGTACCGCCACAACCTCCGCCAGCTGATCGCCCGCAAGAAAAAGCACTACAACCATATCAAGCTCTCGGTGGTCGATGCCTCGATCCTGGAACAGGGAAAAGATATCTGGATCCAAGTCGTCTCCCGACCTTTCAGCGCTACCCCCTGATAACCCCAGCGCCTGTTTTTTCGGACTTACCTGGACTGAGCCGTTCAACAGGCCTTCTCGGAAAGATCACAGGAGGGCATGAGCAGGCGAGTCAAAAAAACCTGCTATACTCGAATTTACCAAAAGGGTTCAGCAGATCCCCTCCCCTGCCAACAAGGTTGAGACCTAAAGCTGCCTGTTCAAAGACGCAAGAATCTCTTGAACAGGTTACCCGGGAACAGATTGAAGCCCAGCTTCAGGCTAAAAAACCATGGGTATTTTTTTCCGCCTCTTCAGACAAATCTATGGGTAAAATCCGGAACAGGCAGATTGCCAAGTGAATGATACAGCGCTGCTTCTCGCAATTTATCACTCCCCCCGGGAGGCAGATCGAACTTCCCGGCACAGCGACAGGTCCTGGTTTTCTTGAAACCCAAGCCGTCTCTCTGATGTGAAAAGAGATATAAAATCAAGCCACTGTCCACATAGACAGATAATCCCTGCTGGGTATTACAGGCAATAAGAATTCATTATGAATGTGTCACCCACTCTTTTGCCGCCATGCCCGCGCTCTTACCGTCATGCCCGCGCAGGCGGGCATGACGGTCTTTACAGTAAGGCCCCATATATATCATCACATTGATCATCACATTGGTGGTTTACTTCTTCCCTGTCCCACACCGTCAGCTTCCACGCCATTTTTGACCCGTTTTCTCTTGCTCTTGAGCTCAAGCCTTCTGCTTCATTCTTTTCATCTTCCCAAACAAACCTGGCTGGTCGCCGGTCACACCGGTCCAGAGTGGACATAACCCCTTGCTCGCCGGAATGATATAGCTCAGAGGGCGCTTCATGTGCGCCTCCAATACAGGGTTCCGGCCTGCACGAGAATGATTGCCATGGCAAATGAACGCCCGGGAGGGGAAGCCCCACGCAACTAATGGCCACCTTGAAAAAAATGTATTTCTTCCAATCTCGGCGTTGCGCTCAAAAATTGATCCCCGGAGTATCAAATATATGCCTACGATTAAATTTATCGTGCGCCTTGACCTTGATCGAAAAATCTCATTTTTCAAGATAGCCTGAAGCCAAGAAAAACCTGACCCCAAGGCTCCCCCGAATTCTCCCCTAGCCCTTCTCACCTTTAGACAATCCATTAATATTAAAAGATTATTTGTGTTTCATTGATGACAGAAGTATTATCCAGTAAGTTACACTTACAACAGACAGGTACAATACAGCAAAACTAACAAACAGGCGCCGAGCTGTAGCAAACTACAGACAACAGGCTTTGAATTACAGTAGAGCAGCCTGGAACATTTCGTGCCGCAGCCCAAATAGTATGGTCAAGGCAAGGGCTTCAGCTCAATCACAGCCTTGCCCACTCGCTGGATATACAAATCCTTCGTAAAATGGAATCATCTTGACCCGGCTTAAAAAAGAGGCATTACACCTCTCCTGAGTTTTCAATGAACGAAACTGGTACTGCCGGACTCTTGAATACGCATTCCGATGTCGAACGATCCGAGGCCAAGGAACAGGTCCCGGTACCTTTTGAATACATTGTCCTGGGCAGCCTGTTCAGGACCCACAAGAGAAAAGGAGGAAAAAGGATGAAGAAAAAATATTATCTTGCGGCTGCGGTGATCGGCGCGTCCATGATGCTCACAGGAATGGCCATTCCCGTCCAGGCAGCCCAGAGCGAAGGTGACAGTACCCTGCAGCTTAGCGGTAGCTTCAACCATTCACAGGGCGCTGATGTGGGTACAGTGAACCTCGATTTGGGATACGGCTATTTTGTCAGCGCCAATTGGGAACTCGGTATCATGCAGTCATTGGGATACAGCATTATTGATGACGCTGACGATCAATGGGTCGCCTCGACCATTCCCTATGTGAACTATCATTTCCGTGGATTGACAGACAACGATACCTTTCAGCCATTTATCGGAGCGTTCGTCGGCGCTAGTTACAATGAAAACGACACAACAGGAACCTTGGGACCGCAGGTCGGTTTCAAATCGTTCGTCAACGATAGCACCTACATCATGGTAAAATATCGGTATGAATGGTTTTTTGACGAGCTGTCCATTAACGAGATCGAAGATACCAGCAGCGATGGCAACCATGTAGTCACCCTTGGCGTGGGGTTTGTGTTTTAATGACCCCATACTCTGTTTGAAGCAAGAGAAAGTCAACGGCGGGAAGCAATTATTGCTTCCCGCTGTTTTGATTGACCCATAATAACGGCCAAACTCCAGCCAGAGCAGCCAGGAGCTCAGCTATAGACACTCAACTATACCCCCCAGCTGCCTGCGTTTTAGGAGATTGGGATAGACCCATTCTTTTGCCGTCATGCCCGCGCTTCTACCGTCGTGCCCAAGCAGGCGGGCATCCAGGTTAAGGGTGCTGCACCCTTCCTCCAAAACTGGATTCCCGCCTGCCCGGGAATGACAGCCAAAGAGTGACGGCAGGGAGGGGAGAGCCCCTCCCTGCTCATGGGTTGGGAGATCCGGATAGATCCTCTTACCCGTATCTCCGCTCCTCTTCCTTGTCGCCATCCCCGGCTGCGGCCGACATCTTCCTGATCTCACCGTTGATACGCCAGAGCATCTTGCCATTGGCCATCGAGTGTTGCCCTTGAGGCCAGCTTGAAAGGCAATTTTCCAAGGTGCCCCGGAGTCAAGATCGCAACCCGGCAATGGCCGTTGAGTCCCACCTTGCCCCAGGTTTGATTGCCAATGGCCAGGGCGCCTGGGGAGTCTTAATGCACTCCAGGGCTGAAGAAATCTGTTGTTGGAGGCATGCCAAAAGGTTATCACTACGGGAAAAATGGTTCCAAGGCGGAAGGCATCGTCTTTTCTCCAGGCTCGCATCTGGGAGGCAGGCAGATATTAAGGAGTTCTTAATATCTGCCTGCCGCTAAAAAAAAGTATTGACACCTGCCAGATCTCCATATATATTCCCGTCCACCATGAGCGAGACACAAGGTTTCGGCAATGCAATTTCAGGTAGTTACAGACAGACCTGAAAAGCAAAAACAGCCAACAGAAACGAAACCTTAGCCACTTGGAAATAAAAGTGTGGTCCTCGGTAGCTCAGTTGGTAGAGCAGGTGGCTGTTAACCACCCTGTCGGGGGTTCGAGTCCCTCCCGAGGAGCCAGTTTAAAAAGCCCGGTCAGTTTTGACCGGGCTTTTTTTTTGCCCTCCCATCCGTCTGCTGCACCCCTCCCCCCATGGGATCACACCGGTTCCCATCCTTCCCTTGATACTCCCTAAAAAGAGTGGTATCACACTATCTCTTATAGTGCCTGCGCAGCGACTCCGGGGCAGCTGAGTGCCAGAGTCTCAAGCCCCCAGGATCAGCAGCAGCGAGTTATCCCACAATCCCCAGGCAACAAATATCCTGCCATCGTTTTCCACAGGACTTCAGCCATGAGTAGATACTGTATAGGCATAGACACCGGAGGCACGTTTACCGACGCCGTCCTCCTGGACACGGCCAGCCAAGAAGTAATCCACCACGCCAAGGAGCGAACCACCCACCATGACCTGAGCATCGGTGTGGGACGGGCCCTGGGCCGGCTTCTCCGACAGGGGATCAGCACCGACGCGATCAGCCGGCTGGCCGTCTCCACCACCCTGGCCACCAATGCCGTGGTGGAAGGACACGGCGCCAGGGTAGCCCTGTTTGTGCTGGGCTACGTACGTCACTTCAAATTACCGGTGGTGGCCAACATCTTTCTTAAAGGCGGCCACACCATCACCGGCGAGGAGGACGAGCCCCTGGATCTGGAGGGCATCATAGACACCCTGGAGGGACTCCAGGACGAGGTGGACAGTTACGCGGTCTGCGGGGCGATGTCCATCCAGAATCCGGCCCATGAGCTGGTCACCGAGAAGGCGATCTCCATGATCGATCCCAAACCGGTCTACTGTTCCCATCGGGTCTCTTCCCATCCCGGGATCAAGGAGCGCTCGGCAACGGCCTGCCTCCATGCCAAGCTCAAGCCCCTGATGAGCGACTTTCTCAACTCCATCCAGCGCTCCATGAATGAGCTGGGCCTGCACTGCCCGGTCACCATTATCTGCGGCGACGGCAGCAGCGCCTCCCTGGAAGAGACCGTGGAACGCTCGGCCCTGACCATGGCCAGCGGCCCTGCAGCCACGGCCAGGTTCGGTGCCCGGGGAGATCAGCAGACCGCCCTGGTGGTGGATGTGGGCGGTACCACCACCGATATCTGCCTGATCAAGGACGGCAGCCCGGTGATGAGCAGCGAGGGCTGCCGCATCGGCCGATGGCAGACCCATGTGGATGCCGTGGACATGTATACCGCTGCCGGCGGCGGGGACAGCCATGTCAACTGTGACCAACAGGGTCAGGTAACCCTCCATGCCACCAGGGTACAACCCCTGGCCATGACCCCGGGCCTGCCTGAGCCGACGGAGTGGCTCCATAGCCGCAACGACTCCTACCTGGCGCTGCCGGTGGAGCGGACCGGCGAGGAGTCGGCAAACGACCCGATCGTGCAGCACCTCCTGGCCGCAGGGCCGACCACTCCCAGCGCCCTGGCTGCAGCCACCGGTATTCAGGGGATTGCCCTGGAAAAACGGCTGGAACGACTGGCCTATCTCCAGCAGGTCACCCTGGCCGGATTTACCCCCACCGATGCCCTCCACGCCCTCGGCCAACTGGAGATCGGCAACCGCACAGCCAGCGAGCAGGGCGCAGTCGCCCTGGCTGCAGAGTTGGGACGATCCAGCCAGGATTTTTGCCTGCAGGTGGTTCACGCCGCCAGTCAGGCCATTGAAAATATCATCCTGACCTACCTGGCACGCACCGCCTGGAGCCCGGAACAGGCCACCATGCTCCTCAACCGCCGGAGCAACCCCTTCTTCTCGGTCAACTTCGCCGTTAACCTGCCCATCATCGGCATCGGCGCTGCAGCCCAATACTTCCTCCCGGAGATCGCCCGCCGCCTGCAGACCACGGTCTCCTTTCCGGAACACTTTGAGGTGGGCAACGCCATCGGGGCCGCCCTGATCGGCATGGAGCAGCCCCAGGCCTGAACTCCTACCCGCCGGCTCAGGGCCGACCGGCGTCTCTTCCAGCAAGGCTCCCAGCCACCGGACAGCCCGTAGCGGCTGTCCGGCAGGAGCGCCGCCTGCCCCCTGCCTCGGGTGCCGAAGTTTTGACCAGGCTGGCCTGCGCTGGCTGCAGCCGCTCCCCGGCCTCTGGCCCGTCCTCGAACAAGCAGCAGAAATCACAACATAAAGCCAGGAAAGGCCTCCTTGGCCCGGAATGTGCATTCCTTTGGACTCACCTTACGATCCCTCTATACCGTCCATCACTCACCAAAGGAATGAACATGCTGCCAAGATACCTGCTGCTCTGCTGCTCACTCTCCCTGATCCTGCTCAACCAGGTCCAGGCCGAATCCGGCAACCTTGCCATAGGCGCCAAGGCCGGCACCCTGGGAGGCGGCGCAGAGGTCGACCTGGGCCTCACCGACTCGATCCACCTCCGTGGCGGGGCCAACTACCTCAAGTTCTCCTTTGACTCCACCATCTCCAACATCGATTACGAGATGGAACCGGAATTCAAAAATGGCTCCATCCTCCTGGACTGGTATCCCTTTAGCGCAGGCTTCAGGCTGACCGGCGGGCTCTTTATCAACGACAATACCATCAGCCTCACCGGCTCTCCCCGCCGTGATACCCTGCTCCAGGACTATGCCATCCCCCCGGAGTATGCCTTTGCCGCGCCCCTGGCTGATTCGGTCAAGGTTCACGGCAGCGTAGAGTTCAACACCCTTGCCCCCTACCTGGGAATCGGCTGGAACAGCAACCAGGAGCGAAGCCAGGGCTGGGGCGTCTCTCTGGAACTGGGCGTGCTCTTCCAGGGCTCTCCCCAGGTCTCTGTCCTCACCGCCAGCGCCGACGCCCCCCTGGACAGCTACACCAACGACCCCGTGGTGGTCCAGGCCCTGGAATCGGAGCGCAGGGCCATTGAGGAGGACCTAGAAAACTTTCAGTACTATCCGGTGGGCTCGATCATGCTCCACTACACCTTCTAAAGCTTAGCTTAAGGGTGCCTTTTCTTTCACCCCCTGCGTTATGGTGAAAATCGGCTCTATTTCAATGTCCCAAGGCATGAGCAGCGGGGGCCCCCTCCCTTGGTTCACCCTTTGGCTCTCACGCCAATGCAGGCGGGAAGCCGGTCTTGGAGGAAGGAGACAGCACTCTTAATCCGGATCTCTGCCTGCACAGACCACTGTTGAAGTTGAGAGGTGCTGCGGAAGCAACCTGGATGCCCGCCTCCGCGGGCATGACGACAGAGGAACGGGCATGACGGCAGAAGAATGATTCCATCCGGATCGCCCAAGGCATGAACAGCGGAGGCACTCCCCTCCCTTGGCTCACCCCTTGGCTCTCACGCCGGCGCAGGCGGGAAGCCGGTCCTGGAGGAAGGAGACAGCACTCTTAATCGGGATCTCTGCCTGCACGGGCATGTTGTTGAGGGTGAGAAATCTCATCCTTCAAGAGCCCCTGAAGGACCAGGACTCAGCGGCTCCGGCTCCAGCAGAGACGCCCTCCCGGGCCCCGCCGCCCCTGGACACCGTCCTCAAAGAGGAGCTTGAGTCGCCGCTTGAGAGCGAGCCGGTTGAGATAGGTCCGGGAAGGACCCTGCCTGGAGACCTCCCCCTCCAGGACCGGGGCAGGCGCAAAGAGCAGCTCGATCAGATGGCTGACCGGGCCCAGGGGCGACAAGAACGAGGTACAGCCGGCACAGTAGGTGACGATCCTCCTGCCGGCCGCCTCCTGATGCCGCCTCTGCGCCCACTCCAGGGCAAGCTCCCGATTGATCAGGCCCACGCCGCCCCCCTCGCCGCAGCAGAGGGTAGTGGCCCCATGGTGCTCCATCTCCTCGATCTGCAGCCCCAAGCGGGCCAACAGGGTCCGCACGCTCCGCTGCAGGGGGACAGCAGTGCGGACACTGCAGGGGTCATGGACCGTGACCAGCCCCTGGTGGCAACGTTGCTCCGGCCAGCCGGGATCTGCGGCAAACTCCTCATAGACGGTTCCTATACTCAACCCAGCATCCTCAGCCGACAGCAGGCCAAGGCAGCTGGGACAGTTGACCAGCAGCCGCTCAACCCCCCGGGCGGCCAGCTCCGCAAGCATCTGGTGGCAGTGCGCACGGGCCGCCTGCTCTTCACCCAGGTCATGGGAGAGTTTATGGCAGCAGTCGAGAACCAGGCCAAGGGAGGGGATACGACTGCCAAGCTGCTGAAAGATATCCACCACCCGCTCCGGCAGGCTGCCGGCCAGGGAGCAACCCGGGAAAAAGACCGTGGTACAGCCCTCGGGCAACCCGTACCAGCTGAACAGGGCGGAGCTGCCGCAGCCCTCATACCAGCGCAGGGGCAGGTGCCGGAACCACCGCCCCTGGCCCCTGGCCGAAACCATCACCCGCTGCTCCAGCAACATCCCGCAGGGATCCAGCTCAAGAGGACAGACCGCTGTACAGAGCCCGCAGAGGCTGCACTGGTAGGCGAGCCGAGCAGTGCCGAGCTGCTCCATAAATCTCCCTGCCAGCTGCAGGGGGCTGCCATAGCGGCGGAGGAACCCACATTCCTGTAAACATCTGCCGCAATCGGTGCAGTGATCCAGGATCTGCCCTGAGCGGGCGGCACTGGCTGCGCTGGCGTAGCTTTCCCTGTTCATGATCTGCCCCTTTACATTCTCCTGCAAAGAATTATTATCAAACATGACTCAGCACAGCCAGCCCTTCTGCAGGCGGTGCAGGGGGAAGAGGGACTGGAGGGTATCCTGAACCGTGAGATCTTATTTTCAAGCTGCCCTCCAAGCGAGCGGCTGACGGTTCAACTCCTGGAGCCCTTGATCGCAGCTAGCCAAAAAAGAGCTCATCGGCTATTATCCGTTCTTCGCCTGCAGGGGGCTTGCCGCCGAGGCAGTCCTCCCCTGTCACCACTGCAGGCGTCAGCCGAGCATCAACATCAGCCAATCCACAACGGGTCACCATGGAATCCTTACTCAGTCAGCTTGAAACCACCCTGCAGACCTCGCTGCTGCTCTCCCTGGTCATTGCCTACCTGGGCGGCCTGCTGGCCAGCCTGACCCCCTGTATCTATCCGATGATCCCCATCACCGCCGGGGTCGTGGGCCATTCCAATGTGGGCGGCTCCAGGCTGCGCGGCTTTATGCTCTCCCTGGCCTACGTCTTCGGGATGGCCCTGACCTATGCAGGGCTGGGGGTCTTTGCTGCGGCCACCGGCCGTTTCTTCGGTACGGTCAACAGCCACCCCCTGACCTTTCTGATCGTCGGCAACATCATCCTCCTCTTTGGCCTGGCCATGCTGGAGGTCTTTTCCCTGCCCTACCTCAGCCACCGCTTCACCCTCAAGAGCGGCGGCCTTATCGGGGTGTTCGCGGCAGGCATTGTATCCGCCCTGATTGCAGGGCCCTGCACGGCCCCGGTGCTGGGGGTTCTGCTGGCCTATGTGGCCACCACCCAGAACATCCTGCTGGGCGCCCTGCTGCTCTTTCTCTTTTCCCTGGGCATGGGAACCCTGCTGCTGGCAGTGGGTACCTTTTCCAGCTTTCTGACCGCCATCCCCAGGTCCGGCAACTGGATGGTCAGGATCAAAAAGGCCATGGGACTTGTCATGATCGCCCTGGCAGAATACTTTTTCATCAAGGCAGGCATGTCCTTTCTCTAGACCATGCCCTCTCCCAACACACTCTATACCACTCTATCCAAGAGGTAACCCCATGGTACGACGTCGCATATCCGCCCTGCTCCTCTTCCTGCTGCTCCTTCCCTGCACCGTCATGGCCGTGCAACTGGGCGACCGGCTGCAATCGTTTAACCAGCAGGACATGGATGGCAAGACCATCAACATGGACGAGATCATCGGCAAAAAACCGGTCATGCTGGTCTTCTGGGCCTCCTGGTGCCCCTCCTGCAAGACCGAGGTCCCCAAGGTCAACCGGCTCAAGGAACAGTATCAGTCACAGGGGATGGAATTCATCGGCATAAACATCGGCTTCAACGATTCGCTCAAGCGGGCCCGTAAATTCATCAAAAAGACCAAGATGGACTATCCGGTGGTCTTTGACAGCAGCAACGATATCACCAAACGCTACCTGGTCCGGGGGGTACCCACCATCATCGTGGCCGACAGTGAGGGGATCGTCCAGTACAAACATTACGGAGTCCCGGAGATCAGCGCCGAGAATTTCAAGCTCCTCCAAGGAGCTGCTCAATAAACCCTTGGCCACCTTGAAAAGTTGCCCTTGCTGCCGACCTCGGCGTTACGGCTTAAAATTTCAGCTGCCAGCTGATTACCTCTGAAACGCTTCCCCCGGAAGACAGATTGAATTTCTCGGTACAGAGCCAAGGGACAGACTTTTTTTCATGGTACCCCCAGGTCCTAGCGAGGAGGTGCCCCGCGACTGGCGACCCTGATCGGTCTAAGGCGCCGAGCTGAATGACGGTCGTGGCGCTCATGACGGTCATGGCGGCTCGTGGCTGCTCTTGGCTACTTTGACCCACGAAGGGAGAAGGGGGCTCAGGGCTCGTCCGCCTCCGGGATGACGCGGTAGGCCTGTTGCACCTCGGCCGGAATGGAGCGGGGACGACCGCTGGCAAGATCACAGAAGATAAACAGGGTAGAGGCCCGGGCGATCTGGGTGTCGTCGCTCGCCCGATAAAAGCGAAACTTTCGCAGAGAGCGAAATTTTTGCAGGTTGGCCACCCAGGTGGAGACGATCAAGCGATCGCCCTGGTAACTGGAGTGGAGGTATTCGATGGCATGGGAGCGGATAATCCAGGTCGCTCCCAGTGCCACGTAACGGCTATAGGGCCAGCCCAGGGATGCCGAGTGGGCCATGGCCGCATCCTGCATCCACTGGACATACTGGACATTGTTCACATGGCCGTTGGCATCGATGGCTGAGGCCGGGACCACCAGCTCGCTGGTGCAGATCCCCTCCATTACTGCTCTGCTTCCTCCAGCATGAAGCCCGCCAGATTACGCCCCAGGGCCCCGTCCAGACGCTGTTTGGCCAGGTGGTAACCCACCAGGGCCTGGGCCAGACGGCTGTAGGTGGCGGTCAGGTCACGCTGGGCCTCATTGAGGCGTACCAGCGAGGCCTCGCCGGCCTCATACTCATTCTTGGCCAGATCCCGGTTTTCCTCAACCAGCCCCACACTCTCCCGCTGGAGGCGGACCTGATCCTCTGCCGCCTCCAGTAAAGCGATATCCTTGCGGATCTCCGAGGCGACCTGGTTGCGTAGGTTAAATAGGGAGTAACGGGATTCCCGCTTCAACTGCCTGGCTTCGGCCAGGCGGGCCTTGTCTCCCCCCCCGGCAAAGAGATTCCAGGCCAGGTTGACGGAAACCGTGTTGCCCAGATCATCATCGGTCAGGCCTATATCCCCCTGTCTGGCACCGTTGACAGCGCCGTTGAGCTGGACCTTGGGATAAAAGGGTGCCTTGGCCAGGCCGGTTCCTGCCTCGGCCTGCTTCACCACCAGCTCCAGCTGCTCGACATCCGGGCGGCTGACCAGGGCCTGCTCAATCAGGGGCTCGATCTCTTCCTGAAAGGGCTGGAGCACGAAGTTCCGGTCCAGGGGTTGGAGTCGGACCGTCTCCGGAAAGGTGGCATCGCTGAGCCCCAAGAGGGCGGCCAGGCCGTAGCCCGCGGCCTCAAACTCCCGCTGATTGACCAGCAGACTGGTCTGAGCCGAGTTCAACTGCACCTTGATGTTCAAGACATCCCCCCAAGCCCCGGCCCCGACCTCGTAGCGGTTCTGGGCATCTTCCAGCTGCCTGAGGTAAAAGGCCTTGTCTGCCTGGGCGATGTTGACCCTGGTCTGGGCCAGCTGGGCATTATAGAAGGCCTCTGCCACTGCCGTCACCAACAGCCGCCTGGAGTTCAGCAAAGAGGCGGCATTGGAGGCCTGATCATAGCCTGCCTGCTCCTCCTTGAAGCTGCGGAAGAAACCGTCAAAGAGCAGCCAGGTCGCCTGGATGCCGACACTGAACTTATCGGTGGTCCGCTCTGCCTCCCCGTTTACCACGGCCGCCTGCATCTGATTGAGCTCATAGACCGAGTCGGAGAGTCGTTCCCGGGCACCCACGGCGCTCAGGTCAACCGTCGGCCACCAGGCTGCCACCGCCTGCTTCACCCGCATCCGGGCCTGCTCCACCCGGGCCTGGGCAGCAACCAGATCTGGGTTGCCGATCAGGGCCAGCTGCTGGGCAGTGCGCAGGTCCAGGACCTCTATCCTGGCAAGCTCCGCCAGGACCGAACCAGCGCCATTGACCGGCCCGGAAGCCGACTCAGACTCCGTGACCAGGGCCAGTTCCGCCACGGTCGGCTGCGCCGGGTGCGCAGTGCCGGCTTGCTGGGCCTGCGCCTCTGCACCGGTCAGCGCCAGGCAGCCGATAACCATCCAGATACAACGTTTCATCCCTTCCTCCTCTTCACCCCGGTCCCCTGCACCTGCAGGGGAGGGCGATTTATCCGCTTATTTCCCATTGAGTACAACCTCTGATTGTCACCTGTGCATACCATGTCACCCAGGTCAAGTCCAAAGGTTTCTCCGAAAAAACAACCACCGAAAAACCGGCAACTACAGATGCAATTTCAATCACTTAATCCCCGATCAATCCGTCTTGACGCCGCCGGCTCCACCTCTTCCCGGCTCAGGGGCCAACGACCGCTGCGGAGCCGGACCAGTCCCCGCCGGATGTCGTTGACAATGGCGAGCAGGCTGGGGATCAGGGCCAGGGTAAGGACCGTGGCAAAGGCCACCCCAAAGGCCAGGGACACGGCCATGGGGATCAGGAACTTGGCCTGCATGTCGGTCTCCATGATCAGGGGCGCCAGCCCCCCCACGGTGGAGAGGGTGGTCAGAAAGATGGCCCGGAAGCGGCGGCGCCCGCCCTGCTTCACGGCCTCAAAAAAGTCCATCCCCTGGGCCAGGTTTTCATTGATCCGCTCGATCAGGACGATGGCATCGTTGACCACCACCCCGGTCAGGGCCACCATCCCGAAGATGGACATCATGGAGAGGTCATAGCCCAGGAGCAGATGGCCGAACACCGCCCCGATGATGCCAAAGGGGATGGTAAAGAGGATGACGATGGGCTGGATATAGGAACGGAAGATCGTGGCCACGATCACAAAGATGCCGACAATGGCCAGGGGAAAGGTCACCTTGAGGCTGCCGAAGGATTCCCGCTCGTTCTTCTTGGCTCCCTGGAGGGAGAGCTTCACCCCGGGGTAACGCGCCATCAGCTCGGGAAAAAAGGTCCGGTTCAGCTCGGCAAAGATCTCGTTGGCATTGGCCTGGTTGGCATCCACCTCGGCGGTGACCGCCACCCGGCGCAAGCCGTCGGTGCGGATGATGGTGGAGTAGCCCGCTGCCGCCTCTACCTCGGCCACCGAGAGCAGGGGCACCTCGCCGCCGCCCGGTGTCCTGATCCGCATCTGCTCAAAGCCTGCAAAGCTGGTGCGCTCGTCCCTGCTGTAGCGGACCTTGACCCGGATGTCATCCCGGCCGCGCTGCAGCCGGAAGGCCTCTTCCCCGAAGAAGGAGGACTTGACCTGGCGGGCCAGGTCATCCACGGTCAGCCCCAGGGCCCGGGCATGGGGCTTGAGACGCAGCCGCAGCTCGTTTTTGCCGGGGCTGAAATCCGAGCGGATCTGGAAGACCCCGGCAAAGGTTCCCAGCTGCTGCTGGAGTTCAGCGGCAGCCGCGTTGATCCTTGCCAGGTCATAGCCCTGGAGCCAGACCTCGATCTCAGCCCCGCCGGGACCTGCGGAGAGGCCTTCAAAGGTAAGGGACTTGACCCCGGGAATGGTACCGATCTCCTCCTCCCAGGCCACCAGGAGGTCATTGGAGTGAACCCCCCGATGCTCGGAGCCCAGGAGGATGATCTGGACCGAGCCCAGATTGGGTCCGACCCTGCCCATGGTGTTGCTCAGGGTCTGGCCCACCAGGGAGAGCCGTTTTCTGATCATTGGCCGGCCGCTGCTGGTGGGGGTGCGTTCCGCCACCCGGACAAAGGCCGACTCGATCCGTTCCAGGGCCTCCAGGGTCCGCTCCGGCGGCGTACCCTCGGGAAACTCCACCGTGGAGGTGACCACAAAACCGTCGATCTTGGGGAAGACCTGAAACTTGACCAAACCGGCCTGGACCAGCCCCAGGGTGAGCAGAAGCACGCTGAAGGCCAGGGCCAGCGAAAAGTAGCGCCAGCGCAGGACCCACTCAAGAAAGCCCATGTATCTGGTGTCGACAAAGCGCTCCAGCTGCTCCTGCATGAACTCCTGGAAGCCCACCATCAGCCGGGCAAAGAGGTTGGTATAAACCCGGGGTCGGTTCATATCCGGCAGGTGGCTGAGGTGGGCGGGCAGGAGAAAGAGGCACTCCAGGAGGGAGATCAGCAGGCAGGAGATCACCACCGCCGGCAGGATGGCGATAAACTTGCCCATGACCCCGCCGACCTGGGAAAGGGGGAAAAAGGCCACCACACTGGTGAGGATGGCGGCAATCACCGGCATCCCCACCTCGTCCACCCCGTCCACCGCCGCCCTGAGGGCAGGCTTACCCGACCGCCGGTGGACGTAGATCGCCTCGCCCACCACGATGGCGTCATCCACCACGATCCCCAGGACCATGATAAAGCCGAACAGGGAGATCATGTTAATGGACTCCCCCATCAGCAGGAGCACAAACAGGCCGCCGGCCAGGGAGATGGGGATGCCCAGGCCGCCCCAGAAAGAGAGGCGCAGATCGAGAAAGAGCCAGAGCAGGAAAAATACCAGGCCCATGCCGATGATGCCGTTACGGGAGAGCAGACTGATCCTGGCCCGAAGGATCTCGGTGTTGTCATAGAACTCCACCATGGAGACCCCTGGCGGCAGCTCCAGCTCTTTCTCGGCCACATAGTCGGCCACGCTGTTGGAAATTCGGACCGAGTCCTCCTGGGTGGTCTTGAAAACCATCACAAAGACCGAAGGCACCCCGTCGATCAGGGCCCGGACCGGGTCTTCGGTGAAGTGATCACGGACATAGCCGATCCGATTGAGCCGGATCAACTCACCGTTTTCGCCGGTGAGGACCACGATTTCACCCAGCTCCTCGCCGGTATACTTCCTGCCCACGGTCCGCACCCGGATCTCCTCTCCCTGGGTGCGGATGGTGCCGCCATGGAGGTTGAGGCTCGACTGACGGATGGCCTGGCTGAGCTGAGCAAAGGTCAGGCCGTACTGCTGGAGTTTCTCCTCCGAGACCTCGATGGAGATCTCAAACTCCCGGGAGCCAAAGACCTCGACCTGGGAGATCCCGGGCAGCAGCTTGACCTCATCCTTGACCTCCTCGGCCCAACGCTTGAGCTGCTTTTCCGAGAGTTCTCCGGACAGGGCCAGCATGGTCACCGATTCCCGCATCACCACCTCGGTGATCACCGGCTGTTCGGCATCGACCGGCAGGGTGGAGATGGCATCCACCTTACTCTTGACCTCGTTGAGCACCTTGGTGATATCGTAGCCATCCTCCACCTCCAGGCTGGCCGAGGCGATGTTTTCCGAGGAGCGGGTGGTAAACTGCTTGATCCCCTCCACCGACTCCAGGGCCTCCTCCAGCTTGATACTGACCCCCTCTTCCACCTCCTCGGGATCTGCACCCGGATAGGGGACCTCGATGGAGATCAGGTCCAGGGAGAACTGGGGAAAGGACTCCCGCAACATGGTGGACACGGCCAGGCCTCCTGCCATGAAGATCATCAGGAGCACGATGTTGGCAAAGACGGTATTGCCCGCAAAGGCGGCTAATAGCTTTCTCATTGGCCCGCGTCCTCGGCAATAATCTTGACCAGGGCCTGCTCCAGGGGATCCTCCAGGCGGGTGGTGATCACCTGGTCACCCGGTGCCAGCCCGGCGCTGACATAGGCCTTGGTACCATTGGTCCTGATCACGGTCACCGGGGTGGTTTGCAGCCGATTAGCCACCACCGTATAGACCGTCTGCTCATGGGTCACGGCCTGGCGGGGCAGGATATAGACCGACTCGAGCCGAGCCCCGGGCAGCTCCACCCGGCAGAACATTCCCTCCACCAGGGGAAAGGCAGAGCCGATGTCCGCCTCCAGCCGGATGGCCACCACCAGGGTCCTGGTCTTGGGGGCATAACGGACAATCCGATCCAGACGTCCGGCTCCTGCCACCTCTGCATCCTCGGTCCAGACCAGCCGACAAGGGACCGGTTCCGGCCGGCTGAACCAGTTACCCGGGAGTTCGGCCCCCTTGGGTCTAAGCTGCAGCCACCTGGCCGCCTCCCGGCTGTCCAGGGCCACCTGGACCTCCAGGGCCCCATCGTCCACCACCGTGACCAGCTGCCTGCCCACGGTCACATACTCCCCCTGTTCCACATTCACCGCAACGAGCCGGCAGCCAAAGGGAGCCCGGATGATACAGCGCTGGATACGCAGCCGGGCCAGATCACGGTTCTGTTCCACCTGGCTGATCTGGTTGACAATGGTATTGACGGCAGCCTCGGCCTGCTCCAGGGAAGAGAGGGTGCCGACCTTCTTATCCCTGTAGAGGGCGGTCACCCTGGCCAGCTCCCGCTGTCGCAGGTCCAGGTCGCGCTGCAGGGGCTGGAGGCGGGCCGTGGCCGTGGCCAGATCCAGCTGATAATCACGGTCATCGATCCTGACTAAAACCGTCCCTGCGGCCACCCTGCCGCCCACCTCCAGCTGTTCATGGACGCCGATGATCCGCCCGGCCACCTCGGCGGTGAGCGGCAGGGTCGTCCTGGAGATGATTTCACCATAGCCCTGGAGCAGCACCCTGGTGTCGGCAGGCTCGGCCGAGACCACCTGAACGGCCAGGGCCTGCTCCTGTGTCGGTTTCTGTCTGGGTGGTTTTTTCATCTTTTTCAGCCCCACAAAGGCGCCGATCCCCACCAACAGGGTGAGACCGACGATGAGCATCCGCAGGCCGACCGCTGGTCCCTTGCTGCTCTGCCCGTCTGCGCTGCCCTGGCGTTCCTGACCTTCCTCTCCTCTCTGCTCCTTCATCTCCTCACCCTCCCGACCTTGCCGGGGTCTCCCCCTGTTGACGTTGTGCCAGGACCTGCTCCACCCGAACCAGGACCTCTTCCCATTTTTGGGCGATATCGGGCCCTAGATCTTCCAGGAGCTGGACAAAGACCTGAAGCACCTTTTCCTCCATCTCGTCGAAGTTGGCCAGCTCATCCGGACTGACCCGGATGACCACCTTGCGTCGGTCCTGGGCCGAGCGTTCCCGGGTCAACAGCCCCCGCTCGACCAGCTTGTCCACCATCACCGACACCGAGGGCGGAGAGACCTCAAGCTTTGCGGCCAGCTCCTTAAGGGTTACCTCACCGTACTGGCGGACGGTCATCACCAGCTTAAACTGGGTAACCGACAACTCCATGGCCGGATCCTCATGCCGCTCCACCTCCAGACGGGCAAAGGAGGAGAAGATATGGTGCTGCATCATCTTGCCCACCCTGAAGATATATCTCGCCCGTTCCAGGGTTCCCGGTTGTTCCACGCTCTCACCTCTTTTAATTAACAATCTGAATGATTAGACAACCTAACTATTAACCTTGCGAACAAATGTCAAGCACTATTCTCTCCTGCCCACCCCTGCCGAGCGCTGAGCGGCCTTGACATTTGCCCGTTCATCTGTTCTGAACAGAGCCTTTTCGAACAACTCAACCTCTTCTCCCGGTCAGGTCCATGAAGATCAGAAACCTCCATATCCAGGAAAGCCTGCACCTGCTCAAGCTCACCGGCCCGATTATCCTGGCCCAGCTCTCCCAGACCGCCATGGGCTTTGTCGATACCATCATGGCCGGTCGGGTCAGCGCCGTGGATCTGGCGGCTGTGGCCGTAGGCACCAGCATCTTCTTTCCCTTCTTTCTCTTCATGGTCGGGCTGCTCTCTGCAGTGACCCCGCTGGTGGCCCAGGCCCACGGCAACGATCGGAGTGAAGATATCCCCCGCATCCTCCAGCAGGGGATGTTCACCGGCCTGGTCTGCGGCGGGGTGATCATGGTGCTGGTCTGGTTCATGGGGCCGATCTTCAGCCTGATGCGGGTCAGCCCCGAGGTCATCCCCCTGACCAGGGCCTACCTCTTTGCGGTCTCCTGGGGCCTGCCGGCGGGCGGGGTCTTTCTGGCCCTCCGCAACGGCGGCGACGGCCTCTCCCAACCCAGGCTCTCCATGTTTGCCGGCTTCTTCGGCCTGCTGATCAATGTCATTGCCAACTATGTCCTGATCTACGGCAAGTTGGGATTTCCGGCCATGGGAGGCGTGGGCTGCGGCTGGGCAACCGCCCTCTCCATGGTCGCCATGTTCGGGGCCATGGTCTTCATGCTCCGCAAAAACCGGAGGGTGCCTCTGCCTGGCCTGTTCTCCACCATCAGCCCAGGCCTGCTTGGCTCCCTCCACCTCCTGATCCGACTGGGGCTGCCCATCGGCCTCTCCCTCTTTGTGGAGTGTTCCATCTTTTCGGTGATCGCCCTCCTGGTCGGTCAGTTCGGCGCCAAGGTGGTGGCCTCCCATCAGATAGCCCTCAACTTCACCTCACTGCTGTTCATGCTCCCCTACAGCCTCTCCACCGCCCTGACGGTCAGAGTGGGCTTCACCATCGGCAAACAACAGGCCAGGAGACTGCTGCGCATCGTCAAGTGTGGCATCACCCTGGCCTGCCTGAGCTCCATGAGCACCTGTGTCTTCATCCTGATGGCAGCCCCGGCCATTGCCGCCATGTACACCCCGGACAGCGAGGTGCAGCAGCTGGCTGCCGGCCTGCTGATCTTTGCAGCACTCTTTCAGATACCTGACGCGCTCCAGGTCAACTTTGCTGGAATTTTAAGGGGTTGCAGGGACACCAAAGTACCCATGGTGCTAATGGTGGTGGCCTACTGGGGGATCGGTCTGCCCCTGGGCTGCAGCCTGGGGCTGGGGGGATGGCTGGGAATGAGACCTGGTCCGGAGGGATTCTGGATCGGCCTGATCTGCGGCTTGACGGCGTCTGCCCTGCTCCAGGGCAGACGCGTCTACAGGACCTTCTCTGATGTGCAGCAACTGCTCAGGGAGCAGCTGGAGCGGGCTTAGGGCAAACTCGGGGGTGAATACGGATCAATACAACCCTGCCATCACCTCCAGACACATATCCGCCTTGTTGAGGGTATAGAGATGCACTCCCGGGGCACCGCTGGCCAGCAGTTCTCTAACCTGTTGTTTGGCATAGGCGACCCCGACCTGGTAAACGGCCTTGTTGCCACCCTCCTCGTTGGCCCTTAAGAGGGCATTGATCAACTTCCCCGGGACCTTGGCATTACAGAGTTCCAGGATAAAGCGGAGGGAAGCCAGGTTACGGATGGGCAGCACCCCGGGGATGATCGGCTGGCTTATGCCCCGCCGGGCCAGGCGCTCCACATAGTCGAAGTAGACCCGGTTGTCAAAGTAGAGCTGGGTGATCACAAAGTCCGCACCCTGGGCCATCTTCTCGCCCATCACGTCCAGATCAGCAGCAATGGAAGGCGACTCGGCATGGGCCTCCGGGAAGCCGGCCACCCCGATCCCCATCTCAGGATAGCGTTTGCGCACAAAACCAACCAGGTCCGAGGCATGGGGAAAGGTGGCAAAGAGCTCTTCATCGCTGCCGCTGAGGTTATCGGGGCGATCCCCCCGCAGGGCCAGGACATTGTCGATCCCCATGGGCCCCAAAGCCTCGAGAAAACGCTCCACCTTCTCCTCGTCGGCAGCCACCCCGGTGAGATGAGGCATGACCTCCACCCCGCAACTTGAAATCAGCCGTTCACAGATCTCCAGGGTATTGTTCTGGGTGGACCCTCCGGCCCCATAGGTGACGGAGACAAAGAGGGGGTTGAGGGCCTTAAGCCTGGCCGCCACCTCAAGAAAGGCGGGCCAGTCATCCCTCTTCTTGGGAGGAAAAAACTCAAGGGAAACAAAGGGATCTGAATCTGTTATCAATTCTGGGATACGCATACCTACTCCAAGTCGTAATAGCTTGCCTGCACAGTGGTTTCAGGACTCCTTAAACCGGGCTGTGGCTGTCCTAAAAAGCTCATTCAGGGCAGACAGGAGCCAGGCAAGACCGGCCGGCAACTTTTACCGACCAGAAAAATCTGGATAAATTCCAAAAAGTTAACCACTTGCCGCCAACAAAAATACTCAAAAAAACAAAAAATGTTTTACAAAATGATCAAAATTTCATATGAATTTGCCGATAAGATCTATATGGAAGAGACTTGGCAAACCATGGAAGGTAAATCATGACGCCGCAACAAGCCATTAAAATCCTGATGCTCAGCCCCTGCTACTGGCTGCTCAGTGTTGCAGATCGCAAAGAATTGGTCCTGGAATACTGCGCCTCCTACGACGCCGTTGCCGCCGACATCGACCTCAAACCAAAAGAGTCTCTCCCTGCCGGCGACCGCTAGCCTCCACCCCTCCTGCGGATGCTCCCGGCAGGCCGTAATCGTTGTTCCCCCCCTTGCTCCTCTTCGCCTGCCCTTATTTTTTGCGGGGTTTATGCTTCCACATTGAGCTCTCCCCAAATCGATCCATCCACCAGTCTTCCGGATCATAGGGATCTGCGCTCCCGTCATCGGGTGCCTGCAGGGGGAAGCGGTACTCGGCACAGTACTCCATCAAAAGCTCATAGGCGGCCGTCAGCCGGTACATCTGCGCTTCGTCCGGATCATCCCCTGCCGAGATGCGATCCGGATGATAACGCTTGCAGAGGCGATGATAGGCCCGCTTGATCTCCGCCAGGGTGGCAGCCTCACCCAGAAGAAGGGTGTGCCTGGCCTTTTCTATGGCCTGCCATTTTTTCCGGTTCATGCCTCAACCACAACTCTTTTTCCAGCTCTTTTCGCTGCCGTCCAGCAGACGGTCGATATTCTGATGATGCTTGAGCCAGATCATGGTCACGATCCCACAGGCCAGAACCACCTTCCAGAGCGGTGCGTGCAGCAGGATCAGAAAGGCGATCATCGAGGCAGAGGCCAGCAGCGAGCCCAAAGAGACGAAACCGGAGACACCAACCGCCCCCAGAAAGACCAGCAGGCAGCCGACAATGGCCAGGGGCGAGAGATAGAGAAAGAGGCCCAGGGCGGTGGCCACGCCCTTGCCGCCCTTAAATCCCAGGTAGACCGGAAACATGTGCCCCAGCACCGTTGCCGCACCGCAGAGCACCAGGACCAGGTGTTCGTTGGGCTGGCCCTGCACCAGCAGGGCTGCCAGCCAGATGGGCAGCAGCCCCTTGAGCAGGTCACCGGCCAGGGTCATGGCCCCATACTTCTTGCCCAGCAGCCTGGCCACGTTGGTGGCGCCGATATTTTTACTGCCCTGGGTGCGGATATCGATGCCGCTGCGACGGGAGACCACCAGCCCAAAGGGAATGGCACCGATACAGTAGGCCAGGAGCACAATGATACATTGACTGAAACTCATAATTTATTCCTGTAAAAAAAACTCATTCTTGACTGCACGACTACTCTAAAAAATAACATCTTTCGCCCAGGACCAGGCCATGGAACCCCACCGCCACAGACATCCACCGGATATCCCGGGGATACACTGTTTTCCAGACCCCAGGGATCGGAAGAAAACAATGTCAAGCTAGCCTACTCTTTGTTGCGCTTAAAAACCAACTCCAACTCAGAGGCCGCAGCATAGGCCGCAATCTCATCCTGGAGGGCCGCCACATAGGGGCAGTCCACCACCGCCAGCAGGCTCCTGCGGAGACGCTGGCCAAGCAGCTGCCCCCGGGCGTCCCTGACGGGCTCCAGGATATAGGGAAAGATCTGGGGCCGACGACAAACCTGGGGCCGATCCGGATAGACCAGACAACGTCCGGAACCGGCTTCCAGGTTAGGACAACGACTCCCCTGGGGCAGGATCAGACTCCAGCCGTCCGCCCAATGCACCAGGCCGCTGTCCGGGCGCTCATAAAAGGGGATCCCGTCAACCCGGAGCGACTCCTCGGCATGGGCCGTGGTCCGACGGGAGGCCGGGCTGTCCAGCTGCTCCACTGCAAACCGGCCCACCTCCTCCTCCTGAAGGGGGATCTCGAAGAAGTCCTGCTTCATGGCCGCCTCGGGCCCGGTACAGCAGAGGGTGCAGCCGCAGGGGGCGCAAAGCAGGCTGTTGATCTGCTCCAGTTCGGCGGTCAGGATACGCTGATCCACGATGGCCGTTGCCGCGCTCATCAGATCCAGCTCCTCGCCAGCCACATCCTGGACCGTAAAGGGCAGCTCAGCTGAACGGCTGACCTCGATCAGCCACTGCAGCGGCTCCAGGTAGGGCGCCAGCAGGGCAGCCGGATCATCATAGCGGGCATACTCGGTTTCAATGGGATCAGGGAGCTGTTCGATCACCTCGCCGACAACAGCAAAGTCTCCGGTGAGCAGAAAGAACTCCACCATGGAGACCAACGGCAACACCGGCCTGCGCAACAGCTCCATCCCTTGAGTCAACACTTCTTTTTCCACAACCACCTCCAGGCACGGTTCAACGGGCCCCAATCCTACACAAAAATGACGCGGAAAACAAGGTTGTCACCCGGGAGGGGAAAACGACTGCAGCGAGCTGCTGCCGGCAATTCCGCCTGCAAAAATCTCCGCTCCGACCCAGCCTTAGCTTTACAGCATTTGGGAAAATGGTTACATATGAGGGGTACCACTTTATTCAATCCCCTGTTTTCTTTCGATGAGCCATCGAATCCAGGCAGAAAATCCTCTCCGTACCTCGCTTAGTACACCACCCAGTACATCGATATGGCAATACGACAGATTATCACCTATCCTCATCCGGTCCTGCGTGAGGAGGCAAAAAAAGTAACCACCTTTGACCAAGAACTCAAGACCCTGGTACAGGACATGGCCGACACCATGTTCGACGCCCCCGGGGTAGGCCTGGCCGCCAACCAGATCGGCATCGCCCGCCAGATCATCGTGGTGGACCGGTCCGAACAACCCGACGACAAGAACTACGTCGCCTATATCAATCCAATCCTCTCCGACGGCGAAGGCTCGGTGGTGGACGACGAGGGCTGCCTCAGCGTGCTGGAGTACCAGTCCAAGGTGAAACGTTTCCAAAAGGTCCGCCTCACGGCCCAGGATATCGAGGGCAAGCCGGTGGAGTTTGTGGCCGAAGATCGGCTGGCCCGCATCCTCCAGCACGAGGTGGACCACCTGCGCGGCACCCTCTTCATCGACCGGCTCTCTTCCCTGAAGCGGACCCTGTACAAGAAAAAACTCAAAAAAATCCTCCAGCACCAGGAATAACCGGATCATTGCCGGGTTTAACAACCCGCAACCGGACGCTCCGCCCCTCCGAGGCAGCCAACCATGACCGCTCCATTACGTATACTCTTCATGGGGACACCCGACTTTGCATGTCCCTCCCTGCAGGCACTCCTCCATGGCCCGGACACGGTCATCGCGGCTATCTGTCAACCTGACCGCAGAAAGGGGCGCGGCCGCAAGCTGGCTCCTCCGCCGGTCAAGGCGCAGGCCCTGGAGGCCGGTTTAACGGTCCTCCAGCCCGAGTCCGTGCGGACGCCGGAGTTCCTTGCCCAGGTCCGGGAGCTGGCCCCTGACCTGATCGTGGTGGTGGCCTACGGCAAGATCCTGCCCAAGGCGCTGCTCGAGGCGGCACCCCTGGGAGCCATCAATGTCCACGGCTCCCTGCTCCCCAGATACCGGGGGGCAGCACCCATCCAGTGGGCCGTGCTCAACGGCGACCGGGAAACCGGGGTGACCATCATGCAGCTGGATGAGGGCATGGACACCGGCGACATCCTCCGGACAGCGACCCTGGCCATCAGCCCGGAGGACACCGCGGGCTCGATCTTCACCAGGCTGGCCGAGCTGGGCGGTCCCACCCTGGTGGAGACTATCCAGGAGCTCAAGGCCGGCCGAATCACCCCGCAGCCCCAGGACCACAGCCAGGCCTCCATGGCCCCGATGCTGACCAAGGAGCAGGGCCACATCGACTGGAGCCGGCCGGCCGAAGAGGTGCACGCCACCATCAGGGGCCTTGACCCCTGGCCATCGGCCTATGGTTTCCTTGGCGGCAAACGATTTCGCTTCTTTTCCCCCCAGCTGGTCGCCAAGCCGGCTGCCGAGCCTCCGGGAACCGTGGCCCGGGCCGATGGACAGGGGTTGCTGATCGCCACAGGTACCGACTATCTGCAGCTGGCCGAGATCCAGCCCGAAGGCAAGAAACGGATGAGCGTCCAGGCCTGCCTCTGCGGTACCCCTATCCAGGCTGGGGACCTCTTCAGCTGATGAAACAGATCTATCTCGACTGCTTTTCAGGAGTCAGCGGCAACATGCTCCTGGGAGCCCTCCTGGACGGAGGGGTCCCGGAGGCCTATCTCCGCCAGACCATCGAGAGCGTGCTCGGCAAAGATGAGTTTGAACTCGTCATCCGCCAGAAGCAGCTCAACGGCTTTGCCTGCTGCCAGGTGGAGGTCAACTGCCGGGAGGGACACCATCACCGTCACCTCGGCGATATTGCCGCCATCCTGGAGCGCTCCGCGCTACAGGCGGAAGTCGCCGACGGCGCCCTCCGGGTCTTCCAGCGCCTGGCCCGGGCAGAGGCCGCGGTCCACGGGACCAGCGTGGAAAAGATCCACTTCCACGAGGTGGGAGCGGTGGACGCCATCGTCGATATTGTCGGCACGGTGGCCGGCTTTTTCTTTCTTGGTCCGGCCACCATCAGCTGCTCTCACCTGCCCATCAACCGCGGCTGGGTCCGCTGCGCCCATGGCGAGATTCCCCTGCCCGCGCCGGCGGTCTGTCGCCTGCTGGAGGGCGTCCCGGTCTATGGCGACACCGTGGAGCGGGAACTGGTCACCCCCACCGGGGCGGCCCTGGTGGTCGAGTTGAGCTCCTCATTCGGCCTACTCCCTCCCATGACCCTGCAACACACCAGCTATGGTGCAGGTACCCTGGAGCGTCCCGACGGCCGCCCCAACCTGCTCCGTCTGCTCCAGGGGGAAGAGCTCCGGGTCGCCGAGGCCCAGGAGGTGGAGGTGGTGGATACCCACATCGATGACTGGAACCCCGAACTCTGGCCCCATGTCAGCACCCTGCTGATGGAGGCAGGGGCCCTGGACGTCAGCCTGAGCCCCATTCAGATGAAGAAGGGGCGACCCGGCTTTCTCGTCCGCGCCATCTGCACTCCGGCCCTGACCCCGGCCATCAAGACCATCCTCTTTGCCGAGACCACCACCCTGGGACTGCGGATACGCCGGGAGCAACGTGCCACCCTGCCCCGGGAGGGGGTAAAGGTGGAGACCCCCTGGGGTCCGGTCGCTGCGAAAAAAATCCTCCGCCCCAAGGGGGTGATGATCACCCCGGAGTATGAGGCCTGCAGGCAACTGGCCCAGGCCAAGGGGGTATCCCTCCAGGCCGTCTATGCTGCGGTGGCAGAGTGGTGCCCCGAGCCAAGCAAGGAGTAAAATGGATCGTCTCTTCATGTTCATCGCCACAGGTGGTGGTAGCGGCTACCTGCCCAAGGCACCTGGTACCTGGGGCTCGGCAGCAGGAGTCCTGCTCTGGCTTGGGCTGGGTCGTCTCTCCCTGGCCCCCTACCTGGGGGTGGTCTTTGCCCTGTTCTGGCTGGGGGTGATCGCTGCCGGTGCGGCCGAGAAGATCGTTGACCATGGCGACCCCGGCCTGGTGGTCATCGATGAGATCGTCGGCCAGCTCATCGCCCTGGCCACCATCCCCCTGGCACCTCTGCCGGTGATCTTGGCCTTTGTCCTTTTCCGGATCTTTGATATACTCAAACCATATCCGGTGGGTTGGCTGGATCAGCACATCCACGGAGGCCTGGGCATCATGCTGGATGACGTGGTTGCCGGTCTCTATGCCCTGCTGGTTCTCAAGCTGGGGTTCTGGCTCTGGGGCCTCTGAGCGCAAGCCTGCAACGCTCCCCACAGCTCGACCTCATTCACCCTTTACCCCCTGGGGAAGAACCATGGCTGCGCCGATCGACTTTCACACCCACGCCTTTCCAGACGCCATTGCCCGGACCGCCATCGCTGCCCTGGAGAAGAGCGGCAATATCAAGGCCTACCTCGACGGCACCATCGACTCCCTGCTCGCCTCCATGGACCAGGCGGGCATCGACAAGTCGGTGCTCTGTTCCATCGCCACCCGGCCGGAACAGTTCCAGCCCATCCTGGACTGGTCCATGGCCATCAGATCGTCACGGATCATCCCCCTGCCCTCCATTCATCCGACAGACCCCAAGAGACGCTCCAGGCTGGAACAGATCCATGCCCTGGGCTTCCCGGGGATCAAGCTGCATCCCTTTTATCAGGATTTTTTCCTGGATGACCCTTCCCTGACAGAGCTCTATTACCAGCTCTCCGAGTTGGGCCTGCTGGCGGTGGTCCACACGGGCTACGATATCGCCTACCCGAGGATCAGGCGGGCCGACCCCAGACGCATCGCCAAGGTCAGTCAACAGTTTCCGGAGCTGAAGCTGATTACCACCCACCTGGGCAGCTGGGACCAGTGGGATGAGGTGCAGGAGCTCCTGATCGGCAAGCCGATCTACATGGAGCTCTCCTTTTCCCTGGACTTCCTGGACCAGGTCCGGATCCGGGAGATGCTGCTCTCCCACCCCCGGGAGTACCTCCTCTTTGGCACCGACTCCCCCTGGACCGACCAGGCCACCACTCTGCAGCGGCTGAAAAACCTGAACCTGCCCGACGACTACTTCAGCGCCATCACCCGTGCCAACGCCGCCAGGCTGCTGGAGGGTTGAGTGGTCTTAAGGGTACTTTGAAAATTTACCGTCATGCCCGCTCTTTTACCGTCATGCCCGCGAAGGCGGGCATCCAGGAATCAGGCATACTCCGAGACCAGTTCTCTTCCCCGATGTCATGCCCGCTCCCTACGCGAAGGGGCATCCGGTTCCTATAGGGTGAGGCCTCGAACTATGCCTTCCCGGGTGGCCATGAGGCCAGAGGCTGCCTCATCCCTCCAAAAATGGATTCCCGCCTGCGCGGGAATGACGATGCTGAAAAAGGCTGCACCTTCACCAGAACAGCACATACTTCGGGGAGTATCCTGGCACAGCTCTTTGCTGCTGCCGCAGACCGATCTATCCAGTCCTGCTACGCCCCCCACTCCTCGCCGCTACCGTCATGCCCGCGAAGGCGGGCATCCAGGAGTAAGGCATACTCCGAGACCAGTTCTCTTCCCCGATGTCATGCCCGCTCCCAGCGCAGATGACGACCCTGGACAATGACAAAAGAGACGGTCTCCCGAGGTAGAAAAAATGGCCGAGTTTCAGGGCTCGTCAGTTTTTTTTATTCATCAAAGCTCGCCAGGACCAGCAGGACCTCCTCGAGCTGATCCGGACTGAATACCTGGATCTTGTTTTGGGACAAGAGGGCGGTGGTCACCCCCTGACCTCCAATCTTGCGCCGACTGAAAGAGCCGTCATAGATGGTGCGTCCCCCGCAGGAGGGGCTGGATTCTGTCAACAGGGCCAGCCTGATATCCAACTCCAGGCAGGTGGCCAAGGCCAGTTCAGCGCCGCGGACAAAGGCTGCGCTCACCTCCCTGCCGTCACCACGACGTACCGCAGCCCGCCCCTCCAGGACCGCAGCGCCATCACCGCCGCAGATCTCTGCTGGCCTGCGCGGGATAGGCAGCCCTCCTGCCACCTCCGGACAGAAGGCAATCAGCTCGGCCCGCTCCCTGAGCTCAGCCAGATCCTCTGCTGCCAAACAGTTATCCCTGCCGTCGTATCGCACCTTGTTGCCCAGCAGGCAAGAACTCACCATCACCCTTATCATCTGCACCCTCCTCTCCTCAGCCTTGAGTTCAACCTATTTAATAGAACAGCGACAGCATGGTAATCAGGACCAGCAGAAAGAGGACGGTCATGCCGACCCCTGCCCGGACATAGTCCTTGGTCTGGTAGCTGCCTGGCCGCATCACCAGGGCATTGACCTGATGGGTGGGCAGGACAAAGGTGTTGGAGGCGGCAATGGCCACCACCATGGCCACCAGCCGGGGATCGCTGCCCACCTCAACGGCCATGGCCATGGACAGGGGTACCAAGAGGACGGTGGCCCCCACATTGGAGACCACCAGGGTGAAGAAGGAGGTCAGGATGCCGACCATGAGCAGAAAAACGATCTCCGGGACCTGGCCCATGGCCCCCATGATGGAGGTGGCCATCCAGGCGGCGGCCCCGGTCTTCTGAAAGGCCAGCCCCAGGGGAATGAGACCGCCCAGGAGAAAGACGGTCATCCAGTCGATGGAGCGGTAGGCCTCATCGATGGAGAGGACCCGGCTGAGGATCATCCCCAGGGCACCGCTAAGCAGACAGACCGAGAGCGATACCTGGATGGGATGGCCCAGGGCCGTGGACAGGGGTTTCAGCCAGAGGATCAGGGCCACGGTCAGGGCCAGCCAGCCCAGGGCAAGCCCGGCCTTGTCCTCGCGCACCTCCTCGCCCTTGATCTCGGTGGTAAAGGCAAACCAGTCTTTGCGGCTCAACTCCTTAAACTTCTCCCAACGGCCAAACATCAGCAGGGCATCACCGGTCTTGATCACCTCCCTGGTGATCTGTTTGAACTGACAGGCCCCATCCCGGCAGAGCACCACCGGGACCACCCCGTTGCTCTTTCTGAAGCGCTGCTCCCGCATGGTGGTGCCGACCAGATCTGCCCTGGGGGTGACGATCCCCTCCACCATGCCGGCATTGTTGGGGGAGAAGTCCTCGGCAAAGACCGAGAGATCCCCCTTGAAGATCCAACCCAGCTCCTCGGCACACTGGCGGACATGCTCCTCGTTGCCGACCATGGCCAGGGTCTCCCTGGAGTGGATCAACTCGTAGCGGGTCGGGGCATAGTTCTTGGTCTTCTTCTCCGGGGTATAGACCCCGGCAATGGAGACGTGGTACCTGGAACGGACATGCAGTTCCTCCAGGGTAAAGGAGCCGAAGTTGTCAGGTATAACCACCTCAAAGACCCCGGCAATCTCCTGGTAGGTATCGGCCAGGGAAGAGGGCATGATCGCATTGTCCTCCTGATCGCCCTCCTTTTGGGGAATGATCAGGTTGCGAAAGAGCATGAAGTAGACGATGGCCGCGATCACCAGGGCAATGCCGATGGGGGTCTGGGTGAAGAGGCCAAGAGGCTCGACCCTGACCCCCAGGGTGCCCAACTCATTGGCCTGGGCGATGAGATCGTTTAAGAGGATGGTGGGGCTGGCGCCGACCAGGGTGATGGTGCCGCCGATAATGGCGCAGTAGGCCATGGGCATCAGGATCCGGGAGGCCGGAATACCGGTCTGCCGACCGATCCGCAGTACTGCCGGCAGGAAGAGGGCTGCCGCGCCGATATTCTGCATAAAGCTGGAGATAAAGGCCACGGTCAGGGAGATAAAGGTCATTATCCGCCCCTCGGACTTGCCAGCCAGGCGCAGGATATTGCGGGCCAGGACATTCATGCAGCCGGTCTTATCCAGGCCTGCCCCGATGATGATTACCGCGATAATGGCGACCACCGCATTACTGGAGAGCCCGCTGATGGCCTCTGCAGGGGTCACCAGGTTCAGAAAGGGGAGAACGACCATCATGATAATCCCGACCACATCCACCCGGACCCACTCAAAGACAAACAACAGAATCGCCAAGCCCAGGACCCCGAAGACCAGGCCCATCTCCACGGTAAAGGGGACCGCCGCCCCTGGCACCTGTTCCGCACCCAAGGCGGAGCTCCCATCAAGGAGCAGCAGGCAACAGAGGGTGAAGAACCACATTTTCAGCCGAACCACTGTAGCAAACAACATACGACAACCTGCCTCCATCAGCAAAACCGCTAACCACTATCAATCCTGCTGATTAAAAAGTAAATATTACATCAGTTTTCCTATGGTTTACAGAGGTAACTCCAAAGCAGATTTAATTCAACAAAATTCAGCCCAAGCGAAAAAGAGAACAAAAACGAAACAACAGCCAAATAGCTGACAGAGAGACGACGGGACCGCTTCAAAAAGCCCCTGGCACGAAAAAAGGCTCCAGCCGATTCTCCTCAACGGGGTTCAGCTCCCTCCCCCATGGAGCATGGTCGGGATGCACATTCGCCTGCTGAAAGAGCCGAAAAATGAGTGGACAGATCCCCCTTATCCGCCACGATGGGATCTCGAGCCAGGGGTGCTTCATCCACATCGCCAAGAGCGGATTCCCGCCTGCGCTGGAATGACAACCAAAAAATGGATAACCGAGAGGAAAGCCGGGGATCAGGCGGCTGCCCCTGGAAGGGGCTGAGCAGGGGACGAAGGGGGGGGCAGAGGCTGGAGGAGAGAGAAAACGCCTCAATGCCTGCTGCCCCGGCCCTCATCCGGAAAAGAGATATCCTGGAGAGGAGCCGGGGCAGAGTGTGTGGGGGGCAGACCTTAGCCCAGGGCCTGGCTGATCCGCTCCATGGCGGTGATCACGTTTTCCCGGGAGTTGAAGGCCGAGATCCGGATATAGCCCTGACCGCAACGGCCGAAACCGGCACCCGGGGTACAGACCACGCCCGCCTTGTCGAGGAGGAGGTCAAAGAAGTCCCAGGAGTCCCGATCACCCCAGACCCAGATATAGGGTGAGTGATCGCCGCCCACGTACTCGAAGCCCAGCTGGGTGATGGCGCTGCCGATGATCTTGGCATTGTCCAGATAGCCGTCGATCAACCCCTTGGTCTGGGCCTTGCCCTCAGGGGTGAAGATGGCTGCCGCTGCCCGCTGTACCGGGTAGCTGACCCCGTTGAATTTGGTGCAGTGACGCCGGTTCCAGAGGGCGTGGAGGGAGTGGCCATTACCCTGGGCATCGTAGGCCATGCACTCCTTGGGCACCACGGTATAGGCACAGCGGGTGCCGGTAAAGCCGGCGGTCTTGGAGAGACTGCGGAACTCGATGGCCACCTCACGGGCACCTTCGATCTCGTAGATGGAGTGGGGCAGGCTCTCGTCGCGGATAAAGGCCTCATAGGCCGCATCAAAGAGGATCAGGGCCTTGTTGGCCCGGGCATAGTCCACCCAGACCTTGAGCTGCTCCTTGGTGATGGTGGAGCCGGTGGGGTTGTTGGGAAAACAGAGATAGATCAGATCCACGGGCTCGCTGGGCAGGGCCGGGATGTAGTTATTTTCCCGGTTGGACTCCAGGTAGACGATGCCGCTGTAGCGGCCATCGGCATATCCACCGGTACGACCGGCCATGACATTGGTGTCCAGGTAGACCGGATAGACCGGATCCGGAATCGCCACCCGGGTCTCCAGGGAGAACAGTTCCTGGATGTTGCCGGAGTCGCACTTGGCACCATCGGAGACAAAGATCTCATCGGCCTGGACCTGGGCCCCACGGGCCTGGAAGTCGTTGACGGCAATGGCCTCGCGGAGAAAATCATACCCCTGCTCCGGGCCATAGCCGCGGAAGCCGGCCTCGGTGGCCATCTCGTCGATGGCGGCATGAAAGGCCTGGACACAGACAGGAGGCAGGGGGTTGGTGACATCACCGATCCCCAGCTTGATCACATCCTTGTCCGGGTTGCTTTGCTGAAACGCCGCTACCCGCTTGGCAATATCAGAGAAGAGATAGGAGGCCTGGAGCTTGGCATAGTGTTCGTTGACTGTAATCATAAGAGCTGTCCTGGTAAGAGCTATCCTACCTCTGGTAGGTGTTAAGGAGTGTAGAGGCTATCTTCAGGCCACCTTGAAAAAGTGCATTTTCTTCCAAGAGGTCCTAGAGATCGACCTTGACTCTGTCGCTGAAGTCATAGCCATCGGTGGAGAGATCATAGTCCATCCGTCCACCCTGGAGTTGGAAATGGGGTGCCTGTAAATCCACCTCCCCGGGACTGACCGCCATCTTGGTGGCGTCATAGTAGTGGAGCAGATCGGTGTAGAGCACCTCTTTACTCACCGGTCTGCGGACCACCACCTCCCGTTGGAGGATCAGATGGCGATCGTTGATATAATACTTTCCCTTACGGCTGGTGATCCGGGTGGGCGGTTTCTCTGTACCGATATAGCGGGCATCGACCTCGACCATCTTGATTTCACGGTCATCCTTGCCGGTCATGGCCCGTTCGGCGTTGATCTGCCACTCCTGCTTGCCCTCGCTGGTCAGGGTGATGACCACGGCGTCCATCTGAAAGTGCTGGGAGGTCGGCCCTGTGCTCACCTGCTGGGGGTTGATCTCTCCCCTGGGGGTCAGGAAACGGGCCACCGCAGGCTCCCAGAAGGGGCTGGTCACCAGGAGGGCCAGGGGCACCATCCAAAAAAGGTCACGTGGTTTTCGATTCACCGGTCAAACCTGCCAAACATTTGTCCATAGTTGCCCTGGGCCTCCAGAATCAGGTCGCAGAGCTCACGAACCGCGCCCTGTCCGCCTTCACGCTGGCTAATATAATGAACCCGCTGGATAATTTCAACTCTGGCATTGGCCGGAGCAGCAGCCAGGCCCACCCGGTTGAGCAGGGGCAGATCGACCCAGTCATCGCCCATGTAGGCGGTCTGCAGGGGCCGCAGGCCGGTGGTTTTGAGAATCTCTTCATAGGCGGAGAGCTTGTCAAACTTGCCCTGGACCACGTGGGCAAGCTTCAGTTCCTCGGCCCTTCTGGCCACCACCTTGGAGGTCCGGGCGGTGATGATCCCCACCTCGACCCCGCTCTCCTGGAGCAGCTTGATGCCCAGGCCGTCCTGGGTGTGGAAACTCTTGGCCTCGTCGCCGTCGCTGGTATAGGTGAGGCAGCCGTTGGTGAGGACCCCGTCCACATCCAGGAGGAGCAGTTTGACCTGCCGGGCCGGGATCAGGGCCTGCTGCCACTCCGGACTGCGATCCAGCGGTTTATTCCGCTCCTGGGCCCGCCGGCGCAGGGCCTCGGTGAGGCTGCAGTCCGAGGGATAGCCCTCCAGGCCCGGGCCGCCACAGTGCTCAGTCGACATGAGACCCCCCGGAGACCAGCTGATGGATGGCGACCAGCTCCCGGAGGAGCTGCTCCACCCCAGCCAAGGGGAGCGAGTTGGGACCGTCGCAGAGGGCCTTGTCCGGCTCCGGATGGACCTCCAGAAAGAGACCGTCTATGCCGGCGGCCACGGCAGCCCTGGTCAACGGGGCGATGAAATCCCGTTGACCGGCCGAGGAACCGCCGGCACCGCCGGGCAATTGGACCGAGTGGGTGCCGTCAAAGACCACCGGACAGCCATGGGAACGCATCACCGGCAGGGAGCGCATATCCACCACCAGGTTGTTGTAGCCAAAGCTGGCCCCGCGCTCGGTCAGGAGGATATCCCGGCAACCGGAGCCGCGGAGCTTGTTGACCGCATGGGCCATGTCCCAGGGGCTGACAAACTGGCCCTTCTTGACATTGACCACCCGGCCGGTGGCCGCAGCCGCTGCCAGCAGGTCGGTCTGCCGGCAGAGAAAGGCCGGAATCTGGAGGATATCCAGGGTATCGGCGGCCAGTTCGGCCTGGGCCGGTTCATGGATATCGGAAACCACGGGCACCCCCACCTCTTCACGGATCTTGCCCAGCTGGCGCAGCCCCTGGGTAAGTCCCGGACCGCGGAAGCTGTCCAGGGAGGTCCGGTTGGCCTTGTCATAGGAGGCCTTGAAGACATAGGGGAGGCCGAGGCGGGAGGTGATGGCCTTCATCTCCCGGGCAATATCCATGGCCAGCTCCTGGGACTCCAGGGCACAGGGGCCGGCCATGATCAGCAGGGGGTTGCCCGGACCGACGGTGATGGTACCGGCGGCCAGGGTCTGGATCAGCAGATTGTTCATAGAGGGTCGAATGCTCCAGGCACGCTCTTGATGTTTGCCGGCTAGGCCTTGTTATCCAGGGCCGCCTTGATAAAGTCCCGAAACAGGGGATGGGGCTTCATGGGCTTGGATTGAAATTCCGGGTGGAACTGACAGCCCAGGAACCAGGGGTGATCCTTGAGTTCGACGATCTCCACCAGGGTGGTGTCCGGCGAGGTGCCGCTGACCACCAGACCCGCCTTTTCCAGGGCCTCCCGGTAGTCGTTGTTGAACTCATAGCGGTGACGATGACGTTCGCTGACCTCTGCCTGCTGATAGGCGGCCGCGGCATGGGTCTCGTCGACCAGCACACAGGGGTAGGCCCCCAGGCGCAGGGTACCGCCCATATCGGAATCTTCGTTGCGGAGCTCGGTCTTGCCGCTGCGGAAATCATACCACTCCTTCATCAGGTAGATCACCGGATTGGGGGTGTCGGCGGCAAACTCCACCGAGTGCGCCTTCTTGATCTTGGCGATATTACGGGCAAACTCCACCACCGCCAGCTGCATCCCCAGACAGATCCCCAGGAACGGGACCTTGTTCTCCCGGGCATAGGAGATGGCCTTGATCTTGCCCTCCATGCCCCGGCTGCCGAAACCGCCGGGCACCAGGATGCCGTCACAGCCCTCGAGGCTCTCCACCTTGTCGCTGTCTTCCAGCTCATCGGCGGAGATGTAGCGCAGCTCCACCTTGGCGTCGTTGGCAATCCCCCCATGGACCAGGGCCTCGTGGAGGCTCTTGTAGGACTCGGTCAGGTCCACATACTTGCCGGTAATGCCGATGGTCACCGTATGTTTGGGGTGCTTGATCTTATGGACCAGCTCTTCCCAGGGCTTGACATTGGGGGCCCCGGTCCAG
Organism: Desulfogranum mediterraneum DSM 13871; assembly: GCF_000429965.1. GTDB lineage: Bacteria > Desulfobacterota > Desulfobulbia > Desulfobulbales > Desulfobulbaceae > Desulfogranum > Desulfogranum mediterraneum. Next base: position 47,781 of record NZ_AUCW01000012.1, read on the forward strand.
ATCCCCAGTTTTTCCAGGATCCGGTCATCCACGCCCTCTTCATGGAGCGAGAGGGGCACCTCGTAGATGGACTCCACATCCACCGAGGAGATCACCGAGCTGGCCTCCACATTACAGAACAGGGCGATCTTCTTCTTGAGATGATCGCTGAGCGGGGCCTCGGTGCGGCACATCAGGATATCGGGCTGGATCCCGGAGGCCAGCAGTTCCTTGACCGAGTGCTGGGTGGGTTTGGTCTTGACCTCGCCGGCGGTCTTGATATAGGGCACCAGGGTCAGATGGATGAAGAGGGAGTACTCCCGGGTCAGGTCGGAACGGAGCTGACGGATCGCCTCGATAAAGGGCAGTCCTTCGATATCCCCCACCGTGCCGCCGATCTCGATGATGGCGATATCCGCGATGCCGTCCAGCTGGAGCACCGCCTCCTTGATCTCGTCGGTGATATGGGGAATCACCTGGACCGTGCCGCCGAGATACTCACCCCGCCGTTCCTTCATGATCACCGAGTGATAGATCCGCCCTGAGGTGTAGTTGTTCTTCTGGGCCATCACCGCGTCGGTATAGCGTTCGTAATGACCCATATCCAGGTCCGTCTCAGCCCCGTCATCGGTCACATAGACCTCACCATGTTGAAAGGGATTCATGGTCCCGGGATCGACATTGATGTAGGGGTCGAGCTTCTGAAAGGTAACGGTCATCCCCCTGCATTCCAGCAGGGAGCCGATGGCGGCCGCAGCCAGTCCCTTTCCCAGGGAGGAAAGGACACCGCCGGTAATAAAAATAAACTTGGTCTTCTTACTCAGAGAGTTTTTCATAGGTCACCTGGTCACGCTGGAATAAAGGGGGAATCGAGCAGCCGGCGGCTGTCTTCAGGGCAGCTTGAATAGTTGGAGATGTTGTTCAAAGTGCCCTTTATTTAGGCTGGAAGAAAACTATACACGATCTCCGTGGTGATGACAACCGGGTCCGGCAAGGAAAAAATGCGTTTAAAACGAGTTTTTTTCACGACCCTCTATGCCAACCAGCTGTCATTGATCGGACCTGTCCCAGAGGGCTGCACCTTTGCCTGCACAACCGCGCTCTGCCGGAGCAAGAAGCCTGGAAAAGAGCTGCCAAGCAGGGGAAGAGCTGGTATATTACCCCTCCACTGCAGCCCATTTCCCCTTCCCCCTTGCCGGAATCCTTGCACCATGAACACCCATGCCAAGCCCATTGCCCAAGAGCTCTCGGTCCGCCCTGCCCAGGTAAGCGCTGTCAGCGAGTTGCTGGCAGGCGGGGCCACCATCCCCTTTATCTCCAGGTACCGCAAGGAGGCGACCGGCGGCCTGGACGAGGTCCAGATCAGCACCATCCGGGACCAGCTCAACCAACGGGCCGAGCTGGATAAACGACGCGAGGTCATCGTGGCCTCGCTCACAGAACGGCAACTGCTCACCCCGCCCCTGGAGCAGGCCATTGGCAAGGCCCAGTCCCTCACCGTGCTGGAGGACCTCTACCTGCCCCACCGCCCCAAACGCAGGACCAGGGCGGCCATCGCCCGCGAACGCGGTCTGGAGCCCCTGGCCACGGCCCTGCTCAGCCAGGGAGGTCCCCTGCCGGAGGCCAAGTCCCTGCTCAACCCGGAACAGCAGCTCTCCACAGAGGAGGAGGTCCTGGCCGGGGCCAGGGATATCATCGCCGAAAAAATCAGCGAAGAACCGCAGGTCCGTACCCTGCTGAGACAGCTCTTCAGCCGCGAGGCCCAGATCAGCAGCAAGGTGGTGGAGAAGAACCGTGAACAGGGGGGCAAGTTTAAGGATTACTTTGACCGCCGGGAAGCGGCGGCCAAGGTGGCGGGTCACCGCTTCCTGGCCATGCTCAGGGGTGAGCAGGAGAAGGTGCTCCGCCTGACGATCCGCCCCCCGGAGGAGCATGCCCTGGAGCTGCTCAGCAGGCGCTATCCTGGCAGCGACACCTTTCGCGGGCAGCAACTCCAGCTGGCCTGCACCGACGCCTACAGGCGGCTGCTGGCCCCTTCCCTGGAAAACGAACTCCGCGCCGAACTCAAGGCCCAGGCCGACCGGGAGGCCATCACCGTCTTTGCCGACAACCTCCGCGAGCTGCTCCTGGCCCCGCCCCTGGGGCAGAAACGGGTCCTGGCCCTGGACCCCGGATTTCGCACCGGGGCCAAGCTGGTCTGCCTGGATCGCTACGGCAGCCTGCTCCACCACACCACCATCTACCCCACCCTCTCAGCCAGCCAACAGCAGCAGGCGGCCGAAACGGTGCGCTCGCTCTGCTCACGCCACCGGATCGAGGCCATTGCCATCGGCAACGGCACCGCAGGCAGGGAGACGGAACGCTTTATCCAGGAACTGGGCCTGGGGGATGGGGTCCTGGTGACCATGGTGGATGAGAGCGGGGCCTCGATCTACTCGGCCTCGGAGATTGCCCGCCAGGAGTTCCCGGACCACGACCTCACCGTCCGCGGGGCAATCTCCATCGGCAGGCGGCTCCAGGATCCCCTGGCAGAGCTGGTCAAGCTGGATCCCAAGTCCATCGGGGTGGGTCAGTACCAGCACGACGTCCAGCAGAAGGCCCTGAAACAGGGGCTGGACGAGGTGGTGATCCGCTGCGTCAACATGGTGGGGGTGGACCTGAACACGGCCAGCGAACCGCTGCTGACCTATATCTCCGGCCTGGGACCGACCCTGGCCAGGAACATCGTGGCCATGCGCCGGGAGAACGGCCCCTTTGCCTCCAGAAGAGGACTACTCAAGGTGCCCCGCCTGGGTGCCAAGGCCTATGAGCAGTGTGCCGGTTTCCTCCGGATCAGGGAGGCAGACAATCCCCTGGATAATACCGGGGTCCACCCGGAGCGCTACCCCCTGGTCCAGCAGATGGCCAAAGACCAGGGCTGCAGCCTCGACGAGCTGATCGACAGCCAGGAGCGGCGCAGGAAGATCCAGCCGGAACGGTACCTCAGCGATACCGTGGGCATGCCCACCTTGAAGGATATCCTGGCAGAACTGGAAAAGCCCGGCCGCGACCCCAGGGCAGGCTTCACCAGCTTTGCCTTTGCCGAGGGGGTGGAAAAGATCAGCGACCTGGAGCCGGGCATGACCCTGCCGGGGATTGTCACCAATGTGACCAAGTTCGGGGCCTTTGTCGACATCGGGGTCCACCAGGACGGCCTGGTCCACATCAGCCAGTTGGCCGACCGCTTTGTCCGGGACCCGGGCGAGATCGTCAAGGTCCGCCAGCAGGTGGAGGTCCGGGTCCTGGAGGTGGACCCGGAGCGAAAACGGATCAGCCTCTCCATGCGCCGGGCCTAGCCCGAACCGAGGCCAGCCCTAAGGGTCCGGCTGCAGCCCGGGTTTAGCCCGCCAGTGCCCGCAGGTCGGCGACGGTCTTCTCCGGCTCCGGCCGCCGGGTATAGTCCGGATCCAGGTCTGCGGCCACGATGATGCCGCCCCGGTCGACCAGGTAGCGGGCCGGGATGGCCAGGCTCCAGGAGTCCTCACCGTTTAAGCGGGGCAGATCCAGGGAAAAGGAACGATAGACCTCGCGGAGATAGTCGGGCAGGAGATGACGCAGTCCGCAACGGGCGGCCAACTGGTTGCCCTCGTCTCTGAGAATGGCAAAACTCAGGCCATGGCTGGTTTTCATCTTCCGTAAAAACTCCGGCCGTTGGGGACAGATCGCCACCAGACGTCCCCCCAACTCCTCGATGGTGGGGACCACCTGCTGCAGAGCTTCCAGCTCTGCGTTACAGTAGGGTCACCACACCCCCCGATAGAAGCTGAGCACCAGCGGCCCTCCGGCCAGGAGCTCTGCCGAGCCGAGCAGCTGGCCGCTGTCGCTCTTGAGGCTGAAACCAGGCAACGGGTCCCCCACCCCCAGGGCCTGCTCGACCAGCCCGGAGTTGCGGAGTTCCTCGGTGGCCCGGTGCATCTTGGCCAGGGCCTCGGCCGGAATCCGTTTCCCGGCCTGCTCTCGGATCGCGTCCAATTTCGCAGCAAGTGTCATAAGATACCTCCTCCTCCATCTCCAGGGAATGATTCACAGCTTGACAGGCTCAGTCCCCATCCCTGGGATCGACCGTAGCCGTCTCTTCCGGATGAACGACATCCTCCCCAAGGGGCACCAGCCAGAACCCGCCTGCGGCCAGCGGCTGCACCCTGGCTGCTGCCTGCTGGTCAGCGGCCAGGGCCTGCTCCAGGTCCTGGAGGGGTTCCCTGTAGCCGGTGTCCGCCAGTTGAAACATGCCGTAATGGATGGGCAGCATATAGGGCCTGCCCAGGTCTGCCCAGGCCTGAAGCGCCTCCCGGGGATTCATATGGCCATAGGCCATGAACCAGCGCGGGCTATAGTCGCCGATGGGCAGGATGGCCAGCCGAAAGGAGCCGAAGCGCTGCCTGGCCGCCTGGAAGGCCTGACCCCGGCCATAGCCGGAGTCGCCGTCAAAGAAGATGTTGCCCCGGGGAGTGGTGAGTACAAAGGCGGCCCAGAGGGCCTGGTTGCGATCAAACAGCCCCCGGGCCGACCAGTGCTGGACCGGGAGCAGATGGACCCGCAGCTGCGGCCCCACCTCCACCCCGGCGCCCCAGTCATAGGCCTCCACCCGGATGGCCGGGTTATGGGCGGTGATGATCCGGTCGTTGCCCAGGGGGACGATTATCCTGGGCTGGTCCCGCTGCCAGAGGTGATCCAGGCTGACCAGGTCCAGGTGATCGTAATGGTTGTGGCTGATCCAGATCAGATCGATGGGCGGCAGATCTTCCAGGGAGACCCCGGGCGGATGGACCCGCCTGGGACCGGCCCAACTCACCGGGCTGGTCCGCTCCGAAAAGAGCGGGTCGGTGAGAATATTGAGCCCCTGGGTCTGAATCAGCACCGTGGCATGGCCGACCAGGGCAACCCGCAGCTGCTCCCCCTCCACCCGTGCAGGGGGATGATCGTAGCGGGCCAGCTCACTGAAGCGTGGCCAGGCGCCCCTCTCACCGCTAAGGCGCCACTTGAGGAACTCGGCAAAGCCCTTGTGCATGGGCTGGCCGGGGTTGAAAAAACGACTCCCGTCAAAGTGGTCACTCTCGGGCCCCTGGTAATAGCGGCTGCAGCCGGAGTTCAGGGTGAGCAGGGCCCAGACCATAACCAGGCCTCCAAGCAGTTGAGTTGCAATCTTAATGACGTTCATTGGCCCAAACCTGCACCTTTTTCCTCTCCTGCTCCCTGATCCAGGAGCTGGTGGAGTTGTTCCCGGCGGTAGCTGAAGATACGCTCCAGGGTCCTGCGGATATAGAGGTCGTGGAGCAGTGAGCCCAACAGCCCCAGGGGCGGTTGATAGTGCACCCTGTCCAGCATCACGACCTCATCCCCCTGTTGCTCGAGCTGATGATAGTGATACCAGAAACGATAGGGGCCCAGCCGTTGCTCGTCAACAAAGGAGTGGAGTTCCCGGATATGCTTGATCTCCGTCACCCAGGCGTGGGTGCCCAGCAGGGGGATGGTGATACGATACTCGACGACCAGACCGTTGTACATCACCCGGGGCAGCTCGGAGACGATCCGAAAACGAAGATCCGGCGGGGTGATCCGGTCCAGGTTGGCAGGATGCCGGAGAAACGCCCAGACCCTCTCCAGAGGGGCAGCCAGCCGCTGACTGCGCTCCAGTAGATACATGATTCCTCCTGATCAGGATTATCCTGTGATATCGCCTGAGAGTGCCCGTCCCCAGCTGCTGTGCCCGACTCAGGCCCAGAGGGAGACCTCCAGCTGGGTGGCCACGGCCCGGACGATATCGGTCCGAGTCACGATCCCCAGCAGTTGAGCGTGACGGTCAACAACGGGCAGGCTGTTAAAACGACAATCACAGAGCACCCGGGCGATATGCTGAAGAGCTACGGCCGGCTCGACCGTGACCACCTGGGGGGACATGATCATTCCCAGGGGATGATCAGCGGCCTTAAGATCAGCAGCCTTAAGGACGCTCTCGCCGTTCACCACCAGCACCTTCAACAGGTCACCTCGAGTCGTGATCCCCACTAGCTGTCCCTGGTGGTCGACCACCGGAACCTGGCTGATCCGGTTGTGACAGAGCAGCTCCCAGCAGGCCTCGGGAGAAAAGCTCTCAGGCACGGTGATCACCGGGGCGTGCATGAGCTGCCCCCCCTGGACAACGGGATGCTCCAGGTGAGGGGGAAGGTGCTGTTGATAGTTGCGGAGCAGGACACGGGATTTCCCGGCAGCGCCCAGGTCAGCAGCCGGCTCGTCACGCCTCCGCTGATGGGCCGCAATCGCAGGATGAAGCCGCTTCACCCGATACAGGGCCTCCAGTGAATCGTGAAGACTGCGGCCCGTGACCTCATATACGGCAAACATAACCCTACCCCAAAAGACCGGCGACTCGAAACTCGAAAGAGGGACTCTCCTCTATAGAATAATCAGCCTGGGCTAAGGATCAATCCGTCTGCCGGCACACCATGGCCATTCGGCCCTACAGCAAACGGACTTAGCTGCTCAGGGCCCTGAGCACCGCCGGCATAAAGACCGGCAGATCGTCCGGGGTGCGGCTGGTGATGAGCTTGCCATCCACCACCACCTCCTGGTCGACCCACCGGGCTCCGGCGTGGATCAGGTCATCCTTGATGGCAAAGAAGGAGGTGAGCCTCCGTCCCTGAACCACCTTGGCCGAGGCCAGCATCCAACCGGCATGGCAGATGGCCGCCACCACCTTGCCCTGGTTGACGCCATCGGCCACCAGGCCGACCATCTCGGGATAGCGGCGCATCATATCCGGGGCATAACCACCGGGAATGATGATGCCGTCAAACTCTGCAGCATGAACCTGGCCGGCCACGGTATCGGGCCGGACCACGGTCCCGGGCTTGCCGGTATAGCTGCTCGCACTGCCGCTGCCGACCACCACTACCCGGGCTCCGGCTTCCTGCAAACGGTAATAGGGATACCAGAACTCATGGACATTAAAGAGCTCTTCCACCAGGATCGCGACCTTCTTGCCTGCACATTCCATGCTTCCTCCTCCTGTTACGGCAACCTTGAAACATTGCCTTCTCTTTCTCACCCTGCCTTATGATGTAGATTGTATCCTCGGAATATCCGTTACCTGACTGCGACAACATCTCGCCCATGCCTTGAGCCGGATCGAAACATCTCCTTTTTCAAAACACCCTTACTCCTGTACAAAGGCCGGCTTAGGGCCCATAATTATCCTTAGGTCATCTTGAAAAATTGTTTTCCCTTCCAACCTTGGCGTTGCACTCAAAATTTTATCCTCTGAATATCAGACATATGCCTGCGGAAAAATGTATCGCGCGCCTTAAGCTTGATCGAAAAATCTCATTTTTCAAGATACCCTTTAGGTTGCGGCGTCCCGCAGCAGCCAACATCAGTCGCAGCAACTCCCTTTAACCACAATCTGAGGAGACCAGGATGAGCAAAGAGAGCTTGAGCAAAGAGAACTTACGACATGGCGCCTTTAGCTGGGTGGAACTGATGACCAGCGACCAGGGTGCGGCCAGGGATTTCTACAGCCGCCTCTTTGGCTGGGAAACTGAAGAGTATCCCATGCAAGACGCCAACTACACGGTGCTCAAGGTCGATGGGGTGCCGGTGGGCGGTATCATGACCACCCCGCCGGAGTGCCAGGGGATGACACCGAGTTGGAGCGCCTATGTCACGGTGGATGATGTGGATGCCACTGCCGATCAGGTCACGGAGTTGGGCGGCAAGCTCCTCCATCCGCCCACCGACATCCCGGAGATCGGCCGCTTCTGCGTGCTCCAGGATCCCCAGGGCGCGGTTATCTGTGCCATCACCTACCTGGTAAAGGAGTAAGCCTTTCCAGGCGCACCAATCCTTCGGAGGCGGCCGGCTCAGAAATTCCGGGCCGCCTCCCGGAGAATCTCCTGCACCGGCCCACTGAACCAGCAGTCGAGGAAGAGCTCGTCATCGGCCTGGTGCTGCTGGCTGTAGCGGGCCCGGATGGTCTCGGTGCGGTTGGCCTTGACCCCGGCAAAGGCCTTGGCCTGCAGGCCTGCCAGGGTTCCGGCCTGTTCCAGGGCCCGGTCGAACAGCTCTTCGCCAGGATGGACTCCATCAACAAGACCCACCTGCTCGGCCTCCTGAAAAGACATGAACTCGCCGCTGTAGCTCATGTGGGCGGCGACCCGTTCCCCCACCACCTGCTTGAGCATCAGGTCAGCCAACAGGGGCAGGGGCAGGCCCAGTTTGATTTCATTGAGGCCGATCTTTTTTGGAGCTGAACCGGCCAGACGATAGTCACAGCTCAGGGCCAGGATATTGCCGCCGGCCACGGCATGCCCCTCCAGGACAGAGATGGTCGGCAGGGGCAGGGTATAGATGTCCAAAATCAGCTGATTGAAGCTCTGCCAGAACTGGGCCATATCCTCCCGGTTCAGGGACAGCAGGGCGGGCAGATCCAGGCCCATGGAGAAAAACTTCTCTCCACCGCAGAGGAGCATGGCCCCGGCCTGCTGACGGCTGGTCGCCACCGCCCCCCTCATCTCCTGGACCAGGGCGGGTGAGAGGGCATTGGTGGGTCCATTGGTTAAACGCAGCACAGCAACAGCTTCACGCTGTTCAAGTTGGATCGTCGTTGTCATGGCAGCCTCTGCTAATAAAAGGAAGGAGGTCGACCGTCGCCCTCAAGGCAAGCGGACCGACAGCAATACCTTACCAGTACCACAACAAAAGGTGTCATTTCAAAAAAATAGCAAAAAACACTTCCCTGGCCCTCACCTCTGTTCAGGTAAGGGGGAGAGCAGGCGCCGACGATCACCGCCCTGCTCTCCCCCCGGGCAGGGACAGGCCCTGCCTCAGCCCAGCCACTCATAACTGACAATGGTGGCCGGATCGCAGGCACAGCAGCCCTTGGTGCAGCCCAGGTTGCCGGCATGCTTTTTGACCTTGCCCTTCTGCACCCAGCGTTCCACCATCGGCTCCACGGCACTGGGCTCGGTGTCGAAATGAACAGCCAGATCCCGGAGGGCTACGACCCTGCGCTTTTTCAGATACTGCTTGAGTTGAATCAGATCCATCTTCTCCTCCTTGATGAAAACATAGCGCCAGGGAGGCTTGAGCGCCTCCCTGGCAGATCCTTATCAGGCTCGCTGGGCGGCCTCCAGGGGCAGGGCCAGCTCCCGATGCCGCCCCAGCAGGGCCAGGATCATCACCACCCCGGCCACTGCCCCGAGATCGATCACGATCCAGAGCAGGGAGGCCGCAGGGTGTGCCCCAAAGCTGGCCAGCTGATAAAAGAGGGTGGCCGCCACATAGGCCAGGAAGGTGGTCCAGAACCCGATAAACAGGGTCCAGCGCAGGTTGGTTTCCCGATAAACGGCGGCAATGGCAGCGCTGCAGGGGAAGTAGAGGAGGACAAACAACAGGTAGGCAAAGGCTGCGGCCTTGGTGCCGAACAGGGCCACCATGGAGCCAAAGGTAGTGAGCTCCACCTCCATCTCCCGGGCGACCGCCTCATGGTCATCCAGGCTTCCCATCGAGATCCCCAGGGGATCCAAGAGGGTGGAAGAGAGTTCAGCGAGATTGGCAGGAATCGTGGCCAGGGCCTCCTTGAGGGCCGCAGCCAGGGCAAAGTCCTCGCTGTCGTCCGACCCGGTCGCCCCTTCGGCACCATAGAGGGCATCCAGAGTGCCGACAATGGCCTCCTTGGCAAAGATACCGGTAAAGATCCCCACCGTGGCCGGCCAGTTCTCAGCCCTGATCCCCATGGGCGCAAAGATCGGGGTAATGGTGGTACAGATTGAAGCCAGGGCCGAATCGCCGCTCTCCTCATGACCAAAGGTACCGTCCAGGCTCCAGGAGTTGAGGAAGGTCAACACCGCAATCAGGGGAATCAGGATCTTGCCGGCCTTGAAGATAAAACTCTTCAGCCGGTCCATGGTGCTGAGCAGGACATTGCCCGGCGAGGGCAGGTGGTAGGGCGGCAGCTCCATCACAAAGGGGGTAATCTCACCCTTGAGCAGGGTATTCTTAAGGATCAGGCCGGTAAAGACCGCTGCCCCGATACCGATCAAATAGAGGAGAAAAACCAGGTTCTGGCCGCCGCTGGGAAAAAAGGCCGCCGCAAAGAGCGCATAGACCGGCAACCTGGCCCCGCAGGAGATAAAGGGGTTCATCATGATGGTCAGGGTCCGGTCCCGCTGGTTTTCCAGGGTCCGGGTGGCCATGATGGCCGGAACATTACAGCCAAAGCCCACCAGCATGGGGATAAAGGATTTCCCGGGCAGGCCGATCAGACGCATGAACCGGTCCATCACAAAGGCGGCCCTGGCCATATAGCCGGAATCTTCCAGAAAGGAGAGGAAGAGGAACATGAAGCCGATGGGAGGGATAAAGGTGGCCATGGTCTGGATACCACCGCCGATACCACCGGCCAGCAGGGTCACCAGCCAGGTCGGGGCATGGACCGACTGCAGCAGGGTTCCCAGGCCGTCGACAAAGATGGCTCCTGCCGCGAGATCAAAGAAGTCAATAAAGGCCCCACCAAGGTTGATGGTAAACATGAACATCAGGTACATGGCCGCCAGAAACAGGGGAATACCCAGGTAGCGGTTGAGCAGGAGCTGATCGATCTTCTGGGAGGTGGTCTGCCGGATCCGCCCCTTGGTACGTACCGCCCTGCTCGTCAGCTGGTTGATCCAGCCATAGTGGGCCGAGGCAATGGTGATGTCCAGCTCTTCATCGCTGCGCTCCTCCAGGGACTCACGCAGGATGGCAGCCCGCTCCAGGGCTCCACGGCCCACCAGCTCGGCCACCTGCTCCTCATCCTCCAGCAGACGAGCGCTTAACCAGTGGCAATCGATCTTCCTGATGGCGGCGCGCTCCCTCACCAGGGGCACCAGCTCGTCAACGGCAGCCGCCACCTCAGCGGGATAGAGCTCCCGCTCTGCCGGCAGTCGCCCTGCAGGCATTGCCCGCTCAAGGGCATCCTTGAGCTGCCCCATCCCCTGCCCCTTGGTGGCCACCAAGGGGATCACCGGACAACCCAAGCCGGCGGCCAACTGCTCCAGTTCAAGCACCAGGCCGTTCTCCTTGGCCACATCCATCATGTTGAGCACGATGAGCAGGGGCACCCGCATCTCCATCAGCTGGCTGGTCAGGTAGAGGTTCCGCTCGATGTTGGAGGCATCGACAATATTGACGATCAGTTGGGCATCCCCGGAGAGGACAAAATCACGGGTCACCTCCTCGTCCAGCGATGACGCGGACAGGGAGTAGATCCCCGGGGTATCCACCACCTCGATCTGCCGGCCGGCGTGCTCATAGACGCCGGTCTTCCGATCCACCGTTACCCCCGGCCAGTTGCCCACCCGCTGTCTGGCCCCGGTCAGTGCGTTGAACAGGGTGGTCTTACCGCAGTTGGGATTGCCCACCACGCCAATGGTCACCTTCTTCATCGGCTCACCTCCTCCACCAGCAGGGCGTCGGCTTCCGCCTTACGCAGACTCAGGCTGAAACCGCGCACCTCGATCTCCACAGGGTCACCCAGGGGGGCGATCCGTTTGACGCTGAACTCTGTGTCCCTGATCAGCCCCATGGCCAGGAGCTTGTGACGATAGCTCTTGGCTCCCCGGGCAAAGCCCGCCACCCTGCCTCTCGTACCCACTGCCATCCGGGTCAGTGCATGCTTCATCTCTCAACCCTCTCGACCTTAATCTTATGGGACATCCCGCCGCCAAAGGCATAGCTGTGACCGGCCTTGGCGATCAGCACCGCCCCCTGCCCCTGACGGTGGACCACCTGGATGACATCATCCAGGTGCAGCCCCATGTTGAGCATCTTCTGCTGAACCATCCGTCCTCCGTGGATCAGGACAATCCGGACCTGTTCCCCTTCACCTGCCAGGGCCAGCGGAAAGGCTGCCGGTCCTGCCCCCTGTTCTCTTCTCTTTGCTATCATCCGAGCCATCGAAACCTCTCTTGTATACGCTCTCTGCAAAAGCCTGGTAGCGGAACCATCGGTTCCACCGCCCGGCCATTCTTAGGACTACCTAACAAGCGCCTTCTACCCCAGTCTCGGTTCGGAGTCAATATCTTTTTTTAGCTATACCTAACACTGTGAGCTCGAATTAACTCTCCGCTCAAGCTACCGCAAAACCATGGGCAAGACAGCGGGACCCGGAGATCGCCGGACCTTGAAGAGAAGGAAGGATAAGGGGTTCTCAGGGGATGGAGCAAGGCCAGCGTCCAGTGCTCAAGTCCTGAACAAAGCGCTCAGCGGTCTGGAAGGGAGAGGGACAAGAGGCGGAAAGGAACCGCTCTCAAAGAGAGTTTGAAAGATCAGAGGTTTCGATCAAGAATAAGGCATGGGAGGAAGTTGGTCTATCCAGACACAGGGGGGATCTCCCGACCCATCGGCAGCGGAGGGCTCTCCCCTCCCAACGATGCATCTCTTAGCTGTCATTCCCGCGCAGGCGGGAATCCAGTTCAGGAGGAATCATGAAAAGCACCCTTGCGGCTAGATCTTGACGAGCAAAAGGGATGGGGCGCTCTACACCGGTGTGAACAGCGACCTGGTAAGGCGTGTCTGGGTACAGAAAACATGAACCTTTACTGTAAAAACCTGGATGCCGCCTGCGCGGCCATGACAGCTAAAAGAATGACTTGATATATCCATAATGAATTCTATCAAAATCAGCCAGGACATCACCCGCAATGACCTTCATGATGAGGGTCAATACATTCCAATTTAAAATACAAGGTTCAAGAGATTGGGGATCTTTGAACAGGTGGTGACGTAGGTCCCACCCCTGTTCTCTGGGGGATACCTGTTAAACCCTTTCAGGAAATTCGAATAGACCCGAAAATTTTACCATATGCATTACCTCGATATCCCGGGGATAAGACCTTCACCATAGGGCAGAGGTTGGGGAAAAAAGCAACTTTTCAAGGTAGCTCAAAGCTTACTCCCTGAGAGGCTGAAGTTTATCGCCCCTGGTCATCCTCCTGACCTGAAGCTGTAGGCTCGGCCTCGCTGCTGTGGCGCGTGCAGCTCTTTTGGCTGCAGCCCTGTTTGCAGTAGTAGCCGAAACCGGAGTCCCAGGTGATCCCGCCCCTGGGACAGGTGGCCACATATTCGGCATACTTGACCAGTCGCTCGACAATGACCTTGGGCACAGAGTGTTCCATCCGGCAGGCGGCCTCATCGGCCTCCTTGCCGGCAACCCCCAGGACCTCGACAAAAAACTTCTCCAGGGCCCGATGGCGGTGGACAATATCCTCGGCCATCTCCCTGCCCTCATCGGTGAGGGTAATCAGGTCATAGGGGGCGTAGTTGACCAGGTTCAGCTTGGCCAAGTTACGCAGAGCGCCGGTGACCGAGGAGGCACGGACATCGAGGTACTCGGCAATATCCTTGGCCCGGGCAGCCATCTTCTTGGCGGAAATCTGATAGATCGCCTCCAGGTAATCTTCCTGGCTGGCGGTGAGCGTATTTTTAATTGTCATACCCTATTTCCTATTCAAAAAGCGCGTCAAGGTCCACCAAAAAATAACATCTGTCCTCTTCAAGCGACAGTTCGTCAGCTGTTGGCCTTGAGCAGTCGGCTGAAACGCTGGTTTCCCTGGAGATTGACAAAGGATTTCTCCTCGGCGATCTCCTCCTGGAGGGCATCGGCTAAACGGACCGCGATCTCGATATCATCGATGGCATCCTCGATCTGACCGATCTCGGCCTTGGCACAGGCCCGCTGCCAGTAGGCAAAGGAGTACTCCTTATCCTTTTCAATGGCCTGGTCCGCCAGGGAGAGGGCCCACTTCTTTTCGCCGATTTCCAGCAGGGCGTCGGCCTTGTAGGTCAAGACCTCGACGTCATCGGGACGCAACTCCAGGATCTGGTCATAGATGTTGATCTTTTCCTGTTCACTCTTTTCCAGACCGGCCCGCATCCAGAGAGAGTGGATGTTGTTGGTGATGGCGATCTCCTCCTGGTTCGCCAGGATCTGATTCGAACGCCGCCGCATCTTGCTCTCGATCTGGCTGAGCCGCTCCTCATACTCCTCCACCAGCAGGGCCATCTTCTGGGTGGTGATATCCTCGATATTGGCCCGCATGTCCCGCACCGACTTCCAGCCCAGGAGCACCAGGATGGTGGCAGCTGCGGTGATGATGTAGAAGATATTGTTGGTGGTGTCGGCGGTGTAGCGGATGGCCCGGTCGGCAACCTGGAGTTGGGCCTCGACCACCCGTTCGGTCAGTTCCACCTTCAACTGGTGTTGGGTAATCCGCAATTGCCTCAACTCATCTAAGATGTAGCGCTCGATAAAGGGTTTGAACAGGGGTTTGCTCAATTCCGGCTCCTGCACGATCTCGGCTGCTTCTGGTTCAGAAGGTTCCACAGAGCTCCCCTGGCTGGGGAGCGGGGCAGCCGCCCAGGCAGGGGCAGCAAGACTGATGGCAGCAAGAAAAGCCAGGGTAACGGCGGTCGAGGAGACTATGCTTCTGATCGTCATGGGAGGAAACCTGTTCAACATGGTTGGCTGGGGACTGGAACGAGGCGAGGGATAGCTGCAATCACGGCTGCTCATCTTCGCCAGCTCTGTTTACGGGGCCATCCTTACCACCATGGCCGGAGATTTTCGACCAGAAAAAGCAACAGAAAAATCACCACAAGCGGTTTTTATTCTCCGCCGCTGCGCCAGGCTGCGGAGGCGACCATGCCGGACTCCGAATCCTGGCCGCTCGCCGGCTGATCTGCTCCGGCGCGTCCTCTGCCCAAAAACCCTGCCCGTGGTCTGGTTCCTGATCCCAAACAGGGCACAAGCCATCATTTTTCCCCTGTTTATCCACATTTCTTTGACATTTCCCTGGTACTCAGACCGAAAGAGAAGCCGTCAGGGAGCACCAGAACGCCATGCGTGATCGGCACGATGAGGGCCGAGAACTCAAGCAGAAGCTTAGCCGGCTTAACCATAGGTACAAACAAGGAAGAACAAACCATGCAACTCGACTCTGAACGGCTCCAGGAGCAGCAACGATCACGCAGGTCCCCCTGGTTCGCCGGGCTGACCATGGCGGTTTCCCTGCTGATCATCATGATCTTCATCCTCAGCACCGCCACAGACGGCGCTGCCTCTTGCTGCGGCGCCATCTCCCGAACAGGGGGCATGGCAACAGCAGCCCTCTGCACTCCAGCGCCCAGAGAGAGCAACCCGGCCAACCAGCTGGAGAGGAGCAGTACCCGATGAAACCATATCCCGGTGACCGGCAGGGACCCCATTCATATATGCGGGCCCCTCACCTTCCCCGCACCCCAGCCTGGCTGCCGGCGCCATTGGCAAGCACGGCCCCTCCTCCGCTTAAACAAGAGCGGACTGTACCAGCGGCAAGGCTCACCGTCCCCTGTCAGCGCTGCGGCAAAAAGCTGGCTCTGGAGAAGGTCGCAATCCTGCCGGGAAAGAACCTCTGCCGCTGCCACCTGATGGCGGAAAAGGTCGAACAGTTCTGCCGCAAGCTGCGCCTACGGCTATCACGATCCCGCACCAGGCTCACTCCTTCCAGAAGCTGTTGTTCTCCCCTGCCTGACGACGCACTCCATTTTCCCACTGCCAGAAGTCGGGATGGAGCAGGACCAGGAGGGGAATCAGCTCCAGCCGACCGCCGATCATGTTGGCGATGAAGATCAGCTTGGTCAGCCAGGCCAAGTCAGCGAAACTGCCCATGGGACCGATGGCGCCAAAGCCGGGGCCGATGTTGCCGATGGTGGCGGCCGTGCCCACCAGGCCGACCTGGGCGTCCTGTTCGATGATGGTCACCAGCAGGGCCGAGATGATCATCAGGGCCAGATAGCAGAGCAGAAAGCCGAGCATCTGGCGCTGGGTCTCCTCGTTAACGGCCCGGCCTTCGATCCTGAGGGGCAGGATGGCCTTGGGGTGGATGATCTGGACGATCTCCCGTTTCAAGAAACGAAAGAGGAAACCGATCCGGACCACCTTGATCCCGCCGCCGGCAGACCCGGCGCAGCCGCCGATCAGCATGGTGGAAAAGAGGATCACCTTGGCCGGCACGGCCCAGAGGGCAAAGTCTGCCGAGGAAAAGCCGGTGGTGGTCACCAGGGAGATGATCTGAAAGAGGCTGTCGCGGATGCCGGCCACCAGCCGGCTGTTGCCCTGCCAGAGCATCAGGGCCAGCACGGCGGAGAGGCCGAGGATGATCTTCAGGTAGAGGCGAAACTCCCCACTGGACCAGAGGGCCCTGCCCTTGAGTTTGACCATCAGCTGGTACTGGAGGGCAAAGTTGCTGCCGGCCAGGAACATGAACAGGGTGATGATCCAGACCACGGTGCTGTTCTCATAGCCCATGATGGAGAGCGGGTGGGGGGAAAAACCGCCGGCAGCCATGGTGGCCAGGCCGTTGCAGACCGCATCAAAGGGCGCCATCCCGGCCAGGATGAGGCAAGCGATCTCCACCAGGGTCAGGGCCACATAGACCAACCAGAGGGCCTTGGCAGTATGGGTGATCCTGGGGGTGATCTTCTCTTCCGTGGGCCCGGGCGCCTCGGCAAAGAAGATCTGGCGGCCGGCCACGGCAAACTGGGGCAGGATGGCCACAAAGAGCACGATGATCCCCATGCCGCCCAGCCACTGACTCAGGCTTCGCCAGAAGAAGAAGGACCCGGGATAGGCCGAAAAATCCCGGAGGATGGTGGCCCCGGTGGTGGTCACCCCGGAGACCGACTCAAAGTAGGCATCCAGGGGATGGAGGCCGTAAAAGAGGTAGGGCAGCGCCCCAAAGAGGGCCACCAAGACCCAGGTAAGGGTGACGATGAAGAGTCCCTCCTTCTTCCTGAGCTGTTCAAAGCGACGGGCAGCCCGGCCGTAATACTGGAGCAGGAGGCCGCAGGCCACCGCAGAGCAACCAGCCAGCCCAAAGGGGAGCAGGGAAAAGTAATCCTGCTCGATCAGGGCCACGGC
Organism: Desulfogranum mediterraneum DSM 13871; assembly: GCF_000429965.1. Taxonomy (GTDB): domain Bacteria; phylum Desulfobacterota; class Desulfobulbia; order Desulfobulbales; family Desulfobulbaceae; genus Desulfogranum; species Desulfogranum mediterraneum. The sequence goes on from NZ_AUCW01000012.1 coordinate 64,732, forward strand.
CATGGGCGTGAGCAGGATGATGCCAAAGAAGGAGAGGATCAGCCCCACCGCACTGGCAATCAGGGGCAGGTTCATGGGATCAGCAGTTTCTTGATGGTTGCGGCATCTTCGGCCATGGTGAAGATGATCAGACGATCACCGCCCCTGATCCGGCTGGAGCCGTGGGGCACCACCACCCTGCTGCCCCGCTTGATCACCGCGATCACCGCCTTGACCGGAAAGGCCAGCTCACTGATGGGGGTCGGGCTGAACTCCTGGGGCAGGGTGAGGCGGAGAATCTCGCCCTTGCCGCCCTCAACCAGGCCCAGCAGGTCCACGTCTTCGCTCTGCAGCCGGTCGAGCAGGACCTTGAAGGCCGACTCCATGGGTGAGACCACCACATCGATGCCCACCCGCTCAAAGAGCTCGAAGTTCTTGCGGTTACTCACCCGGGCGATCACCTTTTCCGAGCCCAGCTGCTTGGCCAGGAGCGAACAGAGCAGGTTTTTCTCGTCATTGTTGGTCACGCAGACCGTGACATTGGCCCGGCCAAAGGCCTCCTCCTCCAGCAGGCTGATGTCGGTACCGTCACCGTTGAGGATCAGGGTCCTGGGCAGCTTCTCGGCAATATCGCTGCAGCGGTCGCTCTCCAGCTCGATCAGCTTGACCCGGATATCGGTCTGCTCCAGCTCTTTGGCCAGCATATAGCCGACGTTGCCGCCGCCGATGATGGCCACATTCTTGACCGGCAGCTTGTCCTTGAAGATCCGGGCCGCCAGGGTATCGATCCCCTGGGCCGTGCCCATGAAGGTGACCCGGTCACCGGCCTCGATCACCATGGAGCCGTCCGGGATGAGCAGCTCATGGTCACGGTTGACGCAGACCATCAGCACGTTCTCGGGAAAGCCGCACTCCTGAACACGCCTGCCGCAGATGCTGCCCGCCTCCTTGATCCGGTATTCAAAGAGCTTGACCTTGCCCCCGGCAAAGTACTCCACATCGATGGCCTCTGGCACCATGATCACCCGAAAGATATCCATGGTTGCCAGCTGCTCGGGCCAGATCAGGGTATCGATACCATAGATCTCCTTGTTGTTGCCGGCGATCTCGGCGTTGAGGCTCTTGAACAAGCCCTCGCTGCTGACAAAACAGATGGTCTCTCCCTGGGAGATCTTTTTCACGGTCCAGCAGGCGACGATGTTGGCCTCATCGTTCTCCGAGCAGGAGATGATCAGGTCCGCCTTTTCCGTGGCCGCCTGCTCCAGGGTCTCGATATCCACGGCACTGCCCTGGATAAATTGCAGATCCAGGAGGTTAAAGGCCTCGGGTATCCGCTCCACCCGGTCCACCACCGTGACGTTATGCTCCTGACAGAGGTGGCTGGCCACCATGTAGCCCGCATCCGTGGCTCCGAAAATCAGTATATTCATGCCCGTCCCATTGGCGATTGGCAGCTGCACTATGCCTACGGTAAAATTTATCGCACGCCTTGACCTTGATCGAAAAATCTAATTTTTCAAGGTACCCACAAGGTACCCTTAAGGCCACCTTGAACAACTGCTTTTTCTTCCAATCTCGGCCTTGCACTCAAAATTTTATCCCCGGAATACCCGTTATATGCCTGCGATACCATTTTTCGCAGGTCTTGATCTTGCTCGAACATCCTCATTTTGCAAGCTACCCTTAATACGCCGATCCGCTAAAGACAACCCGAATCTGGACGCACTGCTCCTCCCACCCCAGCTCCCGGGCAAACCGCCAGAGGGAGACCGCTCTTCCCAGGGGATCCCCTTCCCCTTTTCAGAAACAGGACTATTGTATTGAATAGGTATTGCCCAGCTATTGCCCAGGGTCAGGCGTGGCTGATTATCCATACAGGCTTAACGCGCTCGCGCAGAAGACACGTTCCTGATCCGCCAAAGCAACAGGATCGGAGCAATCTTCCGATACTCTTTAAAAAACAGCAACCAGGACCAGCGTAACAACAGAGGGCGACCACATACGCCACCGGCAGCCATGGGATGTGTGCCGCCAGGCAGCAGGAGAACGACAGGCCATGATTACGATCACTGAAAAAGCACGCAACATGCTGAGGCAACACGGAGCCGGCAACGATAACTTCCTGCGAATACGCGTCAAGAGCGGCGGCTGTGCTGGCATGACCTATGATGCGGAAATCGATGACCGGAAAGCTGATGACGAAAAGGTCGTGCAGTGTGAACATGGGATCCGGATCATCTCCAACCAAGAGAGCCTCCAATTCCTCGAAGGACTCTCCATCGACTACTCAGACGACCTGATCTCTGCAGGTTTCAGGTTCAACAACAGCAGTAATGACTCCTCCTGCGGATGCGGCGCAAGTTTTGCTCTGGCAGGATTCCCGACCCTGCAGACTGGAGGTGAATGCCATGGCTCGTAATCCGATTCCCTTGCTGGGCGGCAAGTCGGTCCACTGCATCAACGAACAGCAGATGGCAGAGGCCTGGCGTCTTGCCGAAGAAGATCCCAACTCCTCCCCTAAAATCCAGGCCAGTCTTAAGGAGTTGGAGGCCGGGCTGTCGAGAAACGAACTGGCAGCCCTGGCCTTTGTGCTCATCCAAAGGCTGAAAAGCTCCTCTCCCTTCAGAGCTGCAGCAAGGCAGGCTCGACCTCCTCACCCCGCCGGCAGTAAAGCCCAGTAGAGTGCAGTAAAGCTCGGCAGAGCGAAAAGCGATGGCCAGGGCCACGATCACGGCCATTGCTCTTACGCTCTCAATCGCCCATCCCCCATCGCCTTCTGTCCAGGGTCCATCGTTCCTCCGGGTCCAGCCACGAGCCCCCCTGTCTCCCGAACGGTTTCCTAGTCTTTCCCTTATGTTTCCCTTATCCCCTGATAACAGAGCCCTAAAACGAGCAGGGTATTGATTGTAGCCACTGACTTTCAGCCAAGAAAACTGTTACTCAAAGGAGAGTATAATGCGCAAGACATTGTCCGTGCTGGCCCTGGCCACTGGTAGCTGTTGTATCCTGGCCGCCTCTGCTGCTGCCGCAGATAACCGGCTGCTTTCTCTGAACGACCCCATGGCAGCCTTTCTGGAAACCAGGGCCTACGCCAAAAAAATGGGCGCCTCTGCGGAGTTTCGCAAGATGGAGGGTGTGGCCTACGACAAGAAGAACAACAAGATCTACATCGCCATGAGTTCCATCGACAAGACCATGAGTGATGATAAGGGTGATATCACCCTTGCTGCCAATAAGTGCGGGATCGTCTACGAGGCCCAGCTCGACGACAACTACAACATCAGCAGCCTCAAGCCGGCGGTTGTGGGCGGCCCCTACGACAAGAGCGTCGGCTCCAAGGTCAGCTCCGGCTTCAGGGACCGCTGCGCTGTCAACAACATTGCCAACCCGGATGGCCTGTTTGCAGATCGACACGGCAACCTCTGGATCTCTGAAGATACCAAGAACCATACCAACAATGCCCTCTGGCGCTGGAACGGCAGGAAGCTCGAACGCTTTGCCACGGTACCCACCGGCGCGGAGATCACCGGCATCATCGTCACCAACAGCGACGATGTGCTGTTTAACGTCCAGCATCCTTCCGCCATGTCCAGGTTCCCCTATAACCGCGGCACAGTGGGTATTGTCAACGGTTTCAAGGCAGGCGAGGCCTTCAAGGCCGTGGCGGTTCCCAGCGGAGACCAGGTCTTTGATCTCCAGCTTGCCAGCGGCAGCTACCAGGTCCTTGAGCGGGTGGGCGAAGGGATTCCCAACGAGGTCGCCGGAGGTCGCTTCGGCCAGGTCAATCGCCTTGACGGCAGCCTCAAAGAGATCTGCAACCACCCCGACGGCAACATGTTTGTGCCCATCTCCGCCTCAGGGGATGAGGCCTATCTCTTTACCAACTACGAATGCCGCCCCGGGGCCATTGCCAAGGTCTACATGAAGCGTAACGGCAAGAGCTGGGAGATCCTTGACGGCGAAAACCTGAGCTTTGCAGGGGTCCAGGGTACCTGGAACAACTGTAACGCCAGCGTCACCCCCTGGAACACCGGGCTGAGCTCGGAAGAGTATGAGCCGGTGGCGGCAAAATCGGGCTGGCAGAAAAACGTCGCTGCCATGAGCGACTACCTGGGCGCGCAGGCCAATCCCTATGACTACGGCTACCCCCTTGAACTGATCCCCGATCCCAAGGGAGATTCGCCGATGACCACCGTGGTCAAACATTATGCCATGGGTCGACTCAGTTATGAGATGAGCGCCGTGATGAATGACGGCAAAACCGTCTACAGCGGCGACGACGGCACCGGGGTGGTGCTGGCCAAGTTTGTTGCCGACAAGGCCGGAGACCTGAGCGCCGGTACCCTCTACGCGGCAAAGGTCAGCCAGCAAGCCGATGACAGCTTTGCCCTTAAATGGATCGAGCTCGGCCGCAGCAACAGCGGCGACATCTACGACGCGATCCGCTCCGTTCCCCTCGAGAGGTAAACTGCTCTGGTTTACCCGCTGCCAGGCCCGGGGCTCCCCCGGGTCTGGTTCTTCCCTCCTGCCTTGCCTAACGGTTAACGGTTCAAGCTCCAGCAGACCAGCCCTGGCCGGTTTGACACGCTCTCCCCTGCCTCGACCCCGAACCTGGACGCTCAATCCGGCAGGACGCTAGAAGAGGAAAAAGAGAATCAGTGAACAGTCTGCAGAGAGGGATACTTCCGGCTGAGCAGGGTACCTGATTAGACAGCTGTATCCTCGAAATATCAACCAGATGCCTGTGACATAAGGTGTCGTGCGTTTTGAGCTTGATCAAAAAATCTCATGTTCCAAGCTAGCCTGAAGCTGGGGTGGAGCCGTTCGCCCCTGCCCCTCCGGTGAACGCTGCCTACTTTCCTCCTTCGGATCCGATGGCCGACTCCCCGGCCCTGGCCAAACTCGGCTGCCCTTCACCTGCCAGCTCGAGCACAAAGCTGACCAGCTCGGCGATCTCCTTTGGAGCAAATCGTCCCCCTGCTCCCCGGTCCCAGGCCGGCATCAGGGATCCGGGCACACCTGCCTTGACCGTCGACTTGATAAAGAGGTCGGTGCGCACCAGCCATTGCCGCTCCCGGAGAGAGGGGCCGAGAGCGCCCTGGCCCCAGTCCCCATGGCAGCGGCTGCAGTGGGCCTGAAAAAGGGCCGCTCCTGCCCGGACGTCTCCGCCTATGACGGGAAAACGAGGAAGGCGCAGGGGTTTGAAGTCATCGGGATCAAGGGCCGGCGGGATCATCAACTCAGCGGCAATGGCCAGGGGTTCATCCGCCTTCTCCCAGCTGGTGATGTAGGCGACCACCGCCTTGATCTCCCTGTTCTTCAGGGGGCCGCCCAGGATCCTGCTAAAGGCCTGCATCTGGGTGGAGGTCTTGCCCTCGGTGATCAAGCGCTGTACGGTTTCCGCGGCCACCCCTCTGCCCATGCGCGCCTGTGCATAGGCCAGGTGGCAGCGGTAACAGTTGCGCGTATAGAGCCAGCCGCCCAGGGCAACCGGATTGTTGTCGACCACACTCTGCAATGGAGGGGAAAGCAGGGCCTGGTCTGCAAGCTTGATGGCCCTGGCCTTTTTGGGAGCAGGCCTGCGGCTTCGCCGCTGCTCCTCCACAACCAGCAGCGGCGGCAGCTCAGGCAGGGCAGGTTCCCGGTCCTCTGCCTCCCACCGGAGCATGTAGCGGGCCAGGGCGGTGAGCTCCCTGCCCCCAAAGGGGCCTCTCCTGGTTCGCGACCAGGCGATCTTGCAGCCGTCCCCGCCAATGGCCTGCCTCAACTCCTGCTCTGTGTCATATTCTGCAGCCAAACGCTCCTGTTCATAGTCGGGATGACAGCGGACGCAGCTGCTCCTGTAGAGCCAGGCGCCCAGTACCACCGGCTCACGGAGTACGCCCTGATACCCCGTTGCAGCGGCTGCCGCAGAGGCTGGAGGAGCTGACGGCCCACCAAAGAGGAGCGCAGCGGCCAGGGGCAGCAACCAGGGGGAGAATCGTTTCACCGCCCACCTCCGGCCGTCAGCCCGCCCGGGTGGTGCACAGCTGCTCCGGGACCAGGGAGGCTGGCGGGGATCATCATTGCAGCAGAAAGGCGCTCACCGCATCCAGTTCACGCCTGGTTAGGGTGGTGCTGCCGCAGGAGTATTGTCGGCCCGGACGATATCCTTCCAGCAGAAAGCTGTCCGGGACCAGGATCGATTCCCGGATATAGGCCAGGGGCTCCATCCCCGCCTTCCGGCTCCCAGCCAGGCCGCTGATCTCAGTGAGATCAGGGCCAGTGGAGTGCGAACCCATCGCCTGATAGCGATGACAGCCGCTGCACTGTTCTTGAAAGACCCTGCTGCCGCGGGCGATCAGTTCCGGTTGGGGGCTCTGCTCTGGGGGGATTTCCAATGGCGGCAGGGTCACCTTTCCGCTGGCCGTGGCCTGCCAGTTGAGCACAAAGGCGGTCAGAGCCGCGACCTCATCACCGCGCAGGACCCCACCCAGACGCTGGTGCCAGGGAGGCATCACCGCGCTGCTGCCGTTGCCGGCATAGATGGGCCTGGTGCCCATCATCCGCCCATACTCGATGGTCGAGGCGACATATCGGCTGAGGGTGAACTGCCAGCCGACCTCGGAGAGCCGCTTGAGGAAAAAATGGCGATCGCTCAAGGGAGGCCCCAACTGGCCGACCCCCTCCCCGCGGATGCCGTGGCACAGCCTGCAGTGGAGATGGTAGAGCTCGGCACCGGTTTCAATCGCTCTGCCCCGGTAGCCGGCAGCGGCCTGTTCCAGGCGGACGGACTCGCCGGGGCCGAGATAGAGCAGCAGCGCGGCCAGCAGGAGGGTGGTGCCGAGGAGGACCTCCAGCAGAAACCTGGTCATGACGGCCCGGGATCGTGGTGATCGACAGCCGGCTCTTGACTCTGCCGCCGGTGCACGAAGAGACGCATCGTTTCACTCTTCAGGGGCCCCTGCCCTGCCTTGTTCCAACTAACACGCAGGGTTATCCGTTTGAGCTGATCCTGCCAGGGTTCAACGATCACGCTTCCCCGGGCGCTCCCCCCCTCTCCTGCCGTCACCTGGTTCCAGCCAGCTGCCGAGCCAAGCTGCTGTACAGCAGCGGAGAACTCGGTCAGGAACGCCAGGAACTCCGCGGGCAGGCCTGGGTCAAGCGGATCCCGGGTGCGATAGATCCCCGGGGGCAGCTGCCCGTAGCCCAGACGATGAAACACGCTCTGCCGCTCTTCCGGGGCAAAACGCCGCAGCAGGTTGGCCACCGGCCCGGTCTGCGGCCCACCGTGGCCCGGCAGGCCAAACTGGCTCAGGTAGAGCAGACCGGTGATCAGCAAACCGGCAAGACAGAGGGCGCCAGGCCGCTTCTCTCCGGGTACCCTGACGCTTCGATCCACCAGGGGGAGGACACACAGGAGCAGGGTCAGCAGGAGGAGAAGGGCAACACCCGGCAGCAGGCTGTCACCCAGCTTCAAGGCCCCCTGCAGCCAGAGGAAGAACCAGGGCGCGCTGGTGGTAGCCGGGGTGTGGTTGGGGTTGGCATGACTCTCCAGGGGGGCATCATAGCCCCAGAGCGCTGCTCCAATCAACAGGCTCAGCAGCAGCCAGGAGAGGGTGAGCTCTTGCAGGAAGAGGGTGGGAAAGAGGGGAACTTTCCCGGAACGGCTCCGGCTGGGGCGCTCCGACTCGCCAAGGGGACGAACCGGCGGCCGCCGTCTGAGCCGATAATAGTGGCTGCCCAGAAAGCCCAGCCCCATGATCGGAACCAGCAGCACATGGAGCAGGTAAAAACGGAGCAGGCCATCCTGACCGAGCTCGGCCCCACCCCGGAGCAGGGTGGCCAGCTGCTGGCCGATCAGGGGCAGGGAGCCCAGCAGGGCGGTGCCAATGGTAATGGCCCAGTAGGCCAGTTGATCCCAGGGCAGGAGGTAACCGCTGAAGGCCAGAACCAGGGTGGCCGCCAGCAGCCCCAGCCCGGAAAACCAGGGCGCCCGCCCGCTGCCCCTGTAGCCGCCCTTGATCAGGACCCAGAACATATGGAGGACCACCACTGCCACCAGAGATTCGCCCCCCAGGCGGTGGAGATCCCGCAGCAGCCAGCCGAATGGGATCTCGGTCATCAGCCGGACCACAGAGCCATAGGCGGCCTCGCTGCTGGGCAGGTAATAACACATCAACAGCAACCCGCTGACCGTCTCCACCACCAGGAAGAATACCGCCGCAAAACCGAGGCCTAGGGTCTGGCCAAAGGCAACATCCTGCCGCTGGTAGTGGCTCGGACGGAGATGCGCCAGAAACCCCCTTGCCGAGCGGGAGCGGGCAGCAGACCTGCAGGGTCGGGCCTGGTCCTGGCGATGATGGAGAGTGGAAGCGCTCATGGCGTGGCAGCTGATCTGGTAGGGAGCATGGTCGTTGGCGTGATCGAGGGCCTGGTTCAGGAGGAGATCAGGCTGCCGGCTCGCTTCCTGGCGGTATCCACCTGGATGCGGATCAGCGGGCCTGCTCCGGCATCCTCCCCGGACTGTCCGGCCGGCGACTGCCGGAGCAGATCTGCTACCGGCAGGGGCTGCAGGGATCCTGCCCCTGCCTCCGGGGTCTCCCGGAGGAGCCGGCCCTCCTCGGCCAACAGCCGGACAGGGAACTGATCCAGGTTGCGCCGTGCCGGACCATTGAGCACCTCTCCGCTCCTGGTGAAGCGGGAACCGTGACAGGGGCAGACAAAGAGCTGCTGCTCCTGATCCCAGCTAAAGAGACACTCCAGGTGGGTGCAGGAGCTGTGCAGGGCAGAGAGGCCCTCTTCATTGTGGAGCAGCCAGAAGCGCCCCTGGGGAAAAGCCCGGGGTGCCGCGCCAGGGGAAGCGCTGCCCTCCAGGGTCCCGGCATCCACCAGGCCGCCAAAGGTGTTCTTGTGCACAGGAGGGCTGAGCAGAGCACGCAGCATGGCCCCCAGGCGACAGACAATCAGCCCGACCCCGAGCAAGACGCCCGAGAGGAGCAGCCCCCGCCTGGAGAGGGGAGCCGCCGCCTGCTCGCATTGCTGTCGCCGTTGATGTTGGTTGTGCCGTTGGTTGCGCAGAACGCGCTGCAGCGGAGCTCCGTCTGCAGCCGCTCTTGGTTGTGAGCTCTTCATCCCTTCTATTGACCCGACCCGGGTTAGGACCTGGTTAGGTTTGGGTCAGGAAAGCTTAAGGCTTCTCTGCCTTCGGAAAGGGGAGGGGAAAGCTGCGAATAGGGGGTAAAGGACGCAGGGAGCCGCTGTTGAGTTTAAGGCTTGCAGTACTTAGAGTGAACAAGATCCAGGAGAAACAGTGAGCTCAACCTTGAATCGACACCTCTCCTCTTTCAAAAAGAGCAGCAAAGAGCAAGCCGACGACACCATCGGGATCGGAATTACCCGGAATCCAAACCCTTAGCTGAAAAAACCAAGAATCATCAATCACAACCATCACAACCTTTGGCAACAACGAAATGAGAAAGACAACTCGAAGAGAGGCATTATGGTTGTCAGGCTGTTTTTTTGCGGGTGCGCTGTTGTTATCTTTTCCCATGCCCGAAATTTGCCGGGCAAACGTGTTGGAGATCCCCCTGAGAGGTATTTATGTGCCCGGCTGGAAGGGCGTGAACAAATCTCGTATCGATACGCTACGGGCATTCCTGGTGCAGAATCATCTTAACACCCTAATGATTGATCTGAAAAATGCCCATGGCGAACTTTTTTATCGTCCTGCATCTGCTCTGGCAAAACGAATTGGGGCCCAGGTTACAACCAGAGAAGGACAAATCCGTTTCCTGGATATGGATTACCTGCTGCAAGCAGCAAAAAAATATAACTTTCGACTGATTGCGCGTCATGTTCTCTTTGTGGACAGCATCTTGTACAGGAATGTACCGGAATATCGATTGACCAGGGGAAGAAAGCAACACTGGGTCGATATGGTCAATCAGGCAGTGGTGGATTACAACCTGGAGCTTCTGGATCAGGAAGCAAGCTTGGGTTTTGATGAGATCGTTCTTGATTATGTACGGTTCCCGGATCTTCCCGGGTTTGGCTCGGAAAAGGGACGCAGTGACACCATAGATGCTATTGTTCAATCTGTGAAAGCTGTTCTGAAAGGTACCAAGATAAAACTTGGCATTCAGATTTTTGGCTATTCCGCCTGGGACCATCATCGCTCCAATGTAGGCCAAAGAATCGAATCCCTTCAATTCCATACGGATAGTATCTATCCCATGCTCTATCCATCCCATTTCTTTGCAGGCTCATTGGGTTTTTCCAATCCCAACAGGCATCCATTTGAGATCATTGGCCAGGGCTATCAGGCAGCCCTTTCGAAAATAGAGACCGACTGCACCATTATCCCAATGATTCAAGGCTTTTCCTACTCTGCGGAAGATATAAGGCAACAAATTTTAGCTGTTCAGAAACACCATATGCCGGGCTTTGTTTCCTGGAACCCCTCTGGTGACCAACGTCGATTAGCCCAGGCAATGAAGAAGATGCAGGATCTGGCGGAATAGGTCGTTAAAAAGAGAGCTTAAAGAACTCCCCCCAATTTCATGGCGGTGGCCTGAAATCAAGTTTAGCGTCCGCGCCGTTCTGCTTCCTCCTGTTCTACTTCCTCAAGGGCGGGGGGGGGGTGCCATGAAAGAATTGATTTTCGATCAAGGCCCAGGCGCGCGATAAGCGCGATAAACAAGGTGCTCCCCCCAGCGCTGCCTGGCCGCTTTAAAGCCACCGTATCGGCTTGATTGCCAGAGGTTGACACCGCGCAATTCGCCCACTTCTCGAGAGCAGGCAAGAGAAGGCTTGCCCCCTAAACAGAGTTTCACCCTGAACCGCCCCTTGTTTTTTCCTGAATAATTGCAAGAACATTGACAGAGAGCATGCTCTCTTGTATCTCCCATGGAGTACCTTTGCCCAGGACTGCACTCAGCCCGGTCCCAAGAACCTTTCTGCCAAGGAGCTGTATCTTGAGCACTGTCACCTCCTTCACTGCCTGGTCTATCATCAGGCGCATCGGCCAATCCTGTTCCCTGCTCCGCCACCCCCTCTGTCTGGCGCTGGCCCTGGCCCTTGCCCTCTGCTGCCCCTACCTGCTGGTATTCGATGGCGACCTGCTCCAACAGCGCCTGATCAGCGCGGTGCTCTACAGCTCCACCCTGGTGGCCCTGGCCTGGCTGCTGGGAGCCGGCAGGTTGGCAGCGCTCCTCCTGAGCAGCCTCACCCTGCTCTACACCTTTTCATCCTACTGTGAGATCGGCAATTACCTGGTCAAGGGCGACACCTTTCACAACGAATTCTGGCTCTTTGCCGATCAGCACGGGCTCCTCCTCTCCTTACAGACCGCCCCCCTGCTGGCCAGCCTGGGCCTGATGCTGCCGCTGCTTATAGGGGCAGGGGTTTTCCTGACAGTGCAGGAGATGGCGCTCCCCTGGAAATCAGCTCCCAAGGTGGTTCTGCTGACCACTGCCCTGCTGATCGTGGCTGCCGGACTCTGGGCCAACCTGCGCTACGCCTCCATCGCTGAGATGGCCCGTTCCTACGCCGCCTTCACCGAGATGACCGGCGAAGCCGCCCAGGCCCGCTACCTGAGAAGCATACCCGGCCGTGGGCAGATCAGGGCAAAACCGGGAAAAAACATCCTCCACATCGTCCTGGAATCCTTTGGCGATATCTATACGGATAACAAGCGATTCCCAGGGCTCGCCCCCCACCTTGCCGGCTATAAAAAGCAAGGCCTCTCAGCAGCCAAGATGGTGCAGACCCCGAACCAGGCCAACAGCTACATGGGCCATTTTGTCACCGAATTCGGCCGCTACTACTTCATCAACCCGGAGGCAGCGGAACAGGAGGCAGGCCTGGGCTATGTGCTCCACCGTGCAGGCTATAGGAACCTCTTTCTTCGGGGGGCCGGGCCGGATATGGCCGGCCCCTTCAGCTGGCTCTACTCTCCGGACCACGGCTACGAGTCCTTTATCGCCAGCCATATTCTGGAAAAAAAGTATGATCCTGCCACGGTCAGCGGCTTTGGCTTCTCCGATGAGACCCTCTTTGCCGAGGCACTGAGCCTCTACCGGCAACTGATCCAAGGGCAGAAACCCTTCATGCTCACCCTCTTCACCCTGGATATGCACGGCTTTCCCCAGGGCATCTCAGAGATCTGTAAACAACCCCCCCCCTACAGCGGTCCGTTCCAGGACGACGCCATGGTCCAGGCCGCCCGCTGCACCGATAGCCTGGTCGGGGACTTTCTTCAGCACATTGCCCAGCTGCCCAGGTATGAAGAGCTCCTGATCGTCCTCCATGCCGACCATGTCCAACACAACCTCACCCCTGCGATCATGCCGGACAGCCGGAAAATATACAGCGTGATCATGGGAGCCGGAGTAGCCCCCTTTCAGCAGAAACAGGAAACCCACCTGATGGATATCGCCCCCACAGTACTCTCCCTTGCCGGGGTTACGAGCAATGCCCGCTTTTACGCCGGTGACGACTTCTCTGTCCCGATGACAAGAGCAGCCATCCTGGACCAGGAGCTTGAGGCAGAGCGCTACAGTAACGACGAATCACTCAAGAAATTTTCCAGGATCAAAGCACCGCCGCTTGAGCAGTTCGACCGGGACAGCCTCCACCATTTTCAGGATGATCAGCTCGATCTCACCTTTGCAAAACTGGATGGCCCGATCTTCAGCTCGCTCTTACTCTATCTCACCGACAGAGGGGGCGGCAGCCGCTCCAATCCGCCTATTTTCGTGCTCTACCCGGTGGGAGAGCATACCCCGAAACTCTTTCTCCCCTACAAGGGGATTATCATGGAAAAGAACGGCAAGGCGCGCTACACCACAGGAGTTTCCCTGGGGGTGGCATCTCGCTGGAAGGGGGTCATTCTCGAAGAGCTGACCAGTGGGGCCCGCTGGAGGATAGGCTTTGCCGATCAGACCATGGTCTCGCTTGCCTCTCCTCCCCTCTCCAGCAGGCAACAACTCAGCAGGCAGCAACTCTCCCGGCAGCCCATCTTTGAGACCACCGGCGCAGCTGCCTTCAAGGAGATGAGTCAGATGGAGGCAATCGGCAACAACCAGCTCAAGGTCTTGGCCGGCGACGCCCGGATGTATCTTGAGCTGCCCCTCTCCAGGAAGACGCCACACCTGGTGGTGATGGAGATCACCGCCCCCCAGGACGATGTTGCCAAACTCTACTACGAGTTAAACGGTGACTCCTATTCTGAACTGAACGCGAGTAGCGGCTTACTGAAACAGGGAAAGAACCGGGTCCAATTCTTCCTCCCCAGAGGCTCCTATGGAGAGCGCTTCAGGTTTGATATCGGCGAGAAGACGGGCACCTTCACCCTCTCCTCGTGCAGGATATATGCCCTTCCCTCCCCCTAAAAGAGCGTGTAATTCAAAACTCCCGCCAGGTGATCCTGCTACAGGAGAGTGGAGTTACGGTTAAGCCACCTGTCTTTCTTTCCACCATTCCCGCTCACAGATAAACGGCACTGAGAAAAATGGCTGGCCTAAACGGTCCAGCCAAGGCTCGGGGTCATGGGACCGTTGCCGCCCCCCTTCCCCGGGCTTTACTCTGCCTGCAGATACGAGCAGCAGTAGTCAGTCACCTCCCTGACCTGGAGCTTGAAGCTGGAGTCGGCAGGTACTGCAAAGGATGCTCCGGCCTTGATGGCTTGCCATCCCTCTGCACCGGGCAGCAAGACCTCAAGATCACCTGAGAGTATTTCAATCCTTTCTTTCTCAGCAGTGCTGAATTCATACTCCCCGGGAAGCATGACGCCCAGGGTTTTACGGGAACCATCGGCAAAGAGAACCGTTCTGCTGGTGACCTTACCCTCAAAATATATACTCGCTTCTTTAACAATGGTGACTCCGCTGAACTCTGACATGGACCTCTCCTTTATATATTTTCATTGTTGTAACAAGACATTATGACATCTATTCAGTCCGCCGACCCAAAGCAATGCGGCCCGGGGCGGACAGGCAGGATGACGGGACGGTACAGCCGATTTTCGAGTTGCTCCACCAGGGCCGCCTATGCAGTGGGATGCAGTCGTAGCCAGCTCACCAATAACAGTAAGACAAGGCAGAACCAACTCAACGTCGAGACCACCAGGGTAGGTATCAGGCGCAATCTGGCGCTGAAGTAATGGACCGCAAAGAGACAGGCTGCATAGGGGAGCAGGGAATAGAGGCCAAAGAGCGCGGTGACCCTCAGATCGGCTACGGTTCGCTCGCTTCCAACGATATAGTGGCCAATGAGGGCAAAGGTGGGAAACAGGGGGACCAGGCCTGCAACGAAGAAGCTCCTGCTCTTGGAAAGCAGGGCTATCCCCAGGAAAGCAACTGCTCCAAGGGCGCATTTTACAAACAAAGACAACATCTTCCCGACTCCTCGATGTTGGATCTGGATCTGATCTTTGAGCCCACCTTAATAACCAAATCCACACCAAACGTCGAGAAGGACAGCCGTGAACGGTAACAAAATCATTCAATTGGGCCTTGACCGAGAGGATCCCCTGAAGATTACTGGACAAGCCCCGGACACCGAAAAGCAGCCTCATGAATTGCGCCTAACCGTGCAGGCTGACAGGGGCACAAAATTTCCGTGTCCGAGCTATGCTAAGGTATGTAACGCCCGCGAATTCCAAGAGATGACGTGGAGCCACCTGGATTTATTACTGTAGGCTACCTTGAAAAATTAGATTTTTCGATCAAGGTCAAGGCGCGCGATAAATTTTCCCGCAGGTATATGTTGGATAATCCGAGGATAAAACTTTGAGTGCAACGCCGAGATTGGAAGGAAAAGTAATCTTTCAAGGTGGCCTGTAGATTGGTTTCATGCTGTCCAGTTGATGACCAAGGCGCTGGACCAGCTAAGACGACCACCCCAGAGCCTGAGCTTGCCGGTCGTCCTTTCCCCCTGCCCTGGCCTGCCTGCCCCCCTCTCCGCCTCACTCCGCCAGCGTTCCACCCTGCGGAACGTTTTGGAACAATGTTCCGCAAACGTTCCACGCATGTTCCATCGCCAATCGCCCCATGGAAGGAAAAACCTCGCTACAACCTTAAGATAACAGCAAATAAAAATAAAAAACAAAACAGGCACATCAAGTGCTTTGTATTTGATCATCAATAAAAATAATGGAACGCTGCCCTAAAAGGCAGCTCCACAACCATCATTTGGAGATAACGATGTCTGCCATTGCCCTATTCAACAGTGCATTTACCCTGGAAGAGGAGATCCGAACCCAGCTGGCAGAGGCCACGGGGTTTGAAGTAATTGAGGATGAGGACCTGATCAATGAAGCCGTCAGCCAATTCTCCCTGGACAGGGACAAGGTCGAGCGCTGCCTCTACGGCCCGAGCTCGGTGTTCAACCGTTTCACCCTGGAGCGGGAAAGCGTAGCCGCCTGCCTGAAGCTGGTCATGGCCCAGTATCTCAGCGGTGACAGGCGGATCTTCTCCGGCCTGCTCACCCATCTGATCCCCTCAAGCGCTGCTCAGGTGCTCAAGGTGGGGGTGATCGATGAAAAAAGCAGCCGGATCCACCGAGCCGTTGAGGAGGGACTCTCAGAGAAAAATGCCGAGAAACTGATTAAAAAGAAGGACGCCATGGTCGGTGACTGGCTCTCCTTCCTGCTGAAAAAGACCACCAATGACCCCGGCCTCTACGACATCTTCTTCCCCCTGGGCAACAAGGGCGCCCCAGAGGTGGTCCAGCTGATCCTGGAAAACTACCGGAGGCCGCCGGTCCTGATCACCGAACAGACCAAACAGGCCGTCACGGACATGGCTCTGGCTGCTGCCGTTGAAAAATCCTTGCTGGATAGGGGCTATACCAATGAGGTACAGTGTAGCGAGGACAACATCACCCTGTTGGTCAACAAGAGTGTCCATAACTTTTCACGTCTGGCCGAATCCTTGACCGCCATTGCCGGAAATGTCCCCGGAGTGAGGGGCGTCAAGGTGGCTGCTGGCAAGGATTACCGGGTCTCGGTCTACCGGGATCAGGAGTTTTCCCTGCCCCCCAAGGTTCTCCTGGTCGACGATGAACAGGAGTTTGTCCGCACCCTGTCCGACCGGCTCAATACCCGCAGTTACGGCTCCTTCCCGGTGTTTGACGGCGAACAGGCCATGGACCTCCTCTCCCGCGACACCCCAGACGTGATGGTGCTGGACTTGAAAATGCCGGGCATGCAGGGGGGAGAAGTCCTCAAGAAGACCAAAGAGGCGAAGCCTGAGGTGGAGGTGATTATCCTCACCGGCCACGGCACCGAGGAAGATAAGCAGCAGTGCCTGGAACAGGGGGCCTATGCCTACCTGCAGAAACCGGTGGACATCAGCCAACTGATGGCGATCATTGACGAGGCATACAGGAAAAAGGCCCAGGCCAAGGTGGCCAGCGACTGAAGCTGAACAACAGCTCAACCAAGAGGAGAGACCATGGATAGCCAATTCGCGACCAAGGTACTTTTAGTCGATGATGAAGAGGAGTTTATCTCCCTCATGAGCCAACGGCTCGAGACCCGAGGATTACAGGTAGTTTCTGTAACCTGCGGCGAGGAGGCCGTTGCCAGGATAGATGATCAGAATATCGATGTGGCTGTGGTCGACCTGGCCATGCCCGGGATAGACGGGATCGAGACCCTGATCAAGCTGAAGGAAAAACGGCCTGACCTGGAGGTGATCATGTTGACCGGCCATGCCACCGTCCACAGCGGTATCGAGGCGATGAAGCACGGGGCTGTCGATTATCTGGAAAAACCAGTGAATCTCAGCCAGCTCATGGAGGTGATCCGCGCGGCCAAGGAGCGACGCATGCAGGCCATGGCCAAGCAGTCTGCAGACGAAGTAAAACATATTCTCAAGAGCAAAAGTTGGTAGCAATCTACCTGTCCCGGTAGAAAGCCTTCCCTGCTAACAGCCTGTAATCAGGATGTGGACACCCCGTAAAGGGCCCAGACAGGAATGGTGCGTCCACTCTCTTGGCAGGACCGAGGGGGAGGGTTCTCTACCCTGAATTGACCGGATCTGAGGAGGATAACATGAAGCATACACAACCCACGGTGAGGGAGCTGCTCATCCCGCTTGACCAGTACCCCCACCTTAACGAAAATCAGACCCTGGACGAGGCGATCTATTCCTTCCTGGAATTTCGGGCCGGACAGAAGGAACGGCTGCACTACGCCATCCTCTTTGTCGTCAACAACAGCAACCAGCTGGTGGGCCGTTTGACCCTGATGGATATCCTGCGGGCCTTTGCTCCTCCTCTGTTCACCCCCCTGCAGGCGGGACTGTTCGACGGCAAGAAGGGAGAGTATCCCGACCTGGCCCTGCTCCACGAAGAGGCAATCTTTGCGGAATGCGGCAAGAGCAGGATGCAGCCGATCAAGTCCTTTGCCCGGGCCATCGATTTTACCATTCCGGCAGAGACCCATCTGCTTACCGCCATGGCCATGCTCCATAGTCGCGGCGAGATGGAGGTACCTGTGACCGAGAACGGCACCATCGCAGGGATCCTGCGTCTTGAGGAAATCTTCCTGACCCTGTGCACCAGCTATTGCCAAATTCCTGGGGGAGGTAACGCATGAACAGCTCAGAAACCATAGCAGCCGGCCTCCCGGAGGCGGCAAGTAAAACCGCAAGCCTCCCCAAGGCCGGCAGCAGCCTAGACTGGAAGCGACTTCTCTTCATGCTCCTGGGCATCGGCCTCTTTACCCTGGTCTACTACTGTCCCCCCTGGCCCGATGCAATAGACCCCATGGGCCAACACTTCGAATTGAGCAAGCAGGCCAAGGGAGCCCTGGCCATCTTCCTCCTGGCCGCGACCTGGTGGGTTTTCGAGGTCGTGCCCATCGGCATCACCAGCCTGACCATCGGTGCCCTCCAGGCCCTGTTCATGATCCGTGACCCCAAGGTTGCCTTCAAGGATTTCATGGACCCCTCGGTCCTGTTCATCTTCGGCTCCATCGTCATCGGCATGGTGTTTACCAAAACCGGCCTGACCAAACGGATCGCCTACAAGATGCTCTCCATCGTCGGCGAGCGCACCAGCATGATCATGCTGGGTTGTTTTCTGATGACCGCAGCCCTGACCCACCTGATGGCACACACCGCCGTGGCCGCAACCATGTTCCCCATGCTGATGGCGATCCATGCCCTCTACGCCGAAGGAGAGCAGAAGACCAGGTTCGGCAAGGGGTTGTTCATCGGCATGGCTTTTGTCGCCGGTGCAGGCAGCATCGTCACCCTGCTCGGCGCGGCCAGGGGGGCGGTCGCGCTCGGCTTCTACAAAGACATCATGGACGTTGAGGTCAGCTTCTTTGAGCTCACCGCCTACATGTTCCCCATCGGCTGGCTGATGACCTTTCTGCTCTGGGGCTTTTGCCTGGTCGCCTTCAAACCGGAACAGGCGACCATTCCCGGGCTCAAGGAAAAATCCAAGATAATGTATGCCGAGTTGGGCGGCTGGAGCAGAAAGGAGCTGGTCACTGCCGCCATCGTCGCCATCACCATTCTGGTCATTGCCCTGAAAAATTTCATCCCCGCCCTGGCCGGCCTGCATAAGACCGGGGTGTTACTCTGCTCGACCATCTCCTTCTTCCTGTTCAACATCCTTGATGTTGACGATTTGGAGGAGATCCCCTGGAACATCATCCTCCTCTTTGCCGGGGCCATGTCCATAGGCTTCTGTCTCTGGGAAACCGGGGCTGCCAAGTGGCTGGCTGTCAACTGGCTGGTCATGTTCCAGAACGCTCCGCCCATCGTCTTTATCCTGGGCATGGCCTTCTTTGTGATGATGATGACCAACTTCATCATGAATGTGGCGGCAATCGCCATCTCCCTGCCCGTGGCCCTGGTGATTGCCCCCTACCTCGGAGTAGCCGGCGAGGTGATACTCTTTTCCTCCCTGGTGGTGGCTGGCATGCCTTTTCTACTCCTGGTGGGGGCGGCGCCCAATGCCATTGCCTACAGCTCCAAGCAGTTCACCACCGGCGAGTTCTTCCTCTACGGTATTCCGGCCTCCATCCTGCTGATGCTGGTCACCTGGCTGGCGGTCTCGGTCATCTGGCCTCTGATGGGCATGGAGATCTATGTGCCCAAGATAATGTAACCTCAACGACTCCGGCAACCATTACCCTGGTTGCCGACAACAGGACTTGAACCACTGGCCGGTACTCTCCTGCCAGTGGCCAAATCCGATACCCAAAACCGGAAAACAACCTATGAACATCCCGACCATGGAGGATTCATCGTGACCAACAGTATAACCGCCCCCGGCAAGAAACTCCCCTGGCTGATCGGCCTGCTCACCCTGCTCAGCGCCCAGACGGCCTTTGCCGCCAGTGCAGGCAAACTCGACCTGACCACCAGCTGGGTCGGGATCAGCTGTCTGCTGCTCTTTGTGGTCGCCTACGGCCTGGTCATTGCCGAAGAGTACACCCACATGCGCAAATCAAAGCCGGTCTTGCTGGCAGCAGGCATCATCTGGGGCTTGATCGCCCTCATTTATGCGGCCAACGGCTTTACCCATGCCGCCGAGGTGGCGGTCCGCCATAACATCCTCGAGTATGCCGAGTTGTTTCTCTTCCTGCTGGTGGCCATGACCTATATCAACGCCATGGATGAACGCCAGGTCTTTGAAACCCTGCGCAGCCGGCTGGTCTGTGCCGGCTTTTCCCTGCGCAAACTGTTCTGGATCACCGGGGTCATAGCCTTCTTCCTCTCCCCCATCGCCGACAACCTTACCACAGCCATGCTGATGTGTGCGGTGGTGATGGCCATTGGCCGCGACAACGTCAAATTCATTGGCCTGGCCTGTATCAATATCGTCATCGCCGCCAATGCCGGCGGTGCCTTCTCGCCCTTTGGCGACATCACCACCCTGATGGTCTGGCAGAAGGGGCTGGTCGGTTTCTCCACCTTCTTTAACCTGTTCCTCCCCTCGGTGGTCAACTGGCTGGTGCCAGCAGTACTGATGAGTATGGCGGTCCCCAAGATGCAACCCGCGGCCTGCGTGGCTGACGTCCGGCTCAAGCGGGGGGCGGTGACGGTCATGCTGCTCTTTCTGCTGACCATTGTTACTGCGGTCTGCTTCCACAACTTTCTCCACCTGCCTCCCATGATGGGCATGATGACCGGGCTTGCCTACCTGAAGTTCTTTGGCTTCTATCTCAAGAAGACCCACAAGAACTCGGAGGGTTCACCAGAGTATGACCCCGAGAAGGCCGAGGAGCGGATCGGTGATACGGTTGCCTTTGACGTCTTTCGCAACATCGCCCGCGCCGAGTGGGATACCCTGATGTTCTTCTATGGGGTGGTGCTCTGTGTCGGCGGCCTGGGCTTCATCGGTTACCTGGGGATCGTCTCCCAGGTCATGTACGTAGATTGGGGTCCCACCCCGGCCAACATCATGGTCGGCGTCCTCTCGGCGATCCTGGATAATATTCCGGTGATGTTTGCGGTACTGACCATGAAGCCGGATATGTCCTTGGGCCACTGGCTGCTGGTCACCCTGACCGCCGGGGTTGGCGGCAGCATGCTCTCCATCGGCTCGGCAGCAGGGGTCGCCCTGATGGGTCAGTCCAAGGGGATGTACACCTTTTTCAGCCATCTTCGCTGGCTGCCTGCCATTGCCCTGGGCTATGGAGCCAGTATCTGGGTTCACTTCCTGATCAACGGCAAATTTTTTGACGGCGTTATCCTCTAGCCCCCCAACCGAGGTGTCTGCAGACCACCTTCCCCTGGAGACACCCTGCCCCAGCCTGCTGCACGGGAAAACCCGTGCAGCAGACTGGTGGGCAAAGGGAGCGATCCCGATGGCAAAGTAGCAAAGATGTATTACAGGTTAGGTAAAATCCTTCAATCAATAATGACCAGATGAAATCAGAACAGCCCCTCCCCCAGTCGCTCCCGGATGTGGTCGACCTGCTCAACGCCATCCCCCACGGGATAGCCTTGCTGGACAATCAGCTCTGCATTGTGGCGATGAACAGGATCCTTGAGGCCATGACCGGGTTCACGGCTGCTGAGGCTGTGGGGATCTATGCAGACTATATCCTGCGCACCAGCCTCAGCTCCAATGACCTGATCTGCCGCCAGGTTCTGGCCGAGGGTGGTTCGAATTCACGGGAGGGAAATATCATCAACCGGGCCCGTCTCAGGATCCCGGTCCACTGCACCATCACCCGCATCGAGAAGGATGAGCAGCCCACCGGGGTAATGGTGGTGCTCGAAGACATGTCCGTACTCCAGGCAGCCAAGCAGGAGGGCCTGAGCAGTGAGGGCCGGGCCGAGATCATCGGCCACAGCCGCCAGATGGAGGCGATCTTCGAGATGATGGCCGTCCTGGCGCGCACCGATGCTTCGGTGCTGATAACCGGCGAGACCGGGACCGGCAAGGACAAGATCGCAGAACAGCTCCACCACTCCTCCCAGCGTGTGCGCAGGCCCTTTATCAAGGTCAACTGCGGCGCCCTGCCTGAGGCCCTGCTGGAGTCCGAGTTGTTCGGCCATGTCAAGGGCGCCTTCACCGGGGCGCTGCGCGACAGTGCCGGCAAGTTCCGCCTGGCAGACAAGGGCACCCTCTTTCTCACCGAGATAGGCGACCTCTCCCTGCCGCTCCAGGTGAAACTGCTCTCAGTGCTCGATGACCGGGAGTTTTTTCCGATTGGCAGCAGTCAGAAGGTCAAGGTCGATGTCCGGGTCATTGCCGCCACCCACCGCTCGCTGCGCCAGGAGGTGCAGAGGGGCCGCTTCCGGGAAGACCTCTACTATCGGCTCAATGTGCTCCACCTGCACATCCCGCCGCTGAGGGAGCGGGAGGGAGATGTGCGCCTCTTGCTTGAGCACTTTATCCGTCAATTCAGCAGGGCCCTGGGCAGAAATATCAAGGAGATCTCCCCTGAGGCGCTCCGGGTGCTGCTCGACTATCCCTACCCCGGCAACGTGCGGGAGCTACGCAACATTGTCGAATATGGGGTCAACCTCTGCCACGGCGAACAGATTCAGCTCGACGACCTGCCCCGCTACATGTTCAAGCCCGTTGAGCCGCTTCGGCAGGAGCCGGGCGCAGAGGGGTTTGCCCAGCCAGGGAGCAGCTTGCGGGAATCCGCCCCCATGCCGCCCCTGTCAGCCTGGGAGGAGATGGAGCGAAGCGAGATCCTCAATGCCCTTCGACGAAGCGGCGGCAGCAAAAAAGAGGCAGCCCGGCTCCTGGGCTGGGGCAGAACCACTCTTTGGCGGAAGATCAAGAAATACGGTTTAAATAAAACATAGTGAAATGAAGATTTTAGTTACGATCAGAGGCAACTTTGTCTCGCCCAGGTTCGACCTTACCGGGGAGGTGATGGTCGTCAGCTGCTATAACCGAAAACTGCTTGAAGAGCCCAGGTCAATCATTCTCTCGGAGTTTTCCGCAGAACAACTCTGCGACCTGGCCCTCAAGGAAAATGTCGGCATCGTGGTCTGCGGCGGCATTGAGGAGCAGCATTACCGGTTTCTCACCTGGAAAAAAATCAAGGTCATAGATTCCGTGATCGGTCCCTACCCAACCGTGATCCAGCTGGTGGCAGAGGGCGCCTTGCAAGCAGGAACGATCTTACCAGGAACAACTTCATGCGGCATAACAGAATGAAAAGACAGTTCAGCTGGTTAGTCAAAATATTGCCGCTCTTTCGAGACAACATCGAGGGGGGCGTGGTGATCGAAAAGAACTACCAGGAGTTTGCCAGGAGCCTCTTTGTGCTCCTGCTGGTCCTGGTGCTGATCCCCCTGTTCAGCATCTCCATTCTCTCCCACTACCAGTACAAACGGCTGCTCCAGACCAATGAGTTGACCCAGCTGGTGCTCAACATCGAACAGGCAAAAAGCACCATGGAGCGATTCAGTTCCAAGCTGCAGTCCATCATCAAGTTTGTCGGCCATGCCGACCGCTACCGGGAGCTGATCGAGCCAGAAAAACTGGAAGCGCTCTTTGTCCGCCTCCGGAACGAATACCCTGATTTTGCCGATATCGAGGTGATCAATTCACAGGGAAAACAGCAGGCCTACATCGGCCCCTACACCCTGGAACGCCGAGACTACACCGACCAAACCTGGTACCGGGAGGTGCTGCAGCGGGGGCTCTATATCTCCACGGTCTTCTCCGGCAACCGGCAGGTTCCCCACTTCGTAATCGCCATCAGCCGCCAGCATAACGATCGGCCAGGCACCTGGGTCCTGCGAGTGACCATCGACGGCAGGACCCTGCAGCGCTACATCGATACCATCTCCACCCCCCTGGTCGATGACGTCTACCTGGAGGATGCCAGCGGCATAGCCCAGACCCTGCCCAGAAAGTATGGTCAGCAGGGCAAGCGCAGCCCGCTGGGAGAGCCCCTTTCCAGCGGTTATGATCTTGCCAAGATGATGGCAGAGGACGACCAACTGCTCCAGGGCAAGACCAGGATCACTGTGGGCAGCACCGAATCCGGCGCCAGGGTCCTGCTGGCGACCATGCCCCTGGACAACACCCCCTGGAACCTGGTGATGATCAAGGAGTCCTATATGCACAGGGAGGCCTGGTTCTTCTTCCAGCTGCGGCTGTTCTCTATTATCTCTTCCTGCATGGTCGGCGCCGTGTTGGTAACCCTGCGGCTTTCCAAGGGCATCACCGCCTACATCCGAGAGTGCGACGTCAAGCGGGAGCATTTCCTGGCCGAGGCGGAAAATGCCAACAAGCTCGCCTCGATCGGCCGGCTGGCTGCCGGGGTTGCCCACGAAATCAACAATCCGCTCTCGATCATCAACCAAAAGACAGGCCTGGTGCATGATTACTTTGAAATGAGCGGGCCCTTTGAGTACAAGGAACCGATGCTGCAGGCACTGGATGGCATCCAGGACAGTGTGGTCCGCTGCAAGACCATCACCCATCGGCTGCTCGGCTTTGCCCGCCATACCGATGTCAGCGTCGAACAGATCGACATCAACAATGTCCTGGAAGAGGTGGTCGCCTTCCTGGCCAGGGAGGCCACCTACAACCAGATCAGGATGGTTTTCGACCTAGACCCTGACATCAAAAAAATTTTCAGTGACCGTGGCCAGTTGCAGCAGGTATTCTTAAACATTATCAACAATGCCGTTGATGCCATAGGCAGTAACGGCACCATTACCCTGGGGAGTTTGGAGCAGGATGAACAGCATATCAGAGTAACCATCAGGGATACGGGCGAGGGGATGAGCGAAGAGACCATACGACACATTTTCGACCCCTTTTTCACCACCAAAGAAACCGGCAAGGGTACCGGACTGGGGCTTTCCATCACCTACGGCATAGTTGAAAAGCTTGGCGGCAGAATCAACGTCCAGTCCGAGGTTGGTCAGGGGACCAGCTTTGAAATCATCCTCCCGGTACAACATGACCAAGAGCAATAGCATGAGTAAGACCAAGATACTGATCATCGACGATGAAGTGGAGTTTGCCTCAACCCTCTGCCAGCGGCTGCGGTTGCGCGGCCTGGATGCCTCTGATGTCCACAGCGGCAGTGAAGGGCTGGTCCAGGCGGTGGCGGAGCAGCCGGAGGTAGTCATCCTGGATCTGAAGATGCCGGACGTGAACGGCCTGGATATCCTGACAGAGATCAAGACCCAGGCGCCCAGGGTGGAGGTTATCATGCTCACCGGCCACGGCTCGTCAGCCTCAGGGATCAAGGCGATGGAACAGGGCGCCTTTGACTATATCATCAAGCCGGTGGACCTGGGCGAGCTGATGAAAAAGATCACCCAGGCAGCAGAGCAGAGGGGATAATTGGCCATGACCAATGAACCAGAGAGAGAAGAGACACTCCGCACCATGCAGCTGGAATCCTTTGGCCGGATCATGGCCGGCTTTTCCCACGAGATGAAGAACCATCTCAGCATCATCCGGGAATCCAACGGCCTGATCGCCGATATCCTCGAGTTCCAGGGTATCCACGGAGAGGAGGTCACCGTGGCCCGCCTGACCAAGGCTGTGAACTCTGTTGAGCGCCGGGTTGCCATCGCCGCTGAGATGCTCCATCACCTCAGCGGCTTTGCCCATCGCACAGATACCGTCTACGCCTCCTTCAACCTCAACGAACTGCTGGCCGAGGAGTGTGTCTTTCTTGAACGCTTCAGCAGGTTGAAACGGGTCGAGTTCACCCTGGTCCCCGACCAGGGGCTGCTGCCGCTGTACAACAACCCGGCACTCCTCCAGCACCTGGTCTACAGGCTGTACATGTTCTGCCTTGAGCATGCCCAGGCAGGGGGCAGGATCGAGCTGAAAACCAGCCAGCAGAACAAACTGGCTGTCCTCTCCTTTCTGGTCCCGGGTGTCTCTCTGGCCACTGGAGAGGGGAAGCCGTCATCAGGGGCGCTCTCTGCGGCCCTTGATCTCTTAGGCGCCTCGCTCAGACCGAAGCAGGGAGCTGGGGCAGGAGTCAGCCTGACCCTTAGCCTTCCCTCCCTGACCCCGAAAGAGGCGGCCGGCTGAGTCCGCTCAGCCTGGCCGGTTCCCTCAGCTGTAGAGCCGTCCTCAGCCCCCCTGGCGACGCGCACCAGCTCAAGGCACTGCTGCCAGTCAAACTCACCCAGGCACTCCGATTCCTTGAGGATCATCCCCCAACCAGCCACTGCCGCGGCAAAGCCGAAGGCGTCCGAGGTCTCTGCCAGCTCCCGCTCCTGAAGCGCGAGGCTCTGGCTGAGCTCCAACAAACAGCTGCTGCCCGGCTCCTTATAGCGAAGCCGCACGGTGAACAGCTCCTGACCCTTGCCCGCAGCCGAGGACTGGGGCTGCTGATACTTGAGTCTGTCCAGCTGGGGCACAGCCCCGTGCCCAGCCGGGATCAGTTCGTAGAGGGCGGTCACCCTGTAACTGATCCCGAGCTCACCGGCAGCCTTGCTGTCATCGGTGAAATCCTCGGTGGCCAAGGCCCGGTTCTCGGAACCGATCATCGGTAGGCGTCGACCAGGGTGGGGGTGAATTCCACCTGGATCTTGACATCAGAGGCCAGGGTAAAGAGGGTGCCGCGGATCTCCTTGACCAGGACCTTCTGGAGCTCCAATGGGGAGTCAATATAGACGTAGTTGCCGTTCTCTCAAATATCTCGCACATTATTCACTCCTTTTCCATCATTTATCCTGACCGCTCACACTGTCTGCCAGAATCTCCATGGTATCGTCGTGGTAGTTGCCCATGCCAAAGCCAAGCAGTGTCAGTTAGATGCCGCCCTGATGCTGCTCTCCAGTCAGCCGTTTCAGCTCACCCCTGCTGGGGCCCCCCACATTAAAGTCACCGTCCGAGGCCAGGATGACCCGGTTGTTGCCCTGGGACAGGTATACCTGGCTGGCCAGCTGACAGGCGGTGCGGATTCCCTGGGTGGCATGGCTGGAGCCTCCCGGAGGAACGCTGGTCGATGGCCTCTAAGATCTTTTCCTGCTGATCCCCACTGGTGGGCGGCAGTACCACCCGCTCTGAGCCGGCATAGGATTCGGCCACCATTTATGCCAACAGGTACGATCTGCGGACAAATAAAACTGCTGCTCCTTGATATGATTTTCCATTACAGGGGTGCCGCCCAGAAGATCGATCTTCGCTACAGCTCTTCCTTAAGAAAACATCAGTAGACGGAGATACACGATGCAAGGAGCTAAACCGGCATGCTGGTCATGCCCGTTGGAGATTTGAACCTGATCAGACCCTGCCGACCAGCTAAAAATAAGCTTGCTTTTTAAGCGCATATAAACGTAACCTTCACTATACATCAGTAAGACTTAATATCTAACCAAACAGGAGGGCTCAGATGAAACAAAAGAGTAGTGGTTTTCTTAAAAATATCTCTCTGGGAAAGAAATTACTATTTGCCTTCCTGGCGGTCGGCGTCATTCCCTTTGTGACCATAAGCATCATCACTCTCCAGAAATCAAGTGAAGCGCTCTCGACCTTATCCTTCAATCAAATGGAGATGGTTCGGGAGATAAAAAAATCCCAGCTGGAACGTTTTTTTGATGAACGCCAAGGTGATATGGCGGTGTTACTGGAAACCGTCCAGGCCTTGACAGCGGCTGCAGAAGAAAAACTGGCAAGCATTCAAGAACTGAAAACAAATCAGGTGGAGGAATACTTCTCTTTACTCAAGAGGCAGTTGAGGGTGCTCAAGGATGAGCCCTTTATCAGGGGCGCCCTTCAGGCCTTTGATAAATCATACCAAATGTCCGGCAAGGCCCTGACTCCCGAGTATATGCGACTTGCCCGGGAATACGACCCGCGCATGCAGCTCATCATGAAGGAGTATGGCTGGTATGATATCTTCCTGATCCCGGCCGACGGCACAGTGGTCTACAGCGTGGCCCGGGAAGCTGATTTAGGCATGAGTATCCCAAACAGTGCGCTGAAAGACGCTGGTCTGGGCAAGGCTTTTTTCAAGACCCTTAAGGCGGCGCCTGCTGAGGTTATCATGGCCGACTTTGAACCCTATGCCATTTCCAACGGCAAACAGGCAGCCTTCATGATGACCCAGATCCATGATGATCAGGGCAGCTTACTAGGGGTACTCGCCTTCCAGGTACCGATTGACAAGAGCAATCAAATTGTCCAGCAACGCAAAGGCATGGGTGAAACAGGAGAAACCTATCTCGTTGGAAAGCATGAGGGTAAAACCTCCTTTAGAAGCGACATGCAAACCATGGGAAACGGCGCCTATGTTGTCGGCTACGAGATGTCTACCCCGTATATAGAGGCGGCCTTATCGGGAAAGAGGGGCATAAATTTCTTCAGCGACAGCACCGGCCAGTTGAATATAGTTGCCTACAATCCACTTCGGATCGACGACGTGACCTGGGCCTGCATTTCAAAGATACAGCTCGAAGAGGCGATAAAAAACAAGATAAACAGCGCAGAGGACGATTATTTCAGCAAGTATATCAAAAAATATGGCTACGACGACCTCTTCCTGATCGACCCTGACGGCGAGGTCTTCTACTCGGTGGCCAGAGAGCCTGATTACGGAACCAACATGATCAACGGTGCCTACGCAGATTCCGGCCTGGGCAAACTCACCCGAAAAGTTCTTGCAACAAAGGCTTACGGCATCGCTGATTTCGCCCCCTATGCACCCAGCAACGATCAGCCTGCAGCCTTTATCGCCCAACCGATCTTGGCTCAGGGTGAAGTCAAGATGATCGTTGCCATGCAGCTTTCCCTGGAATCCATCAATGCCATCATGAAACAACGCACCGGCATGGGCAAGAGTGGGGAAACCTACCTGGTCGGTGCGGATAAACTCATGCGATCAGACAGCTACCTTGACCCGAAAAACCACACAGTCACAGCCTCTTTTGCCAATCCCGGCCTGGGCGCAGTCAACACCCTTGCATCACAGGCGGCATTGACAGGAGCCACTGACACCCAGATCATAGAGGATTATAACGGCAACCCGGTATTAAGCGCCTATGCCCCCTTAAGCGTTGACGACATCAACTGGGCCATCATTGCTGAAATTGATGAGTCAGAGGTCTTTTCAGCCATCACGACCCTGAAAAAGGCGTCCAACATTATCGGCGCTACAGGTGTTGGGATCATTATCCTGGTTGCCCTCTTCTTATCCAAGATGATCGTAAGGCCGGTACAACACGTCGTCGACAACCTCACCGAACTTGCCCAGGGCGAAGGTGACCTCACGGTTCGACTTTCGGTCAACAGCGGTGATGAGATCGGCCAGCTTTCGCTCAGGTTCAATCAGTTCATCGAAAAGTTGCAGGGAATGATAACAGACATAACAGGTGGGGTCGGTACCTTGTCCTCGTCTTCCACAGAGCTGTCTGCCATCTCTGAACAGCTTTCTTCGTCGGCAGATACCACCTCCGGCAACGCCAGCATGGTTGCCACGGCCGTGGAGGAGATGTCCGCCAACCTGAGCAGTGTCTCTGCCGCAATGGAAGAGTCCTCGACCAACACCAACATGGTCAGCGCTGCCTCAGAGGAAATGTCGGCAACCATCGAAGAGATTGCCAGGAATGCCGAAACAGCCCATTCAGTATCAACCAAAGCGGTAAGCCAGTCTGAGAAGGCCTCTCAAAAAATGGCACACCTCGGGGCCGCGGCCCAGGAGATCAGCAAGGTGACAGAGGCTATTACCGAGATTTCCGAACAGACCAACCTCCTTGCACTCAACGCCACCATCGAGGCCGCTCGAGCCGGAGAGGCGGGTAAAGGCTTTGCCGTGGTAGCCAACGAGATAAAGGACCTGGCACAACAGACCTCTGAGTCCACCCTCTCCATCCGCACCCAGATTGAAGACATTCAGGCGTCCACCGGCACAACGGTTAAGGAGATTGAGGAGATAAGCGCTGTCATCATCGAGGTCAATGAAGTCATAGCCACCATTGCCTCAGCCGTTGAAGAACAGACAGCAGCGACCAGAGAGATATCAGACAATATCTCCCAGGCCTCCCAGGGGATTGCCGAGGTGAATGAGAATGTTGCGCAAAGCTCTACGGTTGCGGATGATGTGACCAAGGAAATCTCCATGGTGAATAACTCTTCACAGGAGATGAGCATCAGCAGCTCCCAGGTACGTGAAAGCGCGACAGAACTATCACAGCTTGCGGAGAGTCTCAATGAAATGGTGAAAAGATTTAAGGTCTGAACAACACATTAGCTGAGAACGAGCCGAACAAGCCTGCAACCCTCATGCTTGAGGATTGCAGGCTTCCTTTTTTTCAGCCCCTGGAACGGCAGTAAAAACGCAGGATCCTGCCTCAGGCTGCAGGCCGGGCTGGCCAGCCCACCCTTCGCTCGGGCTCGGCCTAGCGCCAGATCCACTCGGTCTTCAGATCCAGCACCTTTTCCTGTTCAAAGAATACGGTCTCATTGCCGTCAAACTCTCCAAAGGGGAGGTACCAGAGGACCACGGAGACGGTGAGTTCATCCTCCACCAGTTCCCTCCGCAGCCCGGTCCCCTTCTTCAGCTCTTCAAAGGGGTAGGTAATCTCAAGGGTCTTATGGACACGTGCCAGGGGAGGGATGCTCGTCTCCCTGAGCAGGCCGCTCTTTTCATAGGGCCCCCTGCCCATCTCCTTGCCTAGGCCGAGACGTCCGGGGTAGGTCAGCCGTCGGGGATGCCATGACCACTCTTGTTGTAGATCTCGACATCGATGATCCCGATGGGCAGCACCCCCTGTTCCCTGTTTTTCCGCCAGAACAGGGAGCGGCCCTCTACCTTGACGTCCAGCGCCATCGCAACCATGGTCTCATCGCGGTAGGACTGGATGTCATGCCCCAGGCCGGACCTATGCATGTGGCACTCCTGGCAGGTCTCACTGCCGTCAACTCGCTCAAGCAGGAGTTGCGATCCGGGATCACGGATGTGGCCTTTCTGCTCCTCGATGCCATCCACGAGGCTGACCTGAAGAGCGAGGTCCTTGGTTTTGTCAAGCTGCTCTTTATCTGTTCGCCTGATTCGAAGCTGAGCACAGGGAAGATGGTCCGGCTGAAGGATATGGAGCAGCAGACCCTGCTCCTGCCCAAGTATGACTGCCGCTATCAGTCCACCTTTGTACGGGATCTGGCAGAGTTGAAGGTGGCCCCTGCCGCCATCCTGGAGCTCAACAGCATTGAAACCATCAAGGCCTGCGTGGAACAGGGTGTCGGGATAAGCTTCCTCCCGGAGATGGCTGTAGAGGAAGCGCTGCGGCAGGGGCGCCTTGCCAGCTTCGAGATCGATGACAAACAGATGGAAACCGCCATCCTGATGATCCTGCACAAGAACAAGTGGCTGTCGCCCTCCATGGAGGCCTTTATCCGGGAGGTCAAGGCCTGCTTCGCCTGAACCGGCAGGAGGAGGCGCAGGGCAGACCAGTTCAACCGGCTTCAGCCAGACAGCGACGCGTGCTGCGCCGCTTCCTCTAGCCCTTCACCTCCAGGAACAGGCTACCCATCTTACATCATCTCCAAGGGGCCACTCCGCTGGATGGCATCGATTATTCGACCTCTTCGATCTGCCTCCGGAACCTGCGCAGCAGATCGTCTCTTATGGTTGCGGCATCGATGAGATAGATGTCCTGTGGAAAGAGCAGATTAATGACCCCGCTATCAAAGAGCCGCCGGACTTCATACTCGTTGTGGGCAACATCGCGTTGATAGGTGTAATTGAGGAAGCTCTTGTTGGTATGGATGATAAATTCAACCCGCATGCCTCCCATCCGGGCGAAAAATTTCAGCATCGGCGTTTTAGTGCAGCTCCCGGTGTTCCCCTCGACAAGGGTACCATTTTCCAGGGTATCGGAGACATCTTCCAGGGTCAGGAAAGAGCCTGCCCGGGTTGCGCTTTCAACCAGATATCTCTGAAAAACTCGTACCTCTCTGATGCTGTCCAGGACGCCCATCAAGCCTAGCTCGTCGGCAACCGCGATGTCTGGATTCTCCTCGCCCTTTCTCAGGAGCTTTAATATCT
The DNA here is from genome assembly GCF_000429965.1 of Desulfogranum mediterraneum DSM 13871. Classification (GTDB taxonomy): domain Bacteria; phylum Desulfobacterota; class Desulfobulbia; order Desulfobulbales; family Desulfobulbaceae; genus Desulfogranum; species Desulfogranum mediterraneum. The sequence goes on from NZ_AUCW01000012.1 coordinate 96,155, forward strand.
TGGCAACAGGCTCTTTCTTACGCACCATGACGTAGATGGGGATTTTGTTCTTATCCCAATAAAACCAGAGGCGGTTGACCAGGGTTCTTTTGGTACGGGGCTCCGCAGGCAGAGCAGCTGCCTGCTCCCAGGGGAAGACGGCAACCTCGCTGCAGGAAAAATCCTCGGCTGAATGGCGGCTTAACAAAAAGGAGGGTTCTCTTTCTCCTATCTTGGCCTCCTGGCTCCACACATAGGCGTTGAGAAAGTCGAGGAAGCGGCCAAATTTTTGTTCTATTTCGGTTTCCCTTTCCCGCTGTTCAATGGCAGCGGTCAGGCTCATCAGCACCAGCTTGCGTTTAGCTTCGAAGCGTGCCTTCTTATGGTACCTGTCATCAAAGGGAATAAGCAGAAGCTCCACCGGATTGTTGATCGTGTCAACCTTGCTGTTCATCTCGAAATATGATGCATATGGGGCAAGCACGGATTGTTGCATATAGCGGATCACGCTGTCAGCAGTCCTGGAGTAGTTGGCAATAATGGCCGCGAACTCCTGCGGTGTGCCTTCAAGGGCGAACATCTTGCCAAGCAGTTCATAGGCCCGTTGGCTGGTCGCCGACCGGCTTTCTTTATCCTGGATAAGATGCTGGATGTCGCCAAAGGAATTCACATTGAGAAATTCAAATATTTGATCACGAACGATCCGGTATCGAGTGGTCATCCGGGAGCCCCTGAGCCTGCGGGTGAGGAGACGACTATAGGGGGAAAAATGACTCAACCGGGGCGACACCTCTTCTGTCGCGAATGGCCCGCACTGATCCAACACCCTGAAGATATTATCTTTTTTCGTGACTTGTTCCATAGATGACAGATCCTTGTTGTACTCATGGTTGATGAAAGGTTCTCAGCTGTTCTCCGGATAGAACACTAACCGTATTGTATATCGGGCTTTCTTGATCATCTCTGTGCAGGGTCCAGGCCAGGGTCCACGGGGCCAGTTATTTCATCTCCGCCGCTCTCCTCTCCAGCTCTCAATAGATTCTGCACGCCAGTTTACCATGGGGATGCAGCAAAGGTGAGCCTTAATTTTATACGGAAAATCAAGGGGTGTCAAATGAGCCCCGATCGACACGGGCCGTTATCCTGCCGAGCCTATCCTCCAAATAAAGGGGTGCCTGATCCTGGCAGGTGGGGCCTCTCCTTGAGTTCCACCCTCTTCTGCTCCGGACGAAGCCAATGGTGGGCAGTAGCCGGCTCGGTGCGTATGGAAAATTTCCTTGATTTATCTGATCCGGGTTGATACCCTCGAGCCATGAAAAATCATTTCATCTTACAGACACTTCTCCTTTCATGGCGGCGCTCTATCTCATAGAGCGGCGTTGATGCACATCTATTCAAAAGCCGTCGGAAGACTGCTTATGAATATCGTACATATGCCTCCGATGGCCAACCACGGAGTCATACCATGCACCAGCACTCAGCCCTCAAAACCAAGCCTGATCTTCAGCAAGAAAAAATCTTAACCGGCGATAGAGCAACAGGACAGTTGCACCTGGGCCATTTTATCGGTTCATTACAACAGAGGGTGGCATTACAGCATCAACACCGCCAGACCATCCTGGTTGCGGACCTGCAAGGCCTTACCGACAACGGACATCAGCCCCATAAGGTATCGTCGAACATCTTGAATGTGGTCGCAGATTATCTGGCGGTGGGCATAGATCCCTCCAAGACGACCATCTGTCTCCAATCTGCGATCCCTGCCCTGGCGGAACTGACCATGTACTACGCCAACCTGGTCTCTGTTTCCAGGTTGGAAAGAAACCCCACGGTGAAGAATGAAATTCTCAGCAAATCATTCGGCAGGGCAATACCAGCGGGCTTCTTAACCTACCCCATCAGCCAGGCTGCAGATATTACCGCCTTCCGGGCCACCTTGATCCCGGTGGGCGACGATCAGTTACCGATGATTGAACAGACCAACGAGATTGTCAGAAAAGTAAACACCATTGCCCAGGATGAAATCTTACTCGAATGCAAGCCGCTGCTCAGCAAGACGCCGCGCCTGCCAAGCACTGACGGCAAAGGCAAGATGTCGAAGAGCATGGGCAACTGTATCTTGCTGAGCTCAAGTGAAAAGGAGATTTCCCGGGCCGTAAAATCGATGTTTACGGACCCCCATCATCTCAGAGTTGAAGACCCCGGCCGGGTAGAGGGCAACGTGGTCTTTACCTACCTGGACGCCTTTCACCCTGACGTAGGCCATGTCAGGGAACTCAAACAACAGTATCAGGAGGGGGGTTTGGCAGATGGCACCACCAAGAAGATACTTGAAGAATGCCTCCAGGAGATCCTGAAACCCGTCAGGGAGCGGAGGGAACGCTTTATTAGCGACAAGTCACAGCTGATCGAAATATTAAAAAACGGGAGTGATAAATCCCGACAGGAGGCAAATCAGGTACTCGACAGGGTGAAGCAGGCCTTTGGCCTTGATCTCTTTCAACCTGCCTAAGGGAAACCAGGAAAGCAGCCCCGGCTTGAGGAACAGGACCGGGGCAACAGAAAAAGGGGCACAGCCCCCTTGAACCTTTACGATAAGCGTTCAAGAGCCAACCTGCTTAGAGTTGAGCAGATCATAAACCATAAAGGGAGTTGCATCCTCCCTCCAGACGAGCAGGGAGTCGTTTCGCTAGAGAACGCGCCAGGTATGGGGATTCTTTTTGTTCTGGATGATCTGCTCGTTTTTTTGGCAGAGTTCTTCAACTCTCTCCTGGCTCAGCGTGGTACCGTCCATGATGGCCCGGGTGCTGCGGAAGGCGTACTTGGAATCTCGGATAAAGGTGATGATTCTGGCCGAGTCCCGCTTGAAGGTGTACTTTTTATGAAGCCAGGGGAAGATCAACGAGACCGTAGCGATCAGCACACCGATCAAGATCGCCTCAAAGTAATCAGACATAGTATTCTCCTCGTATTGCACGGATGAGGATTCTTTGCCCGCCTCGGGCAAAGAATCAGCTGCCGGCTGGACTCAGTCAAGGACGCTGTCAGCCGTCTTCCCCGCTGGCTCAGCGCTGAATCTGCGAAGGTGGTGGGTAGTAGGCCTTGATAAGGCCTTGATGATCCGGGGGTAACTCAATGCCAGATCGTGGTAAACACACCTTCGATCTTCCGGGCATTGTCGCGGGCCGACTCCAAGCTGTGCGCCGGGTCCGGAAAAAGATCGAGCACCGCCATCTGCTCAGCGTAGCCGGCCTGCAGAAAAAGCTCAAGGATCGAGCTGGTCCGGGTGGTTTTGCCGGAGTTGAGCTCACCGGAAAGCAGGGTCTGCCGGTTGAGCTACTCTTCAATCCCGGAGTCCATCATCAGCTGATCCCGAATGTGCTCAGCAGGAAGCGCACCGCCAGAAAGGAGGTCACCAGCAGGGTGAGCACCCCCATCAGATTGAGCAGGGCTGAATTCCGCGACCTGCCGCCCGACCGGTTGAGCAGGTAGAGAATGATGCCGAGGATCAGGGGGGTGCCGGTCAGGCCCAGAGCCAGCATCAGGGGAAGGAGCAGAAAAAAGCTGCCCTTTACAAAGGGCCCGAGCATGCTCAACAGACAGCCGGCAAAGACCGCTCCTGCAAAGCGCCGGTCCCGGACATCCAGCTGCCAGCCCATCTTGTCTGAGAGAAAATAAGCCCCGGCCATGAAGGTGGGAGAGAGGGTGGAGAGGGTTGCGCTCCACAGCCCGATCATGAAGATCTTCATGGCGCTGTCTCCCAGCAGCGGTTTAAGGGCCAGGGCCGCGTCGGTTGCCCGCTTGACGGCGATCCCATTGGGATGGAGCACGGCTGCCGCCACCAGGAAGATGGCCACGCTGTAGAGCCCAAAGGCCAGCCCCATGGAGGAGAAGGTGTCGAAACGGGCCAGCGGCAGGTCTGCCGCCCCCCATCCCCGGGCGTTGGTGTTATAGGTATGCATGCCGATGATGGTGATATGAACGGCGCCGCCCATGATAGCGGCCATCATCAGGGCTGCGTCCATGCCCCCGGGAAGATTGGGAATCAGCCCGCCGACAATGGCCGCTGCAGAGAGGTCTGCCATGAAGAGGGTACCCACAAAACAGGCCACCACAAAGGTCACCAGCAGCTTGCAGAGGGTTTCAAATTTCCGGTACCCCTTACGCACCAGAAAGAGAGAGATCACAATCCCGTAGACGACGCCCCAGTAGGGGCTATCCAGGCCGGTGATCAGGGAGGTGATCCCGGAGAGCGCGTTCATCAGGACCATGGCGGCCAGCCAGGTGGCCAGGAGGGCGTCCATGGTCAGGACCCATGCCCAGCACTTTCCCAACCGCTCTTCGGTGGCCCGAATAATGCCCCTGCCCTCCAGGATACCCACCCGGGCAGCCAGATACTGGGCAGTGCTGCCGAATACCGCGCTGAGGAGCACAACCCAGAGCATCTTGTAGCCATAGGTCGAACCGGCTATGGCTACACTGGCCAGGGTCGCCGGCCCGCAGGCCACGGCGCTGATGATCCAGGCAGGCCCCATCTCTCTTAGCTGGTGGCAGTATTTCCCCAACGTCGCCCTCTCCTCTTGCTCAGCTTTGAGGGAAAGGGTAACGGCTTTTCCGGTCTTCATGACAATCTCCTTTTGTATGCACAGCGATGTTCACGCCGGCGGCACGGTCGAAGGGAGCGGGGAAGGCTTTGTGAGCTGGAGGAGAAGAGATTCCGGCGGGAAAAGCGATCTCCGAATTCCCTGCGACAGTATGAACTGTATCAGGTTCGATGGGTATGATCTCAGCCCTGCAGCTCGTGCAGAACACCCCAATCGGAATGAGCGACTCCTAGTGAGTTATGAGAAAAAAAGCAAATTGTTTTTTCCTCTTAGCCACAAACACGCTGTGTGCCATCCACTCTCGGCCGACCCGACCTTGGGAGCAGCCGGCCCACCAGCCCCGGTTGGTTGCTCTCCCCAACCAGAGGACCATCTCGCCCTTTTTCAGAGAATCCTGGCCGACCTCTAAAAAGCGATTGAAATAAAAAATAAGAGTGGTACCCTCTCTTCCGTTTTTCTCGCCTGACCGACCATGCCTCCAGACCCTGGCCCGACCGGATATTGCCTTGCCGGACCGCAGCCTGTGCTCCTCGGTTGAAAAGATCATCTTTCAATTTGGAGTTATCCCCAATGTCACGATTTCCTCTTCCCCCTGCCGTCTCCTTTTCCCCTGCCCTGCTGACCACCCTGCGTGAAGGCTACACCCGCCAGGGCCTACTCCGCGATATCGGTTCCGGCATCACGGTGGGGATCGTCGCCCTTCCCCTGGCCATGGCCTTTGCCATCGCCTCGGGCACCACCCCTGATCGTGGCATTTTCACCGCCATTGTGGCCGGATTCCTGATCTCGGCCCTGGGTGGCTCCCGCTTTCAGATCGGCGGCCCCACCGGGGCCTTTGTGGTGATCGTCTCCAGTGTGATTGCCCGCCACGGCTATGAAGGCCTGGTGGTGGCCACCTTACTGGCCGGTTTTTTTCTGATCCTGATGGGCATCTTTCGCTTCGGCAAGCTGCTGCAGTTCATCCCCTATCCGGTCACCACCGGCTTCACCGCCGGGATTGCGGTCTTCATCTGCTCTTCCCAGCTCAAGGATTTCTTCGGCCTCTCCATGGACCAGGTGCCCAGCGCCTTCCTTGACCGGGTTGTCGCCTGCGGCCTTGCCCTGCCGACCTTCTCTTCCCCGGCACTGACCACGGCCCTGGTAACCCTGCTTGCCATGATCATGGTCCGCAAATACGTCCCCCGGGTCCCGGCCCATATTGTGGGCATTGTCTGCGGTTCCCTGCTGGCCTGGATCCTGGGAATGGAGGTGGAAACCGTTGGCTCCAGGTTCGGCGGCATCCCTGCAGACCTTCCCCATTTCAACCCGCCTGCAGACTTCATGACCATTGTCGGCGATGTCCTTCCCGAGGCCCTGACCATCGCCGTCCTGGCCGGGGTCGAATCCCTGCTCAGCGCCGTGGTCGCCGACGGTATGACCGGAGAGCGCCATGACTCCTCCACAGAGCTGATTGCCCAGGGCATCGCCAACATAGGGTCGGTGCTCTTTGGCGGCATTCCAGCCACCGGGGCCATCGCCCGGACCGCGACCAACATCCGCGCCGGTGGCCGCACCCCTGTGGCCGGCATGGTCCATGCCCTCACCCTGACCCTCTTCATCGTCTGCTGTGCGCCCCTGGCCTCCCACATCCCCTTGCCGAGTCTGGCCGCCGTGATGGTGGTAGTGGCCTGGGACATGAGCGAATTCCAGCGATTCTGCCGCCTCTTCCATGCCCCCAAGTCCGACTCACTGGTCCTGGTGATCACCTTTCTGCTCACCGTCTGTGTGGATTTAACCGTGGCCGTACAGGTTGGGGTCGTGCTGGCGGCCATGCTGTTCATGCGCCGGATGAGTGAGTTGAGCAGCGTTCAACTCGTCTCCCCCGGCGATGAAGACAAGAGTGCTGCCCGCCCCCGGATCGGCGACGCCAGGGTGGTCTGCTACGAGATTGACGGGCCCTTTTTCTTTGGCATGGCCCGCCGCTTTGTGGAGGTGATGCACTTCACCCGGGATACCCCGGACGTGCTGGTACTGCGGATGCGCCGGGTCCCCAGCATTGACGCCACCGCCATCGAGTCGCTGGAGAGCGTGATCAAGAATGTTCGCGACAAGGGCATGCAGGTACTGTTCACCGGAGTCAACGCTTCGGTACGCGCCTCTCTAAAAAAGATGGGAACCGAAGAGCTGATCGGCGCAGAAAACATCTTCGACCATTTTGAGCAGGCCATGGCAGTGCTCCGGCAACACCCTCCGGAGAACAGCAGCAGCTGTCATGAGGCTCACACCTTGAGCAAACTCCCTGCACATTGAAGCGGCAGGCGACATCTATCCTGGCATAGGGGGGGGAAAGGGCCCGGGAAACTCTGGAGCCTACGGACCAGAGGGAAGAGCTCTGCAAAAATCTGCCCCTCCTCATGCATCTGCGGGACAGGGCTGGGGCCAAAATCGAACGGCCAGCCCTGGTATTTCATCAGCCGTTCTTTATCGACAGGGTAAGAGAGCTCGCTCCCTTTCGCCGCCCAAACCAGGTTCCTGACCATATGATTCAGGCTACCATGAAAGTTGCTTTTTCTACCGATCCCTTGGTTATAGTTGGAAATTTTACCATTGGGATATCCGTTGGATGGCTGCGACAAAATACCCTTCATGCCCCAGAGGCTGCGCTTAGCTGATCTTGATCGAGAAATCTCCTTGTTCACAGTACCCTTTAGCCGGACGGGATCAGCTTCGGGCGGCTAAAATCGATCACAAGGCACCATTCCTGCCCGACTGAGCACCCCTTGTCGGGCCAGGGGATGTGCGCCACCCCCCGATTATCACCTCCGGCAACGTTCCTGCCAAACAGGATAACATCCTGAGACATGCCCTTCCGATACTGTCCGACCATGCGGGCCGCGCGTTAAGAACCTCCCGCGTGCTCTGGATATTCCGGCTGTTCTGGACATTCCGGTTGTCAGCACCTTCTGAGCCCTCCCTTAAGTTTGAAATCTGAATCAGATTCCCTGGATTATTGGACACTCCTCTTTCTCCCTGCTCTTTCTGCTCACAGCGCGTTACCCAGTGAGCGCTTTTGCACGGCTGGACCACTCTGCATGATCCGAAGCGACCAGCCTTCCCCGCAAGGACGAACCCTATCATAACAACAAGTTAACGAAAAACTAACCTCAACGCAATCTACAGCATCTATACTTGCCTCACCTTAAGGACAATTAAAAAACTTTATAATTTTATACAGTTAAGACCAGGGGTCACTGTCAAGTACATCGTATTACACCTTCCCGCCCTGATCAGCTGACATGTAATGAATCTCGACCGCCCTACAAACCAACAGGATGACCTGACAGGAAATCATTACAAAGAACGCATCCCATTGGCAGGGCAAGAATCAGCCATGCCTGCATCCCGTTAACCTTTTCGACTGAGGACAAAAATGCAACTGATCGATTCAACAAACCTTTTAACGCTTCGAGCTGACGAAATCGCCTATCTGGAAGCGGAGAAAATTTCTGATCCGAAAGCTTTTCTCTCTTTTGCCGAAGGCCTCACCTTAAGCTCTGAAATGCTGGCCTCCGAGCGATGGCAAAACGCGGAAATAGGCCGTGACGACAAGTCAATGTTCGACTTCATCATGGAGGAGATGCTCCCTCATTTCTACAACCTCAACGCACTTAAGGTCTCTGGTGATATCGGAATCGCTATTAGCGGAATCGGCGGATACACCGTTGCTGCTGTCAATGAGCGGGTCCTTGTCATGCAGGGGCTGCCGATAGACCTGGCAAACGGCGACCCTGTCGCTGACTTTGAGATTAGCCCAGATATCTTTCTGGCCTTCTGCCGAGGCTTGCTGCTGGAAGTTTCTGATACGGTTTTAGAGGCAGACGACGAATTTGAAGATCGCCCGATCAGTGACGGCGAACTGATCTTCTACGGCATGCCTGCCGGTGGCTCGGATACCGGCATAACCAGCTCATGCGGCACAAAGACTTCCGTCGGCACCAGTCCCTGTGCCGCTAACACAGGCACCTGCGGAGAAAACATCTCCCTTCCCTCGGCCTGCGCAGCCAATGCCGGGGCCTGCAGCAAAAATGAGGGGGGAGTCAGTGCGTGCGCGGCAAACGCCGGTGCCTGCGGGGCAAAAGGTTCGGTCGGAAGTGCCTGTGCAGCGAACGCAGGCGCCTGCGGGGTGAACACAAGCGTAGGCAGCGCCTGTGCGGCAAAGGCTGCAGCCTGCGGGGCAAAATTGTCAGCTGCGACGGCCTGCGCTGCCAAGGCAGATGCCTGTGGCGCTAAGCTCTCAGCCGGAACCGCCTGTGGAGCCAATGCAGATGCTACCGGTGCAGGCATCAGTGCCGGCTCCGCCTGTGGCGCAAAGGCAAACGCCTGTGGCGTCAAGGTGAAGCCCGCCAGCGTCTGTGGCGCCAAAGCAGGCAGTTGCGGCGTTGATGTCGGCGACCTTTGTCCTGCAAATGCCAGTGCCTGCGGCGTTAACCTGCCTGGCGACATTGTAAGTGCCTGCGCTATAAATATTATACCGCTGCTGCCATCCTGCTAACCTACCCCATGGAAAATAAAACATTAAGGCAGGTGCTGCGTAATGCGGCACTTGCCCACCAACAACGTCTGCGGCGGGCCCAAATCGATGTTCCCCAGGAACGGTTACGCCTCTCGCAATATAATCTTTTTGTTCCCATCACCCAAAAAAGAGGCCTCCTGTTTAACGCCCTCACACGAGCCACGGCTCTGTTGGACAGCAAGGAGTGTTCTCTGCTCATCTCAAGTGTGGAGAAAGGCAGCCTCCAATATCGTGAATTCAACCCTACGCTGATAAAGATCATGGCAGCGGAAGGCTTCATCATATCTGCGGATGTCGATGAGTTAAAGATGGTCCAGAGCATTTACAATGCATTACGCTACGACAAGACAAGCCTCACCCTGACCATCGCACCGACCATGGAGTGTAACTTTGCCTGCAGTTACTGCTTCCAGGGCTTGGACAAAAAACATATCAGTCTGACCTCCAAGACGATTGACGGCATCAAGGGTCTCATTCAGGCCCAGGCTGACGACCTGAAGCACCTCAGCATTACCTGGTACGGGGGAGAGCCACTGCTCAAAACCCCGCTTCTCAAAGAACTTGCCGATGAGCTGATCAATATCTGCCAGGACCATCACATTGACTACTCGTCCACGATAGTGACAAATGGCTACTTCCTGGACGCTGCAACGGCAAGGCAGCTTCTGGAACGTTACTGCAACACTGCTCAGATTACCATTGACGGGACCCAAGCGGTCCACGATGCAATGCGCCCGAAAAAAAACGGCAGGGGAACATACTCTCAGATAATGAGCAATATTGCCGAGGTGTTGACGCAAACCGAGATGAACATCATCATGCGGGTTAATGTCGGCAAAGAAAACCTGGATGAATGCGGTCATCTGCTGACGGAGATTGAAACCAAGAAATTCCACCAGTTCAACAACTTTACTCTCTACTTTGCTCCGATTGACGCCTCTACCCCGGAAAGCGGCAGTGCCTTTGGGGTTCGTCTGGATAAGCAGGATTTCTATCGCCGGATAAACGCCTTTAACAAGAGAGGCCGTACATTGGGAGTGGTCAGCCCTGTTGAAGCTCCGGGCTCTTTCATGGGCATGTGTGTTGCCGCCAAGGATAACGGCTATGTGGTTGCAGCAAACGGTGAACTCCACAAATGCTGGGAGACGATGCATGACACGGTCATGCGCATTGGCAGTCTTCCTGAAAGAGAGAGCAAGACAGATAATCACGCTCTCTGGAAACACTGGACCCCTTTTGACATTCCGGAATGCAGGGAGTGCACAGTTCTGCCCCTATGCGGCGGAATGTGCCCACAACGTTTTGTCTGTTATGGAAAAGGCGGCCAAGGCAGCGTTCCCTGCCCGGAATGGAAGTGGAATGCGGCAGAGCTGATATTCCTGCGTGCCCGGGAAAAGGGTTATGTTACCGACCAGGACTGGGCAGCCGATGAAAACACAGCCCAGGTATCGTTGACAGGGACAGCGCTAAGCCCTCAGGCCTTGGCAGAAAGCCACAGGAGACTCCATTTAAAAGTCACTGCTGATTCAGGGCGATAGGCCAGCAGATGGCTCGATTGTTCAGAAAGTCCTTTCTCAGTCAGTTGCTTCAGCCAAAACAGGTTCTGATCAGCATGCCCGAACGTTCAGCGCCCTTATTTTGGCCATTTTGCCTCGCACTCAGCGGGCTTATGGGGAGCCTGATAATCTGGAGCATTGTCAGCACGGTCAATATAGCCATCGTGGCTTCAGGCATAATGCTGCCGCTTGGAGGAGTCCGAGATATACAATCTCTAAGCTCCGGCATCGTGACAGCACGTCTGGTCACAGGCGGCAACACCGTTAAAGCCGGACAAGTCCTCGCGCATATCCATGAACCCGGGCTTGAGGATGCCTACGCAAGAGCCCGGGAACACTATTCCCTGAAATACAGGGAAATCAGTCTCAAGAGAAAGGCGAGCAACGAGCGCCTGCAGCGTGCGGTGGCGTACCATCAGGCACAGGATGAAGCTCTAAGCAGGGCAATAGAGTTTCTGGTGTCCATCCGGGGTCAGTTCAAACTAAACCTGGAAACCTTCTTTAATCAACAGGAACGATCCTTAAAACTACAAAAGTCCTCCATAGAAAAAATCAGACAGACCTATGCAGAACACCTGCGCAACATGGAAGGACTCCAGAAGAAAAGGGTCATAGACAAGAGCACGCTCATAAAGCATACCTCTCGATTCGACGAGATACTCGGCAAGACCTCAAGGGTCTCAAAAGATTTCAACCAACTGAATATCGATCACAACTCTAAGCATATAGAGCTTGGAGAGATAGAGGAAAAAATTGAGAAATACACCCTGAAAAGGTTGGATAACGACAACACCTTAAAAGAGGCAAAAGACGATTTCAGATCTCGAGAAGTAAAGCTCGAGATCAAGAAGCTGGAAATCTGTCAAAAGCTTTTAGAATCAGAAAAAAAGCTATGGCGCAACCAAAATATCCTGAGCCCTTATGACGGCAAGTTGATCAGCTTCCGCCCCGCTATCGGACATATCGTAAAAACCGGCGAAACCATCGCCTTGTTTGAAATGAAGACGCAATCATCTAAAAAAACGCTGTTCCTGTCTCCGCGTATCCACCAAGGCACCCTTTGCTTACGATATAAAGAGAAAAGTCGACCATTCGCACTCGCCCCTGGCCAACACCCTGCAAGTCAGCTGAAGACACTGGCTAAGGCTATCGACAGCTGGCTACCGGAGATCGCTGTAACCATAGGGGCAAGCCCGGGAAGCCTGGTTTTTGAAGGCGATATTGCCCCGCTCAGGTTGACCGAGAGATCACTGTACGATGAAGACCACTTCCCTGTCTTTGCCGACCTGATCACCGTGGGAGACAACTGGCAGCAGAGTCAGTTACTCAACATGGCAATAGTGCAGAGCCGGCAGATAAGAAGAATTGAAGTTGGCTCCAAGGTTCTCATCAAACCCGATTACGAACGGAGTTTACTCGGCGCCCAGGTAAGCGGCGAAGTCATGGAGGTGGGTGAATACTCTGTGACACGGCTGGAAATTGAAGCGTTGATCGGCAGCTCCGAACTGGCAGAGACGGTCTCATCAGGTCAATACGGCTACCTGGTTCTGAGCCGACTGCTTCAAGATAATGCGGGAAATCACCTATGGATCGGCGGACAGCCAAGCCGCGAACTCAAAGCTGCCACCAAGACCAGCAGCCAATTTATCGTCGGAAAAGAACGCCCTTTCAACCTGATTGTTCCCTTTATCCATGACATCTTCACAGGCAAACTGTTTGCCCGTCTCAACCAAAAGACAACCACCACCTCCGGAGCGAGATGATGAAGCCGGCGGAAACAGAGGACATAGCGAGCAGACTGGACCTACACCTCCTCAAGCTGTTCAGCAGGGAGCAACACCCTGTTCAGCTCCGCCAACAACTGATGAACACAACAGCGGAAATTGCTGTATCCCCATTCTCTTTGGCCAATCAGGGCTTTCTTGACCCTAGCTGCCGGGAAGAAGATGAAAGGGCGATTGTCAACCTGATCGATTACACCTTTGAGCGTTTTTTCCTGCCTTCAATGCCTCCCAGCCAGGTCTATCGCTACGTTTGCGACGCTGAAAAGACGCTGCACTATCAGAGCAGCGACGTGGAGCAGAATAAACCGCTGCTCCTGGAGTCTGTTCATCATCATATGGTTTTTTCCTATCTCGCCTTAACGGTCCCCATGCTGGCAAAAAACGGGGTCACGGTCAGCAAGGTCATCCTCTTGCACCTACAGCCGGATCTGGACCCCCGGCTCCAACAAATAAGCAGGTCCTTTGCATATACATCCGAAGTTGAATTCGTGGGAGTTCCTTTTAATCGGCACTGGATTCGAAGCTTAAAATCAGAAGTAACAGCACAGAGCCTCATCATCTACATGGGTGATATGCCGGCATCACTCTTCAACACCGAACCCACCCAGACATTGCAACTCACCAGAGAAGCACCTCACCCGCCGTTTACCATTCGCACGGTGACCATTGCATCTCAGCTGGCCAAACACCTTGGAGCTGCACACCACTTTCTGGATTACTCAAGAGACGGAAAAGCCACCTTCCGCCCTGCAGACGCCCATCTGAAGTGCCCATTAACGGACTGGATCTTCTGGCCCGCAATTAATGCTATGTATCTCTGAGTCACCCTAACAATGACAATCCAATTAATCCGCTTTCTCACTCCGGTTTTTTCTCAACTGTCAATGCTGGAGAACATCCCCGAAGGCAACTGCCAAAGTTCAAGGGAATGGCTCACATATTTCGGAAGTCACCTGTTCCTGGCTGCAAAACCATGTAAGAACGGAAACATGCTCTGTCAGGCCACCCTGATGTTGGCTGAGCACCCAGGCTTCGGCTTACTGCTGCTGCGTAACCAGCCTTCACTGTTTTCTTCAAAAAAGTTCCATGCCTTGCGGCTGGCAGACACGACTCTGCTTGAGCTTGCCCCAGATGACCTGGAAAAGTGCCTTGACTGTCACCTCCTTTTTGAAAAATTTATCTGGACCAGGGAGTGGTCTTCGGCCGAGGTGAGGGACTACCTCTCTAAGCCATGCACCATTCTAGCGCGCCAGGCTCTGGTTGCCAGCGTTGCCGCCAACTCCATCCAAAGCCTCCTTTTCATCACCACTTTTTATGTACTGTCGACCGTTATCCCGCAACATTCCCTGCATAGTTATGCAGCCCTGTCTGTGCTGGTACTGATACTGCTCTTTTACTTATCTGTTTTTGAGGTATTCAGCCAACGGCTCAACCAATGGGTACATTCGTATTACCTCGAACGCCGGGGCCTTATCCAGCATGGCCTGCTCTGGTCTCTCTCTCCCACCGCCTTTATCGAACTCGGAGAGAACAAGGTCAACCAACTGGTACAACTCGTAGGTGAAATCGGACAGATGGAAATAGAGATAGTGTCAAGACTGGCAACCTCCGTGGCCCTGGTCCCGATTATGGTGATCATGTTTTTCCGCCTTCCGCTAAGCCTGTTCATCGCAATAATAGCCATCAGCGTCCTCGGCAGCTCCGCAAAGATGACCCTGCGCAGAAAAGACGAAAAAAAACATGAGGTGACGGCAAAAAACGAAGAACAGATTCTCTCTGAAATTGTTACAAATATCAAAACACTCAACTACTACAACCAGACAGCCAAGGCCTTATCCCTATGGCATTCCACCTTAAGCAAAAAGGCATCAGACGCCTGCAAAGTTCTCACCAGGGAAGCGTTTCATGATGCACTTGACCATTTTGGCAAGGATACGGTCTACACGGTCACCCTGCTCCTTCTTGCCTTTATGATTTCGCCTTCACGCACCCAGATGCCGCTCACCGTAACAACGGTCTACCTTATCTTATTTTTTGCCTCCAACCTCCACAGCACCATTCCTCAATTCTATGATCTGGTGGTACTGAGAAAAAACCTGCATCAGGCAATGAAGGAAGCAACCCCCTTGTTTGCGGATCAGGCTTTTGATAAGGGCCGGGAGCACACCATCCTTAACCACCTTGCACCCAAAGTGGTATTGGACAAGATCTCGCTGCCATATGGATGCAGGCTTACCGAGACCGATCCGGCAGAACCCTCCTTTCTTTGCCTTAACCGGGGGATAGTGCAAATCAGAGGTGAATCCGGCTCAGGCAAGAGCATGCTTGTCCGCTGCATGCTCGGCCTGGAGAAACTCGAGTCAGGGAAAATCATGATCATGGGCCGGAACACAGCTCAACTCTACCCAGGAGAAAGGGCTCGACTTTTTTCCTATATCGGGCAGGAGGCAAGCCTGGTTCCGGGAACACTCAAAGATAACCTCATGTTGCTTTGCCCAGCTCAAGATCAGCTCAGAGAGCTCAGAAATATTTTAAGCTTGGTCAGGTTAACCGACTTTGTCGACAGGCTACCTCTTGGACTGGACACCCCTGTTGCCAACATCAGAGAAACTTTTTCCACCGGTGAACTCCAGCGCATTTTACTGGCACAGGTGCTCATGAAACCATGTGAAATCCTGATCCTGGACGAAGCGATGTCAGGTGTTCAGGAACAGCTTGAGATAACCATATTGACTGCCCTCAGAGAGTTTCCACCTCTGATTTTTGTCGTCAGTCATCGCAACTCACTGGAAGCCCTTGCTGATCACACCATCACCCTGGCTGCCCGCGAGGATTCATATGACTAAGCGCCTGCCGGTACGATTACAGCTCCACGCAAGCGAATGCGGCACGGTATGCCTTGGGATGTTGCTTGAGTACCATGGCGCGTTTCACTCCAACCTTGAACTCCGTCAGCTCTGTAGTGTAAGCCGTGACGGTGCAACTATTGCTCAAATCCAGCGCGGCGCACAGCAACTGGGCTACAACTGCAAGGTCAGCAAGAGGGGAATCTCCGCCCTGGCGAACCTGAACATGCCCGTCATCATTCACTGGGACATGCATCACTACGTGGTGCTGGAGTCACTTTCAGGACAGCGGGCCATTATTCACGACCCGGCTGTTGGCAGGAGAAAGATTTCGCTCGAAACCCTCGACAGATCGTACACAGGCATAAGTATCGAGGTGGAGACAGACAATGCGGCTCAGCCAGATCAACACAAGCCGCCGGTCACCGTTTCCTTTTGGGAACTGCTCAGGAGCCAAAAACTGAGGAAAGACTTCAAAGAGATACTCCTCACCAGCTGCTCGCTGTTCAGTGCTGAGTGCATCTTTTGGGGGAGCATTTACGGTTTTTTTGACTCTGCCGTAGAATTCGAAATAAAGACTGCCGGATTCCTGCTCCCATTACTTTGCCTCCTCTCATCAACAACCGCTTTTGTTCTCCGCCTTCGCCTGTCGGACAGGCGCTACAGACTCATTTTAGGAATCGAAAGCTCAACTCGGGCTGCAGTTACGACCCGCCTGCTGCCACATCTGAGCAGGTCCCTGCAATCGCTCTATCCGGAAGAATTATTCGATCGCATCAATGCCTTCACCCTCTACATGCAAAACCTCACAGCACTCTCAGTAGGTGTCGTCACCAATATTCTCATTGCCCTGCCCGCTCTGGGCCTGCTGTTCTGGAAAAGCACCCCTCTCTTCATCCTGACAATCCTTCCGGGACTCTTTGCTGCCTTGAGCCAATGGCACAGCGCCTCATCAGTGAAGGAACAGGCCGTTCAACTATCCAGACTACAGGGAGAAATGGACCAGTTCATGACCGTACGCCTCAGACAGTTTATTGGCCTGTACGCCATGGGCATGCAGCAAGGGCTTGTTGAATCGGCAATCCCACTTCTTATGGCAAACCTTAAACAGGATTTCGAACACCAACAGCTCCTCTTTCGCTGGCAACCGATCCTTTTAACGCTGGAAAAGATTCACCCCGGCCTGATCACCTTCACAGGATTGTACCTGTTGCTCATCGACCACCTGAGCTTTGGTGAGCTTATTTTTCTTTCGCTGATGAGCATCTCGGTAACAACCCGGATAAAAGAGTGTTACCGCAGCGCGCAGCTATTCTTTGCGTCCAGCAACATGGTTACAACCATGGAAGAGTTATCTGACCTTCTTGAAGAACCAGCAGATACAAGAAAAAGAACACCCTATAAACATGATTCCGATTTCGCCGTCCAAGCAATCAGGATGGGGTACGGACATGACAACCTGACCCCAACCCTGTTTAGCGATGTCAACCTTGAGATAAGCAAACAGGAAAGCGTGTGTATTGTCGGTAACAGCGGAGTCGGCAAGACAACATTACTTGAGATTATCAGCGGGCAAAAAAAGGTTGTTGCCGGTGAAATTCTTCTCTTCGGAAGACCTGTCGAAGAGGTTATCAGGCCTGGTTACGTATTTGCCGACGACCACTATCTACAGGAGACAATGGCTCAACACTTCGGAATGAAGGGACAGAGCAAAAAAGAGAGAGCCCGTTTGCAGGGATGTCTGACCATTGTGGAGTTGGACCAAAGATTACAGCATTATCTACGCGAACCGGAAAATCCCTATTTTGAAAAAGAAACGCTCAGCAGGGGCGAACTGGAACGCCTCTGTATTGCCAGGGCTTTTTGGTTCAATCCCGAAATACTCCTCATTGATGAAGCATTCAGTCACGTATCATCCTCCCAGGCCAGGCGAATCATCGAGCGCCTGCGAGCAGCTGCCTGCACCCTGATACTGGTCAGTCACCGCTCGGAAATCCAGGAACTCTGCGACAGAACTATTCCACTCTCTTGTTAACAGGCACCTCAATGGGTAAACTTTTTTTTACAATCTGTATCTTGATTGCCTCAATTTACTGGGCCCGGATGCAAGCGCCTCTCTTACAGGCACAGTTACTGTACGCAATATCTCTCGTTCAACTTGTTGGCCTGGGAATAGTCTATCGCTGTCTCGCCCGTTTAAAACCGGTTCAGCCGCCGGTTTCCCCAAAGCTGCCGCTCTGTACTCATACGGCTATCGCATTTCTGGTACTTTGTGCTCTGGTTCTTGTTTACTGCAGCCTTACAGCCGGCCAGCTGACGGTTTCCCTCAACTGGCTTCAGTGGATGGGCAAACTTCTCTATTTCATGCTCCTCATTGCCTTGCCGGAAGAGTTACTGTTCCGCTGGCTTCCCTTTCGACTCAACCAAAACAGAACAGAGCGAGCTGTTGTATACGGCAGCGTACTGTTCAGTATCTACCATATCAATCAAGGCATCCTGCCGCTGCTGTTCTTCTTTTCTCTTGGGTTGCTGTTTGGGGTAATGCGCTACTACGGGTGTCCAATCCTGTTACTGATCATCATCCATGGCCTCTATGACCTGGCAGTGGGCCAGCTCTGGCCAGGGGCAATATTTCGCTTCGGTTCCCTACAATTTTGGTTGATTTCCCCTATATTGATTTTTGTACTGATTTCAGTGACAGGCTTCAGTTACAGCCTGATAACCAGGAAAAAAGCTGATACTCCCTGCTGCCGCCCTGCCTGAAACAGGCACCCCGCACTGAAGAGATGCAACCCGGCTCTAACTCAAAGGTAAACTGGTGGAGAAGAAATAGGGACAAAGGCAGGAAGGGGTACAATTCCGCCATATTCCGCCATATTCCGCCCACCCCCGAAAAACCGGGGGCAGAAAGGAAAAGTTGGGAAAAGGGCTAAGAGACAGGGCGCTTTTCATGGCTGCTGCCCGCTTGAGAGCAAGCACTTTGGAGCAGTGCTGCTCAGGAGAGTAACCTTAAGGCAATTTCAGGGGCAGCGGTCGCCTGGGACAAGACCGAGATTGCAGCCTGTTGCATGATGCTCTGTTTGGTCATAGAGGCTGTTTCCATGGCAATATCGGCATCCAATATCCGAGAGCGGGCAGCGCTTAGGTTTTCCACCGTGTTTGAAGCGTTGGAGATGGCAGACTCGAGCCGGTTCATTTGAGCGCCCAGGCTTCCGCGGGTCTCATCGATCATGGAGATGGCGCGGTCAAACTTGGTAATCGCCATGGAGGCATTGGTCTGCACATCGATGTCGCTGATATCGAGGCCTGCGGAAGATATCCCGGAGATCTCAAGCTCCATGGTATCACCGCTGTTGGCTCCTGTCTGCAGAGTATAGGTTTCGGCCGCAGCGATGGAACTGCTCAACTCCTCCCAGATGGTATTGAATCCCACCAGAGGGTCTTCATCGTATGGAGCACCGTTGGGCACCACGCTTGTTGCCGTCTTGATGGCTCCGCCATCGGCATCGAGTCCGCCAATGGCGCCGGTATCGGTGTTTGCAAGGTCACCGTCTGTATACATGGCCTTCAGGAAATCGAAACCGGCCCCCCCTGCATTTTGGGTAGTGAAGCCGGCGAGGAATGCGGTTTCATCACCATAACCAAATGAGCCGTGGGCCGTCTGAATGTCTGCCAGGGCGGCATCCAGACCATAACTGTTATCATCCTTGTTGGCGTTGAGCAGCCCCATCAACTCGTCGATGCCGCTGCCTCCTGCCGCCTTGATCTCATCATGCATGAAGCGTACGGCCGTATACCCCATGGCATACTGTTCGTTTAACAGGGTCGGGTCGCTGCCGTCGTTCCAGCCGGAATTGAGGGTATCAATCAGCCCGTTCACCGCCTGGTCGATGGTCTCGCCTCCGCCGAGACGGGCATTTATGGCCCCGGACAACCGCTCGTCAGCCCCCTGGATGAGTTCTGCCGCGCCCTCCTGAAACCAGGTACTCATCCCATAACTGTTCATGGTCACCCCCATGACGGCATGCACCATCTCGTGGGCAATGATCCGGTCGTTATAGTAGGGGGCTGTACCGCCGTCCGGAGTCGTCACTGGAGTAAAATCAGAGAGATCGATATGGAGTTCCTGGCTAACGGCTTCCTTGGTGGTGGTGTTGTAGGCATTGCTGACCCAGGCGACAAAATCGTTTCCGGAATCGGTTTCATAGATGATCTCAAGATCACCGCCGATGCCGGTCAGGCCGTAGCCGTCGATGATCATCTGCTCAGTATTTCTCAGCCAACCGCTCCGCAGCCCGTCCTCCACATCCTGTTTATCCTGGTTCAGGCTCCCCTGGGATCCACTGGCGTCGGATTGGAGGATAAACTGGCCGTTAAAGGAGGTGTTATCTCCAATCCGGTCTATCTCGGCCAGGATCTGCTCGACTTCATCCTGGAGAGAGCTCCGGTCACTCGCACTGTTGGTATCGTTGCCGGCCTGCACCGCCAACTCCCTGCCGCGCTGGAGCAGGTTGACCGCCTCCTGCATGGCCCCCTCTGCGGTCTGCAGCAGGGAGATACCATCATTCATGTTTCGTGAGGCCTGATTGAGACCACGGATCTGGGCGGTCATTCGGTTGGAGATGGAGAGACCAGCGGCATCGTCGGCGGCAGAGTTGATCCGAAGCCCGGAGGAGAGACGCTCCATGCTCTTCTCCAGGTGTCCCTGTTTGGAGAGCAGGCTTCTGGCAGCAAACTGCGCATTGATATTGGTCTTGATCGTCAGCATATGCACCGTCCTGGTATTTTCGAGGAGAGGTCATCGTGACCTCACTGTGCCAACAGCATCTATGGGAAAACAATCTTTACCTTTATGATTCGACAGCTTGGGGCCAAAACTTTACTTTTTTCAGCGCAAACAGGCAGTATTCCGATTTTTACTTTCATTCAAGGTGGATAAGGAGCTTTTTTCACCCTGCCCCCCTTGAGGGCACCTTGAAAAATGAGTTTTTTCGATCAAGGTTAAGGCGCGCGATACATTTTACCGTAGGCATATGCCTGATATTCCGGGGATAAATTTTTGAGCGCAACGCCAAGATTGGAAGAAAAGGCAACTTTTCAAGGTGGCCTTGATGCGATCCAAGCCACCCTGGTGAAATACCATGGATATACAGGACCGGCCTACGGATCAGCTCTCTCCTTGACCTCTTCAACAGATTATCCTACCCTCATGGGCCATGAGCAGACCATTACGCATAGAGTATCCCGGTGGCTGGTACCATGTGATGAATCAGGGACGACGGCAGGAGGAGATCTTCCTCTCTGTTCAGGATTATCATCAATTCATCACCCTACTCCAGGAGTGCAGAGACCATTGGAAGCTCCAGGTTGCCGCCTACTGTCTGATGCCCACCCACTATCAGCTGCTGGTGCATACCCCGGACGGCAACCTTGCCCGGGGGATGCGCCACCTCAACGGAATCTATACCCAGCGCTTCAACCGCAGTCACCGCTTTGACGGCCAGCTGTTCCGGGGACGCTACAAGGCGGTGCTGGTGGAGGAGGGGAGCTACCTCCCGGAGGTCGTCCGCCATATCCACAACAACCCGCTCCGAGCCAAGCTGGCGGGTGATCTTCGCGACTTCCCCTGGAGCAGCCATCAGGGTTACCTCTCCCGGGCCAAGAAGTGGGACTGGCTCTTCAAGGAGTCCATCCTCTTCCGGTTCTCTCCCAAAAAGAGTACTGCAAAACGGCTCTATCAGCAGTTTATGGAAAAGGAAGAGCCTGAGGAGATCAACCGTTTTTACGCCCTGAAAAACCTGCCATCCCTGCTGGGCAGTGAGGCCTTTAAGGAGTGGATTCGTGAAGACTTTGCCCACCTCCGCTCCCAAAAAGATATCCCAGAGGCCCGGCTCCTGTCCCCGCCATCTGCAAGGATCCTGGAGACAATCTGTACCCACTTTCAGACCAGCAGGGAAGCCCTCTCTGTCTCCAGAAGAGGACAGGAAAACATGGCCCGGGACCTGGCACTCTACTTCCTCCGTCAATATACCGCTGAAACCCTCTCCTCCATCGGCAGCCACCTCAAGATCGAAAACTACAGCACCGTGGGCAGCGCCATTGAACGGGCCAAGACACGGATCAAGAAGAGACCGGACTGGCAGGCTCACCATGGGCTCCTCCGGAAAAAGCTTTCCCCCGGCCCTCGCTGACCTGGCTCAACTATAGGCCACCGTGAAAAAAAGGAGAGGAGCTATGACCGTCGCGGCCAACTGCGGAAAACCTGTGGCGAGATGCGCCCCCTTATCCTAAACTCTTTGGGGCAAAGCAGGGCCTGAGGTATACTCTTCCCATGGGGACAAAGAGGAAACATCCACGGGCAATCTCCTCCACCGGTGTATATATTGGTCTCATATATTGATATTTAACCATGGTCAGCTGAAACAAGCTTCTCTCCTCTGCCAGACATCGCTGCAGCGAACAGAGCCGTTGGAGCGATCGCGTCCTCTGCGGGGTACCAGATGATGTCACCAAAAATAGCACCTACTGCCTTGATCCTCCTCCTTGGACTCTGTTGGCTGCTCCCAAGCATGACCGCCTGTTCCCCTCCCCAGGATAGCGTGACCATCGGAGCGATCCTCCCCCTCTCCGGTTCAGCCTCCCAACATAGGGTGGTGGAGGAAGGCATGCAGCTGGCCGTGGACGAGATCAATGAGGTGGGGGGAGTCAACGGTTCCAGGCTGGAACTGCTGGTGGTCGACAACCGGACCGACCCGGAAGAGGCCAAGCGACTGTTTGCCGAACTTGAAGAGAGGCATCAGCCCCTGCTCTATGTCTCGACCACCAGCCTGATCTCCATGGCCCTGGCCCCCCTGGCCGAGGAGAAGCAGGTGGTGTTGATGGGGCTGGTGGTGTCCAATCCGGTCTTCACCCGGGAGCGCAGCTGGGTGTTCCGCTACTATGTGACCGCAAGCCATGAACTATCGCCCACCCTCTACATCTTAAAGAAACAGCAGATCCGTTCCCTCGGTGTCCTCTACCAGGACGACCCCTTTGGTCGTTCCCATTTTAAACTGTTGAACACCGCCTGCAGAGCCAAGGATATAGCGGTGACCGGTACCCCCTTTTCTCCCCGTAGCCCTGACTTCTCTGCCATCTCCGCCGCAGTTGACAAGAACGAGGCCGTCTATGTCACCGGCTTTGTTCAACTCGTCCGCCAGGCCATCAGCCGGCTGCGAACCATCGGCTACCCAGGTCTGATCCTCACCGATTCCGGGGCCTCCAGCCTGCCCCCTACCCTGGCCGAGCTTCAGGGCGTCTACCTGACCGCCCCGGCAGTCTACAATCCCCACTACGCCTATGCCAGGGCCGCCAAGGAGCGTTATGAAGCCAGATATGACAAACCCTTTATCCACCAGGCTGCCAATGGCTACGATTTCATCAATCTCCTGGCAGGACTGCTGGAGGGTGAGGAGCTGAGCCGGGAACGGGTACGAGAGCTGCTGGAGGATGAATTCAATTATCCCGGCCTGTTCGGCGCCATTGAAAAACAACAGGGCAGCCATGACCTCATCTTCCCCCTCTTTCCAGCCAGGATCGTTGACCACGAACTCCACTACCTGCGTTAGCACGCCCTGGATAAGGAGAAACGTGACCATGAGCTGTTCTACTGACAACCATAACCGCCCCCGGACAGGGCCGTGCCTGGCAGGATGAAGCTCTCTCTTCGCTCAAAGATGACAGGGGCCTATGCGGTGATCCTGCTCACCATGGTGCTGCTGGTCGGCCATGCCTTCAAGAGCAACCGAGAGATCTATATTGAAGAGATCGGCAGGAGTTCCCAGCTGCTTGCCGAAGAGATGTTTAAGAGGATGGATCAACGCCTCTTTGAGTTGGCCAGGCAACTTGAGCTCCAGATGTCCACAGAGATGGCGCAGCAGCTGCTCAGCGCCTCTAACCAAAACTTTACCCAGCTCCCCGATATCCAGGCCCATCTCCGGGAACAAGACAAGATCTGGACCACCTCCTCCGGGGAGATGATTCCCCCTATGATGGCAGAGGCCATCAACACCCCCCTTGCCCGGCAGTTCAGGGAGATGTTCATTCTCGACCTGGACCGCCCCCACAACTCCTCCCTGATCCAGGAGATCATTATCACCAACAGCTACGGTGCAACCGTGGCTGCCAGCGCTCAGACCAGCGCTTACCTCCAGACAGATGAATCGTGGTGGCTGGCGGCCAGGAAGCAGGGTATCTACCTGGGACGACTGCTCCTTGATAAAAGCGCTGGAGAATACGGGATTAAGCTGGCCCTCCGGATCGATGACCCCAATGGTCAGTTTGCCGGGGTGATCATGGCGGTGTTGAATGTCAGGGATATCATCAGGGCGGCGGAGGTGGGTATCCGCAAGTACCGCACCAGCAGAATCCAGATCATCACCAGGGCCGGACAGCTGATCTACTCCACCAGCCCCTACCGTTTTCTGGCCGATCTCAGCAAAATCCCCTTTTTCCAGCACGCCCTCAGCGACCAGGAGCCCTTTACCCTCAAAGATGGCCGCCAAACCCGTATCTACGCGGCCTCCGCCTCCCAGGGGGTGCACTACCTTCAGGGTTTTGACTGGATCCTGATCATCTCCCACCAGTTGAACGAGGTGCTTGCCCCCTATACAAGGGTCCAGCAACAGCTCATGGCAATCTCCTGGATCCTGATCGTCGCTTGCCTCTTTCTGATCTACAAGCTCAACCGAATGGTCACCGTCCCCCTAAGCGCCCTGACCGCCGGCATCCATCGGCTCCGGGACGGAGAGCAGAACCTGCAGGTCTCGGTCCCAAACCGCGATGAGTTTGCCCAGGTGGCCACAGCCTTCAACGAGATGGTTGCCCACAGAGAGATGGCAGCAGAACGGTTACGCCGGAGCGAAGAGCGCTACCGAAGCCTGTTCAACAATGCCCGTGACATGATCCATATCATCGACCCCAACCAACGGATCATCGACGTCAACTCCAGGGAGCTGGAGATCATGGGCTATCAGCGAGAGGAGTACCTCGGGCTGTCGCTCAAAGAGCTGATCCATCCGGACCACCAGGATGAGGCAAGCCCTGCTATCGCAGCCGTAATGGCAGGCAGGGGTGTCGATAGCTTTGAAACTGCCCTGATCACCAGGCAGGGAAAAAAGGTCTTTGTTGAGGTCAGTGCCTCCCCCTACCTGGAAGAGGGGAGCGTGGTCTCTGTGCGGGCGATCATGCGGGATGTCAGCGAACGTAAGGCCACCGAGGAGGCCAGGGCCAAGATCGAGGCGCAGCTCCGTCAGTCCCAGAAGATGGAGGCCATCGGCACCCTGGCCGGCGGCATCGCCCATGACTTCAACAACCTGCTCTCCGTGATCCTGGGCTATGCAGAGCTGGCCAAGGATATGGCCGAGCCTGATTCCAAACTGGGCAGCTATTTTGATCACATCCTGGGCGCCGGTAACCGGGCCAAGGAGTTGGTCAAGCAGATCCTGGCCTTCAGCCGCCAGGCCCAGATCGAGCGGATTCCACTCCAGCTGCAATCCCTGGTCAAAGAGACCCTGAAGATGCTCCGCGCCTCCATCCCCACCACCATCCAGATCCGGGATAAGATAGACGCAAGCTGCGGCAGGGTCAAGGTGGACCCCACCCAGATCCACCAGGTCCTGATGAACCTCTGCACCAACGCCTACCAGGCCATGGAGGCCAGCGGAGGGACCCTCCGGATCACCCTGGATCCGGTCAGACAGGAGGAGCAGGCGAGTCTCCTCAAGCTCAGGAACAGGCCCGCTACCTATGTGGTACTCACCGTCTCGGACACCGGAGTCGGCATCCCCCCGGAGATTCTTGACCGGATATATGACCCCTTCTTTACCACCAAGACCCTGGACAAGGGGACGGGCATGGGGTTGGCCATTGTCCACGGTATTGTCACCGACTCGGACGGCTTCATCACCGTGGAGAGCACGCCGGGCCAAGGAAGCACCTTTTCCGTCTACCTCCCGGTGGTCGAGGAGAGGGCAGTCTCCCCGAGCCAGGAGACGGAAGAACTGCCCCAGGGTCAGGGTCATATCCTGCTGGTGGATGATGAGAAGGTGCTGGCAGAGATGACCGAAGAGATCCTGGTCCGGCTGGGCTACACGGTCACGATCCGGGATAATGGTTTTGACGCCCTCTTCGCCTTCAGCCACGACCCGGAGCAGTATGACCTCATCCTTACCGACCAGACCATGCCGGGAATGACCGGTGCCGAACTTGCCCGACGAGCCCTGGAGCTTAAGCCCGGGATCCCCATTATCCTTTGCACCGGCTACAGCAGCCTGATCGACGAACAGTCGGCTAAGGATATCGGTATCCGCGAGTTTGCCGCCAAACCTCTCACCAGAGGCGTCCTGGCCAAGCTGCTCAAGCGGGTACTACAAGGCTGAGCCCACACTCTCCTCCGCCGATGGCTCCCCCCACTCCGACTCTCCGGGAAGAGCTCATCCATGGGGGAGCGATGAAGGGCAAGATCCCCCCTCTTCCCCTTCGACGAGCGAAGGTACGAACATCAGCCGCTGGCAGGCCAAGCGGAAAAAAGATTTCCCTTTGCCAGAATAATGATATCTTGAGATACTTCATCAGGGATCATCATCAACTGGAGGATGAACAGGGAGGCATCTGCCATGACACATCCTGAGAACTCGCAACTTGTTCTCGAAGAGATACGGAAGCTGATGGGAGAGTTGCATCCTGAACTTCGACGCCAGCCAACGGTCACCCTGGACAGCGTCCTGGATCGCGAGCTGGGCCTGGACAGCCTGGCCAGGGTGGAACTGCTCGCCCGCCTGGAACAACGATGCTCCGTCACCCTGCCGGAAAAAGTGCTGACCAGCGCTGAAACCCCCCGTGACATCATCCGAGCCCTGGCAGCAGGGCATCTCAGCCGACCGTCCGACTTTGCCCCGGAAGAAACCGTGGCCCAGCAGAGCGTGGTGGAACTCGACCAGGCGGTGCACCAGGCCACCACCCTGACCGAGGTGTTGGCTCTCCATGCCCGTAAGCAGCCAGAGCAGGCCCATATCTTCATTGAAACGTTCAAAGACGAGGCCGAGGCCATCACCTTTGGCGCGCTCTACGAGCTGGCCCGACACACAGCCGGCGGCCTGCAGCAAACCGCGCTTGAGCCCGGCGACAGGGTGGCCATCATGCTGCCCACGGGCAAGGAGTACTTTGCTGCCTTCAGCGCCATCCTTCTGGCAGGTTGCGTACCCGTGCCCCTCTACCCCCCGACCAGACCTTCCCAGATCGAAGAACATCTCCGCCGTCACCAGCGCATCCTGAAAAACGCCCGGGCCAGGGTACTGATCACCATCCCGGAGGTACGCCTGATCGGCCGCTTGCTGCAGTCACAACTGCCCGCCCTGGCCAAGGTGGTGACCGTTACAGAGCTCCAGGACCAGGGCAGAGGCGAGCAGTTGGAACCGGTACCCAGGCACGGCCAGGATACCGCCTTCCTCCAGTACACCTCGGGCAGTACCGGTGACCCCAAAGGCGTCATCCTCAGCCACGCCAATCTCCTGGCCAATATTCGAGCCATGGGCGAGGTGACCCAGGTACGGGGGGACGATACCTTTGTCTCCTGGCTGCCCCTCTACCATGACATGGGCCTGATCGGGGCCTGGCTGGGCAGCCTCTACTTCGGCTGTCGCCTGGTGGTGATGTCGCCCCTGAGCTTTATCTCCCGACCCGAACGGTGGCTCTGGGCCATCCACAAGTACCGGGGGACCCTCTCGGCATCCCCCAACTTCGGCTACGAGCTCTGCTGTCGCCGGATCAACGAGGAGGCCATCCAGGGTCTGGACCTCTCCAGCTGGCGACTGGCCTTTAACGGGGCCGAGGCCATCAGCCACCACACCGTTGACCAATTTATCACCAAATTCGGACCCTACGGCTTTGCACGGGAGAGCTATGCCCCGGTCTATGGTCTGGCGGAATCTTCGGTGGGCCTTGCCTTTCCGCCGGTGGGCCGCCCCCCCCTGGTCGACCGGATCCAACGCGAGCTCTTTGTCCGCACCGGCAGGGCGGTCCCCTCTCCTCCCGGAGCGGTTGAGGAGGCTGAAGAGGCGCTCTCTTTTGTCGCCTGCGGTCGCCCCCTGCCCGGTCACCAGGTTCGGGTGGTGGATACGGCCGGGCGAGAGCTGCCGGAACGCAGCCAGGGCCGCCTGGAATTTAAAGGTCCCTCTGCAACCAGCGGCTACCTCCACGCCCCGGAGCAGACCAGGCGCCTCTTTCATGATGACTGGCTCGATACCGGAGACCTGGCCTATATAGCCGGGGGCGACGTCTATCTCACCGGACGGGTCAAGGATATCATCATCCGTGGAGGCAGAAACATCTATCCCCATGAGTATGAGGAGGCCATCGGCGAAATCACCGGCATTCGCAAGGGCTGTGTCGCCGTCTTCGGCAGCCAGCATGGCCAGGACGGTACCGAGCGGGTGGTGGTCCTGGCCGAATCCAGAAAACAGGGACATGAGGCCCACCAACAGCTCACCCAAAAGATCAACCAGATAGGCGTCGACCTCTTGGGTCTGCCTCCGGACGAGGTGGTGATTGTACCGCCGGGAGCGGTGCTCAAGACCTCCAGCGGCAAGATCCGGCGCTCCTCTACCCGCCAGTTCTACGAACAGGGCCTGATCGGCCGAAAAAAACGGGCCGTCTGGCTGCAGCTGAGCCGTCTGGCCCTGCTGGGCCTGGTCCCCCTGACCCGTCGGACCGGTCGCCTGGTCGGCGGCTACTGTTTTGCCGCATACTGCTGGCTGATGGCCGCAGCCCTGATGCTGCCGGCCCTGGCCCTGCTCACCCTGCCCCTGCCTCGCCGCCTCTCCTGGTCGGTGGCCCACCACTGCCTCCGCACCCTGGCGCGTCTGACCGGCACCAGACTGACCATCAGCGGTGAAGAACATCTTTGCCAGAACACCCCGGCCCTGCTGGTGGCAAACCACATGAGCTACCTGGACGCCCTGGTCCTGGCAGCTGCCATGCCCGCCCCCTGTGCCTTTGTGGCCAAGGCCGAACTGGCCGGCAACCCGATCCTGCGCAGGGCCCTGGAACAACTGGACACCCTCTTTGTCGAACGCTTTGATGCCGAGCAGGGCAGAGAAGATCTTGACCGAATAATCCAGCTCGCGGGCAGCGGCAGGCGGGTGATCTTCTTTGCCGAGGGCACCCTCCAACGCATGCCCGGCCTCCTGCCCTTCCAGATGGGCGCCTTTGTGGCGGCCGCGGAAAAGGGGCTGGCCATTATCCCGGTGGCCCTGACCGGCACCAGGAATAAGCTGCGGGCAGGCTCCTGGTTTCCCAGACCCGGTCATGCCCAGGTCCGTTTTTCCCAAGCTATTGCCCCTGAGGGCCGGGACTGGCAGGCTGCGCTTAAGCTGCGCCATGCCGTCCGCCAGGAGATCCTCCGCTTGGTGGGTGAACCTGACCTGGCCGAAGAATTCAGCTCCCTCAGCCAGCTGGATATCGCCGGCAGCGAGGACCGCCATACACCGTGACCAGCAGCACCAGCCTGCGCAACAAGACTCTCCAGCCGGCTGTTTCCTCGCATCCCCCGGCTTGGCGCAGCTCTTCCAGCCCCCATGGCCATTACGGCCCTTATACCCTGTGCCGTTTTCCCGCTTAAGCCCCATTTCTCCCCAAAAGCTCCTTCATAAACAGAGACTCGGCGGCTGCCAACAGCCACTCTTTCAGGCCCCATCTCAGCCCAGCCCCCCAGACGCCTGTCGCTTTCCCTTATTTCTTGATTTATCTGTTGCCGCCAATCTGCTACACTGGGGGCAGGAGTGACACAATGTGGCACTTGCGCAGGTCTACCTGCCGACCATGAGCAGCAGCCTAGAGCGTCATGCCCCTGCCGCAGCCGGCCTCTCGCAGATACCACCCCGTAGGAGAGCACTCCGTGCCATCCCGATTGCACTCTTGGGGGCAGTGCTTATTATAATGGACTAAAAGACAACAGCTTACATCCAGGCAAAGCATTCAAAAAGGATAAAAAAGATGAAGGAACAACAGGCAGCCTCGGCTGTGCGGGTGAAGGAACAGCAACAGAATCTGGAGATCCTCAAAGATGATCTCCAGCTGAAGAAAGAGACGGGCAAACTCGGAATCCTGCTGCTGTTCCTGATAGGTATTGTGGTCGGAGGCCTCAGCCTCACTGCAATGATCAGCGGGCTGTTACGCCTGCTCACGGGTTGATCATGGTGACCAGGGAGCCACGCCGCCGGGCCTGTCCGCCTCAACTCACTGGAAGCTTTCCTCAACCATGGAGGCAGCCCTTGCCATGAAAAAACTCTTCTATCTGGCTCTTTTCCTGTTCGTTACCAGCTTTGCAGGGGCGGTGATCTACCAACTCTATACCCTGGAGACGGCCCTGCCCAGCCTCCGCTATGACCAGTTCCTCGCCAGCCTCAACAACAACGAGATCCAGAGTGTGACCCTGCGCGGCGGCGAAGTCCGCTTCACCGATACCTTTCTCCGCAGCTACGCCACCTTTGCCCCTGATCCGGCCGGACTGCTCAAGCGCCTGGAACAGAAAGAGATCGCCATCACGGCTGAAGACCATCGCCACTCGCCCTACATCCCCTTTTACATCATCACCCTGCCCATCATTCTGCTCTTCTTCTGCGGCTTCTACCTGACCAGGCAACGAAAGAAGGATAAAGACCAGGAAGATTCAGCATTTACCAGCAAGCGGGTCGTCCAGCTCAGTAAGGACAACCGCATCACCTTTGCCGATGTGGCCGGCATCCCGGAGGTGCTGGACGAACTGCGTGAGATCGTTGATTTTCTAAAAAATACCGGCAAATTCAGTCGACTGGGGGCCTCGATCCCCAAAGGGGTGCTGCTCCAGGGACCACCGGGAACCGGTAAGACCCTGCTTGCCAAGGCCATTGCCGGCGAGGCCATGGTTCCCTTCTACTCCTTTTCAGGCTCTGACTTTGTGGAGATGTTCGTCGGCGTCGGTGCCTCCAGGGTTCGGGACCTGTTCCAGGAGGCCAAGAAGAACACTCCCTGCATCATCTTTATCGATGAGATCGATGCCGTGGGCGCCCATCGCGGCTCCGGCGCCGGCATGGGGGGCCAGGAAGAACGGGGCCAGACCCTCAATGCCCTGTTGGTGGAGATGGATGGTTTTTCCCGGGATGACACCATCATCATCCTGGCAGCCACCAACCGACCCGACATCCTGGACCCTGCCCTGATGCGTCCGGGTCGCTTTGACCGGATGGTCAACATCCTGGCGCCCGACGTCAAGGGGCGACGCAAGATCCTCGATGTTCACGCCCGCAAGATTCTCATCGATGAACAGCTTGAGCTGGACGAGGTGGCCAGAAACACCCCTGGCTTTACCGGGGCCGAGTTGGCCAACCTGGTCAACGAGGCAGCCCTGATCGCGGCCAGAAAAGACCGGGACAGGGTGAAAGAGGATGATTTTCTGGAGGCCAGGGATCGAATCGTCATCGGGGTTGAGCGCAAGGGTTTCATGCTCTCCCAGGATGACAAACGCACCATTGCCTACCATGAGGCAGGCCATGCCATCCTGGCAAAATTCCTGCCCCATGCCGATCCCATCCAGAAGATCACCATCATCCCCAGGGGCAAGGCCATGGGCCACATCCAGCAACAGCCCCTGTCCGACCGCCATACCTACACCAAGGAGTACCTCAAGGACCGGATCACCATCCTCATGGGAGGACGGGCAGCAGAGCAGCTCTGCCTGCTCCAGCAATCCACCGGCAGTGAGGATGACCTGCTCAGGGCCACCGAGATCGCCACCAAGATGGTCTGCCAATGGGGGATGAACGAACGCCTGGGCCCCCTGGCCCTGGCCCGCAGCGTCGGAGGATTTCTGGGCGGCAACTCGGAGAAGATGGTGCACAGCGATATCACCAGCAAGCATATCGACATGGAGGTCCGCCGGCTGGTGGAGACCAGCTATGAACAGGCCTTCAACCTGCTCAGCAGCCATAAGAACTTCCTGACCTATCTGGCCGACATCCTCCTCCAGACCGAAACCCTGGATGAGGAGGAGATCCAGATTATCTTTGACTGCAGCCTGGCCAAGGAGGCGGAAGCCACCGTCAACATGGACGCCCATATACCCGACGAGTGCGCTGGCTGTCCGGCAGTCGGTCAATGTGCCCAGCAGGTGGCCTGATCATGGCCCCCCTGGCCTCCGGACCAACAGTGAGCAGGAATGGCAGGGCGCCAGTATGCCTCCCAGACAGGGGCCTGGAGCAGGGCGCCCCCTGCAGCGACAAGAACAACTGCAATGGAGGCCATCATGGTTGACATCTGGGCCCGTTCCTGTGAGCTGCTCGAAGACCCGGTCTTCATCGTCTCCACCGAAGGCACCATTGTCAACGTCAACCAGGCAGCCCTGGCCGCCTGCCGGAAGCGTCGGCAAGAGGTCCTGGGACAGGCCATCTGCACCATTATCCACGGCGGCAAGCTGCCCCATATTGCCTGTCCACTGGAACAGTTCCTCCAGACCTTTTCCAGCCGGGTCATGGAGACCCACCTGCCTGGACTGTACGGAGACTACCTGCTGACCATCTCCACCACTTCCCATCGGGAGGATGATCGCAGACTGCTGCTGCTGCTGGCCAGGGAACTCTCCAGAGAGGAGGCCCGCAAGGTGGAGTACCATCGCACCGCCCAGCTGGCAGCCATCGGCGAACTGGCCGCAGGGGTAGCCCATGAGGTCAACAACCCCATCAACGGCATCATCAACCTGGCCCAGCTGATGCTGGATGATGCCCGCAGCGATGAGGACCGGGATCTGTTGACCCGGGTGGTCAGCGAAGGGGAACGGATCGCCGCCATCACCCACAAGCTGCTCTGCTTTGCCAAGGAGGACCAGGAGGAGAAGGTGATCCTCACACTCAAGGAGAGCATCGACGACTGCCTCAACCTGATGCGCCACCAGTTGCACAAGGACGGCATTGAGGTGGTCTGTGAATACCTTGACCATCCCTGTCAGGTGCGGGCCAACAGCAACGTGCTCCAGCAGGTCTTTTTCAACCTGCTCAGCAACAGCCGCTATGCCCTCAACCAACGCTACCAGCAGCACGACCCCAAGAAGAGAATCCTGATCCGTTGCCAACAGCTCCCCTTTGAAAACAACAACGGCGTCTATGCCCGGATCCTGATCAAGGATTGGGGCTGCGGCATCCCCCAGGGGCTTTTGGACCGGGTCTGTGACCCCTTCTTTACCACCAAGCCCTGCGGAGAGGGAACCGGCCTGGGTCTGAGCATCTCCCACGGGATCGTCAAGGAGCATGGCGGCACCATGAAGATCGAGAGTGTCCTCCACGAGTATACTGCCATCACCATTGACCTGCCGGCCGTCGTGCCGCCAAGCGAGAGCTAGGCTCCATGGCCACCCTTTGTCAACAGGCAACAGGGCAACAGCGAGATGCGGCCCAGCTCTGAACGCCTATGATCTCTGACGCACAGATCCTCATTGTTGACGATGAAGAATCCATCAGGTTGACCTTCGAACGCTTCCTCACCCGGGCAGGCTACAGCCGGGTAGTTGCCGTCTCTTCGCTGCAGGCAGCCCTGGAAGCCTTTAAGCATGGGGACTTTGACCTGGTGATCAGTGACATTGTCCTGGGCAGGGACCGGGGCACCGAGCTGTTGCGCAAGATGCGGGAGGGCGGCATGGACTGCCCGGTGGTGATGATCACCGGCTATCCTAATCTTGAATCCGCCTCCGAGGCCGTCCGTCTGGGGGCCTTTGACTATATTCCCAAGCCGGTCAAGAAAGAGGCACTGCTCCACTTCACCCGACAGGCCTTGCAGCACAGGGCCCTGCAACAGGAAAAAGATCGGCTGCAGGAGGAGAACGAACAGTTCAGGCGTTATCTGGAGGCCATATTCCGTTCGGTCCAGGACGCCATCATCACCGTGGATTCACAGTTGCAGATCGTCCAGCTCAATGATACTGCCAAAGAGTTGATCCGGCAGGAGGGCGGCGAGGTCGCCCTGCACAGGGGCCGGCAGAGTCATCCCGGCACCATCATCAAGGCCTGCCTCGAGGATGCCCGCCTGGTATTAAACAGCCGCAAAGAGGTTCGGGAACACCGCTTCGAATACAGCAAGGATGACGGCAGCACCGCGGTGCTCAGCCTCAATGCCGCACCCCTGGAGGATACAGCAGGGGAATTTCACGGCGTGGTCCTGGTGGCCAGAGACATCACCCTGACCCAACCCTCGAGAGAGCCCAATCAGCGCATCCATTTCCATGGATTTATCGGCAACAGCACCGCCATGCAGGAGGTCTACAGACTGATTGAAAATGTCGGCAAAACCGATGCTACGGTCTTGATAACCGGAGAATCGGGCACCGGCAAGGAGTTGACCGCAGAGGCGGTCCACAGGGAGAGTACCCGCCGAGACAGGCAACTGATCAAGGTAGACTGCGCCTCCATAGCCGAGGACCTGCTGGAGAGCGAACTGTTCGGTCACGTCAAGGGCTCCTTTACCGGTGCCCATAAGCACCGCAGCGGCCTGATCATGCAGGCCGACGGCGGCACGCTCTTTCTCGATGAGATCGGTGACATCTCACCCCGGATGCAGCTCCGCCTGCTCCGCTTTCTCCAGGAAAAGACCTTCTATCCTGTTGGCCAGGACTCGCCCATGAAGGTGGATGTTCGGATCATCACCGCCACCAATGCGGACTTGAAGCAGAAGGTGACTGATGGCGCTTTTCGGGAAGACCTCTATTACCGGCTGCGGGTGGTGGAGCTGAGCCTGCCGCCGCTGAGGGCCCGCAGGGAGGAGATCCCCCTGCTGGTCACCCACTTTCTCCAGCGCCACCAGCAGATGCCGGGACGGCACATCACCGGCATCTCAGACCAGGCAGCCGAAGCCCTGGCCCATTACACCTGGCCCGGCAATGTCCGCGAGTTGGAGCATGTCATTGAGCGGGCCTGTGTTCTCTGCAACGGGGAGACCATTGCCCTCAAGCACCTCCCCGAAGAGATCTGCAACTGGGATCATGGCCCAGAGGATCCCCCCCCAGCTTCGAGCCCCCTGGAGACCCTTGCCGCTGGTATCAAAAAGGCCCAACAGGCAGAAAGCAGCGCTGCCATCTTCGAGGCGCTCCAACGCGCCAAGGGCAACAAGGCCGAAGCAGCCCGGATCCTGGGCATCAATCGCACCACCCTCTATCGCCGCATGCAGCGCCTGGCGATGAATCGTCAGCCCCCTCCAAACCGAGCCGGAAACCACAACCGCCAAGGCTCCTAGCGCTGCAGCAGGTGTTGCACAGGTGCTGCCCCGGTGTTGCACATTGAGGCCGATGCGCAACACCAGGGCAACACCCCGTTGGCTGTCAGCTCCGCCCTCCTCCCCTCTTTTCCACTGTGACCCGCCCTCTCACCACCTAGAAATTACTGCAATATCAAGCCAATATCCAGAAGAAACTTTTTATCTGACCCTATCCCACATTGTGGTACACCCGTTGCTCTACAAGAACCATCACACCGTGGCACCTTTCCACAGCCTCAGCCTGGCCAGAGAGCCACATAGAGAACGAGGAGCGCTGCAGACGGGTACCAGATTCAAGGGTTGCGCCAGAGCATCACAACATCGGGAGAACGAAAATGAAAGAACATGTCAAAACCAGATCAGTTGAAGAGACCAACTCAGATGTCAACGTCTCAGAGGGAGCCGAAGGCAAAACCGTCATCTATGCCGTGGGAGTCATGGGTGCCCTGATCGGCTTATGGGGACTTGCCTGTATCGTTGGCGGCATTATCCACAGCGGCGGGCCCCTGGCCTTTGTCGGCAACTGGTTCAAAGCCGTCACCGGGATGTAACCCCCTTGGGGAGGCCGGAACGAACAGGAAAAACAGACTTTTTCGGACAGACTCTGTCCTCAAGAGGACTGTACAGAGCAAACAGCAGGAGTAGTTGGCAATGATCTCCGTACGAAGAATCATCTTCAGTGTTTTCTGCGGGATCTTTATGCTGCTGATCTTGGTCGGCATGCTCGGGGTAATGCAGTTCCGCCTGACCGACGATTACAATCGGGTGATTGCCCAGGGAGGAAATATCCTGTTTCAGTTCAACCTGGTCCGAGAGCAGATCACCCGCTCCATGCTTGAAGAGAACTGGCAGGCTCTGGAGAGCAGCACCAGGGGAATAGAGGCCCTGAACAGTGACCTGAGCACCCTCCTGGACAGCAGCCTGATCCCTAAGGAATACAAGATTGCCCTAATTAATCAGGTGGACCTTCCGGGCATCATCCTCCTGAACCGGCGGTTAGTCGGCGAGGCGGATAAGGAGCAGTGGAGCTTCAAGCTCCACGATCAACTCCGCCTGATGTCGGATCAGTTGATCCGCTTTGACCGGGTGCTGGCAGCGGAGATGAAGACTCAACTGGTCCGCTTTCAAAACCTGGCCATCGGGGTGCTCACCGTCATCGTTGCCGTCATCTCCCTGCTGCTGCTGGTGCTCTACCAGAAGGGTTTCGCCCCGCTGATCAAGCTCTCCAGCCAGCTGCACAGCCAGAAAAAGTTACAGCCACTGCCGCCAGATCCCCGGGCCTGTCGGGAGATACGGGAACTGACCCAGCAGCTCAACAGGGTGATCCTGGCCGGTGAACAGGGCCAGGTTGTGGCCAACGGCCCTGGATTTTCCCCGGACAAAATCAACAACTTCAGCAATCAACTCAACGGCATAATCAACTACACCCAACTCCTGATAGATGAAGAGCGGCAGGGGGCCGCGGCTGCCGAAAAAGTACCCATCCTGGAGAAGATCCTCTCTTCAGGAGAAATCATGACATCTATCTTACACGAGCAACAGCTAAAGGATGAACGATGATACTCTTTACAAAAGTGAGCGACCCCAACACTCCGAGCAGGAACTTTATTCCGCTCTTTATTCTCTTTGCCATTCTGATGGCGACCGGGATCTCCTTTGGTCTCCACGCACTCTACGTCGGCCATGACCATGTCTTCGGCACCTCCAGGGAGGTACCCTGGGGTATCCTGATCACGCCCTACGTATTCTTTGCCTGCCTCTCCACCGGGCTATGCATCGTCTCCTCCTTGGGTCAGATCTTTCGGATCAAGGTCTTTGAGCCCATCGTCAACCGCACCGTCTTCCTGGCCCTGATCGCCATGGCCACCGGCCTGCTCTCCATTGCCCTGGAGTTGGAGAGCCCCTGGCGCATGGGGATCTTTGGTCTGCTCTCACCCAACCCCCTCTCCAATATCTGGTGGAAGAGTTCGATCTATACCATCTACCTGATCAGCATGACCTTTAACTTTCTCTTCCTGATCCTGCACCGGGCCTCCCTGGCCAGGGTGTTTGCGATCGTCGCCCTGATCGCAGTCACCGGCGGCAATCTCAACATGAACTCGGATATGGCCCTGCTGGGCTCCCGCGGTTTCTGGGCGGAAAACTATATGCCCCTGTTCTTCCTGCTGGTCTCCACCCTGACCGCCTGTTGCACGGCCATGGTCTTCACCTGGCTCAGCGACGTCATCCACGGCAGGAAGATGGATCGTGGCACCCGCAGCGCCATCCTGGTACTCGGCAAGATGACCCTGGCCCTGCTGGTGGGAAGCCTCTGCTTTGTGATCGTCAAGATAATCGGCGGCACCTGGACCCAATACACCCAGAATCCTGAAGCCATGCACCTGCTGGTCCGAGGTGACTTTGCCCTCAACTTCTGGGGCGGCGAGGTCTTCCTGGCCGTTCTCCTCCCCCTGGCCCTGCTGCTGATCAACATCAGGAGGCAGAGTATCGGCCTGTTGGTTGCTGGCGGGATCTGCTGCCTGGCCGGGATGGCCGTCACCTACTATGACCTGGTGATTGTCGGTCAGCTCATTCCCCACTTCCACCAGTATAATATCATCGACCTGCCCCAGTACTACTCCTACAGCCCAAGCCTGCATGAGTACATGATCACCATGGGCGCGGTCTTCTTTTTCTTCACAGCAGTGGTCTTTGGGGAGATGGCCTTTAATACGGTGACAGCCAAGGAAAAGCTGGCCCTCAGCAGCAGAGAGGGCGCGATGACCAGTTAGCACGGTCACCGGCAGAGGACACCAAGGAGGGGCAGAGCAATACTGCCCCTTTTTTTGGTTAAAAGCGAGGCCTTCTCAGAGAGAGCTGGCAGAACCCCTTTCAAACCCGCCAGGCAGGGGAGTCAGCGAGGCTCAAGCTCTTCGGCCAGTGCTCCATTCTTCATCTGGAAGACCCGCGCCCCAGGCTGACTCCGGTACAACTCCCGGTTATGGGTCACCACCACAAAGGTGGTTCCCTCCTGGTTCTTGGTCCGAAAAAAGGCGAGGATCTCAGCTTCGGTGGCCTCATCCAGGTCACCGGTGGGCTCGTCGGCCAGGATGAGCCGTGGCTCCGTGATAAAGGCACGGGCAATGGCCACCCTTCGCTGTTGGCCTCCGGACAGCTGGCCCGGATAGCAACGCAGTTTATCGCCCAGACCGACCTGCTCCAGCAGTTGGATGGCCTTCTGTCGCCCCTGCCCTCCCCCTAGCCCCTGGTTACCAGCCAAGCCCTCGCTGCTGCCGCAGGCAAAGCTCAGGGGTAAGAGCACATTTTCCAGAGCCGTCAAGGTGGAGATCAGGCTGGCAAACTGAAAGATAAAACCAATCTGCCGGTTTCTTATTGCCGAGATCTCCCGATCATTTCCCTGCCAGGGATTGACACCGCTCAACACGACCTCGCCCTGATCGGCAGAGGTCAGGCCGCCGATCAGGCTGAGCAGGGTGGTTTTCCCGGAACCAGAGTGACCGAGAATGGTGATGAACTCACCTGCCTGAACCTGAAGCTCAACCTGGGCAACGGCCTTGAAGGTCTGTTGCTCAACGGTATAGCGCTTGGAGAGTTGACGACAGTGGAGAAAGGGTTTGCTTTCCATGGCAAAGGTGCTCGAAGGTGCTGTCTTGGGTTATCGGACTGAGTGCAGGTCAGAAATAGGGACTGACCACCACCCGGAAAAGTGCCACAGCGTGGTTCTCCTGTTGTCTATACCATGCTTTCGTGGTACAAGATACCACTATGTGGTATTTCTCATGCCCTGAATTCTTTTTTTTGGGAGGCACTGCGGAACCATCTTCCCCCCGAAAAAACAACCTGGCTCAGCGTTGTTCCGGCACTGCAACCGCAGTGACCGGTCTACATAACGTTTGCCGGGCAGCCCCTCCCCGGAGAGGGTTCCCGGCAACAAAAAGATGAAACTCTTTTAACGAGGAAACAAGTATGATGGCAGGAAAAAGAGGTGTCTTGAGTGCACTGGCAGCGACGGCGATTTTCTTGGGAGGTGCCGGAGTGGACACGGCCCTGGCGGAAAAGTACCAAGGCAGCATGTATGTTGCCGGCATGGGCGGCCACTTTGCCGATGCCACCGTGGTTATCGAGCCGGGCAAAGAGACCCCTATCACGGTGACCAATCTGGATAAACTGGATATCGGGGATGGCACCACCCACCCCACCCACGATGCCCGGATCGACAACAAGAATCGCAATATCCTCTACTGGTCCACCTACAAACTCGATCCTGAGGCCGACAACAAGACCCATGTGGGCAAGACCGATCTGAAGACCGGGGAAGTGCTTCAGGACACCGCCCTGGCGGTCCCCAAGGGCGTACTCAATGCCGCGAAAAATTACTGCGCCTCCGGCCAGAGCGAAAAATATTTTTTCCCGATCGCCATGACCAAGCCCGGTTATATCTCGGTGATCAACAAGGCTGACATGTCCCTGAAACACCAGGTCTTTCTGGAAGGGACCGAGGCAGACATCAAGAAACCTTACAAGTACATGCATGGGATCAGCTCCCCGGACATGAAAGAGTTCCTGGTCACCCTCAACGAGTCGGATACCGAGGGCAAGGGCTATGGCACCACCGTGGGCAAGCTGCACCTGATCGTCCTGGATACCGAGGCCCTGGGTGAAGGCAAGGTCAAGGTCCTGCGCAAGGGCGTGATAACGGCCAACCCCAAGTCATCCATCTCCTTCCGTCAATACTACTCCAATGACGGCAAGTATATTGCCAATGCCACCGGGGACATCCTCTTTATCATCGACGCCCAGACCCTGGAGGTGATCGACGCAGAGACGGTCTCGCCGCTGGAGCAGCTCCACGATGCCATCTTTACTCCGGATGACAAGTACGTTGTCGCCACCTCCCGGACCAAGCGGGTCAGGGCCGGGGTAACTCCCAAGAATCCGAAAAAGCCCAGTGGGGATGAATTCCTGATGGATGGGGAACTCAAGCTCTATGATGTCAGCCAGGGCAAGTTTGTCGGTAAATCAGCCTCGGTCTGTCTCTCCTGCCACGATGAGGAACTGGGAACCGACGAAGATGCCCCCCATGCGGTGCTCTGTGGGCTGGATACCAACTGGGACTGAACGTTCGCCCGGTGAAAAAAATTACACTCCATATCCCGGAGGCCTTCAGGCCTCCGGGTATATCCCCTGCGCTTGCGCTCCCCAACTCCTGCGGGCCGACCTGCCATGGCAACTTCCCAGATCTCCCTCCTCCAGTTTGCCTGGAAAAGCGTTTCCAGAAAAATTTTCAGAAATATCGTTCTGATCCTCACCGTCTCCGGCCTGGTCTGCCTGCTGGTCTTTGCCCTGCTCTTTAAGAAGACCGTGACCGATGATATCCAGCGGGCCGGCCAACGGCTGGGGGCGGACATCGTGATTGTGCCGGCCAAGGCCCAGACCATGGCTGAGGAGTTTATCCTGGAGAGCAAGGAGAAGACCTTTTATATGGATGACTTTCTGATCACGGCCCTGACCGACCTGGAGGGAATCAGGCAGTTGAACAGCCATATCTATCTCGACACCCTGGATGCCGAGTGCTGCTCCATCGATGCCGGTCAGGTGATTGTCTTTGACTCCGGAAAGGATTTTGTGGTGGCCCCCTGGCTGGCGGAAAACAGTCCCGCAATCCTGGGCAGAAACGAGATCCTGGTGGGCAGCTACGTCTATGAGTATCTGGGACTGATGAATACGGCCGCCCTCTTTGGTCAGGACGTCAAGGTGGTCGGCCATCTCAAGGAGACCGGAACCGGGCTGGACCACGGCCTCTTTCTGGACCGCTCCTCCTTTGCTGAAATTTCACCGGCCATCCTGGCCAACTACAGACCGGGAACCACCTCCATCCTCTTTCTCAAGCTGGAACCGGGATATGAGCTCACCGAGATGGTTGCCAAGATCAGGGACATCAATCCGAAGGTGGGAATCATGACCCGTGGCTCCATCGGTGCCGATGTACGCTCGACCCTGGCCGACATGATCAAAATCTTTGCCATCACCATCCTGATCGCAGCAATCCTGGCTGCCCTGATGGCCTGGTCCACCTTCACCGCCATTGCCAACGAACGCCGACGGGAGATAGGGGTCCTCCGGGCCCTGGGTGCCCGCAAGGTCCAGATCATCAGGCTGTTTCTGATCGAGGCCGGGATCATTGCCCTCTGTGGCGGGATTATCGGCGTGGCCCTGGGCCACTGGCTGACCTTTTTCGTTGGCAGCGACTTTCATCTGCTCAGCAGACTCGACGCTGAATCGGTCTTTTCTTTGGCCAGCCTGCTGGTCAGCGCAATGGCCCTGCTGATCGGAGTCCTGGTCTGCTTCACCGGGGCCCTGATCCCCATCCTCAGGATATCCACCCGTGACCCGCTGCAGACCATTCAGGGACAGTGATCCTGGGCCGGGCCACCCCGCGGAACCAAGTTCCTGCAAACATCCCCTACCTCGGCCAGACCGGTCCTTGTGTACGCCCCTGACATCCCCTCCAAAAACCGGAAAAGAAGCTGACCTGGACCGAGTGATCATTCACTGCCCTGGTCGTGTTCCGCGGCAAGCAGCTGCGCCTTGCGCTCCACCCCCCAGCGATAGCCGCCCAAACCACCCCCCTTGGCGACTACCCGGTGACAGGGGATGGCCACGGCCAGTTTGTTGGCAGCGCAGGCCGAGGCCACGGCCCGCACTGCCCTGGGACGACCGATCTCCCGGGCCACCTCACTGTAGCTCCGGGTTTCACCGGGTTGAATCCGGCGCAAACTCTCCCAGACCTGCTGTTGAAAGACTGTACCCTGGATATCCAGGGGAAGGTCGATCCCCCTGGCCGGGGCATTGATCCCGGCAATCACCTCCTGGAGCAGGACCGCAAAGCCTGCCTCCCCCTGCTGCAATCTGGCCTGGGGAAACCTGCGCCGGAGTTGCCCGGGAAGGCTGCTCGGCTCCTCTCCAAATTCAATGGCACAGACCCCCTTTTCGGTGCTCGCGACAATGACCCAGCCCAGAAAACTCTGGGCGATCCCGTAGTGGATGGAGACACCTGCACCACCTGCCCGATACTCCTTGGGCAACATGGCCAGCTGATCCTTCTCTTTATCATAGGCGCCACTGGTAGAAGAAAAGCCGGCCGCATAGATCGCCTCTGTCACCGGACTACCTGTCTGCAGCTGTTCCTTAAAACGCCGTGAGCGGTGGGCTGCTGCGTACTGTTTGGGACTCACGCCCACCAGGCGCTTAAAGAGGCGTTGAAAGTAGGACGGGCTCAAGCCGGCCCCCTGCGCCAATTCCGCCAAGGTGAGTGGCCCCTCACTGGCCTCGATGCGCCTGCAGGCAGCGACGATCTTCTTCTCCAGCTGCTGCTCTTTGGAGGCAGTCCCTGGGCGGCATCTCCTGCAGGCCCGATATCCGCCGGTTTCTGCGGCCTCAATGGTGCGGAAAAATTCCACATTGTGCCGCTTCGGCAGCCTGGAGGAGCAACTTGGCCGGCAGAAGATACCGGTGGTTTTCACCCCATAGTAAAACCGGCCGTCAGCGCCCCGGTCCCGCTCGACCACGGCCTGCCAGCGACGCTCATCATCAGGGTATGGCTGCTTGGTGTCCATCATCAGCTCCTCAACGCTTGTCTTTGCCCCGCAAACAATCCACTAGCCGACGCTTTGGCCTGGCCGGATGGCCATCAGCCTGGTCCAAAGCCTGCCATCAATGGCCAGCAAACCGATGCTGATCAAACCCATCCCCAGATAATGCTGCGGTTCCAGCTGTTCTCCAAGGAATACACCGCCCAGCAGGATCGCACTTACCGGAACAAGGAGGGTCACCAGCAGTACGTTGGTTGCACCGGCGCCGGCAAGGATACGGAAGTAAATCAGATACGCCAGGGCAGTGGAGACCATGGCCAGGCCGGCGAGGGCGGCCCATACCTGGCCCCCGGGCATCGGCAGACTGAAGGGAGTATCTATCACCAGGGCCACGGGAAACAGCATGATCGTGGAGGCCGTAACCTGACCGCTGGCAGTAACCAGAGGTTGTACTCCCAGTCGCTTGAAACGGCGGCCATAGATCCCTGCCAGGGCATAGGAAACGGCCGCTGCCAGTACGGCCAGTTGGGCAGAACCGTGTTCCCCTATCCCCAACAGGGTTTCCTGGCCGATCATGATGATCACCCCGCCCAGACCGATCGCCACCCCAAAGAATTTTAAGCGGCTCAGCCGTTCATCCCGGGTCAGGAAGTGGGCGGCGATCACCGTAAAAAGCGGGGTGGTGGCATTGAGGATTGCAGCCAGGCCGCTGGCAATCTGGGTCTGTCCCCAGACAATCAGGGTAAAGGGCAGCACATTGTTCAACAGCCCCATCCCAAAAAAAGCCAACCAAACGCTTCTGCTCCTGGGTAGGCGCAAACCGGAGCACTGCACCACCACCAGCAGGGCAAGGGCAGCCAAACCGACGCGCAGCGCCACGATGGTCAATGGGGGCAAGGCTTCCACGGCCACCCCGACAAAGAAAAAAGAGCCCCCCAAAAAAATGGAGAGCACTATCAGCAACAGCCACTCATACGGGGTCATGGATTGGACTTCAGGGTTCATCACTCCTCCTCTCTTGATCGAATTGATGAACAGAGTATAGAAAATCCCCAGAAAGAAACACTCTGATTCTTGCGCTCCAATTCAATCTTCTCCGGACAGGGGCAGAGTTCCCTGCAGGGTATCTCGCCCACCTTCTCAACAGCAAAGTGATCAGAGGTGAACCCTGCTCTATGGCTGCTCCGGAATCACCACCTTGGCCAGGGTGCGATTAAGCCACTGCCTGGGGAAGGTTTCATAGCAAAGGAGGTAACAGCCCACGGCCAGAGAGGAGAGCAGGAAGAGAGGATCAGGCCCGACATCCACTGGGGAAGCTCCCGAAAGAGGGGAGCAATGACCGCCGAGCCATAGTGCAGGTGGAGGATTACGGCCGTGGCCAGGATGGTGGTGGGAAAGGCGGAGAACAGTTCTGACCAGCGAGGCCCCACCATTGCTGCAGTGCCGGTAACCAGCAGAATGATCAGGGCCGCAGCCAGGGCACGATACCCCAGGATCAGGGGGCTCTGCCGTATATTCTGCCGGCCGCCCTCTGAACTGCCGCAAGCCAGGCGAAACAGCAACGAGAAGTAAAGAGCCGTAGCCAATTTTCCGGGCCATTCAGACGGCAGGAATCAGCAGGGAAAGACCGGCCAGAAACAAGCGACCCGACCCTTTTCAGAAAAACTGTTCTCACGGCTTCACCGCACTTACCCGGCGGCAAGAACATGCCATCCTCTCAGGCAGGACGCTGATAGACTGCAAAAAAGTGGGGAACCGGGGGATCCTGATCATCGTCATAGGCGCTGAAGTGGAGTTCAATCAAGCCCTCAGCTCGAAAACCATTAATTTCCTGCCGGTCCAGTGGCACGGGAAAACCATCCGCCTGATCATCGCCCTCCCTGCTGCGACAGGAAACGAGCAGGCTTCCTCCAGGAGCAAGCAGTGCGGCAATAGCCTTAACAGCCCGAACGCGGTTTTCACCGCTAAGAATCTGAATGGTATTACACTCGTAGACCAGATCAAAGGAACCGTACCAGTCCCTAGGCGGAGAAAACAGATCTACAACCTGATAATCGACACGACTGTCTGGGTATCTCTGCCGACACATACCGATGGCCGAGCGAGATATATCAAAGGCCGTAACCTGGTAGCCCTGCTCCGACAAGGCCTCTGCATCGTCACCCAGGCCACAACCAATGGTCAGCGCACTGCACTCTGCCGATGAGGGATGCGCCTGAATCCAGGCCAAGAGCAGGGGGTTCGGCTTGAGGTCAGCCCAATATATCTTGCTGACATCACCCCCTGCACGGGTGTAAAACTCGTCAAACCATCCATCCGGGTCCCCCTTGTCGGCATAGCGCTTGGCAAGTCGCTGGGTGGCACGTTTCGGATCGTCCATACAGGATCTCCAGATATCTAGGCTTAAGGTACGGTGGGTGCAATATTCTGATTCAGGCTGAACAGGTTTTTCGGATCATACCTGTTTTTAAGTTGGACCAGTCTGTCCCAGACCTCCTCTGTATAGGCATCCCTGACCCGGGCAGCGCCTTCATCACTGAGAAAGTTGACATAAACCCCCTGTGCAAAAGGTTCTGTTGCCCGATGAAACGCCTTTACCCATCCTAAGCAGCGCTGGTCGTCAGCAGGATCCTGCCAGCGGGTGTGAATATTGAGGACAAAAGGGGG
The DNA here is from genome assembly GCF_000429965.1 of Desulfogranum mediterraneum DSM 13871. Classification (GTDB taxonomy): domain Bacteria; phylum Desulfobacterota; class Desulfobulbia; order Desulfobulbales; family Desulfobulbaceae; genus Desulfogranum; species Desulfogranum mediterraneum. Next base: position 141,046 of record NZ_AUCW01000012.1, read on the forward strand.
AGTCCGATGCGCAAATGCGGTCGCATCTCCTGCAATACGGCTCGGAGCACCCTCCATATGGGGAATAAAAATTTCGCACTCATCGCTGGGCAAAGTCCGGGCAAATGCTGTAATCTGGGCAATGCAATCGCTGGAAAGTTCTTTTAAATAATGCGATTTCCAATAATTCCTGGCACCGTGAGCAACCAAGCCGTCAAATCCTGCCTGCCAGGAAGACCACGGGGTCATGCCGCTGAAGGCACCGTGAGATTCTGCGGCATTTCGTATTGGTTTAATCAGCCGCTCTCCTTCAGCCTGGTCGCCAAGCCAGACAAAAGGGATGAGGATTACGGTCTGCCCATGCACCTCTTTTGCCAGAAAGGGAAGTGGCGGGGCTTTCCTGATAACCATCCACACGGTCATTTCATCGGGCAAGGTTCTTACATACTCTTGATGGAACCGGATATATTGCTCGGCATGCTCAAATTTTTTGGCAATAACACCGGCAAAGACCTCTGTGCCTATTTCAGCACATCTCAATTCAAAAGAGGTGACAATCCCAAAGTTGCCTCCCCCTCCCCGAATCCCCCAAAAGAGGTCTTGGTTTTCATCCTGGCTCGCAGTGAGCAAGGCTCCATCTGCTGTTACCACCTCGGCAGAGACCAGATTATCTACGGTTAAACCATACTTGCGACTGATCCAGCCAAAACCACCGCCAAGGGCTAAGCCGCCAAGGCCTGTGTGGGAAACAATACCCGCTGGCACGGCTAAGCCATGGAGTTGGGTCTCACTGTCAACATCACCAAGCAGAGCCCCGCCATCGACACGGGCCAACTGCCTCTCCCTATCCACATGGACCCTTCTCATGAGAGAGAGATCGATCATGATTCCATGGTCGCAGGTGGCTTTGCCGGCAGAGTTATGCCCCCCCCCACGAACGGCTACGAGCAACCCGTTCTCTCTGGCAAAGTTGACGGCCTGGATAACGTCACCGGTGCTGATACACCGTGCTATCAGCGCAGGGCATTTATCAAAGATACCGTTCCATACTTTTCGACAATCTTCATAACTGCTGTCCTCCGGGGTTATGAGTGTCCCTCTGAAACGCTCCCTCAATGCATCTATCTGATGAGACCTTACTCCCGACATGGATACACCTCCTGTAGCTCAAGCAGAGATCCTTGCAGGTCAGCCGCCTGTTTTTCCGTGGATTGAAAAGAGACAAGAGGGTGCTTCCCGGCCCCCACTCACCACATTCTTTTTCTCCATTTCTTTCTCTTGCCCCTGCCCGGGTCGCAGCGTATCGGCGCTGGAGGGGGAGCCGGATGAACCGGATGAACCTTTACCGCGGGAGATGTTGTATCAGCTGCGGATAGCTGAGAACAGCTTCCTGAACCAGAGAGCGGGCCTGATGATACTCCAGCAGTTTATCCTGGACCGTTGCCTGCAGCCTGAGGAAGAGCTGACTGAAGAGTTCTCTCCCCCCTCTGGCCCTTGAGACTACCCTTGGCGTGGACGTGGACCCGGCAGGTGACCTGGAAAACTGAAAGGCTTGCGCATACTCCACGCCGGGACGCCTGATCTCAAACGTTCTGGAGAGAAAGGTGACCATATCTCTGGCTTCGCTGTCGGCAAAGTCTCTCTGCCGCAGCCTGTTGAGGAAAGCTGATACGACGGAGGACACCCTCTCCTGCTTATTCTTTTGGACGAAATAGTCTTTCAACCCTTCAGCAACCTTACGTTTATCCCGGAGAAGAGCATATCTTGCTATATCATGGATCATAATGAACACCTGAATGACGAATTCAACCTGGGCCTGAAACAGCACTCCTCTGTGGGGGAAGAGGTGCAACATCACCAGTATCTTAGCCCCCCAGGCGCTGCCAAGACAAAGAGCAAATACCCGCCATAACAACCTACTATCGAGGCATTACGACTCATAAGAATGTAGGCATGTCAGCAAACAAAAACAATGGCTTCAGCGAAATTGAAGCCAGGAACCATAAATCCCAGGCCGTATACCCCTCTGGATTAAGCGAAAAAACGATGAGTCAAGGTAGGCCTTCCCGGCAAACTGCCGGGGTTCCCAGGCATCCCACAGATTCCCGCCTTCTCTTCCGGAAGATACAACTCGGAAAAAACCAACTCTCATCCTCCCGCCAGGACAAGCTGGCCCCATCCAAGGCACTTTTACTGTTAACATAAATAGGAATAATTGTTGCATAGTTTTTAAATGACACCCCTAGCAACAAAAAGGTGAGATCATGATTAAAAAAATTTTTCTCCCCCTTCTTCTTGTCCTGATCGGTAGCAGTATCTCCCATGCCCTCTTCATCGACTTGGTCCATGAACTCGATGGCAACTCCGATGGTTCGGTCAGTTATGGCACCATCACAGTCACCGAGATCGGTGGAGGAGACTTACGCTTTGAGATCACTGCAGAACCCACTGCCCTGGGAAGCCCACTGGCAGATATCCATGAGCTCTATTTCAACCTGCTCAATGACGTCCCAGCCACAGATCTGCTGGTTTCGGATTTCACGCCCACGACCCTTGGGCCGATATCTTCCGTAGAGACTCCGCTGACCATCGCCGGTGCGCCAAATGACCTGTTTGAATACGGAATCAACTTTGGCAATGGTGGCGGCCCAGCCTACCGCTTCACCTCAGTGGCCTTTACCTTATCTGCCAGCGTCGACCTGTTCATCAGCCACCTGCTGGAGACCTCTGATCCCAACAACACCGGACCTGTGACCATGGCCGTCCACTTTCAGGAGACAGCGATCTTTGGGGACGATTCCGAGACCATAGGCGGAAGCCCCGGCATCCCGATACCCGAGCCGACCACCATGTTGCTTTTTTCCACCGGACTGGTCGGCCTGCTGGGTTTTATCCGGAAAAACGGTAAATAATCTTCTGAAATCCGGAAAAACATTCCCTCCTCTGCCCCTAAAACGGCAATAGCCCTGAGCGCAATCTACGCTCAGGGCTATTGCCGTTTTTCAGCCTATCCCGCCCCAATGTACGGCCTCAACCTTAGGGCATCTTCAGGATTGGCCCCAATCTTCTGCAGGGCAGGTTCGCCCATGGCGAACAGGGGTGACAGGCATGCTCCCTTGCCGAAGAGATGTTGCCGCTTACATCTCGTGATGGGGGTAGACAAAACTCATCTTTTGCTCGGCTCCCTGTTCCTTAAACAGACAGACAATCTCCCACGGCCCGGACTCGTTAAAGCTGAAGTTGGCGGCATAGAGACCGCCGCCAAAATGCTGCAAGGCCCCACTCTGTTTTTTGCCGCTTGGTGAAATCGCCTCAATGCGCCCCACAACCTGTTTCATCTTCTTTTCGTTTCGAGAAAAGGACACCATTATGTGATGGGTGTTACCGTGAGGATCTTTCATTTTCATACTGGCAAGACTCATCACCTGAAAGGTTGCCTGAACCCCAGCTGCCCCTGTTGAATGAACAAAATGATCTTTTCCGGCTTGATCACCATGCGTCATGGAGGAATGACCCATTTTCCCCTCTGAGATACCATGCCCTTCGTGCCCGCCCCCTTTCATGGCCATGGATGAGGTTGCAATCAGGACCACACTGCAACATACGAGTACTCTATATAGCGTTGTGATAGTTGCCATTATCGTTCTCCCTTCATTTTTTACATTTCTTTTTTAGGATCCTATCCGGCTCACATACCTACCGGCTTATGACTCTTTACCAGACCAGCTTGCTCCCCATAATGTAGCACCCTTTACATTCTCTTTTCCCTATCCCTTGCTTCAAACACTCCATCATCGATTTTTTGATAATATTTTAAAAAAAATGACCGACGTTGCCATCTCTGCCTGTTGCTGCAGCTTGGCAAACAACCTGTTACCCCCTCAAGGTAGCCTCAAGAATGAACAGCCTGAGGTGACTATTCGCCCCTTGGATCTCTCCGGAAAAACACGAGCAACTCAGTTAACAATAGTGACGATCATTCCACAGGGCCAGTTCGCTGGATAGATTCCACGTGGGCGCAAACACCATTTTCAACAATAACAGAATATTGCAACATGGAAATCCGGACAAATATTCCGTCAAGGAGCGGAGAGAAGCGCCTCACGAACGCTCAGGCAGACAACTGCCTGTTATCTAAGTCAATCTATTAAACACAGCGTACTTCCAACTATTTTCCCCGTTATTGCCCCTAGCTGTTGATTTGAAAATTCTTTAAAGAAAATGATGAATAAGGGTAAAATATAATTACAGTGAACTGTTAAGGGAACCTGTTCGTTAGCGGCAGAGAAATGCAACTTTCTGCTATCAATTCAAATGAGTATACACGGGTACAATGAACAGGTGAGCCTTGGCAGACTCTTTCCTCAAACCCAATCCATGAGGTGTATATGAAGGTGCTGAAGCGTAAACATGCTGTCATTGTTACACTTTGCTTCATGTTTCATTTCTCTGCCGCCTGCATGAACGCAGAGGCCGAGGAGACGGTTTTCGCAGCAACCACCCTGGATGTCTATCTTCGCCAGGCCCAAACAGCCAACCCTGAGCTGAAGGCCTTTAAGGCACGGTACGAAGCGGCAATTCAACGGATCCCCCAGGCAGCCTCACTGCCTGAGCCGATGTTGCAGGTCACCCATTTTGTAGAGTCTGTGCAGACACGAACCGGGCCCCAGGAAAATATTTTTATGCTCAGCCAGCGGATCCCCTGGTTCGGAAAGTTACGCAGTCGAGAGGACCTTGCCTCTGCAGAGGCGGAAGCACTCTGGTACACCTACCAGGACCGAGAACTCCTCTTGGCAAAGACGGTGGCAGTCCATTTTTTTGACTACGGATTTACCGGAGAGGCGATCACCTTAACCGCTAAAAACCTCGACTGGCTTGTAAACCTGGAACCCATCATTGAGGAAAAAGTTCGGGGAGGCGGCGACATAAACCCACTGCTGCGGCTCAAGGTTGAGGTGGGCAGGGTTGCTGACAGACTGGCGTCGCTCAAACAGAGAAGACGTGCCCAGTCTGCCCGGCTCAATGCATTGCTTGCCCTCCCTGACGACACCATCCTGCCGCTGCCGACACTTGCCCCTACTCCGCCGCTCACCTTCAACGACGATGCACTCATGGATGCCATCGACCAAAACAACCCCGAGCTGCAAATGCTTAGCCGCAGGATAGAGAGCGCCGAAGCACGTCAAGAAGTTGCCAGACTGGTGAGCTACCCTGATCTCACCCTGGGGATCAATTACATCCAGATCGGCGACCCCGCAGTCAATCCAACAACACCTGATGCAGGTAACGACCCCTGGGGGATCACGGCATCGCTCAAGATCCCTCTCTGGTTTGATAAAAATAAGGCTGCCCGGGCAGAGGCGCTTGCAGGCAGATTGGCTACTGTCAAGGAATATGAACATCGGGCGAATGCACTTAAAGCCGACATGCGTGCAAGCATAGCCCTTTTAGAAGATGCAACGCGTCGGTTAAAGCTGTATGGAGATGAACTGCTTGGCTTGGCTGAACAGGCTGTTGAAAACAGCCAGGCCAGCTATGAGACCGGCCGAACAGGTATACTGGAAGTGATCGACAGTGAACGATCACTGCTTGACCTGCAGCTTCTTTCCTGGCGGGCGGCAGCCGATGCCTGGAAACAACGGGTAATCATCCAGACGCTGGCCAATCAGTCGCTCCTCGACCTCGCCACTGCGGAGAACAACAATGAATAAGACAGCAGCGATTCTGCTCTGCGGAGCTCTCTTTCTTGCCGGCCTGGGCATAGGACGCTACCTTATCCCCTCAAGCCCTGTTCAGGAAGCCCCGGCTCAGCTTCAGTTTACCCTGAGTGACGACCGTGAAGGAGAGGAGGCAAGGATCTGGACCTGCTCCATGCACCCACAGATTCAACAACCAGAGCCTGGTAACTGTCCGATCTGCGGCATGGCCTTGATACCGCTGGTAAGGGATAACGGTGATGAGGACACCCCTCGCACCATGAGCATGAGTGAAAGTTCACGAGCGCTCGCCGAGATCCAGACAAGCCCTGTGCAGCGGGCGTTTCCTGAAGTGCAGGTGCGCCTGGTCGGCAAGCTGGACTACGATGAAACTCGAGTCAAGTCGCTCACGGCTCGCTTTCCTGCCCGGATCGATGAGCTGTACGTCAACTTTACCGGGGTGCAGGTACAATCCGGCGAACACCTGGCCAAGGTCTACAGCCCGGAGCTGCTCACTGCCCAGCGGGAGTTGTTGACCGCCTACAAGAGGGATCCGAACAGCTCCATCACCAGAATTGCCCGTGAAAAGCTTCGCCTCTGGGGGCTGTTGCCAGCTCAGATCGAGAGTATCATCAAAAAGGGAACAGCCCGTGATCACTTTGTATTACGGGCACCGATAGGCGGTATTGTCGTTTCTAAAAATGTCAAAGAGGGGGACTACGTAACCATAGGCAAACCATTCTTCCGGATTGTCGATCTCAGCGAGCTGTGGCTCTTTCTGGATGCCTACGAATCAGATCTCAGCTGGCTCCGCTATGGCCAGGAGGTACACTTCACGGTGGAGGCCCTGCCTGGAGAACCCTTTCAGGGCCGGATTGCCTTTATTGAACCGGAGGTGAACCGAAAGACACGCACGGTTGCTGTCCGGGTAAATGTCCCCAACCAGGACGGCCGCCTCAAACCGGGCATGTTTGCACGCGGCAAGGTCGTGGTTACGATGGCAGAAGAGGGCCAGGTGTATGCCCCAGAGTTTGCCGGCAAATGGATCAGCCCCATGCACCCTGAGGTCGTTAAAGATGGGCCGGGAAAGTGCGATGTCTGCGGCATGGATCTCGTTCCTGCTGAAGAACTCGGTTATGTGGAAGATCTCGACACCTCCATGCCCCTGATCATTCCGGGTTCAGCGGTCTTACGCACCGGAAAACGCGCCGTCGTTTATGTGGAGCAGCAGGATGCCAAACGCCCAACCTATGAGGGCAGAGAGATTATTCTCGGACCCCGAAGCGGTAACTTTTTTATTGTCAAAAGTGGTCTTGAAGAAGGCGAGCGAGTGGTGAGCAACGGCGCCTTCAAGATTGACAGTGCCCTCCAGATTCAGGCCAGACCAAGCATGATGAACCCTGAAGGGGGCGGAGCTCCACCTGGCCATGATCACGGCCAGGCAAAGGGTTCTGCAGCGGCGGTGCCCAGCCAGGAGGAGCAAACAGCCCAGCTTAAAGTGAGCGGCAATCTTGCTGCCCAGTTGATCCCCTCCTATCTCGCCCTCCAGGAGGCCCTGGCTGCAGATAACCTGGACGCAGCCAAGGCAAGCCTCAAGACGATGACCGCTCGAACAGCTCACGCCGGGGGGCTTCCGGACCTGCTGCATACCATGCTTGCCGCCGAATCGCTGGATGACCTCCGCAGGCCTCACTTCGAAACGCTTTCCAACGCCCTGATTGCGGCATTCAAGGCCAGTCCGGACTCCTATGACGGCGAACTCCTGATCATGCATTGCCCCATGGCATTTGGCGACCGGGGCGCGGATTGGCTGCAGCTGTCAGAACCCCTCAAGAATCCCTATTTCGGCAGCGTGATGCTTGGTTGCGGCGATGTAAAGGAACGCTTGACCCCACCTCAAACGGGACACCAAGGGCATGATCACTGACCACTCCCCCAATCCCATCAACAGGCTTGTTCGTTTTTGCCTGGAAAACAAGCTTGTAGTACTGCTGTTCACTCTTGCCCTGCTGCTCTGGGGCGTCATGGTCGCCCCCTTTGACTGGGAATTTGAGACCCTGCCCCGTGACCCGGTACCGGTGGACGCAATCCCGGATATTGGCGAGAATCAGCAGATTGTCTTCAGCCAGTGGATGGGCCGCTCGCCCCAGGATATCGAGGACCAGATCACCTATCCGCTGACAACAGCATTGCTCGGACTGCCCCAGGTGAAAACCATACGCAGCTACTCCATGTTTGGTTTTTCTTCCATCTACATCATCTTCAAAGAAGAGGTCGAGTTTTACTGGACACGCAGCCGTATCCTGGAAAAACTCAACAGTTTGCCCTCCGGTACGCTGCCACTGGGGGTTACACCACAGTTGGGACCGGATGCAACGGCCCTGGGCCAGATATTCTGGTATACTCTGGAGGGCATGGATCGTACAGGTAAGCCCACCGGCGGCTGGGACCTGGATGAACTGCGTAGCGCCCAGGACTGGTACGTCCGTTACGGGCTGCAGGCTGTGGACGGGGTGGCCGAAGTGGCCTCCATCGGCGGGTTTGTCAAAGAGTATCAGGTCGATGTTGACCCTGATGCCCTGCGCACCTACAAGATCCCCCTGCACCAGGTCTTCAATGCGGTACGCGCGAGCAATCTCGATGTCGGCGCCCGTACCATCGAGGTCAACCGTGCCGAGTATGTGATTCGCGGCCTGGGCTTCATCAAAAATCTCGATGATCTGCGCAAGACGGTTATCACCCAGCGCGATAATATCCCGATAACCCTTGATCAGGTTGCCCAGATCGCCTACGGGCCAGCCCTGCGGCGCGGCGCCCTTGATAAGGGAGGGGCTGAGGCGGTCGGCGGGGTTGTGGTCACCCGGTATGGCGAAAATCCGCTGGCGGTGATCAAGCGGATAAAGGAGAAGGTTGCAGCCATCTCTCCCGGTCTGCCGAAGAAAACCCTGGCAGACGGCACCGTCAGTCAGCTGGAGATCGTCCCCTTCTATGACCGTACCGGCTTGATCTATGAGACCCTGGGAACCCTGGAGGATGCCGTTCGTCAACAGATCCTGGTGACCATCATCGTGGTGGTGGTCATGGTCCTTCATCTGCGCAGCGCCTCCTTGATTTCAGCTGTCCTGCCGCTGGCCGTCCTCTTTGCCTTTATAGGCATGCGGCTTTTCAAGGTTGATGCCAATGTCGTCGCCCTCTCCGGGATCGCCATTGCCATCGGCACCATAGTCGATATGGGGGTCGTCCTGACGGAAAACATCCTCAGGCACCTTGACGAGGCGCACCCGGACGAAGATCGTCTGGAGGTCGTTTACCGCTCCTGCACCGAGGTGGCCGGCGCGGTGGTCACCGCGGTCCTAACCACGGTAATCAGTTTTCTGCCGGTCTTTACCATGGAGGCGGCAGAGGGCAAGTTGTTCCGGCCGCTGGCCTATACCAAGACCTTTGCCCTGATCGGTTCGATTGTTGTTGCCCTCACCATTCTGCCTCCGCTGGCCCATTGGCTGATCGCCGGTGGCCACTCCTCCAGCTGGTCAAAACGGGGACTTTGGGGCGGGATAGCCCTGGCCGGACTGGGCGGAGCGCTTGTCATCCCCTGGTTCCCCTGGTGGCTCGGCACCCTGATGATCGCGGCTGCCGGATTTCACCTCTTTGAGCACAGCTTGCCGCCTCTCTTTCGGCGGACGCTCCTGCTCCTCTTCAACGCCCTCGTCGCCCTCCTGGTTGCCATCTGGCTGGCTGCAGACTGGCAGCCGCTCGGGCCGGAACAGCAATCTCATAACATGATCTTTGTCCTGCTCACCGTGGGCGGCCTCCTGGGGTTCATCTACCTCTTCATCTCCTGGTACGCACGGATTCTCTCGATTATCCTCAGATTCAAGGCCGTCTTCCTGCTGCTGAGCAGCTGCGTGGTGCTCTTTGGCTTTACCATCTGGCTTGGTGCAGACAGGCTCTTCGCCTGGATGCCGGAGCCGGTCAAAAACTCCCGACCCTATGCTGTAATGGCGGACCAGGTCCCTGGGCTGGGAAAAGAGTTCATGCCTGCCCTGGATGAAGGATCCTACCTCTTGATGCCTACCACCATGCCCCATGCCTCCATCGGCGAGGTCATGGATGTCTTACGTAAACAGGATATGGCGATCAATGCGATCCCTGAAGTCGAATTGGCGGTGGGCAAACTCGGACGGGTGGAGAGCCCGCTGGACCCTGCCCCCATTTCCATGATCGAGACGATCATCAGCTATGCCTCGGAATTTAAGACCGACGACAAGGGCCGTATCCTGAGCTTTGCCTACGACCAGACAGAGGGCGTGTTTTTGCGCGATGCGGCCGGGGAGTTGATTCCGGACAGGGATGGTCGCCCCTTCCGCCAGTGGCGTGATCAGATCAAAAGCCCTGACGACATCTGGGAGGCTATCATCACCGCGGCATCGATCCCGGGAACCACCTCTGCACCAAAGCTGCAGCCCATTGCAGCCCGGATCGTAATGCTGCAAAGTGGCATGCGAGCGCCGATGGGCCTCAAGGTGTACGGACCGGACCTGGAGACCATCGAAAAGACGGCCCTGGAAATCGAAGGCTTGCTGAAACAGGTTCCCTCCATCAAGGCCGACGCCGTACTGGCCGATCGGATCGTCGGCAAACCCTACCTGGAGGTGGATATCAATCGCGATGCCATCGCCCGTTACGGGATCAAGGTCAAGATGGTACAGGATGTGATCGAGGTTGCCATTGGCGGCAGACCCATCACCCAGACCGTGGAAGGACGTGAACGATACGCTGTGCGGGTACGCTATATGAGGGAGTTCAGAGACTCCATCGAATCCATTGGTGAGATTCTGGTTGCCGCACCCGACGGTACCCAAATTCCCCTGCGCGAGTTGGCCTCGATCAACTATCTGCGCGGCCCGCAGGTCATTAAAAGCGAGGATACCTTCCTGGTCGGCTACGTCATCTTTGACAAGAAGAGCGGCTACGCCGAAGTCGACGTCGTGGAGCAGGCCCAGGCCTTTCTCCGGGAAAAGATAGCCTCAGGTGAGCTTTCCATTCCTGCAGGGGTAAATTACGCCTTTACCGGCAGTTATGAGAATCAGGTGCGTGCGGAAAAGAAACTTCGCGTGGTGCTGCCCATTGCCCTGTTGGCGATTTGGCTCATCCTCTATTTCCAGTTCAAACAGAATGCAACCACCCTGCTGGTCTTTTCCGGAATCCTCTTTGCCTGGTCAGGCGGCTTTGTGATGATCTGGCTCTATGGGCAACCCTGGTTTCTCAACCTTGAGCTGTTCGGTCACAACCTGCGCGCCCTGTTCCAGATGGGGACGATCAACCTGAGTGTTGCGGTCTGGGTTGGTTTTCTCGCCCTCTTTGGGATCGCCACAGACAACGGCGTGATTGTCTGTACCTATCTGCAGCAGGTCTTCAGAGATAAAACCCCTGACACCCTTGCGGCCATCCGGGCGGCAACCGTGGAAGCAGCTGAGCGGCGTGTCCGGCCGGCCATGATGACCAGCGCGACCACCATCCTTGCGCTCTTGCCGGTGCTCACCTCCACCGGCCGCGGCTCGGATGTGATGGTGCCCATGGCTATCCCCACCTTTGGCGGGATGATGCTGGCCATCCTGACCATATTTGTGGTCCCGGTTTTGTACTGTGCCCTGGCAGAACTATCACTCAGGTGGAACAGCAAGAGGATACGACCTTGAAAGACTGGATCTTGCCCCAGGCTCCAAGCTGAAGGGTAAACCGGCAAAAAAAAAGGCAGGACCACTGCTGGCCCTGCCTTGATACTTCGCAGTCGCGGGATTCAGCCCTTCTTTCTCCTGCCGACTCCGGCAAGGACCGCGAGGCCGACTCCAAAGAGAAGGCTTGTCCCGGGTTCGGGGATGGGTGAGGGAGCACTGGCCGGAGCGCTCCAGAAACTTATGTGTGAGAGTTTTTTGCCCCCAAGACCGGAGGTGCTCCAGGAGCCGGAGAGGTCGCCGTTGGCATAGTACAACTCAAAGCCGCCGCCGCTTTTCCAACTCCCGGCCTTAATGCTGTAGTATATGGGAGCGGTCCAGCCGGCGGGAGCCGACCAGGTTCCCGAACCACCTGAAAAGTCACCGCTGAAACCGGGATTTTTGCCCCCATCCCAGCGAGCTTCGTCAACCTCCCACTTCCCCAAAAAAATCAGGGGGGCGGGCAGGTCAGGATCAGAGGCGCTGTTGTACTCGCTCACCAGCCAGTTCACATTCACAAGTTTGTCTTGATGCGCTTTACCCTGCCCACCATTTACAAGGTCTTGGGTATCACCGACAAAGATGGGGAGAGCATTGGCTGCACCGGCAAGAACGAGCAGGGCAGAGGCTACGAGCAGAGCCATGGTAGGGTATCTTGACATGTTATTACTCCGGTTGAGCTGAAAGATCACTTTTCGTTGGCGTTGAAGGCAGGGATCACATCGTCAGCTCATCGCGACCCCTGGCGCCTCTTTTCCGCCTGCGCGAACTGTATAATAGGACAAGGCTAGGTCAGCGTCAAGGAGCATGTCGCAATTGCGCATCAGATGAGAAACGGGATAGCAGAGGAGAGGCCTACCGGCTCTGCTTTTTTTCTTCTTATGCTGTTATGAGTACAGCCAAAAGAAGAGGGAATCGAAGAGGGAATCGCCATCAGTTGATGGCTACCTTGATGGCTACCTTGATGGCTCCCTTGAGCACCGGAGTATTTTGGAAGAGATTTCCCGGATATTCGCCAGCCCCGTACAGCCCTATAGGCCATCACTCAATGGCCCCTTGATAAATGAGTTTTTTCGATCAAGCTCAAGGCGCGCGATGAATTTTACCGCAGGCAGTTAACGGATATTCCAAGGATAAAACCTTGAGCACAGCTCCGGGATTGGAAAAGCCATTTTGGGGCCTCAAGAGAATTCATTGCTCGCAAAAGGCCCATTGTTCAAGACCCGATTCAACACCTCCGACAGGTCGCTGATGGTGTAGGGCTTTGCAACGATATCTTTGAAGCCATACTCAGAATAGTTTGCCATAACAGGATCATTGGCGTAGCCACTGGAGACAATGGCCCTGACTTCCGGGTCAATCTCAAGAATCTCCTTGATCGCTTCCTTGCCGCCAAGCCCGCCGGGGACGGTAAGGTCCATGATGACGACGTCAAAAGACTCGCCCATGTCCATTTCCTGTTTATACATCTCTATCAACTGATTACCATCGACAGCCGATTCAACCTCAAATCCCATGAGCTGCAACATGTTGACGGAAGTTTCGCGGATCATCCGGTCATCATCCATCACGACTATTCTGGCACTTCGCCTTGAGGCTGAAGGCTCTGCTCCAGCCTGCTCTGCTTCGGGCAGCTGTTTCAAATCTGAAACAGGCAGATAGAGCGTAAAGGTTGTTCCCTTTCCTGGTTCTGACTCAACGTTTATGCGGCCACCATGTTTATTGATGATGGAATAGACCGTGGTCAGTCCCAGGCCGCTGCCTGTCTGTTTGGTGCTGAAGTAGGGGTCAAAAATCCGCTCACGGTCCTCCTGGACGATACCGGTTCCTTCATCCTGCACCGTGAGCTTGATATATTTCCTCTGCTCCAGACCCGATAACGCATCCTCCTGGAGAGCTGCATTCTCCAGGGTGATATAGAGGCGGCCGCCATCGGGCATTGCCTGGTTGGCATTGGTTGTAAGATTTGAGATGACCTGCTGTATCTGACCGTTATCCACCTTGGCCAGCCAAAGGTCTTCATCCTGCTTGAAAACGGGCATGACGTTGCTGCCTGTCAGATCAAAGCGGACGACGTCCTCTACAAGTTCGCCAAGGCTGACATCCTCCACGACCGGCTCTCCGCCCTTTGCAAAGGTCAGCAGCTGACTGGCAAGATGGGAGGCCCTGTTCATGGAGGTTTCAGCTTTTTCAAGAGGCCGGAATGCGGGGTGATTGATAAGGAGCTTGCTTTTTGCCAGGGAAATATTGCCAAACAGCCCGGTCAGGATGTTGTTGAAATCATGGGCAATCCCCCCGGCCAAGGTACCGATACTCTTGAGTTTCTGTATCTTAAGCAGTTCTTTTTCCGCCTTCTTGCGCTCGGAGATGTTACGGGCGATACCACACAGACCACTGATCTCACCAGAGCTGTCCCTCATCGGCACCTTGATGATGTCGAACATATAGAGCTCCCCGTTCACCGGTATGGCGTGCTCCCTCTCAATGATGCTGCCCTCCAAAACACGGGAATCTATCTCTCTGATATCTGAGGCGCTCTCCTCGCCAAAGAGTTCCTCATCTCTCATTCCGATCATGCTGGAGGCGGAAAATCCGAAACTTTTCTCCATGGCCGGATTGACCTGGGTGTACTTCAGGGTGCAATCCTTGATGAAAATGGAATCCTGGGCAGTTTCAAAAATAGTCCGGAAGCGCTCCTCACTTTCCCGAAGTGCATCCTCTGCCCGCTTGCTGTCGGTTATGTCGTGCATCGAGCCTGTCCAGCAACTTTCCGGCTCGTCCATTTCTATGAAAAGCGTCACCCAGCGATAGCCGCCGTCAGGGTGGTGCAGGCACAGTTCCGACATAAGACGTTTCTGTGCGCCGTCTTGCAGTTCCCGGATACAATCGTTCCAGGCGTCCCGGCTGGGTTCGGCGACAAAATCAGCCATGGAACGGCCCGTGGCCTCGCTTATCGGGACATCTGTCAGGGAGGTCCAGGCGGGGTTGAGAAAGGTGAAGCAGAAGGAATCGTCTGCCTGGAAGACTATTTCGTGCAGGCGTTCGATCAGGGCTTGATAACGTTGCTTCGAACGCGAGAGATCCTCGATAAGGCAGTAGCGGGCCTGCAGATCAAGTTCATGTTGATCCGGATAACGGTCCTGTGCGCTGGAGTTCGACCCATCCTCCATCCCCGCCAAAAAAATCGAGCTGTCGATCACCTTGGCGTAGAGCGGAAAGATTTTTTCACAAAAGAACGATTGCTCGACAACTGTTCGCCCGGCCGTGCAGTCGCTGAGGATGTGGACCCTGTACCCTCGCTCGAACGCGGATCGACCGGTGGAATCGATGCAGATCGATGACACCACTCCGGCCAAGACCACATCGGTGACCCCGTTTGCCTGGAGCACGTCGTTCAGGTGGGTATTGGAAAAGGCATTGAGCCCCGACTTGCCCGGAAGCTCCATGATCCGGTTGCTGAACTGTACGAGTTCAGGCACCGTTTTCGCCCCTTTGGTCCCTGCCTTAAACGCCCCACCCTCCCGGACCTCCTTAAGGATGCCCACCGGATCGACCAGTTCGCTGTACTCCGGGGTAAAGATGATCGGTGTCGAGATCAGATGCACAGCTGTGCGCCGGAGCCGTTCGATCAGCGCGATGGTGTTTGCGAGCGCGGCCGAGGCCTTTTCGGACTCCTCGATCACGGCTCGAAGAATTCCGTCCTCGGCAAAGTAGTCATTCTGATAGCCGATAAGTATGATTGCCGTCTTCTCTAAATCCATATTGTATTTTTCAACAGATGGTTTTGTCGCAAACTACGACGATGTCATTTCCGGAAAATTATTCCCCGTTACCAGCGCAGGGGCGGTTTATCCTGCCTTTGCGGCCCCTTTGCGGCCCGTAGCTCTGGAGAAGACGAGGGCTGCGGCCTGCCAGGCCATAATCAATCTTGATACACTGTAGAAAAGTACCTTACTATCGGCTATCCACTGCTATACCTTAAGAATCTATTCTCGGCCAGATTTTTTCAGGCGCCTGCCGGGCCTCGCCAAAAAATCAGCTTATCATTGAGATAGGCTCCGGAGCAAGGATTAGGTGAGATAGGAAGACAGGCAGGTCGGCGTAGTCTTGGTCTCCAGCTCCCGGATATCCAGTGGCGGCTGTTCTCCATCGGGCTGAGCAAACACTCGGGGTCCTAGGCCCGGCCCAGGAAAGATTCCTCGCCCGCCACCCGAAACGTTCCCCCTCCGGAGTCCGGGCTCTGCCAGCTCAAGCACCCCCTTGAGAACCAACTCGCTGATCCGGCTACGCTGGACCTTGTCCGTGAACACCTCCAGACACGGTTGGTAATGATTGATGTACTGTAACTCCTGATACACGGCCTCGTTCACCAGGTATGTCGTGAAATAGGGGTTGTCGGGGACGTAGAGCTCCACCTGTTGGCCGCCGCCGGCAGGATCGAACTCGACCCGAAACCTGAGACCGGGCCTGAGTCGCAGGGAAAGCCGGGTGTTTTTTCCCGTATTGTAGTCAGCAAACCGTTGTCGCTGTCTGAAATAACTCGCCACCTCCTGATGGATGGGACGCAGGGGATTATGGATGACCCGGTAGAAGTAGCTCCCATCCTCCCCGCTGGCCAGCGTATTGATGAAGATATAGCCGAAATTTACCGCCTTGATTCCTGCATCCTGGTAGTTGCGCAGCCATGTCTCCAGCTCCGCATTGTAGGCAGCAAAGCTCTGGCCAAAGGGGGCGTGACTGTGCGGCACAGAAAACAGGATTTCATCACGGTCGGCGGTGCCGAGAACAAGCTGATGGCTTGGCCCGCCCTGCCACCAGCGGTGCAGCTTGGCCCCATAGCCATCGATATCCACCAGGTCGCTCACGATGTGCAGCTGCCCCCCGGGATTCATATAGGCGGCGGCTTCACCGATGATCCGCCCGAGGACCCTTTCCCCTGTACAGCCGCCGTCACGGTAGCGCAGCTCACTGTAGGGGCTCGGCACAAAGGGTGGATTGGCCAGGATGATGTCAAAGGTCTCGTGCTGGAAGCTATCGTAGAGATCCCCCTGAAGAAAACGCACGTTGTGAATACCGTTGAGCTGGGCATTGAAGCGGGCGAAACGCACGGCACGCGGGTTCAGATCCACCCCCACCGCCTCTGTGGCATAACGACTGCCCGAGAGGGCCTGTACCCCCGAACCGGTGCAGAGATCAAGCAGTTTGGCGCAGGGCCTGCGCGGCGCCGCATGGACCAGGCCTCGACTATCCAGACCGATGTACATCACAGGGGTTTCCGTCAGGCGATCTTCCTCGTCGAGCATGTAGCGATGATCGGTGACCAGGTAGAGCCCCTCGACACTGTAGAGATCGACACGGGAGGCCCAGCGTTCACCGCAGGGATAGAAGAGACCAAGACTGGAAAGCGTATTGAACAGTTCCTCCCCGAACAGGCTGCGAAGTCTGGCCCCTGGCAGGGCAACCCGAAGCAGAAAGAGACGAACCAGGTCTGCAAGAGGTGTCTCTGCCAGCTGGAATCGATCGTAATAATGGAGATGAGTGGGCTCGATGCACTGGAGGGAGTCCAGGCCGAGCAGGGTGCAGATGGCGGTCTCGTCGTATCCTGCCGTATCGAGCAGGGTGCGCAGTAAGGCCAGGGTGGAGCAGAGCTGAAAATCCTCGTCAACAAAAGGTTCGAGCGTCAGTTGAACCGGCCCGGGAAGTTCCATCTCCCTGGCTGGCGGGCCGATATCGCCTGGATGAGCCTTCTGCGGGGCAAGGCTGAAACCACGCAGCTGCCCGGCCATGGTGGCAATCTGCCTGGCCCAGGCCTGGGTGGTGCACTGGCGCTCCAGACGCAGACGTTCCAACAGGGGACGATCTCCCTTAAGCAGCGCCTGCAAGAGCCCCACCTCGGGCCAGGAGAGGAGGAGAGCCTGGTCATGGGCGCTGGTCTCGACCAGGTGCGAACCGTTGAGAGGATCGAGCAGGAGCGCGACCGTCGGGGAGAGCCGGCTGTGCAGGAGGCGGCCATAGGGGCTGTCCGAGAACTCTCGGCTCGTTTCCTTGAAGAGGGCTCCCTCCCGGGAGAGGGTACGCAGCTCCTCCATGGTCCAGGGACAGCTCTCCGCTTCTCCAAAGAACAGGGCTCGATCCAACTGGCGCATCAACCCGGTGACCGCTTCCTGGGCGCCCGGCAGTCCCTGGGGAAGGACAGCATCGTTCACCTTTGCCAGATGGTGCTCGTAATCGAGCACAGGAACATCCCGCTTGGTGATCCGATAATTCTCGAGAAAAAGATAGTCGATGTTGGTATCGAGGAAGGTCTGGATGGCCTCTTCCGGGGTTTCCACAATGGGCTGGCCGGCGATATTGAAACTCGTGTTCAGGATGATCGGCGGGCCTTCACGCAAGACACCCATCTGCCGACAGAGACGATGAAAAAAAGGATTATCCTCTGCCGTCACGGTCTGCACTCGACCCGAGCCGTCACAGTGGGTTACCGCTGGAATCTGCTCATGGTATTCAGACTTGATCTGGGAGACCACCAGCATAAAAGGCGAAGGCACCTCCTGCTCGAAGACCTCGGCGATTTCTTCTGCAGGGATAACCGGGGCAAAGGGACGGAAAGGCTCACGAAACTTCACCCGGGCATTGAGAATATCCTTCATCTGTCTGAAGGTCGGATCAGCAAGGATGGAGCGAGCCCCAAGGGCACGGGGGCCGAATTCAGAGCCGCCCTCAAACCGAGCGACCACGTAGCCTTTGGCCAGGGCCTCTGCGGTCTGGACGACCACCTGCTCCTCGGGCAGCTGCTCGACCTGGATCTGATCTGCGTAAGGTTCAAGCGCCTGCCCGAGGGATTCCTCGTCCCAGGCATGACCCAAGGCTGCATGGCGCAGACGCTCGCGGCGCCGCCCCCCCTCGTGCTCGGCATAGGCCCAGAGGGCGCAACCGGCTGCGATACCGGCATCCCCGGCTGCCGGGAAAATGAAGATGTCTTCCAGGTCCAGCTCGCGGAGCAGCTTATAGTTGGCAACCGAATTGAGGGTGACCCCACCGGCGAGGCAGAGCCGGCGCAGACCGGTCTCCTTCACGGCCCGGCCGACAATGTGCAGCAGGGCCTGCTCGAGTTCGTGCTGGACCTTCCAGGCCAGATCGACCAGGTAGGGTCGCAGGTAGGGTTCTCCCTGACCGTCGTCGTAGCGTTTCTCCAGTGCCGCGATCTCCAAAAAGATCTCGTATGGCGAAATATCCAGATGATAACTCTCGGGACAGGGTCGTATCCAGCGCTGCCAGTGGTCCTGGGGACCGCCGTAGGCTGCCAGCCCCATCAGCTTGCCTGCCTCGGGGATATGGATGGAGCCGACCTGGGTCACAAAACCAGCCTTACGGCTGACATACTCATACACGAAACCAAGGGTGGAGAGGGTGGCCAGATGAGACGGTACCCGTTCCTCATGCAGGGTCCTGATCTTCTCGCCGCAGGCAGTGGAGAGGGTGTAGGATTCGGTCATGCCTTCATGGCTGCTGCCAGAGGCATCCACCACAAAGACCAGCGCCTCCTCAAATCCGGAAGGCCAGTAGGCCGAATAGGCGTGCATACGATGATGGCTTGGCGGGGTGAGGATCTTCTCCATGAACTCAGGCGGTAAGCTGCGCTGAAGAATCGCTGAACCCTGGTCAACGCCGGGCATATTAGCGCTGATGGTGGCGACATCGGCCAGCTGAATGCCGCAACTCTTCAGGCAGTACTGGATCGCTTCGTGGGGCAACTGAATCTTCGCCGGATCATGACAATCCTGGTGTAAAAAGCCGAGGCTGTGCTTAAGGCGATCCAGACGTTCCTGGTGGATGGCGACGACAATCTTTCCGTCTCGCACCAGGGCCGCGGCCCGGTCGTGCCCCAAATTCAATCCCAAATGGTATTCCGACATTGCAGCCTCTTGAAAATTTGTTGACTTCACCCCCGCATGTCAAAAAAGACAGAGGGGTACTTTGAAAAATGAAATTTTTCGATCAATATCAGATAAGCGCAGCCATGCCGAGGCATGTTTTTTTTTACCGCAGACATCTAACGGATACTCCGAGGATAAAATCTTTACCATAACGCAGAGATTGGAAGAAAAAGCAACTTGCAAGGTCGCCGGAGGAATCATCCAGGTTGCTTCAGACCCGGCCCGGCAGGTTGTGTTCTTGAAAGGACAAGACCTCATGCTAGTTATGGAGCTGCGGAAAACCATAAGATAAAACCTTAGGCGCTGACGACACTAACGGCACCAACCCCCATGGTACATGGTAACGAAAGAATCATCAAACACAAGATTGGACTTTTCCATCTGACGGAAGAGCTTGGCAATGTTGGCAAATCCTGCCAAAGCATAGGGTTCTCCGGGGTTCAGCGTACCATCTGAAACAGCAATCAAAGGAGGTGGCATCGAGTCCCCTGTTGGCGGATGGCACACCAGGCAAAACCATAAAAACCGGACCGAGGAAAGCACAAAACCAGCTCTGCCTGTCTCTACCGGCAAAAAAGGCCCTCCAGGTCAAACCCGGCCGGACAACATCTTAAAAAAACGTTTTTAGCTCAATAAGCGGCGTGCGAGCGTATGGCTTCACCACAAGCTATGGCCCCTTCCCGGGGTCGACCCTGTTGTACGGGATGAAAGAGAAAGTGACTCAGGAATCGCTGATTCTCAAGGAGGCTGAACTGGAATCTCTTGAGGCTACCCTGAAAAATTTGATTTTTCGCTCAAGGTCAAGGCGCGCGATAAATTTCACCACAGGCATATATCTGATATTCCGAGGATAAAATTTTGAGTGCAACGCCGAGATTGGAAGAAAAAGCAATTTTTCAAGGTGGCATTGAGGCTACCCTGAAGGCAGGAAACTTGACAGGGAAGTATCAGGAGAAGTTGCCCCCCAGCACCCTGGCTCTCTCGAATCAGAGGATACCTTGTATCTCACCACCCTGAAAGGAGCGGGGAAAGGCAACAGCAACTGGCAGCCACAACTGGCAGCCGCAACTTCTCGTCGATAGATCCTGCCAAGCCAGCCCTTGCCGAATTCTATCTTGCAATCCGTATTATAGAGGCATAACAGGACGAAAGCAAGGCGGCCACGGAAAAACACCATCTGTAAACGCTTTCAGAAAACGGTCCTCCAAGACGCTTAGCTGCTCAGCCTTCGCAAGCTGAACGGTGCGCACTTACAAAAGAAGCAGGTGGCGGCAAAAATCCGGCCAAGCCCTGAAGTGGAAAACCTGCTCCCTATAGAGCCCTGAAGCAGGCTCAAAAAGGATCAGCACAATGACAAAGCGTACCCAAAGGGAACACTCGGCAGCCTTTAAGGCAAAGGTTGCCTTGGCCGCCATAGCTGGTGACACGACTCTGGCCGCACTGGCTCAACAGTTCGAGGTTCATCCCAGTCAGCCAACCACCTGAAAGCGGCAGCTGAGCGAGGATCCACCCCATCTCTATTGCGTGAGCCTGAGGAACAGTTCCTCGTTATCTGCAGTGCCTATAAATATCAGCTCGTCGTTTGCAACAAGGATGGTTTCCGGTTCGGGGCTGACCTGGAGGCGGCCGTTTCGCCTGAGGGCAACGATGCTGCAGCCGGTCTTGTCCCTCACCCCGCTCTCCATGATGGAACGGCCATGGAAATAGGTACCGGCTTTCCTGTTGAACACGATAAGTCCTTCGGTAAACAGAGAGACCTCATTTGGTCTGAGTAACTGAAAGATGGTTCCCGCCCCCAGGGAGGCATAGGACATAACCTGATCCGCACCTGCTGAATGGAGCTTGGAGACGTTGCGTTCGAGGATGGAACGGCTGATGATCTGGATATCCGGCCGCAACTGTCGGCAATAAAACGTCAGGTAGATATTCATGTCATCACTGTGGGTGGTGACGATAACCGACCTTGCTGTTTTAATGCCTGCGGCTTCCAGGGTGTTGATGTCCGCCGCATCGCCGATAGTGAACTGTTCCTCGTTCTGATAGGTGACCTTGAGGGGACGTTTTTCAACTATCCGGTAATTGATGCCGTGTTCGGTCAGGGTCTTGGCGGCAGAGAGCCCGACCCGTCCTCCGCCGAGGATCAGAACATGATTGGTTGCGTCGGGCCCGCAGCAGTCGACGCCGAAACGGTCTTCAAAGGTCTTGAGTTGTTGTACCGTTCCGGATAGCACCAGGATGGTATCCCCTGTCATGATCGTGTTGGGCGCCGATGGGCTGAAGATGCCTTTCTGCATTAAACCGATCGCCGTCACGCCGGTCAGGCTCCTGATGTTTGCCTCAAGCAAGGTCTTCCCGACCAGCTCACTCTCCTTGACCGGCATTTCCGTGATCATGAGTTCTTCAAATCGACCAATGATATTGGCGGTCATGCTCACGCCCTGGGTTCGTTTCGCCAGCTGTGTCCCAAGCATGTTCGTAAACTGGAAAACACTCGTGTTCCCTGAAAATTCAAGGATATCGATTGAATGCTCCCTGTCGGCGTTGGTAACGATGGGTACCACCCCGTCCACCTCTCTGATGGTAAAACAGATATTGGTGGAGATGAGGTCGTCATTTGTGACCACCACGAGAGAGGCGTCGGCGATACGCAGCGCTTCGTAGGTGCTCGGTTTATCGGGCTCGCCGATCACCACCATGTAGCCAAGGTCATGCAGTTCGTTGGCCAGCTGATGGTCGGGCGTCACCAGGGCATATGGGATCTCATATTTAGTCAGCCGCTCGATCAGTCTTATGGAGATGGGATCATGGCTGGTCAGGATGACATGGTTGTTCATGTGCTCCGGCAAAACCCTGGGGATTTTTGCACGCTCCTGGGCTTCCAGCCAAGGGGTGTAAAAAAACTGGATAAAGATAAACGGCAGCATGATCAGCAGGAACAGCACTCCGGAGAAAAGAACGATCATTGTAAAGAGGAGGCCAAGGTCGCTGTGGAAGGTGATATCGCCGAAACCGAGGGTGGACATGACTGTCATGGTCCAATAGACACCGGTGATCCAGCTGAAGTCGCGACCTTCATAGATCATCAGTACGTGGAACAGTACCGAGTAGAGGCAGATGACAAAAAAGAGAAAGGTGAAAAATTTCCATAGCACGGCAAAGTTTCGCTGTGCTGTTTTATGGCGAAAGAAAAAGATAAGTTGGCTTGCCAGGGTTTTCATCAATGGTTACGGGCTGGGGTTATGATTACCGGTCCTCAGGACACCAGGCATATGACTGCAATGGGTTAAAGTTAGCCGTTTTCGGCTTATTTATCCATGGCTCAAATCGACAGCCGGACATTTTCTACCGTTCAACCGAGCACTATTTCAGGGCCTGGAGACCCTCTGACGCAGGTTCTCTTTGCGGTGCATAGAGGGTTCTCTTTGTGAGTTCCGGGGACAGGATACCTCATTCGGTTGAGTTAGGTATCCTGTCCCCGTAACGTTCAGTGGTATAAAAGTGTTGCCTCCCCGCTACCATTTCCCCAAATTCTAACCGTAAAGGCCGTTGATAAACTATCTTGTTGCCAAAATGACTCTCTCACCCTAATGAAATTAAGCAGCTACACGAAGACGCGTCTGTCTTTACCCTTTAATATTGAACAGATAGCATGGTCCGGCCCCGTCTCGGTGGCCAGTCTCGCGTGCCACCTCCTCCGAGGTGGTTGGTACAACACCATCGCCATCACCTGCGGCATCGATGTCCAGCTTCAATGTAGCCACCTCCTCCGAGGTGGTTGGTACCGGGGACTCGAAGTATATGGACGTTCCGGATAAGCTTCAATGTAGCCACCTCCTCCGAGGTGGTTGGTACTAGGGCGTATCTGTATTGTCTTCAAACAGTATCTCGCTTCAATGTAGCCACCTCCTCCGAGGTGGTTGGTACTGGTGAACGACGGTGGCTCCATCCCGCCCTGCTTGCTTCAATGTAGCCACCTCCTCCGAGGTGGTTGGTACCCTAAACACCGGTTGGTGCTATTACGGATCGAAGCTTCAATGTAGCCACCTCCTCCGAGGTGGTTGGTACATACGTCAACGGCGCCCAGTGCCCTGCAGTGGATCGCTTCAATGTAGCCACCTCCTCCGAGGTGGTTGGTACTGCTATCAAATAAATGTATTTTATTTCAAATAATTAACCAGAAAGAAAGCGAACCTATCTCACAGCTTCTCGGTATTTCCTTATCCATTGCTCATATCAACATAACTTGTTGTTTTTCCATCATCGCGATCCTCCCTGGATTTTATGGGTAATATCGGTTCGCGCAGGTTCAAAGTAGCCCATCTGGCCATTGCGAGCGACATTGGCCGAATAGCGGACCCCGCCCCAATCAGTGGTCTGGGCCTGTGCCACAGCCCTCACTCCCCCCATATCCAATGGGACGGACCACGTTACCCAGCTATAATAATCTCTGCGCGGACCTGCCCCTGTCACCGGAAGTGACTCCGCCGCCAACCATTGGCCAGCCAGAACACCACGGTGAGGTGACGAGTCAGGGGCTTTATCGCCGCCAGAGTTTGCAGATAATTTAACCGAAATAGGATCCCAGCCCAGACTGGTCACGTTATCCTTGTTCACCCATGGGTGATTGAGCCCCTCCTCGATATTGTTCCGTTCAACGCTTCCCAGCATTTGCTTGATCACTCCTGTAAAGCTGACCCTTCCAGCAGTACGATCAAGGGCTGCTTTTTCACCCCTGAACCCTGTGGGTAGATTATCCAAGATATCACTACCCTGATTTAGATACTCAACCAGGATGTCGATCACCTCCTGCTCATTATATCCAAGAATAATAGGATGTTTTTCACACCAGTACATCTGGACGTCAACACCGGATCGGTCGAGTATGTATATGACCCCGACTGCGGCCAGCCACCCTTGTGTGTTATCTTCTCTCAGCCCGACCATCTCATACTGCATTGTTTTGCTCCTGTTCACTCTGAATCCAGTCTGAAAGGCGAACCAGGGCTTCGAGGTAGGCCAAGCCCCAGGCACCGTATTCTTCGTTTAGCCGGTCCGTCATGTTTCCCCAGGTTGGTCCACCAGCTTTATTCCACAGTGACTCATCACCGCCGATAGGCAACACTACCCGGGCATATCCATGATGGGTTGCTACCAAGTACTTGAGCAGGTCTGAAGAGTTATCTGGCAACATTGTCACCGAAGCTACTTCATGACGCCACCCCTTGGGTAAACCAGACCACTCACGAGCAATACGTGCTGCCCAGGGGGATGGATGTCCCGACTTAGCTAGCACTTTCTCACGGGAACCTAACAGCACCTGAAACCTTGGATCCTGCTTTCCGATGTCGTGGAGACGAGAAGCTTCATGAACTACAGGTTCATCCGTCAGTGCACTAGCCACATCTCCTACACCGGCCAGATGCTCTTCAAGTTGAACCTCCCGGCCATTGGTTCGTGGATTTGATGATGTTATAACCAAACCTCTGGGGTATGGTGTCGCTACCGGATTCTTCACTTCCAGATCTAACTGGTCGAGCAAGGAGTCAACATCGTCCTCCTCTGTTGCCCCGATGAGCCTGATCCTTGCTCCTACTCGATTCCCAATGTCCTCGACTGGTTCGCGACTACCAGGATTCCACCCCCACTCTCCATAGCCCCCATACCCGGCAGGCACCACAACCAGGTCCCCTGGCTTGATATTCAGCCCTCTGACAACATTCTCGCCGACCACAACATATCGCCTGCCTAGCCACTGCCGGACCTCATAATAGGGGCAAGGCATTACCTCTGCCATGACTGGTGGGGCAGCGTCGACAATGTCTACCCACTGGTCGACGGGAGCATCAAGATCAGCTCGCCAAACTACAGAGACACTGATCGTGTCCGAATTCTCACCATGGAGCCACGAGGCAATATCTACTTCCACCTGTGGATTCGTCTGCCGAAGTTGTCTCAAATCACTAGCAGTAAAAGGTCTAACCTCCTCGACATCCCGTTGCGGTGGGGATGTTTCCGCCAAGACCTTGTCCATAGCAGAAATACCAAAGTCGACACCTTTGTTCTTGCCCTTGCCGGTCTGAGCTTTATTCAGCCACGCCATCGTCTTGTTGAGCAGGGATTTCCCATAAACTCTACACTCTTCACTCTTTGCCAGTTTTTCATGAACAACCACTGCACTAGAACTACCAAGCTCCCCAAGCCGGTCCAGACGGCCAAATCTCTGCCTCAGGGCATCAATCGTAGCACTCTGAGTAACTAGAGCATCAAAGTCCAGGTCTGCTCCGACCTCGATAGTTTGTGTCGCAACTACAAACAAGGGCCGGCGATCCTCCCGGCTACCGCTCAAAATCCGTGGCAAATACTCAGCCAGGATCCTGTCCTTATCAACAAATCTGATTCTCCCGGTGAGAAGCACCTTATCACCTCCCAGCCTCTCAAACACCTGTCTAGCATATTTAGTGGTGTTACAGATGACACCCACAACCCCTTCAATGTCCTGCTGGAGCCCTTTCGCTTCCGCTACCATCTTGGTAACAAAACCGGCCCTATCACTCTTGACGAGACGGGCCCATTTTTTACTCTCTAAACGCTTCTTAACGACGGGATGAACATGATCCTCATCAGACAAAGAGAGTGTCTCTCCCTCTCCAATGGGCGTCGCTGTCATGGCAATTACATGCCAAGAATGTGCCTCTTCGACTCGCAGCTTTATGATGGCCTCCAGCGTCTTGGCAAATGGAGTGGATATGTGGGCTTCATCAAGGACCAGAAGGGCATCGTTCCCGATCAGGGCGGCATGTATCGGCGCCACTCGACTGCTAACCCCATAGCCCCGCCATAACAACCTCGACCCAGCCTGATCAACGGTGGAGACAATCACCGAGTGCTTGTTCGGCTCCATCATCCAGCTGTTGTCGATCGTCACCCCGCCACGCATCTTGACCACATTGCACCCAAGCTCCTTAGCGTAATCGGTGACACTATCAACAATCAGTCTTCGGTCGACTATATATATCAGCCTCTTGGGCACATCAATTTCATGCAGGGCGGCCCAATGCCATATCGCGATGATCGCCGTTTTACCACAGCCAGTGGGAACCGATATGGATGAGGGAAATTGACCATCGGCAATTTTATTAGCCAGATGTGCCTGCCAGGGGAATGGAGGATAGCCATGATTCTCTTGATACCAATTAAAAAAATCCAAGTCTGCTCCTCCCTTAATTAACTTAGCGGGCGACATAGGCCACCGCCGAAGTACCGATCGGCCCCGATCAACAATGGACCTACTATCGGTTCCGCCCACTCGATCAGCGCATGGGTGATGAATCGATTGCCACGTCGTGATGGGTACTTCCTGGCATTGGCGGCACCTTTTACTTGAGAATGATTACTGCACATGATCCTTTCCGGCTTGGGCAACCCCATGGCACTCAGACTGTTCGCCACGACCATCTCCGGAGGAAAAGTCTTCTTTGGCCATCGATCCAGGGCAATTGGTGTGACCGTGGACCAGATGGGAGATGGGCGGCTCCATGTAGACCTTCTCAATCCCTTCAAGCCGACTTGGTCGATCTCGAGTTTGAGACCATTGAGTTCGGTGACCCGCATCAGTAAGGATCCCAGCAGACCTCGCTCCTCCAAAGAGACATCAGATGGTACCCAGCACCCTAACCCCAATATCCTGCCACTGGCAAACCTGTGGCCGACGTCTGGGATCGCTGCCCAGGCAACATGGCGATGATCACCATGTCCATGAATAAATGCAGGCATATCGTCACTGGCTTTGCTCATGACTGCTCTGCGCATTTTATCTGTCCATTGCGGTGCCCTTGAGAGATCCAGCTGATACTCCGGACGAAGCACCATTAAATCGCCCCACTCTGTCGAGGGGTGGATATTTGCTGTATTTGAGTATCCTGAGACAGGAGCTTGAGTACTTTTCACTCCCCGGTTGAATGACTCTACAAGATCGTTGAGCCTACCCTGGTACGGTACCCTCATCAGCACCTCTCCCTGGTCATCGGGGATCCAGGAAATATATACTGACTCGGCATCGACTAGTGTCCCTCTGGCCAAACTTGCAGCACGTCCTATGTGGGTAATGAGTTCGACTATTTCCCGCAACGGCTCAACCGCATCGGCAGGGACGTCACTCCAGACATAAGTAACCACAGGGGATTGGGGGTGGACAGTTGGCAGGTATCTTCTGGCTCCTTGGTGATAACGGTTACTTCTCCGGTAATTTTCCGGGACGAACCGGACTGGGGCAGCATACATGGTAGCCTCACTTGCCTGTATCCCAGGTGCAGACTCCAGGCAGGTAAGAACACCCATATCCTTGCCGGTTTCGGCAGCAGTTGCAACAAGGGCTTGGAATACCCGATCAGGTGCTGGAGGCCACTCACCGTATCTGGGGCCGGAAGGGCTGGCTAATTGAGGTGTGACCAGAAACTCGATCTGGACCGCTACATCCATCAGACACCTCCTTTTGCTGCCAACCTCTCCAGTGCTGGTCCAGCCTTCAACTGAACAGGTTCACTTGCAAACTCCAGTCCCTTCTCTGCGGCCTTGGCGATGGCCCCCTGAAGTTTGTCTGTAGCAGTGTCAAGATCTACAGGTTTTTTTGAGCCGTCCGAAGAGACCAGCTGTGCATCCCTGCTGGTGGTATACAATTCACAGCCTGATCGGAGATCCAGCCGATCCATAACTCTGGCGATTCCCACCAACGCCAACTGGAAGAGCACCTCACAACCTGCCTTATCCCTCTCCTGGTCAATGTCTCCGTTGTTGTCAGGGAAGTGATACCGACTGAGACGAGTCAGGGATATCGCCCCGTTTAACTCGATCCTGTCAATGAACACCCCCTTCTTATCGGAACTCGGCACGTCTCCATGTCCAAGTTCTGAGGGTTTCTTCCCACTAGTGTCAGGCTGCAGTATACCGTCAATCACCGCATGTTTTTCGTTATCTGCGGTGATGCCAAGTGGATCAATTCTCTGGGTGCAATGCATTGCAGTCTGGACCCCGTAGCCCCAGATCTCACAGGAGACCGACCTTGCAATTTTAGAGCCAGTGCCGGCGTCGCCACCGTGTGAATCCCATCCGCCAAGCAGCAGTGTCAACGGGGCATGTTTGTAGAGGGCTGTTGCGTTAGTGGTCGTACTGGCCAGAACTTTTGCACCGATATCTGACTGTCGCCAAGAGGTATCATCGAGGAGGGAGTCTCTCAGGATAGCGTCATAGACCCGATGTGGGAGCTCGTGTACGGAGAGAACTCGATCACCGACGCTGGTGGTGATTGAGGGTAGAATATCAAGGCCATGAAGTTCCGCCTCAATTCTATTCGCGAAGGAGCCGACAGAGTCTACCTGCACCGCCTCGGCCTTGCCGGTCGCCTTGTCGTAGCCTACGAGGTTGTGCCCTGTGTCTGCAAATGTCGCAGGGTAAATATGTTTGGACCCGTTTATTGATTCGAGCGCCGCCTTAATCGAAATTGCCACATCAGTCATAACACCTCTCCTGGAATTTATTGTTAAATGCTCCTTGGATCGATAGACACCTCAAAGTTTTTTGACATTTTAGGACAACTCTTAAAGGAAAAATGGGGTCAGATTTATTTGCACTAGTCAACCTCTTTCCACTAAATCCGAACTTCGATTTACGCTGGATGAAAAAGCTATGGTTGCCCTGAAGCCATTGCAAAGCCACGTTTACCCAGCGAATAAAGCACAAGCAAATCTGCCACATTGTGGCAAAAAGAAATTATCCTATAAGTTCAAGATGTTAAATATACCAGCGCCGGACAATTTGTTCAAAGATTAGGTGGACTTTTTAGACGCAGCTGACTGTTTCTTAACGCTGCTTAATGGCAAAAACAGGGGAAATACGGCCTGGACACTGGGCAAGCACCCTGCCGTTGCCCACAACGATACCAGATCGGGTCACGCCCGCTGGTAAACGGCGCTTCCCCTTTCTCCGGCAGGCACCCTCATCTTTGAGGGTACCAAAAGAAAAGCCCTTGACCGTCGTGGTCAAGGGCTTTTCTCTTATCGAAAAATATGTGTCAATTTGTGTCAACTCGATTTTCTTCCAAACCTCGAAAACCGTTAAATACTGGCACGCCCGGAGGGATTCGAACCCCCGACTCTCGGATTCGAAGTCCGATGCTCTATCCAGCTGAGCTACGGGCGCGCGAGATTTCGGTGAAAATAGAGAACAGGCGACTGAGCAGTCGCTCGTGCATGGTTCCACAGGCTGCCTATATTACCTTTTAGCTACCGGAAGTCAACCCTGTTTGAATCCTCAGCCGAGAAAATGAAGCCCGGGTTCAGGACCACCCTTCTGGACCCTCTCAGGCAGGTGGCAGCAGTTTCGGGGCCGGCTGCGCAAGCCGCCCCAGGGCCTCCAGAAGACGCTCCGGATCGATATAGGCGGCCAAGCGTTCGCGGTTCTGGGCTAATACAGGCAAGGCCTTATCAGCGATCTTGCGGGCCGCAGCATCGTAGCCATGCTCCAGCTTGATATAGACCCCGGCGGCCCGGATCATGGCCTGGAGCAGGAGTTTCTCCTCACCGCCGGCCCCCAGCCAGGCATGCTCCAGGATCTCGTGGACCTCGAAGAAGAGGCCATGATCCCAGAGGACCAGCCCCTGCCAGAGGGGGTCATCATTTCCGGCGGCTATCTGCTTTAGAGAGCTCTGGTACTGGGACAGGCGGTTGATGATATAATCGCCGTAGCAGGAGGCCAGGTTGCGACTCAGGTAGCCCTGGGCCACCTCCCGGGCCGGGCGGAGATGGCGCTGCCTGAGCACCTCCACCAGGGATTCGGAGAGATCGTTGCGGATATCGCGACTGAGCCGGTCCATAAAGGGTTCAAATCTAATTTCTTCCACGGGCACTCTCCTGGCTGGAAAAAGAGTGGATGCAGAGACCAATATGCGCTAAACAGGACTGGCAAGCCCATGGCACTGTGCACTGTGCTCTGCACTGTGCTATTACCTTATGCATCAATCGCTGTCTCCGCCCTCCCCCTTTTTGCAGCAAGAAGAGCAAAATCGAGCAAGGGCGATGGAATCCCGGCCGGCAGCCCGGCAGAGAGCGCTTCCTCCGGCACCAGCCACAGCTGCACACACCGGCTCCAACACAACCAGCGACGAGTTCCATGCCCTACCTCCTCCTCATCCTCACCACCCTGTTCTGGTCGGGCAACTTCGTCCTCAGCCGGGGGCTGCACGCCTCCATCCCGCCCATGGGGTTGTCGTTCTGGCGCTGGGCCGTGGCCCTGCTGATCCTCTCCCCCTTCGCGGTCCAGCACCTCTGGCGGCAGCGGGAGCTGGCCAGGGAACACCTCGGCTTCATCACCCTCCAGGGACTCCTGGGGGTGACCGGCTTCAACAGCCTGATCTACCTGGCCATGCAGAGCACCACGGCCATCAATGCGGTGCTGGTCAACTCCTCCATGCCCATCCTGATCGTGATCATCTCCTGGCTGATGTACCGGGAGAGGCTCACTCTCCGCCAGATCCTGGGGGTCGGCCTCTCCCTCTGCGGGGTGCTGCTGATCATTGCCAGGGGTCGGCTGGTCACCCTGTTCCAGGTCGACTTCAACCAGGGCGACCTCTATGTCCTGGCAGCTGCCCTGCTCTGGGCCCTCTACTCTGTCAACCTCAAGCGCTACCCCCAGGGGCTCCACCCCCTTGCCTACCTCTCGGCCATGGTCATGGTGGGCCTGGTCGGGATCCTGCCCTTGTACCTGGCCGAGCTGGCCGGCGGCCGCAGCATGGTCCTGAACCAGACCTCCGTCATTACCGTGGGCTACGTGGCCCTCTTTGCCTCGGTGCTGGCCTTTATCTTCTGGAACCGGGCAGTACGCGCCATCGGCGCCAACAAGGCCGGCCCCTTTGTCCACCTGATGCCGGTATTCAGCACCATCCTGGCAGTACTCTTTCTGGATGAGACCCTGACCAGCTACCACCTCCAGGGGATGGTACTGATCTTCAGCGGCATCGTCATGACCACCTTCCGCACCCGGCGGCCATAGCCGCTCCAGGAGCAACCCATGCGATTCATCCACACCTCGGACTGGCACATCGGCCAACGGCTCTACGGCCAGAAACGCTACCAGGAATTTGAGCGCTTTCTCGACTGGCTGGCCGACTACATCGAGGCAGAGGCCATCGAGGCCCTGCTGGTCTCCGGCGACATCTTTGACACCGCCACCCCTGGAAACCGAGCCCAGGCCCTCTACTATGGCTTTCTCCACCGGCTGGCCTCCACCAGCTGCGGCCAGGTGGTGATCATTGCCGGCAACCACGACTCCCCCACCCTCCTGGAGGCCCCAAGCCAACTCCTCCGCCAGTTCAATATCCAGGTGATCGGCTCCCCGGAAAAAGAACCTGCGGACCAGGTCTTCCTGCTCAGGGACCAAAACGATGATCCAGCCATGATCGTCTGCGCCATCCCCTTCCTAAGGGACCGTGACATCCGTACCGCCCAGGCCGGTGAGGACCTGGAGACCAAGGCCGCCAACCTGCGCCACGAGATCCAGGCCCACTACCAACGGGTCTGCGCGGCAGCGCTCGATCTCCGCCGCCAAAACGAGGCCCCCCTGCCCATCGTGGCCATGGGCCACCTCTTCACCAGCGGAGGCACCACCGTGGAGGGCGACGGGGTTCGCGAGCTCTACATCGGCGGCCTGGGCCGACTGGATGCCGGGAGCTTCCCGGCGGCCATCGACTACCTGGCCCTGGGTCACCTCCACAGCAGTCAGCGGGTGGGGGGCCAGGAACATCTCCGCTACTCCGGAGCGCCCCTGGCCATGGGCTTTAACGAGGCCGGTCAGGAGAAGGTCATCCTGGAGGTGGACTGCACCCCGGACAAACTCGCCATCACCCCGGTAGCGGTCCCCTGCTTCCAGGAACTTAGGGTGCTGCACGGCGAGCTGTCCCAGCTGCTGGACCGTATCGCCCAGCTCCGCCTGGAAAAGAGCAGCGCCTGGCTCGAGCTGCGCCACCAGGGGCAGCTCGAATCCGGCCTGCTCCGGGAACAACTCCTGGAGGCGGTGGAGGGGAGTGAGCTCCGGATCCTGGCCATCCGCACCGCCAGCCCCAACCTGGGCAGCCTCTGCCAGCAGCAGAGCGACGAGTCTCTGGACGAACTCAGCGTGGAAGAGGTCTTTGAGCGCTGTCTGGGAGGCACGGATTTTCCGGCAGACCGGTGTGAGGAGCTGCGCCTGGCCTTCCAGGAGATCGTGACCTCCATGAATCAGGAAGACCGTAACGCCGAGTAACAACCTATGCGCATCCTCAAACTCCAGCTCAAGAACCTCAACTCCCTGAAGGGGACCTGGTGCGTCGACTTTACGGCTCCCGAGTATGGGGCCAACGACATCTTTGCCATCACCGGGCCCACCGGGGCGGGCAAGACCACCCTGCTCGACGGTATCTGCCTGGCCCTGTTCGGTGCTACCCCCAGGCTTGGCCGGGTGACCCGGGCCAACAACGAGATCATGTCCCGCTCCACGGGCGAGTGTTATGCAGAGGTGGAGTTTGAGACCACGGCAGGCCGCTATCGCTGCCACTGGAGTCAACACCGGGCCAGACGCAGCCCCAACGGCGAACTTCAGCAGCATAGACAGGAGATCACCGACGCCCGCAACGGGGCGGTGCTGGAGACCAAGATCAGGGAGGTGGGCCTGCTGGTGGAACGGATCACCGGCCTGGACTTTGAACAGTTCCGTCGTTCCATGCTGCTTGCCCAGGGCGACTTTGCCGCCTTTCTCAATGCCGATGCCGGCCAGCGAGCCCCGATCCTGGAACAGCTCACCGGCACCGAGATCTACAGCCGGATCTCCATCCAGGTCCATGAACGAACCGCTGCAGAGCGGCGGAAGACCGAGCTGATGCAGGCCGAAATCGGGGCCATTACCCTGCTCGACGAGGAGGAAGCCACCACCCTCCAGCAGGGTTTGGAGCAGAGCCTGAAACGCGCTGCAGGGCAGCGCCAGAGGCTTGATACCGTCAACAGTGCGCTTCAGCGCTATCGTTCCCTTCAGGCGGTTGAGGCCCAACTGCAGACTGCCCGCACAGAGCTGGCTGCCTGGCAGGAGCGCTGCAGGCAGGCGCAGGACAAACTGGAACGCTACCAGTGGGCTTGCAAGGCCCGGGAACTCAGCCCGGAGGTCAAACGCCTCCAGCAGCTACAGGAACAGCTCGGCCAGGTCCGCAACCAACTCCTTGAGGGCCAAAAACAACACCAACAACAAGGCCAGGCCCTGACAGCCCTTACCACTCTGCTGGAGGAGAAGAAAAACAGCCTGGAAAAGACGCGCCAGGCCCTGGAAGAGGACGCTGTCCTCAGCAAAGAGATCCGCGCCCTGGACACCAGAATCAAAGAGCATCGACTCCAGATCCAGGATGGCCAGGGCGCGCTCAAGCCCCTGGAAGCCAGCCTGAAGGAGGGACAGGAACAGCTGCCCAGGCTCCAGCAGACAGTGAGCCGGCAAGGCAGGGAGCTGGAGGAAACCAGCCGCTACCTCAAAGAGCACCAGGCTGACGCCATCCTGGTGGAGCACTTTGCACACATCAAGGGGCAGCTCGACGAGCTCACCCAGCTGCAGCAACAACAACTCTGTGAAAAACAGAAGGCAGCCCAGCTGGACCTTAGCCTGCAACAGGCGAAAACCACCCTACAGCACACCGAAGAACAGGTGCAGCGGACAGAGGAGGCCCGGCTCCGCCTCTTCACCGCCCGGGAGCAGCTCGGCCTGGAACGCAGCCAGCTCCTGGCCGGCCGGGAAAGCGGCCGGCTCCATGAGCAGGCTGAAAGCCAGGCCGCCACTGTCACCCGGCTGGAGCAGCTGTGCACCCTGTTCAGCAGGCAGGAGCAGCTGCGCCGACTCCAGGGAGAACGTGCCCGGGAGCTTGCCGCCTTTACCAGTCGGCTGGAGCAGTACCGCCAACAGTTCACAGAACTCAGCGCCCGGGAATCCACCCAGCAGCAACTCATCACCCAGCTCAGCGAAAACCAACGGCTCAGAGAGCGGATCATCAACCTCTCTGCCGAGCGGCAGCGGCTGCAGGCAGACCAGCCCTGTCCCCTCTGCGGCGCCACAGACCACCCCTGGGCCTCTGAGCTGCCTGTGGTGGACGATGCAGAGCAGAGATTAGAGCAGGCCCACAGGGAACAGGAACAACTCCGCCAACGGCTCACCGGCCTGCGGGAACAGCTGGCCTCCACGGGTAAGGATATCGAGTATAAAGAGCAGCTCCTCAAACAGACGGATCAGGAGCAGAGCGAAATCGCCGGCCAGCTGAGCCAGAGCTACCGGCAGCTTGCCATCAGTCCGGGAACAGCCGATTCCCTGGAACGAATCAACAGCCTCCAGGCCAGGGCCGAAGAAGGACTGGAACAGAGCCGCGCCATCCTCAGAAAGCTGGCAGAGCAGGAAGAGCAACTCCGCAGCCTGAACCGCTCCCTGGAGGAGGCCGGCTCTCAACAGAGCAAAGCCCAGCAGGCCCGGCAGGAGGCCCGGCACCGCTTCCAGAGCATGAGCCAGGAGCAGGAGCAACACCACAAGGCCCTGGCCCAGCTTGGCAAACAGTATGGTGAAAAGCTGGACCGGCTCCGCCGGCAGCTGGTCTCCCTTGGGATTGCCCCCTCTGGCGCTGATCAGGCAGAGCAGCTCATTGCCGAGCTTTCCCAACGAACCCTGCAGTGGAAGCAGGCCCTGGCCAGGGAACAGCAACTCCAGGCCAAACTCAACCGGGTCCAGGGTGAGCTGGAGCGGCTCAAGGCCGGTCTGGGGGTGCAGCAAGAGGAGTGCACCAAGAAACGACAGGGATTGGCAAGAGTACGGGAAAAATTGGCGCAACTGAGCGGAGAACGGCGAGAACGCTATGGGGACAGGTCACCTGATCAGGAGGAACAGCGCCACCGCCGGGCCCTGGAGCAGGCGGAGCAGGCCCATAACCGGACCCTGAACCAGCGAATCGAGCTGGAGAAAACCATCCATGGCCTCGGAGAACAGGCAGAGACCATGACGGCGACCCTGACCAGGCTGGAGAGCGCTGCCCAGGAGCAGGAACAAGGGCTGGAGACCCTGCTCAGCCAACAGGGATTCAGCGACCTTGGTGCCTATGACCGGGCCAAACTGGCTGCCGAGGAGCTCCGGCAACTGGCTGAGCTGAAAGAGGGGCTGGACAAAGAACAGATCGAACTCCACTCCAGGATCAGCGAGCACCAGCTGCGCCAGGGGCAGCTGCAGCAGGAACTGGAGCAGGAACAACCCCAACCCCAGCTGGAGGAGGCACTGCAGGAGCTGAGCGAGCGCCAGCAGCAACTCCAACAGCAGATCGGCGCAGACCGGGAACGACTGGAAAACCACCACCGTGCCAAGACCAGACTGGCTCAGCAGTACCAGGCCCTGCTCAGGCAGCAGCAGGAGGAAGAGCGCTGGCAGGCACTCCACCAACTGATCGGCTCGGCAGACGGTAAAAAATTTCGGATCTTTGCCCAGGGGATCACCTTTGAGCTGATGATCCGTCACGCCAATCACCACCTGGCCGCCATGAACGACCGCTACACCCTGCTCCGTGATCCGGCCCAGCCCCTGGAGCTCCAGGTGATGGACAACTATCAGGCCGGCGAGATCCGCTCCACCAGAAATCTCTCCGGCGGGGAGAGCTTCATCGTCAGCCTGGCCCTCTCCCTGGGCCTCTCTTCCATGGCCAGCCGCAAGGTCCAGATCGACTCCCTCTTTCTGGACGAAGGCTTCGGCACCCTGGACGAGGAGGCACTGGACACCGCACTCCAGACCCTGGCGGCCCTCCGGCACGAGGGCAAGCTGATCGGCATCATCTCCCACGTGCCCATGCTCCGGGAACGGATCGGTCTCCAGATCCGGGTCGCACCCCAGGCGGGCGGCACCAGCCTGCTCCAGGGGCCGGGCTGCAGCCGGATCGACTGACGCTTCAGGCCTGCTCTACTTCTCCCTGCTCTGCGCCCTCTTCCGGGAGGAGTGGTTTGCCCTGGGCCTTGGCCCGGGCATCCTTCTTTTTCCGGCTCTTCTTCTCCTTCTCTGCCCTGGCCCGCATGGAGACCCCCACCTCGGGCAGGTAGGCGTGAAAGACGTTGCCGTAGATCTCCCAGAGGGTAATGAACAGGGCCGCGATGATGGGCCCGATGATGATCCCCAGGATACCGAACATACTAATCCCGCCCAGGGTACCGAAGAGGACAAAGAGGTCGTGCATCTCCGTGTCCTTACCGACCAGACGGGGACGGACCACGTTGTCCAGGTTGCCGGCCAGGCCGCCGCAGAGCCCCAGGAGGATCAACACCCCGCTGAAGTGGCCGGACAGGGCCAGGATGATCGTGGCAGGCAGCCAGACGATGGCCGTACCAAAGGCCGGGATGATGGACATGATGGCCATGACCGTACCCCAGAAGACCGGGCCCTGGATTCCGGCCAGGGCAAAGGCAATACCGCAGATGCTGCCCTGCATGATGCCGATGATCAGGGTCCCCTTCATGGTGGCCCCGGCCACCGAGGTAAAGCGATGGAGCAGCAGCTGCTCATCCCGATCATGGAGCGGAAGCACATAGAGGATCTTCTCCAGCAGCACCTTGCCTGAGGTGAGGAAGTAGAACATCACATAGAGCATGATCACGCTGCTGAAGATGGCGCTCACGGTCAGCTTGGTCACCGAAGAGAGGGAATCGATCAGGAAGGAGGAGATGTTGCCCACCACCACCCCGCCCTTTTCCAGGATCACCCCCTGGTAGGCCAGGAGCTGCTGATAGTAGGGAATCCGTTCCAGGTAGACAGCCAGCTTGCCGGGCTCACTGACAAAACTCTGCACCCAGGGGGTCACCGACTCGCTCACACTGACGGCCTGGGCCACCACGATGCCCACCAGGATACTGAAGGGAATCAGCACCAGGAGGACGATTCCCAGGATCACCAGCACCGAGGCCAGGTTCTGACGCTCCCCCAGCCTGGAGCTGAGCCAGCGGTGCATGGGGCTGAGCATGGCGGAAAAGAGTCCGGCCATGAACATGGGCATCAGAAACTGCCGGATCATGCTCAGAAAGAGCAGGGAGATGGAGAGGACCAAAACCAGAAGGACACTCTTGTTGACCAGTTCTCTTCTCATGGGGGTGCACCTTGTATCGGCAAAGAAAATGGGGACCTTGGATAGGGAAAGTATAGCCGACCTCGACCTTATCCCCAAATTTTTCCTGGATCACCTGCGCTCCCCTTTCTCGCCTGCCAGGGAGGCCTTGACGCAACAGAGCCTGCAGACAGGCTCTGTTCAGAAAAGATTACAGGCAGGGCAGCTCTCGGGAGGTTCCGCTGCACCCAGACTCCGGAGAGCGGCCTGGCCGCTGCCGGGTTCGCCTAGCTGGTACCGCTGCCAGCGGCAGCCTCGACCAGGACCCGGGTCAGAGTCGAGAGGTCTTCGGGGCTGATGATGTAGGGCGGCATGATATAGAGCAGGCGACCAAAGGGACGGATCCAGACCCCCTGCTCCACAAAGAAGCGCTGCAGCCGGGCCATATCCACCGGCTCTTTCAGCTCGACCACGCCGATCCCACCCAGGACCCGGACATCGCTGACCGTCGACAAGGCCCTGGCCGGGGCCAGCTCGGCGGTGAGCTGGGCCTCGATGGCGCCGACCCGTTCCTGCCAAGGCTCGTCCTGGAGCAGGCCCAGGGAGGCGGAGGCCACGGCACAGGCCAGGGGATTGCCCATGAAGGTGGGGCCGTGCATGAAGACCCCGGAGGCACCCTTGGAGATGGTCACCGCGATCTCGGTGGTGGCCAGGGTGGCGGCCAGGGTCATATAGCCGCCGGTGATGGCCTTGCCCACACACATGATGTCCGGGGCGATCCCGGCATGGTCCACGGCAAACATCCGGCCGGTCCGGCCAAAGCCGGTGGCGATCTCGTCACAGATCAACAGCACCCCGTAGCTGTCGCAGAGGCTGCGCAGCCCCTTGAGGTAGTCGGGATGGTAGATCCACATGCCGCCGGCACCCTGGACCAGGGGCTCAACGATCACCGCCGCCAGCTCCTGGTGGTGCTCTTCGAGCAGCCGCTCCATCTCCTCCAGGTCCTCGGCCTGCCACTGCTGGTCATAGCGA
Source organism: Desulfogranum mediterraneum DSM 13871 (assembly GCF_000429965.1). Lineage (GTDB taxonomy): Bacteria > Desulfobacterota > Desulfobulbia > Desulfobulbales > Desulfobulbaceae > Desulfogranum > Desulfogranum mediterraneum. Next base: position 179,519 of record NZ_AUCW01000012.1, read on the forward strand.
CAGCTCGGGCGCGGGGCAAAGAGTTGCTTGGGCAGGGCGCCCTCAAACAGGGAGTGCATCCCGTTCACCGGGTCACAGACGGACATGGCATGGAAGGTGTCCCCATGGTAGCCGCCGCGGATGGTCAGGAGGCGATGCTTCCGGGGCTTGCCCAGGCTATGCCAGTACTGGAGCGCCATCTTCAGGGCGACTTCCACACTCACCGAACCGGAATCACAGAGAAAGACCTTATCCAAGGGTTCGGGACTGATGGCCACCAGCCGCCGGCCCAGCTCCACCGCCGGTCCATGGGTCAGGCCGCCGAACATCACGTGGGACATCCTGTCCAGTTGCTCATGGGCAGCCCTGTCCAACACCGGGTGGCAGTAGCCGTGGATCACCGACCACCAGGAGGACATGCCGTCGATCAGGGTCTGCCCGTCTTCCAGGGTGAGCCGCACCCCGGCAGCCGAGGCCACCGGAAAGACCGGCAGGGGCTGGGTCATGGAGGTGTAGGGATGCCAGAGATGCTCCCGGTCAAAGTCGAGCAGGGACTGATCACTCATCCCCTGCATCCCGCTCAAAGGTGAAGCCCATGGCAGCGAGCTGCTCCAGGTCTTCGCCGAGACTGGAACCGGTGGTGGTGAGGTAGTTGCCGACAATGGCGCCGTTGGCACCGGCGGCAAAACAGCGATACTGATCCGCCCCCAACTGCTGCCGTCCCCCGGCCATCCGAATCACTGCCGTGGGATTGATCAGACGAAAGAGGGCGATCACGGTGAGCACCTCTTCAGAGCTCAGGGGTTCCAGCTCGGCCAGGGGCGTTCCCGGAATCGGGGTCAACAGGTTCATGGGGATGGAGGTGATGCCCAGCTCCCTTAGCTCCAGGGCCAGGGCGATCCGATCCTCCATGGACTCACCCATGCCGATGATCCCGCCGGAGCAGAGCGACATCCCTGCCTCCCGGGCGATCTTGAGGGTGGCGACCTTCTCTTCCCAGGTATGGGTGGTGCAGACCTGGGGGAAAAAGTCCCTGTTGGCCTCCAGGTTGCAATGATAGCGGCTGACCCCGGTCTTGACCAGGGAGGCGGCGACCTCCTCATCCAGCAGTCCGGCCGAGGCGCAGAACAGCATGGAGGTGGCGGCGGCGATATCCTGGTAGAGGCTGGCCAGTTGATTGACGGTTTCCTGGCTGAGGTTGCGACCACTGGTGACCAGGGAGAGCCGATGGACCTGATGCTCATCGTTGTCCCTGGCAATGGTCATGGCCTCTTCCGGTTCAATCAGGGTATAGGTATCGATACCGGTATGATGGCGGGCCGACTGGGCACAGAAGCGGCAATTCTCGGTGCAGTTGCCGCTCTTGGCATTGATGATGGAGCAGAGGTGGAAGCGATTGCCCATCTTTTCCCGGCGGATCTCATCGGCCGCCTGGAACAGCGCCTCCTTATCTGGGCCGGCGGCCAGTTCCAGGGCCGTGGCTCGATCGGGCCGCCCGCCCTTGAGGATCTCTTCTTTGAGCTGTTGTAGTGTCTTAGGCATGAGCTGGGATTCTCCTACTTCTTGAGGCAGGTTTTAATATCTTTGGGTGGACCGTTGACAATCATCTCGGCAATGGTCAGCTTGAGCTTGGGATAGAGGTGGCGGACGCTGCCCAGGAATCTCGATTCCAGCTGGGCCAGACGACGATAGAGGATGGTACGCTCCATGGCCGGGGCATCGGTCTCCACCGCATACCTGTCCTCAACGATCTCCTGGCAGCGGAAGCAACCGGGAAATCGCAGATGCTGCCCATCGGGCCGGGTAAGGGTCGCCGGCACCCCATGGGTCCTGCAGATCATCAGACGATGTTTGTAGAGGCCGCAGAGGCCATCCTCCACCAGAGGACACTTGAGTTGGGGCCGTTCCCCCTGGGCCAGGATACGGCCGGACTCCTCCACATAGCTCCGGGCCCGCTCCATGATTCGATCCAGCTGCTCATCCTCCAGGGCCCGAATCCCTTCCCAGAGATAGGCCCACTCACTGTAGGTATAGTGCTGGAAGTAGGAGTCACAGCAGTTATCCGGACAGCCTTCACAGCTGAGGGCTATCTGGCTGGCAACCTCATCGTAACTGGTGGCCATGGTCTCATAAATTTCCGCGATTTCACAGGATAGTTCTGGTGGTAAAAACAACTCACTCATACGCTCAGTACCCATCAGCGGGCTTCCTCAAAGTAATGTACGTGGTAGGTCTCTATTTCCAAGGGACTGGTTCGCCAATAGTGCTCGCCAAGACCGGCCTTACAACAGAGATGGCCTAAAAAGGCGGCTGGATCCGGAAGCTGCTTCCAGACCTGGGGTAAAAAGGTGGCACCGGCCCCTGACGGCGCCTTCAGGATAACGCCGTCAATCTCTGGCCTGAGTTTCCGGAGTAACTCTTCCGGTCCCGAGTAGGTAAGTGGTAGGGGCTTGCTGAGGACAGAGACAGAGAGCTGCAGGGCGGCCACCTCCGGGGCGGACACAGGGGTAAAGCGATGATCGTGGAAGGCCGCATTGAGGGCGTGTCGCCTGACCCCGTCCAGGAGCGACTCCATGGCCTGGAGCGAACCGATACAACCGCGCAACGCCTCCCGCTGGTGGAGGGTGACAAAGACTCCCCGCCGCTCCTGGAGGGCGGGATCGTCCAGTTCACGCGCTGTCAGCGGATCACTGGCCGCTAGCTCCAGGTGTTCCTCTATGGTCTGCCGGGCCAGCCGGACAAGAACCTGTCCCTGCTCTGGACTCAGCATATCCTCTCCATATCGTGTTCCTCAAGATCTACAGGCCCCGTACTCTATTTCAGTTGTGGATGCTGTCAACATAAATATAGGTAAACCGATTCATTTCAAACATTTACCTCCCTGGCAAATGCACAACCGCCCCCTGTGAGACCACAGGGAATACGGATCAGCAACAACCAGCCAAACAGTTAATCTTACTGTACTTTACCCAGAACGCCTCCCCGACCGGACCCGGGAAAGCGACAGCGCCATTATTGGCTTTGCTCCATCCCCTGGAGGGAGAGTTCGCCGGAACTTTCAAAGGGGATCTTCTTGCTGAAGCCGCTGTTGCCCAGCCGGACATTGCCGGTGAGCAGATAGCTGAGGGGCTGGAGTGTGGTGGTGGAGGAGTTGGCCTGGATCAGGCCGACCACCGAAGAGATCATCTCAAACATGGAGGCATAGACCCGCACCGGCACCAGGGCGGTCCCATAGGCGGGGATTTCCTGACGGGAGCCGCTGATACCGCTGGCAAACTTACGGCCATCGATGTGGAGCTCACAGTCGACGCTCTCCACATCCAGCCCGATCTTGTTGGGATTCATCACCCTCAGCTGGACCAGGAAGGAGGTTTCCATGCCCCGGACCTCCTCCACCTGGATATCGGCGATGGTTATCCTGGGTTGTTCCGCCAACCGGCCCAGACCGGCACAACCGCCGAACAGCAGGACCAAGAGCAGCAGACCGCCAAGGACGACGCCCCTTCCCATTCCCTTCGAACTCCTCCTCACCAACGCCATACCTCTCCTCCATCACCATAGGATTACAGGCCCGCATACCTTGTGGCGTCAAGCCCCCCTCCTGCTCAGGCGAAAAGCATTGACGCATAACCTGCTGTTTTGTATTTACGAATAAGCTTGTTACCAGAGGCAGCATCCTTTTACTGGTCCCTTAAGGGCAACCCGAAACTGACCATACAGCTCTAGCGCTCAACACCCATGGTTCTTCCGAAAAACACCATCCCGCCAAGCGGTCTGCGAGGTCGACTCCACCGTTTCGTGGAAAGCAGCTTTGTTATCCGTTTCATCACCCTGCTGATCATCATCAACTCCGTGACCCTGGGACTTGAAACCAACCCTGAACTCAGCCAAGCCTACGGTCCCCTGCTCTTGACCATCGACAAATCGATCCTGATGGTCTTCAGCCTTGAGCTGCTGCTCAAGTTTGCGGCCTATCGCCTTGACTTTTTTAAATCAGGTTGGAACAACTTCGACTTTTTCATCGTGACCATTGCCTGGATTCCGGCCATCGGCGCCTTTTCCATCCTCCGCTCTCTGAGGATCTTACGCGTCTTCCGGCTCTTCTCCATCGTGCCGCAGATGCGCAGGGTCCTGACGGCTCTGCTCCACTCTATCCCCGGGATGCTCTCGGTGGTCGGCATCCTGACCCTGATCTTCTATGTCTGTGCGGTGCTCGCCACAACCCTCTTTGGCGGCCACCAGGATCCACAGCTGCAGCAGTGGTTTGGCTCGGTCTCGGCCTCCCTCTACACCCTGTTTCAGATCATGACCCTGGAAAGCTGGTCCATGGGGATCGTCCGGCCGACCATGGAAATATATCCCCTCTCCTGGCTCTACTTCCTCCCCTTTATCATCGTCACCAGCTTTGCCGTGCTCAACCTCTTCATCGGGATCATTGTGGACGCCATGCAGACCGCTCAACAGGAACCACGGGAGTCGGATAAATCAGAACTCAAGCAGTTCACCCACCTGGAGGTTGAAAGTCTCCACAGCCAGCTTGACCGGGTGCAGGGAGAACTGGCCTCACTCAAGGCCTTAATCGCCAGCCGAAAGCGTTCCCGGGGAGAGCAGACCGCCTCCCCCTCAGCCGCCCCTACCGGCGGCACTGAGGATGATATACACTCCTAAGATCAAGAGGGAGGCAAAAAAACCTGGCGAAAGCGCTGCTCCGAGAGCCGGCTGCGCAGCTTCCGCCCCAGGACAGCGGGCAAACCCAGGCCGATACCCCCTGTGACCGTTCCGGCCAGGGTAAAGGTAACAACCACGATCAGAAGAGACGAGGGATCGATCACGCTGCTGCTCCCGGTTGTCGCCCCTCCCTGCCAGGGCAGGTGTTAGCTCTTGTCAGGGAACCTTGAATAATCTGAAATTTTGTTCACAATCAAGGTGTGCGTGGCACATCAGCTCAGACATAGAGCTACTCTTCCGGGGATAACACCTTCGTCATAGCGCAGAGACTAAGAGAAAAAGCACCTTTTAAAGGTAGCATTCAGGGTACCTTGAAAAATGAGATTTTCGATCAAGGTCAAGGCGCGCGATACATTTTACCGTAGGCATATATTTGATATTCCGAGGATAAAATTTTGAGCGCAACGCCGAGATTGGAAGAAAAAGCCTTTTTCCAAGGTGGCCTTCAGTCATGGCCAGGTGCAGGATAGTAGGGCACCAGGGCCTGGATACTCTCTTGCAGGGCCTGACCATACTGCACCTCCGCGTGCTGCTTGGCCTTCATGGCCGCAAGGATCACGGCATGATGCCGTTGGAGCCGCTCGGCGTAATCCTTCTGGCCCGGTTTCAGCCGCTGGGTCAGGAAGTAATCACTGATCGTGGCGATGATCTTCTGGGCATGGTGCTCCTTGTTCATCACCCAGCGTACCAGCTGATTCCGGGACTGGGCATCCCCCTTGCCGGCCAGCTCGGTGATCAATCTTGCCGACTTCTCCACGGTGACTCCGTCCTCCAGCATGGCCTGCACCCGGGCATGGTCATCATAGATGCCGCAGGGAACCTGGCAATGGGCTGCGGCCTGTGATGCCGCTCCCCAGATACCCACCGCCACCAGAACCGTCACCAGAATAGCCTTTGCAAACATGCCTTGCATACCGTCCTCCATTGGTTAAGGGCCAAGGGCCACCTTGAAAGAGTGCTTTTCCTTCCAACTTCGGCCTTGGCTGCAAAACGTTATCCCCTAAACAGCAAACAGCAACCATATGGCCGGGGTAAAATTTATCGTGCGCCTTGACCTTGATCGAAAATCTCATTTTTCAAGCTAGCCTAAAGTAACAGATGCAGCAAACAGTAACGATGAAGGCAAGCCGGGGCAACAGACCGGGAGAAAAAGAGCTTCTTTTTCCGAACAGCGAGGCCTCTGCAGACCCGGGCTGCAACAGTGGGCCACCTTGAAACCCAGTGGACCAGGCCGTCACAGCCTCGCTGTTCAGGCCCCCTACAACGGAGCCGGGCGCAGGGCTACCCGGAGAGGAAGCGACTGCTGTTGCCAAAGAAGGGTTCCATTGTTACCATTTTTCTACAGCCCTGACCAAGAATCATCGTCCCCGGCAGTTCCCACCGCCAGCAAAGAGACAACCACGAAGAGACAATCACCCAGATGACGTTCTCCAGACACAAGCCAAGCCCGGATGACCGGCCCGCAGCGCTCTCCCGCCTCTGGGCAGAGATCCTGACAGAGGCAGACCACTTTATCCTGGGCAAGGAAGAACAGTTCCGTCTGGCCCTCTGCTCGCTCCTGGCAGGCGGTCACCTCCTGATCGAAGACATCCCCGGGATCGGCAAGACCACCCTGGCCAAGGTCCTGGCCCAGATTCTCGGCCTGGAGTTCAGACGCGTCCAGTGTACCAGCGACATGCTCCCCGGAGATATCCTGGGGGTATCGATCTTTGAACAGCAGAGCGGCACCTTCAGCTTCCATCCAGGCCCGATCTTCACTCAGATCCTGCTGGCCGACGAGATCAACCGTTCTCCCCCCAAGACCCAGAGCGCCCTGCTGGAGGCCATGGAAGAGGAGCAGGTTTCCCTGGAAGGCACCACCCGGAAGTTGCCTGCCCCCTTCTTTGTGGTGGCCACCCAAAACGGCCTGGAACAGGCCGGAACCTACCCCCTGCCGGAATCACAGCTGGATCGTTTTCTCTTCCGGATTGCCATCGGCTACCCGGACCGGGAGTCGGAAAGAGAACTGCTCACCAGGGGGGGACAGCTCCAATCCGGACGTCTTCCCCGACGGCTGCTCTCACCTGAACAGATCCTGGAGCTGCAGCAGGAGGTGGCCAGGGTCCATCTCTCCCCAGCCCTGATCCACTACATCCAGGACCTGCTCGACTTCAGCCGCCAATCAGGGGCCTTTACCCTGGGCCTGTCACCCCGGGCCGGACTCTCCCTGGTCCAGGCCGGCCGAGCCTGGGCTCTTCTCCAGAGCCGTGACTATGTGCTGCCCGAGGATATCCAAGAGCTGCTGCCCCATGTGGGGGGCCATCGGCTGCGCACAGCCGACACCCTGGAGGAGATCCCCGAGCAGGAGCTGCGCCTGCTCTTCCAGGCCGTGGCGGTGAGCGTTTGAGCAGGCCGACCTGGGTCATGAGCCTGCGCCGCCACGGGGGGGCCGCCCTGGATCGCTGCTGGCTTGGTTTCACCCTGGACCGGCGCAGCTTCTTCTGCCGCCCCAGCCGCTACGGCCTGGTCTTGCTGGTGATGCTGGCAGCGCTGCTGGTGGGTTCCATCAACCACAACAATAACCTGGGCTTTCTGCTCACCTTTCTCCTGGGCAGCATGATGCTGGTCTCCCTCCAGCATACCCTCCGCAACCTGCGGGGCGTCAGCGCCGGCGGCCAGGCTCCTCCACCGGTCCATGCCGGTCAGCAACTCGACTGTGCCCTCTGGCTGAGAGCCGCTCCACCGGCGCGAATCGGCCTCAGCGCCACCCTGGATCATCACCATCACAGCAGCACCGATATCCGCGGCAACAGCCCGACCATCGTCCGCCTGCCCTGCACCACGAGCAGACGGGGGCTCCTCCAACTGGACTCCCTCCAGCTGAGCAGCAGCTATCCCCTGGGACTGGTGGAGCTCCGGACCCGGGTCCCGCTCCAACTCAGCTGCCTGGTCTATCCGCGTCCCCTGGCCACCCCCCTGGTGACCAACGCCACGACCCGGGCCCCGGGCTGGGACGGTCAGCTGATAGAGACCAGCAGCGGCAGCGAAGTCTCTGGCCTGAGCAACTATACCCCGGGGGACAACCTGCGCCATGTTGCCTGGAAGACCCTGGCCCGAGGCCAGGGTCTCCATACCAGAACCTTTGCAGAGCAGCACAGCCCCACCCTGGTCTTTGCCCTGGAACAACTCCCGGGCATGGACAGGGAGACCCGGATCTCCAGGCTCTGTCACCTGGTCCTGGCCGCAGCGGCAGGGGGGATGCGCTACGGCATCCTCCTGCCGGATCAGGAGATTGCCCCGGCCAGAGGCAGGGCCCATCGGGATCGCTGCCTCAAGGCCCTGGCCCTGCAGCCATGAACGCGCCGGCCTCAAGCCCGAAGATAGCCGCCAGCCTGCCGGTGCTGGCCACGGTGGTCATCTGCACCCTGCCCCACCTCAGCAACATCTCGCTGCCGGCCATCCTGCTCTGCTGTCTGATGTGGAGCTACCTGCTGGCAGCCGCCTTCCGCCCGCTGCCGCTGCCGGGACTGATCCTCAAGACCCTGGCCGGCAGCGGCCTCTTTCTGGTGGCCGTCGCCAGCCACGAAGGCTTGACCGTGGAGGCCTTTGTGGCCCTACTCACCCTGATGATCAGCCTGAAGATGTTTGAGTTCCGCAGTCAGCGGGATGCGGTGATCACCGTGATCCTCTGTTACTTCCTGATCATCAGCGGGATGTTCTTCAACGACTCGGTGCTGGCCACCCTCTACATCCTCTTTACCATCATCGTCACCACCGCTGTCCTGATCCGGCTCCACTTTCCCGCGCTCCGGGCCAGGGCGACCCTGCGCCTTGCCGGCCTGCTGGCTCTCCAGGCCCTGCCCGTGATGCTGGTGTTCTTCCTGTTCTTCCCCCGCTTCCATGGCGGCCTCTGGGGGCGTCCCCCCCTGGTATCGGCCCGTTCTGGCTTCAACGACACCATCACCTTCGGCTCCGTCTCCCGGCTGGCCCGGAGCGGCAAGGTCGCCTTCCGGGCGGCCTTTGAGGGAACCCTGCCACCCCAGGAACAACGCTACTGGCGAGGGATCGTGCTCTGGCAGTTTGACGGTAGCCGCTGGCAGCGGGGCGTCGGCAGACGAACCCTTGCCCCGGCTGCAGCGACCGCTCTTAAGGACAGGCCAAGCAACTACACCATCACCCTGGAACCCCATAATCAACCCTGGCTCTTCACCCTGGATGCCCCTTCCCGTCTCGACAGCCCCAGGGCCAGGCAGCTCAGCGATTACAGCTGGTACCTGGGACGGCCGCTCACCAGCCGGACCAGCTATCGCGTCAGTTCCTGGTTGGCGAGCCCCCTGACCGCCCCCGGTGCCCCCCTTGCGGCTGCCCTCCAGCTCCCTGCCCGGGGAAATCCCCGTGCCAGGGAACTGGCCAGAGAGTGGCAGCAGCAGGACCGCTCCCAGGCTGCATTCATCCAGCAGCTCTACCGCTACTTCCGGCTCCAGGGGTTCCGTTACACCCTGGACCCGCAAGCCGCACCAAGCAAGGACGATGCCGTCGATCACTTTCTCTTCACCAGCCGGGAAGGATTCTGCGAACACTACGCCGCCGGCATGGCCTTTCTCCTCAGGGCGGCAGGGATCCCGGTCCGGCTGGTGGCCGGCTACCTTGGCGGCCAGGAAAACCCCTACGGCAGCTACCTGCTCATCCGCCAGGCCGATGCCCATGTCTGGTGCGAGGTGCGCGACCAAGAGGGACGCTGGCAGCGCTTCGACCCCACCACCACGGTGGCTCCCGAGCGACTCAACAGCCGCTTTCAGGAACTCCTCTTCCCGGACAAGCAGGAAGCGCTGCTCACCTCCCTGGGAATATCCTGGCCACCGCCCTGGCTCCGCCCCCTGACGGATCTCTGGGACTTTATCAACAGTCGCTGGAACCAAGGGGTGATGGAATACTCCCGCCCCAGCCAGGTCCGGCTCTTCTCCAGGATGGGTATAGACCTCCGGATCAAGCAGGAGCTGCTGCTGGCAGCGGTAATCGTTCTGGGGCTGCTGGCGGCTGCCCTGTTCCTGACCCTGGCCCTGAACCGCCGGCCCCGGAGCGCCCGCGATCCCGTCAGCCGTCTCTGGCTGCGCTTCTGCGACAAACTGGCCCGGGCAGGCATCCACCGCGCTGCCCACCAGGGCCCCATGGCCTTTGCCCGGGTGATCGCCCGGCAACGCCCGGACCTGGCAGCGTCGGCCCGGGAGGTGATTTCGCTCTATATCCGATTGCGCTTCAGCCGGGAAGGTGATACCACTCAGCTGGCCGCCTTTCGCCGGGCTGTCACCGACTTTTCCACTCGTACCAGGGAGACCCCATGAGCCATAACCCTCCGCTTCCTCCATTCACCTTTGCCACGGCAACCCGGATCGTCTTTGGCTGCGGCAGCCTGGCCACCCTGGGCCAAACCGCGGCCTCCCTGACCCCCAGGGGCTCCACGGTCCTGCTGGTCTGCGGCAGCAGTCCGGAGCGCATCCAGCCGGCCCTGGAGCTACTCCACCAGCAGGAGCTGGCGACAACATGCTTCCAGATCCGGGAAGAACCCAGCGTGGCCGCCGTTGCGGCTGGGTTGGACCATGCCCGCAGCCAGGGCTGTAAGCTGGTGGTGGGAATCGGCGGCGGCAGCGTGGTGGATGCGGCCAAGGCCATGGCCGTGCTCCTGACCAACCCCGGTGATCCCCTGGACTACTTGGAGATCGTGGGCCGCGGCAAGCCCCTGAGCCAGCCACCGCTGCCCTATATCGCCATCCCGACCACCGCCGGCACCGGGGCCGAGGTCACGGCCAATGCCGTGCTCACGGCCCAGGAGCACGGGGTCAAGGTCAGCCTGCGCAGCCCGATGATGCTGCCCAGGGTAGCCATCATCGACCCGGAGCTGAGCCTCAGCCTGCCGCCCCAGGCAACGGCCTATACCGGTCTGGATGCCCTGACCCAGGTCCTGGAGCCCTACGTCTCCTCCCAGCCAAACCCGCTCACCGACCTGTTCTGCCGTGATGGCCTGATCCGGGCGACACGGGCCCTGCCCCGGGTCTGTGAGCAGGCCAGCGACCTCCAGGCCCGGGAGGAGATGGCCCTGGTCAGCCTCTACGGCGGTCTGGCCCTGGCCAACGCCAAGCTGGGGGCGGTCCACGGCATTGCCGGACCCTTTGGCGGGATGTTTCCGGCCCCCCACGGCGGGGTCTGCGCCGCCCTGCTCGCCCCGGTGATGGAGGTCAACATCCAGGCCCTCCGAGGGCGTGCCCCCCACCATCCGGCCCTGGGCCGCTATCACGAGGTGAGCCGGATACTCTGCTCTGATCCCCAGGCCGATGCCCTGGACGGCACTGCCTGGCTCAGGGAACTGGTCCGCCGCTACGGGCTGCCTGGCCTGGGCGGCTACGGCTTCCGCCTTGGGCAGGCCGATGCCCTGGCCGAGAAGGCCTCCCGGGCCAGCAGCATGCAGGGCAACCCGATCAGACTCAAGCGGGCAGAGCTCCAGCAGATCTTCCAACTCGCACTCTAGGCTTCTCCGCTCCCAGGCAAATACCCTCTTTTTTTCAAGGCTTGCCTGCCTGGACAGGGCAGGCTATCATGGCAGCGAAACCGGCTGCTGTACTCCTGCCGAGGCAGCGGCTGTGCAGCGACCATACCTTCATTGCGGCGACAGCAAAGGGAGCATCCCATGGCAGACAGCCTCTATATTGCAAGTCTTGAGCAGGGCAGCGGGAAACTGGTGGTCACCCTGGGCATCATGGAGATGCTCTCCAGGCGGATCAAACGACTGGGCTTCTTCCGGCCGGTGGTCCATGGCGAGAGTGAGCAGGACAACGACATCGACCTGATCCGCCAGCGCTACGGTATCCAGCTTGAGCCGGCAGAGATGACCGGGATCAGCGCCGACCAGGCCCGGGAGCTGCTGGCCGGGGGAGAGGAACAGCGGATCTACCGCACCATTGTCAGCCGCTACCGCCAGGCCTTGGAGCGATGCGACTTCCTGCTCTGCGAAGGTCCCAACATCAGCGGCCTCTCCGAGGCCTTTGACTACGATATCAGCGTCCGGATCGCCCGGGAACTGGGCACCCCCTGCCTCTACGTCTCCAACGGTAAGGAGAACCGACAGGAGGAGATAATCCAGAACATCCTGGTGGCGGAGAACACCTTTGCCCAGCACCAGTGCGACCTGGTGGCCATCATCGTCAACCGGGTCTCCCCCTCCCTGCTGACAGAGCTGAGCGCCCACCTTGGCGAGCGCTTCGCCCCCGGCTACGCCACGGTGGCCCTGCCCGAGGTAAAGAGCCTCTGCCGGCCCACCATGGAGGAGATCACCTCCTCGCTTAAGGCCGACTACGTGGCCGGGCCCAAGGACCACCTGCTCCGAGATGTGGCGGCGGTCAAGGTGGCGGCCATGAGCATCAACAACTTCTTGGAATTTATCAGTAAAGATGACCTGATCATCACCCCTGGCGACCGACCCGACATCATTCTGGCCACCCTGGCGGCCATTGCCTCCAAGACGACGCCCTCTGCTGCCGGCCTGATCCTCTCGGGCAACCTCCTGCCGGCGCCATCCATGCAGAAGCTGCTCCAGGGGACCGACAACCTGGCCCTGCCCATCTATCTGGTAGCCGGCGACACCTACACCGCCGCCATGCAGGCCGGCGAGGTCAAGGGGGTGCTCCGTGCCAACAACGAGCAGAAGATCGCCAAGGCCCTGGGAATGTTTGAGGCCCGGGTGGACAGCGAAGCCCTGGAGCAGAAGATCGTCCGTAGCCCGGCAAGCTCCATGTCGCCGCTGATGTTTGAGTACTCGCTGTTCGAGCGGGCCAGGGCCAGTAAACAGCATATCGTCCTGCCCGAAGGGGACGATGACCGGATCCTGCGGGCAGCCGAGATCCTGCGGCTGCGTGATGTGGCAGAGCTGACCATCCTGGGCAACAGGGCAGAGATCTGCAACCGGGCCACCCAGCTGGGCCTGAAGCTGCCTGGGGTGCGTTTTATCGACCCCCATCACTCACCCCTGCGGGAAGAGTTTGCCGCAACACTCTACACCATGCGCAGCCATCGGGGCATGAGCATGGAGTATGCCCATGACCGGATCACCAATGTCAGCTACTTCGGGACCATGATGGTCCACGAGGGTCTGGCCGACGGCATGGTCTCCGGAGCCGCCCACACCACCCAACATACCATCCAACCGGCCTTCCAGCTCATCCGGACCGCGCCCGATGTCCTGATGGTGTCCAGTGTCTTCTTCATGTGCCTGGACACCAAGGTCCTGGTCTACGGCGACTGTGCGGTCAACCCCAACCCCGACAGCGAAGAGCTGGCCGAGATCGCCATCAGCTCCGCCGACACCGCTGCGATGTTCAACCTTGAGCCGGTAATTGCCATGCTCTCCTATTCCAGCGGCTCCTCGGGTCAGGGCAGTGATGTGGACCTTGTCCGCCAGGCCGTCCGGCTGGCCCAAGAACGGCGACCGGACCTGTTGATCGACGGTCCCATCCAGTATGACGCGGCCATCGATGCCACGGTGGCCCGGAAAAAGATGCCCGAGAGTGCGGTCGCCGGCCGGGCCACGGTCCTGATCTTCCCGGACCTGAACACCGGCAACAACACCTACAAGGCGGTCCAGCGATCCTCAGGGGCCGTGGCCATCGGCCCGGTGCTCCAGGGGCTGAACAAACCGGTGAACGACCTAAGCCGGGGCTGCCTGGTACCGGACATCATCAACACCGTGGCCATCACCGCCATCCAGGCCCAGGCAAGCACCAACCAAGCCCTCCAGCCTTAAAACACTCACGACCCACCCATGTCCTCTCCCCCTGGCCGCCAGCTGCCGATGCTGCTTACCCTCCTGGGGGCCTGCCTGATCTCGGTTTCCGCAGTCTGGGTCAAGCTGGCCCAGGTGGAACCGGCGGTCTCCTCCTTTTACCGGGTCTTCTTTGGCGCCTGTTTTCTGCTCCTGGCCACCGTCTGGCGGGGTGACCTCAGGCTGCCCGCTCGCCGCCAATGCCCCTGGATCCTGCTCTGCGGCCTGATCTTTGCCCTGGATCTCTACTGCTGGCACGGCAGCATCCGCTATATCGGCCCTGGACTGGCCACCATCATCGGCAACTTCCAGGTCTTTATCCTGACGGCCATCGGCTTTTTCTTCTCCAAGGAACAGCTCCGCCTTCGCTTTCTTCTGGCTATCCCCATCGCCATCACGGGCCTGTTTCTGGTCATCGAGCTGCCGCCCCGGTTCAACCTCCACTCGGCATCGCTGCTCGGCCTGATCCTGGGTCTGTTGACCGCCCTCTGCTACTCCGGTTTCCTGCTCAGCCTCAAGAAGATCCAGAGCGACGAACAGCACCATTCCTTTTTCTATAACCTGCTGCTGATCTCCCTGGTAACGGCACTCTTTCTTGCCCTGTTCATGGTGGCCACAAACACCTCCTTTGCGCTGCCCAGCCTCACCGCGATCACCTCCCTGCTCTGTCTGGGCCTGTTCAGCCAGACCATCGGCTGGGCCCTGATCGCACATGCCATGCCAAAGATGCGCACCTCCCTGACCGGGATGATCCTGCTCCTCCAGCCCGCCCTCTCCTTTGTCTGGGATGTCCTCCTCTTTGGCCGGCCCACCACCCTGGAAAACTGGCTGGGAGTAGGCCTGACCCTCACTGCCATCTATATGGGGATGACAGGGAAGCAAAAATTGAGTACATCAACAGTGATCAAAGGGCACCCTAAACAAACCTAACAATCAGGACACCGTAATGGCTGAACAAGCAATTGACATAGAAGAACTTTTCACAGAAATCAATGCCGTGCTCAAGGCTGCAGAAGCAAAGGACCTTGACACCATCTACGACCACCGGGCCTCGATCATCTCCATGTATGCCCAGGCCATGGCGGAATTTCACTTCCTGGAAAGCCAGCTCGAGTGGCTCAACGATATCCTCAGGACCGTGGAAGGCAACGATATCGCCCAGTGCCGTGAGGTCCTGGAACGGGAAAGCGACACCGAAACGCTCTTCCTCGGCAGTCAGTTCGCCGCCCTGATGGCCGGTTGTTTTCACCACGATGAACTGATGACCGTGGCCCAGGCCATCGGCCTCCAGGCCCTGCTGACCGAGAGTCAGGAGGACGAACCGGCCGGACCTGTAAACTAGGCTGCCTGCGCACCATGATCCCTCATCCCCCAGAGTGGCAGGCGGTCTTCTTTGACTTTGACGGTGTGATCGCCGATTCCGTGCAGGTCAAGACCAGGGCCTTTGCCGCCATGTTTCAGGCCCATGGCCAGAATGTGGTTGACCAGGCCATTGCCTATCACCTCAGTCACGGGGGAATGCCGCGGCAGGAGAAGCTGCGCCGCCTCTACCGGGAGCTGCTGGGCCTGGAGCTGGAGCCGGAACAACTCCAACAGCTGGGGCAGGAGTTCTCCGCACGGGTGCTGGACGGGGTGGTTGCAGCCAGGTTCATCCCGGGAGCCCTGGAGTGCCTGGAGCAGCTCCAGGCCGCCGAAACGCCGGCCTTTGTGGTCTCCGGTACCCCGGAGGAGGAGATGCGGACCATTGTCCGGCGCAAAAAGATCGCTCACTATTTTCAGGAGGTCCACGGCGCACCACGGGCCAAGACCGAGATCGTCAGCGAGGTGCTGGGCCGCTGCGGCTTTGCGCCGGAGCAGTGTCTGTTCATCGGTGATGCCCTGGCCGATTACACGGCCGCCGCCAATACAGGGCTCTGCTTCCTGGCCATCACCGGCGGTCGGGCCCGGGTCAGCTTCCCCCCGGGCACTCCCTGCTCTCCCCGGGTCCGCCTCAGCCTCCCCTGAGGCCTTGGCAGGTAGCGTTCCTGTGGCTCTCACCTGTTTCCCGCTGCCTCTTGCTGTTAGCCGCTGCCTCTTGCGGCCGCGGCCGAAGCCGCTCTCCTCTGACTATCTGCTGAGGTTCTGCCGACTGTAATAGGCCTTAAAGCCGGCGATCACCGCCTGGATGGCAGGGGCATCGATATCCAGATGGGTCACCAGGCGCACCCGCTTTCCCGAGGGGATACGAATATTGCGCTCCCCGAGAAAACGGGGCAGGGACTCCGCATCCTCCGGGGGCAGGGTGACAAAGACCATATTGGTCTGGGACTCCGCATACTCCACCGCCAGTTCCTCCAGCTCGACCAGACCCCGGGCCAGGTCCGCGGCATGGGCATGGTCCTCTGCCAACCGCTCCAGCTGATGTTCCAGGGCATGGATCCCGGCTGCCGCCAGGATCCCGGCCTGGCGCATCCCGCCGCCCAGCATCTTTCGCCACCGCCTGGCCTCGGCAATCACCTCCTGATCCGCACAGAGCAGCGAACCCACCGGCGCCCCCAATCCCTTGGAAAGACAGAGGGAGACCGAATCAAAGCCCTGACAGAGTTGGCCCACACTCAGCTGATGATGGATGGCGGCATTACAGAGCCGGGCTCCATCCAGGTGAAAGCGGAGCTGGTGCTCCCGGGCACAGGCATGGGCCTGCCCCAGATACTCCAGAGGCAGGGCCCGGCCGTTATGGGTATTCTCCAGGGCCAGCAGACGGCTCCGGGCAAAATGGACATCATCGGGCTTTACCGCCGCCCGCACCTGCTCCAGGTCAAAGGTGCCGTCAGCGTGCAGCTCCAGGGGCTGGGGCTGGATAGAACCCAGCACCGCAGCCCCTCCCCCCTCATACCTGTAGGTATGTGCCTGCTGGCCGACGATATACTCGTCACCCCGACCACACTGGGCCAGCAGGCCCAGGAGGTTACTCTGGGTCCCACTGGCGGCAAAGAGGGCGGCCTCGGTGCCGGTCAAGGCTGCAGCCATCTGTTCCAAACGATTGACCGTGGGGTCCTCGCCATAGACGTCATCACCCACCGGTGCAGCCATCATGGCCGCACGCATGCCCTGGCTGGGCCGGGTTACGGTATCACTGCGCAGATCAATGACCGCCATGCTCGCCTCCTTTGCTTAAAAAAATTCATCTCCGTCTCCAGGGCTACCTCCCGCCCTCTTTCCCCCTGGCCGGCAACGGCACTGTTGGCCGGGCAAATCTGCAGCCAGACATGGACTGCAGTGGCCTTCCCTTTAATAGCAAATGTTATTCCCAGCAAGACCTTTCCAGGCAGGCAGTCTCTAGTTCCGCAAAAACGCCATGTTAGCCGAACCAGGAAAAACATTTAGGTACAAAATTATATTGTCACATATTGTTTTATCAAAAATAATATTGTACCATAATATATTCTGTAAAATAATATGGCCCAAATATTTCCCCTGCATGGACCCACCTGCCAGGCGCTTTGCCGCCGACAGGGACCGTGTTCAACCGCTTAAACAGGCTCCAGCTGCCTGCCAGGAAGGATTTCTATGGACATCATCACAGTCAAAAATCTCTACAAGGTTTTCGGCGCAGATCCAGCCAAGGGTCTGGCCTTGGTTAAAGCAGGAAACAGCAAGGAAGAAATCTACGAACAGACCGGGCTCACCGTCGGGGTCCAGGATGCCAGCTTCACCGTGGCCAAGGGAGAAATCTTCGTGGTCATGGGTCTGTCCGGTTCCGGGAAATCCACCCTGGTGCGGATGCTCAACCGTCTGATTGAACCCACGGCCGGCGAGGTCTGGGTTGATGGCGATAATGTGCTGACCATGAACAGGGACCAACTGGTCAAGTTCCGGCGGAGCAAGACCAGCATGGTCTTTCAATCCTTTGCCCTGATGCCCCACCTGAACGTGTTGGATAACGTCTGCTTTGGCCTGGAACTGGACGGCATGCCCCGACCACAGCGGGAAGAACGGGGCATGGATGCCCTCAAACAGGTGGGGTTGGAGGGCTGGGAAAAGGCTGCTCCCGGAGAACTGAGCGGCGGGATGCAGCAACGGGTGGGCCTGGCCCGCGGCCTGGCCATGGACCCGGACATCCTCCTGATGGATGAGGCCTTCTCCGCCCTTGACCCGCTGATCCGGAGCGAGATGCAGGACGAGCTGCTCAAGCTCCAGGACCGCCATGAGCGTACCATTGTCTTCATCTCCCACGACCTGGACGAGGCCCTGCGGATCGGCGACCGGATCGCCATCATGGAGGGGGGCCGGGTGGTCCAGGTGGGCAGCCCGGAGGAGATTCTCCAAAATCCGGCCGATGACTATGTGCGCGCCTTTTTCCGGGGGGTCGATCCCACCGGCGTGATCAGCGCAGGCGACATTGTCCGCGACAATCAGCCCAAGGTGATCTGGCACACCCCGGAGGGCAGCCCCAGGGCGACCCTGGAGTTGTTGAACAATCAGGACCGTGAATTCGGTTACGTAGTCGGTTCCGACCGAAAGTTTTACGGGGTGGTCTCCACCGACTCCCTCCGCGATCTCCTGGAGGCCAAAAACGGCAAAGGCAACATTGAACAGGCCTTTCTCGAGGCAGCCACTCCGGTCCAAGAGGGGGAGTGTCTCCAGGATATCCTTCCCCAGGTCGCCTCCCACCTCTGGCCCATCCCGGTGGTGGATGAGAACAACCTCTACCAGGGAGTGGTCTCCAAGAACCGTTTTCTGCGCACCCTCTATCGAGCGGGCAACGATAACGGTAACGGTAACGATCTCGACCAATAATCTTTCCTACGGCCACTGAAACTCAGCCAGAGACGATGCAGGGGACGGATTGTACCTTTTCTCCTTGTACGCCCGATGAGCTAAAGAGTGATGCCCTATAATCTTAGAATACACCCTATGCAGGAGGGTCGCGATGTTGCGTTTTGAAGATCAAATCATTCCCCTGGACAGTTGGATCAACCAGTTCATCGACTGGCTGGTCGAGGGCTACCGCTGGTTTTTCCAGGCCATCAAGTGGCCCGTTGAGTTCACCCTCACCGGTTTCGAGACCGGCCTGCTGGCCGTCCCCCCGCTGGTGGTCATCCTGGTCTTTGTTGCCATTGCCTGGAAGTCCTCCGGCTTCAGGCTGGCCCTGTTCACCGCCATCACCCTGGTGCTGATCGGGCTCCTCGGCCTCTGGGAGGATACCATGATCACCCTGGCCATGGTCTTTTCCTCGGTCTTCTTCTGTGTCCTGGCCGGGATCCCCCTGGGGATCTGGGCCGGTCGCAGTGATCGCTTCGAGGCCATCATCCGCCCCTGCCTGGATGCCATGCAGACCACCCCGGCCTTTGTCTACCTGGTGCCCATCGTGATGCTCTTTTCCATCGGCAACGTGGCCGGTGTCCTGGCCACCATCGTCTTTGCCCTGCCCCCCCTCATCCGCCTGACCAGCCTGGGCCTGCGCCAAGTCCATCCTGAGCTGGTGGAGGCAGGCTTTGCCCTGGGTGCCACCAACTGGCAGGTGCTGCGCAAGGTGCAGATTCCCCTGGCTTTGCCCACCATCATGGCCGGCCTCAACCAGACCATCATGATGGCCCTGTCCATGGTGGTCATCGCCGCCCTCATCGGCGCCGGAGGCCTGGGGTCTCCGGTTATTCTGGGCCTCAACACCATGGACATCGGCCAGGCCACCATCGGCGGACTGGCCATTGTCCTCATGGCCATCATCCTAGACCGGATTACCCAGTCTATGAGTCATAAAAACAACACACAGGGAGGAGATTAACCATGCTCAAAGGATTACTGATCGGAACCGCACTGACGGCCCTCACCCTCGGCGCTACCATGCCGGTCCAGGCAGAGGAGAGCCAACCCGGCAAGGGGGTGACCCTCCGTCCGGCCCGGGCCACCTGGAATACCGGTTTTTTCCAGGAGGCCCTGGTCCGCCGGGGTCTGGAAGAACTGGGCTACAAGGTCAAGAAACCCAAAGATCTCCAGAATACCATCTTCTATAAATCCCTGACCCTGGGCGATCTCGACTACTGGACCAATGGCTGGTTCCCCATGCACAATGCCCAGCTGCCCAAAAATTTTTACGAGAAAGCCGGACTCTATGGCTATGTGGTCAAGGCAGGAGGACTCCAGGGCTACATGATCTCCAAAAAACATGCCGACGAGTTCAACATCCAGTCCCTGGACGACTTTAAACGACCCGAGGTCAAGAAGGCCTTTGACAAGAACAACGACGGCAAGGCAGACCTCCTCGGTTGTCCTCCGGGCTGGGCCTGTGAACAGACCAACGAACACCACCTGAAGAGCTACGACCTGGGCGAGCACATCAACATCCTCAAGCCTTCCTATGAGGCGGGTATGGCCTCTGAGCTGGCAGCCTTCAAGAACGGCGAGCCGGTCTTTTTCTACACCTGGGCCCCCAACTGGACCATCTTCAAGATGAAGCCTGGTACAGATGTGGTCTGGATCAATGTGCCGGAGATTATGCCCTACAAATCCCAGAGCGAGGCCGTGGAGCGGATGACGGTCAGCGGCGTGGAGGGTGCGGTCTCTGATCCGGTGAAACTGGGTTTTGTGGTCTCTGATGTCCAGATCGCGGCCAACAAGAAGTTCATCGCCGAGAATCCGGCCGCCAAAAAATTCTTCGAGATCTTTGCCCTGCCCCTGGCAGACATCAACGAGCAGAACACCCGGATGAACGACGGCGAGAAGAGCCCCAAGGATATCAGTCGTCATGTGGATCAATGGATTGCCAAGAATCAGGACAAGTGGCAGGCCTGGCTGGCAGAGGCCAGGAAGGCGGCCAAGCAATAAGGAGCGGCTGTGATCTTCTCCCCCGGGAGCCAGGCTCCCGGGGGAGAGATGGGGTAAAAAAGTCGCAGATTAAAAAAAGAGGTTGCTACTTCTGGCTGGAACAGAGGGACCTAACAGAGTATATATGCAGCTTTAATGATCCTGTTCCCGGAGGAAAGATGGAGACAAGGGCAGCCCAGATACAGATAATCACACAAAATCTCCGCATGGTCTTTCGAGCCATCCAGGCCCATTCCAAATATGTGGAGAAAGAGTGTGGGCTGAGCAGCGCCAAGCTATGGATGCTCTACGAACTCAACAACAACCCGGGCCTCAAGGTTTCCCAACTGGCCTCGCTGTTGACCATCCATCCCTCGACCTGCAGCAACATGCTGGACAAACTCCAGGATCGCGGCCTGGTCTACCGGGACCGTTCCAAGCAGGATCAACGGGCGGTCCACCTCTACCTCACCGAAGATGGTATCCGCCTGCTTAAAAACGCGCCCCAGCCTGCCCAGGGCACCCTTTCCAATGCCCTGGAGCAACTCCCTGAGGATGAACTCAGGGCCCTGGAGGAGGGGCTTGAGAAGCTGGTCCCGGCCCTCACCGGCAAAGGGAAGACCCCGGCGGCCCAGGTCCCCATTGCCGGAGAGTAGCTCCTCTCCGGCCTGCCCGCCTCAGGCCCAGTTCAGCCAAAGGTCTCCACGACCTCTTGATTTGCCCCCAGCCGACAGGCCCGCATCTGAAAATCATGATAAAAGGTGAGCCAGCAATTCTTCCGGAGGCACTCTCCAAAGAGGGCCTCCTTCTCTTCGATCACCCGCAGGGGAAAGTTGTCATAGGCCATGATCCAGAGCGGATTGGCATGATGATGGGTGGGAAAGAGATCCCCCATGTGCAGGGCACTGGCCTGGTCTCCCTCTATCATAACCACCTGATGCCCCCGGGTGTGACCGCCGCTGTGGCGCAGCGTCACCCCAGGAACCACCTCAGCCTCGCCATCCACCAGCTCCAGCAGACCAGAGGCTTCAAGCCCCTCAAAGTTAACCGGGAAATAGGTGTGCGCCGCCCGGCTGTTGGGAGCTGAAATATCCTCCCACTCCCTGCGCTGCATCAGGTGCCGTGCCCGGGGATAGGTCAACTCCAAGTCTCCCGACGGGTTGACCATCACCACCCCGCCGGCATGATCAAAATCACCGTGCGAAAAGAGCACATAGTCGATATCTTCCCGCCCCAGGCCAAAGCGATGCAGATCCTCGATCACCTCCCACGGCCGGGTGACTCGAAAGATCTTCTCCTGCTTCTTGCTGAGCTTGTTGCCCAGGCCGGTGTCGATGAGCAGATTGGCCTCCGGGGTCCGAATCAGTAGGGGATGGTTGAGCAACTCGATATAGTTGTCCGAATCTGCGGGATAGCGCTTATTCCAGAGGAGCTTGGGCACGGCTCCAAACATGGTGCCGCCGTCCAACTGGTTATTCCCTCCACGTAACCAGTCAATGGTGATGCCTCCCAACTCCAGGGTTGGCGCCGGCTCGCTGGCCGGACGCGGGGATGTTGCATGGTGGGTCATGGTTCGCTGTACCTCCAGGGGATGGTCTTGTGAATAAGAGCGGCAGGCCAGGCTTGTTCCAGCTGAGTTGATCCAGCTGAGGCTCTGCCCGGTGAGCTCAGGGGGAGAGTGGCAGGGGGAAGGATCACGACGAGAGCAGAAAACGATCAAAATCAAGGATATGCAGCTTCAACATATTCTGCAGTTCCCTGGGGATCTCCTGGAGATCGGTCTCCGCCCTCCCCAAACCGGCCTTGATCACCTCCAAATGCCTGGTCAGTTCCCTGTGTCTGGCTCGATGCGAGCCGCTCATGGAGTAGCCCTGGGTCGCGGCAATCTCCTCTTCATGGCTGAAATGTTGAATAATCACATCAATCAGGGGATAGAGGGCATCGCGTAACGCGCTCCGCTCCTTGGGCAGGGCAGAGAGCATGAAATCGATATTGGCATGTTCCTGGTCAATATCAATGTCACCGACAGTATAGATCGAGTACCACATAGGCGCACCTCGGAATCTGACCGGACAGGGAGAACACCATCATTGTAGTAAAATTATAAGGAAATGAACCATCGAGGTCAATATGACATTGGCCGTACCAGGATTTACCTGGCCCGGGACCGTGATAATTAGCGGTAATCGTGCCGCTGCCCCATTGACAGCCGCCAGGATGATACTTATTCAATCACAAGCAACTAACCACCCCATACCATTGAACAATACAAAGAGCAGACCATGACGCCGCTCGAAGAGATCCACCAGCTCGTCCAGTCCATTCAACAACGCATCATCGGCCAGGATCAGCTGATCCAGCGACTGCTCATCGCCCTGCTGGCCGACGGCCACCTCCTGGTGGAGGGCGCCCCCGGCCTGGCCAAGACCAGGGCGGTCCGCATCCTCAGTCACTCCATCGAGGGAGACTTTCACCGAATTCAGTTCACCCCGGATCTGCTCCCCGCCGACCTGACCGGCACCGATATCTTCCGCCCCCAGGACGGCTCCTTCACCTTTCAGAAAGGTCCGCTCTTTCACAACCTGATGCTGGCCGACGAGATCAACCGGGCCCCGGCCAAGGTCCAGTCAGCCCTGCTGGAGGCCATGGCCGAACGACAGATCACCGTGGGCACCACCACCTATCCGCTGGCGCCGCTCTTTCTGGTCATGGCCACCCAGAATCCCATCGAACAGGAGGGCACCTACCCCCTGCCCGAGGCCCAGCTGGACCGTTTCCTGCTCCACATCAAGGTGGACTATCCGGACCTGCCCTCGGGCAAGGCCATTCTCCGCCTGGCCCGCGAGGAGGCCAGATCGACCTCCGCCACAGCCCCTGCCTTGGAATATCCCCCCCTCAGCCAGGAGACCATCTTTACGGCCCGCGATCAGATTCTGGATACCCACATGACCGAGGAACTGGAGGAGTATATCCTCTGCCTGATCCAGGCCACCCATCCCAACAGAGGGAATGACCGGGAAACCAGTCGCTGGATCCAGTACGGGGCCAGTCCCAGGGGGGCCATCGGCCTGGATCGATGCAGCCGTGCCCTGGCCTGGCTCAATGGCCGTGACTTTGTCATCCCCGAAGACATCCGGGAAATGGCCCCTGATATCCTCCGTCACCGCCTGCTGCTCAGCTTTGAGGCCGAGGCCGAAGGCATCACCCCGGACCTGGTCATCGACCGCCTCCTCCAGCAGACCCCCATCCCCTGAAAAGGACAGTGAAAGCACCCCTCACCGCAGCTGAACATTGACCATGTTTCGAGCCCGACGCCACACCCCAGCCAGCCAGGACGGTCCGCACTACCCCCACCCCGCCTCGGTGGAGATGGCGGAGCTGATCGCCTACCGCAGATATGAGCGGACCCTGCCCCTGGGCGTGCGCCAGGTCCGCAGCCTCCAGGCCGGCCGCCTGCTCTCCCCCTTCCGGGGCAGGGGCATGGAATTTGTGGAAGCCCGCCCCTATCAGCCAGGGGATGATATCCGTCACCTGGACTGGCGGCTCACCGCCCGCCTGGGCAAAGCCCACTCCAAAGTCTTTCAGGAGGAACGTGAACGTACCGTTCTCTTCTGGGTGGACCTGAGCCCCTCGATGTTCTTTGCCACCAGGGGTGCCTTCAAGGCGGTGGTGGCGGCCCATGCCGCGGCCCTGATAGGTTGGAACGCCGCTCGCCTGGGTGACCGGGTAGGCGGCATCCTGACCTCGCCCGGCCACCACCTGGAGATCCGCCCCCAGCAGGGCAAACGCGGAGTGCTCCAGCTGATCCGCCAGCTGGTTCGCCATCCGGCCTGGCAGCAGGCGGCCGCTCCGCCGGAGCCCGAGCCCGAGCCCGGGGAACGGTTCCGCCGTCTGCGCCGGGTGGTCAAACCCGGCAGCCTCCTCTTTCTGCTCAGCGACCTGCGCGGCCTCAGCAGCGAGGACGAGCTCCAGCTCAGCCGGATGGCCCGCCACAGCGACCTGGTCATCTGCCACCTCCATGACCGCCTGGAGCGGCAGCTGCCCCCTGCCGGGAGCTACCGGATCACCAACGGCCGGCAGGACAAGACCCTGTTCACCGCCAACCCCAGCTATCGCCGGCGCTATGCACAGGCCTTTACCCTGCGCCAGGAGTATCTCCACAACCTCTGTCTGCGCCAGGGGCTCCACCTGATCTCCTTAGCCACCCATGCCGAACTGACCGGCACCCTGCGACGCAGCCTGGGAGGAGCCTAGATGGAAGCGCTCAAGCAGATCCCAGCCATGGCTGACCCGGCCGCCATCCCCCTGCGCGACTACCTGCTGCCCAAAGAGGTGGGCTGGTGGCCCCCGGCCCCGGGCTGGTGGGGCCTGCTGGGCCTGAGCCTGCTCCTGGTCACCATCGCCGCCCTGGTGGTCCGCCGGTACCGACGACAGCAGTGGCGCCGGGATGCTCGGGAGCTCCTGGCCGCCCTGGCCCACAGCTATGAGCAGGAGCAGGATGCCCATGGCCTGGCCCGGGGGGTCTCGATTTTCCTCCGCCGGGTCTGCCTGAGCCGCTTTGCCGACCAGGCTGGGGCAGAGCTCGGCGGTGAAGAGTGGCTGTGTTTGCTGGACAAGATGAGGAGGCCGAGGCGACAGCGGACAGCCCTGTGGGGGACGCCCCTGGGCCGCCAGCTGCTGGCAGCGGCCTACAACCCCAGGGCAGAGCTGGAGGGCGAACTGCTGCTGAGCGCCTGCCGCCAATGGCTGGCAGCCCTGCCTCCACGACCATGGAGGAAGCCATGATGGAACTCCAATGGCCCTGGCTGCTCCTGACCCTGCCCCTGCCGCTGCTGCTCAGGCTGCTCCTGCCACCCCAGCCACCCGAGCAGGGGGCAGCACTCCAGATACCCTTTGAGGAGCTGTTCAGCGATCAGGGCCCTGCCGCAAGCGGTCAGCAACCAGCCAACCCCCGGTTTGCCCGCTGGCTGGCAGCCTTGCTCTGGATCCTGCTGGTGGCCGCTGCCAGCCGCCCGGTCTGGCTGGGGGAGCCCATCGAACTCCAGATCTCGGGTCGGGATCTGCTCCTGGCCGTCGATCTCTCGGGCTCCATGCAGACCGAAGATTTTCTGGTCGAACAGGAACAGGTCTCCCGCCTGGAGGCCACCAAGCAGGTGGCCGGTGACTTTATCCTCCGCCGCAGCGGCGACCGGATCGGCCTGCTCCTCTTTGGCAGCCAACCCTACATGCAGACCCCCCTGACCTTCGACCGGACCACGGTCAGGCGCCTCCTTGACGAGGCAGCCATCGGCCTGGCCGGTGATAAAACGGCCATCGGCGAGGCCATCGGCCTGGGGGTAAAACGACTCAAACAACGGCCTGCGGAAAACCGGGTCCTGATCCTGCTCACCGACGGGGCCAACACCGCCGGGGCCATTGCCCCGGAAAAGGCGGCCCGCTTCGCCCATCAGGCCGGGGTTACCATCTATACCGTGGGTATTGGTGCCGACTCCATGCTGGTCTCCTCCTTTTTCGGTACCCGCCGGGTCAACCCCTCGGCAGACCTGGATGAACCTGCCCTGCGGCAGATTGCCCAGCTCACCGGAGGCCGCTACTTTCGGGCCAGGGACAGCAGGGAGCTGGCAGAGATCTATGAGCTGATCGACCAACTGGAGCCGGTCCTGGTTGACCAGCAGTTCTTTCGCCCCAAGAGTCCGCTCTACTGCTGGCCCCTGGGGGCAGCCCTGGTCCTGGCCCTGGGCCTGCTTTTCCTGCGAGGGCGACCATGAACGAACTGCACCTCCTCAGGCCCTGGGCCCTGCTGCTGCTCCTGCTGCTGCCGCCCCTGTTGCTGCGGCTGCGGAGAGCAGAGGGGCAGAGCCGCCAGTGGCAGCAGTTCATCGAGCCGGCCCTGCTCCCCCATGTGCTGAGAGGCCATCCCGGTGGCCGGAGCAGCCGCTCTCGCCTCCTGGCGACCAGCCTCTTCTTCCTGATCGGAGTGATCGCCCTGGCCGGACCGGCCTGGCGCAGGGTGGAACAACCGCTCTTCAGGAACATGGCCTCCCTGGTGCTGGTCCTGGACCTCTCCCGCTCCATGGATGCCCAGGACCTGCAGCCCAGCCGACTGAAGCGGGCCAAATTCAAGCTTCTGGATATCCTCAAGGGGCAACAGGATGGCCAGACCGCACTGGTGGTCTATGCAGCCCAGCCCTTTGTGGTCGCCCCCCTGACCCCTGATACGGCAACCGTTGCCATGCAGCTCAAGGCCATGGACACGGAGCTGATGCCTGCCCAGGGCTCCCGCCCTGAACTGGCCGTGGCTGCGGCGGCTGAGCTGATCAGGGGCAGCGGCAGCCGCCGGGGAGCCATTCTCCTGGTCAGCGACGGCCTGGATGGACAAGATCCCGCCCAGCTCGCCAAGGCCGCCGGAGGCAACCAGCTCTCGATCCTGGGGGTGGGTACCAGTGAGGGAGCCCCCATCCCCCTGGCCGACCAAGGTTTTATCTACGATCAGGGCCAAATGGTCCTCAGCCGCCTGGAAGAGGCCCCCCTCAGGGAGGCAGCCCGGCTGGGCCAAGGCCGCTACCACCGACTGAGCAGCGATGACAGCGACCTCCGCGAACTGGTCCAGCCCGACGAAGCAGCAGCTCCGACCGAGGCTGAACAGCAGGGGCAGCAGCAGACAGCCCTCTATCAGGACGAGGGTTTTTGGCTGCTGCCCCTGCTGCTGGCCCTGGCCCTGCTCCTCTTTCGCCGGGGTCTGCTCTGCCTGACCCTGATCCTGACCTGCACCGCTCTCCCCAGGGGCGCCTCGGCCATGGAATGGCAAGATCTGTGGCGCAACCGGGATCAACAGGGGGCTGCCATCCTCGAGGAGGGACGGGCCGCGGAGGCGGCCCGCCGCTTCCAGGACCCCAACTGGCAGGCCGCAGCCCTCTACCAGGCCGGTGATTACCAACAGGCCCTGGAACACCAAGGCCAGCCAGAGGACGCCCAAGGCCACTACAACCGGGGCAACACCCTGGCCAGGCTGGGCCGCTATCAGGAGGCCCTGGAGGCCTATCGGCAGGCCCTGAAACGCGATCCGAAGATGGAAGACGCCCGCCACAACCTGGAGCTGATCGAAAAACTCCTGGAACAGCAACAGCAACAGCAACAGCAACAGCAACAGCAACAGCAACAGCAACAGCAACAGCAAAGCGGAGCACAACAGGGAGAGCAGGACAAGGGGGAAAACAACAGCCAGGGACAGGGGCAGCCCGAACAGACGGATCCCCAGGAGAGCAGGCAGGGGAGTGCGGACGCAGCTGAGGAGCAGCAGGAGCAGCAACGGCGAGAGCAAATGCAACAGCCGGCAGCGACCGACAGGGAACAGGCCCCTGGCTCAGAACAGAATGCAGGGCCGGAGAAACAGCCGGCTGAAGAGCCCCGGGACGGCAGCGGCCTGAAGGCGCACCAGGCGGAGCAGAACCAAGAGCAGCGTGAACAGGAACAATGGTTACGGACGATCCCCGACGATCCGGGAGGACTATGGCGACGGAAATTTCAGTACCAGTACCAACAGCAGCCCCGACGAGATGGGGAGAGCCGCCAGCCGTGGTGAACCCGAACAGGTGCCGGCCTGCGCTTCTCCCGCTCCTGCTGATCTGCCTGCTCCTCCTGGGGCTGTTCGGCCGGAGCCCCGCCTCTGGAGCCACCCTCAGCGCCCGGGTGGACCGCAACCCGGTGGCCCTGGACGAATCGGTCCGTTTGGAACTGACCATCGACGATCCCTCTGCCGGGGAGCCGGATTTCACTCCCCTGGAGTCGGCGTTTGAGATCCTGGGCCAGAGCAGCAGCTCCAATATCCAGATCATCAACGGTCGCCAGAGCCGCTCCCGCAGCTATCAGCTCACCCTCATGCCCAGGCGGGCAGGGACCCTGACCATTCCTGCCATCAGGGTGGGCTCTGCGCAGAGTAATCCGCTGGAGCTGGTGGTGACCGACCCTGCGGCCCCCTCAGGGGGGCGGGAAGAACGGGATCTCTTTCTGGAGGTAGAGGCCAGCCCCAGCAACCCCTATCTCCAGGCCCAGATCCTCTACACGGTCCGTCTCTACATCGGCCTGTCCCTGGCCAACGGCAGCCTCTCGGAACCGGCAGCAGAACAACTCACGGTCCACAAGCTGGGCCAGGATCGCGAATTCAGCACCAGCCGCGACGGCAGGGGCTATCGGGTGATCGAACGGCGTTACGCCCTCTTTGCCCGGCAGAGCGGGCCCCTGATCATCCCGCCCCTGGTCTTCCAGGGGCAAAGTGGGAGAAGCTCTGCCTCACTCTTCGACCCCTTTGGCCGGGTCGGCCCCAGCCGCAGGGTCCGCTCCCAGGCCGTGGAGTTGGAGGTCAAGCCCCCTCCTGTCCAGGCAGAACTCCCCTGGCTGCCGGCCAGCGAGTTCAGGGCCAGCCTGGAACGCTCGGATCCGGATGCACCCATCCGGGCCGGAGAGCCCCTGACCCTGACCCTGACCCTGGAGGCCCATGGCCTGGCCGGCAGCACTCTTCCTGAGCCCAGGATCAGAGGAGATGAGGCCCTGCGACTCTACCCTGATCAGGCCGATTTTGAACAACTCCAGGAGCAGGAGGGGATGGTGGGTATCCTCCGCAAGAAGATCGCCGTCATCCCTGCCAGGGCGGGCAGCTTCCGCCTGGAGGCCATCGAGATTCCCTGGTGGAACACCAGCCGGCAGCGTCCGGAGCTGGCCAGGATTCCGGCCATGCTCCTGGAGGTGGAACCCGGTCTGTCCCACCCGGGGACGGGATCCGGACAGGCGCAAGAGACGGTTCCCCCTTCGGCAGCCCAGGCAGCCCCAACGGTCCCGACAGAGCCCACCCATCCGGGCCTGAAGAGCAACCCCTGGTTCTGGCTCAGCGGCCTGCTGGCCGGCGCCTGGCTGCTCACCCTCCTTGCCTGGCGGCAAAGCAGGCGCAGCCAAAAGACAAACAAGGCCGGCGAGGCAGACGAAAAAGGGCGGCCAGCGGCCAAGGCTGCAACTGAGCTGCGGGAGTTGGCAGGCCAACTGCGGCAGGCCTGTCGGCGGCATCAGCCCCGCCAGGCCAGGCAACTCCTCAGCCGGCTGGCGCAGCTCGCTCCCCTGGAGTCACTGCAGCCGCTGGAGGAGGAGCTCGACCGGCTCAACCGTTATCTCTACGCCCAGGAGGATGCTGCCGAAGCCTGGGATGGCAGCGCCCTATGGCAAGCATGGCAGACCTGGGAGCAGACCCGCAAGGGGGCGAAGCAGCGCGGCTCGGCCCGAAGGGGAGATGGCCTGGTACCGCTCTATGGTGATCACGAGCCGGCGGGCTGAAGCCCCCGGCGCCGGCCTTATCAGGCGGCTGCAACCCGCTCATAGGCGCTGCGGATCTGCTGGTTGAAACAGACCAGATAGACCAGCTCGATCCTGCTTCCTGCCTCCAGGTGCTGGCTGATGGTCTGGTAGGCGATCCCGCAGGCCTGGTCAAGGGGAAAGCCATAGACCCCGCAACTGACCGCAGGAAAGGCGATGGATCTCAACTCGTACTCTTCGGCCAGCCTGAGGGATTCCCGGTAGCAGGAGGCCAGCAGGCTGGTCTCACCTGCGCTGCCGCCCCGCCAGATAGGCCCCACGGTATGGATCACATAGCGGGCCGGGAGCTTGAAGCCCGGAGTGATCTTGGCGGCCCCGGTGGCACAGCCGCCCAGGGGCACGCAGGCTGCCAGCAATTCAGGCCCGGCAGCCCGGTGGATGGCCCCATCCACCCCCCCCCCGCCCCGCAGGCCGTTGTTGGCGGCATTGACAATGGCATCGACCTCCAAGGTGGTGATATCGCCATCAATGATCTCTATGCTTCCCATGGCATCCTCCTCTGCAGCTGCTGATTACTTTTTCCGCTGTTTTTTCAAAAATTATAATAGCATTTTTGCGGCGCCAAGCGTACACTTAGCACCATTGTAGGTAGAGTGGCAAGGAATGTCTCCTCCGCAGACCTGCTCATCGAAAAGACTATCCTCATATCTGACCCCTTGCCCAGTAAGACCTCTCCATGTTGTAATCCAAGCGGCAGTTCCCCTGGTATCTTTTGATGATATACCATAAGTTCCCCTGTTACAGGCAGTGACCTCTTTTTCAAACTCGATTAACGCAGAACCATGAATATAAATAACTACCGGGAAATTCCTTACAATTTCACCTCAGCAGATGACCGGCTGATCATCAATCACCTCTTCGGCGCCGAGGTCTGGTCCGACCTGGAGGAGCTCAGGAGTCAACGGATCACCGGCCGATCCGCCCGGCTGGTGATGCGTTTCATGGGGGACCTGTTCATCCTCCATCGCAACCCCTTTCTCCGCCAGGAGCTGATCGACTCCAAGAAACGGCGCCATAACTTCTTTGATACCGCGGAAAAAGATCTCTCCATCATCGAGAACACCGCCAAACACGCCACTGCCCTGGAATCCAGCCGCAACCAAAAGGTGCTCAACCTGGTCCACCTCTGCACCGACCGCCTCAAGGCGCTACGCCGCGAGATCAGCGGTGCCAAGGCCCGACGAGAGCAAATCAAAAAACAGCTGGGCAGTATCATCGGCCGGGACAATGTCTGCTTTGATCCCTTTTCCCTGATCAGCCATGCCACCGATGCCACGGACTGGCGGCTCTATCTGCCCCTGGCCATTCTCAGGCCCGATCAGGAGAGCCAGGTCGCGCCGCTGATGCGGGCCGTGGAAGAGCTCGGCCTCCACATCATCCCCAGGGGCGGGGGCACCGGCCTGACCGGCGGCAGCGTCCCGGTCAAGGGCAACTGCGTGATCATCAACACCGAGAAACTCAACCGCATCTTTCCGGTGAGCTACCAGCAGCTGAGCGATGATGCAGCGGAAAAGGTACCGGTGCTCAAGCTGGAAGCCGGGGTGATCACCCAGGATGCCATGGCCGCAGCAGAAGAGCAGGGGCTGGTCTTTGCCACCGATCCCACCAGCGCCTGGGCCTCCACCATCGGCGGCAACATCGCAGAGAACGCCGGGGGCAAGACCGCGGTCCTCTGGGGAACCGCCATCGACAACATCCTCTCCTACAAGATTGCCATGCCCGGGGCCGAGCTGTTCACCGTGCGCCGGGTCAACCATCCCCTGCGCAAGATCCTGCCCGAGGACCTGGTCTGCTATGAGGTCCTCAACAGCAGGCAGCAGCCGGTCCGGCAGATCGAACTTAGAGGCGACGAGATCCGCAAGAAGGGGTTGTGGAAGGATATCACCAACAAGGCCCTCAAGGGGCTTCCCGGGGTCCAGAAGGAGGGCACCGACGGGGTGATCACCTCGGCCGAGTTCGTCCTCTACCAGGCCTATGAGGAAAAACAGACCTTCTGTCTGGAGTTCTTTGGCCAGGACATGGACGAGGCCAGCCGGGTCATCGTCGAGATCTCCGAGGAGTTCACCAACCACCAGGGTCAGGAGGCCCTGATGGCCCTGGAGCACTTTGACGAGGAGTATATCCGGGCCATCAACTACAAGTTCAAGGCCGCCCGCAGCGAGAGTCCCAAGGCGGTGCTCTTGATCGACATGGTGGGCCACGACCAGGAGCAGATCAACCGCGGTCGGGAGCGGCTGGTGAAGTTGCTGGATCCCTACGTCAACACCGAGACCTTCATTGCCCGGGATAACGAGGAGGCGGTCCGTTTCTGGCGGGACCGCAAGCGGCTGGGGGCCATTGCCGCCCGCACCAACGCCTTTAAGCTCAACGAGGATATCGTCCTGCCCCTGCCGGCCCTGGCCGAATTTGCCCGTTTTGTGGACGCCTACAACATCGAAGAGGATATCTACAACAAACAGTGCTTTGTCCGCTCCACCCTGGAGTACCTCAAGACCGCAGAACCCATCGAAGATCCGGACTGGCTGGAGGCCAAGAAACCCAAGGCCGAAGAGCTCTGCCGTGAGACCCTGGCCAGGCTGGAGCTGCGGACCACCGAGTCGGTCCGCCACCACGCCTACATCAACCAGCTGCTGGCCGACCTGTTGGAACTGTTCCGGGGCTACAGCCGGGTAAGCGCCAATATCGAACGGACCTACGAGCAGGTCCGGACCAAGCGGATCGTCATTGCCACCCACATGCATGCCGGCGACGGCAACGTCCATGTCAACATCCCGGTTTTTTCCAATGACCGGGCCATGATGAAACGGGCGGAAAAGACCGCTGAAGATATCATGGCCAAGGCCGTGGAACTGGACGGGGTGGTCAGTGGGGAACACGGAATCGGTATCACCAAGATGAAGTTCCTGGATGCTGAACGGGTGGAGGAGCTGAACCGTTACCGCCGGGAGGTGGACCCCAAGGGACTGATGAATCCCGGCAAGCTGGATGATCCCCAGATCATCGACAAGGTCTTTACCCCCTCCTTCAACCTGCTGGAGCTGGAGGCCCGGATTCTCCAGTACGGCTCCCTGGAGGCGCTCTCGGCCAAGATCTCCCGCTGCATCCGCTGCGGCAAGTGCAAGGCCGACTGCTGCGTATTCTTCCCCGGAACCAACCTCTTCTTTCATCCCCGCAACAAGAACCTGGTGATCGGCGCCCTGATCGAGGCCCTGCTCTACGACATCCAGCGCTCCCGCTTCCCCCGCTTCAACCAGCTGAAGTACCTGGAAGAGGTGGCAGACCACTGCACCATGTGCCACAAGTGCCTCTCCCCCTGTCCGGTGGATATCGACACGGCCGAGGTCTCCATCCTGGAGCGGGAGATCCTCCGGGACTTCGGCTACAAGCATTCACCTCCCCAGACCAGGATGTCGCTCTTCTACCTGAAGAATCGCAACAAATACTTCAACGCCTTTTTTCGCAAGACCGTGGTTGAGTGGGGTGCTGGCCTCCAGCGCCAGGCCAGCCAGCTCCTCCACCGGCTCCCGGCCCTGGCCGAGAAACGCTGGCCACCCCTGGAGCTGCTCCGCTCGGAGATGGCACCGGCCTCCAAGACCACCCTGCGGGATATCCTGCCACCAACGGCCAGCAGCGAGACCCTGCTGATCCATCCTCCGGAAGAGTCTGAGAAAACGATCTTTTACTTCCCCGGCTGTGGTTCGGAACGGCTCTATGCCGAGATCTCCATGGCCTCGATCTACATCCTCTTAAAGAACCGGGTACGGATCGTGCTGCCGCCCTCCTTCCTCTGCTGCGGCTTCCCGGCCAGGGTCAATGCCAAGAAGAAGATGCACGCCGAACTGAGCCTGCGGAACACCATCATCCTCAGTCAGATCAGGGACATGCTGGGTTATATTAACTTTGATGCCTTTGTGATCAGCTGCGGGACCTGCAAGGAGGCCCTGGCAGAGATGGGGGTGGAAGAGATCTTTGGCTGCAGGATCAGCGATGTCTCCCGATTCACCCTGGACAACCAGATCCAGCCTCTGGATCTCCAGGATCAGCCCCACTGCCTCTACCATGCCCCCTGCCACGACTCCCTGGAGGGAGGCGGGGCCGCGATGATTCAGGCTGCCCTCTCCGCTCGGGTCACCCCGGTGCCCAACTGCTGTTCCGAGGCCGGCACCATGGCCCTCTCCCGGCCGGACATCTCCGGCGCCATGCTCCAACGCAAGGGCGAGGCCATGGAACAGGCCCTGGCCATGAACACGGCCACCGAGATCCTGACCAACTGCCCCTCCTGTATCTCCGGCCTCAGCCGTAACCAGGCCAAGGGGGCACGGCCGGTCCACCTGGCGGAAAAACTGGCCCTGACCATGGGCGGCACCAACTGGCAGGAGGAACTGAAAACCCTGCTCAACAAAATCGAGGTGGTCACCTTCTAGGCCGGCTCATCTTTCGCAGCCGGGCCGCGGCTCTCCCTCTGAGGAGAGAGCCGCGGCCCCTCTCTTCACCCTCCTTCACCCTCCCCCCCACCTGGGCCACAGCCCCGGGCTCCCGCTTAGCCCGGCCTGAATGGTAAACGTCTTAACGGCGAACTTCTCAGCGGGGAAAATTCCGCTGATAGTAGACATGCCCCTTCTTGCGGCTCAGCCGGATCTTCACAAAAGCCAGAATAGGTTTGATCGAAAAGAGGAGCAGCAACCCGGCCGCTGCCAGCTGCAGCCCATGGGGCACGGCCTCGGTGGAGGCCCCGATCACTGCCTGGGGAGAGATCTCCAGCAGTTGGTAGAGCCAGTCCACCCCCAGGCCAAAGGCCATGGCCGTCAGCGCCACCACCAGTAGATAGCGCAGGGTGCTCTTCCTGCCCAGGACGCTGAACAGCACCGACAGGGAGGTGACATTGGTTGCCGGCCCCACCAAGAGGAAGACCAGGGCCACCCCGGGACTGACGCCCTTGAGGATCAGGGCCGCGGCAACAGGGGTAGAGGCCGAGGCACAGATATAGAGGGGGATGCCGAAGAGCAGCATCACCAGCATGGAACCCAGGCCGCCCCCCAGCCAACTCGCCATAAACTCGTCCGGGATCAGATAGGTGATCCCACCGGCCAGGAGCACCCCTGCAAAAAACCAGACCGCGATATCGCCCCAGACCTCGGTGAGGGCAAAACAGAGCCCTGCCCAGAGCTTACGGGCAAACCCCACCATGAGCCCAGCCGGCCGCGCACCGGACTGCTCCTGCGGGGGACCATGACTGGGGCAGCACTGATCGCTCCAGCCATCGCCGTCACCATTGCCCATGGTATCGAACACCGCTGCGAAGGTATGGGCCCCTGAGTCAGCCTTTTTTCCGTTATTCTCGCCCGGGAGCGCTCCTGCCCTGGCCGGATCATAGGAGATGCTGTTTTCCAAAAAACCGCCGGTCAGGGCCGTGACAAAGGCGGCCACCGGCCGCACCACAGTCATCAACGGATCCAGGAGGGCATAGGTCACGGCCATGGAATCCACCCCTGATTCCGGGGTGGAGATCAGAAAGGCGGTGACTGCCCCCTTGTTGGCACCCTGCTTTTTCAATGAAACCGCAGCCGGCAATACCCCGCAGGAGCAGATGGGCAGCGGCACCCCCAAGAGGGCGGCCTTAAGCACCGACCAGTAGCGACCCCTGCCCAGGTGACGGGCGATAAAGGCGGTGCTCAAGAAGACCTTCAACAGACCGGCAATCAAGAGCCCGGCCAACATGAAAAACGATGAATCCAGCAAGATCTGCCAGGATTCAGCTAATATACCAATAATACTTGCTTTCATTGCTTTTCTTCCTTAAGGCTCAGCTTCCTTGCCGGGGCTCATCGATATGTTCCAGGCCGGTGGCGATCAGTTCACGGACATGATCATCGGCCAGCCGGTAGTAGAGTACCGTGCCGCTGCGGCGGTTCCTGACCAGGTCGATGGTGCGCAGCAGCCGGAGTTGGTGACTGACCGCCGACTCAGAGACCTCCAGAAAGGCGGCCAGGTCACAGACACACATCTCCTGCTCGGCAAGGGCCAGCAACAAACGCAGCCGATTGGGATCCCCCAGGGCCTTGAAGAGCTGCGCCAGCCTGGCAGCCCGCTCCTGACTGATCACCGTTTGCCGGGCCCGCTCCACCCGCTCACCATGGATCATCCTGACCGCACAGCGATCCTCCATCGCATCTGCCATTCCTTCTCCTTTTTCCTATGTGAATATATGTTCAGATACTACAGCAGCGAGCCGGGATGTCAAGGGCAATGGCTCCGCAGCAAACCGACTGTGGGAAAGAGAACGGCAGCCCTCCCTGCACCCAACTCACCCGCCCTTTTCTTCCAGCTCTGCAGACCACATGTTTCGCCTTGCCTAAATTTTATTGACAAACCTCATCTCCAGGTATAATCATTAGTCGCGCCTAAAAAACACCCTGCCCTAAAATAGAGGGGCCCTTGAAAAATCAGATTTTTCGATCAAGGTCAAGGCGTGCGACAAATAGTCCTGCAGGCATGTATTTGATATACTGAAGATAAAATCTTGACCGCACGGCCAAGGTTGGAAGAAAAATCAATTTCAAGGTAGCCCATGGTTCGGCTGATCTCGTTCAGCTCGGATTGTATAGTTGGCCTGGCCGTCATAGGGCCGACAGAACAAAGAGGGCTTCCAATCTGAGGACCGAGGCGGACTTGGCCCATACTGTTATCAACACCACTTTGAGGGAAAGAGTGAAAAAATTCCACAAAACACTAAGCGCAACCCTGGGACTCGGGATGGCCCTGACAGGGAGCAGCGCCTTTGCTGTTGACTCGGATCTGGAGCAGCTGCAGGAACAGGTTCGACAGTTAATCGCTCAAAACCAGCAGCTCAGCAAACGGGTCGCAGCAATGGAACAAGAGAGACCAGCCCAGCCCGAGCCAATCAGGGCAGGGGGCATCTCCTCTTCTCCGGTCCCCGAGGAGCTCCTCCGGACCAAGGTCCAGCAGCAGGTGCTCAAGGAGATCCGCAGGCAGCAGGAGGCCGAGGGAAAATCACAACAGATAAATGACTACGTCACCCTGTTTGGACTCATCGAGGCTGAAGCGGTTGTGGGCGACGATTTCGCGGGCGATGCTGCAAGCGAGTTCAATGTGGCCACCGTTGAGCTGGGTTTTGACGCCCAACTTTCGGACTGGGTTGTCGGCCATATCCTTGCCAAGTATGAAGGCGGAGAGGAAGACCAGCACCTCTTTATCGATGAAGCCAATATCTGGTTGGGCAACTATCAAAAATTTCCCGTTCTGCTCACTGCCGGTAAATTTTACCTGCCATTTGGCCAATTTGACACCAACATGGTGCAGGACCCACTCACCCTTGAAGTTGGTGAAATAAACGCCCCGGGCCTGGCAATCGGCGTGGAGCAGCATGGTTTTACGGGGGCACTCTACAGCTACAAGGGGATGAACGAGACCGACGGCAACGACACCATCAAAGGCTTTGGCGCGATGCTGTCCTACCATCATGAAATCGACGAGACCCGGGTGGATGCCGGGGCAAGCTGGGTGAGTAACCTTGCAGATTCAGGAGGAATATCCGACGCCTTTGATGGTGCCGGCCTGGACTCGATCATCGACCAGGTCCCCGGGTTCGGGGTCTACCTCACCGCAGGTTACGGACCATTTTCGCTGATCAGTGAATATATCCAGGCGATCGATCCCTTTGCCCCTTCGGAACTGGACTTTAAGGGTGAAGGCGCACAACCCAAGGCCTGGAACGCCGAACTTGCCTACGCCACAGCTCTCTTGGGAAAAGAAACGATATTTGCAGTGGGCTATCAGGGCACAGCCGAGGCACTGGCCTTGGAACTGCCCTACGCCCGCTATATGGGAGCGGTCAGCATGGTCCTGTTTGAGGGAACCAGCCTTACCCTCGAATATTTCCATGACAGCGATTACGATGAAGACGAGGGGGGCAGCGGTGAGGATGCCGATGTCTTTACCGCCCAACTGGCCTACGAATTCTAAGCCCTTCCCGGCTCACCCTGGTGCGCCGGGAATTATTTTACGCCTCAAATTAGACACCACTAACACTATTAAACAAAGCTAACCAATGGAGAGCGAAATGAACACCAGGCACAACGCCTCCGCCGGAGGTAACCGCCCTGCTCCTCGACGGAGGAAGCTGTGGGAAGGAAAGGAAGGGTATCACTGCTCAATCGTCGGGACCTGCCTGCGGCGAGCCGACATCCGAAGACTGGCCAGGAAGAGGCTCTATGGTTTGAGCAGCACCATGGACGATTTCCAGATCCACACCAATCTGGTCAACCAGGCAAGTCAACGCTGCCCGCAGTCCAGGGCCCTGCACAAGCTGCTCGATCTGAAGCACCGCAAGGCGATTAACCGCTACAAGAGGGCAGAGGACGACGACGCCATACACGGTCTCTGGACAAGGGATCTGGACAAGGGTGCTGTTGCCGGCGCCTATTGGGCGGTCATGACCCACCCGACCATAAGCAGTGAGCTCCGCTCACAAATATACGGCCAGGTCCATATGCTTTCCCACGATGTCTTTGCATCCTCCCAAAAGGAGCGCCAGAGCGCCAATGAACTGCGCTCCAAGCTGGCCCTCCTGGAGAAGGTGCTGCTCTCAGAGCGGCAACTGGCTCGAAAGGAAAAAAAACAGCACCTGGCAGACCAGGACGAGCTGGCCAAAATGCAGGCCACCCAGGAGTGCTTGCTGGCGGAGCAGCGAGAGCTGCTGACAAGGATTACCACCTTGGAATCAGGCGCAGATCGGGCAGAGCTTGAAAAGAGGATAGAGACGCTCCAGGAGGATCTGCTTGCTGTCCGCCAGAAAAATGCCGGCTTGCAGGGAACAGGCGACCTCCTTGCCGCTCAACTTGAGCAGAGCAGAGAACTGCTTGAGGTGGCCTGGGATAATGTGGACGACCTTGAGTCCAGGTGCAAGGCCCTTCAGCGGGAAAAGGAGGAGTTGGCTCTGGAAATCCTCTCCATGGAAACGGCCATGATCCTAAACGCAACCACGGCCACCCCAGACTGCGAACATTGCAGCGATCAGCATACGGAAAGGTGTCCGGGGCCTGATCTCTGCGGCAAGACCGTCCTCTATGTCGGCGGCCTGAGCAAGATGGTCCCCCGCTACCGGGAGATGGTGGAAAAGATGAACGGGCGCTTCATCCACCATGACGGCGGCAAGGAGGCATCGCGCAACCAGCTGCCGAAAATGCTCCACACCGCCGATGCCGTGCTCTGCCCCATAGACTGCGTAAGCCATGATGCCACCAACTGTGTGAAGCGTATCTGCAAACGCAACCAGAAACCCTATGTGATGATGCGAAGTTCCGGGCTCTCATCACTGGCAAAAGGGCTCACCAAGATTATTCAATAGGCACCAAACCACAGCTCATCCGAGGAGAGATCCATGAAAATTAACGCCAACCAACGTAACGGCAACCTACACATCAACCTTAAGGGGTCCTTTAACGAAGAGACGGCTTTGAGGGTAACCGTTATCATGGCTCGCACCTACCTGGGAACGGGCAATGTCTTCATTCATACCGAGGGTATTTCCACCATCACCCCTGCCGCACAGTTCGCCTTTAACGACCTCGTCTCCAGGTCCAAGCTGCCGGAAAAGAAGATCTACCTCATGGGTGAGAAGGGACTGGCACTCTGCCACGATGCAGGCAAGGTGATCATCCGCCCCAAGCAGGCCTGCGGAGAGGGCGGCTGCGGCAGATGCGGCTGCGCCAAGAAGGCAGCCTGACCATTCGACCAATACAACAACTCTCAGAGGAGTACACCATGGCAAAGACCCTGATTATCTACGGTTCAACCACAGGCAACACAGAGATGGTAGCGGAACAGATAGGCGACTATCTTCAGGAAAAGGGAGCAGAGGTGACGCTCAGAGACGTCAGCAACGCCAGGGTGGAGGAGCTGACAGCGGGGTGGGATTGTGTTCTGCTCGGCGCCTCGACCTGGGGTGATGAGGAGATAGAGTTCCAGGAAGACTTTGAACCCTTTTACCATAACCTTGACCAGGCCGAGCTCAAGGGACTCCGAGTCGGCGTATTCGGCTGCGGCGACTCAAGCTTCCCCCACTATTGCGGTGCTGTTGACCTGCTTGACCAAAAGATGACCGAGCTGGGAGCAGAGCTGCTCAACGAGCCCCTGCGTATCGATGGGGAACCGGATGCGTCGGCTGCCGATATCCGGCAGTGGGCCGCCGAACTCAGCACGACCATCTAAGCCTGCCGGCCGGCAGGAGCGGCCTCTTCCTTCCCTGCCGGCCTGGCCGTGTTCCTGTGTCGCTGGAACAGCGAGGTGGTTTAGAAAAAGTGGACACTCACTTAAGGGCTTGTCCGAATTTTTGACGCACCGCCACCTCTCAACTTGCTACACCTTAAACAAAGGCACATATGGTCTTGACAAGGGGGCGCTATACTCCTCTTAACAGGCCGAGCTGAGCGAACGATCTCTGCCCTGCTGAGCTCTCTGCTTTTTTCTTACTCTAATCGTCCGCTAAAGCCGAGTAAGCTAGTGACACGCTCATCCATCTCCATAAGATCGCGTCGTATCTGAAGGTGGTAGCGCTCTCTTGCAGACTGGGCAAGGGCCATGCTGATCAGGCCAATATGCTGCGATAATGGTTTCTCTTGCTGCACCAGACCACCAAGAAAGCTCAAGAGCATAGGACCAAGGTAGTGCTGGAGGAGTTCATCATCAACAGAGAGGATTGTTTCATAACTGCCCGGATCTCCCTGCCTGCCGCAACGGCCATACAGTTGACGGTCAATCCGTCGTGCTTCGTTACCTTCAGTGGCGATTATGTGCAGCCCACCTATTTCGGCAACACCTTCCTCCAGAGGAATATCGGTGCCACGGCCTGCCATATTGGTTGCAATGGTAATGGCGCCTTTACCTCCAGCCTGGGCGACAATCTCTGCTTCTTGAGCATCCTGGCGCGCATTCAGGACCTGATGCCTTAGGCCCGCGCCCCTGAGCATGCTGCTCAGGTGTTCAGATGCAGCAACAGAGCGGGTCCCCACCAGTATTGGTCGTCCCTGCTTGTGCATTGTTCTGATCTGCGTGATGACACCATTCCATTTTGTTGCTTGATCAGGAAAAATACGCCGAGCCAACTCCCTGCGTCGAGGCGGCTTATTCGTTGGCACCTTGACGACAACTAAACCGTAAACCGACCATAATTCCCGCTGCACTTCCCGGGCAGTACCTGTCATGCCTGCAAGGCAGATATACCGCCTGAAAAACCTCTGATAGGTCAAACGGGCCAGGTGTTCCCGCTGACCGCTAAGCTCGCAGTTTTCTTTGATTTCAACCAACTGGTGCAGCCCCCGCTCCCAGGATCGATCTGCCATGACCCGCCCTGTATTCTCATCAATGATCAGTACCTTCCCATCCTGCACAAGGTAGTGACGGTCCAACTGATACAAATTTTGGGCTGCAAGGGCCTGACAGACAAGTTCTTCCCTTTGCCTGGTACCATTCCAGATTCCTCCTATTGCCTTGCTCAATGCAGCAATGCGCCTGCTGCCCTCATCACTTAAATGAACTCGACGTCCCTGATGGTCCAGGGTGAAATCAATATCGTTGCGCAATGATTCGGCCAATGCCATTGCCCGAAA
Organism: Desulfogranum mediterraneum DSM 13871; assembly: GCF_000429965.1. GTDB lineage: Bacteria > Desulfobacterota > Desulfobulbia > Desulfobulbales > Desulfobulbaceae > Desulfogranum > Desulfogranum mediterraneum. The sequence continues at coordinate 220,787 of NZ_AUCW01000012.1, forward strand.
ATAGGCCTGTTCTTCCTCTGGGTTTTCGGTGTTTCGCGAGATGATAAGGGGCGTACGTGCCTCGTCAATAAGTACACTGTCAGCTTCATCCACAATCGCAAAGCAGAGCCCCTGCAGAAACAGACGTTCTTTACGCGATTTTTTATTATGCAACCGTTCGAGTTGGAGGCGCAAACGACCGTGATCATCACCAAGAACGAGACGATCCCGAAGGTAATCAAAGGCGAGTTGTTTATTGGTGCAATAGGTAATATCTCCGGCATAGGCGGAACGCCGTTGGCCGGGATCCATTTTCTCGGTAACAGCGCCAACCCGTAGTCCCAGTGCCTGGTAAATTGGCCCCATTGATTCGGCATCACGGGTCACAAGATAGTCGTTGACCGTAACGATATGGACCGGGATACCGGCAAGGGCTGCGGCGGCGGCAGCAAGGGTGGCGGTGAATGTTTTTCCTTCTCCGGTTTCCATCTCCGCAAGCCTGCCATGCACCATGATCCAGCCACCAATCAGTTGCGTGTCGAAATGACGCATATTGATGGTTCGGCCAGCTGTTTCCCGGATCAAGGCAAAGGCCTTTCTGGTAAGATCGGTTGTCAGGCCATGCTGATGAAGCTGTAGTCGAAGTTTTTTTGCATATTCTGCCAATGCTGTGTCATCAAGTTTTTCAATTTGCCGGCAATGATGATGAATCGCAGCAAGTGTACGACGCAACGCCCCGCTGCGATATACGGTTAGGGAACGTACAAGACCTGTACAAGAGCTGACGGCACCATGGAGAAATTCTCTTTTTTGGGGCGAACGTTCCGGGTAGAAACCGTTGACAATGCCTGGTTGCGGTATTGCCGACAGGCGGTGGTTAAACATGGAATTGTCGCAGAAAAAGCTGGCGAAGACAGCGGTACCATTGCAGGCCCAGTGGTTCGTAGCCGTGATCAAACAGGGCATACACCCGTTCCCCTATCCGCACCTGTCCCATCTTGAAGGGATAATTAAACTCAAGCTGAAATGTTTTCCTTAACGTCTGTGTCCCCTGGGGATCTCCTGGTGCCACTGCTATCTTACCACCTCCGCCGGTACCGAGCACAGGACTGGGGAGGTACTCGCTTGCTGCTGGAATTTCTCTGTTAACGGTAGTGGTCAAAAGGGTGTCGAGGCTACCGGCCAGCCTGAGCTCAACCCCTCTTGTCCGTTCTCTGACCAGGGCAATATCATCCTGCCGGACCACCACAAGCACAGACGACCTGCCTGCCCCTACGATATATCCAAGAAGATCTCCCTGTTTGACAAAGCGACCCGCTAGATTTTTGGCATCGGGCAACACCAGAAGCCCCTGACCGGGACTACGAATAGTCAGCTCGTTCATCCTTTCCAGGGTACGGGTCAGGTCGGCTTGAGCCGCGTTTTTTTTATCTTTGAGGATCTCTCGCTGAACCCGTGATTGCAGGGGCTCGGCATTATATTGAGCCCTTACTTCCTCAACATTCGCCTTAAGCACACGTGCCTCAGCTTCTATGTACGGGTCTACACAACGGATGAGAGGGTCCCCGACAGCCACTGCTTGACCATCCTCTGCCAGCAGGTCAGCGATAAAGCAGTCTGTGCCTGCGCGGACCCGGGAATGTTCCGGTAAAGATACGACCCCTTCAGCACGGGTTCTCAGTGGGGCAGGAACAACAAAGAGCATAATCAAGGTCAGGACGGCGGACAGCAGAGAAGCGGTGACGAAACGTGTTCGCTTTCTACGGCCGGCAACGCTCTGAAAGAAGGAGTAGCTGTTACGAATCGCAGGAACAATAATCTGGGTGCAGATCGCCCACAGGGCAATCAGAACGCCGACAAAAAAGAACTTGCTGCTGATAAAGAGCGCCAGAAGTGCCAATACCAACAAACGGTAACAAAAAGAGATAATTCCGTAAGCAACGAACCAGAGAGGTTCTCCCTTCGAGGTAACCGGTGAAGCAGCATCTGTAACGCCGAACAGGTAACGCTGCAGGAGGTAACCGAGGTAACGAGTTGATCGTTGACCGAGATTTGGAATCTCAATCCAATCTGCCAGGATATAATAGCCATCATAGCGAAGCAATGGATTACCATTGAACAGCAGCGTCGAGATGCCACCCACCAGCATGATGTTATAGGCAATAGTACTCACCTGCCCTGACTCAACATTGAGCCAGATAAAAAGAGCCGCTGCAGCAACAAATAACTCAACCGCCATTCCGGCAGCAGCGACAGCCATCCGCCTGCGCTTATCAGGAAAGGCAGCTGATGACGAAGCCTCGACGTAAGGGATCGGCGTGAAGGCGAGCAACATAAGGCCCATCTCATGGACCTCACCACCCCATATACGGGTGGCAAAGGCGTGACCAAGTTCGTGCAGGAGCTTGACCGCAGGATAAACACACCAAAGAAGAAGAAGATTCTCAGGAGTGAAAACTCGATCAGCCATATTTTGGCTCAATTCCGGCCAATGAAGAGCAGCAAGCACCACAGCTGTGCCGACAAAGAGAAACCATATCAGCAATCCTGACCAGCTAAAAAGCGGCCTGACCAGCGGCATCCATTTGACGAGAAAGCGATCGGGATCAAGGAGAGGAAATCGCAGGGCAAATGGATTTTTAAACCGCTGTTTCCATTTACCCCGCTGCATGCTCTGACGCTGAAACAACTCCTGGGTATCCGGGGGAACACTACTTTGCAGCACATCGATGGAATGGAGCTGACTGAGCAGACGGATAATTTCATCCTGGGATGGCACCTGATCACCGAGCAGGGCAGAGGCAGCATCCCAAATGGCAGCCACGGTTCTTTGCCCATCCATCAAGGAGATGACAAGATAGGCATTTGTATTAAATCGATGCTGCCGCCCTGATGAGGGATCCTGGAGGACATACCAGTTCTCGTTACGGTAGACATGTCGATGGAGAACCACATGCCTACGCAAACTCGGCTTGATGTCCGCCACCCGGTACCAATATGTACTGTAAAGGGACATAGCTATCACCGCTCAACAATTAAAACAGCAAGAGAAATTGGCCCTGGTTTAACAGCCCACTAGGGCCAAAAAGCCCAAAACCTCATTCGCAACCAATTAACGAATCGATGGCTCACTATCCAAATCAACCGCCGCTGATCAATATCAATCTTAGCGACCCCCTCCATACCGGGACGCAGCAAATCAGAAGATTCCTCTATTTTCGCTTCCACCTGAAAGAAATTACGCCCCTCTTCAGCGATTGATACAGGAGTGATCTTGTCTACAGTGAAACGAAACGCTTGTCTTGGCATGCCGGAAAGGACCAGGTTGCCATGTTGTCCCTTGAGGACCTTGCCAACATCACGTTCATCGACCTTAAGCATGACCCTGTAGGCATCTAAGGGAGCAACCGTAAACAACACCTGACCTCGCTGGACCGGTGAACCAAGGGATTGACTGAGGTCACCACTGACAACGAGACCATCAAAAGGTGCTGTCAGCCTTGTCCGAGCACGTTTCTCATTCACAAGGTTCAGCTGAGCCTCTGCCTGCCTTATCCTGGCACTGACTATACTGACCCGAGAACGATCATGTTTGGCAAGGGCATCGCGATACTCGGTTTGGAGTTGCTCTAACTGACTTGACCATCTCCGATTCTCAAGGTTGAGATCCTTGTCGTCAAGGGTGGCAAGGACATCACCGCTGTGGATAATATCGCCGGCCCGGACAGTCGTCTGCGCAATATAGCCATCCTGGGGAGCAACAACTACCCGCTGTATCAGGGCTTCCAATCGCGCATTCGTTGCAACCCGAAATTCGCCGAAGACAAAGAAGAGAGTCGCGGCAACAAGACAGAGGGAGAGGAGGGAAAATTTAAGGGCCAGGTGCCCGGGCCCCAAAATACGCGCCATAAGATGCTTGCAGGCATGGGCTATACGTATGGGCAGCCACTGTTCATCACGCAGCCTTACTTCAAGTACAGGGCCGACGATGGATACAATATGTTCAAGATGTTCTCTTGTTGCCTGATCAAAAAGATCATCTGTCCCCCTTTCGATCAACACTGCCCCTGAAACCTTCCCATGGCTGACGAAGGGAACCGTTAGAGACGCTCCAATGCCATAGAGATCAAGCAGGGTCGCATGACAGCGGGTAACGAGAACCGCATCATCGCTTTGGGGATAGCTAATGGCACATCCCTGGTCCATGGCCTCGTGCATTGCTTCGCCGATATCACGGATCAGGTTGGATTTTTGATCGAATCCAGCGCTATGCGACACTGCTACGACTTTGACTGAACGCCCACGGAGGAAGCCGATACTGGCCCGTTCACAGGAAAGACGATCACTCAGCTCGGAGACCACATCGGTGGCTGCCTCTTGAACGTGTTCGTGTTCCAGGCAGGAGGCGACAAGTTCCAGCAAGGTAACCAGTTGCTGATTATCACCCGATCCCTGTTCCTTAAGAAAGGCCTCAAGCCAGACTGTCGAATCTTGAATAAAGAGGATGATCGCCTGATGTTTTACGGGGATACGACGGGTAACCTGGAGTACAACAACACCATACAGCTTTTTTTTCAAGAAAAGTGGGCAGGCAATGAGATCTTGTGGTTCACCGGTATTGACGCCTGCATCTTTTTTCGGCAAGACGATGTCCTTCCCCTCCGACAAGGCCGTTTTTGCCACATCTACCAATTCTTGATAATCAGTAAGTCCTTCCGGAAAAAGTGCAGAGGGGGTGTACTTGCCGTTCTCTGATGTCTCCAGAAATACGACCGCACGGCTTATGCCATTTATTTGTCTGCAGAGTGCATTGAGCCAGTTGCGTGTATAATGATTCATGAGCGACCAATCATATGAACAACATCTCTGTTAAAGGCATTACACCCAAGAAGTAGCGACTTCTTAGATGTCAGGAACAGCTCGTCAGCATGAAAAAAAACTCTTTTTGGCCGGAACAGTGGAGAGCCGAAGTCGTGACTTTAGCTCTTCTGGTTCAACAGCTGTTTTGGATCTATGGTTTTGAGGTAGCACAAGACAGAAAAGCAGACCGCCTGTGGTTGAACGGCAGATACTCTGCGCACAGAGTTGGTCAGATCATCAGCAGTCGTTTTAGAAAATATCATTCAAGCTGGCTGCTCCTCTTCCTCATCCCCCCGAGCTGTGCACCTATTGCATTCTCGATACCTGCAAAGGCGGTAAGATAGTTATAATATGTTACAACCAGTTCACTGAGTGTTCTCGTCAGGCTCAGTTGGGCATCGTTAAATTCAATCACATCATAGGATCCGGATTCATACCTTTTTTGCGCCAAGGTAAGATTTTCCCTGGCAAGCCCAAGTGTTTGCAGTGCTATCTGTACGCTCTGCCTACTCTCATCCGCCTTCAGGTAACTGTCTGTAACTTCACTGGTGATAGTCAACTGCATATCCCGAAACCTTGCTTTATTTTCAAGTACGCCACCTCTGGCTTCAGCCACGGCGCCTTGTGTATGGAATCCTGAAAATAATTTCCAGGTACAGGCAACCCCTGCCTCCCAACTATCTTTGTACAGGGAAAGATTCGTGTCGTAGTCATTGTACCTGACCTCTGCCGTGATGGAGGGCCAGTAATCCCCCTTAACACTTCTCAGCTGTGCCTTGGCTGCCTCAGTCAACTGTTTAAACTGGAGCAAGTCAGGTCGCTGCTCCAAGGCAACCTGTATCAATTCTTCAAGGCTCTTAAGCACTGGAGGCATGGACTCGATGACGTTATCTAGATTTACTCCGTCATCGTAGAGGGTATATCGTCCCTGGTTAGGCTTGGTACCCAAAATTTGTTCAAGAGAAACTCTGGCTGTTTTAAGATTATATCTTGAGCGCACAAGATTCATTCTAGCATTTGAAAGCTCTACCTCAGCATTGATCACATCAATCTTGGTCCGTACGCCGGTTTTATAGTAAATATCTGCGCGATCAAGGTGCTGCTGGAAACTTTCCACAGACTCCATGGCAACATCGACTAATCGTTTCTTTTCCAATACGTTATAATATGCCATCTTTACCTGAAAGAGAATATCCTGGAGCTGTCTCTGCAACTGAGAGTCCACAGCTTTCAGGTTCATCTTTCCGGCATCGATGGCACCTGTGGTCTTGCCAAAATCATAGATCAGCTGAGAGATATTAAATGCCCCGTGGACGATATCGTCCTCTTCAGCTTCATCGTTAACCAGTAGAGATTGTCCTTCACTGTTATTTTCCGCAGCAGAAGAAGCTGAATCCTGCCTCTCAGTATAAAAATAACGGCCTTCAACTGCCAGTTGCGGTAAATACCCAGATCGGACCATGGTGAGCTGCCCTTCACTCTGTGCCAGTTGCTGCCTCACCACCTCGATCATCTGGTTATGGTCAAGTGCAATGACAATGAGGTCATCCAGACTGAGAAACATTAGCCCCCCCCGGTCTACAGCAGGGGAAGCCGTCCTATTACCGGCAGTTGGCTCACCGCCCCCTGTACTTGCGATAGCTGGACATAGCAGAGCAAAAAACAGCATTGCCCAATAAACAGAGAATCGATAATGACATTTGCGCATGTTGAGCTGTACCACGGTTGACGTAAGTGACCTTCCAGACAATAACCTTATGGTTAGATATGACATATACTATCTTTTCAATACTGCTCCCTAATCACCCTGACAAGAAAAATCATAGCCAGCAGCTTGCTTCCCCTACAGAGAGAAGCAAAAGCAAGCAGTCGTAGAGGTTGTAACTACGCTACCCTACGACCAGGGCTCAGATTGAACCCCGGTGGCGAGAAAGTCGCTCAACAAGTACACCATCCATCTACAGAAAAATCAGCTCCATTGCCACTCGAACATCTTTCTTGACCTCCTCCTGAATGGAGGTGCAGTCTTCCGGACTCAGCCTTGAAATTTCCCATGCATATGGGTGCACAGCCAACACACCCTCATTAAATACCCCTTCCCCATCATTGGCCCTTGTCAACAGCGAACCGATATGCACCAGAACGGTCTCCAATGGATGGTGTTCGGCTTTTTCAGGCAGGACATGGTGAGCTGTTGTCTCCTTCAACGTGCCCGAAAGTTCCCATTGTTCCATGAGGTAGGCGCCAATCTGAGTATAATCAAAGCCGAGCATTTTTTGCTCAGCTTCGACTATCGACTTACCCGTATTTTTTACATAAAAGAGTGCCTGTTGCGAGAGACTTGGAACAGCTTGATACATGACGAGGTGACCGATGTCGTGCAGCAGGCCGGCAACAAATAATTTTTCCTTATCGCAAGCTCCGCACAGCAGGGCCAAATGGCTACAGGTAACTGCGCACTGAACACTACATCGCCAAAATTTCCTCACATCCATCACGTCGGCGGCGATCCCTTTGAATGCCTCGGCGACGGAGGCCGCCAGCACGATATCATGCACCTGATGCGAACCAAGCAAGGTGATTGCACGGCTAACGGTTTCCACCTTTTGGGCGAAGCCATAGAGGGAGCTGTTTACTATGCGCAACAAACGAAAAGTCATCGCCGGATCATGGCTGATCACCACCGAGACCTCAGCCATGGCATAATCAGGATCGTCCAGGATGCTTTTCAAGCGAAGATAGACGTCAGGCAGAGTAAAAAGATTTGCCGTCTTCATGACGTCCTTCAACAGTGCATCCATCTATACCTCCAGAAACATGCTCTTTTTAAATATCCCTGGACCAGGAACACCACCTACTGTCTCCACGATCTCACTATAGACTCAATACCGCCCTGAAGGAGCCTGGTCGCCTCATTGGCAGCAACTGGCTTACTGAAGATATAACCCTGCATCTCATCACAACCGAAATTACGAAGCAGTGCTACCTGTGCTTCATTTTCAACTCCTTCTGCTGTCACCTTAATCCCCATCCCGTGAGCCATTTTAATTATCGAATTCACCAAACTCTTCTCTTTCTCATTTGTCTCAATATCAGCAACAAAAGAACGATCTATCTTGACATAGCTTGCTGGAAAATTTTTCAGATAACCAAGCGAAGAATATCCAGTACCGAAATCATCAAGAGCAATACATATTCCATGACTATCTATTGATCGCAGAACATCTGTAGAGTAGGCAACATTTTCCATCATGGCAGTTTCAGTAACTTCTACCACAAGGTGCTCCGGATTCAGCTTATTCTTATTCAAAATTTTTATAATTTTTGCAACAAGTCCTTGCTCACGAAACTGCCTATTTGAAAAATTTACAGCTACACTGTTATGTTCAATACCCATGTCGAGCCATGCACGTAATTGTCTACAAGCTGTCTCCAGCACCCATTCACCTATCACGCCAATGAGACCTGAATACTCGGCAATCGAAATAAATTCGTAAGGTGGGACCAGACCATTCTCAGGATCATCCCAGCGGAGCAGTGCTTCCATGCCAACTACAGACCAAGTCCTACTATCGATTTTAGGCTGATAATACAAAACAAACTCATCGTTACTTATTGCCCTATGAAGTCTACTTTCTAGCTGCAGGTGCTTGGTTGATACAGAATGAATAGTATCAGAATAAAAACAATATTGATTATGATCCAGCTTATTTCTCGCATACCTCCTGGCCGACGCAGCATTTTTATCAAGTTCTTCAGGGGAAGAGCCATCATAAGGATAAATAGAAATACCAACACTTGCATTAGCGTAGAATTTATTCCCTTCTACATGAAATGCATTATCAAACTCCACCAGGATCCGCTTAACTATCCAGACGATAGCATCGGTTTCCTCTATGTCGGTCAACAGTATGCCAAACTCTTCGCTACTAAGACGAGAAATTGTTGGCACCAAAGAAGACGTTGGTAACTTGGCCACGGTATCCATTTCCCGCAAGGCTACAGCCAGCCGCTTGCTTATTTGTTGCAATAAATTCTCACCGGATTTATAGCCCAAGGTTTCGCTAATTCGCTGAACAGTGTCAATGGAAATGGACAATATCGCTACTATATTATCATAACGTCGCCCACGCACCAATGCCTGCGACACCCGATCATAAAAGAGCGTCCTGGTTGGCAGGCCTGTCACCACATCATAGGCTGTAATATGTTTCAGCTCCTGAGAACGCTTTTCAGCCAACTCCTCTAACTGCTGGAGACGAAAGGTTAACCGCTGCACTTCATCATCACCGCCACCTTCCTCTTCGACAACATTTCGAGTTGCGTGTTCTTGTGTTGGCTGAGCATCTTGCCTGTTATCTGCCAGAGGAAGGCACCCTCCTTCCTGGCCTGAAAAATCAGCGAGCTCTTCGTCACCCCAACAGACAAGACGATTCCTGCCACTTTCTTTAGCAATATAGAGGGCCTTGTCAGCCTGATTAGTCAGTTCATCGGGAGCATTGGTTTTAAACTGCAAGGAAGAGGCACCAAAACTCATGGTCACCTGAATCCCGGTTGAAACATCTGCCTTAATAGCCTGCCGTATCCGGTTACCAACATAAGCAGCCTGTTTAAGATCACTACCAGGAAGGACAAGGCAAAACTCTTCGCCACCATAGCGCCCTATCAAGTCGCCTTCCCGGGCATTCTTTTGCAACTGAGCAGCAACCGCCTTTATAACTTTATCTCCAGAGGCATGACCATACCTGTCATTTACTGATTTAAAATGATCAATATCGCACATGATGCACGATAAATCCGAACCATTCTGCTGCGCTTCGCTAAAGAGCTTACTGAACTCCCGATTAAATGCTCTTCTGTTGAGGAGAAGCGTCATGGGGTCATGGTTAGCGAGAAATTCCAGTTCCCGGTTTTTAATCTGGACCTCTTCAGTGGTTAACTGGAGTTTATTGACCGCCTGACTAAGCTCCTGATTCCTTTCTTCGATCTCAGTTATGTCATCAAATGTGACAAGAACTCCACGACGCCTTCCTTCACCGTCCAAAACAGGTGCAGCATTAACAATAAATGTTATCGCCGCACTGTTGACCGACTCCCTGACCAAACGAATCCCGGTTACACTTTTCCCATCCTTGAGCACCCGCATCCAGGGAAGGTGCTCCAAATGCCGAGTCGACCTGCACCCTTTCCAGCCAAGCTCTGATCCCCTGAAACCTACAAGATCCAAAGGGGACTTTCCCATTAACTCTGCAAATGCAGCATTGGCGAGAACAACCTGCTCCTTTTCATCAAGAATCAAAACTCCTTCTTTAAGTACATCAAATGCGGCTCGCACTCTGCCGGGAACGACTGCAGAGGGATCAAGTTCTCGCAGCGTTCTTTTCATCAACAAGAAGTAACCTGCAAACCCGGCACAAGCGACAAAAAGGATCAAACCAAGATAGGAGTTTTTCAACCCTGTGGAGACATTACTCACCCATAGCGGCGAAAAACTTATCTCAACCGTTGCCCAACGTTCCTTTCCGCGCATTATCGGGATCTGGACATGGGTTGATGTCGAGCGACCATCGCTGGAAGGTTGCCAGTACGCAAGATGATTACCTGCCTCGGCAAGCAATCCGCCCTGATCATCCCGTAACGCGGCAGACCTGATATCATTATCCCTTGCCACCAAAGATTGGAGGGTCTCTTTGACAACAGGAAGAATATCATTCTCTGCCGACGCTGAAAATTGTATCGCCAGAGCTTCTGAAAGATTTTTCCTTGATTCAAAGACAGCCTCAGTCCGGTCCGGAGCTAAACCTAAGAGTTGACCGAGAAGCAGCAGACTGACTGTCAGGGATACCAGTCCAAGGCTTATTCGTATTGCTGGGGTAAGGCGCATATTACTCAGGATCTCTTGTAAACATGGTTTCGACAGTAGTATCAATATCTGATGTAGATTCTATGCCTTCCCTTTCTTGCTTATCAAGGTTATTTTTCTTAATCTTGGGTGCGATCAGTACGGCAACGGGGTCATAGCTTTTCCACAGTGGTACCGTTGCTAAAAAACTCGACATCAAGGATCCAGCCCGAAACATATAGCTCACCACACCTGCCCCCAAAGAGGCCGTTATACCGCTGGCCACAAACACGACACCTTGCTGCTCGCCCTCGGCTTCCTCAAAGGACATGTTCATATCCTGGCGCATAGCATCAAGATGATACTGCATAACGGTATCCCCCAAGACAAACTGACCTGGGTCTGATGGCTGTCTACTTACGGAAGCAGCCGAGACCGAAGGTGCAATAAAATCTAATGATTCTGAGCCAACAATCTTCACCACTTTCAACAATGCTCCGAAACGATCCTCTCTGGTGAACTGATTTACAAAATCAACATGAGGTTTTGTGGCGAGCTTTGTCGCGAAAGCAGTTTCTCCGAAATTTTGGCCAGTGCCGGCTATCGCATCGTCTACAGTTGCTTCGACAGTATCCAGAGAGAGCACCTCTTGACTGGAAACAGTAATGGTTGCCTTGCCAGGAAATAGAGCATCTTCGTATCCTTGATCTTCTTTTTCTGGAGCACTTTTATCTTTGCCAGGATCCCGTGCAAACTCTGCTGCTATCGGATCACCACTCTCCTCTGGTTCATCATCACTAATGCCATTATCTGGGAGGATTTCATCTTCAAACTGTAAAACAATGGGGGCAGGTGCTTCTGTTGGTTCAAGCTTATCTTCACTTTCTGTAAATTCAGCACTTTGGCCTGTAGCAGTATCGCCAGCATCATTATTCCCTGTCTCGGTCATACCATCGTCAACGGGCAGGGTATCATCAGCTAAGGATTCTTCACCGGGAGCCGACGGCTCGCTCACTGGGGAAATATCAAGATCTGCATAGCCAACAGTGATGTCAGTGCCATCGCTGATATCGTATATAAAATTAACAGAGGTTTCGTCATTTGCAGCTAAAGTATATTCCCAGGTGCCACCACCATTATCAATCAAACTACCGCTGCCGGAATCTATCGCCAAGCCTGTAACAGTAAGACTGTCACCTTCTACATCAGCCGCATTAACAAGCAACTCTTCCTGGGTGATAGTGCGGGCCACACTGTCTGCTGCAACGGGTGTGAGGGTTACCCTAGTGGTGGTGGGAACATCGTTGACATTGGCCAGGGTAACACTGACCACCTGGGTCGTGGTGCTGCCCAGGTCATCGGTCACGGTGACGGTAAAGCTATCGCTACCGAACCAATCGCTATCCGTCGGCGTGAATGTCCAACTACCGGTTGCTGCATCAATAACGGCGGTGCCCTTGCTGGCTGCTGAGCTTACCGTGAAGTAGCTACCATCGGTCAATCCATCGACATCGCTGGCATCAAGATCACCGGAGACGGCATCGCCCTCATCGCCGCTGAAGTCGATGTTGCCGGTGATCACTGCAGGGTCGCCGACATTGGCCAGGGTGATACTGACCACCTGGGTCGTGCTGCCGCCCAGGTCGTCGGTCACGGTGACGGTAAAGGCATCGCTGCCGAACCAGTCGCTGTCCGTCGGGGTAAAGCTCCAGGCCCCGGTTTCAGCATTAATCGCTGCTGTCCCCTTGGTCGCCGGCGTGCTTACCGTGAAATAGCTGCTGTCGGCCAATCCATCGACATCGCTGGCATCAAGATCACCAGAGACCGCATCGCCCTCATCGCCGCTGAAATCGATGTTGCCAGTAATCACTGCAGCGTCGTCGACATTGGCCAGGGTAACACTGACCACCTGGGTCGTGCTGCCGCCCAGGTCGTCGGTCACGGTGACGGTAAAGCTGTCACTGCCGAACCAGTCGCTATCCGTTGGCGTGAATGTCCAGGCCCCGGTTTCAGCATCAATCGCTGCGGTCCCCTTGCTGGCTGCAGAGCTTACCGTGAAGTAGCTACTGTCGCTCAGTCCATCGACATCCGTCGCATCAAGATCACCGGAGACCGTATCGCCCTCAGCACCGCTGAAATCGATGTTGCCAGTGATCACTGCAGGGTCGTCGACATTGGCCAGGGTAATGCTGACCACCTGGGTCGTG
>NZ_AUCW01000013.1 GCF_000429965.1 Desulfogranum mediterraneum DSM 13871
CCTCATCTGTAAGCTTAACGGATTTTGGCTTTGTGGCATGACGATCCACTGTGAAACGATTAGCTTGTTTATGCCGATAGCCCCTTAGCCCTGTATTACGGAGTATTTCACGGGAAATCGTACTTTGAGAACGTCCGAGATCTTTTGCGATCTGGTTACGAGATACTCCCTTTTTTCGGCTCATTTCGATATAGTGCCTTTCTGCAAGGCTTAGGTGTTGGTAGCTCATTTGTACCCTCTGGAAATAGTTTGGTAGCTTTTTTCCAAAATACACCTAAGTCTTGCTTTTCTCAAAGATGCGTTTCTCTTCAGCTACCTACAGAGGTTATGCGCTTATTATACGAATTCAGGACTACAAGAAAACAACATGAAGACTTTTATTGTTCTCACGCTTTGTTGTATGGGCTTACTCTCTGGTATGGCAAAAGGTGTCAACGCTGAAGAAATGCGTTTGCTCACCGTTGCAACCGGTGGATTATCCGGAGTGTATTATCCCATAGGGAGTGCCATTGCCTCCCTACTCTCAGATAATTTCAAAATATCCACATCGGTGCAGTCCACCGAAGGTTCTGTTGAAAATATCCAGCTCTTGAATAGCAACAGGGCTGAACTGGCAATTGTCACGGCTGATACTGCGAGTCAGGCATTCAATGGCAACGGCGCTTTTAGTCGGAAAAAACCAATGAAGAGTCTCCGTGGCCTTGCCTCGCTCTACCCTAACTATGTTCAGGTTGTTACTACGGCAGGGAGCGGTATCAAGAGCCTTGAAGATCTGGCCGGAAAAAGGGTTGGTGTTGGTGCGCATCATTCCGGAGTGGAACTGAATGCCCAACTCATTCTGGAGGCAAGTGGCCTGAGTTATGATACATTTCAGCAGGTTTATCTTAGCCTTGGGGAGGCCATTGATCAACTTGAACAGGGGACCCTTGATGCTGCTTTTGTAACCAGCGGCCTGCCGAACCGGGCCATTACGGATTTATCCTTGCAGCGGAAAGTAGTACTTCTTCCCATAAACGAGAAAGCCCTCGCCTCTCTTACGAAAAAATACCCTGCTTTCACTCCGGGAAAAATACCAGGAGGCACCTACAGCCAGATGCAGGATGTACCGACCGCTGTTACGTCCAATATACTGGTCGCAAAAGACTCAATGTCCGATGAAATCGTCTACAGGATAACCAAGAGCATCTTTGAACATCTCGATATTTTTTATTCTACCCACAAGGCTGCAAGAAAAATAACCCTGGACAGTGTGGCGCAGGGCATGCCGATACCTTTTCACCCAGGTGCAGAAAAATATTTTAGGGAGGTTGGGGCATTACAGTAAGCAGCATGGCTGGACCTCACAGGTAACTACCAAGAGCCTGCGTTTCGACAAAGGAATGCTTTTTTGGGCAACAGGGACCTTCCTATCAATGACAACTCTTTTTCTTTAGCTTCACGTATCTTTGCCTTACCCACTGACATGAAATCTGCAAATCGCTTTTACATCATTGTCTTGCTCCTCTTAACGTCTTTGCTCTGTCCGGCCTCTGTCAAAGCCTACCGGGATAAGGGTGTTATACAGGTGGGGTACGAGCCTGACCTGGCCCCGCTTAACTACGATGATAACAATACCGTCGCCGGTTTCAGCGCAGATCTGTTACGGGCGATATTTGCCGGAGAACCGGTTCAGCTGGTTTTCGTTCCCCTTGTAAAAAGCGAGGCAATAACAGCCATTAACACAGGAGAGATTGACCTTTTCGCCAGCATCCCGTTTTCAAGGAAGCTTACGAAAAACGTCCGATTTTCAGAACCATTTTATACATCCTCTGTTGGCATTCTCACCCCAAAAACGCAAAAAAATCCGCCGGTCTCAATTGCAAATTTCTCCGGCCGTCTTGTTTCACTGCAAAAAGATACGGTTGAATATGATTTTTTACGGCGGGTGCAGGATATCAAATACCAGGTAAGCAACAGTCAGCATACGGCTTTGGAATTTTTCTTTGCCCAAAGGGCGGATATCTTTGTCGGCAATGTTGATACTGCTCGTTATTATTTAAAAAAGCTTCATCTTGATAGCCAATACCAGTTTTCCAATCCGCATTTCATGTCTTCTGTCTTCTGCTTTGGTGTAGCCAAAGATAACGTCACACTCCTCTATCAACTTAACTCAGGGTTAAGTCGTCTGAAAAGCACCGGAGTGTACAACAACTTGTATAGAAAATGGTTTGGCAAGGAAGAAAGTCGGGTCAGCAATATCTTGAGCGCCCTCTGGAAAGTAGGGGTGGCGATTGCGGCTGTCTTCTTGCTCCTACTCTACATTGGGGTTAAATGGAACCGTGAACTGAAGCGCCAGGTAGACTCAAAGACCGCTGACCTGATAGAACTCAACAGCTCTCTTGTCCAGCAGGTAGAAATCGCAAAAAACAACAATGAATTCCTCAACCAGATAATAGAAAGCAGCCTTCGGGGAATAATTATAATAAACAGAGACGGTGCAGTTGCCAAACACAACAGAAGCATTGCTGAAATATTTGGCTACAGCGAAAAATTAAAAGGAAAATCGTATCAGGATATTGCCTTTCTTGACAGCCTGCTTAAAGACAAGTTCGATCCTGTCTTAATAGGGAGCACACCTCATTTTACCGGTGAATTCCAGCTTGTGAAAAAAAACAGTACCATGATGCGCCATGTCCGCTACTGCGTCTATCCCCTGTACCAGTATAACCAGGAAATTATCGGCATAATTCTCACCATAGAGGATATAAGCAGGGAAGTTGAGGTACGAAAAAAATTATTTGATCAGGAAAAACACCGGGCCCTGAGTCGGATGGTTGCAGGAATCGCCCATGAAATTCGAAACCCGCTCAGCTCCATTAAAACCTTTGTGGAGTTGATCCCCAGTAAGATTCACAACCAAAAATTCCAACGGGAAATTTCAACCAGCGTCCCCCGGGAAATTACGCGCATCAGCAGACTCATCGAGAGCCTGATAGGATATGCCAGGCAACGAAAGGCAAAAAAGGAACTGATCTCAAGCAAAAAACTCATCGATGAAGTGGTGACCCTTCTCTTGCACGATATCAAAAGCAAAGGGATATCGCTCAAGCGCGACCTGGTTGAGGACCATATCATTATCGTTGACCATGACCAGATCGAACAGGTCATCATCAACCTGATAATTAATGCCGTTGACTCCTTGAGCGAAACCGAATCGACAACACCCAAGGTCTTAGAGGTCAGCTCCTACGCCACTGACCAGAGTGTGATTCTTCAGGTAAAGGATAATGGCCCGGGCATGACCCCAGAGGAACTTTCCAATGCCTTGGAACCTTTCTACACAACAAAACCAAAGGGAACCGGTCTTGGCCTGCCGCTTGCCCAACAACTCGTCAAGGAAAGCGGGGGCGAGTTGCTTATAGCGAGCGAGAAAGATATTGAAACGACTGCAACCATTCTTTTCAACAGGGCGGAAAGAACTGTTGCCTCTCCTGACAAATCAATCTAAGCCATCACAGGCTTTCTCCCCATAGGTAATAACTCGAAAGGTAACAACTCGAAAAGGTGACGTCACAGGTGCTCCAGATTTGCGCAGATGCGAATGACCGCCATAGCCCCCCTCTATGCGGTGATTCGCAGGAAAACCCCAACTCCGACCGCGTGAAGATGGGGCGCCTGTGGCGGCTTACCCAGCCATGGATGAGATCCGGAACATCCAGACGGCCAACTGAGTGACACAGCGCTGCTTTTCACCATGTATCACTCCGAAACACAGAGCTGCTGTTACCCCCTCTAGAGGCCACCTTGAGTGGTGGCCCAAGGGAGCTGGTCGATGACCACTGTTGCACAGTATTTGCAAAGGACTCGGGACATTGTGGACAGCAACACGACCATCATCTTCCAGATCCGAGGAAGCAGAGCGCACCGTTGCTGCAAATGAGCAGAGAGCAGTTCCAGGCAGGCCGGAGCGAGCGCAGATGAGTTTAAGTTCCTCCGGGGCTCTTACCGCTATCTGCAACAGCTCTTCTTTCCGGCTTAAGCAGGGGCTCTGGAAAACAATTCCCTTGAATTTTAGCAGATGATTGAGCAAAGTCTTCAGGTGTACTCATTCCTCCTTTTCAGGGAACTTTGCCGGGAGAGCGCGAAGTTAGTCGCCGCTCGGAATGGATGCACACTTTTTTCCCTTTCCAGAAAATGCTCCTTTTATCCACAGACACGCCCCAAGAGCCGAACTATTCAATATGATTAAAATACTCTTAATAGATGATGAGCCTGCGATTATCATGTCGCTCGAGTTTGCCCTTGAGGATACCTACGAGACCACAGGATTCACCTCTCCTGCCGAGGGATTGGCTGCGCTTGAGAAAGAGCAGTTTCATATTTGCCTGCTCGACCTGAGGATAGGCAATGAAAGTGGATTGGACATCCTGGTAAAGATCAAGGAAATCCAGCCATCCATTGAAGTGATCATGATAACAGCCTACGGTTCGATAGAGTCTTCAGTCAAGGCCCTCCAGATTGGAGCGTTCAGCTACATCACCAAGCCGGTTGATATTGACGAGCTCAAGGTCAACATCGAAAAAGCCTCTCAGTTCAACCAACTGAACTCACAGGTTGAATATCTATCCAATGAATTGGAAAACAAGTACCGTTTTCAGGAACTGATAGGAACCAGTAAGGCCATGGAGCCGGTATATACCATGATCAAGAAGGTCTGCGAGGTGGATTCGACCGTATTGATTACCGGTAAAAGCGGCACTGGCAAGGAATTGGTCGCAAGGGCTATTCATTTTTGCGGCAAGCGGCGAAAAGGTCCTTTTAAAGTCATCAACTGTGCTGCAATCCCTGAGCATCTTTTGGAGAGTGAACTCTTTGGCTACGAGAAGGGGGCGTTTACCGGCGCGACCTCTTCAAAAGCAGGGAAACTGGAGATGGCCCAGGGGGGCACTGTTTTCCTGGATGAAATAGGAGACATGCCTCCTCCTCTCCAGGTAAAACTGCTGCGCGTTCTTCAGTCAAGACTGATCCCCAGGTTAGGATCAAACAAAACAGTTCGCCTGGATGTCCGTGTTATCACGGCGACAAATGTGGATTTAAAAAAGGCCATTGAAGAAAAAAACTTTCGGGAAGATCTTTTTTTCAGAATTAATGTCATTGAAATTCACCTGCCTTCCCTTAAAAAGAGAAAAGAGGACATCCCGCTGTTGGTTGCTCACTATCTTAAGCAATACAACTCGGAACACAATCTTGAAGTCCGCGGCTTTACCAGGGAGGCGATTCAGCGCTTGCAGGCATACAATTACCCGGGAAATATTCGGGAGTTGGTTAATATTATTGAATATGCGATGGTGATGACTGCTGGCAGGGAGGTGGGAGTAGAGGACCTGCCCGAGCATCTGAAAAACATGCCGCTCTCCCCATCAGCCGGATCACAGAGCCTTTCCCTGCAGCCTTTTGTCGGATTGACCCTACGGGAACTCGAAGAAAAATTTATACAGGAGACCTTGAAGGCGTATGACGGCCATCGTCGCAAAACCGCCGAAGCCCTGGGAATCAGTGAGCGTAACCTGCGCTATAAGCTCAACTGATCTGAATTGATTAAGACAGGGTTGAAAAGTGTACCCCCTGGCCCTGGCTGCTCCTTTTCCGTCAACTTTGATGAGAAAAAAGAATGATTCGCCTCACAACTATCGCCCTTATCATCCTGCACACCTGGCCTGCATTAGCAGGGGACTACAGGGTAACCCACCTGGAAAGATCCAAGGTTTTCGACGGCACGACCCTGCTGGCGGACATGTCTGATCCCAGACAGGCAAAGGTGGTCGAGGTTGATTTCAACGGCAACATACTGTGGAAATTCAGACCAGCCGGTCACATCCGTGGGGCAATCCTGGACGCTGCTAAGCTGGAAAATGGCAACATATTAATAACTATCCGTCACTCTGGCATTTATGAAGTTAACCCTAACGGCAAGGTGGTCTGGGCCCACAGGGATCCCGGAGCCTCACATGATGCTGACCGGCTAGCTAACGGGAACACCCTCTACAACCTTGGCTGGCGCAAAAAAGGGGAAGATGTGGTGCGAGAGATAGACCCCAGCGGTAAGGTTGTCTGGTCATGGCAGGGGCTCCATGACTATGATCGAGAACCATTCGCTGACATTGACTCTGAAGGCTGGATGCATGTGAATGGTGTTTCCCGCCTGAAAAACGGTAATACCCTGGTCAGTATGCGTAATTTCAACACCGTCGCTGAAGTCGGCCTTGACGGCCGAGTTGTCCGTGAGTGGACCTTTAGAGGTAAGGACAAGCGCACCGGGGTTCAAACCCATGGCAAAATTAGAGGGGAACGAAACCATGAACCGGAGATTCTGGACAATGGCAACATGCTGTTAGCTCTACGCAGACCCAACCGCTTTGTTGAATTCAACCTTGAGACCCGGGAAATTGTTTGGAGCTGGACCCATCCCGGTGGTGGACGAGAATTGCGAACCAATCGTGAAGCCAACCGCCTTCCCAATGGTAATACGCTTGGCACAGCAGGGAACAAGATTATCGAAATTGGACCAGATGGGACCATTGTCTGGCAAATGCTTGCTCCTGCCGGAGGCAAAAACCACCGCAAATTCCACAAGGCCATTCGCATCGGTGCAGACGGAAAAGCCTACGGTGGATAAGCCCGTATCCGGCAAAAAAAAGGCGTAAGACCACCGGCTACCTTGAAAGATCGCCTTTTCTTCCATTTTCCGGACCATGGTAATAACGTTACCCTCCCAATATCAACCAGATGCCCGCGGTCAAGTGTTCCACAGGCCTTGACCTTGATCGGAAACTCTTTTTTTTCAAGGTACCCTTTATGCAATCGCTCAGAACCATGTTCAAGAGCCTCAGCCACGATGACCTGCGCGACTGGGCCGGAAGCACGATCTATGAACGGGGCAAGGGCTACCTGGCCCGGGTCTCCCAGTTGGCTCGCACCGAGGACGGCACCCTGTTCGCCTGGGTATCCGGCAGTGACGACTATGCCACCTCGATCCGGCATGAGGGGAAAGGGGAGTTCGACTACGACTGCACCTGTCCCTATGATTACGGGGGCCCCTGCAAACATGCGGTTGCCGTGGTGCTGGCGGCCGCAGAACGGCTAAGCCGACACGAAGAGATCCCCCTGCTCGACCCGGAGGGTGATCTCTACCTGGAGGTATTGGCTGACGCAGACGAAGAGGATGAGGAGTGGGAAGAAGGCGGCCTTGATGACGACCTGGCTGGTGTCGACCTGCCCCCAAACCAGCCTGTGGGAAGCTCTCCCCAGCTTGAGGCGGCTCTGCAGGGAAAATCCCGCAACGAGCTGCAGGCGCTGCTGCTTGAGCTGGCACTCGATTTTCCGGATGTGGCCCGCCGGATCCGCGAAAATGACCAGCTCGACAGGGGACAGACCGACAAGATCGTCCGCTCCCTGCGCAGGGAGATCCGTCGACTGACCTCTGAGGAAGCCTGGTATAATCCCTGGAAAGAGGAAGGGAACCTGCCCGACTACTCGCACGTGGAGCAGCAACTGCGTGCCCTCCTGGACAGGGGCCATGCTGATCCGGTTTTTGAACTCGGCGAAGAGCTCTGGAAGGAAGGCATCGAGCAAATCGAGGAGGCCCATGACGAAGGAGAGACCGCCATGGAGATTGCCGCCTGTCTGGAGCTGGTCCTGCAGGCACTCCCCAGGACCCGACTCTCGATGCCCGAGCAGCTGCTCTGGCTGATCGACCATCAGTTGGAAGATGAATACGGCCTGCTGGGCGAGCCAGATGCTCTCCTCAACGATCCCTGCTACAGCAAGGCCCACTGGCAGGCGGTGGCCAGGACCCTAGAAGGACGACTGCGGCAGATGAGAATTCCCAAGTCGGGACGGTTTGCCGAAACCGATCGCCGCAAGCAGCTCATCACCTGGCTGCAAGAGGCCTACCAGCGAAGCGGGGAACCGCAGAAGGTGATCCCCCTGCTGGAGAAGGAAGCTGATCGCTGCCGGAGTTACGCACCCCTGGTGAAGACCTTGCTTGAGATCGGCGAACGTGACCGGGCCCGTCAGTGGTGCATTCAGGGCTTCAACAGGAGCTGTGATGAGGCACCCGGGATTGCCGCCGACTTGCAGGCGCGTTTGCGGCAGCTGGCAGAAGAGGAGGGGAAATTTGATCTGGCAGCAGCCTACCGGGCCGAGGATTTCTTTGATCGACCTTCAAAAAAATCCTTCGTCGATCTGCGCCAGGCAGCGGAGAAGGCCCTTCTCTGGGATGCGATTCGTCAAGGGACGCTGGCCTACCTGCAGACAGGACAACGTCCCCTGCCCGGTACCAGGGGAAAGAGGGGTTGGCCCCTGCCGAAGGTGGAGGCAGGCAGGCCCGAATCCGACGGAAAAAAGCGGCTGCAGAGCTTTCCCAAACAGGAACTGTTGATTGAGATCGCCCTCCTGGAGGGGCGCCACGACCATGCCGTCTCCCTCTACCAGGACTTGGCCACGTCCAGACGCCTGGGCTGGAGAACCGGGATAGACGAGGAGCTGGCCAAGGCCGTCTCCGACAGCCACCCCGATCTGGCCCTGCAGATCTGGAAAGCGATCTCCGACCGCCTGATCGGGGAGGTCAAACCAAAGGCCTACCAGAAGGCCGCCAGCTATCTCCGCCAGATGCACAAGCTATACGAGCAGACCGATCGCCTCGCCGAGTGGCAGGCGCTCCTCATGGGCCTGCGGCTGGAGCACAAGGCCAAGTGGCGGCTGATGGAGGTGCTGGATGGGCTGGAAAAGAATCGCAAGCTGATCGAGTGATCACAGCGTCCCGCCCGGCATCACCGCTCTCCCGGCCCCTTAACAAAACAGCAGCCAGTGAGGTTATAGTTTGAGGCCACCTTGAAAAATTGCTTCTTCTTCCAATCTCGGCGTTGCGCTCAAAATTTTATCCTCGGAATATAAGATATATGCCTGCGGTAAAATTTATCGCGCGCCTTGACCTTGATCGAAAAATCTAATTTTTCAAGATACCCTTAAACAAGAACCTGGATACCCGCCTCCACGGGCATGACGACACCGTCACAATGTCCCCTTCTCTCTATCCTGGATGGCCGCCTGCGCCGGCAGGACGGTAAAAACCAGGCCAGAGGAACGAGAGGAGCCCCTGGTCTAAGCTCACAGGGGTCTCCCCTCCTCGTCAAAGCCCAAGTCGGCCAGCAGATGTTTGCCAAAGCGCCTGATCTCCTGGGGCGCCCTCCTTTTGTCAAGGACCATCCCTGCACCGCAATCCCCCTGCAACAGCAGCAACAATCGCCCGAAATCAAAACCCTTCTTCTCTCTAGAATCACAAATCTTTTTCTTCATCAGCTGCCTCCATGGTTGACTTTATCTGCAAGGTAAGCGACGATGAAAGATAAGAGAAACGAATAGTTCAAATAGATTATATTCACAAACCTGATAGTGCGGGAGTCTTTATGGATCTACCCAGCGATCTCCTCCGAACCTTTGTCGCCGCAGCCGACGCAAAAAGCTACTCCAGGGCCGCGGAGATCATCCATCGCAGCCAATCGGCAGTGAGCATGCAGATGAAGCGCCTGGAGGAAACGGTGGACTGCAAACTCTTCAAGCGCAGCGGCCACACCATGAAACTGACCCGCCAAGGCCACACCCTGCTCTGGTACGCACGGCGGCTACTCAAACTCCAGGAAGAGGCGGTGGCAGCCATGGTGCAGCCAGAATTATCGGGAAGGGTCAGGCTGGGGGCACCCGAAACCTATGCCGAGCGACAACTTCCGCAGATACTTTCACGCTTTGCCCAAACATATCCACACGTTGAAGTGGAACTCGCCTGCTCTCCCTCCCAAGCCCTCTTACAGGCATTGGATGATAGCGAACTGGACCTCCTGATCCAGACCAATGGGGAAGTTCCGGGGAGAGGTGAGACCATTGGCCATGAACAGGTTGTCTGGGCTGCCTCCAAAAAGCACTGTGTCCATGAACAGGATCCGGTGCCCATCGCGGTCTACTATGAGGCCTGCATCTGGCGAGACTGGGCCGTAAAATCACTGGAAGGAGCAGGACGGAGTTACCGGATTGCCTGCACCAGCCCAAGTGTCTCAGGACTCCTGGCAGCCGCCAAGGGCGGTCTTGCGGTGACGGTGGTGGGTGAGAGCTGTCTGAGCGATGATCTCTTCGTTCTTGGCCCGGCTGATGGGTTCCCGGAACTGCCGCGATCAACGGTAACCCTGGTACAGGCACGCCACCCCCTCTCCCAGGCAGCGGCCTCCCTTGCCTGCTATGTAACGGAGAGCTTTCGAGAGATGACGGAGAGCTGAGCCTGAGTATCGGGGAAGAAGTCCGCCCGTTCCCTGCTGTTCTCAAGTTGGAACAGCGTTCCTCCTTGGACTGGAGATTTTCCTCAGATGAGGTGACCAAGGCCCAGGTCGTCCGGATCTCGCCTGCACCAGGCTGCCTCCGCACCCCGGTCCATCCACGGATCAGGGGCCAGACCCGACCTCTTGGCTACCGGGCCCTGCCCCGCTGGATGATCCGCTTCAGCCTATCAACCAGGCCTCAGCCTCTTCCCGCTGGTTCCGATCAAAGGCCTTGATTTCCAGACCTGGAATCAGGGCCCCTTCAATCTCACTGACGGTCTTGATCCAGTTCTTGTCGGACAACACGGCTGCCCGCTCAAATTTTTTCATCAATCTGAACATGGCGGGTAAGCGGGAAAGCTCTATGGCGATGGCCTCCAAAGAGGGCAGCTGAAACTCGACTACCTCATAGAGCATCCTGCCCTGCTGGATATGCTCGGATTTTTCCACCAGTTCGTCTAGGGCGTTTCTCATCCCCTCAGAATCCAGCTTGCCGCTGAGTTCGATATCCAGCCGATTGGTGCCGTTTTCCGTAACCTTGAACATGTTGCCTCCTGTGGGTAAAAATATTTTTGAATGGTTCCTGCTCGGGTTGCCCTAGGCCGTGGCCAGCATCACCGGCAGCCTGGTGAATTCTATCACACGCTCGGCAACGCTTCCCAGGAGAATCCTGCTTACCCCCCGCTTGCCGAGTTTTCCCATGACAATGATCTCCGCCCCCCACTTTTCCGCCTCTTCCAGGATCACCTCATGGGGCGTGCCCTCCCTGAGGATCACCTCAAAGGGAATATCCCACTGACTCACCTCCAGCGACATATCCCGCAGAAAGCCCTTTACGTTTTTTTCCATATCTGCGCGGATTTCATCATGGCTCTTGTCACTGATCCCCTCCAGCTGAGCCACCACTGCGGCATCAAAGGCATGGAGCAGGAGCAGGCTGGAGTCACAATGTCGAGCCAGACGTGTCGCCAGTTTAACCGCCTGCAGACTGAATTTTGAGCCGTCCACCGGGACAAGAATTTTCGTGAACAGCTGGTCGATTTGCTCTGCCATCCCTTCCTCCTCACCTCTTTTATTCGGACTGGCTCCTGATTCGTCTGAGCCGAAACAGGGCCTCCCGCTCTTTCTCCTCAAGATCTCCCTCGATAGCCTTGATAGTCTGCTGGTAGCGGGGAACATGAATCCGGGCCAGTACGTTGATGCGTTTGATGGTCTTTTTCAGCTCTACCAGCAGGCGCTCAACACTGACTTCCACTTCGGCAAGCTCACCTGCCACTTCCATTGCCCTGTGGATTGCTGCGGCCGTCCCGTCCATGGCCTTACCGCTACCACAGAGACCGTAGCCAGGTTGAAAAAGCGGTAACTCGAGACCTACCAGGGGCAGGACCACTCCCATCAGGCTTCTTTCCCGAACCTGCAGTTGTTCCTCTGCCCGAAGTCCCAGGCCGGCGGACTCAACTGCGGCCTCACCATGGCGGATCAGGGCCTGGTGCAACTGATCATAGGCCTCTGCCAGACGCTGGTCCATCTCTGCCCGCACCCTGTCTGCCCTGACAGCAAGGGAAGAGATCTGACGCACCAGAATTTCTTTCTTCATCTCCAGCAGCTCGAGACCGTCTTTGCTGAACGCCAGCTCATCCTTCAGGCGAATGAGGGTACTCCTGGTTGCCGGCATATCCTTATCTTCCCTCATGGCTTATTCGTCCTCCTCCCCCCAAGGCACCTGGGCTCCGGCCCTGGTCTGTCCCCTGCCATGGCTGTCGATATCGGCGGGTTTGAGCCGGGAGAGTTCCTGCTCAGGCAAGAGCATGACCAGTTCCCAGGCCAGATCCAGCGTCTCCCGGATGGTGCGGTTCTCGTCAGGCCTTTGTCCGAGAAAGCGTGCTTCAAACTCCCTGGCAAGACGGAGGTAGAGCTTGTCAATGGGGGAGATATCTTCTTCACCCACAATGGCTGCCAGGCGTTGGGCCTCCCGGGCCCTGGCATAGGCGGCATAGAGCTGATTGGCAATGTCCTGATGATCTTCCCGGGTTCTTCCCGGACCGATACCATCACTCATCAGGCGTGAGAGCGAGGGAAGAACATTGACAGGCGGGTAAACCGACTTGGCTGCCAGGGAACGATCAAGCACGATCTGGCCTTCGGTGATATAGCCGGTCAGATCCGGGATGGGATGGGTGATGTCATCATCGGGCATGGTGAGGATCGGGATCTGGGTCACCGACCCCGGCCGATTCTGGAGGCGACCGGCCCGTTCATAGATGGAGGCCAGGTCACTGTAGAGGTAGCCGGGATACCCCTTCCTGCTCGGCACCTCTCCCTTGGAGGTCGCCACCTCCCGCAGGGCTTCACAGTAGTTGGTCATATCGGTAAGCAGCACCAGAACATGCATGCCCTCCTCAAAGGCAAGGTGCTCGGCCACAGTCAATGCTACCCGCGGAGTGATCAACCGCTCCACTGCCGGATCATCGGCAAGGTTAAGAAACATGGCAACATTTTGCAGGACCCCACTCTCCTCAAAACTCCGGCGAAAACCTTCGGCCTCGTCATGGCGGACCCCCATGGCCGCAAAGATGACGGCAAAACCCTGATCATCTGAAAGGAGCCTTGCCTGGCGGACAATCTGGGCGGCAAGCTCATTGTGGGCCAGGCCGCTGCCGGAAAAGATAGGCAGCTTCTGGCCCCGCACCAGGGTGTTCATACCGTCTATGGCAGAAACCCCTGTCTGAATAAACTCCTCTGGATAAACACGGGCTACAGGATTGATGGGCAATCCGTTGATGTCACACCGTGCTCCCTTAGTCAGAAGCGGGCCGCCATCAAGGGGCTGCCCCAGGCCATCAAAGACTCTTCCCATCACCTCTTCCCGGGATACCGCCAGCTCAAAGGGATGACCAAGAAACCGCACCCTGGTAGAGACCTGACTGAGGCCGGAGGTCCCTTCAAAGACCTCGATGACGGCGCACTCCTCACTGATGGAGAGCACCCTGCCCTGACGAGGAGGCCCCTTGGCCACGAGTATTTCCACCTGTTCGTCAAAGCTGGCCCCCTTAACCCCCTGCACCACCAACAGAGGACCGTTGATACGTTCAAGCCCGATATACTCCAGGATCGAAGGCCTGGCGCTACTGCGAAAAATTTCCGGGGGTTGATCTGTGGTTTTCAAAAATTCCTCCGAGTGTGCCGAGTGTCCTGCTCCCGAGGGCAAACGGGCAGGGGCTTAGAACGAACTTTCGTGGTGACGGCGGAGCAGGGTATCTATCTCCAGATCGATTTGTTCCCTGAGAGCCTGAAAGGGTGCAGACTCATCGCCTTTCAGGGTGGATTTCAGCCGATATATGGCCCATATCGCCGGAAGCTCCAGGGCCCTGAACAGGGGAATACGGGCAGCCACCACCTCTGCCAAGCGGTCAAAGAGGTGGAGTATTATCTCCAGGAGAAAAAACTGCTTTTCCGGACCGGCATAGCTATCTATTTCATCAAAGGCACTCTGCTGCAAAAAACCATCTTTCAACAGGCGCGCCCCTTCGATGATCCGTTTCTGGTCATCGGGAAGCGCCTCTTCGCCTAAGAGTCTGACGATATTCTGCAGCTTGGCATCCTCCTGGAGGATTTCCATGGCCCTGTCCCTGAGCTCAAGCCAGCCCTCCCCTACCCTCCTGCGCCACCAGGGCTCGACCTGACGACTGTAGCCGGAGTAACTCTGCAGATAGTTGATGGCAGGAAAGTAGCGGCCACTGGCCAGCTCCTTGTCCAGGGCCCAGAAGCACTGTACAAAACGCTTGGTGTGCGAAGTCACGGGTTCTGAAAAATCACCGCCAGGCGGAGAGACTGCTCCGATCAGGGTGACCGAGCCCGTGTTGTTGGCCAGCGTTATCACCTGGCCGGCCCGTTCATAGAAGGCGGCAAGCCGGCTGGCAAGGTAGGCGGGAAACCCTTCTTCTGCAGGCATCTCTTCCAGTCGGCCGGAGATTTCCCGCAGGGCCTCGGCCCACCTGGAGGTAGAGTCGGCCATCAGGGCGACATCATAGCCCATGTCCCGGTAGTATTCGGCAATGGTGATCCCGGTGTATATGCTTGCCTCGCGGGCCGCAACCGGCATGTCAGAGGTGTTGGCAACGAGGATGGTCCGTTCAATCAGGGGACGTCCGCTTCTTGGATCGAGAAGCCGGGGCAGGTCGGTCAGCACACCGGTCATCTCATTGCCCCGTTCACCACAGCCGATGTAGACGATGATATCGGCATCGGTCCATTTGGTCAGCTGATGCTGGGTAATGGTCTTTCCGGTGCCAAAGCCTCCGGGGATTGCCGCGGTTCCCCCTTTGGTAAGGGGAAAAAAGGTATCAATAACCCGCTGGCCGGTGATCAGGGGATCTGCGGAGAGCAGTCGTTTACGGGAGGGCCGGATTTTCCGCACAGGCCAGCGATGAAAGAGTTTCAGCTCATGGCTGTGGCCGGTGGCACTGCTCACCCTTGCTATCAGGTCATCCAGGGTATAGTCTCCGGGCGGGACAATCCGCTCCAGCCTGCCCTCGACCTCCGGGGGAACCAGTACCCTGTGGGTAAGGATTGGCGATTCAGCTACCTCCCCCAGGATCTCTCCTCCGCTCAGCTGCTCCCCGGCGGAGCGCAGCGGTGAAAAAGTCCAGAGGTGTTCCCGATCAAGGGGCGCCCCTGATCGGCCTCGATGGATGAAATCCCCCCACTGCTGACAGAGTTCCTGAAGGGGACGCTGGATACCGTCAAATATCCTCCCGATCAGTCCAGGCCCCAATTCCACATAGAGGGGCAGGCCAAGGCCATGCACCGAGCAGCCCAGGCCGATGCCGCTGGTGTTTTCATAGACCTGAATGGTGGCAAGCTCACCATCAAGGCTGATCACTTCCCCTGCCAGCCGCTCCTCACCGACCTCAACCAGCTCATTCATGACAAACAGTGAGGCTGGACGCGCCTTAATCACCGGGCCGCTGACCTTGGTGACCTCTGCCAGAGCTTCTGGTGCTCCTCCCTGGATCTGGGGCCTCGAGTTGTTCATTGCTCCTCCAGCAGCTCTCTGGCCAACAGTTCCCTGAGTCTGGGCTGTGCCCGCTTAAGGAGCGCTGAGAAAGAAAAGTCGACCAGAATTCTTTTATCGACACTGTATACCAGGCAGCCGCCGGAGATGGCCGCCGGCTCAGGAAAGAGATCCACCCCCACGCCGCTCAACCCTTCGAGCTCACGGCAGAAGGCCTGAGTCAACAGGGACTGATCCTCCCTGCTCACCTGGAGCCACACCCGTTCTTCAGCTAAGGCCCTGATCCCCTGCAGGGCCAGGGAGCGGAGGAGTTCAGGATAGCCGGCACCATCTCTCCTGCTCGCAAGCTGCTGCCGGGCCTCCTGAAAAAGGTCCTGCAACAGCTCCTCTCTGGCCCTCAGGATCAACTGACGGGCCTTGAGACTTGCCTCATCCTCCAGCTTCCTGGCCTGCTGAAAGGCATCCTGCCGCCTCCTGGCAAGATAGAGCCCATGCTCCTGCCTCACCCTTTGCTCTGCATCCTGAACCATCTGTTCCGCCTCTTCCCTGGCACGGCCAAGGATCTTTTCAGCTTCAAGCTGACCTTTTTTCCGGATTGCCCGGCAGAGGAGGGAGACTTGATCAGGTAAGGCCACATTACTCTCCTTGTCAGCGGCTCATCAGAGAGACCATCAGTTCTTTGGCAGAACGACGGGCTGAAAGGGGACCAGCGGAATCGGGAATCGTAACGACCAGGGGGAGATGCATGGCATAGAGGATCTTTTCCACCTCCGGACGAACAAGGGCTGCCATCTTTTCCGTAATCAGCACCAGACCGATCTGCTGGTTGCCCCTGGCAGATTCGAGAGCGGCCAGCACCTCCTCCCGCCCCTTGACCGGGCGGGTCATGATCCCACCCAGGGAAAAGGCCAGGCAGGTGGTATGATCAGCAATGACAAGAATCTGCACAGCCGCTCCACTCAGATCTTAGCCAGGATCATGATGGCCACGATAAGACCGTAGATGGCAATCCCCTCTGCCAGCCCCAGGAAAATCAAGGCCCGGCCAGCCAGCTCCGGCCTTTCACTCAAGGCACCCATGGCCGCGGACCCCACCAGGGCGACGGCAATGCCTGCACCAAGCGAAGAGGCGCCAACAGCAACGGCAGCGGCCATATACCCCCACTTGGCCGCCTCGCTTGAGCCACCAGCAGTGGCCACCGTTTCCTGGGCCAAGCCGATGGTCGGCAGGAGAAGCAAGAAGAGCTGAGTGAGCCATATCCGGCATCCCTTCACGTGCATAGTCTCTCTCCTTTGTGGCTATCGCTTTCGGCGCTTAGCCATGGCTGTATGGTTTACAACAGGGGCTGAAACGGTTTACCGCCACCCCGGAAAAATTTACTGAAGAACTCATAGTACTCCAGCCGCACAGTCTGAATGGAAACAACCAGTCCTTCAAGCCCTATGATGACCACGTTCCCCAAGACCAGAGACAGCCAGTAGAGAAAACCGCTGCCCTGGGCATGTCGGACCATATCGGCAAGGGTAAAGACCGCCATAAACAGGCCGGCATGGGCAAGAGCAAAGGCTGCAATCCGCACAAATGAGGCGGTATTGGCCAGGTAACGCAAGAGTTCATCAAGGACATCGACGATTGATTCCAGAAAGCTTACGCCGACGCCCGAGATAGAGAATCGTCCCTCTCTCTTCTGCCTTGATCGAGCCAGCAACTGCCTGACAGGATGCTGGAAAATCATCAGAACAAAGAGGAGGCCACCTGCTGCCTTGGCAAAGAGAATTTCACCGGCAGAAGGCGGGCCGATCAGCAGGTAGCGGATGGAGAGGGCGCAGAGCAACCAGTAGAACAGGGCACCGGCAAGGCCAGAGGAAGAGAGGAGCTCTGCATAGCGATGCTGCCGGAGTATATTGACCAGGTTAAGGATCAGGCCGACACTGATCATGGTGATGCCGATGACCACGGATACCTTCATGAAATAACCTATATTCTCCATGGGGTGCATCCACAGCGCCGGGATGAGATCTTCCAGACCAAAAACACTGCCATAGAGGATGCCGAAGAGCAGGGCCGAGAGGCCGCACTCCATCAGAATAATGCCGTAATCGAGATAACGGTACATCTTCTTGAAGATGAGGTAACCAAGAACAGCGAGTAGACCACCATGGCCAACGTCTCCAAACATCAGGCCAAAGAGCAGGAGAAAGGTTATGGCCAGAAAAGCGGTCGGCTCGACTTCCTCATAGCTCGGGGTAGCATAGAGGATCGTCAAGCGCTCAAAGGGTCTGATCAGGGCAGGGTTGTTAAAAAGAATGGGAATGGTGAGGATGCCGGAGCGGACCTCTTTGACTTCTTCCGGGGCGAGCTGCTCGACAATGGCCTTGTCTGCGCTGGCTGCCATGATCCGTTGTCTGAGCTCCTCAAAGAGGGCAAGGGGCAGCCAACCTGTCAGCAGATAGGTGTGGTCGAGCTGACCAAACTTTTGTTGGGCCAGAATGAGCTGTCGTGCGACCAGCAGTTGCTCACGCAGCTGCAGCAGTACGCCGCCATACTGTCGGGCCAGGGCCTCAGCTCTCTTTTCCAGTTCTGTCAGCTCGGCCGCTGTCTTTTCTCTTTCCTCGGTCAACTGCTCAAGGATAGCGGGGACCTTGCCCTGCAGCTCGGTGGATAATGCCAGGGGATCCCAAAAGGCACTCTTCAGGGCTCGCAGCAGGACGGCCTCATCCTCTTTGAGTGCCATGGCAAACAACACTATCCGCCCCTGTTTCCGCTCTATGGGGATCAGGCTATGGTGGATTTCACCAAGACTTGTTTCCAGGCGCTCAAGGCTCTCCTCTGGAATAAGGCCGACCTGAAAAACCGTGTAGCGAAGCGCAGCCAGGCGGCCCAGCTCAAGCCCGAGAGGTTCAAGCAGACGCAAACGGTCAATCAGGTCTTGATCTTTGCCCAGGGTGGTGTGCAGATTTTTCTTCTCTCGGAGAATATCAAGGGCTTGCTGCTCAACGCCGGCACACTCCTCCTCCAGACGGAAGATCAGCTTATCCGGTTGCTGGGCCCTGCCGAGAAGAGGCGCAGCCCCGGAAACCTGCAGCTCTTCCAGCAGGCCGTTTACCCTGATCAGGAGGGCATCATATCGCTCAAGAAGCGGGATATTGACATGGGCGACATATCCCATCCTGCCCAGCGGGGTCTCCTCCACCCGGATGAGATGCAAGAGGCGCAGGTCTCCCAGAATGGCCATCACCACCGATATATACTCTTCAGGGATCTGAATAGTTACCCTGGTAAGTTGTACCGGCCTGAACATCTCAACCCTCCGTAAATTGCCGAGGTAAGGCGCTGCTTATCTCGGCAACAGAGAGGTTCCTGGCCTTGGCCTGGAGCAGGGTGATCAGGTTGGCAAGCTCAAGCTCTTTTTCCAGGAGATACGCCACGCCAATGCCCAGATGAAAGGGCTGTCCGGCAAAAATACGCGCCAGAACTTTGAGCAGGTACGCCTCAAGGGCAGGCCTGATGCCTCCCCAGTCGCGAAGAGCGGAGAGTTCGGCTTGAAAGACCACCGGGAGTTGGGCGATGAAATCGGCAAGGCCTTCGACCCTTGACAAACGGTTTAAACAATCCAGGCTTATCAGCTTACCCCCGGGAAGGGTATAGTTGACAATCTCCTCAGCAGCAAGGCCATACTCTACCTTAAGCCGTATCACCCATGAGATATTAAGATGGTCTATGTAGGAAGTGAGGATATTTTCAGTAACAGCGAGATCATAGCGCCTGGTAAGAGCGGCAGCCGCCTGGCGCAGGATGCGAAAGCAGGAAAAATCCAGAGCCATCTCCAGGGGAAAGAGCCTGCCCTGTGCCTCAAACTGAGCAAGGGCATGCTGCAGCGAGCGGCCAAAGATATTGGCCCGAAGCCTGGTGATGAGTTCAGGAATGGACCTACAGCTCCAGAAGAGATCCCAGTCCAGATCACTTAAGGGCCCAAGGGGGTAGAGTAAATGGCAAACCCGCTCCCGGCTCAGGTCGGCAAACAAACTCCGCAGGATAAGCTTCAGGTTCTCTGCTTCAAAACGGCTGAACAGGGCAAGAATCAGCTCCCGCTCCTTTGCCCCTGGCAGGGAACGGACAACTTTCGCATAGTGATCCATTAAGGGACGGGCGAGTTGCCTTTCCAGGAAAGCAAGCTCCGGAGTACCTTTTTCCAGAACAGGGAGGCAGGGAGCGTAGGAGCTGGTCGCGAGATAAAAGAGACAGCTGGCCAGATCTTTTGCGGCCAGGAGAAAATGACGATCCTGCTCGGTGAGCCTTCTGCTGCGCAGCGCTCTTATCTTTGCATTTGGATAGCCATATCCGGCTGCGGCCAGCAACATGCTCCCTCCCTGTCACGCCATCCCTGTCACGCCATCCCTGTCAAGGACTTCCGGTTGTCACCACACTCTCAATACAAGTAGTCACAATGTTCCTCTTCTTCAGAGCCAGCACCTGTCTGAGCCTTGCAACATACTGTTCCGCCTGCTCCATGGTTCGCTCGGCCTGCTCCTGACCAGCTGAGACGATGGGGAGGATATCACGGCGCTCCTTTTCCAGGTTGTACTGCTCAAGGCAATCCAGGATAGCCTTGGCCTCCTCTCCTGCCCTGCTGAGGATCTCCCCAGCCACCCTCTGTGCACCTTCAACAGCCATCCTGGCCGACTCATCGGCGGATACGATCTGCTCGACAGCAGCAGGATTACACTCCCTGTTCATTAGAGGTCACCTTGAAAAATGGCCTTCTCTTCCAATTTCGGCGTTGCACTCAAAATTTTATCCTCGGAATATCATTTCTATGCCTGCGGTACAAGTCATCGCCCGCCTTGACCTTGATCGATAAATCTCATTTTTCAAGATAGCCTGCTCTTCTGAGTTCAGCCTGTTTCAATCAGCCAGGAGCTCTGATCCAAAGCTGAGGGCGCCCCCCAGGTACAGGATGGCCCCCTCCCCCGGGACAGGGGCAAGATCTTACCCTTCTCCGGGCCCCTTACTCAGCTTCGGCCTGGATTCTGAAACGAGCAAGCTTTGCCAGGGCCTCATCATCACAGAGGCCGTACTCCTCTGAGACAAGTATCCCTGATTTGGCATCGGCAAACCACCAACGTCTGTTCGGACGGCCATCGATAAAGAGGCGGGCCCGATTGCTCATGACCATCAGCCCCTGCTTCCTTGCCTGACTGCGGATCTTTTTCCCTTTCTTTTCAAAGCCTTTGACAACCTTACCACTGTCTTTCATCGCCTTGTTCCTCATAACCTCTTCCTGGGTTCACAGCTAGAATCACCAGAAGTAACTCTGGGCTACCTTGAAAGTTTGCTTTTTCTTCCAATCTCTGGGTTATGGTACAAATCGTATCCTCGAAATATCCTGTATCTGCCTGCGGTACAATTTTCCACATGGATTGATCTTGATCGAAAAATCTTATTTTTCAAAGTACCCTCCAGCTCTTCAAAGCCATACCTTATCAGATATATAAGCGAGTAACTTGAGAAGGGATTCTCCTGCCGAGAAAAGCTCTCACGTACCAGCCTCCTCCCAACAGTTCAATTGTACAGCGGTTCAAGACCTTATGTGAAGCAATAACTGAACATGAGATTTGATCCATGTCAGGACCTGGTTGCCACAATCTTCTGCTAGCCGCTTTACATACGGACGAGAGATTCATTAT
Organism: Desulfogranum mediterraneum DSM 13871; assembly: GCF_000429965.1. GTDB lineage: Bacteria > Desulfobacterota > Desulfobulbia > Desulfobulbales > Desulfobulbaceae > Desulfogranum > Desulfogranum mediterraneum. Next base: position 21,048 of record NZ_AUCW01000013.1, read on the forward strand.
TTGATTCTATCCGAACTTCCCAAAAGGGTTAAGAGCTAACCCACAAGCTGGCAGCTGAAGAAAAGGCCAGAAGGTACAATAGACCAGCCCTTGATCCGGTCACCTCGTTATCCCGCCCCGTTAGCCACCGGCTTTCCCCCTGCAAGTTGCCCTCCCTCCGACATCCACAGTTTGAGCCCTGTCCCAACCCATATGGGGCCTAGCGCCGAAATTGCCAGCAAGCTTCCCCTGGAACCGGAGGAAGCACCCTACGCCCGAAAGAGCAGCAAAGATAACTATTATCACAATTGACCATAGCCCTTCCGAGTATTACCATTATTAATCATTTAAAAAAAAGAGCGCGAGGCCAAGGCTCACTCCTTGCCCGCAAGGTACAGCTTAAATACCCCTTGAATATTCCTTCTGCCTTTTAGATAATAAAGAACAGATACCGACTCTGTCCAACAGCCTTAGGGGGCCAAACTTTTTCTGCAAAGGAGATTCAATGCTCAACAGATTTACCGTCAAACAACGTCTGTACCTGGTGATAGTGGCCATCCTGGCACTCTTTGTCGTCATGACCTACTTTGCCGTTGATAACGGTAACAACGCCCGGGACATGGGGATCAGCAAAACCAACGAGATCATGCTGGCTGACCAGAAGGACAAGGTTCAGGTTGCCACCCATGCCCTGGCCCTGTCGATCGGAGAGGCAATAAAAGGTTTTGCCGTTCATGAAGATCAGATCGAGGCGATCCGGAGGTACATCAAGCAGATCAGGTACGAGGCTGACGAGTCAGGCTACTTCTTTGTTTACGAGGGGGCAAAGGTGGTCGCCCATCCCATCCGTCCGCAAAACCATGGCAAGGACATGGCCAATACAAAGGACAAGAACGGGGTCTACCTGATCAGGGAACTGAAGGATGCTGCGGCAAGGGGCGGCGGCTTTGTCAGCTATGTCTGGCCCAAGCCGGGCGCAGGGGATGTCCCAAAAATCGCCTATGCCGAGATGATCCCCGGGACCAGGATGTGGATAAGCACCGGAGTATACCTTGACAACATAGAGGCTCACGAGGCGCAGATGGGGGCCGAAATAAGCTCACAGGTCAAAAAAAGCATCACCACCATGCTCATCAGCGCCGGCCTCATCTTTGCGGCCATCATCACCCTCATCATCGTGATAGCCGTCGGCATTGTCGGCAACCTCAAATCCATGGTCGCCAGCTTTCAGGATATAGCCGAGGGTGAAGGTGATCTGACCAAGCGTATCGAAATCAAGGCAAAAGATGAAATCGCGGAACTTGCCGGCTGGTTCAATATATTTCTTGAAAAACTGCAGGGCATCATCGGCGATATAGCGACTAACTCGGCAGATGTGGGCGGCAATTCGGAACAGCTTTCAGCCATCTCCGAGGAGTTGCTTGCAGGCGCAGAAGACACCTCGGATCGCTCTACCAATGTTGCGACTGCAGCAGAAGAGATGAGCGCAAACCTGAACAGTGTTGCCGCGGCCATGGAGCAATCTTCGACCAATGCCAACATGGTGGCAACCGCAGCAGAGGAGATGAGCTCGACCATCAATGAAATCGCTGAAAATGCGGAAAAGGCGAGAACGGTCACCGCCGATGCCGTTGATCAGGCCAACAGTGCGTTTGACCGGATGAAGCAACTCGGCATCGCGGCAAACAAGATAGGCAAGGTAACCGAGGCCATCACCGAGATATCGGAACAGACAAATCTCCTGGCCCTGAACGCAACCATTGAGGCCGCAAGGGCCGGAGAGTCCGGCAAGGGCTTTGCCGTGGTCGCCAACGAGATCAAGGACCTGGCAAAACAGACTGCAGAGGCAACCCTTGACATCAAGAACCTCATCGATGATGTCCAGGCGACCTCAGAGTCGACCGAGGAAGGGATCGAGCAGATATCTGCCGTCATCACCGACGTCAACGACATCGTTACGACCATTGCCACTGCCGTGGAAGAACAGACAGCGGCCACCCAGGAGATTGCCGACAATATTGCTCAGGCAAGTGTAGGGATCCAGGAAGTAAACGAAAACGTGACCCAGAGCTCTGTAGTCGCGACCGACATCTCCCAGGATATCACGGAAGTCTCTTCGGCTGCCCAGAAGATCACCGACAGCAGCCATGAGGTGAAACAAAGCGCCACCAATCTGTTTGACCGCTCACAGGAGCTGAACGCTATTGTCGGTAGCTTTAAGATCTAACCCCCCTGGTTCGGGTCTGATCCGGCAGGCACCGGGACGAGCCGGCTGCTGTCAGACCAGACCCGAACCCACCCTCCTGTACCGCCCCCCTTGCTCCGCTTCATCCGCTCTACCAAAACCCCAGGCTCAAGCTGAGCTTCCCGTTGAGCAGCGGCCTGCCGAAGGGTGTCTCGCCTCTCTGCCCAGGCATGCTGATCCTCTTTTAACTTGCTGTATCCTGGAACAAACCATATCCTACTATAAAGCTCCTGCTCAGTCCCTGGTTTCCAGGCCACGGCTCCACACCTCCCCAGTGGAACACGGGCCGCCCCACAACGACAAAGGAGATCCCCATGAAGGCGAATCTGCTCTGCGGTAAAGATGTCATTGCCCTTGACCTCCCCGATGAGGCCCTGCTCATCGAAAACAGGCCGGCACCTGCCCTGGCCGATCCGGAGGCAGCCGTGCTCGCGGCTCTCACCCAGCCCATCAACACCCCACCCCTGGAGGAGATCGCCCGGGGCCGGGACAACGCCTGCATCGTCATCTCCGATATCACCAGGCCGGTCCCCAACCGGCTGATCCTCCCGCCCCTGCTCCAGACCCTGGAGGCGAGCGGCATTGCCCGCGAGAAGATCACCATCCTGATCGCCACCGGCATGCATCGCCCCAACCTGGGTGAGGAGCTGGAATCCATGGTCGGCCCTGAAATCATGACCAACTACCGAATCGTCAACCACTACTGCCAGAAGGGGGAAGAGCTGCGGGAGGTGGCCCGCATCCAAGGGGCAGCCATCGAGATCAACAGCCATTACCTGGATGCCGACCTGAAGATCCTCACCGGCCTGATCGAACCCCACTTCTATGCCGGTTTTTCCGGGAGCAGGAAGTCGATCCTCCCGGGCATCTCCAGTTTCGAGACCATGAAATTCATGCATTCCTTCCAGGTGATCGACCAGTTGCACGAGGCCAACTGCCGCCTGGAAAATAACATCTTCCACGACTATGCCATGGAGGTGACCGAGTTGGTCGGGGTCGACTTTATCCTCAACGTGGTGATCAATCAGGAGCGGGAGCTTGCCGGGGTCTTTGGCGGCCACTATGAAGCTGCCCACAGGGCGGGCTGCGAGATGGTGGTATCCCATGCCGTTGCCGAGCTGGAGGAGAAGGTCGACCTGGTGATCACCTCGGCCGGTGGCGCCCCCCTTGATGCCACCTTTTACCAGGTCTCAAAATGTCTGATCAGCGCCCGGGATATCCTGGTGGAAGACGGCACCATTGTGGTGACCTGCGGCTGCGAAGAGGGGTTGGGCAGCGAAGAGTTCTGCACCATCATGCGCTCCAACCCCACTCCGGAGGATTTTAACCGGCACCACAGCGATCCCGACAACTTCGTGATCGACCAGTGGTGCGCCCAGAACATCTACCAGGCTCTGGGCCATGCCGGCAGGATTTACATCTACTCCCCCGGCCTCTCCAAGGAGGACGTGGACCGGTTCCAGGGGATAAAGATCGACGATCTCCAGGCCACGGTCGACCAGCTGCTGAAGAGCCACAACAGGGTGGCGGTCATCCCGGACGGCCCCTATGTGGTGGGCAAGATCACCCAGAGCTAGCCTCGGAAAAGATGAACACCGGTTGTACCGGGGCTGTCCCTCCTGCAAAGGGGCCCGGTACTCACCTTAAACAACGCCACAACACGACCATGAAGAGACTCTTTTTCATCTTGGCCACCCTCTATGTCCTGGCACTCTTTTTCTTTATCATCCCTGCCTTCAGCAGCAGGCCCCAGGGGCTCATCCACCAGTATGAGGCCACGCCCAGAGAGACGAAAATCATCCACCAGGCCTATGCCAGGCAGGCCCCACTCACTCGAGCGACCTCCTGGAGCACTGTGCTTGTCTACCTCCTCTTCGCCGGCTCCATACTTTTTGAACAGAGGAAAAAAGAGTAACAACAGGGATCGCAGAGGCCACAATCGGCGTTCCCCGGAATGGGGTCCTAGCCCGGAACCGGCTTAAAGGGCTGTCAGAGGCTGGCTGCGGCCTGCTCTGCCTGCTCCATGATCTCGATCTTCTCCGCCACCGCGCCAGGGGCCTCCACGCCGCAGGCGATGATGGTGTCGTTCACCTCGATGTTATTGGATTCAATTATTTTTTGAACGCTGCCGTAGTAGTCGGCATAGGCCTCCTGGTTGGCGTTGCCCTGGCTAAAGATGAGCACAGCCTTTTTACCCGGAGCAAGCCGGGGGGTCCTGCTGCTGTCTTTGAGCGAGAACATCCTGTCCAGCAGGATCTTCAGCTGGGCAGACACCGTGCCCATGTAGTTGGGTGCGCCGATGATGATGCGATCAGCCTGCTTCAGCTTGGTCAGCAGCTCCGAGATGGGATCATCCAGCACACATGCATCCCCCTTGGTCCGGCAGTACTTGCAGGCCTGGCACCCCTGGAGCGGAAAATCATTCAAACGAACCAGCTCCACCTCCCCCCCTCTTTGTTCAAGTATTTCGGTCATCCTTGCCATGAGAGTTTCCGTGTTGCCCTGCTTTCTGGGACTCCCTGAAATCGCTAACACCTTCATATAAAAACCTTTTTTATTGAATTATCAGTTACCTGGCATCCACAGCGACAGCGGACCGCCCCCTCTCGGGGACATGGCCTGGTCGTCATACCGGCCCCCTCCTACCTCCTTATGAGAGGCCAGTCAAGCCCTTTTCAACACCCTGATTCCTGATCCGATACAAGGCGCCTGTTCTTGAAGCCTGCTTGAGATTTCGCCTGGACCGGTTTTCATGCCACTCCCTGCTGGCCCCCTCACTCAGGCAGGGAGTCACTGCCAACGCTCTGCACCGTTTTCTCAATTCGGCATGGACTGAAGAATTGTTATCATTCAATGCCAAATGTATCGATAATGCCTCATCGGCCCCCCTTAGGCAGGGTCTCCGCCCAGGGCCGATCTTCGCAAATCTCCCCTGGCTTTTCAAAACAGATTATTATATTCTTATCTATGAGATATCGTTGTTTTTGACCTATTTTCCAGCAGCTTCTTCCCGACAGGATAGAAGCTGCTCATTACGGTACCACCGTTTCTTCAAGCATCGTTTTCGATCGCATCGACAAATCACCTGACTTCACCACAACAGAGCCAGGAAAAACAGACAAGGACTATAACACACCAGATCATCAACAATATTATTTACAACACCACATAAATAGTATTGCCGAAAACTAGACCACAAAAATAAAACATGAAGAAACATATCACTCTATTCTGTGCAAACAAGGTGTTTCTTATCTCTATATTTCTCTACGCTCTCCTCCTAACCTTGAGCAGTGAAGAATCCAAGGCCGAGCTTACAACGAGCTCAACACCCACCGGCAAAGTAACTATTGCCTATAATATCGGCAATCCACCCCTGAAATATACAAACCAGCAGGGTGAGGCCGACGGTATTCTTGTCGACATCTGGCGCCTCTGGAGCAAGAAAACCGGTATAGAAGTCGAGTTCAAAGAAGCTCTCTTTAGAGAGTCCCTGGAGATGATAAAGAAAGGAGAGGCCGATATCCATGCCGGCCTGTTTCATAGCAAAGAACGGGAGAACTTCCTCGACTATTCATCTCCCCTCGTTGATATCAACTATTACAGTTTTCACCATGAACAGCTCCCTGCTCTCGACACCCTCGATACCTTAATCCCCTTCCGCATCGGGGTCCCCAGGGGATACACCCACACCTTTGTCAAGGAGAGGCTGCCGAATGCCGCCGTTGCAGTGTACGACAACTTTCCGACACTCTACGACTCGGCCATGGCAGGTAGCATCCAGGTCTTTATTTCCCCGGTGATGAACCTTGAATACCACCTGAAACAAAAAGGGCTGAGCAATCCCTTCCGCTATAACGCCACAAAACCAGTCTATAGTCGCACCTATCAGGGCGCCGTGCAGGAAGGCAATCAGGTGTTACTTGATGTGGTCAACCGGGGGCTGGCGCAGATCAGTGCTGCGGAACGAATCGATATCGAGCGCAGCTGGTTCAAACGCATCAAAGGCGATGAAGAGCAGGAGGCGTTTATCATTGCCTGCGACAGTGATTACGCCCCCATTACCATGCTCAATGCCCGGGGAGAGCCGGCCGGCCTCTTTGTTGATATTTGGAAAAAATGGGCAGAGAAAGAGGGCGTGCAGGTCCATTTCCTCTTTGACACCTGGGAGAACAGCATGCTCGCGGTCAAGGAGGGCTTGGCCGATGTTCACTCCGGCCTTGAAAATAATGACCCCTGGCTTGTTGCATCTCGACCTTTCTATAAACTCTCAGCCAGAGTTTTTTTCCCCCGTGAAAAACAATTTCTCTCTTTAAACGACTTGACAGGCAGAAAGGTCGCCTCAATCGACCCTTTTTATGCAGAGGTGTTGAAAAAGGCAAATCCAGCCTTGGAGGTCGTCTCGGTCAAGGATTATGTGGACCTTTTCGGCAAGATGCGCAGGGGGGAGGTGGAGGCCTTTATCGATGACGAACTTGCTGTGGAAGATTTATTACTCAGGCAGGGACGCCAGGGAGAATTTGCCAAAATAACAGATTATTCCAGTGACTCCTCCATCTCAGCCGCTGTTAACCAAAAAAACAGGTTGCTGCTTGAGCGTATCAACCGGGGACTGCAGTCTATCTCCATGGAGGAATACCGGCAACTGGAGAACAAGTGGTTGAGAAATCCTGCTCAGGGATATTATCACAGCCTTGAAAAGGGCGTCCCCCTGACAGCAGAAGAGCAGCAGTGGCTCAGGGAGCATCCGGTGATCCGTATCGGGGTGGATAAAGATTATGCACCCTACGCCTTCCTGGATAAAGAGGGATCCTTTCAGGGAGTTGCTGGAGATTATGCAAAGCTGATCAGCCAAAAGCTGGGGGTACGCCTGGAGGTGGTCCCCGGACTCAGCTGGCCGGAGATCCTTGAGGGTGCGAAAAACAGGACCCTGGATGTTATCACCACGGCTTCGTGGCGGCCGGAACGGGAGGCCTACCTCGCCTTCAGCCAAGGCTATATTCCGACCCCGCTGGTGATCATGAGTCGCAGCGATGATACCACTATTCGGAACCATAATGACCTTAAGGGGAGAAGGGTCGCACTGGTAACAGAATACTCCTCTTCCAAACGGGTGTTGGAAGAGGTTCCATCGATCGAAGTTGTCGCCGTCAGCACGCCCCTGGAAGGGTTACAGGCCCTTGCCACGGGACAGGCAGATGCCTATGTCGGTGTCCTGGGCATCAATGTCCACCAGGCCAAACAGCACGGCATCTCCAACCTGAAGGTCGCAGCTCCCTACGATCTGAACACCAACTATCAGCGATACGGTGTGCGCAAGGATTGGCCCCAGCTGGCGACCATCCTGGACAAGGCCCTGGATACGATTTCCGAGGAAAAGAAACTTGCAATCCTCTCCAGGTGGATACCTATCAAAGACCAGAGTGCTACACCCTTACCACTACCCATCTTAAGCGCAGAGGAGAAGGCCTTTATCAAAAACCATCCTCTCCTTCGCCTGGGAGTTGATCCGGAATTTTTTCCGTTTGAGTATCTCGACCAGAGCGGTTCGTACAGCGGCATTACCTCTGATTATATACAACTTCTCAACAAACGCCTTGGCCTTAAGATGCAGATTGTCCCTGACCTGAGCTGGGACGAGGTCATCAGCAAGAGTAAAAAGAGGGAAGTTGACATCTTACCCTGCGTAGGCCAGACCAAGGAGAGGCAAACCTATCTGAACTTTTCCGCACCCTATCTCAACTTTCAGAGAGTTGTCATTGCCCGCTCTGATTTCCCTTTTATCAGCGGGCTGGAAGAGCTCCAAGATGTCAGGCTGGCGGTGCAGGCCAACACCTCCCATGACGGTTTCCTCCGTGACAACACCGACCTTGCCCCCCTGCGTTTCGCAACCCTCCAGGATGCCCTCACCGCGGTCTCCAGCGGTGAAGCCGATGCCGTTGTCGGCAACCTGGCCACCTCCACCTTCTGGATAAGAAAGCTGAACCTGACCAACCTGAAGGTTGCAGCCCCCGTGCAGGCGGGCAGCAGGCAAAGCCTCTACTTTGCCGTCCGCCAGGACTGGCCTGAGCTTGTCTCTATTCTGAACAAGGGCCTCTCCTCCATTACGGCGGAAGAAGAAGCCATGATCTATCAAAAGTGGGTCTCGGTGGAATATGAACAGGGCATCGCCCCAAAAACAGTTCTCCGCTATATCCTGAAAATTGCAGCAGGATCCCTGCTGCTCTTCCTGGCTTTTTTTGTCTGGAACTACAGGCTTAAAAAGGAAATAATGCAGCGGAAAAACGCCGAGGACAAGCTCCACCATTATGCAGAGGAACTGGAAAAGGCCAATGTCCACCTGAAGAGCCTGGACCAGCTCAAATCCATGTTTATTGCCTCCATGTCCCACGAGTTGCGCACCCCGCTGAACTCCATTATCGGTTTCACCGGGGTTATCCTCCAGGGCATGACCGGGGAGATCAACGAACGCCAGAAAGATCAGCTCTCCAGGGTATACCGCTCGGCCAAACATCTGCTCTCACTTATTACAGATGTCATCGACATCTCTAAAATCGAGGCAGGCAGAATCGAAGTTTTCCCAGAACCCTTTCTCCTGGCTGAAGTCGTTGACGAAGCAGTGGAAAACATCCAGCCGCAGTTGAAGGCAAAGCAGCTCTTCCTCAAGCTTGAGCTAGCGCCCAATCTGCAGTTAACAACAGACCGCAAACGGCTTTTGCAATGTTTAATCAACTACCTGAGCAACAGTGTGAAATTCACCGAGGAGGGCGGCATCACGGTCACTGCCCGCGAACTTGGCAACAAGGTTGAGATCAGGGTGACGGATACGGGCATTGGCATTGCTCAAGAAGACATAACGAAACTCTTTGAACCCTTTGAAAGACTTGAAACCCATCTGCGGGTCAAGGCCGGCGGAACCGGTCTGGGCCTCTATCTGACCAAAAAGATTACCAGCGAACTGTTGCAGGGTGCGATCATGGTCACGAGCCAGCCAGGCAAGGGAAGCACCTTCGGCATGGTGATCATGAAAGATATTGGACCATCGACAAAGGAGTGAGTTGATCATGCGAGCCTTGATCATAGAAGATAATGAAAACAACATGGAACTCATCGACTTCATAATGGATATGCACGGTTACCAAACCCTCAAGGCAGAGACCGGCAGGAAGGGTATTGAGCTGGCCCTCCGGGAACAGCCGGACTTTATCCTTCTTGATATCCAGCTGCCGGACATCACGGGTACCGAGGTGCTCAAGATGATCCGCAAGTCGGAGAGAGGCACCGCCATTCCAATCATTGCCGTGACCTCCTATGCCATGTCAGGTGACCGGGAAAAACTGCTGGCTGCCGGCTGTGACGGCTATATAGAAAAGCCCATCGATCCCATTTTATTCATTGAACAGATCAGAAAGGTCATAGGTGAGAATGGATGAAGATTCTTATCGCTGAAGATAACGAAGACTCCAGGGTACTTCTGGAAAACGTACTCACCGCCAGTGGCTATGAGGTGCAGAGTGCCGAAAACGGCAAACAGGCCCTGGCCCGGATGGAGGAAGGCTTCCTGCCTGATCTGATCATTTCAGATATCTTGATGCCGGAGATGGATGGCTATGCCCTCTGCCGGACGCTCAAGGCAGATGAACGGTTTCAGCTCATCCCTCTCGTTTTTTATACTGCCACCTATACCGACCCTAAAGATGAACAGTTTGCCATGAGCCTGGGGGCTTCGCGCTTTCTCATCAAACCGATGGAGATGCCCCTGTTCCTGGCAGAAATCGAAGGGATTCTGGAAGAACAGCGGCAGGGGAAGCTGCCCACAGGAAAAGGAATTGGAAAAAAAGAGCCGGAATTGGAAAGAGAGTACTCTGAAATCCTGGCCAGGAAACTTGACAAGAAGATCCGGGAGCTGAAGGATGAACGGGACAAGCTGAGGCAGAGTGAGCAAAAATACCGCAGACTGGTTGAGGCAATCAGAAACAACTATTTTTTCTACACCCGTGATACCAAGGGTGTCTTCAGCTACCTCAGTCCTTCAATCACCACGGTACTTGGCTATACCCCAGCGGAGTTTTTCAGACATTATTCAGACTACCTGACAGACAATCCGCTTAACCTGACCGTAGAGCATCATTCCGAGCTGAGTATGCAAGGCGTAAAGCAGCCGGCATACGAGCTTGAAATCTTTCACAGGGATGGATCAGTCCGCCATCTTGAGGTCACGGAAGAACCGATCTTTGGCCAGGATGGTCAGGTCGTGGCTGTGGAGGGGATTGCCCATGACATAACAGAACGTCATCAAGCGGAACAAGAGCTGGCAAAAGCCAGAGACGAGTGGGAGATGACCTTTCAGGCCATCAACGACTCGGTCACCATCCTGGATCCCCAGCTGCGTATTCTGCGCACCAACCTTGCAACGTCCACCTTACTCGGGGCAAAACCGGAAGAGTTGCTTGGTCAGCCCTGCTATGCCCTCTTTGATGATGGCCATCAGCCCTGTGCCGGCTGCCCTGTCACGGCCACCCTCAGCGATAATTGCCCCCATTTTGGAGAAGTTGAACACAAAAGACTGAACAGAACCTTTCTGGTCTCCTCCTTTCCCAGATTTGACAAGGATGGAAAGCTGGTTAGCATCGTGGAGACAGCCAAAGATATCACAGAAAAGAAACGCCTTGAACATCAACTCCGGCAGACCCAGAAGATGGAAGCCATCGGTACCCTGGCCGGCGGCATCGCCCACGACTTTAACAATATACTCTCCGCAATCATTGGCTATTCTGAACTCATCCAACGAGAGGTCGCTGCTGAGAGCAAGACGGGAAGATATGTCGGAAACATCCTTGAAGCAGGAGGACGGGCCGCAGATCTTGTCAAGCAGATACTCACCTTCAGTCATAAGGCGGAGAGCGACAAGCAGCCTCTACTCCCCCATCTGATTGTCAAGGAGGCCTTGAAGCTGCTCCGAGCAACCCTGCCGACAACGCTCTCCATAGAGGAAGATATTGAACCGGATTGCGGAACAATTCTGGCTGATCCCACAAACCTCCATCAGATAGTTATCAACCTCTGCACCAATGGCCTGCAAGCGATGACCGAGCAAAAGGGTATTTTGGGGGTACGCCTCCAAGCGCGGGAGGTAGCTGCTGCAGATATACCTGCCGGTTCCACGGTCTCTCCAGGGAACTTCATCGTCCTCACGGTCACGGACACCGGTGTTGGCATGGACCAGGCAACCATGGATCGAATCTTTGAGCCCTTTTTTACCACCAGAGAGGAGGGCACAGGCATGGGGCTCGCCCTGGTCCATGGGATTGTCCGGGATAGCCATGGCTTTATGGTGGTGAAGAGTGAAGCAGGAAAGGGAAGTTCCTTTGCCGCTTACTTCCCGGTATCGCAGGAAGAGAGGCCCGCAACGACTCGATCCAGCCAACAACTTTCCCCCAAGGGCAGGGGTGAACACATCCTGGTGGTGGACGACGACCCCCTTCTTGCCCGGGTGACAAAGACCCAACTGAGAGATATGGGATACAAGGTGACAGCCACAAGCAACAGTCAAGATGCCCTGGAAAAAATCGCTATCAGTCCGGACCGGTTTGACCTGCTCGTCACCGACCAGACCATGCCAGGCCTCACCGGGACGGAACTCACCTTGGCAGCGAAAGCGATCAAACCGGGGCTACCGGTTATCCTCTGCACCGGCCATAGTGATTTGGTTTCCAAGCAAAAGGCACTGGAATTGGGCATTCAGAGATATGTTGCCAAGCCTATTACCGGTAATGAACTGCTCCAGGCGGTCAGGGCGGTGCTGGATGAAAGCTAGCAGGTTCTCCATGACAGCTTCAACTTTTCTGCCTCGGTCGGAGGGAACGGGATTTTTCCACTCTTGCTGTGAAAACAAGGGGTCATGGCCAGCAGCCGGAAAGGCCTCCCGGCTATGGCTGCTGCGCCACCACCTCTTGGACGATCCGCTCTATCTCGCCCCGGGAAACCATGGAGTGCAGGGCACTCGCAAACTCCTTTTTATGATGGATCTTTTTTGACTTCTTGGAAAAGGCCATGAAATAGGCATGCTGCAGGGGCCTCCCGCCGGAATCATCATCGCCCGCCGTCAGATCAAAGCCATACTTTTTTAGAAGAGCCGAGCTTCCCATCTCCCTTGCCTGGTAGTCAAAAGGCACCTCCCAATCAATAATCAAATCTATCCTGCCGGCAAACAGCATCTCTTTCAGCTGCCGTTCGTGGGCCACCACCTCTTTCTCAAGCTTCCCATCCTGATCAAAACGATGATCATAATGGGCGCCCCTCACCACCCCTATGCGGTACCCATAGAGGTCTTCATACCGTTCCAAGACAAGCCCGGCACCCTTGAGTCCATAAAAGCGGACCGCATCGAGGTAATAATGGGGCTGAACATAATCGGCAAAGGCCCTTCTCTCTTCATTGTCGGCAAAACTGGTTATCAGGTCCACCTCGCCATCTTTCAACAGCTCGATACATCTCTTCCAGGGAGCCACCACAAACTCAAACTGCAGGGAGGTCTGGGCTCCAATCCGCTCCAGAATTGCGGCATCTATCCCCGCCATGGTCTGACCGGTCGTCATCTTCCAGGGAGGCCACTCATCAAAGGCGACCCTGAGGGCCGTCTCCCGGGCAAGGAGAGGGGTTGGAAGACAAGAGCCAATGAACAGAAGAAACAGCAGCAACGGCCAAACAAAAGAGTGTGCAGCCCCCTGGGTCGATCTCTCCATTTTCCCTCCCATCTCATCTCTCCCCCTACCTTGAGGCTCCCTTGAAAAAGTGCCTTTCCTTCCAATCCCGGCCTTATGTCGAAATTTTTACCCTCGGGATATCGACCAGATGGCTGCGGTTACATTTTCTCCGTGCCTTGGCCCGAATCAAACAATCTCACTTTTCAAAGGACCCTTGAGTCAGTACAAGATCGCCCCCTGCTCACCCCTGTCGAGCCTTAGGGCTGGCTGTTCAGGGCAGCTTGGGCTGAGCCAGAGGACAACGGTTCCCTGTTCATACCAGTCTACAACTCCGACACCACTTATTGCCAATTTTTTCTGCTCCCTGGATCCCGCCCGCCCTCAAGCCGGCTTATCAGTCTCAGGCGAAGATCATTATTGTCAAGGCCTTGGACTTGAGGTATTTCTGGATCTAACAGTCAGGGTCCAGGCGAGCGCTGCAGCAACAGAGATAGATGACCAGACCCGTCCCACCCTGTCCCTCCTTTGGAGTTGTCTCAACACTCCAGCTGGCGGGCAGGTTCAGGGACTCAACCTTTCCAGACGAGGAAAAGATGCCCCAACTTTTTGAACCAACAGCGATCAACGGCATGGTGCTTAAAAACCGTTTCATCAGATCCGCAACCTACGAGGCCATGGCCGGCTCCGACGGAACGGTCCGGGAGCAACTCCTGGAGTACATGGCAGAGCTGACCCGCGGCCAGGTAGGATTGATTATCAGCGGTCACGCCTATGTCAACAGAGCAGGCCAGGCCGGCCCCAGGCAGCTGGGCATCCACTCCGAGGCCATGGTCCAGGGCCTGAAACGGTTCACCTCGGTTATCCACGACCATGGCGGCGTGGTTGCGGTGCAGCTTGCCCATGCCGGCAAGAGGGGCATCGGCACGGGTGAGCACGGTGCAGTTGGCCCTTCTGACGTGATTGAGGAGGGGGTGAAGACAGCCTCGGCCATGGACACCGACACGATCAGGAAAACGATCATCGCCTTTGGCGAGGCAGCCCAACGAGCAGTCGCAGCCGGTTTTGATGCCATTCAGATCCACGCGGCCCACGGCTATATGCTGAGTCAGTTCTTATCGCCCTCGTTTAACACCAGGGAGGATGCATACGGGGGCAGCCTGGAAAACCGCGCCAGGCTGCTGCTCGAGGTCTACCAGGAAATCAGGCACAGGGTCGGGGAGCACTTTCCGCTGCTGGTCAAGATAAATGCCGAGGATTTTCTGGAAGGCGGGCTCACGGTGGCAGAGATGGTGCAGGTGAGCCGGATGCTGGCCGATGGTGGCCTGGATGCCATCGAGATGAGCGGCGGCACCTTTGAATCCGGCCGAAGCACCCCCTCAAGGGTGGGGACCGCAAAATCGGCGGAGCGGGAAGTCTACTACAGGACGGCTGCAGCGGCCTTCAGGCAGGAGGTCAAGATCCCCCTGATCCTGGTGGGAGGTTTTCTCTCCTATCCCTCTGCCGAAGAGGTCGTCCAGTCGCGACTCGCCGATTATGTCGCCCTCTCGCGGCCGCTTATTCGGGAGCCGCAACTGGTGCAGAGATGGCGCGATGGCCAGCGCAGCAAGGCCTCGTGCATCTCCTGCAACCGCTGCTTTGCCACCCTGGCCACAAAGGAGGGGCTCCACTGCGCGGCAGAGAAGAAGCTGCAGGAGAGCAAGAACCCTGCCTGAACAGGCCAACTCGCCATCGGGGAGAAACGGCAGCAGAGGGGCTAAACACGGTAATCCCGGGAGAGGAGGCAGCGCCTCTGCTGCCTCCTTTCAAGAATCAGGAATCAAGAACCAGGAATCAGGAATCAGGATCAACCATCTCCCTGAAACAGGGTTGCTCATGCAAGCCTGCCGCTCTGCCAGATCCTTGAGAGCCGCATTCTCCGGCTTATCCCTCCCCCAAAGGAACAGATCGCCCCTTGTCCTTGTTTTCGACCTCCTCAGCCGACCAGGATCAGCCGCAGGTCCATGACGTTCGTGTTGGTAGGGCCGGTTATATAGAGGCTGCCAAGGGCATGGAAAAAATGGTAGGCATCGTTATTTTCAAGATAGGCCGCAGGATCCAAGCCCAGGGAACGGGCCTGCTCCAGGGTTGAGCTGTCGCTGATCGCTCCGGCTGCGTCGGTGGGGCCGTCGGTACCATCGGTGCCGGCGCAGAGGACCACACTGTTTTTCATCTCCCCCATCTTCAATGCCGCAGCCAGCGCAAATTCCTGACTGCGCCCCCCCTTGCCCGTCCCCTTGATGGTTACGGTTGTCTCCCCGCCGGAAAGGATGCAGGCAGGCTTGGCGACAGAGAGCTCATAGCGGGCCACTTCGCGGGCGATTGCCATATGCATTGCGGCAGACTCCCTGGTATCACCTTCGAGCATGGAAGAGAGGGCAAGGGTGTGATAACCGAGTTCAGCGGCCTTCCTCTTCGCGGCGATCAGGGCATCACAGTTCCTGGCGATGATCACATTATCGGTTCGGGAAAAGATCCTATCTCCCCTTTTAGGTGTTTCCGGAACCGTACCGGCGGCGCCATCTTCCAGGTGACGCAAGACAGTGGAGGGTAGCTGCTGCCTGATTGCGTAACGATCCAGTATGGACAGGCAATCGGCATAGGTTGTAGGGTCTGGCACAGCGGGACCGGAGGCGATCGAGTCAAGGTCATCCCCGACCACATCTGAGAGTATCAGGGTGATCAGGGTAGCGGGATACACGGCCCTGGCCAAGCCACCGCCCTTAATGGCTGAGAGGTGTTTTCGGATGGTATTCATCTCATGAATGGTTGCGCCACAGGCCAGCAGCACCTTGGTTGTCTGCTGCTTATCGTCAAGGCTTACCCCAGCCACCGGCAGAGGCAGCAGGGCCGAACCGCCGCCTGAGATCAGACAGATGACCAGGGTCTTCTCATCCGCCTGCGAGGCCAGCTGAAAGATCCTGCGGGCCCCTGCATGGCCGTTCATATCGGGCAGAGGATGGCCGGCCTCTATCAGCTCGATCGTGGAAAGTTGTTCCAGATGGCGGTACTTTACCGTAATCAGTCCCTCAGAGATGTGCTCACCGAGAAGCTCCTCCATGGCCTTTGCCATGGAGGCTCCGCCCTTGCCGGTGCCAAGAACAACCACCCTGTTGAAGGCATCGAGGGGGTAGCTCTTCCCATTGACCCTGAGAACACCCTCTTCAAGCTGACAAAATCTCCTGATTGCAGCACCAGGGGCAACGGCGGCGAGCCCGGCCTGGAATATTGCAACCGCATCCCTGCGAAGTTGATCGAGTTTACCGGTCATGTTCATTCCGTAGCTTTTCAGTTATGGATATCTCAATGCACGCTTTTACCATCATGCCGCGCACTTTTCCGTCATGCCCGCGCAGGCGGGCATCCAGGTCTGTGCAGTATGGCCCCATAGGGATCCAGTGGAGTCCATTTTTCTCCAGCTCCTGTTCCCCATCTTCCAGGCCCTTCTTTGATCTGTTTCTCTCCTGCTCTTGCGCCAAGGCCTACTGCCTGCTTGTTTTACTGTTCCCAGACACGCTTGAGCAGATCGCTGGTCCACACCCGGTGTAAGAGGGCCCCCGCAACTCATAGCTTGGCAGATCCGGATAGCCCCCATTTCCCTCCTCAATCCTCAGCTGAAGGCCACCCTGAGTTGCGGCTATCTTGAATAATTAGATTTTTCGATCAAGGTCAAGGCGCGAGATAAAATTTTAACAGAGACATATAGCTGATATTCCGAGACTAAATTTTTGGTCGCAACGCTTAGATTGGAAGAAAAAGCCATTATTCAAGGTTGCCTTGCGTCGATAATCGTCTCCGACAGCCTGATTTTTTCACAATACACATCTTTGCGTAAACAAAATCAAAACCTTACTCAGGCAGCAGCAACACAGCAGATGGCTGATGGCAGATCAGCAGACAAGTTCAAGAAATATTATTTCATCAGAATTGTCAATTCATAGCGATATAAGAACACTCTCTTCTAACCGTCAGCCCTCCGGTCTCAAGCCACCATCAACACATTTTCCCGCAAAACAGCCCGGAGGCATTGACAGACAACCTCCTGTTTTGTAGACCTTATTACAAGTCCGATCCAGCTAGATAGAAGACGGATACAAGGTATCAGCCAACACATATCTTAGGGAGGACAACTGTGGAATCGCTCGAAAAGCTCATTCAAGACCTCACCCAGGAAGCAGCACAGATCCAGATCCAGGGCCGTAGTCTCAGGCCGGATGAGATGGCCCGGCTCCAGGCCATTCATCAGGCCCTGCCCCATCTCCGTCAGGCCGCCGACATCCTCCGCATCGAGGTTGTCACCAGCCTGATCACCTACAAGATCGTCTCCGATGTGGGCGGCAGGCTGAAGCAGGCCGGCAGGACCGCCTGCAACTTCTGGAACAGGTTCATTGCTCCCGCTTCATCCATCGTTATCCGCCTGGGAGTGTTCACGGCCAACAACAACACCATTGCCAGGGCCTACAAACCCTACACCAGGACCGGCGTCATCTACGGCGTGGTCGAATTCAACACCAGCTACCTCTCCAGCTTCAGCGGCAACGAGATCGCCGGGACCATCATCCACGAGATCGGCCACACCCTTGGTTTTGGCTGGGAACAGTGGCAGGAGCTGTTCGATCCCGCCAGCGGTCGCTTCACCACAGCCGCCATCGACAGGCTCCCTGCCCTGGAGACCATGCGGGTTGAAACCGACCATGGCCCAGGAACCCGTTTTTCCCATTGGGACGAACAGAGCCATGATCGAGAGCTGATGACCGGCTTCAAGGACCATAGCGAGCATGTGCTGCCAATAACGATCAGTGTCATGGAGCTCCTGGGGCATCAGGTGATGGAGGAACTCCCCAGGGAGACGGACCTGAACACCCTCATGGAGTCCCTGGCCCTGGTCATCTTTTCCCGGCAGGGTGAGGCCAAGACCCTTGACCGTGACCATTTTCAAGCCACCGATCTCTGGGAGAACATCCCCCACGATCGGCCACTCCCCAAAAAACGGAGCAGCTGAGCACGATTATCCCTTCCAGGGAGCCCCAAGGGGACCCCTGGAAGACAAAGGAAGATCCCGCTCAAGCTTAGCCTCAAGGCAGCCCTCAAGGTAGCTCAGAAATCAAACCAGCCGGCAACCAGGTGATGGAGGCCATCGAAGAGCCCGGTCGTTTCGACATCCTCCACTTCGCCTGCCATGGCCTGGCCAACTCCGCTTCGATCCGGGATGCCGGCCTGATGATGCGGGGAGAGATGAGCTGGCTCTCCTATGTGGTCTATGCCGATCCCCATGCGACCCTGCAACGGGCAGGGTAGGAAGCAGGGCGGAGACAACAGAGGGGATGGGTCCGGGCTAGCGGCCCGGACCATTCAGGAGTGGGAGAGGAGAACGGTCTGCAGGTTTTCCTTGGTGTTGGTGAGACCGAGTTTTTTCCGGATATTTTTGCGGTGAACATTGACCGTGCCCGGGGCGAGGTGCATGATCTCGGCGATCTCCTTGCTCCTCTTGCCGATCTTGATCAGGTTAGCCACCTGGATCTCAGCCGGAGTCAGGCGGGAGAACTTGGCAGCCACGTTCTGGGCAAGGGTCGAGGTGAGCTCGCGCAGATTGGCCTTGAGGATATCAAGATAGAGCCCCTGCTCTTTGGAGGGAGAGCTCTCTGCCAGCTTGACCAGGTAGGGATCGATCAGCTCCGCCACATTGGCGAGGATCTGCTGTTCCAGGTTCTCCTGATCACGCTCCCGCTTGCTCAGGAGGACGTTGAGGGCCACGTTGGTCTCCTCCAGCTCTGCGGTCCGCTCCATCACCTTTTGGGCCAGCTCCCTTCGGGTCGCCTGGAGCTCGGCCTCGACCCTCTTCAGCCGGGTGATATCCGTATGGGTGCCGACCAGGCGGGTCGGCTCTCCCTGCTCATTCCACTCGATGACCTTGCCCCGGGAGAGGATCCACTGCCACTGGCCGGCTCGATTCTTGATCCTGTACTCCACCTCATAGCGCGGGGCCCGCCCCTGGAGGTGCTCCTCCCGGGCCGCTGCCACCCGCGGCTGATCTTGCGGATGAATCAGAGATTCCCAGACCGAGACACTCTGCCCCCCCTCCTGGTCGCTGTAGCCCAGGTTACGGTGCCAATTCTCCCCGTAACAGACCTGACCGGTCACCAGATTGCGGTCCCAGACCCCATCGGAGGAGGCATCCAGGGCCACCCTCAAACGCTGTTCACTGGCGTGCAGCTGCCGTTCAAACTGCCTGCGCTTATTCACCTCTTGCTCCAGCAGGCTGTTCTGTTGCTTCAGACGGGCAAGCAGGGTCCTCTTTTCCAGGCTGCCGGCCAGACGATGCAACAGCTCGTCGGTATCACAGGGTTTCACCAGGTAATCGTCGGCACCCAGACGCAGGGCATCGATGGCCGAGCCCAGATCACCATAGCCGGTCAGGATCAGGGCGCTGATACTGGGACTGAGCTGTTTGGCGGCCTTGAGCACCGAGATGCCGTCGATGTCGGGCATCACCAGATCGGTAATGATGGCATCAAAACGCTGACTCTGCAACAGCTCCAGGGCCTGGCTACCGTCTGCGGCCAGAGCGACCTCATACTGTTCCAGGCGCAGTTCCCTGGCCAGGCTCTCCCGAATGACCTTCTCGTCGTCCACTAAGAGTACTCTCAGCTGCGCCACTAGTGTATCCTCTGGGTCGGCAGGGTGATGGTGAAGCGGGTGCCGTGACCCACCTGGCTGTCCACCTCGATGCTGCCCTTGTGACTCTTGATGATGCCGTAACAGACCGACAGTCCCAAACCCGTGCCCTTGACCGCAGGTTTGGTGGTGAAAAAGGGTTCAAAGATCCGCTGAAGATGCTCAGGGGCAATCCCGTGACCGGTGTCCTCTATGACCAGTTTGACCCGCTCCTGTTCCACCAGGGTAGAGACGGTGATCGTTCCGCCCGGCCTGGAGGCGTCCACGGCATTGTTGAGCAGATTCAGGACCACCTGGCGTATCTGATCAGGAACCACCGAGATGGCCGGCAGCTCATCGCCATAGGCCTTGACCAGCTCCACCTTGTTACTGCGCAGGTCACTCTTGTAGAGCAGGAGCAGTGAATCCAGGATCTGATGCAGGTTGACCCAGGAAAACTTGCCCGAAGAGGGACGGTTGAAATCCTGGAGATCGCGGATCAGGTGTACCATCCGGTTACACTCTTCCACGGCAGAGCTCACCAGTTCCAGGTCTTCCTCTTCCAGCACCGCCCTCTTGGCCACCCCATGGAGCACGGTCATCACCCCCTGGAGGGGGTTGTTGAACTCATGGGCAATGGATGAGGCCAGCTGGCCGACGGCGGCCAGTTTTTCCGCATGGAGGATCTGCTGCTGCACATACTGCAGCTCCCTGGTCCGTTCACTGACCCGCCTCTCCAGAGAGGCGTTGGCCTGTTCCAACTCCATCTGGACCTCTTTGAGCGGAGAGATATCGTTAAAGACACTCAAGGCATGGGACGGGGAACCACGATTGCCGACAAAGGGGGTCACCGTGACCACCGCCAGAAACGGCTCACCGTTTTTCTTGGCCATGGTCATCTCCAGGGCCGGCACCTTCCTGCCCTGACCGAGCAGGGGATCAAGCTGGGGGATGGCCTGGCGCTCCTCCTGCTGGTAGAGCAGGGCTACAGGACGCCCCAGCACCTCTTCTTCCCGGTAACCGAAGATGTGCTCCGCACCGGGGCTGAACTGAACGATTCCACCGTCCCGACCGAGAAGATCGGTCACCACCAGACCGATGGAATCGGCTGCCGAATAGATCGAGGTCAGCAGCCCGGTCTGCGCCTGGAGCTGCTCTTCCAGAAGCTTCCGCCGGATGATCGCGGCCATGACCCGGGAGGCTGCGGCCAGGATCTTTTCGGTCTTGCGGTTAAAACCAAGGTCCTGCTCGAGGAAGAGGGTGAGAACGCCGAGAACCTGCTTTCCCGGCGTGAGGATGGGTACACAGTATTGGCAGTGGTGCGGCAGGCAGGGTCGGGGCTGACCAGGCTCAGGGCGGCCGCCATCGAGAAAGATGATCTTCTTTTCCGCTATGGCCCTGGTACATGGACACTGGTCCGGATCACGGTCGACACACCGCTGCAGCAGCTGCTTGGGCACATTTTTATGGGCCTTTAAGAGCAGCCGATCCTGCTGGCAAAGAAAGATGAGCCCCTGCTGTTCCCGGCCAAGCCGGCTGAAGGAACAGACCACATCAAGAAACTTGCGGTACAACTCTTCGACCACAAGCTCTTCGATGGAGAGCTGCAACAGCCTGTTCATCTCACTCAGGCCCTGGGTCTGCTCCAGCTCCTCCTCAAAGGCCTGGATCTCGCTGAGCAGGCCAAGACAGTCCTCCCGTATCAGCGTACAACTGCCCTGCCGACAGGCCGCAGTTAACGAATCGACCCGTTCTCGGAGTGCAGCCCATGATGACATGCCTCGCTCCTCTTGACTCATAGATTCCCTGGAATCGTGTTCCTGCCCCGGCTCCGCAGCCCCCTGCGCTCTGCGCTCTACCTAGAGCTCATCCACCACAGAGCCCGCCTGCCTCCACCCCGCCTCCTGCTGCCGAAGGCAGGTGGAAAGGCAGCCCTGCTCCCTTTCATTGTCTGCCAAACCAACAAAAAATCAAGCAGAAAGTGAGCTCAACACTCGCTGGTGGCTGTCCCTAAAAGGCACTTTCACTCCTTCCCGGCGTCATGCTCAAAAAAACATCCCTGAAATATCAAATATATGCCAGCACTCTATTTTTTTGAACCCCTTGACCTTGAACGAAATGGCTCATTTGGGGAGAGACACTCGATGGGTATCTTTTCTAACTACTATATACTCATTTTTGCTCAATTGCCGCCCGGGGTGATCGGCCACATACTATAATCAAGGCCAGTATTCACTGGAACAGAGGGGCTGCGGAGTGGTGAGACCCGGCCCCCTGGGTTCCCTGGAAAGCCTGGGCGAACTCAACATCTAGATCCTCAACAGAAGGAGGTTTATCATGAAACCAATCAGCACCATCGTTGTCCCGGTTGATTTCCTCGATTACACTGACCGGCTGGTGGATTTCGCCGTCCACATGGCCAAAAAGCTCGATGCGGGCCTCCGCTTTCTCCATGTTGTCGAGGAGGTGCACATCTACGGCGACTATGTTGGTCCGACCATTGAAGATTTTACGGTCAAGATGGGAGACCTGGCCGAAGAAAAGATGAAGAACCTGGTTGAAGCCAACCGCAACACCTGCTCAGGATGCGAGGGCAAGGTGGCCAGGGGGGCAAATGTGGCCGACACCATCATTGCTTATGCCAAGGAGGTCGACGGCGACATGATCATCGTCGGGACCCACGGCCGCAAAGGACTGGAACGGGTCTGGCTGGGCAGTGTTGCCGAGCGGGTCGTCAAAGGGGCCCCCTGTCCCACCCTGACCTACAACCCCTACAAGTAACAACCCTGCCTGCTCGCTGTGCGTGGCCCTCTTCCCTGCAAGGGGGCCACACCGGCTCAATGCAAAAAAACGTTTCGCCTCTCCCTGAAAGCCGCTCCAAGCACAACGGCCCTCGGTCCGACTGGGCTCCCCGATCTTCCCGGCTCCCCAATCCCCCCATCCCCCCATCCCCCCATTGTCGTGCTCAGTAGACATCCCCCTTGCGTTCTGATAGTATGGAATTTTCCCTGCCTTTCCCTGCCCTTTGTTCCTTGCTCTTTGCTCTTTACTCTTGGTAACATCCTGGCAGAGGAGTTTTTAAAGGCGACTTTCCAGCTCCTTAGCCGCCGGGAAAGGCTTTTTCCGTTTTTTTGCCTGTCGGCAGCGCAGAACAGGGATCCATGGACGCCGAGTCAGAAAATTTTCAACAACGATGCCTGCTCCTTGATCTCGAGATCAACGAAGACAAGGTCATCTACTCCATTGGCGCGGTCCTGGGTGAACAGAGCGTGCAGAGCCCCGTGGGCAGCGCTGTTGCCCCAAAAATTCTGGCCGAACTCGACCGCCTTGGCCAGGAGGCGGACTACCTGCTGGGTCACAACATCCTCAACCATGACATTCCCTGCCTCAGGGAGGCGGCCCCCGGGCTTTCCCTCCTCCAAAAACCGGCCATAGACACCCTCTACCTCTCCCCCCTGGCCTTTCCGGCCAACCCCTATCATCGGCTGGTCAAGAACTATCAACTCGTCCGGGACAGCATCAATGACCCGGTCCAGGATGCCAGGCTGGCCGGCAGGGTCTTTGCCGAGCAGTGGGCAGCCCTGAATGCCCAGCTGGCCAAGGGAATGGAGGCACCGCTATTCTATCGCAGCTTCTTCCACCATGACCCCTCTCTTCTGGGCACAGCCCAGGCCCTGGCAGCCATGGGCATTCCCCTGCTCCAGGGAGAAGAGCTGCTCCAATCCTTTGCCGGCTTTGGCCGCAGCCATGCCTGTGCCACGGCCGTGGACCGGTTGGTGGAGGAACTTGACCAGCTCCGGGACTATCCGCAGCTGGCCTATGTCACAGCCTGGTTGACGGTGGCCGGCGGCAACTCGGTCCTGCCCCCCTGGGTACGGCACCACTTCCCCCGGATCGGACCCATCCTGCAGCGTCTCCGGGCCCACAACTGCAGGCAACCCGATTGCGACTACTGCCGCAGCCACCATAATCCCCGCCACTTCCTGCACAACTTTTTCGGTTTTGAACAGTTCCGCCCCCAGCCCGCGGACCAGGAGGGCAACAGCCTCCAGGAGGTGGTGGTTGCGGCCGGCGCCGATAACCACTCCCTCTTGGCCACCCTGCCCACCGGCGGCGGTAAATCCCTCTGCTACCTCCTACCCGGGATCATGCGCTACCAGCAGCGCAACCTGTTGACCATTGTCATCTCCCCGCTCCAGGCCCTGATGAAGGATCAGGTGGACAACGTCTCCGAGCAGACCGGGACCACAATCGCCGCAGCCCTCTACGGGATGCTGACCATGGTGGAGCGCAGTGCGGTCCAGGAGGCCATCTGTCTGGGCGATATCGGCATCCTCTACGTCTCCCCGGAACAGCTCCGCAACCACTCCTTTATCTCCACCATCAGCCAGCGGGAGATCGGGGCCTGGGTCTTTGACGAGGCCCACTGCCTCTCCAAATGGGGCCATGATTTCCGGCCCGACTACTTCTATGCCATCCGCTTTATCCGCGAGTTCGCCCAAAAGGCCAAGACCGCCATCCCCCCGGTGCAGTGCTACACGGCAACGGCCAAGCAGGACGTCAAGACCGAGATCGTCGACACCATCCAGCGTCAGCTCGGCCTCCAGGTCCAGCTCTTTGAGGGTGGTCATGAACGATCCAACCTGAACTACGAGGTCTTTGCCTCGGACAGCTACAGCAAAGAGCAGGTCATCCTGGAGCTGCTCCGGGAACGCTACCAGGGCGAAGGCAGCGTGGTAATCTACTGCGCCACCAAGAAACACTGCGAACAACTGGCAGCATCACTCCAGGGGGCCGGGTATCGGGTCGAACCCTTCCACGCCGGCCTGGAGAACAGCCGAAAAAAACAGCTCCAGGAGGATTTTATCCAGGGCGAACTGCCCATGATCTGCGCCACCAACGCCTTTGGCATGGGCATTGACAAGGAGGATGTCCGCCTGGTGCTCCATGCCGATATCCCGGGTTCCCTGGAAAACTACCTCCAGGAGGCGGGTCGGGCCGGGCGTGACCGCCGACAGGCCGAGTGTATCCTGGTTTTTGCGGAACAGGATATTGAAAAGCAGTTCCAACTGGGGGCCCTCTCCCGGCTGAGCAAGAGAGAAATCAGCCAGATCTGGCGGGGCATCTCCAAGGCTGCCAAGGACGGCGACAGGGTCGTAATGACTCCGGGCGAACTGCTCCGCCAGGAGGTGGTGGAACTCAACCCGGAAGAGCTCTATGATGGAGACACCAGGGTCCGGACCGCGGTGGCCTGGCTGGAGCGGGCCGGTTTTTTAGAGCGCAATGAAAACAACACCAGGGTCTTCCAGGGAAAACCGCTGGTCAGAAACCTTGGGGAGGCAGCGCTAAAGATCGCGGAGCTGGACCTGTCCCAACGCCAGCAACAGCGCTGGCTGGCCATAGTCGCTGCCCTGATGGACCGGCAGCGCCAAGACGGTTTCAGTGCCGATGAACTGGCCGGGCTCTCCGCCTTTGCCTGCGGCGAAGATGAGCCGCCTGACCAGACCGAGACCCAACGGGTGATGAAGACCCTCCAGGACATGGCGGAGCAGCGCATCCTTTCCAAGGAAACCACCATGACGGCCTTTGTCCGCTACAAGGTCCGGGATCACAGCGCCAAACGGCTCCAGCGGATCTGCGCCCTGGAGCGCGACTTTCTCCGGCTCATGGTGGAAGAGGCACCCGAGGCCGAGCCCGGGCTGGCCCTGGAGCTTGATCTGCGTCAACTCAACCAGCGCTTACTGGACCGGGACAACCCGGACTGTACCCCGGAGCTCCTCAAGCGCCTGCTCCATGGTCTGACCCGGGACGGCCGGGGAATCGCCGGCCAAAGCGGCAGCCTGATGCTGCGCGCCAGGGGCGGACATCGCTTTACCCTCTCCCTGCAGCGGGACTGGCAGGCGCTAAAGACGACCATGAAGATCCGCCAGCAGGCCGCCCAGATCGCCCTGAAGGTGATCCTCCAAGCCATTGCCCCCACGGAAAAGGCCAATGGCTCCCTGCTGGTGGAGTTCAGCCTGGAAGAAATTATTGCAGCCCTGGGCCAGGACCTTGCCCTCCGCCCCCTGCTCAGAAAACCGCTGGCTGCAGCCGAGCGGGCCCTGCTCTTCATGCATGAGTTGACCATCCTGGAGCTCCAGCAGGGCCTGGCCATCTTCAAGCAGGCCATGACCCTCCAGCTCCAACCGCAGCCCAAGGGCAGGCGCTACTCTGCTGCCGACTTTTCGCCGCTCAAGACCCACTACAGTGAGCGTACCTTCCAGGTCCATGTCATGAACGAGTATGCGCGCCAGGCCCTGGTCAAGATCAGCACAGCCATGCGTCTGGTGCGTTCCTACTTTGACGACGACAAGGAAGACTTTATCCGCCGCTTCTTTCCGGGCCGAAAAACGCTGCTGGAACGGGCCACCAGTGAGCAGTCCTATCAACGGATCGTCGAGGACCTGGCTAACCCGCACCAGGCCGCCATCGTTGCCGCGCCAACGGAGCAAAACATCCTGGTCCTGGCCGGTCCCGGTGCCGGCAAGACCAGGGTCGTCACCCACCGGGTGGCCTACCTGCTCCGGGTGGAACGGATCAGGCCCCGCTCCATCCTGGTGCTCTGCTTCAACCGCAGTGCCGTGATGAGCCTGCGCCGGCGCCTGGGGGAGCTGGTGGGCGATGACCTGGGACGGGTCACCACCCTCACCTTCCATGGCCTGGCCCTCCGCCTGACCGGCCGTTCCCTGGCGGCTGGGGTCCGACAGCACGGGGAGGAGATCGATTTTTCCCGGCTGATCAGCGAGGCCATCCAGCTGCTCAAAGGTGAGAGCCAGGCCCTGGACTTCGGCGACACCTCTCCCTGGGATACCCTGGTGGGCCGCTTCAGCCACATCCTGGTGGACGAGTACCAGGACATCGACGAACAGCAGTACCAGCTGGTGGCCCTGCTTGCCGGCAGAGACGGGAGCAGGCAGGAGCCTGAACAAAAGCTGACCATCATGGCCGTGGGGGATGACGACCAGAACATCTACCGCTTCCGGGGCGCCAATGTGGACTTTATCCGCAGGTTTAAAGAGGACTATCAGGCCGAGGTCCATTATCTGGTGGAGAACTACCGCTCCACCGCCAACATCATTGCCGCCGCCAACAGCCTGATCAGCCACAACCGTGACCGGATGAAGAGCGACCACCCCATCCGGGTGAACCAGGCCAGGGAGACCCTGCCTCGGGGAGGCAACCTGGAGCGCAACGACCCCCTGGTCCGGGGCAGGGTCCAGCTCCTCCAGGCAGCCGATCCCCGGGAACAGGGCTATGGGCTGCTGGCGGAGCTCCGCCGCCTGGAGGGGCTGGAGAGCGGCCTTGACCTCGCCGGCTGTGCCGTTCTGGCCCGGGAGTGGCAGCAGCTTGACCTGCCCCGCTCCCTGCTGGAGGCAGAGGGACTGCCCATCAACCTCCACTGGGGCAGTGGCAGCGGCTTTCCCAGCCTGGCCCGGATTCGGGAACATGCCCTGGTCCTGGAGTATTTAGAGCAGCACCGCCTCCAGTCCCTCGCAGCCAGCCAACTGCTCCTGCTGCTCTCCGGGCAAAAGAGAGAAGAGAGTGTCTGGCAAGACAACGCCAGACAACTCATCAGGGAGTGGCAGGAGGAGAGCCATGACACGCCCCAGCCGGTCTCCCTGATCCAGGATTATCTCTACGAGGCCCTGGCCGACCAGGGCCGCTCCAAGAACCTGAACAACGGCATCTTTCTCTCCACCATCCATTCGGTCAAGGGACTGGAGTTTGACCATGTCTTCCTCCTGGGCGGACAGCGGCAGGGGCTTCAGGGAGCCGAGCTGGAGGAGGAGCGTCGGCTCAGCTATGTGGGGATGTCCCGGGCCCGCCGGAGCCTGAGCCTCTTTGCCCTGGACCAGGGGAACAATCCCCAGATCACGGAGCTGGACAGAGACCTTGGCAGGGAGACCCTGTGCAGACGGCGCCTGTCTCCTGTGGCCAAGTCCGCTCATCCGGAATACCACTATCAGCTGCTGGGGATGAAGGAGCTGTTCATCGACTTCGCCGGTTTCCGCCCCCAGGGCCATCCCGTACGCAAGGCCATAGCCGGGCTGCAGAGCGGGACCCTGCTCACCGCCCGCCGCCAGAGGGAGCAGATCGAACTGCTGGACAGCAGCGGGATAGCGGTGGCCCGGCTCTCCAGGGCCGCCCGGATGGCCTGGTGGGAGCAGCTGGAGGAAATCAGCGAGATCCGGGTAGTGGCCCTGGTCAGGCGCTACCTGGAGGATATCCGGGAGCCCTCCTTCCAGAAACGCTGCCACGGCCCCTCCTGGGAGGTACCCCTGGTGGAGATCCGCTCCAGCTCGAGGCCTTGGCCAGAGCACCCGTGCAGCCCCGCACCTCCCCTGTGAGGGATGGCTGAGGCCCGCCAACGACTCCACCCCCTGGACCTCTTGGCTGACCCACCCAAGGGTCTCCGCCACCGCCCTTAGCCAGGTTGCCGCCTGCAGCCTGCCCCCTGCTATCGTTGGCCGAAAATGGGATTTCTGCTTGCCAAACTGAACCCTCCCCCTGTACAAAGGGAGCCTTCACCATCAGCTATGGCAGCCTTGAACAGTGGGACGATTCAAAGCTGCCCTCTCCATGAAGCTCAGCTGGAGCAGTTATGCCCTTGCTCACCATTCTCGGTATTGCCGTGGCCCTGGCCATGGATGCCTTTGCCGTGGCCATCGCCACCGGCGTCTGCCTCAAGCAGGTCAGTGTCCGCCAGACCTTTCGCCTCTCCTGGCACTTTGGCCTGTTTCAGGCCATGATGCCCGTCATCGGCTGGGGCCTGGGCGCCTCTATCCAGGGCTATATCGCGGCCTATGCCCACTGGCTGGCCTTTGTCCTCCTGGCCCTGGTCGGTTCCAACATGCTGCGGGAGGCCCTCGCCCTGGAGAAAGAGCAGGAGGGGGCTGCCGACGCCCCCCCCAGGGACGCCACCCGGGGCATGACCATGGTGTTCCTCTCCGTGGCCACCAGCATCGATGCCCTGGCCGTGGGCCTCTCCATGTCCATGCTCCGGGTCTCGATCTTCTACCCGGCCCTGATCATCGGCCTGGTGGCCGGGGCCTTTACCATCATCGGCCTGCACCTGGGCAAACGGGTCGCCCGCCTGGGCTGGATCTCCCTCTGGGCAGAGCTGGCCGGCGGCCTGGTCCTCTGGCTGATCGGCCTGAACATCCTCCGGGAACACGGGGTGTTTGCGGGATGGTTCTAGCCCCCTCCTTTCAGCGCCACGTTCCCCATATACCCTGGATAGGTCAGGCTGCCATTGGCCGACAGGGAAAAACAGACTTCTTTCAGGATCCCCTTTGCATTTGGTTCATTTCAGGCTACAATTAGGCTCTGCATCTCCGCTTACCGCTCTCAACTGAGTGCCCTGGGGCTGCCGAAGATACTTTTTTTCCGCTGCTGCCCGTCCCTTAGCTGATCTTGCCCCTGTCATGAGTCTGGACTTTGATACCCTCACCTCCATGCGCAAGCACCATCCTGCCTGGAGACTGCTGGTTGCCGATCACGCCCCCCTGATCATCAACTTTCTCAACCGGGTCTACATCCGCACAAACGTCCGTAACCTCTCCCAGAGCGAACTCGTCTCCAAACTGGAGGATGAGCTCTTTTACCTCCGGGAAACAGAAGGGGAGGAGCGATATCCGCGCCCTGCCGCCGACTACCTGGAAGAGTGGGCCCAGAACGAGAAAGGCTGGCTGCGGAAATTCTATCCCCAGGGCTCGGACGAGCCTGCCTTTGACATCACCTCAGCCACCGAAAAAGCCATTGGCTGGCTGGAAAGCTTGGTCGCCAGGTCCTTTGTGGGTACGGAATCGCGGCTGATGATGGTCTTTGAACTGTTACGCCAGATGGTGGAGGGGGCTGAGGCTGATCCTGAAAAGCGGATCGCCGAACTGAAAAAGAAACAGCAGGAACTCGAGCAGGAGATCGAGCGGATCAAAAACGGCAGCCTCAGCCGCTTGAGCGACACGGCCCTGCGGGACCGGATCCAGCAGGTGGAGAGTACGGCCAGGGAGCTGCTGCGGGACTTTCGGGAGGTGGAACATAACTTTCGCCGTCTGGACAAGGCGGTACGGGAGCGGATTGCCACCTGGGACGGCCGCAAGGGCGAGCTCCTGGAAGAGATTCTGAGTGAGCGGGATGCCATCGCCGACTCGGACCAGGGGATGAGTTTTCAGGCCTTCTGGAACTTCCTGATGTCCTCCAGCCGCCAGGCAGAACTGAGCGCCATGCTCGAACAGGTACTGGAGCTCCAGGCCATCCAGGAGCTGGAACTGGACCCCCGCCTCAAACGGATCCACTATGACTGGCTGGAGGCCGGCAGCCATACCCAGCGCACCGTGGCCAAGTTATCCCACCAGTTACGCCGCTACCTGGACGACAAGGCCTATCTGGAAAACAGGCGAATCATCGATATCCTCCAGCAGATCCAGGGAAGCGCCCTGGATCTGCGCCAGAATCAGCCCAAGGGCACCTTCATGGAGGTGAATGAGGCTGCAGCGACCATCACCCTGCCCTTTGAGCGTCCCATGTACAGCCCACCGGTCAAACCGATCATTGCCGCCGAGGTGGTGGAGGCGGATTCCTCCTCCATCAGTACCGAGGTCCTGTTTGACCAGTTTGTGGTGGATCGCTTACAGCTGGAACGACAGATCAAAGGCCTGCTCCGCAGCCATGATCAGGTCTCGCTCCGGGAGATCATCCAGGCGTATCCGCTGCAGCAGGGTCTGGCCGAACTGGTGACCTACCTCTCCATTGCCGCAGAGAGCAGGACCGCGCTCTTTGACGAAGAACAGCCGGAAACCATCCTGTGGCAGGAGGAGGACGGCAGCAAGAAATGCGGCACCATCCCCAGGATCATTTTCAGTCGATGAACAACCAGGACACCCCACAACCCTCCGGTATCTCCCGAGTCGTCATCACCCTGATGAAGGGCGTGCTCTACCAGGAGGCGGATCCCCATCTCTGGCAACAGCTGCTTAGCCTCCAGGCCCAGGTGAGCGAATATGTTGCCGTGCTGGGACTCGCTCTGCTGGTTGATGAGGCGGAAGGCTATGCCTTCCTGCGCCATCGCGAACCCGAGGGTGAGGAGGAACCGCTGCCCCGACTGGTGGGACGCCGGCAGCTCTCCTACCCGGTGAGCCTGCTCTTGGCCCTGTTACGCCATAAACTTGCCGAATTCGACGCCTCGGGCGAGGACAGCCGACTGATCATCTCCAGGGACGAGGTGGTGGAGATGGTGGCCACCTTTCTGCCGGTGGGGGTCAATGAGGCAAAATTCGTCGATCGGATAGATGCCCATATCAACAAGATCGCAGAACTTGGTTTTATCCGCAGGCTGCGGGGCAAAGAAAACATGATCGAGGTCCGACGAATTCTCAAGGCCTTTATCAATGCCCACTGGCTCAATGAGATGGATCAGCGGCTGAAGGAATACCAGCGCCATTTGCAGCAGGAGCTCCCTCCGGCTGAAGGGGAAAACGCGTGATGCAGATCCAGAACCCCCTGTTTGATCTGGTGGCCAGCGATGCTGCCGCAGGTTTTCGCCTGGAACGGTTGGAGCTCTACAACTGGGGCACCTTTGACCAAAAGGTCTGGACCCTCCATCCCCGAGGGGCAAACTGCCTGCTCACCGGGGATATCGGCTCCGGCAAATCCACCATCGTCGATGCCGTGACCACTCTCTTTGTCCCTGCCCAGCGGATCGCCTTTAACAAGGCGGCTGGTGCGGAAAAGAAAGAACGCTCCCTGCGCTCCTATGTCCGCGGCTTTTACAAGACCGAACGCAGCGAGTTCGGCAGTGCCGCCACCCCGGTTGCCCTCCGCGACCACAACGACTACTCTGTCATCCTGGGAGTCTTTTTCAACCAGGGCTATAACCAGCAGATCACCCTGGCCCAGGTCTTCTGGTCCAAGGATAAGCAGGGTCAACCGGAACGCTACTATCTGGTTGCCAGACGCCCCCTCTCCATTGCCGAAGATTTCTCCCGATTTGGCTCGGATCTCGGTAAGCTGCGCAAACGGCTGCGGGGGACCAAGGGGATAGAACTCTTTGACAGCTTCACCCTCTACTGCGCCGAGTTCAGAAGACAGTTCGGGATCAAGAGCGAGCAGGCCCTGGAGCTCTTTCACCAGACCGTCTCCATGAAATCCGTGGGCAATCTCACCGATTTTGTCCGAGCCCACATGCTGGAGGCCTTTGATGTCCAGGCCGATATCAGCGCCCTGATCGCTCACTTCGATGATCTCAACCGGGCCCACCAGGCCGTGCTCAAGGCCAAGGAGCAGATCCGCCAACTGACCCCCCTGGTTGAAGAGTCCGCCCGCCACCAGGAGCTGGCCGAAACCACTGGCTCCCTTCGCCGCAGCCGTGACGGCCTGCATGCCTATTTTTCCGAACTCAGGACAGAGCTGTTACACAAACGACTCCGCAAGCTTGGGGAGGAGGCCCAGCGCCTCCAGCAAAAGATCGCCGCCATTGAACGCCAAAAGAGTGCGCAGGCCGGCAAACGCGATGCCCTCAAACAGGCCATCGCCGAAAATGGCGGGGATCGCCTGGAGCAGCTCAAGGCTGCCATCGAAGCGGCAACCAGCCAAAAAAAATCCAGAAAAACTCGGGCAGAGCGATACAACGAACTGGCCCTTGCGGTGGACCTGGCCCCGGTCGAGAGCGAAGAGACCTTCCTGAACAACAGCAGCGAGCTCCCCCGACTCTCGGCTCAACATGCGGCAAACGCCAACGAACTCCAGGAGTCCATCACCACAGAGGCGGTACAACTGGAGCGGCGGCGGGAACAGCAGCGTGAGCTGGATCAGGAACTCACCTCGCTGAGGGAGCGGCAGAGCAATATCAGCGCCAAGCTGATCCGCATCCGTCAGGGACTCTGTGCAGCCCTGGAGCTTGAAGAAGAGCAGATGCCCTTTGTCGGGGAGCTGCTCCAGGTCCGGGAGGAGGAATCCGCCTGGGAAGGGGCAGCGGAACGGGTCCTCCATAACTTCGGACTCTCCCTGCTGGTCCCGGAGCAACACTATTCCGCGGTGGCATCCTATGTGGACCGGACCCATCTCCAGGGACGCCTGGTATACTACCGGGTCCGCCTGGAACAGCTCCGGCCGGCAGAGAGCTGCGGCCCCCAGTCGCTGGTCCACAAGCTGGCAATCAAACCAGACTCCGAGTTCTCTCTCTGGCTGGAGTATGAGCTGAGTCGCCGCTTCAATTATAACTGCTGTGAGGACCTTGAACAGTTCCGCCGGGAGAAGCAGGCCATCACCAGGGCAGGCCAGATAAAGTCCGGCGGCCGGCGCCACGAGAAGGACGACCGCCACGGCCTCAACGACCGCAGCAGGTTCATCCTGGGTTGGAATAACCGCCAGAAGATGGCGGCCATCGCCCATGAGCTCGGTCAGTGTAAAGAGCTGATTCAGGAGATCGCAGCCAGGATCAGCAGCTTCCAGCAGCTGCTGAGCAAGGTCCAGGAACGGCTGAATACCCTCCGCCTCCTGGACGAGTTCCGCGAATACCATGAGCAGGACTGGCAACACGAGGCCCGCAAGATCCATGACCTGGTGCAGGAACGGCGGGCACTGGAATCGAGCTCCGATACGCTGGCAACCCTGAACAGACAGCTGGACACGGTGGAAGCGGAGCTGCTCAACCTGGAGAAGAAGGAGCGGCAGTTGCTTGGTCGGGCCGGTACCCTGGAAGAAAAACAGCGCCAGGCAGGCAGCGAGCTTGAGCAGTGTCGCCTGGCCGTCGAAGAGGTCAAGGAGGAGGAGCGTCCCACCCTCTTCGGCTCGCTCGACTCGGTGCGGGAAGAGGCCCTGGGCCCCCACCAGCTCTCGGTGGAATCCTGTGCCAACCGTGAACAGGAGATGCGCTCCTGGTTCAAGGCTAAAATCGACCGCAATGACGGCCGACTGCAACGCTTGGTCAACCGGGTCACTGCTGCCATGCACAGCTACTGCAACCAGTTTCCTGCAGAGACCCAGGAGGTGGATCGCAATATCGAGGCTGCCTTTGAGTATCAACAGATGCTGGCCGCACTCAGGGCCGACAACCTGCCCAAATATGAACTCCGCTTCAAGGAACTCCTCAACCAGAACACCATCCGTGAGGTGGTCCGCTTCAGGGCCCGCCTGGACCAGCAGAACCAGACCATAAGGGAGCGCATCGAGCAGATCAACACCTCCCTGGCCGCCATCGAGTATAATCCGGGTCGCTACATCGAGCTGGAAAATGCCGTCAGCCGGGATACGGAAATCCGCGACTTCCGCAGGCAGCTTAACGCCTGCACCGAAGATAGCGTAAGCGGCTCTGGGGAAGAGCAGTATGCCGAACATAAATTCCATCAGGTCCGCCAGCTGATCGAACGTTTTCGCGGCCGGGAGACCCTCAGCGAAATAGACCGAAGGTGGGTGGCCAAGGTGACCGATGTCCGCAACTGGTTCTCCTTTGCCGCCTCTGAACGCTACCAGGAGGATGGCAGTGAGTTCGAACACTATACCGATACCGGCGGCAAGTCCGGCGGCCAGAAGGAAAAACTGGCCTACACCGTCCTGGCTGCCAGCCTGGTCTATCAGTTCGGCCTGGAGCGTGACGAGATCACGTCGAGGAGCTTTCGTTTTGTGGTAATCGACGAGGCCTTTGGCCGGGGCTCGGATGAGTCGACCCGTTACGCCCTTAAACTCTTCAAGGAGTTGAACCTCCAACTGCTGATCGTCACCCCCCTGCAGAAAATCCATATCATAGAGCCCTATGTTGCCTCGGTGGGCTTTGTCCATAACGAGGGGGGCAGGGAGTCCCAGCTGCGCAACCTGACCATAGAGGAGTATAGGGAAGAGCGGGAGGCCAGAGCCGGGTGAACGCTTGGACCGGGACAGGGGATATCCGCAGAAAACTGGAACGCGAATGGGAGCAGGGAAAGATCCTGGCCGCCAGGTTAGGAGGGGATTCTTCCTATCCGCGGAGGATTCCATTAAAAGGGCCCCAGGCAGGCCAGTGGGCCCTGGAGTACGATGCAGCCAGGGCCTGGGTTGCAGCGCTCTCCCAGGGGGAAGAGGAGGGTGGTTTTACCCTGGAATGGCAGGAGGTGAACCTTCGCCGACTGGGCCGCAACAGGATCCCCAAGGCGCTGCTCTTCAGCTCTGAAGAATCACTGCTCCGCTTTATCAACAAGGATAAGGCAGCGACTCGCTTTGATCTGCTCTCTGCTCAAATCCTGGCCCAGTTTCCGGAACTCCGGTCCTGGCTGGAGCGACGCCCTCTGGTCGCCCTCCGACACCACCGGGAATGGCCGCGGCTCCTGGCCGTTATCCACTACCTCAAGGCGCATCCCCACCCGGGGATCTACCTCCGCCAACTCCCCATCCCGGAGGTGGACACCAAGTTCATGGAACAGCATCGAAAGCTCTTAGCTGAACTGCTGGATCTGAGCCTGCCCCCTGAGCTGATTGACCGGAACGCCACAGGCGCTGCAGGGTTCTGCCAACGCTACGGCTTTCTCCCCAAACCGGTACAGCTTCGCTTTCGGCTGCTCGACCCCAGGCTCTACCTCCACGGCCTCTCGGACCTGCAGATCCCGGTGACTGACTTCGGCCGCCTAGAGCTTGCCGTGGACCAGGTCTTTATCACCGAAAACGAGATCAACGGCCTGGCCTTCCCTGAGGTGGAGAGGGCGCTGATCATCTTCGGGCTGGGATTCGGTCTGGAGCGGTTGGCCGGGATCGACTGGCTGGTCGACAAAAAGATCAACTACTGGGGCGATATCGACAGCCACGGTTTCGTGATGCTGGACCAGCTCCGCGCCGCCTTCCCCCAGGCACGCTCCTTGCTCATGGACCGGGAGACCTTACTGGCCCACCGCCCGCTCTGGGGCCGGGAAAAAAGACCCAGCAGACGTGAGCTCAAGCGCCTGACCCATGGGGAAGAGGAGGTCTATCAACTGCTCCTCCATGATCAACTCGCAGAAGCACTCCGCCTGGAGCAGGAACGGATCGCCTTCCCTGCGGTGGTAGAGGCCCTTGAAAGACTGGGCGCTGCTTAGCTCTGGGGTTGCCTCCAGGGGAAATTTTCCGGACTGCAGGAGCAGAACGTACCGATTTTGAGGCCTTGCTCCCGGTTCCGAGAGGCCGGTCTCTGCAGACTCGACAACATTACACAATGGTCGCTAACACATCTTTCATTTTACCCCTGTGCATGCCTAACTCTTGAGGACTATCCCTTATGCCCACCTCCTATACCCCAGCCAATGAAGATATTTTTTTCTTTGACCGAGAAGACCTCCAAGCCCTTGCTGACCAAGAGCTCATCGGCCAGGGGCTGCGCTGTTTCCAGGATCACAGGGTCCTGGAAATCGATCAGGATGAAAACAGGCTTTGGGCACGGGTGGAAGATGAGGAGTTCTCTAGCTTTCCCCTGGATATCCAGATTGCAGTAAATGAGGAGGCACAGCTTTTCTTTTCCTGCGACTGCGAACCAAGCCTCAGCGGAATCTGCCTCCATCAGCTGGCTGTCCTTTTTGCCTATGCCGATAAACGCCAGGAAATGGACGGCCTGCTCTCCGCCGTGGACACCGCCATCAAGGACCGGATCAAACGGGCCAAATCAGAGGTGCAGGTTGAGGCGGAGTGGGGCTGAACCTGCAGAGCGGTTCCGCCCTGATCAATCTGGACGTCCCCTGGAACCCGGCTGTACTGGAACAGCGCAACGGCAGGATTCATCGCCTGGGCCAGACCAGAACAGTCCAGATCATTACCATGGTGGCCCAGGACTCCTATGAAGAACAAGTCCTGAACCTGGTGGGCAGCAAGCAGAATCTGTTTGATAATGTGGTCAGGGAAGATGCCAGCGAGGACATGGTCGGCATCTCCAAGAAACTGCTGGAGACCCTGATTGAGGAGCTGGCAGTGCCCGATGAAAGCGAATCCGCCGTCCCTGCCGGGGAGGCGCCCGGGGAGACCGAGTCTGCAGCCGTTCAAAAGGTGAAACAGCGTGCGCAGGTCCCGCGGGATACCCACCTGGAGGAGGAGATCCGCTGCTGTATCGAGCGACTACAGGAACAGCTTGGCTCCAGGATTGAACGCATCCTGGGGGCCCAGGGGGGTCTTATTGCCGTGCTCGACCAGGTGGACGAGGCGGCCGAAGGCCTGGCCGTGGAATTATCGGCAACCATCCCGGTGGCCCTGATCGATCATCTCGCCCTCAAAGGCCTGGCCAGGTTGGCTGGGGCCTCACCGCTTGCAGGGGCCGAGACCTATTTCCTAAAGGATCAGGAAAAGGATCAGAAAGAAGAGGCAGCTGGACCGAGCAGACTTGTCGCCCTGGCCAGGGAAAAGCTGGAGGCGGCAGGGCTGGTCTTCAACCAGCAGTTGGAGAGCGTTGCCCTGGAGCTGTTGTTATCAGCCCTGCTGGCCAAGGCGGCCGACCTGGCCGGATTGAACCTCCCTCCGGAACCATCGGCGGCCGCTGTCTGGCTCTACAGCGAGGCTCTGCCCAACAAGATCTTGACCCAGGATGAAGCCGGCCTGATCATGCGCTGCCAGGGACTCTGCCAGGCCAGCACCGTACCCAGGGAGTTGGTGGCCCAACTGCTGGAAGAGGCCGGGCAGCTGCTGGAGGAGGCCTGAACCGGGGGCCAGCCTCTGCCCTTTGTCCTGGGAAGAAACCGACCCGGATGAGGCTGGAAGAGGCAGCCCCTGGGATCCTGCCAGCTGACCGAGAGCTTGATCTTCAAAAAAATATACGGGCCGTAGCGAGACACCTCCTCTGCTCAGCCTGACCGCTGCGGCTTCCCTGGAAACGCCACCCCCTGCTCAGTCTCATCACCGCTCTCCTGGTACTGCGCCATCTCCTGTTCGCAGGCCATCAGGGCCCTGATAATGACCGGATCAAAGCGGCTGCCGCTCGCCTGCTGCAGCCACTCCAAGGTGGCTCGATACGCTTCCCGGTCATCCTTCTTGCCGGCTGTCCTCACCTCGTAGGCATAGGCTACCGCCAGAATACGCGCCTCCAGGGGGATATCCTCACCACTGAGGCCATGGGGATAGCCGAGACCATCCCAATCTTCATGATGAAAGCAGGCAATTTTCTTGGCAATGGTCAGAAAGCTGCTGCCATGCCCTTCGGCCTCCATCTCCTTGATCACCTCTCCACCGGCCACGGTGTGCTGACGGATGGTATCCCGTTCCAGCTCTGTCAGCGGGGTGCTCTTCCTGAGCAGGGTATCGGGAACGGCCACCTTGCCGATATCGTGGAGGATCGATGCCTGATAGAGGTCCTTGACAAAGCCGGGGCTCAGCTGCCGGCCATAGACGGAATCCCGGGCCAGTTGACTGGCAAGGATCCGACAATACTCCCGGATCCGTTCCAGGTGACGCCCTGAGCGCCCCTCCCGGTACTCGGCAAGCTTGGCCAGGGCCAGGATGGCCGCCT
Source organism: Desulfogranum mediterraneum DSM 13871 (assembly GCF_000429965.1). Classification (GTDB taxonomy): domain Bacteria; phylum Desulfobacterota; class Desulfobulbia; order Desulfobulbales; family Desulfobulbaceae; genus Desulfogranum; species Desulfogranum mediterraneum. Next base: position 59,131 of record NZ_AUCW01000013.1, read on the forward strand.
CTTCGGTCTGGCGGATGGTTTCCAGGCTGCGGAGCAACACCTTTTCCAACTGGAGTCTGACCTGGATATCCCTGAGAATCAGCTGCACCCCGACCACCTCTTGCCGGCGCCGCAGCACAGCCCCCTTAATCTCCATGAACATCCGCTGTCCCCCCTGGTGGAGCAGGGGCAACTGACAGGGTGCACACTCCTCCTCTCCCTTGAGCATTCCCTGGAGTGCCTCCCGGAGGTCTCCCTGGGACTCCGGCGGCAACAGCGCAAACAGGGTGCGATGACCATCGATCACCCCTCGGCCGAAGTGACGGAGAAAGGCCTCGTTGGCCCGGAGCAGCACCCCTTGCGGGTTCACCAGGACCACATCATCCACCAGGCTGTTGAACAGTACCTGGTAGCGTTGTTCAGAACGACGCTGCTGGGCGGTTCGCCGCCTGACTTCCTCTTCCAAACGCAGAGCCTCCTGCTCCAGGGCCTGGGCGGCCTGCTCCTTTTCAAGGCGAAGGCGCAACTCCTCTTTCCGACCGCTGGTCTCCGTATGACTCTGGGTGGCGGCAATACAGCTGAAACAGAAGAGAAAGAAAAAATTACTGAAAACCTCTGAAAATTCAGCAGACTCTCCCCCAAAGCCGTTGAGCACGGTCAAGAGGTAAGCGCTGATAAGGAGGAACCCGCTGCCCAGGGTCTGCAGCGGAGTCAGAGGGGCCAGGGCCGTATAGATGGTCATGACCACGATCAGGCCCACATAGTAGGGGGAGAGGCTTCCCCCCATCTTCCTGATCATCAGCAGAGCCACCAACCCGGCAAGGATGTAGGCCAAGAGGCCGAGCTCCCGAAACCAGCGTCGCCGGCGGTCATAGTAGTTGGCCAGGAGCAGCACCATCCCCAGGCAACAGGCCAACGCACGGTAGCCCAGGAAGAGAAAGAAGTAACTGGGAGCGATAATATAATCGAGCAGGCTGAAGCCGACCATCATGGCCAGGCCCAGGAAGAGAATCAGGTAGACCCGCCGGTGGTGCAGCTCCCTCAACTCCGTCAGATATCGTTCCTGATCCCATGCCATGGTCCCTCTCCTCTGTTCCCCGCTAGCTCGGTTCATTGAGCAGCAGCTCCTTGCGCACGGTCCTGAAACGTTGCTCACTGGCAACAAAGGCGTCCACCACCAGCGGATCAAAATGACTTCGGTTCTCCCTGCAGATCAGCTCACAGGCATACTCATGGGAGTAGGCCGGTTTATAGCTTCGGCTCGAGGTCAGGGCATCATAGACATCGGCCACGGCCACGATCCTCGCTGCCAGGGGGATGGCTTCGGCCCGCAGCCCGTCGGGATAGCCTGAGCCATCCCACCACTCATGATGGCTGCGGGTGATCTCCTGACCCATGGTCAGGAAGGAGCCTCCCCCGGAGCGTTGCTCGGCATCTTTGAGGACAAAACTGCCGATCTCACAGTGCTGCTCCATGATCTCCATCTCGGCCGGGATCAGACGGCCTGGTTTGAGCAGGATCTCATCGGGAATGGCCACCTTGCCGATGTCGTGCAGCACTGCGGTACGATAGAGGTCCACCAGGAAGCTCTCGCTGATCTTGCCCTGCAGGGAAGAATCCACCCTCAGCTGCTCAGCCAGCAGTCGGCAGTATTCCCGCATCCGATGGAGGTGGGCCCCGGTTTCCCCGTCCCGGCATTCGGCAAGATGGGCAAGCCCGAAGATCGCCGCCTGTCTGGAGGAATCAAGCAGTTGCCGGGATTCCAGTACCCGCTGCTCCACCGCCTTGATCACGCTGATATCGCGGATGATCAGTTGATAGAGGGGGTACTGCTCCACCTCCTCCCCTACCCTGGCCCCGCTCAGCTCCACCTCGATGAGGTCCTGGCCGTCAGTCTGCAGCTGCAGCTGTCGACCGCTGACCTGGAGGCCGGTTTCCAACCGCTTCAGGATACCTGCAGACCGCTCCCGGCTCCGCTGATCGTAGAGAAACTCCGACCAGGATCGCCCTCTCAGGGAGGTATCGTCGGCCGCCAGCACGGCTGCTGCCCTCCTGTTGAACCGCCGGATCCGCCCGCCTGCATCGATGACCAGGATCAGGTCATCGATGGTCTGATAGAGATCCTTAAAACGGAGTTCCGTCTCCTCCTGCTGGCGCATCCGCTCCTGGACCAAGCCCTCCAGGTTGCCGGTATACTGACGCAACTCGGCGGTAAGCAGACGCAGACGTTTCTTGGCTGACAGGGAGTGGAGCTGGGTGCGCAGGTCATCCAGACTCTGGATCGCGGTCACCCCGACAATGGCAAAGAAGAAGAAGGTGTTGTTCAAGCCATAGCGCAGACTCTGCTCGTCCAGGACTCCGCCGCTGCCGACGACCACCGTGACCACGTAGACCAGATACATGGCCGTCCCCAAGCCGACGGCCTCCACAGCGCTGAGGGGCAATACCGAAATCCCGCCGGCCATCATCAGGATGATCCCCACATAGTAACCTGAGACAAAACCGCCCAGCTGGACCACCATCAGCGAGATGGTCATGGTTCCCAGGAGCATCCCCAGAACCATCAAGCCGCGGACCAGGCGCATGCCCAGGGGCTGCCCCAGGAAGACCAGCAGCAGCAACAGGATCACCACAAAGCTGAGACGGTAGAGACCGAACAGAAGCACCAGCTCAGGATAACAGGTGAAATCAAGGACAAGAAAGAGGGAAAAGAAGATTACCCCCAGCCAGAGACAGACCCGGCTTCTCCGGTAAAAGAGCAGATCCAGCTCGGCTGCCAGCCTGGCGGCATCACCATCGCCCGGGCCTGCCATGGCCTACTCCTTCCTGGCCATGGCAAAGAGGTTCACATCCTGTCGCTCGGCAAGGATGGTCACCTGATCGCCAAAAGGGGTGGGGGCAAAGAGCTCCCTGAGTTCCTCGGCACTGCGGTAGATCAGCTCCCAGCGGAGCAGCTTGTCCAGAAACAGGGAGTCATCATAGAAGGCAAAGTTGCCCAGCAAGAGGGTACCGCCAGGCTTGAGGTGCCTGTGGCACTGGCTGACCAGGGCCCTGAACAGACGGGGTTCGAGGTAATCGCAGAGCCCGGCGGAATAGATGATATCCTGGGGCTCGATGTGGTGCCGCACCCGTCCCAGGGACCATTTGATCACATTCTCACTCATCAGCCGGACCGAGGCCCGATGGGGAAAGACATTGACATGCTGGTTGGTGTAGCGCAGGGCATCGGAGTCGATGTCCACGCAGAGGGCCTCCACCAGCTCGCTGTAGTCGCAGGCTGCCAGGAAGTCAAACAACTCGCGGTTGGGTCCGCAGGCCAGGTTCATGATCTTGGTGCTCTTCCCCAGAGCCGCCCGCTCGCCGCTTAAACGGGCCAACTCTGCGGCAAGGAGCCGGCGCCGCCCCCGGATGGCCAGGGAACCTGGCCGCTGGAGACAGAAGCGGTCGATGATCATGCCCAGGGTACCCTCCCCTGCCGGTTGATCGGCATAGATGTGCTCCATCATCAAAAAATCACCGGCATAGCCCTTGGGCTTAAAGTAAGCACGCTCGGCAAAACGGCTGCGCATGAAGTAGGGGAAGATCTCTTTAAAGACATAGCCCCACATCACCTGCTCATAACCGCTGCCGGCCATGCTCTTCTGAAAAAGCGGCAAGGTCTGGTTGAGTCTGGTCAACACCTGATAGCAGCGCGCTTCACACTCCGGATCCTCTTCCCCCAGGGCCTCCTTCTGCTGGAGTTCATGGGAGAGGTTAAACAACTCGGCCTTGAACCCCTCCATCCGACTGCTGACCCCGTGCCAGAGCTCGGAGTGCATCAGAGAGACCGGCAGGGGTCTGGACTGGGCATAGCGGCCGGACCTCCGGCTGGAGAGGGATTCGGCATAGCCGGCAAGAGGTTCCCGCTCACCGGCGATCCTCCTGAACTTATGACAGATCTTCCGGGTGATACTGTTCAGAAAGCGCATGTAGAGCTGGGGATCGGCAGCCTGCAGCTCTGCCATCACCCGCTGGTTGAACATGGCGATCTTGGCCCCTTCGGCTGCCTTGATATCCCGCACCCTGGATTCACCGTCAAAAAAGCCGATCTCTCCAAAGAACTCGCCCTCACCGATCAGGGCGACGGTGATCCGGGTGTCATGGGCATCGGTGTAGCTCACCTCAACGCTGCCCCTGTTGACATGGTAGAAGGCATCGGCAACGGTCTCCGGGGAGAGGATGGACTCACCCGGGGCAAAGGCCAGCTGAACCGCGTGGTCGAGTACCGCGGCCAACAGCTCCTGATCATCCTGGTCGGCAGCAACCGCATGAGAGGTGGGGACAGGATCTGGTTTCATAGAGGCTCCATACCATGGCAAAGGGTTCAGGCCGCCCCCTTGGAGCGGCGCCGAAAAAAGGGCAGGACGAAATGTTCAAGGCCGGGGCCCAGCCGAACCATAACCATCAAAGGTTCTCCCCGGCTGTTTAAAAAATCCTGCTCAGGCCAAGGGTGAGGGCATGGGCTCCGCCCCCGCTAAAGGTCCCATCCACTCCGGCGATGCCGGCTGCCCCGGGATTGGTCAGCGAACGATTCTTGGTATGATGATACATATAGGAGAGGCCGATGCTCAGCTGCTGACTGTAGTGATAGCGGATCCCCAGGGAGTAGACCAGCGCATCGGCGTCCGGCAGCTCAAAGCCCAGGGTTTCGGCTGGGACAGGGGTTTCTTCCAGGGCAATGCCCAGGGTGGTGGTCAGCCGATCGCTCCAGTCGTACCAGATCCCCAGCCTGAAGGCATCGCTGTCCTGCCACTCTTTGCTCAGAGGCAGGTTAAAAACCGCCAAAGGCGGGCTGGTGATGGCCTGGTCAAAGTTGGTGTCGATCTCCTTGAAAACCGACCAGAAGGTTCGATCCCAGACCAGCTCGACGGTCAAGTCCTCCCAGGTCCAGGCAGCAGCCACGGCCCAGACTGCAGGCAGGGGAACGGCCAGGGAACCGCCGCCGCGGTAGCGGGCTGCGCTTACCGATCCGGCCAGAGCCTGGAGCAGGGCCTCACCTTCCAGCTCCAACTCCACCTCGGAACGATAGGTGGTAGCCAGGCGGAAGCCGGGATTGGGCTGAAAACTGACAGCCAGGTTGTAGCCGTAGTCAAAGCCATCACCATCCAGTGAGCGTCCCAGGCTGGAGAGGGGCGCGATCTCTGCCCCGGGTGGGTTGGTCACCAGGTTCTCCACCTTGCCCCGGCCATAGAGCAGCCGCAGCCCTCCAGCCACGCTGAGGGACTGGTTGATGCTGTAGCAAAGGGTGGGGTTCGCTTCAAAGACCTGCAGCGAAAAGTCCCGGGCCGACATCCTGGGATAGGGTTGCTCCCACTGCTTGGCCAGGCCAAAGGGAGCGGTCAGCGAAAAAGCGAATCTCAGCTCGTTATACCGGGGCGAGACCAGGTGGAGCAGGGGGAGCACAAAGAGCTCCTCTGCAGAGCTGCCATCCAGCAGCGGGGAGCGGCGATCACTGTAATCGATTGCAGGCAGCTGGAGCAGGGTCAGGCCCGCCTCTGCCTGAGCCCCTTCGCTCAGCAGCCCCAGGTTGGCGGGGTTGTAGTAGGCGGCATCGGCTCCAGGGGTGTAGGCGACGTGGGCCCCGGCAAGGCCGACGGCAGCAGCCGACTGATTGGCGATCCTAAATCCTGAACAGTGGGCCGATCCGGAGATCAAGAGGAGAACAAGGGCCGTCAACCAGCCAAGTTGCAGTTGGAGAAAAATAGTGTTTTCTTGAAGAGTAGGCATAGGGGTAGACCACGGCTGCGCGAAAGGCCACCTTGACCTTGATCGAAAATCTCATTTTCCAAGGCACCCTAAAGAAAAAACTCCCCCTCCTGGACAGGGCCGACAGGTGACAATTGGCCATCCGGGACAGAGCTTTGCTCTTATTATGCGTCAAAAACGTGGCTGAAACAAGCTCTTTTCCTGGATCTGGCAGAGCTGCCGGCCATTTTTCCCACCACTCCAACAACCGGGACTTCAGTTACCAACAACACCTGATCCTGACCAGGGCCTACCGGCCCCAGCGCTCCTCTGCCTCGTGGAGGAGCCATTTTCTCCGACTCCGGCCACTTCAGTCTTGACAGCCCAGGGAAGATAATGCGACTACTAGAGTATGAATCATCGTCTCCTGCCTTGATATCCTTAAGCAATTGGCACAGAGCACCATGCCCTTGGGAAAAACGCAGCAACAGGAGCAGAGAACCAGGCCCAACCACCCATATCTTCACAGGATCACCCATGCCCCGTATCGTCTATGTCAATGGCCGTTATCTCCCTGAACACCAAGCCACGATCTCCATCTTTGACCGCGGCTTCCTCTTTGCCGACGCAGTCTATGAAGTCTCGGCCGTGCTCAACAATCGTTTGATAGAAAACCGGAACCACCTCCGCCGACTGCACCGTTCACTGGACGAACTGGCCATGGACTCGCCCCTGACAGACCCGGAGATTGTTGCGGTCCAGGAGGAGTTGATCCGGCGCAACGAGCTCCGCGAAGGGGTCGTCTATCTTCAGATCAGCCGCGGCGCAGCTGACCGGGACTTTGTCTTTCCCACCGGGGCACAACCCACGATGGTTGCCTTTACCCAGGTCAAGCCCCTGCTCTCCTCTCCCCAGGCCGAGGAGGGGATCTCGGTGATCACCACCCCGGATATCCGCTGGGGTCGACCGGATATCAAGACCGTCGGCCTGCTGGCCTCCAGCATGGCCAAGATGCAGGCCCTCCAGGCGGGAGCAGACGATGCCCTACTGGTGGACAGCGAGGGCTACATCACCGAAGGCTCGGCCTGTAATGCCTACATCGTCACCACGGACAACACCATTGTCACCCGTCACCTCAGCCAGGCCATCCTCCCGGGGATCACCCGCAGTTCGATCCTGGAGCTGGCCAGGGAGGCCGGCCTCTCCATCGAGGAACGTCCCTTCTCGGTTTCCGAGGCCCTGGCAGCCAGAGAGGCCTTTGTCACCGGTTCAGCCGCCTTTGTCCTGCCGGTGGTAAAGATTGACAACCGGCAGCTCAACCGCGGCAGGCCAGGCCCCCTCACCACCAGGTTACGGAAGCTCTACACCGAGAGGGCCCTCCGGGAGGCAGGGGAAAGGGATTAGGCGATCAGGCTTGAGCGCTGATCCAAGGCCCCCTGCTGGTTGGCCTTGCTCCCCCCTCTTCTCTGCCGATGCTCTCCCCTGCTGAAAGGATATTGATCTCGATTATGAAGATACTGAACAGATTCTCCATCCGGACCAAGCTGTTCCTGGCCTATAGCACCATGTTCCTCCTCATCTTCCCGCTGAGCTTTTCCCTGCTCTACCTCCAGTTTGAGCAGAGTCTGAGCAGCAACATTGAGACCGAGCTGCGTAAGGCCAACAAGATCATCGGCGACATGGTGGAGACCACCACCACGGTCTCCATCAGGAACCATCTCCGTGCCACTGCCGAGAATAACCTTCAGATCATCACCGCCATCCATAACCGCCACATCCGGGGCGAACTCAGCGCCCTGGAGGCCAAGCAACAGGCCACGGCCCTGCTCCGGAGTCAGACCATCGGCACCACCGGCTATATCTACTGCATCGACAGTACAGGGACCTTCCGGGTTCACCCCCGCAGCGGGGTCCAGGGAAAAAGTTTTGCCCATCGACGCTTCATCCAAGAGCAGGTCGCCCTGAAAACCGGCTACCTGGAATACCTCTGGAAGAACCCCAATGAGGCCAGCGAACGGTCCAAGGCCCTCTACATGTCCTACTTTGAACCCTGGGACTGGATCATCTCTGTTTCCTCCTACAAGGATGAATTCTTCGAGCTGATCAACATCGAAGATTTCCGCGATAAGATCCTGGATCTCACCTTCGGCACCAGCGGCTACACCTTTGTCCTGGACAGCCGGGGCGAGCTCGTCATCCATCCGAAAATCAGCGGGAACCTCTTGCAGACCAGTGATGCCGGGGGCGACTACATCTTCCAGGAGATGATCAACCGCAAAAACGGCAGTCTCTACTACTGGTGGCAGAACCCTTCAGAGGAGCTGGCCCGGAAAAAGTACGTGGCCTATACCTTTCTCCCTGACTTTGGCTGGATCGTGGCCTCATCCATCTATGCCGAAGAGGTATTCGCCCCCCTGGTCCGGGCCAAGAAACTCTTTGCCATCATCCTGATCTCCTCCCTGGTGATCACCGCCCTGGTCACCCTCCTGATCAGCGCCACCCTCCTGACCCCCTTAAACAGCCTGATCCGGCAGTTCAACCAGGGAGAGCATGACTGGACCATTCGGATGCCCCAGGATCGGAGGGATGAAATAGGCCGGCTGGCGATCAGCTTCAACCGCTTCATGGACAACCTGGAAGCCGCCAACCAAAAGCTCCAGGAGGAGATCATCATCCGCGAGGACAAAGAGCGGCAGCTCCATATCTTCAAGGAGGTGTTCAACAATATTGTCGAAGGGATCTGTATCACCGATGAGAGTGCCTGCGTACAACTGGTGAACCCCGCCTTTGAGCGCATCAGCGGCTACCAGGCCAGGGAAGCCGAAGGAGCGCACCTTGAACGCCTGAAATCCGACCAGGACGATCCCGATTTTTTCGCCGCCATCTGGGAGCAGCTCCGCCTGCAGGGCCACTGGTCTGGGGAGATCGTCAACCACCGCAAAGACGGGACCGTCTATCCGGAGCTCTTGACCATCAGTACCATCGAGAACCCTACGAGCCACGCCCTCCACTATGTGGCGGTGTTTCACGACATCACCGAGCTCAAGGAGAAAGAACAGCAGATCAGGCACCTGGCCTATCACGACCCGCTCACCAACCTGCCCAACCGGAAACTCCTGGGAGACCGCCTCGGCCTGGCCATTGCCCGGGCCAGGCGCAACAGCAGCCGCATCCTGATCCTCTTCATTGACCTGGATAACTTTAAGATGGTCAACGATACCATCGGCCATGCCATGGGCGACATTCTCCTCCAACAGACCGCCGGGCGGCTGAGGAAGGCCACCCGGCTCAACGATACCGTGGCCCGACTGGGTGGAGATGAATTCATCATCATGGTCCCGGACATCGAAGATCCCGCAGAGATCGAGGCAGTGGCCAAACGAATTCAGTCGATCTTCGACCAGCCCTTTCATCTGAACCAACAGGTCTTCCACATCACCTGCAGTGTGGGCATGGCCCTCTTCCCCGACGACGGCCTCACCCCGGACGAGCTCTTGAAAAACGCCGACACGGCCATGTACCACTCCAAGAGCCAGGGCAAGGACATGTACCACCTCTTTGCCTCGGAGATGGAGGAACATCTCCAGCGTCGGGTGATGCTGGGAGCCGCCCTCCGTCAAGCCGTGGAAAAGGATGAGCTGGAGGTCGCCTTCCAGCCCCGGGTCGACAGCAGGAGCGGGAGAACCATCTGCCTGGAGGCCCTGGCCAGATGGACCAAGGGTGACGGCACCAGGGTCCCGCCCAACATCTTCATCCCCCTGGCCGAAGAAAGCGGGCTGATCGTTTCCCTGGGCCAACGGATCCTTGAACGGGCCATCCGGGATTTCCAGACCATCGAAGAACAGACCGGGCGGCCCCTGCGGCTCTCGGTCAACGTCTCCTCCCAGCAGTTCAGCGACCAGGGGTTCCAGGAGATGCTCAGCACCTGCCTTGAGCAGACCGGGCTTTCCCCGGCCAAGCTGGAACTGGAGATCACCGAGTCGCTCCTGATGGAATCCAAGGATGCGGCCCAGCCCCTGTTGGCCTGGCTGGACCAACAGCAGATCATGCTGGCGGTGGACGACTTTGGAACCGGTTACTCCTCCATGGCCTACCTGAAAAAACTGCCTATCTCGGTGCTGAAGATCGACAAGTCCTTTATCGATGATATCCTCACCGATAGCGACAGCCGGACCATTGTTGAGACCATCATCCTCATGGCCACCAAGCTGAACCTGGGCTTGGTGGCCGAAGGGGTGGAGTCCCAGGAGCAGCTGGCCTGCCTGCAGAAGAGCGGCTGCAACGAGATCCAGGGCTACCTGTTCTCACCACCCCTGCCGACCGCAGCCTGTATCGACTTCATCAACAGCGAGCAGGGGTAGAGCGTCCTGCCGGGCGCAGCAGCCATGATCCGGGGACTCCCCTGGCCGGCAGCAGGCAGGGGTGAGCGGAGAGAACCGGAGCGGCTCAGGAGAGCAGGCGAGGCTCGTCGCTGCCCCGATCCTCCACTGGCCGGTGGAGCTGCAGGGTTCTGCCGGTGGCCCTGGCCTGGCGGTAGGCATCATCGTAGATCTTCGACCGCTTAGAGCTGACCTTACGCAGCCGAGGGTAGCGCTGGCCGACGAAACGCTCCAGCCGCGCCTCGGTGGCGACCAGCGCCTCAGAGACCTCGGCTGTGGCTGCTGTGGCTGCGCCGGCCACTGCTGCTCTCTTTCGTTCCTCGGCCAGCTGCTCCCTGAAGCCGGCCAGCAGCCCAAGATAATAGCTCTTCTTCGCCACCCGCCGCTCCCCCCTGATGGCGGCGCCGTGTTGCTCCCAGAGCACCTGCAGCCGTTCTTCCAGAAAGGCAAAACAGTGCGCGGCAATGGCCACCTGTTCCCTGGAGCCAAAGAGTTCGATGGTCTTATGACTCCTGTCCGTAATGGGATCATACTGGGAGGCACAGATCACCCGGACATAAAAGAAGGTGTTGAGCAGGGAACAGATGGACTTCAGGTGGACCGCCATCCGCTGCCTGCCGGTGTTGATGGTCCGCTGGATCAGGGGCTGTTCTTCGCTCAAACTGGCCAGGGAGAGCTGGTGGCGACGGAGCAGGCTGCCGGCCTTGGCCAGGGCCAGGCTGGCCTCATGCTCGTTGGCCGACTCTCCCAGGGCCAGGAGTTTGCGGATCTTTTCCAGAATCTTCTGGTCCGGAGAGACCGGATCAAGCCGGGTCAGCCCCTGGAGGAACTCGGCCGTATCGGCGCTGGCCCCCTGGAAGGCCGACTCCACCCCGAGCCGGTCGCAGGCCTCTTTAAAGCCGCGGCCATGGGCAGGTTGGTCAGCAGCCAGGAGCTCGCTGCAGAGCTGATGGGCCATCTCATGCTTCAAGACCTGGATGGTCACCGGCCAGGGATAGTTGGCGATCAGCTCGCTGCTCAGGCTCAGGGATCGCGACCCTGCCGACCAGCAGCCCAGGACCCGGCGGGAATGGCTGAGCCGGAAGACGGGCGGCTCCAGTTTGAGCCCGTACTGGTAACAGATATCATCATACTCCCGCCCCAACTGGAGCAACCAGGCCTGCTCCAGCCTGGAGCCGAGTTCCCGGGCCGACCTGCTCCCCTCCTCCCTGGTCCCGGCCTTCATGCCCTCTCCTCCCCGGACGTTTCCTGCTCGGAAAGCTCCAGTTGCTCCAGGGCACGAATCCTGGCCAAGACCGGCGGGTGGCTGTAGTTGAGCACCACATGGAAGGGGTGGGGGGTCAGGTTGCTGAGATTGGTGACGCTGAGCTTCTTCAGGCCACGGATCATGCTCCCCCGCTCACCGGTGGAGGAGACGGCATAGGCATCGGCAGCATACTCGTGGTGCCGGGAGACCGCGTGCAGGCCGATGGAGAGCAGGGTGGAGATGGGTGCATAGAGAAAACCGAAAAAGACCAGCCCCCCATGGACCGAGATATGCTCCATCTGAAAGGCGGCAAAGAGCTGCTCATTACCCAGAAAGAGCGAGAGGAGATAGAACATGACCCCGGTCTGGGCCATGGAGAGCACCATCATCTTGAGCAGGTGTCTTTCCCTGTAATGCCCCATCTCATGGCCCAGGATCGCCACCAGTTCGGCAACGCTCAGCTTCTCCACCAGGGTGTCGAAGAAGACAATCCGCCGGAATCGGCCGAAACCGGTGAAAAAGGCGTTGAGCCGGGTAGACCGTTTGGAGCCGTCCATGGTATATATTCCCTGGAGGGCAAACTGCTGGCCACGGGCATAGGTGGTGACCGCCTCCTTCAGGGCCCCCTCTTCCAGCGGGGTAAAGGTGTTGAACAGGGGCATGATCACCACCGGGGCAAGCCCCTGGACCACCACCACAAAGACCATCACCGCAAGCCAGCAGTAGAGCCAGCCCAGGGGACCGCTGACGGCAAAAAACCAGAGGATAAATCCCAGCAGGGGACCGCCCAGGAGCACGGCCAGCAGCGCAGTCTTGACCAGATCCAACAGATAGGTCTTCCAGGTGGTGGTGTTGAAGCCGAAGCGTTCCTCCAGGACAAAGGTGGAGTAGAGGCTGAAGGGGAGATTCACCACAAAGGAGAGCAGGGCCAGGAGAGCGATGAAGATCAAACCCGTGGGCAGCGCAGAGAGGCCCAGGGAACGGGCCAGGAGATCGACCTGGTTAAACCCGCCTACGAGGATAAAGACCAGGGTCAGGCCGGTGACCGTGCTGCTCTGGACCAGGGAGAGGCTGGTGCTGACCCGGGTGTACACCTGGGAACGCCGATACTCCTCTTGATCGTAGACCCCTGCAAACTCCGGGGGCAGCAGCGGGGCCAGGGCCCGCAGGTTCAAGAGGGAATCGACCAGGCCCAGCAGATAGTGGAGGCAGATAAAACCTACGATACAGAGAAGATAAACATTCATAGTCATTACTCAGTGGACAGGATCCGTCTTTTGGAGAGGTGGACTGGGGGTGCTGCAGGGGAGCCGCGGTGCAGCACCCTTGCTCAGGCCATGGCAGGCACAGGCTTAGCCAAGATGGGGAGGAGCTGCAAGGAAATTGTGGAAAAAGAGGAGGAGCAAAAGAGCCCGGAGGAGAGTGAGCCGGGAGGTGGCAGGGGAGGTAAAGGCAAGCCGCTGACAGAGAGGGGCTGGAGATCCTCTCTGTCAGCGGCCGGGGATCGTTATTTTCCGCTGACCACGGGATAGTCCGCACCCTTCCAGGCAAAGATCCCACCTGGAAAACGCAGGACCTTGCCATAGCCGAGTCTCCTCGCCCAGGCCGCCCCGTTATGACTGCGGGTACACTTGACAAAGCCGCAGTAGACGACCACGGTCCGCTCCTTGTCCGGCCCCAGCAGGGCCTGGTATGCGGCCTGGTCCTGGCCGCCGGTCTCCTCGCTGTCCCACTCTTCCATCTCGGCAATGGGAAAGAGGAACTGGACCGCACCCGGGAGATGTCCCTTGAGGTAGGAGGCCTTGTAGGGCATGGTATCGACGATGACCATCTCCTCCCCCTTGTCCATCAGCTGCTTCAACTCGGCTGCGGTGATCACCCCGTAATCGCCTCGCTCTACCTCGCGCAGCAGTTTGACTGCGCCCTGTTCCCTCTTCACCTCTGCCTCAAACTTGTTGGTACCAAAGGCGAGGGCAGAGACGCTCACGCCCAGCACCAGGGTCACGGCCAAGCCTGCAGACACCCATTTTCCCATGTTCATTGTTTCTCCCTGCGCAGTGCAGTTGCGCTCTTAGTTTGCCCCGGTTTGACTGGGGCCCTGTTCTGGTACCAACCAAGAAATAAGAGGACAGCCAGCAAGAACAGGTCACGGCCCAGGGCCAGGCGCAGTCCTTTATAGGCATACTCGGGATCCCCTGCACCAAAACAGCCGCAGTCCACATCCAGGCCCAGGATGATGCCGTAGAGGAGCACCCCCATAAAGGCAATCAGCATGGCCCCGACCAAGAGCAGACTCCCCCGTACCCGGGCCAGGAGACCCAGGGCCAGGATGACCTCCAGCAGGGGCAGCAACAGGGCCACAGGCTGAATCAACCACTCCGGGAGCAGGCCATAGCCCTGGATCACCACGGCAAAGGCCGTCGGATCGGTCAGCTTGACCACCCCGGAGTAGAGAAATATCCCGGCCAGAAACCAGCGCGCCAACCGTGCCAGCCAAACAACTCTCGATTTCATGATAACGGTACCTCTTTACTGTTCACCCGGACAGTAAAGCGAAAATCAGCCTGTTTGTACAATAGGTAATTCCAATACCAACCACGACTAAATCTAACATTCCTATCAGTCCGCGCACTCAAGGTAGCCTGGAGTCACTCAAGCCACTCCCTTGAGCAACGATCCGGGCTGAAGCTGGGCCCTGCCGCTTTTCTGAGGTAACCTCTTTGAAGATACGGACACGACTCGCCGGCGAAGGAGCCGTGGTTGTACGGCTGCAGCCTTGAAAAGAAGCGGACCAGGGAACCGGGGAGGAAAAGAGTGGTGCAGGGAGCGGGAACGGACCAGGGAGCGGAGAGAAGGGGGAAAATAGGGACTTGCTTTCTAGCGGCGTTCGACTATTATCGCAAATCTTGAAGAGGAAATTGACGGCAGGAGCAGCTCAGCGCTTGAGCAGAACGGCCCGCTGCCTCACAGAACAGCAGAGCGCCAGAGCGTCAAGGGCGCCGGGCGGAGTTCAACCCGAGAACAGAGCATGAAACAGTATAAAATTTTTCAACACCCGGACGGCTCCACCGAGGCCGTCAAGCAGGGCTGGTCCTGGCCGGCTTTTTTCTTCAGCTGTTTCTGGGCCATCGCCAAAAAGATGTGGCTGACCGGTACGGCCCTCTTCCTCGCCTCCCTGACCCTGGGAGCCGTTGTCGGCCAGGCAGAGATGGGCGCCCAGGGCGACTCCATCATCAACATCATCTCCATCGCCATCTCCATTATCTTTGGCCTCAAGGGCAATGACTGGTGGGAGGCCGCCCTCTGGTCCCAGGGCTATGAAGAGAAAACCATCGTGGCCGCCACCACCCCCCAGGGCGCCCTGGCCATCTACCACCAAAGCCAGCCCTAGACTCGACCTACAGCAGGCCGGGCCGGGAATATCCCTCTGGAGCAGACCCCATGATCCCCAAACGATTTGAACCGCTGGTCTTTGCCTTTTTCATGTCCATGCTGATGTCGCTGCTGATGTCCGGGGTGATCACCTTCATCAACCTGGGTGTAGTCAACGGCTTTGTCCTGCTCTGGCTCAATGCCTTTATCAAGGCCTTTTCCATCGCCTTCCCCGTGGTGCTCCTGGTGGTGCCCCTGGTACGAAGAATCGTGGCCCGGGTGGTTGCCCCCTCATAAACCGCCTCTCCTCAGGCCCGGGGACAACAAGCCGCTCTTTGTCCCCCTGGGCTAGGCCTGCTGGAGAATTATCCGCTC
The DNA here is from genome assembly GCF_000429965.1 of Desulfogranum mediterraneum DSM 13871. Classification (GTDB taxonomy): domain Bacteria; phylum Desulfobacterota; class Desulfobulbia; order Desulfobulbales; family Desulfobulbaceae; genus Desulfogranum; species Desulfogranum mediterraneum. The sequence continues at coordinate 74,206 of NZ_AUCW01000013.1, forward strand.
TCCCTCCTGGAGCGGGCTCACTCCCAGCGTGGCCGCCAGGAGTTGGAACAGCGGACGACCGAAGTAAAACAGCTCCCTCTCCACGGGCAGCGCAAAGTGACGGGCTGCCGCACAGCGGTACTGCAAATCCAGGTCCACCAGCTCCTGTATGGCCGCGAGGATCTCCGATCGCTGCTGCTCATCAGCCCACTGCTCGCGAACCGTGGCCAGCTCGGGACAGCTGCAGCGTTCTTCATGCTCCCGGATCAGGGGCAGAAGCGGCTCCTGCTCATCCATACAGTCAAAACGGCTGAGCAGATGCTTACCGGTGATGGTGAGCAGCGCCTCCGGGGAACTGCACTCCAGCACCCTGCAGGCCAGAGGGCGATATTGGTAGATCTGGCAGGCGCCGGCAGCCCCCTGCTTTGCGAAGAACCTACAGCTCCAACTGCCCCCATGGCCCTGGAGCTTGATAAATTCCGCTGCCACCGGTTCCGCCTCGCTACCCAGGGGGGGCAGAGCCAGCTCTCCCCGGCGAACGGTAACCAGGTCGGCAAAGCTCAGCCGCCCCTGCCGGATCAGCTCCAGATCCTGGGTATGGAGGGCAGGGCCGCCCTGGAGGCAACACTGTCCGCAGCGATCACACTGGCTCTTGGTCTTGGTCTTCATCACGATATCTTATCTCCCGGCTGCACCACCTCGATGGGATCCCCACAGCAAAGGACCCCCGGGGTGATCACCTTGGCAAAAATTCCTTCCCTGGGCATGATACAGTCGCCCACCTGCTGAAAGATGGCACAGCCCTGGTGACATTTTTTACCGATCTGGGTCACCTCCAGCAGGGTCGTATTACTCTTCAACAAGGTCCCCACCGGCAGGGTAGCCAACTCGATCCCCCGGGTGGTGATGTTTTCTGCAAAGGCCCCGGGCGCAAGCTCCAGGCCTTTGTTGCGCATGAAATCAATGGACTCCTCGGCCAGAAGACTGACCTGACGATGCCAGTCCCCGGCATGAGCATCCCCCTCTATGCCGTGATCCACCTTAAGGCTCACCTGCTCCACAGGCTCCTTATCCACCCCTTTTTGGGTGCTTATATTCAAGGAAATAATCGTGGCCATATGCTTCCTCCTATGCCATCAGATCGGTGCTCAGATAGCGTTCCCCGGTATCCGGGAAAACCACCACCACGCGTTTGCCTGCATGCTCGCTCCTGGAGGCAATCTCCAGGGCTCCGGCCATGGCCGCCCCACAGGAGATACCGCAGAGAATCCCCTCCAGCCGGGCTATCTCGCGGGCCGTGGCAATGGCTGCCTCATTCTCCACCTGGACCACCTCGTCAATCAGGCTGCGATCCAGGATGGCAGGGACAAAGCCTGCGCCGATCCCCTGGATCTTATGGGGTCCCGCAGCCCCCCCGGAGAGCACTGCCGAGGCGGCCGGCTCCACGGCGATCACCAGGAGGTTCGGATTCTGCTCCTTGAGAAACCCGCCGGCACCGGTCACCGTGCCGCCGGTACCCACTCCGGCCACCAGGATATCCACCTCTTCGCCCAACTGGCTCCAGATCTCGGGCCCGGTGGTGCGACGATGCATGGCCGGGTTGGAGGGGTTGGCAAACTGATTGGGCATCCAGGCATCGCCGGCCTGGGCACAGAGTTCTTCGGCCTGGGCAATGGCCCCCTGCATCCCCTCTGCTGCCGGGGTGAGAACCAGTTCCGCGCCAAGGTGCCTGAGCAGGGCCCGCCGCTCCACACTCATACTCTCGGGCATGGTCAGGATCAGGCGATAGCCCCGGCTGGCACAGAGAAAGGCCAGGCCGATGCCGGTGTTGCCGCTGGTGGGTTCAACGATCAGGGTGGAGGCCTTGAGCAGACCCGCGGTCTCGGCATCGCTGATCATGGCCAGGGCAACCCGGTCCTTGACGCTGCCCAGGGGGTTGGCGGCCTCCAGCTTGGCAAAAAACTCCACTCCGCCGGTGCCTGCATAGTGGCCCAGGCGGACCAGCGGTGTCGCGCCCACGGCCTGGGAGATATCCGAGTAATAGCTTGGCTTCATCCTTGATCCTCTTTTCCGAGATAAACAAGCTCAGGCTGCTCCAGGGCAACCTTGGTATCCTGCCCCACCGACTCGGTGAGCCAGACGTTTCCGCCGATGATCGAGCGTTTGCCGACCACGGTCCGGCCGCCCAGGATGGTGGCATTGGCATAGACGATGACATCGTCTTCAATGGTGGGGTGCCGCTTGACGTTGCGCAGCCGTTCCCCGGCATCACGGGGCAGGGAGAGCGCACCCAGGGTGACCCCCTGATAGATGCGGACCCGGTTGCCGATCCGGGTGGTGGCACCGATCACCACCCCGGCACCGTGATCGATAAAAAAACTGCCGCCGATATCTGCTGCCGGGTTGATATCGATGGCCGTGCGGTGAAAGGCGTGCTCACTCATGATCCTGGGCAAGAGCGGCACCCCAAGCTGGTGGAGCCGATGGGCAAGACGGTAGACCATGGTGGCAAAGAGCCCGGGATAGCTGAAGATGACCTCATCTGCGTTGGCAGCAGCCGGGTCGCCCACCAGGGTGGCCTGGATGTCGGTCTCCAGCAACTCGCGGATGGCGGGCAGCGACTGGAGCAGGGCCGCGGCAGCCGCATAACTGCGCTCACCACAGTGGGTGCAGACCTGATTGTGGCGGAAGCAGTCATGGCGAATGGCCGAACTGATCTGGGTGGCCAGATTTTCATAGAGCAGGCTCAGCTGTTGGCCCAGATAGTATTCCAGGTTCTCCGGCCGCAGGCTCATGGGGGTAAAAAAACCGGGAAAGAGAATCTGCTGGGCCTGTTCGATCAGACCGATGACCGCATCCTTGGAGGGGATGGGAACCGGCTCGATATGGCTGGCCAGGCGGCCGTCCTTGAACCCCTGGGCCAGTTGCGCTACCACCCCTGGAATGGGATTATCGATGTTTGCCATGGCCGCAGCATCGCTGTTGCAGGAATCATTGACCCGCTCCTGTTGGCCCATGGGAAGGCCCTGATATCCACTCATACGCATTACACCTGCTCCACCATCATGATTCCGTAGGTGGCCCTGATATTTTTAAAGTAACGCACACTGTTTCCCTTAAAGTCATGATGGTGGGTATTGATGGCCACCTCTTTGACGATCCGCACCCCGATGGTATGCAGAAAGCGTTTAAAATCCCTGATCGAGATCACCCGGATGTTGGGGGTGTTATACCACTCGTAGGGGAGCTGATCGGTGACCGGAGCGGTGCCGAACCAGAGAATCTGCAAGCGACAGGACCAGTGGGCAAAGTTGGGGAAGCTGACGATCACCCGCTTGCCGATCCGGAGGAGATCGACCAGCAACTCCTTGGGATCACGGATCTGCTGCAGGGTCTGACTGAGAATCACCGTATCAAAACGGTTCACAGGATAGTCGCTGACCTCCTGGCGGAAATCCCCCTGAAGCACGGTCAGGCCGCGTTCGATGCAGCGGGCAACCTTGGCCTCGGAGAAATCGATCCCCGTGCCCTGCACCTGTTTCTCTTGTTTAAGATAGGCCAGGAGATCACCGTTGGCACAGCCCAGGTCCAGGACCCGGGATCCCGGCTCAACCCAGGAGGCAATCACCTGGAGATCAAAACGCATCTGCTCTGGGGGATCAACCACACTGCTCATCATACACCCTGCCGAGAAATCCACGGATCAAACCGTCTAGTCGTTCACTGGGAAGGAGAAAGGCGTCATGCCCCCCCTGGGCCTCTACTTCACAAAAGCTGACATCGCTGCCGTTCTTCTTCAGGGCCGAGACCAGGGCCTTGGCCTGGTAGGTGGGATAGAGCCAGTCAGAGCTGAAGGAGACCACCAAAAAACAGACCCCGGCCAAGCCCTCGTTGACCAGCAGGCTGCCTCCCTGCCGCTCAAGATCAAAGTAATCGGCTGCCTTGGTAATATAGAGCAGCGAGTTGGCATCGAAGCGGTCGACAAACTTCCTGCCCTGGTAGTGGAGGTAACTCTCCACCTGGAAGTCACCCTCAAAGGCAAAGGAGAGGGCGTCACGGTGGAGGCGCCGACCGAACTTTTCCCGCATGGCATGGTCAGAGAGATAGGTGACATGACCGATCATCCGCGCCACGGCCAGCCCCAGGGAGGGACCTGGGTTATCATAATAATCCCCTCTGTTCCACTTGGGGTCCGCCATGATGGCCTGGCGGGCCACCTCGTTAAAGGCTATGGCCTGGGCCGAGTGGCGGATGGTGGTGGCCAGGGGGATGGCCGAGACTATCATCTCGGGATAATCCACGCACCAGCGCAGGACCTGCATCCCGCCCACCGAGCCGCCGACGACGGACATCAGACGCTCTATGCCCAGGTGCTCGACAAGCTCTTTCTGGGCCTGGACCATGTCCTTGATGGTGACCATGGGAAAACTGAGTCCATAGGGCCGCCCTGTGGCCGGATTCAGGGACGCAGGTCCGGTGGAGCCGACACAGCTGCCCAGAATGTTGGAGCAGATCACAAAGTAGCGATCCGTATCAATGGGCTTGCCCGGACCCACCATGTTGTCCCACCAGCCCGGCCGCTCATCCTCTTCATGGAGATAGCCGGCCACATGGGAATCCCCGGAAAAGGCATGACAGACCAGGATCGCGTTACTCCTGCTCGCATTCAAACGGCCCAGGGTCTCATAGGCCAGGGTGATGGGACCGAGGCGGGCCCCGCACTCAAGGATCATCTCCCGGGGCGGTTGAGCAAAGGTAAAGTACCTGCGCTCCACCACCATCTTTTTCAAATCTTGACTCGCTGGGCTCTCCATCCTGCTCTATCCTTGCGCCTCCATTATCAAATTCCCCCTCTGCACCAGGGGGCCCCGCAGAGGGAACCGCAGGGCCACAGGCGTAGCCGTCCCCGCCGGTCAGAGAGCAAGAGGCAGGCATCATACCACAGCGTAGGACATCCCGCCAGCTCATCTTAACCCCGGGCACGGCTATGAGCTGAGAATAAGCACAACTCGGCTCTGATGCCAGCTAAAAAACGGTCCCCTTCCCTGGCACCGGGTTCAACCGGCGCAGCGGCCCTTGCTTAAAAAAAAACGGATCCCCCCTGGGGACCCGTTCTCGCCTTCGCTCTCGACCTGGATCAGAACCTGACCTCCAGACGACCATAGGTACCAAAGGCAGGGTCATCTTCAACCCCGGCCCCGTCCAGACGGCCATCAAAATCAGGCTGCAGATAGCCGGCTTTCCAGGTAAACACGGTTCCGGCCGAGATCTGGTACTCCATGGAGCCGGAGAGCTCCATCAGGCTGGCCAGCCGTTTATCATCCAGCGGGGCATGGTCGCTGCCATTCACCGTAACCCAGACAAAGTTCCCGACCAGCTTCCAGCGCTCGCTGATGCTATAGGCCAGGGAGGGGGCAAACCAATACCAGTCGCCGCCATCACCCAGGCGGTCGAACACGGCGATGGGTTCGTTGTTGCCGTTACCGGTCATGATCCAGCCAAAGTCGTTATCAGCGGCAAAGCCGTTGGTCACCAGGCCGATGTTCAGAGAGGGGGTAAAACTATCCATGCTGTAGGCAAGCTGACCATACCAGCCCCAACCGCCATCGGAATCACTGCTCAGCTGAGCAAAGACCGGGCCGCTCTCATCCCGGGAGTTGAGCATCCGGGCCGCCCTGTAGGCCAGCTCGGTCTCCAGGGCCGCATCCCCCAGCTCCCCCCTGACCAGGAGCGAACCGACGAAACCGGTTTTATCGGCCACATAGCTGCCGGTGCCGAACTCGTCACGCTGATCATCGGAGTACATCAGGTTGAGCTGCCCTGACCACTGCTCAGTCAGCTGCCCCTTGAGGATCAGCCCGTACATCAGCCAGTCATTATCCTCCAGCCGATCGATCTCGACCTCCGAGAGTTGCCCCTCACGCTCCACATCAAGCAGACCGATGAGCTGATACGCCCCCATGGTCCAGTCCACGCTGAGCCTGCCCACCCCCTGATCCCACTCCAGGAAACGGCTGATATTGGACTTGATCTTACCCGCCTCCACCACCGTGGGTCCGATGGGAACCCCGATATAGGCATAGTCGGACCAGATATTCTTGCTCTCTGCCGGATCGGCCTCGCCGTTGAAGCGGGTATCGATCAGCCGCACCCGGGCCCGGGCATAGGCGCCGCCTGCGGCTGTGCCGCTGAAGACCAACCGTACCCGGCTGTCAAAGTAGCCGGCCCCGTCCTGGTCGTAATTACCGAAATCATACCTGTCCCGGTGGATATACCGGGCCCGGGCATCGCCCTTCACGCTCACCTCGGCCACAGCCGAGCTGGCCAGCAAGACACTTCCCAGGAACACTGCTCCCAACAGAAATCCTCTGTTCATCTCCCCCCCTGTTTGGGTCTCATCAGCAAAAAAGGCAACCGGCAACGAAGAGCGTTGCCGGTTGCCCCTGCAATCACCACCCTCTCTCGGCGAGAGCCGGCTAGCGGCTCATCTGACGATAACGGATGCGATGGGGCTGCTCGGCATCGGCCCCCTTGCGTTTCCTGAAATCCGCCTCATAGTCCGAATAGTTGCCTTCAAACCAGACCACCTCGGAATCCCCCTCAAAGGCCATGATGTGGGTGGCGATGCGATCCAGGAACCAGCGATCATGGCTGATCACCACGGCACAGCCGGCGAAGTTTTCCAGGGCCTCTTCCAGGGCGCGCATGGTGTTGACGTCCAGGTCATTGGTCGGCTCGTCCAGGAGCAGGACATTGCCGCCCTCCTTGAGCATACAGGCCAGGTGGACCCGGTTGCGCTGACCACCGGAGATCTCGCTGACCTTATTCTGCTGCTCGCTGCCGGTGAAGTTGAACTTGGCCACATAGGCCCGGGAGTTGTACTCCTTGGTGCCCAGCCAGATGGTATCCTGCCCCTCGGAGATCACCTCCCAGATGTTCTTCTCCTGATCCAGGCTGTCGCGGGTCTGATCCACGTAGGCCAGCTTGACCGTCTCACCGATGTTGATCTCACCGCCATCGGGGGCTTCCTGGCCGGTGATCATCTTGAACAGGGTGGACTTGCCGGCCCCGTTGGGTCCGACGATGCCGACAATCCCCCCTGGAGGCAGGGCAAAGCTGAGGTTCTCCATCAGGATCCGCTCGTTAAAGGCCTTGGTCAAGCCCTGGGCCTCGATCACCACCTTACCCAGCCGCGGTCCGGGCGGGATGTAGATCTCCAGGTTGGAGTCCATGGCATCGGTTTCCTGGTTCAGCAACTTCTCGTAGGCGGCGATACGGGCCTTGGACTTGGAGCGTTTGCCCTTGGGACTCATCCGGATCCACTCCAACTCTCGCTGCAGGGTCTGCTGGCGCTTACTCTCCCTCTTCTCCTCCTGGGAGAGCCGTTTCTGCTTCTGCTCCAGCCAGGAGGAATAGTTGCCCTTCCAGGGAATGCCGTGGCCGCGATCCAGCTCCAGGATCCAGCCGGCGACGTTATCCAGGAAGTAACGATCATGGGTGACGGCGATGACCGTGCCGGTATACTGCTGAAGGTGCTGCTCCAGCCAGGAGATGGACTCGGCATCCAGGTGGTTGGTGGGCTCATCCAGGAGCAGGATATCCGGCTGCTTGAGCAGAATCCGGCAGAGGGCCACCCGCCGCTGTTCACCGCCGGAGAGAACGGCCATCTCCATATCCTGGGGAGGACAGCGCAGGGCGTCCATGGCCATGTCCAGCTTATGGTCCAGGTTCCAGGCATCCAGGGCATCCAGCCGGTCCTGGACCTCGCCCTGACGCTCGATCAGGGCCTGCATGGCATCGTCGTCCATGGGCTCGGCAAAACGCTCGTTGATGGCGTTGAACTCTTCGAGAAGATCCACCGTGGACTGGACCCCCTCCTCCACTACCTGGCGCACGGTCTTAGCCGGATCAAAGCTGGGTTCCTGGGGCAGATAATCGATGGTAAAGCCTTCGGAGAGCACGGTCTTGCCCTCAAACTCGGTATCAATCCCGGCCAGAATCCGCAAAAGGGTACTCTTGCCGGAACCATTGAGTCCCAGCACCCCGATCTTGGCCCCATGGAAGTAGGAGAGGGAGATATCCTTAAGAATCTGTTTTTGATTATATTTTTTACTGACTTTGATCATCGAGTAGATGACCTTGTTCGGCTCACTGCTGCTCATGAAAGACTCCTGAAAAGATAAATAGAAGGTCGCGCGACTCTGCCACCCTCGGCACACCGCTGATTGCTCCCGATCAAATACCGCACAACCACAAAAAAAACAATCAAACAGCGCCGGGATGGCGGGGAAATAGGTCCCGGGCCGGCAGCCGGGCGGCAGACCGCAGCCAACGCTTACTCCTGGTCAAGGGAGGACGGACAGTAGGGGTCACGATCCACAAAGGGATCCAGACCGTGACCGGCGACCACCGCCGGACAACCCCGACAGACCAGCTTCAGCCGGCAGTCGCCGCAGGCCTCACTGCCCCTGCGGTATCGCTCTGCCAGGGGCGAGTGATAGATCTCGGCAAGGGAGTGTTGAAAGATGTTGCCGATCAGGGAGGGAAACTTGCGACAGGCATGGACCTCACCGTCGGGCAGCAGGGAGACAAAGTTAAAGGCGGCCCCGCAGCCGAAGCCGGCACAGCCGCCGAACAGGGCCTCGTGGTTGAGCTGACGACGGCGATTGAGGATATTATCCTTAAGGGCCATGACCGGGTTGCGGCTGGCGGCCTGCTCATAGTCAGCCAGAAACGCATCATAGGATTCCACCTCCACGGGCTGGAGACTGGCCCCCTCGCCAAAGAGGGTGAGACGGTTAAAGACAAAGAGGTCGACCTTGTCCCGGAGCAGCTCGGCCAGGGGCAGCACCTGATCCCGGTTCCCCTGGGTCAGGGTCAGCATGACCATGGCATAGATCGCCCTCGCCCGGAGGATCTCCAGGAACTGGAGCACCCTGCCGAAATGGCCGACCCCGCGAATCTCATCGTTATGTTCGGCCAGGCCCTCCAGGCTCACCTGATAGAACTCGGGCACCTGGATGGTGCACAGCTCATCGATGATGGCCGCAGAGGTGGGGTTGCCCAGGATGGCCAGGAGGAAGCCCCGATCGGCGGCAGCCTGGTAGAGCTCCTTAAAGCGGGGGTAGAGCAGGGGGTTGCCCCCGGTAAAGGAAACCTGGCCATGGACGTTGTGTGCCTGGCAGAAACGGTAGAGATCATCCAGGATCCTCAGTCCCTGTTCCAGCTTCAGCATGGTCCGGTCACTGCGATCATAACAGTGCTTACAGTGGAGATCACAGGCCTGGGTCACGTGCCACTGGAGGGTGAAGGTGGGGGCGGAACGATACCCCTCTGCCATGGACAGGGAGGCGGGAAAGGAGGCAACCGGCCGACAGAGCCGGGAAGGCGCCCGCAGCAGGATCCCGCTGGCCACTGCCTGGAGCAGGATGGCGTCGATAAAGCCCAGGGAGACCCCGCCCTCCCGGGCAGCCTGGTGCAGGTCCATGGACTCATGAACGATCTTGATGGCCAGCAGCTCATTCTGGGAGAGCTTTTGCAGTACGACCTCGTCGCTGGCCGGTGCCTTCCAGACCGCCAGCAGCTCCTCTCCCGGCTGGGGCCGGCTGGTGGGATCCTGGCGAAAAGCAGCCAGCCCGGTCCACTCCATCTCCAGCAGGGTCAGGGAGGGGTTGAGCAGGAAGCCCTGCTCTGCATTCAATCGCCCCCTGGGAAAGGCCTCGCAGGCCTGGATCGCCTGCTCCAAGGCCCTCAGCTCTCCCTGAAAGGGGCTGGCATCGATTTTCCGAGTTCCCATCTCTCTACCTCCTGCGGATTAAGGTCGAGCCAAAGCCGTCAGCGCCGACAGTTCATCTCTGCATCTCTGCCGACGCTGAAGGTTTCAATGTTCGAGGCCTGTGAGAGCGTATAGGATCAGCTGACTGCTTGCCGTCGAACGCGCTCCAGGCCCCAACGAACAGTACCGTATTCACGCTCTGCCAACAAGTTGAAAGAGCTCCTGGCCGGCGGGCGAGCCGGGGGTCCGCTCGCTCCCAGCCATGCGGAGGAGCGCAGAGCAGCCAGATGGATCTTGCCCCGGTTCTCCAGCTGGACTAGTATAGCCCGATCAATCCTCTGCCCTGACAGGACCTTTACCGCGAGCAGGTCTGTTCTTGCCGAGAAGATCGCCCCCTCACAGAATCACCCCCAAAAGAGCCAAGAGACCAGATGCTGCTTCAAGATCACCACAAAACCGCCATCGTCCTGCCTGACCGCCAACTGAGTTATGGCCAGCTCCTCTCCAGAGCAGGGGCCTTTGCAGAGCTCATCCCCCCCCAGAGCCGGCGGGTGATGATCTTTGCCCCGAACCGGGTAGAGTGGATTGCCGCCTGCTACGGGGCCTGGAGCAGGGAGTGTACCGTGGTGCCGGTGGACTACCTCTCCACCCCGGAAGAGCTCCTCCATATCCTCCGGGATTGCCGGCCTGAGCTCCTCTGCACCAGCGCCGAGACCATGGCGACCACCAGGGCCGCCCTGGAGCAGCTCGACTATGCCCCGCTGCTGCTGGACCTGGAGGAACTTCCTCCGCCGGCAGAGGCCGGGGCTGCGGTCCAGGGAGTGGACCTGCCCGCCCCGGAGACCACCGGGCTCCTGATCTACACCTCAGGAACCACGGGACTGCCCAAGGGGGTGATGCTCTCCTTTGCCAACATCCTGGCCAACATCGAGGCCGTGTCCCACGGTGTACCGATCTACAACCCGGAGGAACGGGTCCTGATGCTGCTGCCCCTGCATCACATCTTCCCCCTGCTGGGCACCATGGTCGCCCCGCTGTTCGTGGGGGCCACCATCGCCCTCTGCCCCACCCTCCAGGCAGAGGATATCATCACCACCCTTCAGCAGAACCGGGTCACCATCCTGGTGGGCGTGCCCAGACTCTACCAGATGATCAGCCGCGCCATCATGGCAAAGATCCGCAACAACAGGGTAGCCTGGCTCCTCTACCGGCTGGCCGAACGGCTGCAGCACCGCCCCCTGTCCAGACGGCTCTTTGCCTCGGTCCATCGCAAGTTCGGTGGTCAGCTCAAGTATCTGGTCAGCGGCGGCGCTGCCCTGGATCCGGTGGTGGGCCGCCAGTTCACCACCCTGGGTTTTGAGGTCCTGGAGGGCTACGGGATGACCGAGGCCGCTCCGATGATCAGCTTTACCCGGCCGGGCAAGGTCAAGATCGGCTCAGCCGGCACCGCCCTGCCCGGCACCGAGATCGAGATCTGTGACGGCGAGATCCTTGCCCGGGGCAGGAATATCATGCAGGGCTACTGGAACAAGCCGGAGGAGACGGCGGCCACCGTCCGCGACGGCTGGCTCCACAGCGGAGACCTGGGGTACCTGGATGAGCAGGGCCGGCTGTTCATCACCGGCCGGAAAAAGGAGATCCTGGTCCTTGCCAACGGCAAAAACATCAACCCGCTGCTCCTGGAACAGCAGCTGGAGGCAGGCAGCGAGTTTATCCTGGAGGCAGGCGTCTTTCTTGACCAGGAGCTGCTCCAGGCCATCATCCGCCCCGACCTCAGGCTCCTCAGGGAAAACAATATCGCCGAGATTGACACCTATTTCCGGACCAGCATCCTGGAGCCCTTCAACCAGCGCCTGCCCCCCTACCAGCGGATCCTCAAGTTCTCCCTGGTCGATGGAGAGCTGCCCAAGACCCGCCTCTCCAAGCTGCAACGCTTCCTCCTCCCGGAGCTGGCCCGGAAACAGCAGCAGCAGAAAAAACAGGGCCACCCCCCGGAGCTTGCCGAGTACCCGATCATCAGGGAGTATATCGAGTCCCTGAGCACCCAGCCCATCCATCCCGACGACCACCTCGAGCTCGACATCGGTCTGGATTCGCTGGACAAAATCAGCCTATTAACCTTTATCAAAAACAGCTTTGGCCTGGTCATTGCAGAGGAGGAGCTGATGCAGCACCAGAGTCCGGCCGGCCTGAGCCGCTTTGTCCACGCCCAGCGCAGGCCGGGAAGCAGGGCCCGAGCCCGGGACTGCAACTGGCAGCAGATCCTGCAAGAGCCCCAGGAGTTGGAACTGCTGCCGACCTGGCCGAGCACCAACCTGCTCAAGCATCTGGCCCGGGCCCTGCTGGGCCTCACCTTTTCCTGCCGCACCGAGGGCCGGGAGCATCTGCCCTCCGGGCCCTGCATCCTTGCCCCCAACCATCAGAGCTACCTTGACGGCCTCTTTGTAGCCTCAAGCTTTAGCAACCGCTTCATGGCCAGGACCTACTTCTATGCCAAGGAGAAACACCTGCGCAAGCGCTGGCTCCGCGCCTTTGCCGAGCGCAACAACGTCATTGTCATGGACATCCACTCGGATGTCCGGGCCTCCCTGCAAAAGAGTGCCGCCCTCCTGGCCCGGGGGAAAAACATCATGATCTTTCCCGAGGGAACCCGTAGCCATGACGGCAACCTGGGTGCCTTCAAGAAGACCTTTGCCATCCTCAGCAAAGAGCTCAACATCCCGGTGGTGCCGGTGACCATCAGCGGCGCCTTTGCAGCCCTGCCCAGGGGAAGTTTCTTTCCCAGGCCCTTTTCCAGGGTCACGGTCCACTTCCAGCGCCCTGTCCTGCCCGGCAGCCTGAGCTATGAAGAGTTGAAGGATGAGGTCCGCAGCCGGATCCAGGCCTGCCTGCCTGGGGAGCAGCCAGGGCAGGAGGCTGGGGTCAGTAACGATTGAAGGCGGCAATCTCTGCCGCCGACTTGCGCACCTTTTTTCGCAGGGGATAGCCCTCCGGAGGATAGCCCAGGGCAACCATCAGGCCGACCCTGGTCCGGACAGGAATCCTGAGCAGTTGCTTGACCCGGGGTTCATCAAACCAGCCCAGCATGCAGCTGCCCAGCCCCAGCTCCGCGGCCTGGAGACAGAGGTGCTCGGCAGCGATGCCGATATCGATCAGGGGAAAGTCCCGATCCTTGAGGCGCCCTCCGATCTGGGTGATCAGCTTGGGCCGCTCCAGGGTCATGACCACCAGCACCGGTGCCTGGAGCACAAAGCGGTTAAAGGAGACCAGCCGACTGAAGGTCGCCCGGGCCACCTTCTCCCTCAGCTCCGGCTCGGTGACAAGGACCAGTCTCCAGGGTTGGGAGTTGCTGGCCGACGGTGCCAGCCGCACCGCCTCCACCAGCTGATGGAGCAGGGCTTCCTCCACCGGTCTGTCCTGGTAGCGCCTGACACTCTGGCGCTGCTCAAACAAGGCTGCCAGTTTCATCGTTCATGTTCCCCCTTCTGCACAATACAGTTTCTTCCACAATCTTCATCCACACCAGGCGATGCTCCAGCGAGCTGATCCTGGTCACACGCCTCCCCTCTCCTTGCTCCTGGAGATCCCCGGGATCAGGGTCTGGGAGCTCTTCACCCCCTTGAGGTTGCGCACCCAGGTATAGGTGAACTGGGAGATCAGCTCCGCGTCCGAGGTGAGCAGGTCCCGCATCAGGGTGGCTTTGACGATCAGGTCGATGGAACCATGCACCGAGTGGACCTCATCCACCTCGGCCAGCTCCATCAGCCGATCCATGATCTGGTTCTCGTAGCGCCCCTCCACGTTAAGGAGCATGAAGAAGGTGACCTCCCGCTTCATCTCCGGATATTCCGCCACCGTATATTCCGCCATTTTCGTCCGAAAGGCCTCCATATCTCTGGGAATCAAACCATCGATTCCTATTCCGTAATTTCGCTCCTTACCCGAGCTCCACTGGTGAACGGAGATGTAGAGATAGAGATCGTCCACGCTCCGTCCGGGAAAAGACTCCACCAGGCGGCTGTTGTCGATCATGGTGGCCAGGGGTTTATAGATGCTACGATACCAGTCGGCGGCTGCCTGCTTATAGTCGAGCTGCTGGCCGGTTTGACGGTTGAGAAAGCTGCCATGCGCCTTAATCTGCGCCTCCAGGCGGACAAACTGATCCGGTTCGGTGAGATCGATGGTCTCGGTGAGCCCAGCCTGATCACGGAAGCTGATCTTTTCCAGGTAGAGTTGATTCTCAAAGCTCTCCGCCCCGGGCAAGAGCTCCAGGATACACGCCTCGATATCCACCCGCCCCAGGCGGCGGGCTGCCGTGACCCGATGATGTCCGTCCAGGATAAAATAATCATCCTTGATCTGGTAGAGGGATACCGGCGGCATCGCCTTGCCCGCTGCCATGGCCTGAAGAATATTCTCCAAGCGCTCGTTCTGCTCCGTCCTCTTTGGTCTGAATTTTCGATCAAAATCCTGATACCGCCCCACGGTACCGACAATCCTCTCCAGGGGCACTGTGGCAAGCCCCCGGTTGACCGATTCAAAGGCCTGTTCAGAACTCTGCACCCTATCAAAGCATTGCAGTTCCTTGACCGGCCCCTCTGCAGAGACCCGGCTCCTGCCCGGAAAGAGACGCAGGCGCCGGGCAGAGCGTTTAAATCTGGAAAACATAGTAGCCATAGCAGTTGACAATCTGAGTGGTTCCCAGCCAGCTGACCCGCTCTTCCGGGCTGCTGAACAGGGTATGGATATGACCGTGGAGCAGGTACCCGGGACGATGGCGCGCTATCAGGGAACGAAAACAACGAAAGCCGCGATGACAGGGATCCTCTGCATCACCGCACCAACGGGGCGGGGCATGGGTGAGGACAATATCAACCCCCCGGCGCAACCAGAGGGTCAACCAGAGGCGTCGAATATAGGAACGCATCTGCTGCTCACGGTACTGGGAGATCCCGCCATTGTACCAGCGCGAACCACCCAGGCCCAGCAGGCGGACCCCGTGGAAGCTGACCAGCTGGCGGTGAATATGGAGGCAGCCCTCGGGCGCCGCCACAGCGTAACGAATATCATGGTTGCCCAGGATATAAAAGACAGGTACCCCCAGCCGCTTGCCCACTGCGCTGAGATACTCGGGAGGCAGATCCCCGCAGGAGAGTACCAGCTCCACCCCTCGGACGACTCCGGGATCGATGGTGCCATCGATCAGCTCCCTAACCTCGGTATCAGCAATGGCCAAAATCTTCATCGAGCCTGTCCCTGCCCTCTGTCCCTGGTGATCGGAAGGGGACAGCCAGACAGGTCACAGAGGTGTCCCCCGCCCTGCAGCCAGCCGCCCCAAACAACCATCCCCCTGCACTTTCAACAAAAAACGAAACAGAGACAGATGCTGTCCATATCTGTCCGCGCCTGTCCGCACCATGCCGCCCCCTGGCGGCAACTCCTGGTCCGAACTCTATCATAGCCCAGCCCGGCTGGGAGCAAAACCTAATCTCAGCTAAAAAGAGAGAGTCTGGCTCTTTTCAAGGGCTCGCCCCTCTCTCTTTTCAAGCTGGGCCCCCACCCTGCAACCAGCCTTTACCTGCACCACCTGTTCGGCAACGATGGCAAGATGGCAAGATGGCAAAGAGCCGAAAATAACGACAAGGGTGGAGAGGATATCCCACGTACTCCAGGGTACCTTGAAAAATATTTTAGCCGCGACGGCTCAGGCGCTGTATCGTCTTTTCCACCCAAGCAAGGTGATCCCAGGGACCTCCATCGCAAGATTTCAGCCAGCTTGCCGCTCTGATCCCATCAACGGATATAAACATGAGACCGATACAGAGCCAACAAACTCCTTGCCGTAAGGCAAAGAGTTGACTACCGCACAACTTGCTGATTCTACGCAACAAGTATCAAAAACGATCAAGACAGGAGTGATCACCCTGCATCCTCTCCCCGGATAATAGCTGGCCTTGCAATGGCTTCAAGCCAACCACATCGTTTCTCGCCTCAAAGAGCTAGAGGGTATATCTCCATTGAACATATGCGCCTCAACGCAATGGAAAAGAAATTGATACTGGCCCCTAACATTCATAACAGACCTTAACCAGGAAAATGAAATGAAAAAAGCAGTGACCCTCTCCCTTAGCCTCATGCTTTGCTCCATCATGGTGGGATGCACCCAAAACGATACCAGCTCAACAAGAGAGTTGAAGCCGATAACCTACCTGACAGCAGATGAGGTAAAAAACCTGCATTCCGACCATACCGCTTACGGCACCAATCTCCGCTATAATAAACAGGTAGAGGTGCATTACTCTGCTGACGGCACCTATGCAGGTACGGTTGCAAGTGGCAAAAAAAAGATTTCCGGTACCTGGCTGGTTAAAAAAGATGGAGCCAAATGCAATAGTTCGGACAGGAGCGACAACTCCTTTTGCATGAAATACTCCAGGGAAGGCGACTCGTACTATGGTTTTTTCAACGGTGAAAAACGCATCAAGGTCCAATTCAGGTAGCATCAAGGAGAACATTGGCAGGATCAGAGCGGGAACCTTTGCTCCGTGTTTTTGGCTGCCCCCTAGAGTTCAGGGTAGTGATAAAAAATCAGATTTTTCGATCAAGATCCAGACAACGGATATTCCGAGGATACATTGTCCACCAGAAGGCAGAGAGTGGCAGAACAGGCATTCTTTCAAGCCAGGCTTCAGCCTCCGCCCCTGGTGCAGAGCCAGCGCTCAGCGGCCTCGGCCACTCCCCCCTGGTCATTGGAGCTGACCGTCTCAAAGAGGTCGAGCAGGGCAGGGGGGCCGTTGGCCACCATGAAGCTGCTCTCCGCCCAGCGGAGCAGATCAAGATCATTATAGTCGTTTCCCACGGCACAGATATCTGCCGCAGCCACCCGGCACCGCCTCGCCAGCCACTGCACAGCCCTGCTCTTGGAGACCTGGGGCGGAAAGATCTCGATCCAGACCGAGGCCCCGTCCAGGGGCGAGGTGGCCTTGATCACACTAAAGCCGCTGAAACGTTCGCCCAGGTGGGCAGCAACCTCATGGCCCCGATCCTGGGGCACGATACAGAGCACCTCGGTGGCTCCGCCCAGCTCTATCAGGGCCTGGGAAGAGAAGGGAGCGGCACAATCCTGATACTGATCCAGTCGGGAAGAGAAGTCCGGGTTGTCTCCGGCCGGACCATGGTAGAGGAACTGCCTGGTCTCCGGCACCGGAGCGTGGACCATGAAGTCCAGGCCAAGCCCCTGGAGGTAGCGGCTGATGGTCGCCACCTCCAGGGGGTGCAGGCCGAAACTCTGCAGCAGTTGGCTGTCGGGGTAGGCCATAATCCCGGCACCGGTGGAGAAGATGACATAATCCAGCGGCAGCCTGGCCTCCCCGTCCAGGCAAGCCAACTGGACCAGGAGTCGCTGAAAGGAGTAATTGGACCTGCCGGTGGCCACAGCCACCAGGTAACCGCCGACCCGCAATCGCTCCAGGGCCTCCCGGTCTCTTGCAGCCAGCCGGCGCTGACTGGTCAACAGGGTCCCGTCCAGGTCCACCACAAAAAGGCCCCGATGGGGGCCTGAAGATCCCGCCCCGGAGGATTCCTCTCCCCCGGCAATCGACCATACCTGTCTCATCCTGACCTCCCACCCGATTGAAGGGTCTCCGTGGACTGCGCCGCGACAGCAGGCGCAAGCCGCCAACCCCGACCGAGGCCCCCCTGCAATCCGGTTTGAGCCGCTGTCCACCTCTGCTTAACAAAAGAACTTCCTTGACTTATCCTCTTGGATACCAATATGTTAAAAATAGAGCATCCCTTTACAGCAGCACCTGTGATGCCTGTTGTCTCGAGTACTCCTATCGGAGTTACCATGCTGATCCTGTCGAAATATTATTCAACGGGACCCTGCACAGAGACAGGGTCCTTGGAGGATGAAGATGAAATCACCCAGGTTACTGTTCTCCAACCAGGCCGCAGGCCATGGTCTGCGGCTACTCACGTCCTGTTCAAACCTGATCTGGATGGTGCTGGTCGCAGCCCTGCTGCTCCCGGGCTGTTCCCCTCAAATCTACTCCAACCTCAACCATAAACAGCTCACCCTCTCCAGTGACCGTTTGAAGGTTGAGGGCATCGCCTTTATTACCCCCTCAACCGTTACCGGCCAGGAAGAAGAGAAACAGGCAGTAGCCTTTGTCTTTGCCGCCGCCCTCAAGGAAGAACGACCGGACCTGACCATCCTCTCCCTTCCCGAGACCCTCAGCGCCATCAACAAGGCCGGGCTGGCCCAGGACTACGAACTCATGTACAGGGACTACAAGGACACCGGGGTCTTTAAACGGAATATTCTCCAGAAGATCTCCGCAGCCACCAATACCCGCTACCTGGCCCAGCTTAAACTGGCCGGTTTCAACCAGGGAGGTACCAGCAGACTGGGGGTCTTCGGCCTGCGGCTGGTGGAGACCAGACGCGCCACCCTCCGTCTCTTCTTCCAGATCTGGGACGCAGAAAACGGCGAGATCGCCTGGGAAGCCCTCCAGGAGTTGAACTGGTCGGAAGAGATGGTCTCGGAGGATATCGTTACCCTGCAGATGATCATGGCCCAGGCTGCCAAAAATATCGGGGCAAGATTGCCGATCTAAGTTGTCCTCACCAGCTTATCAGATTATCCGCTGGCCAGGAGGAACGAGTCCCCGGCCGGAGCTGAGCGCACAGGCCGAGCAGGTCCCCTGGCTGGTGGATCAGCTGGACAGGGGGTGCGGCCGGGGAGAGCCAGGCCCCTAACACCCCCCATCACCGCTGTCGCTCTCCTCCGCCTCTGCCACCACAAGCCCCAACTCCCGTAAAGCGGCAGCAAGCTCCAGACAGGCCTGCGCCAAGAGCTGCTCACCCACCTGGTGAGCGTTGCAGGTCAGGAGAATTTCCATCCGGGCCTGCTCACCCAGAGGCGTTGCCAGGGATTTGATATATATCTCAGGATAGGCGGCCGTCAGACGACGCAGGACCGGATCCATCAGGGACTCGTCGTTGCAGCCCGCCCAGAGACGTCGTAGCGAAGAACTTCCCTCAGTCCCCCCTGGCCCCAGGAGTTTCCCCACCTCCTGCTCCATGATCCCCTTGAGCTCCGCCGGTACGCCGGGCAGGCTGACGATGGTGGTCTGGTCCTGCTGCAGCAACACCCCGGGCGCAATCCCCACCGGATTGGCCAGGGCCTCGGCGCCCTCCGGCAGCCAGGCCATCTTCTCCCTGGCCGGGTTCATCTCCCTGCTGGCAATGATCCCTTGCCGAAAAAAACGAGCATACTGCTGCTCCACCTGGGCCAGGGCCTGTTGATGGAGCCGCAGTCGCCGTCCGGTGCCTGCGGCAACGGCCTCCAGGGTCCGATCATCCTCGGTGGGTCCCAGGCCGCCGGTGGTCAGGAGCAATGTCACCTGCCGCTCCACCGCCTCGGCAACAGCCCCGACAATCTCCCCATGGATATCGGGCAGGATGGTCACCCTGGCCACCCTGGAGCCCCGATCATGGAGCAGGCGACAGAGCCAGTTGGTGTTGGTATCCAGGATATCGCCGATCAACAGCTCGTTGCCGATGGTCAGAATCTCCACCTTGCTTGCTGCCTCCATCTCCCCCCTCCCTGCTCCCCGATCATCATTCCCTTGAAAACGATTCTGCCGGAGCCTCTTGCTCAAGCCGGATCAGCTTATTTTCTGAACTCGATGGTGGTCACCCCCCTGCCCTCAAAATCAAAGCTGGGGTTACACATCAGCAACTGTTCCCCCTTGATCGAAAAGTGCTCCTCCAGATAGCTCTTCACTGCCAGGGAACGACTCTCCCCCTGGAGAAAAAGTTGTCGGCGGGAGGCCTCATCACCCAGGACCTGGGAGGGTGTGGTCGTCTCTCCGGCTGCACGGCCCAGGTCGGCCAGGGCCACCTTGGCACAGATGCTGTACATCGTCTCCTCATCCTGGGCAATGGTCCGGCCGACAGACTCAAGGATCTGGCGGTGTTGCTCTGTGAGTTCAGCCTGCCCGGGTTGAAACTCCAGAACCGGCAAATCCGTGCTCAGCAAGGCGGTTCCCAGTTGCGCCCCCAGGTAGACCAGGGCCCCGGTTGGCCCGAGAAAGGTGTAGGCCAGATAGGGCGTGACCCCGACGGTGATGGCCGTTCCCATGGCGGTCACCAGGAGATCAACCACTCCGACCCTGAGATCGGAGAGCTGTCCGGAGATGGGCACATCCAGATCAATATTACCATGGTTATCGCGCAGGATGGACAGGGCGATATCCATGGGCACGGGCAGCTTGTTGTTGAGCTCAGCAGCCAAGGCATCGTCAACGGTTTTGGCCCGGATATCCTTAAAGAGCAGGTTGTTGTCCATCTCGATATCCTGGCCTCTGATCTTGAGGGTCGACCTCAGGTCGAGTTGGCCGCTCTGCAGATAGGTGCCTACGGCCTGCATGACATAGGGCGAAACCTGCTGCAGGGAATAGTTACGCAACACGGTCTCCTGCTCCAGCGTCCTCGGCAGGGCCAGGGGGGCGCACCTTCCCTTGATCTTCAGGGGAGCATAGGTATCAAAGGCCCCCTCGAGCAGATAGCCGAAGGACTGCTCCGGTTGGCGGAGGTCGATCTCCAGGGCCTCGGCCTTTTTCAGCAGGAATTCGGTGGAAAAGGGTTTGGCCAGGCTGGAGTCGCTGAAACGAAAACCACTCTTGCCGACCACCTCAATCCGAGCGATGGCCAGGGGCAGCGCCCTGGCGCCCGGCTGTTCCGCCGTGGCTGCAGGCCCTGCCTCTGTACCTGGCTCAGCCCCGGCCGGCCGGACACCGCTTTCGGCGATCTCCTGCTTACCCTTCACGCTGTCTGCAGCCTTCCGCAAGCGGGCAAAGAGGGTGTCAACCACCACGCTGTCGATCTCCAGCCCCAGCTCCGAAGACCAGCGGCTCTGGTTGACCCGCAGGGCATCCAGGGTGACCATGGGCGCCGAGCCCCCTGCTGCGCCTGCCGCCTCGCCTCCGAGGCCGACCCTATCCTGATCGCTGCCGGACTCCTGCCACACCTCTGCCCCGGTCAGGGCCAACTGTTCCACCGTTGCCGAGGCCAGGTCCGGACTGGCAACATTTCGAACCGTGGCAGCGGCTAGCCTGACCTCCAGGGGAAGCTGACTCGACCGGGGAAGGAGCAACTCCTTGACCTCCAGCGCCCCTACCCGGAGCCCACCCTGGCCATCGTCCTTGACCTCGGCCAGCTGCAGACCAGCAAAGGTAAACAGGGGCTCCCCCCCCTTGCTGAGCTTAAAAGAGGCTGCCTCTGCCGAGGCCGCACCGCTGAAGGCCGGACGATCTCCCAGGGTGATGGCAAAATCCGGACGCAGCTGCAGGCTCTCCTCTTCCAGGCGGGTCGCAGCCGCGATCAGGTCTGCAGCCAAGCCCTTGCCGGTCAACTCCCCTGCCAGGCTGATTTTTGGCTTGCCCTGGTCCAGACTATAACCGACCGCCCCGTCCCAACTGAGCAGCTGCCCTTCTGCGCCAAGGCGTTCAGCCGCTGCCACCCTGGTCTGCTCCAGCTCAACCCGCCCCTGATAGCCGGCAGCAAGCCCCTGCCCCAGGTGCAGCTCGGTGCTGCCCTCGCTCTCCAAGCGCGCCTGTACCAGGGAGAGCCCGCCAGGCAGATCCAACTCCACGGCCTGGGCAACCAGATGTCCCTGGATCCGGGCAAGATCCTCCTTGCCCGCCTGACGCTTGTCGCTATAGAGCAGCCGTCCTTCCCAGGTAACGGCCTGTGACCCACCACTGAGCGTACCCGTCTCCTGGACAAGTTGAAAGGCTGGATTATTGAGATGAAGGCTGGAGTCAGACTCCAGCCGAAGTTGTTCCCCACCGAGTTGCACCCCGACCTGGCCCTGCCAGTCGACGGTACCGCCCAACTGCCAGTCAGCTCCCCGAAGATCGGTCTCTGCCAGGTTAAAAGAGCCCCTGAAGTTGAGCTCAGGCCCCTGCTCCCTATCCATGGTCACGACCAGTCCACCGGCGATCCCGGCCAAGCCGTGAAACTGGCTGAGATAGGGACTGAGCAGCGGGGCAAAGGCCCCGAGTTTAAGGGTGGAGAGTTCCACCGCACCTTCCAGGATGGGCTGCGGCACCAAGGCTACCTTGGAAAAATCCAGGACAAAGGGGGCCTCATTAACGGTCCCCTTCAACATCAGGCTACCATGGGGAGCAGCCGGGTTGGTAGAGAGGTGCAGACTCCGTCCTTCCTGGATAACCAGGGTAGACTGAAACCCCTGCCTGGTGTAGTGGACCACCACATTGGAGAGTTCAACCTCCTGGGCATGGAAGATCCAGGCGTTCAGCGCCTCGGAATCATCCACCTCTGCCAACTCCTCGGAGCTGTCCGGGCCGGCAGCAAGGGAATAGGATCCGATGCGCAGGCTGCCGTCCTGGTGCTGTTCGATATCAAGCATCAGATCGGCAATGGTGGCCTTTTCAATCCGAGCCTGGTGACGAAGCAACCAACCAAGACCAAGGTTGATACTCAGGTTGCTGTTGCTGAAGACCGTTGCCCCGCCACGCTGTATATCGGCTCCACGCAGGCCCACTGTACCGGTAAAGGGATTCAGCTGCACCCTGTCGACCAGGGCCTGATCAGCACCGTTCTCCAGAAGCCACTTCTGGAGATAATGCTTGCCGGCAACCGGGATGACCAGCAGGGCGATGGCGCCCAGGACAAGCAGAGCGGCACAGACCCGGACCAGGGGCTTGCGCCAGAGACGGGCAGGTAAGGTAACAGATGGTTCGTTTTCGGGGTGTTCCATGGAAGTTGTCGCCTCGGTTCAAGTTGGCAAGGAGGTAGAGATACCTTCAAGAGATGGACGGATAAAGAGTAGCCAAATCAGTGGGGTTACTCAAGCCTTGAATAAAAAAAAACAAAGACGACCGCAGCCAGCTGCCGACCTTCTGCTTCGGTCGGCAGCTCCCCGTTGACTTTCTGGCCGCCCCTGGGTAAGACCAGAGACAAACAATCGGCCGGCCACACGTTTAACGCCCACCGTCCCCTCGGAGGTACCTTGCATGCAGCTCAAACTCAGCCCCATCTACACCCTGATTTTCCTCTGCAGCCTGCTGGGACAGGCAGCGGCGGCCCCTCTGGAGGTTTTTGTCTCCATTGCCCCCCAAAAATGGCTCAGCGATCAGATCGGCCAAGACCAGGTTCACACCCACATCCTGATCGCCAACAATCAGGAACCCCACTCCTTTGAACCTTCCCCCCGGCAGATTGCCCAGCTCTCTGCAGCCAGACTCTACCTGACCGTCGAGCTTGAATTCGAGAACCAACTGGTCAAGATACTGTCCCAAAACGCCCAGAGGCTGACCATCGTCGATGTGGCGAAACAGGTCCGAAAAATTCCCATGGACCAGCATGGCCAGGAACACCAACATGGCCATGGTGAAGGAGGGCACAGCCCCCAACTGCTCGATCCCCATATCTGGCTCGCCCCTGCCAATCTGAAGATCATGGCCCGAAATATGGCCGCAGCCTTCAGAGCCGCAGACCCGGCCAACCAGGCCTTTTATCAACATAACCTGGAAGAGCTGAACCGTACCCTGGACCGACTCGACCGGGAGTTGGCCCACCAGCTCAAGCCCTACCAGGGAGCTCCGTTCTACGTCTTCCACCCCTCCTTCGGCTACTTTGCTAGGGCCTACGGCCTGCGACAGGAAGCCGTAGAGGTGGAGGGAAAAGCACCGACCCCCAAGCAACTTGCCAGGCTGATCGCCCAGGCCAGGAAAGAACAGATCCGGGTGATCTTTGTCCAACCACAGTTTGACCCCAAGAGTGGGGCAGCAATTGCCCGGGCCATCGACGGCAGGGTACTGCCCCTCGATCCCCTGGCCGAAGACATCCCGGCCAACCTGCGTGCCATGGCCGCAGCCGTGGCAGCAGCACTCGAAAAGGCCCCATAATCGCTACAGCTCGTCCAGAGACTTCCCCCGCTCGACAATGGCCCTCAACCCCTGGAGGGTGCGATGGGCCTGCTCCAGTTGCCCTTCCAAGCTGGTGAAAAAGGGATCCCTGGCCCCCAGAAGCTGACCGGTTTTCTGCAACAGGGAGATGCCGTCGCGATGATACTGTTCCAGCTCGGCCAGGACCCTGGCCCTGCGGTGCTGTTTTTCCCGTTCCGCGCTGATAATGGGCAGCAGTCGACTGATGGAGACCTCTACCAGTACATCCCGCGGCATCTGATGGGCCCGGGCCACCTGCTCCAGCGAAACCAAGGAGTTTCGACTCAGGACATAGGTCTTCTGATGGCGGGTCACCTCAACGGGTCGGTACTTTTCCGCCTCCACCGCCACCTGGGCCAGGACCTCACGATCTTCCACCAACTGGTCGAACAGGGTCTTCTGTTTGATTCCCAACTGGGCGGCGGCGATGCTCAACACCTTAATCATCCTGGCCGGCAGCTTGAACGTCGCCCGCACCGACTGTTTCCCCTTCAAGATATCGGCTGTTAATCCCAGATCCGGAATATCCACGCTCATACCTCCCTCCTCCAGGTTCCCCTGATCACTGGTTATGCCCTTAAAATAACCGCCATCCATTACTTTGTCAAAGACTGTTGAATTAGTAATGAAGTTTTTTTATTACTTTTACGCCTATTACCGTTGACAAGAAAGTGGTTGTAATTATTTTTCAAGAAACAGCTCACAGGAAGTCTCACTTTTTACCCTATAAGCAATGAGGTACGAGATGCGATCACGACTCAACGAACTGGAACGAATGCTCAACACTCTGGATTTCTTTCGCCCTGGACTGGGACAGTTTCTCTCTGCCCTTGATCGCCCAGGCTCCCCCAACCACCCCTGGCTGGTCAACGGCAACACCCCCAGGACCAACCTCTACGACACCGGCAACAACCTGGAACTCAGCGTAGAACTCCCGGGGATTGCCAAGGAGGAACTCAAGATCAAGGTCCAGGGCAACTATCTGGAAATCAGCGGCCAACCGCAGACCAAGCCCCTGGAAGGCTACAGGGTGCATCGCAGCGAACGGGACATGGCCGCCTTTTCCCGCAGCTTTACCCTGCCCTACGACGTGGAGGCGGACAAGGTTGAGGCCAACCTCAAGAACGGCATCCTCAAGATGGTCCTGCCCAAGGCCGAGGCTGCCAAGCCCAGAGAGATCGCCATCAGCTAAGGACTGCGCCAGCAAGCCCGGCACCCCCGGAACTCTTCAAGAACTCTTTAGGAGAAGCACCATGAACACCGCCAAAAACATAATGACCCCAAGCGGTCAAAACCTTGAAAAAACGGATAAATTCCCAGAAGTTACTCCGGACGTGGATATCTACGAAAACGAAAACGAGATCTTAATCCATGCCTCCATGCCGGGGGTAGCTAAAGAGGAGATCTCCCTGAATCTGGATAACGGCAAACTCTTCATTGCCGGAACCCGTACCATGGAAGCCGGGGGTGCCGCCAAGTGGCGCGAATTCGGCAATGTCGTCTTCAGCCGGACCTTTGCCGTACCCCAGTCCATCGACACGACCCAGGTCACGGCGCACCTTGAAAACGGCGTACTTGAGTTGCACCTGCCCAAGAACGAGGCAGCCCGACCCAAGCAGATCAAGATTACCACCAGCTAAGGGCAACGAAAAGCTGGTCACAGCTCAACCTGAAGTCAAGGTGGTCCAGAACAGTACACTGCAGCCCGGAGGGGTTCTCTCCAGAACCCCTCCGGGCCCACAGCCAAGGGAGGACAGGATGGAACTGAAAAAACTCGCCCCCTGGAACTGGTTCAGTAAAGAGGAGCATGGCTCCCAGCTCACCCCCAGCCGACAGCAACAGACAGGCATCGCCCCCTTAGAGCGCGAATTCAACCAACTGATAGATCGATTCTTCTCTGCCAGCAGAGGAGTATGGTTTGAGCAGCCCTTCCAACTCCCCCTGGAAACCACTGCCCTGCTCAAACCCAGGATCGACCTCAGCGCCCGGGAGAGGGAGTATATCCTCAGCCTAGAGATACCCGGAGTCAAAGAGGAGGAGGTCAAGATCAACCTGAGCAACAACACCATGACCATCACCGGTGAAAAGCGACAGGAGCACGAGGAAAAAAGAGGCAACTACTACCGGATGGAAAGAAGCTATGGCTCGTTCCAGCGCATTCTCTCTCTGCCCGAGGATGTGGATCAGGAAAACATCAAGGCCTCCTTTAAACGGGGAGTCCTCACCGTGACCATGCCCCGTCGCAGAGTGAGCGAAGCAAGCGGCAAAATCATCGAGATCAACTAAGCAGGACTGCACGCCCCCTGGCTGGCCAGGGGGCGGCCAGAGAGCGACCTGAGGGCGACCAGGAGAACCCGTCCGCGAGCCTCCCGAAAAAGTATTCCCATATCTCCCCATCTCAAGTAAAATCCAGGCCAGGCCAGAACCACTGCAATGCCCGCCGACCAGATCCCCATGGCGCTGCCGCTTCAGTCTCCCCTCTCAACCATGATCCCACAGCGCCGATGCCCCCTAGCCCGCCATCACGACCACTGCCGACTGTCCCTGTTTCCGCTCCTCAGCTCCCCGGTAAGGCCCCCCTCAACGCCCGATCAGCGGCGATCGAGACCCTCCTGGCCTGGATGGACGACCACAAACCCGTGGACCTTCACTTCAACCGGCTCACCACCGGACTGGATCCACGGGATCGGGGTTTTGCCAAGTCCCTGGTCTATGGCGTGCTTCGCCACCGGCAGTATCTGGACTGGACCATTCAACGGTTTTCCAAGCACCCCCTGGCCAAGATGAAGCCCAGGACCCTGGTCACCCTGGAGGTCGGCGTCCTCCAGATCCTGCTCCTGGACCGGATCCCGGGCTCGGCAGCAGTCAATGCCACGGTGGACACCCTGAAGAGGGCCAAACAGCCACGCTGGCTCCTGGGCTTTGTCAACGGGGTGCTGCGCACCATCAGCCGCCAGGCCCAGCAGCTGGAGCAGGAGGAGGAGGCCCGGGACCAGGGGCGCCCCATCCTCAATCACCCCCAATGGCTGATTGCGCGCTGGCAGCAGCAGTTTGGTCTGCAGCAGGCCACGGCTATCTGCAGGGTAAACAACCGCCCCCCGCTGCTCACCCTCCGGGTCAACAGCCGCCGGAGCGACCGGACAGAGCTGCTGCAAAGTTTTCTTGAGCAGGGACTGGAGGCCCGCTCCTGCCCCCACAGCCCCCTGGGCATCTCCCTGGCCAACTATTCCGGCCAGATCACCGACCTCCCCGGCTTTACCCAGGGCAGCTTCGTGGTCCAGGACGAATCCGCCCAGCTGGCCAGCCTGCTCCTGGGCCCCCTGGACAGGGGGCCCAGGATACTGGACGGCTGCGCCGGCCTGGGCGGCAAGACCAGCCACCTGGCCCAGGCCATGGGCCGGGAGGGGATGGTGGTGGCAGTGGAACCTGAAGCACGCCGCTTTCAGTTGCTGGGCGAGAACCTGGACCGCCTGGGGCTTGCAGCCCGGACGACCCTGATCCAAGCCACCCTGGAGGAGTTTGCCCTCGGCCAGCCCCAGCCCTTTGAGGCCATCCTCCTGGATGCCCCCTGTTCAGGCAGCGGGGTTATCCGCAGACA
Organism: Desulfogranum mediterraneum DSM 13871; assembly: GCF_000429965.1. Taxonomy (GTDB): domain Bacteria; phylum Desulfobacterota; class Desulfobulbia; order Desulfobulbales; family Desulfobulbaceae; genus Desulfogranum; species Desulfogranum mediterraneum. The sequence continues at coordinate 101,537 of NZ_AUCW01000013.1, forward strand.
GCCGGACATCCGCTGGAGCCGTCAGCCAGGAGACCTTGCCCGCTATCAGCAGACCCAGCTGGCACTGCTCACCACCTGCGCCGGCCTGCTTGGTGCCAAGGGTCGCCTGGTCTACGCCACCTGTTCCCTGGAGCCCGAGGAGAACCAGGAGGTCATTGCCCTCTTTCTGAAAGAGCAGCCGGACTTCCGCCTGGAAGACGCCCGCACCTACCTGCCCGTCTCCGCCCATGCGCTGGTGGATGAGCAGGGCTTTTTCCGGCCAGCCCCTGCCCCTGACCATGATGGTTTTTTTGCCGCCGCTCTCTGCCGGGGAAGCGCCTTGTAGTTTATGGCCACATTGCGTATAATCCCGGCCCAGAACTCTCTACCAACCCTCTTACCCAAGGAGTAGCAAGCAAATGGCGGAAATACGATCAACCATGGATCTGGTTATGGAAAAGGCGGCCCGGATGGGCAAGGCCACCGCTGATGAGATGGAGCAGGAAGCCTCCCGTAAACAGGGAATGCAGCTGGCAGCCGAATTCCTCAACCAAGAGTCGGAATCCTTGGCAGAATGCCTGGCCCAGCAAGCCTCCTCCCTGCAGGTCATCACCCGCAAGGGCATGCTTGAGGCGCTCCTCCGCAATCTCTTCCTGGCCAGGGACGAAGAGGGTCTCCAACGGATTGACCGGGCCATCCAGGGCATCATCGAGCTGGGTGGCGGTGCCGGCGACCTGACGGCCATCTGCCAGGAGCTGCAGGGCATCATCAGCCAGTACGACAAGCACCGCAATCAGTACTACGAGCAGCTCAAAGAACAGATGCGGATGCAGATTGAACAGATGGTTGCCCAGAAAACCGGCATGCCTGCAGATGGTTTGAACATCGACCCCACCACCGAGCCCCAGTTCAAGGAAGAGTGGAGCCGACTGGAGGGTGAACTCAATGGCCAGTATGAGCAGGCCCTGGAGCAATACCGGACCCAGCTCAAGCAGCGACTCGGGGTCTGAGATGGCCGCCGTCTCCGACCCCCAGCGGCTCAGCCGCCTCCAGAAGACCCTGCAGCGAAAGAAGATAGACGCCATCCTGGTCAGCCAACCCGATAATCGGCGCTACCTCAGCGGCTACACAGCCAAGGATCACGGCATCCAGGAGAGTTCGGGCCTGCTCCTGATCCCCAAGACAGGTCGTCCCTACCTGTTGACCGATTCCCGCTTCATCCTCCAGGCCCGGGAAGAGAGTCCCGACTTTCAGGTGGAAAACTACCCCAAGGGGCCGCTGAAGCTCCTGGAGAAGCTGCTGCCTGCCCTGGGGGTGGACACCCTGGCATTTGAGAGTGATTACACCCTCCACTCCAGTGCCGCTCGCCTGGAGGCCATGGCCCAAAAGAAGGGGGTGACCCTCTCCCCCCAGACCGACCTGATCGAACGGATGCGGATCATCAAGGACCCGGCCGAGCTGGAGTTGCTCCGGGCATCCACCCGCCTCAACGAGCAGGTCTTTCAGCTGGTCTACAACACCATCGAACCTGGGATGAGCGAACGGGAGATTGCCCTGGCCATCGAACTGACCATGCATGAACTGGGCGCCGAAGGCCCGAGTTTTGATACCATCGTGGCCTTTGGCTCCAATGCGGCCAAGCCCCACGCCGTGCCCACCGACCGCATCCTGGACCCCGGAGAGCTGGTCCTGATCGATATGGGCCTGATCTACAAGGGCTACTGCTCGGACATGACCCGCACCTTTGTGGCCGGTAAACCGGATTCCACCTTTGTCAAACGGCTGCGCCTGGTTCGCCGGGCCCAGCTGGCCGGTATCCAGGCTATCCGTGCAGGAGTCAGCGGGATAGAGGTGGACCGGGCAGCCCGCCAGGTCCTCAGCGAGGCCGGCTACGGCGAGGCCTTCCAGCACAGCCTGGGCCACGGGGTGGGTATTGCGGTCCACGAAGAACCCCGCCTCTCGCCCAAGAGCAGGCGGCAGCTCAAGGCCGGGATGGTGGTCACCGTGGAACCGGGGATCTACCTCCCCGACTGGGGCGGCATCCGTCTGGAAAACATGGTGATTGTCACCGAAGACGGCTGCGAACTGCTCAACCAGGACACAACCTCACTGGATCTCTAGGATACCTTGAACAATGGCTATTGTGCCCCATCTCGGCGCTATGCTCAAAAGATTCTCCTCGGGATCTCTTTCAGATACCTGTGGTACTTTTTCTCGCATGCCTTGACCTTGGACAAAATATCTCATTACTCAAAGTACCCTCTGATCTTTCCCTCAACCCAACTCCTAGCTGCCCATGCCTGAAAAATATTTCATCCTGGACACCAACGTCCTCCTCCACAACAGTGAGGCCATCTTCTCCTTCTCCGACAACACCGTGGTCCTGCCCATGACTGTGATCGAGGAGCTGGACAAGTTTAAGAAGAACAACGACGAGCTGGGCCGCAACAGCCGTAGTGTCATCCGGATGCTGGATAAGCTCCGGGCCAAGGGCTGCCTGGGAGAGGGGGTCCGGCTGGACTCCGGGGGTGTCCTGCGGATCACCGTTGACAGGGAAAAGATGAACGGCACCTCCCTGGATCTGACCATCCCGGATAACAACATCATCGCCACCGCCTACAACCTCCATCAGCAGGGCAAAAAATCCATCTTTGTCTCCAAGGATATCAATGCCCGGCTCAAGGCCGACGCCCTGGGGATCGAGGTGATGGATTTTGAAAAGGAGAGGGCGGACTTTGACCAGCTCTACACCGGCTGGCGCCCCCTGACCGTGCCCGGCGAGGTGATCAACGGCCTCTACCAGGACGGCCTGCAGCAGATCGAGGCCGAAGAACTCCAGGCCAACGAGTTCGTCCTTCTCACCGACGAGGCCAACAACAAACATACCGGGATCGGGCGGGCCGTCAATGCCCATGAGATCATCCCCATCAACCCGGCCCATGAAACCGCCTACCACCTCAAGCCACGAAGCATGGAACAACGGGTGGCCCTGGACCTGCTGATGAACCCGGAGATCCCCCTGGTCTCCCTGATCGGCCAGGCCGGAACCGGCAAGACCCTGCTCGCCCTGGCCGCAGGCCTGGCCTCCACCATCCATGAGCACCGCTACGAGAAGATGCTGGTCTCCCGGCCGGTGATCCCCCTGGGCCGCGACATCGGCTACCTGCCCGGGAGCAAGGACGAGAAGATGAAGCTCTGGATGCAGCCCATCTTTGACAACCTCTCCTATCTGATGGGCCTGGGCCACCATGGCAACGAGTCAGAGACGACCCAGCAGCTGGTCAACGGCCTGATCAGCAACGAGCTGATCGAGCTGGAGGCGCTGACCTATATCCGCGGCCGCTCCATCTCCCGCCAATACGTGATCATCGATGAGGCCCAGAACCTGACCCCCCATGAGGTCAAGACCATCATCAGCCGGGCCGGTGAAGGGACCAAGATGGTGCTCACCGGTGATCCGGAACAGATCGACAACCCGTACCTGGACGCCAGCAGCAACGGACTCAGCTACACCGTGGAACGGCTGAAGGGACAGAGTGCCTGCGGCCACATCACCCTGACCCGGGCCGAACGCAGCCACCTCTCGGCCCTGGCAGCCGATTACCTCTAGATCATTTATCTTTGAACCCTATCGAGGAGCACCATGCGCTACTACATGATCGATGAACTCTCCTATCTGGAACGGGACAACCTGGACAGTTACCTGAAACGCACCCTCAAGCCGGGTTCCCTGGAAGGGGTCTACTTCCTGGAGGTACCTCCGGATCTCCTGGCAGAGGCCCAACGCGGCCACGAAGAGTGCGGCCCCTTCTACTTTTCCGTGGTCCTGGAGGAGCATGCTGTCAAGTTCGAGCTGCTGGTGCGCAGCGCCAGCAACATGCACTGCTCCTGCATTGCCCAGGCCTCCAAGGCCCAGCGCACCTTTCTCCTGAACTTTGTCGATACCATGCTTGCAGAGGAGATGATCAGCGCATGAAACCTGCCGATATTGCCCTCAACGAACGGATCATCTTTGCCCTGGACGTGGCCGAGCCCCGGCAGGCCATGGAACTGGTCGATCGTCTGGACAGCGGGATCAAGTATTTCAAGGTCGGGATGCAGCTCTTCTTTGCCGGCGGCTGGCCGGTGGTGGAGTATATCGCCAAACGGGGCAACCGGGTGATGCTGGACCTCAAGCTCTACGATATCCCGGCCACGGTCCGGCTGGCGGTGGAGCAGTTCCGCGATCGCGGGGTCACCATGACCACGGTCCACGCCTGCGGCCCGGTGGTGGAGGCGGCCCTGGCTGCCGACACCGGGATCGACCTCCTGGCCGTCACCGTACTCACCAGCCTGGGCGAGGAGCACCTCAGGGAACTCCGCTATCCCGGGAGCCTGGAAGAGCTGGTCCTGGAGCGGGCCACCACTGCCCTGGACCTGGGCTGCCACGGGGTGGTCTGTTCCGCCCGGGAGGCCTCCCTGCTCAGGGCTCGACTCGGCCGGGACTTTCTGATGGTCACCCCGGGAATCCGACCCAGCGGAAGCGCCGACAACGACCAACAGCGGATCGCCACCCCCGGCCAGGCCATTGCCGACGGGGCCACTTATCTGGTGGTGGGCAGACCCATCCGGGATGCCGGGCAGCCCGTGGAGGTGATCGCCGCCATCCAGGCAGAAATCGCTGCCGCCCTGACACCCTGAAGCCCTGAGGCACCGAAACGCTGAACAGCGGTTCCAAGAGAAACGGCCACCCCTCCTCCTTGAGAGAAGGGGTGGCCGCAGAGATGCCCCCATTCCGGGTCCGCCCCCCGACCGAACCTGAGCCAAGGCTCTTTCCCGAAAACATCTCCTCCAGCGAGCAGCCCCTCTTGTCAGCTTTTACACCCACGCATCTGACCGGCTGGCCAGGCGGCCCAGGCGACCCATCCTCTTTGCGTTGCCATGAAGGAACCCATAGCCCAGCACTCACCTGAACCCCTTAGGCAAGACATACTGCAGCAAGACATACTGCACTGGGACGCAAGAACTCTTCACCTGGAAGGGTACAAAACGGTGTCTCCCTTAAGTCGCTTTCAACCTATTTGGATGAGACCTGGCCATTATGACTGGAGACGATATTCCGCTCACCGAGCACTCCGCGACAGAGGCACCTCGACAGGTACTTGAGGGCCCTTCCCCCTTTTCCCTCATTGACGCACCATCCACCCCATCTTCCGGGGGCTTTTTTGTGGATGACCAGAGCGGCTGTCTGGATTGCTCCCCAGGAAACGCGCTCTAAACACCGCCCCCCAGAGGGCCCTGGCCCTCACCACTGCCAGGGCACCCCTGTTCTTAGGCCCTGGGCGCTCAGCTGTCGAAGTGGGGCTGGATCTCGCTGAACAGCGGATGGGCCCCGGAAAAGCGCCGAACCCCCCGGACATCGCTCAGCTTCTCGATCTGCCTGACGATCTGATCCAGCCGCCCCTCCTCATCCACCCGCAGAAAGATCCTGCTGTTTCCCCCCCCAGCCACAGGCAGGCAGACAATCCCATCGACATTATAGGCCCGCCTCGAAAAGAGGCCGCAGACCTGGGACATCACTCCGGGGTGGTTGCGAACCAGGAGTTCCAGGACGGCCAGGCTTTGCTTTGTGGTTGGACTAGACTCAGGCACACTCATATTTTTCACCTATCATCACGGAATTTGCGGCTCCCGGGGGAACCATGGGGTAGACCTCTTCGTCGATATCGATGGGGATGTTGATCAGACAGGGCCCCGGGGTCTGCAGAGCCACCGCGAGCACCTCGTCAAAGAGCAGGGTCTGGCCGCAGTCAAAGGCCTTCATCCCGAAACCCCGGGCGATGGCGGCGAGATCCGGGTTATGCCGGTACTCCGAGGCAAAGATCCGCCCCCCATAGAAGAGCTTCTGCTGCTGCCGCACCAGGCCCAGGGATTGATTGTTGAGCACCACCACCTTGAGGTTGAGATCCTGTTCCACGGCGGTGGCCAGTTCCTGGATATTCATCATGATGGAGCCGTCTCCACTGATGCAGACCACCGGCTTATCAGGATGCTGGAGGGCAGCACCGATGGCGGTGGGCAGCCCAAAGCCCATGGTACCGAGACCTCCGGAGGTGAGGAACTGCCTGGGCCGCTGGAGGGGATAGATCTGGGCGGTCCACATCTGATGCTTGCCCACATCGGTGGCCACCAGGGCCTGGTCGCCGATGATCTCGGCGATCCGGAGGATGATCCCGTAGGGACGGCTGAAATCGAGTTCCTCGGCACAGAAGAAGGGATGTGCGGCCCGCAGCTGCCGGACCCGCTGCTGCCAGAGCGGACGCTCCCGGCGGCTGACCAGGGGCAGGAGACGCTCCAGGGTCTGGGCGATATCCCCCACCAGGCCCAGATGGGCCTGCTTGAGCTTGGAGATCTCACTGGGATCGATATCCAGGTGGATGATCCTGGCATCCGGGCAGAACTCGGCGATCTTGCCGGTGGCCCGGTCATCGAAGCGGACCCCGGCGGCTATCAGCAGATCACACTCATCCAGCATGATATTGGTGGAGCGGGCCGCATGCATCCCCAGCATCCCCATGTAGAGTTCATGTTCGGGAGGGATAATCCCCAGGCCCATCAGGGTCATGGTGGTGGGCAGCTGGCTCCGCTCGGCCAAGCGGCGGGCAAGCAGGCCGGCTCCGCTGTGGACGACCCCGCCGCCCAGGTAGAGCACCGGCGCCTTGGCCTGATTGATCAGGCTCGCCGCCTGGTGGAGCGACTCGGCCGGTACCTGGACAGGGGCTGCCAGGGCCGGAATTTCGGGCAGTCCGGCCACCTGGACCGTTTCCAACTGGACATCCTTGGGGATATCGATCACCACCGGCCCGGGACGACCGCTGCTGGCGATGGCAAAGGCCTCGGGGATGACCTTGAGCAGCTCTTCGCCGGAGCGGACCAGGTAGTTATGCTTGGTGATGGGGATGGTCAGGCCGTAGATATCCACCTCCTGGAAGGCATCGGTACCGATCAAGTCCTGGGGAACCTGGCCGGTGATACAGATCACCGGAATGGAGTCCAGATAGGCATCGGCAATGGCGGTGAGGATGTTGGTGGCCCCGGGCCCGGAGGTGGCAAAACAGACCGCAGGCCGGCCGCTGGAGCGGGCCATGCCCTGGGCCATGAAACCGGCCCCCTGTTCGTGGCGCGCCAGGACATGACGAATGACGCTGGATTGGGACAGGGCCTCATAGAGGGGCAGATTGGCCCCTCCTGGAATACCGGCGATGGTGGTTATCCCATAGTGTTCCAACAACCTGATGGTAAGTGTTGCTCCCGTTAACTGCTCCATGATAGCTCTCCTGATGATACCTCAAAGTGTACCGGCCGTCGGCGGGGGCAAAAAAAAACCCCCGCCGGCTGGCGCCGGCAGGGGTTGAACATTCGTTTCAGTAACCGCTACGGCGCCTCGCTCCTCACTCGAATAATCACCACGACGACCACTGCTACGACCACAATAAGGCTGCTGAAATCAGCTGCGATGTTGGGAAGGAGTGCGGTCTGGATCATGGAAAGAAGGCCTTGGTCTGAAGAATGAATACGTAGTGTGCCTAAAGGAGTAACAGGCTTTCTCAGCTCAGTCAAGATTTTTTCCACACGAGCCAGGCGCCACTTTAAACGATAAAAAAAGAAGATAGGCCCTTGCCTTATTGGGACCGATTCTTACTATTAAAAAACAAAGGAAGTGATTCCCCTGAAGGTCGACACCAACACGACCCAAGGGACCCCTTCCCGCCTGTAACTATTTGAGCTGGAACGGCTGTCGCCTCAGCCGATGCCAAGCGATCTATTTTATAATCAAGCCTTAAGGAGTTCAGTCATGAAAGGTGATTTTGGTTCCCTGGCATGGGTCAACGATGAGAAAGGAAAAGAGTATGTTTGTACCGTGGACAACGATCATCTCGAAGAAAAGAAATTTGAGAACCTGCGCGAATCCGAGAAAAAAACCTGCGAAGATGTCAACCAGATTGTGGGCACGGAACGCTGGTAACCCCTGTTCCCCCAGATCCTGGAAAAAAGCATCCGACCATTGAGGTCGGATGCTTTTTTTTGCTTACCTCTGAGATGCAGCTCTTTTTTGGGGTTTATCCGAATCTCCCAAGCCATGAGCAGCGAGGGGCTCTCCCCTCCCTTCATTCCCGTTTTGGCTGTCCTTCCCGCCTACGCGGGAACCCAGTCTTGGCGAAGGATGCGGCACCCTTAACCTGGATGTCTGCCTGCGCGGGCATGACGGTAGAGGCAGGAACAGGTAATTTCGACTGGGTATTGCCGGTAAGCAGTTTTTTTTGGCCCCTCAGCCTGCCCCCCCTCAGGGTGTAGTGCGGATGGGCAGCATGGTTTCGGACTTGAGGGTATCCAGGACAAAGGAGGTCCGGATATTCTGAATCCCGGGTATCCCGGAGAGGCTGTCATTGATAAAATCGGTATAAGTGCGCATGTCCTTGATAGCCACCTTGAGCAAAAAATCCACATCCCCGGTGAGCTGCAGACATTCCTGCACCTCTTCCAGCTCGACCAGCTGCTCCTTGATCTGCTGGAGGGAAGGGATCTGGTGCAGACTGAGGGAGACGATGACGATGGCCAGCAGACCAAAGCCCGCCTTTTCCCGATCCAGGATGGCCGCGTAATGATCGATCACCCCCGAGGCCTCCAAGCGCCTGACCCGCTCCAGCATGGCCGGCGGAGAGATGCCGATCTCCTTGGCCAACCTGGCGTTGGTTATCCGACCATCCTGCTGAAGAATGTTGAGAATTTTGGTATCGATTCGATCAAAGGACATGGTTCACTCTCTTTGCTGCCCTGGCTCACTCGCTGGGCAGCCAAGATAATTGCGGGCTACTGGCCACCTTGAAAAAAAACTTTTCAAAGTACCCCTTATTCACTCCGCAGGCACTATCGCTAAATTCTCTTCAGATTGCAACCCAAAGCAAGCCCCTCTACTTTTTCTAAAAGCCCCCAGCTGCGCCCCTCCCCGCCCCACCTCGACCGATCGCCGCCTGGCAAACAATTAACCGATCATTGACACTGACCGAATATTACCTTATACAGTCTGCCACCACACCTAAGGAACTTAAGCAGAACTGCTGCTTTACCCTCACCACCATCTTTATCATCGACAACGTGAACCAAGGAGCGTTTGATCATGCTAGGCCTGGAAGGAGTTGCCGTACCCTTGGGAATGGTCCTCACCGTTCTCAGCACCGTTCTCTGCATCATCTATGGATTACTCAACTGGAACAGGGGCTACATCACAGAGGAGGAGCTGGAGCAGGAACAGCTCTGGAAAGAGGAAGAGAGCAAGGTTAAGGAAAACCTCTAGGGAGAGCTATCATGAGTATGCCATTGTTGACCAGCGTGGTGCTGGTCTACCTTTTCATTATCGGTTTTCTGACCCTCAAGGCCTACCGCAACACCAGCAGTGCTGCCGACTACATGGTGGCCGGCCGTAAGATCCACCCCTTTGTCATGGCCATGTCCTATGGAGCCACCTTTATCAGCACCTCGGCCATCATCGGCTTTGGCGGGGCTGCTGCGGTCTTTGGCATGAGCCTGCTCTGGCTGACCTTTCTGACCATCTTTATCGGCATCTTCATCGCCTTTGTCTTCTTTGGCCGCCGCACCCGGATCATGGGGCTGAATATCAATGCCCACACCTTTCCCGAATTTCTGGGGCTGCGTTTTAACTCCCGGGGACTCCAGGGCCTCATCGGGGGGCTGATCTTCCTGGCCATGCCCCTCTATGCCAGTGTGGTCCTGATGGGAGGGGCGAAATTTGTGGCCCAGATCCTCTCCACCGACTACAACGCGGCCCTCTTCTTTCTGACCATTATCATTGCCATCTATGTGATCATGGGGGGCTTAAAGGGGGTGATGTACACCGATGCCTTCCAGGGCTCCATCATGTTCTGCGGAATGGTGGTGCTGCTGGTGATCACCTACCAGAAACTGGGCGGCGTGATCCCGGCCCACGAGCAGCTCAGCGCCATGAAGGAGATTGCCATCCAGATCTTCGGAGCCAAGGGCCACACCGGCTGGACCACCTTTCCTGCCTTTGGCTCCCCCTACTGGTTGGTGGTGGTAACCACCATCATCCTGGGGGTGGGTATCGGGGTGCTGGCCCAACCCCAGCTGATTGTTCGCTTCATGACCGTGAAGAGCAACCGGGAACTCAACCGGGCGGTGCTCATCGGCAGCATCTTCGTCCTGGTGGCCGTGGGCGTGGCCTTCATCATCGGCGCCCTCTCCAACGTCTTCTTCTACTCCTATGACCCGGAAACCAGCGGCAAGATCGCCCTGGTGGCTGCCCAGAAGAATGTGGCCCAGATCATCCCCCTCTATATCAGCCATGCCATGCCCCAGTGGTTCACCGCCATCTTCATGGTCACCCTGCTCTCGGCAGCCATGTCCACCCTGAGCTCACAGTTCCACGCCATGGGCACCTCTCTGGGAAGGGACATCTACGAGAAGGCCCTGGGACGGCAGGGCAACTCGGTACTGATCACCAAGATCGGCATCCTCTTTGCCATCCTGGTCAGCTACTTCCTGGCCTGGGGCCTGCCCGCCTTCTTCGAGGGCGGCACCGCCATCATTGCCCGGGGCACGGCGATCTTCTTCGGGATCTGCGCCGCCGCCTTTCTGCCCATGTACTTTGGGGCGATCTACCTGCCCAGGATGTCCAAGGCCGGGGCCTATGCCAGCTTCATAACCGGCACCTCGGTGAGCATGTTCTGGATCTTCTTTATCCATGAGAAGGAGTCCAAGCCGCTCCTGCTCTGCAAGTCCCTGTTCGGGGTAGACTCCCTGGCTGCAGGCACCCTCTGGACCCTGGTCGATCCCCTGGTCATTGCCCTGCCCATCTCCATTGCAGCCACCCTCTGGTTCGGCCGCCGGGGCAGCCAGCTGCCCCGGGAACACATCGAGCGCTGTTTTCACAACATCCGTTAGCATCATTGGCCCGGGGATAGTGCCGGCCACCATCCCCGGGCTGATTCACCCTCAGCCGATCATCGCCGCTGAGCCCCCCTGCTGAAGCAGACAACGCAAGGAAGCGACCAGCAGCTCATGCTCAATGTCCCATCAGCTCCTCCATTGTTAGAAAACACGCACAGGAATCCTGACCAACGCTCCTATTCAAGGCCATCCTCGCTTTCAGACGCTTCAGCTATGCGGATCTTCAGCCGGATGTGAAGGGAGCTGATCACGACGCTCCTTCACCCCCGGCGGCCGGTCTTATCCCTGCTCACCCCTTCAGAAGCCCCTTTGCCGCCCGAACCGAACCAGCCACAGCCGGCCAGGCTGCGGCTCAGTCCCATCACCAGCGGCCAGAGGATCGCCCAGACCAGGGCCAGGAGCGCCAGCGAAGGGATCAGCGGCTGGCTGAACGTTGCGGCTCCCAACTCTACTCCGGCCCAGTAGGCCAGAGGGCCGCCCAGGGCGCCGAAACCGGCGGAGAGCCCTGGTCTGCCCTGCAGCCAGGCCAAGGCATGGTTGGGGAGGGTAGCCAGGGCCAGCCAGATCATGGCCAACCAGAAGGGAATGGGCCGGCCAGCCTCTGTAAAGGTGATAAACTGCAGGGCCTGGAGGCTGCCGTCCAACAGACAGCCCAGCACCAGCAGCACCAGCATCAAGAGGATATCGCGGCCCAGATAGGGGCTGAGCAGACAATGGAGCAGCAACAGGGGCAGAGAGAACACTCCCCCTAGATCTGCCCACAACACCGAGAGCAGCCAGACCCCCTGATAGAGGGCAAGATTGAGCAGCAGCCACATCCCGGCGGGCTAGGGGATGACGGTCCGGTTTGCCGGGCCGGTGGCCACCAGCTGGACCACGCTGATGGCGCGTTCCCAGAAGCCCCCCTCGCAGTAGCAGAGATAGAACTCCCAGAGCCGCCTGAAGGACTCATCATATCCCTGTTCCCGCAGGGCGGGAAAACCGGCCTCAAAACGGCGGCGCCAGTCCCGCAGGGTCCGGGCATAATCAAAGCCGAAATCATCAAGCCGCCGGACCACCAGCTCGGTCTCTTCCGCCAGCAGCTGCTGCATTTTCTGATTGGAGAGCAGGCAGCCACCCGGAAAGATATGGCGCTGGATGAAGTCTACGGAACGAAGATACTGGCTGTACTTTTGATCCTGGATGGTTATTGCCTGGAGCAGGAGGATGCCGTCGGGCTTGAGCAGCTCCTGGCATTTTTTGAAGAACAGGGGCAGATAACGGTGGCCTACGGCCTCGATCATCTCGATACTGACCACCTTGTCAAAGCGGCCGCTGAGCTCACGATAGTCCTGTCTGAGCAGGGTGATCCGCTCGCTCAGACCCTGGGACCTGATCCGCTGCTCAGCCTCCCTGTACTGCGCGTCGGAGATGGTGGTGGTGGTCACCTGGCAGCCATAGTGGCGGGCCGCATGGATGGCCAGGCCGCCCCAGCCGCTGCCGATCTCCATCAGCCGGTCCCCGGGGCGCAGATCCAGTTTCCGACAGACCAGATCCAGCTTATGAAGGGCCGCCTCTGGAAGCCCAGCCTCCTGGTGGGGATAGATAGCCGCAGAGTACATCATGGTGGGATCCAGAAAGGATTGATACATCCTGTTCCCCAGATCGTAATGGGCCAGGATGTTATCCCTGGCCTGGCGACGACTGTTGGCGCTGAGCAGGTGGGCCAGGAGCATGGCCGGGCGCTGCAGCCAGGCTAAGCCCTGTTCCATCCGGTCCACCAGCCCCATATTCAAGGTCATGATCCTCACCAGGCCGGTGAGATCATCCACCTCCCAATGATGATCCACATAGGCCTCTCCGGCACCAATGGACCCCCCAAAGAGGACCCTGCGATACACCGACGGCTCATGCACGGTAATATGGACACTCCGTCCGCCGGCCGCACCAAAGGTGTGACACCGCTCGCCCTCGCTGAGAATAATCCGGCCGGAGCGCACCCGGCCAAGCATCTTGAAGACCAACCTCCGGGCCCAACGATCCAGCAGCGAAGCGTGGTCGTGGCTGGAGAGCACAGGTTGAGTGGTTGTTGCACGGGTCATGGCATCTCCTTGGGATAGGGGACATAGGGCACGCCCTTGAGGTAGAGTTTCAGGGCCTGCCAATGGATAGCAGCCACCATAAAAACGGTCATGGCCGGTTGTTTCACAAGCTGCCGTCGCACCGAGGACAGGGAAAAGGGCCGGGCCTGCAACTCCAGGGCAGCGGCAAAGACCCGGCCTCGCCGGTCATGGAGCTCAAGCCGCACCTCCAACTCCCTGGCAGGAGCTTGAAGCTGCCAGCAATAGTGCTGATCCATGGGGTTGAAGGGTGAGACGTGAAAGGCCTTGGCCTGTCTGGGATCCAGGCTGCCGTCACCCACATAGTGGCCGTACTGGTGGCGCTGATTCCAGGGGATATTGGAGACCTCGGCCATAAAGTGGCTGAACCCCCCCTGCCGGTCATAGCCATAGTAGAGATTCACCGGACTGAAGTAGCAGCCCAGAGTACGGAGATTGAGCAGGCCATAGACCCGGCCGCTGACCGGCCGAGCGGTCAGTTCCTCCATCCGCCTGCGGATGGCATCGCCCAGGGGCTCGGCCGGATCACCGAAGTAGTCTGGCCGATAAAACCGGCTCAGGGCCCGGCGTCTGACTGAAAACCAGCGACCAAGGCAGGGCTGTGTCTCCAGGGCGTCCAGGTTGAACCACCACATGAACAGGGGATAGCGGAAGCTATGGACATGGGGGAGATAGCGCCGGTGACCGATGGTCCCCACATAGAGGGCCCTGTCCTCGGGAAGGGTGTTCATTTCCGCTCCCCGATCATCGCTGCCACCCGCTGGCCGCTGCGGACCCCATCCTCGTGAAACCCATTGAACCAGTAGGCCCCACAGTAGTGAATACCCTCCTGTCCCGAGATCTCGGACCAGCGGGACTGGGCTGCAAGCGCACCCTGGGTGTAGATGGGGTGACGATAGTTGAACCGCCCCAGGAGATATCGCTCCTCCACCTCCTGGTTCAGGCTGACCAGGTAGGTCGTGGCCAGGTTGAGCCGCTGAAGAATATTCATGTTGTAACTCAGGATGGTCTGCCGTCCGGCTCCCTCCCGGAGCCGATAGTTCCAACTGGCCCAGGCCGCTCTCCTCTTGGGCAAGAGGGAGGTATCGGTATGGAGAACCACCAGATTCTCAGCGCAACTGAAGCCGCCGAGCACCTGCCGCTCCTCCGGGCTCGGCTCCCTCAACAGGGCCAGGGCCTGGTCAGCATGACAGGCCAGCACCAGCTGATCAAACCGATACCACTCCTGCCCCGCCTTCACCCCCACCCCCTGGGCCAATCGCTCCACCTGCTCCACCGCGGTCTGCAGACGAATCTGTCGTTCAAAGGGCTTGCTCAGGGGCGCCAGATAACTGCTGGAGCCGCCGACCACGGTGAACCACTGTGGCCGGTTGACCAGGTCCAGCAGGCCATGATTTTCAAAGAAGCGAACAAAGAAGGCCAGGGGAAACTGCAGACAATCCTCCAGCCCCATGGACCAGATGGCAGAGACCATGGGCAGAATATAGTTTTCCTGAAACAGGGAGGAGTAGCGATGCTGCTCCAGGAACTGGCCAAGGGTCTGCGACGATTCCCCCTCCAGGCGAACCTCACGGTTGAAACGGATAATCTCCGCAAGCAGCCTCCAGAACAGGGGCCGCACCAGGTTGAGCCGCTGGCTAAAGAGGCTGTTGAGATTGTTGCCGTTATACTCCAGATCCAGGGCATCGTTACGCACCGAAAAGCTCATCTCTGTGGGTTGGAAGGCCACCCCCAGCTCCTCAAGCAGAGCCATGAAGCGGGGATAGGTGCGATCGTTGAAGACGATGAAGCCGGTATCGATTCGAGCCGCTTCCCCCTGCTGCTCCACCGCAACGGTATGGGTGTGTCCACCGAGATAATCTGCGGCCTCAAACAGGGTCACCTCATGGTCCCTGGCCAGGCGATGGGCGCAGCTCAGGCCGGCGATTCCGGAACCGACAACGGCTATCTGCTGGCGCTTCTTCATGATATCATCCTCTGGGCAAGACGGCACCACCATCCGCCGGGCAGCAGCGCTCCAAGCTTGAGCAGCAGGGTAAAGCGCCAGGGGAAATGAATCTCTGCCTGCCGGCGGCCGATTCCCCGGCGGATGATCCTGCTGGCCCGGGCCGTGCTGACCCGGCAGGGCATGGGAAAGTCGTTGCGATCGGTGAGGGGCGTCTGGACAAACCCCGGACAGACCAGGCTCACCGCAATCCCTTCCCGGTAGAGATCCAGGCGGAGACTCTCCAGCAGGTAGGCCACCGCAGCCTTGGAGGCCCCGTAGGCCTCGGCCCGGGGCAGGGGCAGGTAGGCTGCCGAAGAACCGACACCCACCAGCTGGGGCCTGGTTCCCCGGCGCAACAGGGGCAGCACCCCCTCGATGGACACGGCCATGGAGTCCAGGTTGGCCCGCATCACCCTGCTGACCAGGGCGCTGTCAAACACAGGCAGATCAAGATACTCACAGGTCCCGGCGTTGAGAATGGCCAGATCCAGGCCCAATCCCTGGTCATGGAGTCGGGAGAACCAGGCCAGACTCTCCTCCCGCTGCCGGAGATCGAGCCGACAGACATGAATGCCCCGCGACTCCAGCTCTGCCAGGGCAGCCCGGTTGCGGCCCACGGCCCAGAGTTCATGCCCCTGCCGGTGATAATCGAGACTTAAGGCCCTGCCGATTCCAGAGGTCGCCCCGGTGATCAGAATCCTCATCGTGCCAGCCTCCCCTTGATGGTGGTGATCACCCTGCCCAGGAGGGGCAGTTGTTCGTAGAGCATGGCGCCCAGATCAAAGTAGTCCCGATGCAGCTCAACCTTACCCCCGGATTGAAAACGGAGGTAACTGGCCCCCTGGACCAGCACGGGACGCCCCCTTGCCAGACGGGAATGGGAGAAGCTCAGCTGCCACTGGAGGTACCCCTCCAGGCCAAGCTGGAGCTGATGGCTGCAGCTGAACTCGATGGCCCGGATCTCACGATAGAGTCCTGCAAAGTAGGCGGTGAGTGGGGCCAGGCCGTGAATCTCATGGACCGGATCGATAAAATGGATATCCGGGCTGTAGATGGTGGCCAGGGAGGCAAGATTACTGCCATCCAGCTGCTGATAGGTTGCAATAAAATGATCCATGGTTCCTCCAGCTGAATCAGGGGACGTGTCGCTCCAGGAGGCGATTACGCAGCTCACGGTCCAGCGGCTCCTCAGGATGGAGCCAGATACCGAAATAGAGCTGGGCAAAGGCAGGCGCTGCCACCGTGACCAGCTCTCTGCCGTTGAGGGAGAGCGTGGTCTGGCCACTGGAGGCATGGTAGCAGAGGGTAAAGTCATCACCCGCGGCCACATCGCGGTAGCCTTGCCGAATCAGCTCCAGGGCCCCCTGGAAGCCGGCAAGATAGAGAGGACTATGCTGGGCCGAGAGCACCTGGTTTTCCCCCTGGATGATATCCTCTACCGTTAAGGAGAGGTTGTAATCAAGGCGCAGACACTTGGAGGTCTCAGGGGCGAGGATCTCCCGGGCAGTCACAGTCCCCCTGGTATAGAGGCTGACATCGTAGACCCGGATAAAGCCAAGATAGTAGAGGCTTGCCTTCCCGTGGAGCTGCATCCCCGGGGGAGCAGCCAGACCATCCAGCGCTGTGAGGAGAAGCAACAGGCTGAACAGCCATGCCCTGGTCGTCATGGCGACCTCCTGGTCTGATAAAACAAGATGTGCGCAGCCAAACAGCTCTTCAAGGTCAGCTGCGCTGCCAAACCCCTGCAGGAACAGCTCATCGTCCTGATACCCTGATACCCTGATACCCTGATACCCTGATACCCTGATACCTACCCTAAAACAGCGAGCAAGCGATCTCAAGGGGGGAAAAGATGACAACTCAAGCTATCCCCAGGCGCGCCCACGGGCTTGAGCGCAGCCCCCTGCCCGATCCCGTCAACGGCCAACCAGGCGCAGCTGGATCGAGATCAGGTCAGAGATCAGATGCATCCCCAGGTGTTCAAAAAAACGGCTGGAGCCATAGATGACCTGCCAGCGGGTACGATCGAGATCAAAGTGGGCCTCCAGGAGCAGCTCCTGTTCCGGGGTCTGGAGCAGGGTGGCCATGAACTGCTGCTCAGCCTTGACCCCCTTGAGCTCCAGGAGTCCGTTGATGGTGTAGTTGGGGGCGGTCCGGTAGGGCGTCTGCAGGGGTTCAGAGGGACGGATCTCCAACCTGGCCGTGGGATAGCGACTGGTGTGGAAGAAATCATAGGACTGGAGGTGGCGGATCAGAACCGGGGCCAGCTCGCTTCCCTCCAGGCTGGTACTGACCAGGGAGTCCATCTCGACCTCCAGGCTGCCGCTGAGGAGCCGATCCCTGACCACCAGTGCCCCCCGGACAAGGTTGATGGTGCCAAAATGGCTGGTGGTGGGATTCCTGCCGGTCCAGTGGACCGTGCTGGCCGTGGTATCGATCCGGTAGCTGCCGTCATCCAGGTGGACCAGGGTCCCGGAGGCGTCGGCACCCCCGCTCTCTGCGCCGCCCTCTCCCTCCAGAGGGTACCCGGCCAGCTGCCAGGCCTCGAGGCCGCCGCTTAGGACAAACACCCGGCTGTATCCCTTGAGCACAAGTTTCTCGGCTGCCAGCTGTCCATCCAGGGAACGCGGGCTGGAGCCATAGACCACGACCAGATCCTCCTTGCCCGCCACCAGGGCCTGCACCTGCCTGGTGAAACTCACCTCAAAGACGCAGACATTCACCGCCCCGGGCAGGTGCCGTTGTCTGAAATGGTCGGCCAGGAGGGTATCGATAAGGACGAAGGATCGCTCTTCTCCCTGCCAGCGATGCAGTTCTTCGACGCTGAGCTGGGTAGCCGCGGGATGGGTAGACATGGGGAACCTCCCTGAAAGCAGCAAGGAACAGCTGCAGTACAGTTTAAAGGGGCAGCACTCCTTTTTTATAGGCCATGTAAAGAATAAGCATTACTCTATTAAAAAGCAGCCACCACCAATAAACCGAGCATGGAGGGCCATCGTAGACTATGCTGCTCGCCCTAGCCCAGGGGGTCTCCCCCCAGCACTCCCCCTGCCCCCGTCCCTGCTGCCGGCTGACGAGCACCAGAGTCCGGACAGTGCTGGCGCTGCTGTTCATCCTCTTCCCGCTCTCTGCCCCCTCCAAGGCCGCCGAAACCGTTACCCTCCGTCCCTACCTGCGCGAATTCACCCTCACCGGCTTTACCCGGGCCAAAGAACAACGTACCATCAGCAGCGAACTCAACGGCCGCTGCCTGGAGGTGCTGCTCGATCAGGGGGATTCCCTGCCTGCCTCGGGCAGGCTCGTCCTGCTGGACACCACTTTCCTCCGGCTGGAGCTTGAGGCCAAGCGACTGGCCCGAAAAAAGGTGGAACGCCGACTGGCCACCGAGCAGCGCAGCCTCCGCCGCTATACCACCCTCCACGATCAGAAATCGATTCCCCAGGCCAGCCTGGACGAGGTCCGCCTCCAGGCCGAGCTCCACAGGCTCTCCCTCAAAGAGCTGGACAACCAGGAAGAGCGGATCCGGGAACAACTCCGGCGCTCCACCATTACCGCCCCGCCGGGTTGGGAGCTGATCGAGCGAATGGTGGAACCGGGCGAGTTTGTCCAGACCGGCCAGGCCGTGGCCCGGGTGGGCGATTACCGGGAGCTCACCGTCCCCTTTGCCGTCACCTTTCCGGAACTGCAGGCCCTGCAGGCAGAACCACAGCTCTCCCTGCGCCTCCCGGATCTCAAGCTCACGCTTCCCGCCGCAATCCACCGGGTCTCACCGGAGTTTGAGGCAGGCACCAGAAAGATCCCTGTCCAGCTGCTCATCCCTGGCCGCCATGGCAGCACCCGGATCCGGGGCGGCATCCGAAGCCTCCTCCGGCTGACCAGCAGAGAGACCAGCCAGGCCTTTCTGGTGCCGAAGACAGCCCTGCTCAGCCGCTATGATGCCCACTGGCTGGTCAGGACCGATAAAGAACGGGTCCAGGTCATCCTCCTGGGCAGCAGTGCAGAGGGCGAGCTGGCGATCATCAGCGCCAAGGGCCTGAGCAGCGGTGATCGCTTTCTTCAACAGAGCCCCCCCTCACCAGCGCCATGAACCGGGTTGTCGACTTCACCCTCAGGCAGAAGGTGGTCATCAACCTCCTGTTTGTGCTCCTGATCGTGATCGGGGCCTTTATCGTTTTCCTGCTGCCCATCGATCGCTATCCCAACATCCAGTTCGGCAAGATGTACATCAACACCTTTCTCCCCGGGGCCTCACCCGAGGAGGTGGAGACCCTGGTCACCAGGGAAATCGAAGACGGCCTGGAGCGCCTGGAAGATATCGACTACATCCGTTCGAGCAGCTACCGGGAGCGCTCCAACATCGTCATCAAGTTTGCCGATGACAGTGACTACCGCAAACTCTTTGACGATGTCCGGATCAAGGTGCTCTCCATTACCAAGGACCTGCCTCCGGGTGCCGATCCACCGGTGTTCAACCTGCTGGATGTGGGGGACTGGTTCCCGGCCATCAGCGTCAATGTCTCGGGCAGGCAGAGCAACACCACCCTCAAGCTGGTTGCCGAGGAGTTGAAGATCCCCCTCAGCGCCATCCCGGGCGTCCAGGAGGTCAAGCTGCTGGGAGCGTATACCCCGGAGTTCCACCTCCTCCTGGACCAGGAGAAACTCAGCCAGCGGGGCTTGACCTTCAGCCAAGTCGCCACCGCCCTGGCCCGGGCCAACCTCACCCTGCCCGCCGGTCACGGACTCACCCCGGAGGGGGAGTTCAGCCTCCGGGTGGATGAACAGTTCACCACCAGGGACCAGCTGCTGGAGACGATCATCCGCACCGACGGCGATGGTTCGTTCACCCGGGTGGCCGACGTAACCGGGGATGCGCTCCACAGCCACCGGGATCCCTTTATCATCGCCTCGGTAAACGGCAGGGAGTGCGTCACCCTCCAAATACTGAAGAGCGAGCAGGGCAATAGCCTGGCCATTGCCGCAGGGGTCCGTCAACTGGTGGAGCGTCTCGCCCCCCTCTATGCCCGGGAAGAGATCACCCTCTCCGTCAGCCAGGACTCGAGCAAAAACATCCGGGACTCGATCCGGGTCCTGGGGGTCAACCTCCTGGTCGGAATTGTCCTGGTCTGCTGGCTCATCTGGGCCTTCATGGGTTTCCGCAACGCCGCCCTCACCACCATCGGCATCCCCTTTGCCTTCCTGGTCACCCTGATCCTGATGTACCTGACCGGCAACTCCATCAACGAGGTCTCCCTCTTTGCCTTTGTCCTGGTCTCAGGGATCATTGTCGATGATGCCATCGTGGTGGTGGAGAACATCTATCGCCATATCCAGGAGGGGCGCCCGCTGGAGATGGCCATCGTCACCGGCACCTCCGAGGTCTTCCTGCCGGTGCTCTCGGCCACCCTGACCACGGTTGCCGCCTTCCTGCCCATGCTGCTGATGACCGGTATGGTGGGCGATTTTTTTGCCATCATCCCCAAGACCATCGTCTTTGCCCTGCTGGCCTCGCTGTTGGAGTGCCTGCTCATCCTGCCCTGCCATTACCTGGAGTTCGGCCGGCGTCGCGCCTCCTCCGGGGCAGGGGAACAGCATCGACCGGAGCGGAGACATGGGGATGGCCGGATCATGGCAGGGCTGCGGAGCGTCTTTAACCGGGCCATCCGACTGGCCCTGCGTTTTCGCCTCAGCTGCCAGGCGCTGCTGCTGGTAGCCTTTGGCCTGGCACTGCTGATCTTTGTGCTCTCTTTCCAGGGCAAGAGCAAGCTGCTGCGAATCCAGTTTTTCCCGGACAACTACTCCCTCTACTACGTGGAACTCTTCGGCCCTGCCGGGACCTCCATGGAGACCACCAACCAGACCATCCTCGAGCTCTCCCGGATCATCCATGACCAGGGACCGGGCATGGCGGAATCGGCCCTGGGGTTCAGCGGCTACTATATTGATGAAGATTTCACCCCCCAGTACGGCAACACCCTGGGCCACATCGCCGTCACCCTCCCCCCGTCGGAGCAGAGGCGGCTGAGCGATTACCCGGAAAACGACGTGGTCCGCCACCTGGAATATATGCGCAGCCTGCTCGCCCCGCACCTGCCCGCCGACTTCACCATGGTGGTCCGACCGGAAAAAGACGGCCCCCCCACGGGCAAGGACCTCACCATTCGGGTTCTGGGCACCAGTGAGGCCGGGGTGGCCGCCTTGGCAGCAAGCCTCAGCACCTTCCTCACCAGCAACCCCGATACAGGGCCGCTGCTCCGGGATGTGAAAAACGACCAGGGCAAGGTCAACCGGGTCTTTCGTATCCGCCTGCTCAAGGAACGGGTGGCAGAGTGGGGGCTGGACCCGGGCGAGGTCGTTGCCCTGGCCGCAGCGACCCTCAACGGCCGGCTGGTGGGCAGAATGCGCCTGCCCGAAGAGCAGGTGGACCTGATCGTCAAGATGGCCCGCCCCAGGGAGGTGGACCTGCTCCAGCTCCTGGATACCCCGGTGATCGAACACCCCAGGGGAATGATCCGCCTGGGTGATCTCTGCACCCTGGAGTTTAGCCGGGAACCGGGCATCCTCAACCGTTTCCAGCAGCAGCGGGCCATCACCCTGACCGCCAACCTCAAACCAGGGGCCTCCCTCTCGGCGGCTGCGGTGGTCGCCATGACCCGGGACTACTACCAGACCATCCGCAGCGCCTTCCCCGGGGCCACGCTGATCTTTGCCGGTGAGCATGAGTCCACCCGCCAATCCTTTATCTCCCTCTCCCATGCCTTTATCGTTGCCACCCTGGTCATCTACCTGATTCTGGCGGCCCAGTTCCAATCCTACCTCCAACCCCTGATCATCATCACAGCCATCGTCTTTGCCCTGATCGGGGTGATCTTCGGCACCTTCTTCTCCAGAACCCTCTTTACCATCAACAGCTTTGTGGCGGTGATCGGGGTGACCGGGGTGGTGGTCAACGACTCCCTGGTGCTGGTGGCCTTTCTCAACCGCTGCTACCAGAGCGGAATGAGCCGCCAGCAGGCCATCATCACGGCCACCAACACCCGCCTGCGCCCCATCCTGCTCACCACCTTCACCACCACCCTGGGACTGCTGCCCATGGCCCTGGGAATTCCGGAATACTCCATCGTCTGGGGGTCCATGGCCATGACCTTTGTCACCGGCCTCTGCAGCGCCACCCTGCTGACCATCATCATCATTCCGGTGCAGTGGGAGATGGTCACAAAATCTTTTGACCGACAAAAAAAGATACCCTAAGCTAAAAAAGGCAAGCAAGAGATTGCAACTTACGGGCAGAGGGGTACAATGGCTGCAGATCATGATCAGAAAAGATACCGGCTCTCCAGCGGCATATTCTGCAGACAGGAAGGCCTCGATGACGGAAGCAGCAGACACCACCACTGCCTGACGCCTCCGTGACGACCGGCAACAGGTGCTCCCGCCCTCCAGCTCCGCTGTCCGTTTTTCAGGACAGCGATGATGGCCCTGTGGCGGTGATTATCCCAATATCAACAGAGAAGTACCATCGATCCGCTCAAGGATCGCCCTAACCCCAACAGTGGAGGAAACAGCATGGCAGAAATACGAATCGACCAGGAAGAGTGTATCGGCTGTGAGGCCTGTGTAGAGATCTGCCCGGATGTCTTTGCCTTTGATGATGACGAGACCAAGGCCTATGTCATCGACGGCGCCGATCCCGGGGCAGACTGCGTGGACGAGGCCATCGCCTCCTGCCCGGCAGAGTGTATCTTCAAAGAATAACCGCTCCCACCTGATCTGGCCGGTGTCGGCCCGCCTGCGAGACCGCACTGACCAGATCCTCTCCAGTACCTGCCCCCCTGGCAGTTCTGCAGCTCTGCAGTTCTTTCACCATCCCCCCTGTCATCACCGTCCAAGATCAGCAGCGTCCTCAGGCCAAGTGCCGCTGACCAGGGCTGAGCCCCGGTCCTTTTGGGAACCATTCCCTGCTTCGTTTCCAGCTCATTCATGCTATAGTGCAGAGAGAGAAGATTCCTCAACCTGCAAGGAGGACGGACCATGGCCCAGGAAAACAACGACAAGATCCGCCTTGGCATCAGCTCCTGCCTGCTGGGCAACCAGGTCCGCTATAACGGCGGCCACCAGCGCGACCCCTATCTCACCGATACCCTCTCCCGATTTTTCGATTTTGTACCGGTCTGCCCGGAGGTGGAGTGCGGCCTGCCGGTCCCCCGGGAGGCCATGCGGCTGGTGGGGGATCCCGAAGCCCCCAGGTTGGTGACCGTCACCTCCCGGATCGACCTCAGCGAGCAGATGAACCGCTGGGCCCGGCGACGGGTACGCGAGCTGGAGGATGAGGAGATCTGCGGTTTTATCTTTAAGAGCAAGTCACCCTCCTCGGGGATGGAACGGGTCAAGGTCTATGACCACAACAATGTCCCCCGAGCCGTTGGCGTGGGGCTGTTTGCCAGGATCTTCAAGGAACACTTCCCGCTGCTGCCCACCGAAGAGGAGGGCCGCCTGCACGATATGGGACTCAGGGAAAACTTTATCGAATCGGTCTTTGTCTACCGCCGTTGGCGAGCGCTCCTGGCCGCCCCCAGCCCGGGCAAACTGGTCGCCTTCCACAGCGAGCACAAGATGCTCCTCCGGGCCCACAGCGAAAAGCTCTACCGACAGCTCGGCAAGATCGTCGCCGAGGCAGGCAGTCAGGACTTGCCCACCCTGCTTGAGCGCTACCAGGCCCCCCTGATGGCTGCCATGCGGCTCAAGCCCACGGTCAAGAAACACCTCAACGTCCTGCTCCACATCGTGGGCCACTTTAAGAAGCTGCTCTCCAGTGACGAAAAGAAAGAGCTGCTTGAGCTGATTGAGCGCTACGGTGAGCAGCATCTGCCCCTGATTGTTCCCATCACCCTGATCAACCACTATGTCCGCAAGTATAAGGAGCCCTACCTCCAGCGCCAATACTACCTGCATCCCCATCCCCTGGAACTGAAACTGCGCAACCATGCCTGAGACCATGCCCGCCACCATCCTGATCACCGGTGCCACCGGCTATATCGGCAGAAGGCTGAGCCATCGGCTGCTGGCTGATACCAACCACCCCATTCGGATCCTGGTCCGCAACCGCAACAAGGTCCAGCGTATCCTGAGCGAGCAGGTGGATATCCACGAGGGAGACACCTTTGACCGGGAAGCACTCTCCCAGGCCCTGGAAGGCGTGGATACGGCCTATTACCTGATCCACTCCATGGGCTCGACTCAGGATTATCAGGAGCTGGACCGGCGGAGTGCGGAGAATTTCAGAGACTGCTGTATCGCCTCCGGGGTCCGGAGGATCATCTATCTGGGCGGATTGGGGGTCAAGGCCGATGCCAGCGCACACCTGCTCAGTCGGATCGAAACCGGCGAGATCCTCAGCAATCGGCCCCGGGAAATCCAGACCATCTGGCTCAGGGCCGGCGTGATCATCGGCTCAGGCAGCGCCAGCTTCGAGATCATCCGCAACCTCACCCAGAAGCTGCCCCTGATGATCACCCCCTCCTGGGTGCGAACCAAGACCCAGCCCATCGGTATCGACGATGTCCTGGCCTACCTGGAGGGTTCCCTTGAGCTGGGGTATGAGGACAACCTAGTGGTCGATATCGGGGCCGAGCAACTCAGTTTCCAGGAGATGATGGCCCAGGCAGCCGAGGTCATGGGCCTGAAACGGCTGCTCATTCCGGTGCCCCTGCTCTCCCCCAGGCTCTCCTCCTACTGGCTGATCCTCTTCACCCCCATTCCCCTTGGACTGGCCGCAGCCCTGGTGGAGGGGCTGAAGAGCGAGACCATCCTCCAAAACCAGGCTGCGGCCCACTATTTCCCTGGGATTAGAACCAGCTCCTTTAGGGAGAGCGTGGCCCGCGCCCTCCGGGAGCTGGAGCAGCACCAGGTCCTCAGCCGCTGGTGCGACAGCTCCGGCCTGCAGGCCTGTGACATCAAAGACTTCGATGACCCCAGCGGCGCCATCCTCCGCGACAGCCGCACCGTGGTCTACACAGAGCAGCAAGAGCAGGAGGCGGTCTTCCAGAGTGCCTGTGCCATCGGCGGCCCCAACGGCTGGTTCCGCTACAACCTGCTCTGGCAGCTTCGGGGCCTGATCGACAAGATCTTTGGCGGTTATGGCCTGAACCGGGGCAGACGACTCCACCGGCAGCTGCGGCTGGGCGATGCCCTTGACTTCTGGAAGGTGGTCGACCTCAAGGAAAACAAACGATTACTGCTCTATGCCCAGATGAAACTCCCTGGCCAGGCCTGGCTGGAATTTGATGTCCAACCCCGCCAACTGGTCCAGACCGCCCATTTCATCCCCCGGGGCCTGTGGGGCAGGCTCTACTGGTACGCGGTCTACCCCTTTCACTTCTTTGTCTTCACCAACCTGGCCCGGACCATTGTCCGGGCTGCCCGTACAGAGACAAAAAAGCCGCCATCGCCCTAAGCCATCGGGGAAAGGTTTACTCTTCTCCTCCCTGCCCGGCCGCCTCCCGACTGACCCGGCAGCAGTCATTGCTCCAGCACCAGCTGCAAAAGGGCTGATCATCCTCCCAGATCAGCTCCTCGGCCAGCGGCTCAAGCTCAATCCCACAGCCGCTGCAGTTGAGTCCGGCCGGCCGGCCAAGCCCCCCCTGTTGTTTTGGCTCTCCGCCCTGTCCTGCTGACATGTCCGCTCCTCTACGTTGAGCTGCCGCAATGCACCTGAATCATTAGCCTCTTGCCCGACCACGGCGTTATCCTGACAAATTATCCTCGGACTATCCTCCGGATCCCTGTCTCCACCGGTGGTCCTCTTTCTCGTCTGCCCTGCACCTGAACAGGCCTCCCTGTTCTTCAAGCTCGCCTGAAGTCCATCGCCGAACCTTGCCCTCCCCGGCCTTGGGGTGTACAAGGAGAACCCATCGGGAAACTCAAGATTCCTGTCTCCAGCTCCTGCCAGCTCACCCTTGCCGCGGCTCTTTCCATGCAGATAGACTCCATCCTCTATAAAACCACCTTTATCATCACCTTCGCCCTGATCGCACTGCTCACCACCAGACGCTCCTCAGCTCTTCGCTCTGCAAGCCAGTTTGCGCTTGCAGACCGCTCCCTGCCCTTCACCGGGGTCTCCTGGGTGATTATCGGTACCCTGGTCGGGGGCATCTCCACCATGGGAACGGTCCAGACGGCCTATACCCATGGCATCTCTGCCTGCATATTTACCTTTGGCAGCAGCCTCTCCTGCCTGTTGCTCGGCTGTTTCTTTGCCAAGGCCCTTCGCGAACAGGGGGTGGTCACGGTTGCAGAATATCTGGGCAACTCTTTTGGCCAGGGATTCAGATATTACAGCAGCGCCCTCAGTTCAACCGGGATGTTCATCCATGTGGTGGCCCAGTTCCTGGCCTCCATAGCCATCTTGCAGTCCGTTTTTGGCTTTGGAGATTTTCTCTCTGTACTCTTCACCATGCTGCTCATCGGCCTGTTTGTCGGTACAGGGGGTATTTCCGCTGCCGGCCTAGTGGGCAAGCTTAAATTTTTTATGCTCTACCTGATCATGGCCATCAGTGCGACCCTGGCCCTCTACCGGGGGGGAGGTCTGCAGCAGATTATCAGCCAGCTTCCCCGGGACAGCGAGCTGCTGAGCCTTGCACATTATGGTGCCGGCTCTGCGGCCATGGACCTCTTGTCCATGGTGGTGGGGGTCTTGTCCACCCAGATCTATCTGCAGGCCATCTTTTCGGCCAAGGATGTCAGGCAGGCCCGAAACGGGGCCTTTTTGAGTGCGGCAGTGATCCCGCCCATCGGCGTCCTTGGCCTTGTTATCGGTCTCTATCTCAGGGCTCATTCCCCTGAACTTGGAGCCAACAGTGCCCAGGCCCTGCCCTTTTTCCTGTTCCAGAGTTTTTCACCGCTGATCGCCGCATTCTTTGCTGCCGGCCTGTTGTTGATTGTACTCGCAACAGGGGCAGGCCTGGTACTCGGCGTGACCACCAACATCTACTGCGATTTCCTCACCAGGCCCCGGGGTGTGTTCCAGAGGATCCCCCAGCTGCGACTGCTCAGGATGATCACCTCGCTGGTGCTCCTGCTTGCTGCACTGCTGGTGACCACCGGCCTTGATTCAACCATCCTCGAGTGGAGCTATATGTCCATGGGTCTGAGAGGCTCTGCCGTCTTTGCAGGCCTCTGTGTCCTGGTTTTTTTGAAAAAGCACCATCGATCCCGCCTGGTCCTCTTCATCCTCTACACCCTTCCCCTCGCCTACATCGGTCTCAATCTCTGCTAGCGTCCGGGACTCCCCGTTCCTGCGCCCCCAGGCCTTTGGGATACGCCGGCTGGCCGGGGTAAGGCCCCTATTCCCGCCAGTGCTCGGGCTGATCCAGGGTTGCGCAGCAGTGGACCTGCCCTCTGACCCTGCCGATCACTCCCTGAGTCAACTCCTGCACCATCCAGGCTGCGGCATGTTCCTCAGGTATCGGATAGGGGGCCTGATAACCAAGAACTCCTGCGGGTCTGAAGCCATAGCGCGGATAGTAGCCCGGATGTCCAAGGACAAAAACCAGCTCAACCCCTGATGCCCTTAAACAGCGCAACCCTGCCCGGATGAGTTTTCCGCCCACTCCCCGATGTTGCACCTCCGGCAAAACGGCCAGGGGGGCAAGTATCCGGGCAGAGACCTCCCCAGGGGCTTCGCCGATGGTGGCCCTGGTAAAGAGCACATGTCCTGTCAGCTGCCCCCCCTCAACCGCCACCAGGGAGCACATCGGCATGGCGGTCGGATCCTCCAGCATGACCCGGACAAGTTCGGCAGTGACAGCTCCCATCTCCGGGCCAAAGGCCTGTTGATGGATGGTTGCAACGGCCTCTCTCTCCAATGCGCTGGCTGTTCTCACCTCCATGCGAACGATCCTCCCTGTTTCCTTGAAAATTTGTCCCTGAAATCGGCCCGCAGCTCCAGCAAGAAGGGAACGACAATTACCTTGACAGCCGGGACCATCTCCATTACTCCTTGCCCTATCATGAAAACCGCCTGATCATATATCCCCCCTTTTTGCCCACCCAAGGGAAGCCAAGTCGTAGTCATCAGAGAGGAGAGGTGCGCCTGCAGTGAGGCACTGCCCATCGAAAGGTGACCTTTCAGCGCCGACCTTCCACTATTTGTACTCCAACATTCCGCCCAGATGACAAGGAGAGCTCCTCCTTTTTAGTCTCTTTTCGTTATAAGGGTCGGAGCAAGGTTATCATGAACATCAAAAAACTGATAAAGACAACGAAAAAGCCGGAAATCTATACCCCAGGAACTGCCATGATGTGGACGGATGAGCATATCTCCACCCAACTTCTGGAAACCCACCTGAGCCAGGACACGGATCTGGCAAGCAGGAGAGAAGGCACCATCTCCTCCACCGTCCAATGGATCCTGGAGCAGGTACCCGGGGAAGGGCTGAACATCCTTGACCTTGGATGTGGACCTGGACTCTACGCCGAGCGACTCGCCCGAGCTGGACACCGGGTCACGGGCATGGATGTTTCGGCCAACTCCCTCAGCTACGCCAAGAAATCAGCCCAGAGCAACAAGCTGGCTGTCTCCTATCTGCAGCAGGACTACCTGGAGCTGACAGCAGAAAACAGCTACGACCTTATCCTGTTGATATTCACTGATTTCGGCGTCCTGGTCCCTGAACAGCGGACACACCTTCTCAACAAGATCTATCGAGCCCTCAAACCTGGGGGGACCTTTCTCTTTGACGTGCTCAATCATAATGGAGCAGTAACAACAACAGCAGCAAAGGACTGGGAACTCTCTTTAAAGGGTTTCTGGAGGGATTCTCCCTACCTGGCGCTTAGCGAGTCGTTCTATTATGAAGAGGAGCAGGTAAGCTTGAACCAGCATACAATCATCGATGAGGATGGGGGCAGGGAGGTGTATCGCTTCTGGATACATACCTTTTCCCAGAACGATCTTGCCGTGCTGCTCTCGGCTGCAGGCTTCCGGACCACGGCCTGCTCTGATGGCGTTCTCCCTGATTCTGAGCTGTACGGCTCGGAGGCCGTGACCTTCTGTCTCGCAAGCAAATAGCTGGCAGCCAAGGGTTGGCTGAACTACAGAAACTTAATCCAAGCTAACAAGCTGACAAACTGACATCTGCCTGGCGCCTCAACCGGTGCCAGGCAGCACAGCCCCATTTTTCTTGCAAAAACCTCCTCTTTCCCCTCCCCGAGCAGTCCAGAAGATGGTAGTTTAATGGATCATTTCCGGTCAGCCACCCGTTTTTTCCCGGAGACGCTACCTACTTCCGGGCTGTACAGGGAGCCCTCCCCTTTACCTGGACAGAACGGCTTTTTTTACCATCCCTGAGGGATGATGAGCAGCGTCAACCGGGCTGGTCCCGACCGTGCCGCTCCTCTCAACTAGAAGGATACCCCCATGAAACAGTTCAGCTCCTGCTTCGTTCTCTTCGTCGTTTTCGTCCTACTGGCGATCACCAGCCCTGTTCAGGCGGCTGCCCCCCTGAAGATCGGGACCCTGCTGATTGAAGACGTGGTCCCGCTCTACCTGGCCGAGGAGCAGGGGCTCTACCGCCAGGAGGGGTTGGCAGTGGAACTGATCCCCTTCTTGAGCGCCCTGGAGCGGGACAGCGCCCTGACCGCCGGGGCCATAGACGGCGCCATCGATGATCCGGTGGGCGCCATCCTGCTGGATCAGGGCCGCGGCCTGATCCAAATCACCTCGCTCTGCCTGGGAGCAACAGCTGCTGAAGGGACCTTTGCCATCCTGGCAGCCCCCAAGTCAGGGCTGAAGAGGGTGGAGGAGCTGAAAGAGGTAGCCATCGGGGTCTCCAACTCCACCATCATCGAGTATGTCACGGACCGGATGCTGACCGCCCAGGGATTCACTCCAGCAGAGATCCACAAGATCGAGGTCAAGAAGATGCCCATCCGGATGCAGATGCTGCTGGCCAACGCCATCCAGGCAGCAACCCTACCCGAGCCGCTGGCCTCGATAGCGGCGAGCAAGGGCGCGGTCAGACTACTCAGCGATGGCCAGAGCAGCGAGAGCCTCTCCCAGACGGTGATGGTCTTTCGCAAAGAGGTCCTGGCTCAGCGGTCGGAGGATGTTGCCCGCTTTTTTCGGGCCTATACCAGGGCCGTGGAGCTGATCAACTCCAATCCTGAACAGTACCGCCCGCTCTTTGTTGAAAAGGGCCGGATCCCGCCCCAGCTGGCGCCCGACTACCCGATCCCCCACTACCCCAGGCCCGCACCCTTTCCCCGCGAGCTCTACACACCGGTGATGGAGTGGCTGGTTGGCAAAGGCCTGGTCAGGCCCCTGGCCTATGAACAGCTCGTCGCCATTGACCTGTATCACTGAGCTCTTCATGATCACGGTCGAACAGCTCTCCTTCTGCTATCAGTCCCAGGGAGTGCGACAGCAGGTGCTCCAGGATGTCTCCTTTCAGGTCAAGGCAGGGCAGAGTTGCGCCATCATCGGGCCCTCGGGCTGCGGCAAGAGCACCCTGCTCTTTCTGCTCGCCGGCTTACTCCAGGCCGAACAGGGAAGGGTACGGCTTGCCGAGGGGGCCCGCTGCGGTACCATCCTCCAGAATTACGGTCTCTTTCCCTGGAAGAGCGTCGCGGAAAACGTTGCCCTGGGCCTGAGACTGCAGAAGGTAGCCAAAGCTGAGTGCAGCCTGCGGGTACGAGCGGCCCTGGAAGAGATGGGCCTGGCCGCCTTCAGCCGCTACTATCCGGGCCAACTCTCAGGCGGGATGCAGCAGCGGGTGGCCCTGGCACGGGCCCTGGTCATTCAACCGGATATCCTGCTCATGGATGAACCCCTCTCCTCCCTGGACGCCCTGACCAGGGAACGGTTGCAGAACCTGATCCTGGAGCTCTGGCAGGAACGGCAGGTGATGCCGGTGGTGGTCACCCACTCCATTGAAGAGGCCGTGTTTCTCGGTCGCCGGATCATTGTCCTGGGCAATGCGCCGGGAAGAATCATCGCCCAGGTGGAAAACAGGGAGGCAGGGAAGATCAACTACCGCCAGAGCAGCCTCTTTTTTCAGCGCTGCAACCTGTTGCGTTCGACCCTGCTGGAGGAGTGCGATGTGCGCCAAGCGTGACCTGCTGCTGGCTGCGGCCCTGCTGCTCTGCGGCTGGGAGATTGCCGCCCTGCTGCTTAACTCCATGGCCCTGCCCCAACCCTGGCAGGTCCTGACAGAATTTGGAACCGAGCTGCTCAGCGGCCGACTGCTGGACGACATCCTGATCAGTGGGCTGCGGGCCCTGGCCGGGGTCGCCCTGGGTGCGGTGAGCGCCATTCCCCTGGGCTTGCTCATCGGCAACGAACCCGCCCTTAACCGCAGGCTCTCACCCTTTATCTACCTGCTCTACCCCATGCCCCACGTGGTCCTGCTGCCCCTGGTGATCATTCTCTTTGGGATCGGCAACCTCTCCAAGATCGTCCTGATTGGGGTGATCATCTTTTTTCAGATCCTGGTGACCACCCGGGATGCGAGCAGAGATATCCCCCCCAACTACCTCTACTCGCTGCAGACCCTGGGGGCCGGCAGCTGGCAGCTCTATTGCCACGTGATCCTGCCGGCCACCCTGCCCAAGATCCTGACCGCCCTGCGGATCTCCATCGGCACCGCCGTGGCGATCCTCTTTTTTGTGGAATCCTTTGCCACCACCAGGGGGCTGGGCTACCTGATCATGGACTCCTGGGGCCGTGCCGACTATATCGCCCTCTATAGCGCCATCACCGGTATGGCCCTGCTGGGCTTTGGCCTCTACCTGCTGCTGGACCGCCTGGAGCGACGGTTCTGCCCCTGGAACCACCTGGAATAAGAGGCAGAACCAGACCCAAGGATTGAACAGCACCTTGGTCTCCGCCTTTCCCAAGCCAGCTCACTTTCAGCAGGGAGAATGGCCGGGAACTGAAGAGCACGCCCCAGCTCCGTTCCCGCAACCAGAGCCTAGAGCCAGAGATCCACCAGCTCCATCCGGCTCACATCCAGGAGTCCCTGATCGGTGAGCTTCAGCTCCGGAATGACCGAGAGGCTCATGAAGCTGAGGCTCATGAAGGGCTGAATCGCCGGATTGACCCCAAGCTCTCGGTGGGCCAGGCTGATGAGTTCCTCCAGGCGCGCTCCCACCTCGGCTGCAGAGGCCTGGCTCATCAGGCCGGCCACCGGCAGGGGCAGCGCCCCCAGGATCGCTCCCTCTCTGGCCAGGACGATGCCACCGCCCAGGCGTTCCAGCTCGCGAACAGCCACCAGCATATCCTGGTCACGGCTACCGGCAACCACGATATTATGGGCATCGTGGGCAATGGTGGTGGCAATGGCGCCTCTGTTGAGCTGGTAGTTCTCCAACAGCCCCAGACCGATATTGCCGCTGGCCCGGTGGCGTTCGATAACGGCCAGCTTGGTCAGACCGGGGTTGAGCTCTGCCTGAAACCACCCCTGGTCGTCCGCCCGGATCTCGCGGATACGCTCTCTGGTCAGGATGGATCGCGGCTCCAGGCCGATCACCCGGGCTCGGGCCCCCTGGACCTCCAGGCCAAAGTCAGCCGCAGCCAGCGGCCGGATCCGGACCGTATTGACGGTGGAGCCGGCAGGCTCGGCGATCCCGCCCGGCTCCATCCGCCCTCGGGAGGCCACCAGACGGCCCCGGACCAGGACCTGGTCCACCACAAAGTCCCGGAGGTCTTCCACCACAATCAGGTCCGCATCATAGCCCGGTGCCAGGGCCCCCTTGCTGTCCAGGCCATAACACTCCGCCGGGTTGAGGGTGGCCATGGTCACGGCCTGGAGCGGCTCGACCCCTGCAGCCACGGCCGCGGCAAGGATACCGTTGATATGGCCGCGCCGGATGATATCCTCAGGCTCCCGGTCATCGGTACAGAAGAGGCAACGGCGGCTGTTGGCCGGACTCAGCCCCTGAACCAGCGCAGCCAGGTTACGCACCGCCGAGCCCTCCCGGATCTGGACATACATCCCCCGCCGGATGCGGGCAAGCATCTCTTCGACTGTGGAGCACTCGTGGTCGGTGCGAACCCCGGCTGCGGCATAGCCGCTCAAGCCCATCCCCTCCAGGCCCGGGCTGTGACCGTCCACCACCCTCCCCCGCTGCAGAGCCAGGAGCAATTTGTCCAGGATCGCGGGATCGGCCGCGACCACTCCGGGGAAATTCATGGCCTCGCCAAGACCCAAGACCTGCTCCTCCCCGATAAAGGCGGCCAGCTCCTTGGCCCCCAGGACCGCGCCGCTGTTCTCAAAGGGCGAGGCCGGCACACAGGAGGGCAGCATATAGCGGATGTTGAGGGGCAGCTCCCGGCTCTGTTCCAGCATGAAACGGATCCCGTCGCTGCCCTGGACATTGGCAATCTCGTGGGGATCGGCGATCACGGTGGTGGTCCCCATGGGCAGGACAGTGGCGGCAAAGCCCCGGGGGGTCAGCAGGCTGGACTCGATATGGACATGGCTGTCCATCAGGCCGGGCAGGAGGTAGCGGCCGCCGACATCCATGGTCCGGGCAGCGCGATAGTCGCCGACGCCGATGATGGTGCCCCCGGCGATGGCCAGGGATCCCTGGATGATCTCCTGGTTAAAGACATCCACAATCCGGCCGTTGGTGATCAACAGCTCCACCGGTTCACGACCCGCTGCCATGGCTATCCGCCGGCTCAAGGCCTCTCTGCTCACCATCTTTGCTCGACTCATCTCTACCCTCCTTACTCATGGCACACCCCAAGGGGTGCCTGCAGGCCTGATTATGGCTCCAGAAAAATACGGCTGGATGCCCCGCTTTTCTGTATACTGGTCCCTGAAAAAACAGACAACAATAATCAAGGGGTCCTCAAACAGAGGGCAGCCCTGAGCTGATCCAGCCTCTTCCCCTGGCAGAGACACTCCCCAGCCACCCCAGACAACACAGCAACAAGCAAGGAAACACCATGAGTCAACCACCCAACTGTCCCCTCTGCAGTTCAACATATGCCTACCAGGACCGCAGCCTCTTCATCTGCCCGGAGTGCGGCCACGAGTGGTCCAGCGAACAACCGGCCGAGACCGCGTCCCAGGAATCGTCCATCCGGGACGCCAACGGTAACCCCCTGGCAGATGGAGATACCATAACCGTGACCAAGAACCTCAAGGTCAAGGGCTCCTCCAGCGTAATCAAGGTGGGCACCAAGGTGAAAAACATCCGTCTGGTCGAGGGTGACCATGACATCGACTGCAAGATCCCCGGAATCGGGGCCATGAAGCTGAAATCCCAGTTCGTCAAGAAGGTCTAGCCGATCAGGCTGCGCCCAACAGAGCGGTCATGGTCCTGCGCCACTGCAGCCATAACGGTCCTTCCCGGGCAGGCTCCCTGCTGCCGGCGCTCCTCTCCCTGCTCCTGCTCTGCTGCTGCCTGCCGAACCTGGCCCTGGCGCAGACCGGGCAGGGGCCCCGCATCCTCCTCCACGGCCTCCCGGATGAACTCCGGGAAAATGCGCTGGCCTCACTCTCCCTCAAAAAATACCAGCAGCAGGCCCCCTACTCCAGCCGGCAACTGACCGGCTACCTGAACAAGGCACCCCGGGAGATCGAGCGGGCGCTGCAGCCCTTTGGCTACTACTCCCCACGAATCACCATTGAGCGGGAGCTGGAGTCCCAACCGCCGGTCATCACCATCAGGGTGGAACCAGGGCCGACGGTACGGGTCGAACAGGTCACCATCAACTGTCCGGGTGAGGGCTGCGAGGATCCCTGGCTCCGGCAGCTGCTTGCCGAGTTTCCCCTGGGCCAGGGGGATATCCTGGACCAACGCCTCTACACCCAGGGCAAACAGCGCCTGGCCACGGCAGCCCTCAACCAGGGCTATCAGCAGGCCCGTTTCAGCAGACACCGGATCGACGTCCGCCGACAGGAGGCAAGCGCGACCATCACCCTGACCCTGGAGTTGGGTCCCCGCTACTACTTTGGTCCCATCACCTTTGAGTGCGACTTCCTGGATCACGGTCTGCTGGAACGGATTGCCCCGTCCAGGCAGGGCGATCCCTTTTCCCCCCGCCTCCTGACCCGGATGCGCCAATCCCTCTTGGCCAGCGGCTACTTTGCCACTGCCGAGGCCCGCTATGACCTGGACCAGGCCCGTGGCCGCCAGGTGCCCATCACCATGCTCCTCACCCCGGGAGTAAACAACCGCTACGGGGCCGGGCTCGGC
Organism: Desulfogranum mediterraneum DSM 13871; assembly: GCF_000429965.1. Taxonomy (GTDB): domain Bacteria; phylum Desulfobacterota; class Desulfobulbia; order Desulfobulbales; family Desulfobulbaceae; genus Desulfogranum; species Desulfogranum mediterraneum. The sequence goes on from NZ_AUCW01000013.1 coordinate 136,769, forward strand.
TACGGCACGGATACCGGTTTTCGGGGCCGCCTGGACTGGTACAACCAGCGGCTCAACCGCTACGGTCACCAGCTGGATATCCAGTTGCAGCCCTCCCAGCGCAAGAGCCACTTTGGCGGGGTCTACACCATCCCCATCAGTAACCCCAAAAAGGAGCGTTTATCCCTGGTGGCCAAGTGGGAAAACGAAAACTTTGACAATACCGAGACCAAGGGCTGGAACTCCACCATCGGCTATGACCGGCTCACGGATAAGGGCGAGCTGAGTCTCTTTGTCCGTTTCCTTGACGAGGACTTTGTCGCCGGCCTGGACAGCGGCCACGCCACGGTGCTGAGTCCCGGCGCCCTGGTGAGCTGGCGCTGGACCGACAATCGCATCAGAGCCGATCACGGCCTCAGTCTCAGCGCCAGGTTGATCGGCGGCGATCACAACCTGCTCTCAGATACCACCTTTACCCAGGGGACCCTGCAGGCCAAGGGTATCCTCTCCCTGTTTCGCTCCTTGCGCCTGATCTCCAGGGGAGAGATCGGTGCCACCGCAGCCGACGAATTCTATGCCCTGCCGCCCTCGCTACGCTTCTATGCCGGTGGCGATCAGAGCGTCCGCGGCTATGGCTACAAACGGATCGGCCCTGAAGACGCTGCCGGCAACGTCATCGGCGGCCGCTACCTGTTGACCTACAGTCTTGAGCTGGAACAGCAGCTCTTTGGGGAGTGGGGGGCAGCCCTCTTCTTTGACTCCGGCACCGCAAGCAACTCCTGGGATGAGCTCCGGATGCGCCAGGGCGCCGGAATCGGCCTGCGCTGGAGCGCCTCCTTTGGCCAACTACGCCTGGATATCGCCAAGGCCCTGGACCAGGGGAACTGCTGGCGGCTCCACTTCACCATGGGGGCGGACTTCTGATGCGTGCAATCCTCCGCCCGGCCCTGGTGGCCCTGCTCCTGCTGACCAGCCTGATCGTGCTCTGCTGCGGCTACCTCAGCCTGAGCACTTCGGGCCTGAGCACCCTGCTGCACCTCGGCGAGCTGCTGCTGCCCGGCCGACTGGTGGTGGACCAGGTCCAGGGTTCCCTGCTGACCGGCGCCAGGCTGAGCGGCCTGAGCTATACCGACCAGAACCAGAGCATCCGCACAGCCGACCTGGAGTTGCTCCTTGACCCCAGCCAGCTGCTCCGCCGTCGCCTGACCATCAGTCGGCTCGAGCTGGGCCGCGTTCAGTACCGGGAATCACCCCCTGCCGCAGAGAGCTCGGCGAGCCTGCCCGGGCCACTGCCCCGGATCTCCCTGCCCCTGGAGTTGGAGATCAGAACCGGACAGCTGGAGGGGCTGGAGATCCTGGCCGCCGACGGCAGCAGCCGCCTCAACCTTGGTCCTGTTCAGCTGAACAAGACCCTCTTCAGGGAGACCAGCCTGAGCATCGGCTCCCTCCAGCTGCAGCAGGAGCGACTCCGCCTGAACCTCCGGGGCAGGCTGACGACCCGTGGTGACTACCCCCTGGCCCTGGAGCTTGACTATCGTCTCCAGCCTCCCGGCTGGGAGGAGCTCGCAGGAAGGGCCCATCTCGAAGGCCCCCTGTTCCGCCCCTCTCTCCAAGCCGTCCTGGAGCAGCCCTTCCAGGCCGAGCTGGAGGCAAGATTCGAGCTGGATGCCCCCAGCCCTCAGTGGCAGTTTCGTGCCCACAGCAGGCGAGTCTGCCTCGCCCTCCTGCAGCAGGCTTGGCCGGAGATCGCCCTGGACGAACTCAGGCTGCACGGCTCAGGCAACCTGGAGAGAACCGGGCTTAGCCTGAGCGGAGAGATCGCTCCGCCCACGCCCCCCCACCGTCCCCCTGCTTCCCTTCAGGCCGAGCTGGAACTGAAAACAACAGGTCTCACCCTCCGCCAGCTGCAGCTCAGGCAGGGGAAGAGCCTTCTCCAGGGCAGTGGGGCCCTCTCCTGGCAGGAGCGGCTCTCCTGGCAGGCGGACATCTCCGCCAGCAGCATCGATCCAGGTCAATGGTACCCCCGGTGGCCGGGAGCCTTGGAGCTTGAGACCCTCAGCATACAAGGTGGGCTTCAGCCCCTGGATGGCCAGGACGGGCAGACCATCCGGACCACCATTTCCCTGAACGGGCTGCAGGGGCGACTCCGAGGCTACCCGGTCCAGGCCCGGGGGAGCGCCCAACTCGACGGCGCCACCCTGGAGCTGCGCGACCTGCAGCTGAGCAGCGGGGCCGCCCGGCTGGCTCTCCAGGGGGTATGGGGTCCCAAGCCTGCACTGCAATTCCGACTGACCGCCCCCAGGCTTGAAGAACTCTGGCCGGGACTCTCCGGCAGCGGCAATGGCCAGGGGTCCATCCAGGGAAACCAGGCCCGCCCGACCCTGATCACCTCCATGGAGGCTGCAGGGCTGCACTGGCAGCAACTGGAGCTGGCAACCGTCTCCCTCCAGGCAAGAACCGGCTTCACCTCGGACAGCCCCCTGGCCCTGCACCTCGAGGCCGAGGGACTCAAGGTGCAGGGCCAGGATCTTGATCAGCTCCAGCTCAAGGCTGCAGGCACCCTCAGCCAACCCCGTATCCAGGCAAGGCTCAAGGCCGGAGAGACGGAGCTGAGCCTGAGCCTGAACGGCGAAAAGAACAGCCAGGGCTGGCAGGGCAGCCTCCAGGAGCTCCAGCTCCAGGGCCTGTCAAGGGCCGAGTGGCGGCTCGACCAGCCAGCCGCCCTCCACTGGCAGCCAGGCGCGAAGGGCGGCTTCAGCCTGGAGCAGGGCTGCCTGGGCAGCGATCTGGAGGACAAACTCTGCCTCTCCGGCTCCTATGGACCAAGCCGCTCCTGGACCATGGCAGCCACGATTCCCGGGCTCTCGCTGGACTCCCTCCACCCCCTCTTTCCCCAAGCCCTGGTCCTGGAGGGCGATATCCGGGGCTCGCTGACCCTGGACGGCCGGGGAGAGGAGCTGCAGCAGGGCCGATTGCGTCTCAAACTGGAGAGAGGCGCCTTCCAGCCCCCTGCAGAGATCATCACCACGGAACTGGAGCTGCTCCACCAGCTCCAGGCCCAGCTCAGCGCCGACTATGGCAGGGGGCTACTCCAGGCCAGCGGGAAGCTGCTGCTGGCGGACCAGGGCCGCCTCAACTCCAGCCTGAAGATGAGCCTTGACCAGGCAACAGCTGCGGGATTCAAGAATGCCCGGCTGGACGGCAGGCTTGTCCTCGGGTTCCGGGACATCTCGGTGATCAACCCCCTTATCCAGGAGTATGGCAGGATTCAGGGAGCCCTGAACGGAGTGCTGGCCATCGGCGGCTCGGCCAGGGAGCCCGAACTCCGCGGCCACCTTGATCTTGAACAGGGCCAGGGGCGCATCTTCCCCCTGGGGATCAGCCTGGATCCGCTCTCTGCCAGGGCCGAGCTGGCTGACAAGCAGCTCAGCCTGCTGGCGACCGCCGGCTCCGGGCCCGGCTCCATCACCATCAGCTCCACCCCTCTCCCCCCGGGCCAGGCCCTGGAAACTCTCCACCTCCGGGTGGAGGGCAAAGACTTCGAGCTGATCAACACGGATGAGCTTCAGGCCCTGGTCACGCCTGAACTGGAGATCATGGTGGATCGCCGGGAGGCGGTCATCAACGGCACCATCACCTTTCCCCAAGCCGAAATCAGCTCAGGAGAAGAGGACGGGGTGATCCACCCCTCCGCAGATGTACGGGTGGTGGATGAGCCTGGCAAAGAAGAGTCATCGCCCTGGGCCCTGCGCAGCGACATAACCCTGCGGGCCGGCGAAGAGGTCCGTATCAATGCCAAGGGGCTGCGGGGACAACTCCAGGGAGAGCTGCAGATCGAGAACAGCCGAGGAGCACTCCCCACGGGGAGCGGCTCCCTGCTGATCCGGCAGGGCGGCTTCAGTCTCTACGGGAAACGGCTGGATATTGACCTGGGCCGCCTGATCTACAGCGGCGGCCCCCTTGACGACCCAGGACTGGAGATCCGGACGGAGAAGCGCCAGGACGGCGTGACCGCAGGCGTAGAGATCGGTGGTTTTCTCAGTGCTCCGGAAATTCATTTTTACTCCTCCCCGCCCATGGAACAGTACGAGATCATCCAGCGACTGCTCAACGGCAGCAACGAACCGGGAGAAGGGACAGATACCAGTGGGGTGGTGAGTGATCTGGCCGAGCGGGTGGGATTCGGCGCGGTGAACAGGGTGGTGCAACGCTCAAAAGAGCTGCTCCATATCGACAACATCCAGCTGAGCCCTGACCCGGGACTGGAGAGCGTCTCCCTGATCATCGGCTCCTGGCTGACCCCGCGCTTCTATATCAGTTATGGCCGTAACCTGCTGGACGATTCAGCCAGCTTCTTCACCCGCTACTCCCTGGGCAAGGGTTTTTACCTGAAAACCGAAACCGGCAACGCCCAGAGCAGCGGTGATATCTCCTATGAATTCGAGCAGTAACTCTCTGGAGCCCCAGGCGGTGTTCCTGCTCTGCTCCGAGAATAAGGGCCAGGGAACAGTTGACGCCCCCCTGGCTCGAGGGTATCTCTGGGACCATATACCCGGGGAGAGGCAGCAGCACCAAGACCCGGGCGTTCTTATCAATCCATACCTGACGAGGCTATCATGCTGATCAAGCTCTTACGAAAACGACGTAGTATCCGCCGCTTTAGCAACCAGGCAGTCAGTCGCCAAGACCTGGACCTGCTGCTGGAGGCAGCCCTCCGCTCTCCCTCTTCCAAGGGGATCAACCCCTGGGAATTTCTGGTCATCCAGGAGCAGGAGACGATCAGGCAGCTGGCCACGGCCAAGCCCCATGGCGCCGCCTTTCTCAAGAATGCGCCCCTGGCCGTGGTGGTCTGTGCCGATAGCAGCAAGACCGATGTCTGGGTGGAAGACGCCTCCATCGCCGCCCTGATCCTCCACCTGGCTGCCGCGGACCTGGGCCTGGGTTCCTGCTGGGCCCAGATCCGCCTCCGGGAGCATGACGCAGAAAAGAGCGCCCAGGAGTACCTGAGCAGACTGCTCAACCTTCCCGAGCAGATCATGGTGGAGGCCATCATCGGCATCGGCCACCCGGTGGAAGAAAAACCCGGTCATAGCGAGGAGAGCCTGCTCCAGAACCAGGTCCACTTCGAGCGCTTTAGCAACTAGGGACAGGCGCCCTCTCAGGAAGTACAGCAGGGACTAGTTGTTTTCCAGCCACTCCCGGAAGCGTCGTTTTCTGAGCTCAGGCATCGAGGCCTGGCTCTGCACCCTGGCCGCATGGCTGCGGTAGCGCTGCCGGTATTCGGCCCTCCTGGCCGGGGAGCCTGCCAGGTTGGAGAGCCAGGCATAGCTGAAGGCCAGGTAGTAGTGGGCATAGGGGTCCTCCCCCTCCAGGACCAGGGTCTGTTCAAAGGCCCGGGCAGCCTGGAGGTACTGTTTCTGCTGATAGTGGAGATAGCCCTGCAGGTTATAGACAAAGGGCACAGCCCCTCCCAGGGCCACGGCCCTGTCCAGAGCCTCCAGTCCACTCTGATACTGATAGAAACCGTTGACATGGGCCAGGGCCAGGTAAGGGTAGGGCCGCGGATCTGCAGGCTCAAGGCGGACCGCCCTGTTCAGGGTGGTCAGGGCCTTGCGGCTCATGGAGGTCAGGGCGTAGAGGCGCCCCAACTCGAGCAGGACGGCAAAGTCCTCGGCTCCGGCCGCCCGTGCCTCCAGCTTGAGGATGGCGGCGGCCAGGGCCGGATCTTTGCCGAGCTGATAGCCTTCCGCCCCCAGGGAGGGAAGATCCTGGCCATAAAAACGAAAGGCCTCCCAGAGCAGCTCCATATAGGGATGCTCGCCAAACTCCACCCCCCAGGTGGGTGAGGGCCCCATGCGGATGAACCGTTTCTGGTGGACCAGATCAAACTGCCAGCCCTCGGGGGTCCGGCAGAACAGAAAGGGGGCATTGTCCCAGCCCTGGCGCCGGCCGAAAAAGATCACCGCATAATCGCCCTTCTCCAGGACCTGGTAAGTCCGGTTGCGGTAGGTGGCATACTGCTCCTGCAGGCCTTGCCGGTCCATGGTCGCAAAGTCGCGGTAGGCCAGGCGGCCGGTGGGGAGCAGCAGCTGGAGGTTGGGATCTCGCTCCATGGCCTGCCAGCGGCGCAGCATGATCTGCCAGGCCTCTTCCGGGCTCTTTCCCGCCGGATAGGCCGGATTGAGGCGGGCCTGGCCGGCGACCTGGCCCCCGGTCGCCTGGAGACGGAGGCCGGCCCCGGCGCCCTGGGAGAGGTAGCGGGCCTCCAGCTTGGCCACCGCCTCCTGGCTGGGGATCTCCTCTTCCAGGAGCTGGACCCGGGCCTCCACCTCCTCCAGCAGTGCCACCAGGCCGAGCTCCAACTGACCGGCGGCAAAGCGGGGCGGCAGTTGACTGCGCTCCACCCTGCCGGTAAAGAGGTCGGTCAACACCCCTTCCAGCTCATGGCTGATCTCCAGCTTGACCTCCTTACTCTCCTCCACCAGGAGCAGGAGCACCCCGCCTCGGGAGGCGTCCTGGCCGATCCGCCAGTTGCTGAACAGCTCCACCGCGGCCTGGCTGGTGGTATAGCGTCCCTCCAGGGTGGGCAGGAGGACGATCACCATCTCCAGATCATAGCGGTTCTTCAGGGACTGCAGGGCCTGAACAGTGGATTCGCGGAGATCCTCCAGGCTGCCCAGAGAGTCAAAGAGCTGCTGCCCTTCCTCGGGCCGGCTGGCCAGCAGCTGCTCCAGAGAGGGCTGCTCCCGGGAGCAGGCCGCGAGCTGGATCAGGACAAGGAGCAGCGAGAGCGCAGCCCGGAGCGGGACTGACCAGCTGCCCCCCCTGCCCTGTCCGGGCCGCAGGCCGAACCGCCACGGTCCCATCAGGGTCCCTCGTCCACCGGGGCCAGGCCCACCAGGGACTCGTGAAAGGTGGCGCCACCTCCCATGTCGCTCACCTTCTGGGAGGTGAGGTCGTTGATCGCCGCACCCTCATCGGGGTGTTCCACCGACTCCTGGGGCCAGAAGAGCCCCTCGGCCACCACCAGCCCCGGCTGGGTATCGCTGCTGATCCTGGCCAGACGCTGGACCCGGCCCCGGTGATTGTAGAGCCAGACCCTGGTCTGGTCACCGATCTTCAGGGGAGCTGCATCCTGGGGATGAACCAGGACCTCGCCGACGCGCCCGGGATAGCGCTCGCCAAAGGTGGAGTTGAGCAGGTCGTCATGGGGCGGAATGATCAAGCGCAGGGGAAACCTGGCCAGCAGGTCCGGATCGGTAAACTCGCCGCCCGGCGTCAGGCAGGGTATGGAGGGCTCCGGCCCGATCCCGGAGGGGGCGAAATCATAGCTGCCGCCCAGCTGGATGAGGGGGCCCTCGGGGGAACAACTCCTGCTGGAAAGCACCGGCTGACCGGCCAGGACCTCCTCCGGATCGATCCCTTTCGGGAGGCCCTCCAGATCCTGGAGATAATCAAGGATCCGCTCCTCGCAGCTCTGGAGAAAAGGCGGATCGCTGAAGCCCATCTGCCGGGCCAGCCCCTGGAAGAGCTCGAAGTTGGACCTGGCCTGCCCCTGGGGTTCCACCACCGGTCGAGCAACCTGGAGATAGAAGTGGCCATAGCCGCTATAGAGATCATGGTTCTCCAGGAAGGTGGTGGCAGGCAGGAGCAGATCGGCGTAACGGGCCGTGGGGGTCATCAGCTGCTCATGGACCACGGTGAAGAGGTCATCCCGGGCCAGCCCCTGACGCACCATGGTGGTGTCCGGATTGGCGGACAGGGGGTTGGCGTTATAGACCACCAGGGCCCGCACCGGCGGCTGCAGCCGGGTCAGGGCATGTCCCAGGTGGATCATGTTTACCCTCCGGCTGGCTTCGCTGGCCAGAGCAGGGTAGCAGAGTTTCTCCTGTTTGCCCCGAAAGGCGCCGCTGAAGAGCAGCACCCCCCGACCGGGCCCACCCCGAAACAGACCCAGGCCGGCGGCCAGGGCGGTGATGGCCCGCACCGCCATCCCGCCGCGGCTGTTGCGGCTGAGCCCCACCCCAATGCGGACAAAGGTCTGCGGGTTGCTCACCAGGAGGCGGGCCAGGTTATGGATCGCTGCCCGGCTGATGCCGCTCTGCCGGGTCAGCTCCTCCCAACCCAACTCACCGAGGTAGGCGGCCAGGGTGGCAAATCCCCGGGTATGCTGCCGGATAAAGGCCTGATCCAAGCCCTGATCCTGAATCAACTGCTTGAGGAGCCCCAGGGCCAGGGCCGTATCCCCCCCGGGCCTGACCATCAGGTGCTCATCGGCTGAAGAGGCCGTGGCATTACGATAGGGGTCAATCACCACCAATCGGGCCCCCTGCTTCCTGGCCCGGGCCACGTACTGCCAGAAATGGAGGTTGGTGACCTTGATATTGATCCCCCAGGCGACCACCAGGCTGGCCTCTGCAGCCTGTTCCGGGGGACTTCCCGGGAGGGTAGCGCACTGTTTTTCCCAGCCGCTGCCGGCTGCTGCAGAGCAGATGGTCTGCTCCAGCCGGGAGGCGTTGAGCTTATGGAACAGGGGAAAGCCGGCAAAGCGGTTGACCAGCCCCATGTTGCCGGCATAGGCGTAGGGCAGGATGGCCTCGCCGCCGTAGCGCTGTTGTACCTCCTGCAGCCGCTCTGCCATCAGCTCCAGGGCTGCATCCCAGCTGATGGGCCGAAACTCGGCCGCGCCCTTGGGGCCCACCCGGAGCAGGGGTTCCAACAGCCGATCTTTCATGTAGAGCCGCTGGGGATAGCCCCGCATCTTGCGACAGATCACCCCCCGGGTGTAGGGATGCTCCTTATCCCCGTTCAGCTCGGTAACCCTGCCTGCCTCCAGGGTGGCGATCATGCCGCAGCTGTCCGGACAGTCCAGGGGACATACGGTTCTTTTGGTCTCCATGGCTTCCTCCCTCGCTTTTGCTCTTCAACCGGCAGCGAACGGCACTGCTGCCGCCCCTTTGACTCTGGCCATCCCTCCACCTGCCTTGCTCTCTCCCGGGCAGGGAAAACAGAGATCAGCGGCTATGATCCATTTTCCGATGACAGCCTTTTTCAGTATCAAACGAAAGGCAGCCGTGGTAGATTCCTACCCTAGCCAGCCCCACTCCTCCACTCCTTTCAACCCAGAGAGCACCACCGTGTCCAAACACCCCGAGACCATAGCAGCCAGCCCCCAGGTCAGAGAATACTACTTCCGGGAAGGCTGTTATATCAGCGAACTCCACAACCAGCCCGGGGACCAGGCCTGTTCCGTGGCCAGGGCCAGGGTCACTGCCGGCACCACCACCCGCCGCCACCGGCTCAGCGGTATCACCGAGCGCTACCTGATCCTGGAGGGCAGCGGCCTGGTCGAGCTCGGCAGCAGCCCTCCCCGCCCGGTCCGGGCCGGCGACAGCGTCCTGATCCCGGCCGGGGTCAGCCAGCGGATCACCAACAACGGCCAGGGCGACCTCCTCTTCCTGGCGGTCTGTACCCCCAGGTTCCAGGAGGCCTGCTACCAGGAACTGGAAGAGAGCGAAACCTGAGCGCTCTCCAGCCCCTGGTGCCCAAGCGGCAAGAGCTACCTTCCCCGCAACTGCAGCACCCCCACCACGATCAAGATCAGGGGCCACCACTCGCGGAGGATGGCCCTGATCTGCCCCATGGGGAGAAAATCCAGGTTGGAGAGGAGAAAGAAGGTCCCCACCACGATCAGAAGAATAGGGATCAGCTTGCCCCGCATAGCAGTTCATCCTTTAGGCCACCTTGAAAAAATGCTTTTTCTTCCAATCTCGGCGTTGCGCTCAAAGTTTTATCCTCGGAATATCAAATATATGCCTGCGGTAAAATTTATAGCGCGCCTTGACCTTGATCGAAAAATCTAATTTTTCAAGGTACCCTTTAAAGTTCATTTCATTGCTTCCTCCGCCCTCAGCCGAGCGGAGGACCCTGTTTCAGCTCTCTTGACCAGCGCTGCGAGTCAGCTTCCCGGGGGCGGCGGAGGCGGCCCCTGCTGCGTGGCCGATGGCCCGGGCAGCTGACGGACAATCTTGGCCTCATAGACCGAGAGCACAAAGAGGGTGGCAAAGGGGGTAGTCAGGAGACTGCCCAGGACCATGGAACTCCCCAGGGAGGAGAGGACCAGATAGACCGCCACCACCGCGACATGCTCGCTCAGGGGCTGCTCCATGGCCATACGCGAGCTTTCCTGCAGGGCGTCAAACAACCCCAGCTCTCGATCGGTCATCAGAGGCAGCATGTAGATGCAGAAAAAAGAGACCGCCACGATTACCAACAGCCCGGGCAGGACCAGCATGGCCAGGCCCACGACCACGGCCAGGGCGATCAGCAGCCCGAATCCCAGCAGGGGGAGAAAGAGCTGCATCTGACCGAAGAGGTCCCGCACCTCGGGCTTTCTTCCCTCCCGCACGGCCAGGAGCAGGGACTGCATGTAGCCGGCCGCCAACACCGGCGCCAGAATTCCAAGGCTCAGCATGGAGCCGCCCATCAGGACCACGGTGACCATCAACAGCGAGGGCAGAAAGGTGGTAAACACCTGCCATGACCGCTCAAAGTGTAGCTTGAAATCCATACAACCTCCATTGTGTTTCTATAAGCCGCTTCAACACCTCAAGGAGCCCCCCGGACTGCGGGGCAGCTCCCAAGAACAGGGCTCAGCCCTGAAAGAGATAATCCGCCAGCTGGTTCACGGTCCGTACCGGCACGCAGGTCATCCCCTGCCGTGCCTGCTCGTCACTGGCACGGAGACTGGATTCCGGCATGATAAAGGTCCGAAACCCCAGACGCCAGGCCTCCTGCAAGCGCTGCTCCATCTGGCCAACCGCCCGGATCTCCCCGGCCAGGCCCACCTCGCCGCAGACAACGGTGGTGGGAGCCACCTCCTTTTCAAAGAGACTGGACAACAGCGCCACCACCACCCCCAGATCGATGGCCGGCTCATCGATGCGGATGCCGCCGGCGACATTGAGAAAGATGTCATGGTCAAACAGGGTGACCCCCAGTTTCTTCTCCAGGACCGCGGTGAGCAGGGCCAGGCGCTGGGGATCGGTGCCGATGGCGGTGCGGCGGGCGTTGCCCGGATTGGAACGACTGACCAGGGCCTGGACCTCCACCAGGATGGGCCGGGTCCCCTCGATACTGGGCAGGACCACGGAACCGGGCACATGCTCGGGCCGTTCCGCCAGAAACAGGGCCGAGGGGTTGGCGACCTCGGCCAGGCCGCTCTCCTTCATCTCAAAGACGCCGATCTCGTTGGTGGAGCCGAAACGGTTCTTGACCGTGCGTACCACCCGGAAGACCTGGCCCCGGTCACCTTCAAAGTAGAGCACCGTATCCACCATGTGCTCCAGCACCCTGGGGCCGGCGATGGCGCCGTCCTTGGTGACATGGCCCACCAGCAGCACCGGCAGCCCCCTGGTCTTGGCCAGGGTCAGCAGCCGGGCAGTGGATTCGCGCACCTGGGTCACCGAACCCGGGGCACTTGCCACCTCTTCGCTGAACATGGTCTGGATGGAATCCACGGCCAGCAGGACCGGCTGCATCTCGCCGGCCAGCTGGATGATGGCCTCTACGCTGTTTTCTGTGGAGATATAGATATCCGGGTTGTCGATCCCCAGACGTCTGGCCCGCATCTTGATCTGCCGGGCCGACTCCTCTCCGGTCATATAGAGGGTCTTGGCATCCTCACGGCTGAGGGCGGCCAGCAGCTGGAGGATCAGGGTGGACTTGCCGATCCCGGGATCACCCCCGATAAGGATCATGGAACCGGGTACGATTCCCCCACCCAGGACCCGGTCCATCTCAGCGATGGCAGTGACCAGCCGGGCCTGCTCGGCCAGATCACCTCCAGCCAAGGATTCCGGGGCCGCAGGTTGCTGCCTGCCATAGCGGACCTGGGCTTGTTGCTGTTCCGCCAGGGTATCCCAGGCGGAACAGTCCGGACACTGTCCCAGCCATTTTCTGCTCTCATGTCCACACTGACTGCAGATAAAGACCGGCTGCGCTCTCTTGCTCCGACTCACCGCTGCTCCTCGTTGCTCTGCCGGGCCCCAGGCCTGACCCTTTTTTTATTTGCTCTTGCCTGGCCCGGGATTGCCCCGGCGACCGGCTTGATTTCCCTTGGTAAAGACACCAAAGAACCTTATGGTATACCCTGTGGTGCCTCAGATACCCGTATGTCACCACAACTGTTCCGGGAAAGCAAGTGAAAGGGGAGCTTGAAGAGGGAGATATTTGCCCTCCCCTCCGTCCCACTGCAGGTTCCAGGAGCGGAAACAGGGCCCCCTGCAGGGCCTTCGTCAAGACGGCCCTGGGGAGGAGAGTGCGGTTCTCTGGATGGACGTCATGACCGAATCCTCACCATCCCTTAACTTCAAGCTAAGCCCAGGAAAACAACAGAACCCTACCTTGACAAGGAGAGGAGGCCAGTCCGAGACAAGCTCGGAAACACGGATTGAGACAACAACCACCCCATCCCCTGCCCCCAAGGAGAAGATCATGAGTACCAAGCTGCTCCCTGCACATAAGACCAAGGTGGTCTGCACCATTGGCCCGGCATCGGATTCTCCGGCCATGCTGGAAAAGCTGATCGAGGCGGGCCTCAATATCGCCCGCCTGAATTTTTCCCACGGCGATTTCAGCTCCCACGGCGAGCTCATCAGAAGAATCCGGGCTGCCGCCGACAAGGTCGGTACCCGGGTGGCCATCATGGCCGACCTGCCCGGGCCCAAGATCCGGATCGGCCGCCTGGTCAAGGAACCGGTGGAGATCAAAATCGGCAGCCCCTTTACCCTGACCACCGAAGCCATCATGGGGGACTGGGAACAGGTCTCGGTGACCTTCAAGCCCCTGCCCAAGGTGGTCCGGACCGGGGACACCATCTTTCTCAACGACGGCCTGATCCAGCTGCGGGTCGAAGAGGTGGATGGCCCCAGGGTCCACTGTATCGTCACCGTGGGCGGCAACCTCCGCTCCCAGAAGGGACTCAACCTGCCGGGCATCGACTTGGGCATCTCCGCCTTCACCGCCCATGATCGGGAGTGCATGGCCTTTGCCCTGGAACATGGAGTGGACGCGATCAGCCAGTCCTTTGTCAACGATGCCGCCGACATCAGGGCGGTGCGCAAGGCAGCCAAAGAGATGGGTTACCAGCCCTTCATCATAGCCAAGATCGAACGCGCCTCCATCCACGAGAAGATCGACGAGATCCTGGAGGTGGCCGACGGGGTGATGGTGGCCCGGGGTGACCTGGGGGTGGAGATCCCCATCGAGGAGATCGCCATGATCCAGAAGAAGATCACCAGCAGGGCCAACCTCTTTGGCCGACCGGTGATCACCGCCACCCAGATGCTGGAGTCCATGACCAGCAACCGCCGCCCCACCCGGGCCGAGGCCACGGATGTGGCCAACGCCATCCTCGACGGTACCGACGCGGTGATGCTCTCCGAAGAGTCTGCCCTGGGCAACTACCCCCTGGAGGCCACCCGGATGCTGGTGCAGATTGCCCAGGCCACCGAGCCCCATCGCACCCGGCTCAGCTACACCAAGACCCCGAACCAGCCCATCTACCAGCCCATCCGGGAGGTCGACTACATCGCCTCCAGCGTGAAGAGCATCATCCTCCAGTCCAACGATGTGGCGGCCATCCTCTCGCCCACGGACAGCGGCCTGACCGCCAGACGACTGGCCCGCTTCAAGCTGCCCACCTGGATCCTGGCGGTCAGCGCCAATGAGCAGACCTGCCAGGAGCTGCTCTTCAGCTACGGGGTCTTTCCCATCTATGAGAGCAACCACCCCTTTGACTGGACTGATTTTGCCAGGGACTATGCGGTGCGCTACAAACTCCAGGGCAGCTGTATCATCCAGACCGAAGGGCCCTCCCCGGAAAATGCCAACCGCAACCACAAGATGGAGATCATTGATCTGCGGGAGATCTGCTAGGAAACCCCATGGCCAGGCCACGATTCATCTGCTGTGATGACCGCCCAAACCTGATCCAGACCCTCTCCAGGGATATCCTCCGGGCCCTGGAGCAGGGCCTGCTCCGCCAGGACCAGGTGAGCATGGTCCTCTCCGGCGGCAGCAGTCCGCTGCCGCTGTTCCGGGAACTGGCCCGGCAGAACTTTCTCTGGCCCAGGGTAAGCATCACCCTGGCCGATGAACGCTGGCTGCCCCCGGACTCGCCCGAGAGCAACGAGGGTTTGGTCCGCACCACCCTGCTCCAGCACCAGGCAGCTGCGGCCGCCTTTAGCGGCCTCTACAACGGCGCAGCCTCTCCCCAGCTGGCAGAGGCCGAGGTCAGCCGCCGCCTTGCCCTCCTGCCCCGCCCCTTTGAGCTGGTGCTCCTGGGCATGGGCGAGGATGGCCACACCGCCTCCCTCTTTCCCGGCAGCCCGGAACTCAAGAGGGGCCTTGATCGTACCGAACCGGTTCCCTGCTGCGCTATCAGCCCGCCCCGTGCCCCCCACCTGCGGATGACCATGTCCCTGGACAGCCTGCTGGACAGCCGGAAAGTCCTCCTCCTTTTAACGGGAAAACAAAAGCTTGCGGTCTACAACCAGGCCCTGGAGGGCACCGATCCCGAGGAGATGCCCATCCGGGCCATCCTTCATCAGGAGGAGGTGCCGGTCTCGGTCTACTGGGCAGCATGAGGCCAGCTTGATAAGGCCAGCTTGAAGAGTTGCGTTCTCTTCCAAGTCCGGCCTTGCCTGCAACAACTCCCCCCCCCGGAAGATCAAGCAGAGAGATACGGCAAAAGGTGTGCGGCCTTGACCTTGATCGAAAAATCTCCTTTTTCAAGGCTTGCTGGAGCGCAACTCTGCCCAGGGCCAGCAAACAATTGCTCCGCCCTGCTCAGGATGGCGCCTCAATTGACCTGGACTCCACTGGCGGCCGGCTGCTGCCCGCGGAAATGCGGTGCTCAACCTTTCCCAATCTGCAGGCGCTCCGGCCTGATTTCCTGGGTCCTGAACTGCATTTCTCCGCGAAGGCTCACCTCTTTTCCCTGTCAACCAGGGGAAAAATATAGAAATTTTATTGGTTATGTAATATCTATGTTAATTTTGGATGATTTTTCGCTCAGCCTTGGGCAAAAACCCAGGATTAACTCTTTCCATACCCCACAGCTATCATGAAAAATACTACTGGAACACCCGGTCAGACCCGAAGCAAGATGGATGTCGACATTTCACGCCTGGAAATGATGCGGACCTATCTCGTCAGCTTGATGGACGCCTCTAATCAGGAAAAATTGATGGGCCTCAGCCCGGAGGTCATCATCCCCATCTACAACGGCGCCACCCGCATGAGCCCTGCCTCCATCTTTATCAACACCGGCTCGGCAGAAGATATCGCCTATGTCCGTGAGCAGGCCCTGGAGTTGGGTGAAGAGTTCCATCTGGCCAAGGCCAACCACACCTGCCACTTTGACGGCCCCAACGACCAGGGCAGGGATACGGCCAACACCAAGTACCTGGCCTACACCGACACCGAGATCAGCTCCCTGCAGAAGAAAGAGGAACTCCATGCCGGTGTGGTGGAGGCGCGTAACATCATCACCGATATCATGAAGCGCAAGGAGATGGTCATCTCCTTCATATCCCGCGGCCCTGTGGGCTGTCCGGTCTCCGACCCGACCCTCCAGGTTACGGACTCCTTCTATGTCACCCACAGCGAGTTCCTGCTCTACCGGATGATGAGCCCCAAGGCCTTTTCCGATGATGTGGCCAAGAAGGGCTACATGTTCATCAACTACCACAGTGCCGGCCGCCTCACCGAGACCAAGGTCTCCGCCGACCTCAACCAGCGGCGCATCTATATGGATGTGGAGCGTTTCCGCTCCTACTCCAGCAACAACCAGTATGCCGGCAACTCCATTGCCCCGAAGAAGATCAATCACCGCTTTGCCAATATGAACAATATTCGCAACCACTTTGGTGAACGACTGGACGAGCACATGTTCATTGCCGGCTTTGAGATGGGGGATGAGGTCGTCTACTTTGGCGGCGCCTACCCCTCGGGCTGCGGCAAGACCGGTACCGCCATGACCGGCACCCACCTGGTGGGCGATGACCTGGCCAAGATCTTCATCGAGCCCGAGAGCGGCGAGGTCCGGGCGGTGAATCCGGAAAAGGGGATGTTCGGCATCATCGAAGGGGTCAACCAGCAGGATGATCCTGAGACCTTGAAGGTGCTGGAGGGCGAGGGCAACGAGGTGATCTTCTCCAACCTGCTGGTCTCCGAAGGCCGCCCCTACTGGAACGGCATGGGCGAACCCTTTCCCAGGAAGGGACGCAACTTCCTGGGGGAATGGTCTTCCCAGGCAGGCACCCTGGCCTCCCATAAGAATGCCCGCTTCACCATCTCCCTGGATACCCTGGAGAACTATGATTCGGCCACTGAAGATCCCGCCGGAGTAAAACTCAGCGGCCTGCTCTTTGGCGGGCGGGACTATACCACCATGCCCACCATCGTCATGGCCCACGACTGGATGAGTACCGTGGTCCACGGCGCCATCATCCGCTCCGCCACCACGGCCACCGAGATCGGCGCAGACGGCAGTGAGAAGCGCTCTCCCTATGCCAACGAGGCCTTTTTCCCCGGCCCCCTGGCCCACTACATCAACCACTACAAAGCCTTTGGCGAGAATCCTGCCATCAACCAGGACAACCTGCCCTCGGGCTTCCAGGTGAACTACTGGCTGCACAAGAGCGGCCGCGGCAGCCTGGCACCGGGCGAGGCCGACGGCCTGGTCGGTGAGAAGCGGGACACCAAGGTCTGGATGCGGATCATGGCCCTGATGCACCAGGGCAAGGTGGAGAGCATCTGGACTCCCATTGGCCGTATCCCCAGGTACGAGGACCTGCAGCCCCTCTTCACCGAGGTGATCAACAAGGAGTACAGCAAGGAGATCTACACCAAGCAGTTCTCCCTCTACGTGGACAACCTGGTGGAACGGATCGACATGTCCATCACCGAGTTCTCCAAGGAAAAGGGGATGAACGACGCCTTCTTCCGGGTACTGTCCACCTGGCGACGGGACCTGATCGCCCTGAAGGCCTCTGCAGGCTCCATCGTCACCCCGGATGAGATGATCGCCTATGTGGCGGCCAATCAGCCCCGCTGAGCCGACGGATCAACCCGGGCCGGGGATCATCCTGGCCCGGGCCTAAGCCTTAAGACCGGTACAGCCGACCTCTCCGGCTGTACCGGCCCTGATGAACATGGCAAGGTTCTCTGCCCGAAAACCTTGCCGATGGCCGCTGGCTGCGCCCCCTCCTCCCCAGGCCCTCCTTCGGCCCTGTCCCGGCAAAGAGCGACCGCTCCCTGTCAGAAATCCTGGCTCCACCCATAAAATAGCTTGTTTCCACTTGTCTCTATCCCCTACTATGGGTGGAAACCGACAGGCGAAGAGACCTTTCCTGACCTACTCAACCTGAACACTCGGGATCCCATGCCCCAGCAAGAACAGCAGCCAGACCCGGCTGAACGATCCATTGAACGCCTGACCGAGACCCTCAAGCAGCTGCAGTATCAGCACCAGATGCTCCTCAAATGGATCAATGTGGCGGTGGTTGAGGTGGACCGTGAGGGTCGCATCATCGAGGCCAACCAGGAGGCCCTCCATATCCTGGGCTGGAGCCGGGAAGAACTGGTCGGCCTGGAGTGTCACCCCGTCATCCATCACACCCTGGATGACGGCAGTGCCTACCCCTGGGAATTCTGCCCCCTCTTTGCCGCCCTGGAAGACGGCAGCTCCCACCATGTGGACGGCGATGTCTTCTGGAAAAGGGACGGCTCCAGCTTTTCCGCAGACTTCATCGTCTGCGCCAACCGCAACGAGCACAATCAGATCAGCGGCGCCATCCTCACCTTTCGCAACATCACCGAACAGCGCCTCCAGGAGGCCAAAAGAGTCCACAACCTGAAGCTCCAGTCCATTGGCGAGCTCTCCGCAGGCATTGCCCATGAGATCAACACCCCGATCCAGTTCATCGGCAACAACCTCTCCTTTCTCGAACAGGGATTCGAAGACCTCCTCCAGCTGCTCCAGGAGTACAGCCGCCTCAGGAAGAACGAACAACTCCGGCCAGTTTCAAGCGAGATCAACCAGCAGTTGAGCGACCAGGAAGAAGAGGCAGACCTGGAGTATCTCCTGGAAGAGGTTCCCAAGGCCTTTACCCAGACCCAGCATGGTGTCGACCGGGTCCGCGAGCTGGTCCAGGGGCTTAAGGGTTTTTCCCATAGCAGTGAGGAAACCCGGCAGCTCACCGACCTCAACCAGGTGATCAACAACACCCTGATCGTCTGCAGGAATGAGTATAAGTACTGTGCAGAGGTGCAGCTTGAGCTGGGAGCGATCCCGGAGATCGAGGTATTTCAGGGAGATATGGGGCAGGTGATCCTCAACCTGGTGGTCAACGCGGCCCATGCCATTGCAGAAAAGACAAGCGCCACCAGTGAACCGGGGCTGATCACCATTAGCAGCCGCGCAGATGAGGATAAGGTCCTCATCACGGTGAGCGATGACGGAGCGGGGATTGATCCCAAGATACGGGAACGGATCTTTGACCCCTTCTTTACCACCAAGGACGTGGGCCGCGGCTCAGGTCAGGGACTGGCCATTGCCCGCACCATTGTCAGCGAAAAACATGGCGGCACCCTCAGTTTCGACTCGGTCCCGGGCAAGGGGACGACCTTTACCATCAGCCTGCCGCGTCAGGCCGCCTCCCCAGAGACTCAGCCATAAAAAAACGGAGCTTCCCTGGCGGGAAGCTCCGTGATAACCAACTGCTCGGAGATGAGGCGGCTTAGGCCATCAGCTCTTCGATCCTGGCGCGGATCTCTGCTCCGGACATGCCCTGGTAGGGAATCTGTTCAGAGAGGCCGCCGGCACCGTCTTTCCAGGTACCCATGGCCGCATACCTGGGAGCAAAGCCCCGCTCCAGCAGCCAGGTTCCATAGCGGCTGCCCAGGCCGGTCTTGCTGTTCTGGGTCTCTACCACCAGCACAAAGGGACTGTTGCCCAGGGTGGCGATCATCTCTTCATCCACCACATTAAGCACCGGCTTGTTGATCAAACCGACCTTGATTCCCTGGCTACGAAGCTCTTCCACCACATGGAGACAGCGGTAGAGCATCTCACCGTAGGAGACGATGTAGCCATGTTCACCCGAACGAACCACCTCATCCTTGTCCGGGCTAAAGGTGTAGCCCTCGCCGTAGAGCTTCTCTCCGGCCTCATTCAGGATAAAGGGGGTGGCTGACCTGGTGGAGTAGACAAAACGCAGCCCCGCATCATGGTAGACCTTGCCGAGGATGGCCTTCAACTGGAGGGGATCGGCCGGGAAGTAGAGCCGGGTATTATCGTGCTCTGCCAGACCGTTATCGGCAAAGAAGTTGTTGATCCCGAAGTGACAGGTGTTGTCGGCCATGTCATCTACCCCGGAGTGGGAGAAGTGGGCCAGGACATTGGCCTGGTTGAGCCGGGCCATGGTAATCTCGGAGATGACCATCTCCTGAAAGGCAGAGAAGGTCCCGCAGATCCCCTGCTTGCCGGGTACAGAACCAAAACCTGCTGCCACAGAGAAGTTGTTGCGCTCCATGATCCCGCCATGGACATAGACCTCAGGACAGTTTTTGCGTACATGGTGCAAGCCGCAGGACCCTTCCAGGTCGGAATCCACCACGATCACCTTGGAGGCCGGCTCTTCAACCCCAGCCAGGATCTCAGAGATAATCTTACCGAACTCATCCCGGTTCTTGCCCTTTTCCACGCTGCTGCCCAGGAAGACGGGCTTCTCGCCTGCCTGCACCTCCTGGGAGAGCAGCTCTACGGCAGCGTTCTGGTTGCGGCTCTTCAAATAATCTATGGCCATGGACACCGGGATGACATCGTGGCCCTTGGGCAGCCCCTCAATACCGGGAACGCCCACGGCCATCAGCCGCTTGCAGACCACTGCCGCAGGTCCGGCAGTGGTGATGGCCTGCTGAACCCGGGCAAAGAGGACATC
This sequence comes from Desulfogranum mediterraneum DSM 13871, assembly GCF_000429965.1. Classification (GTDB taxonomy): domain Bacteria; phylum Desulfobacterota; class Desulfobulbia; order Desulfobulbales; family Desulfobulbaceae; genus Desulfogranum; species Desulfogranum mediterraneum. The sequence continues at coordinate 156,757 of NZ_AUCW01000013.1, forward strand.
CAACTCCTCACCGGCACAGCTCTCCACGGTCACGCCATGGCCGCCCAGGGTCTTGGCCACGTCATAGCCCTGCATATACTCGCTGGGATGACCGGCAATGGTGACATCGTTGTCATCGATCATCAGCTTGACGTTCAGTTTACGGGCCACTGCATAGCGGGCGGCCTCGGCGTCATCGCCCTCCTGCTGGGAGCCGTCGCTGCCGAACATGAACACGATCTTCTCCGGATGGGCCTCGGCAACACCGTTGACATGACTCCAGAGATGGCCCAGCCTGCCGGAGCTGAAGAAGACCCCGTTCTCTTCGTCGCGTTCCGGATGACCGTAGAGTCCCTGGTTGAACTCCCGATAGTGGAGCAGGGATTCAGGCGCAGCATGACCGTTGAGCACCGCCATCATATACTGAATGGCCACCCGGTGTCCGGCCTCATCAAAGTAGACCGGATAACAGGAGTCGTTGCCCTTCATAAAGCCATCGACAATGAGCAGTTCCGGCACGATATCAAAGGCGCCCCCGGTGTGGCCGCCCAGTCCTTTGGTGTTGGCCAGGGCAGTAAAGAAGACAATACTGTCGCGTACCAGGGAGATGTTGTTCTCCAGTGCGGCACGCTGCTCACCACTCATTCCCTGCTGGGTCAGGGAAAATTGAAGCGGCGTGTAACCGGATAAGTCGATGGGAAAATTCATAATAAATATCCTAGGGGGTAGTATGGAGTGTCAAAAACAGAAGGGTTTATCAATTTTTCTGATACAAAACAGCTGTGCTGCGCACACAGGTCTCTGCACAGATACCAGAATTATCAAAATCCGCAAGCCCATTTTTTTTCCCAGTCAAGGAGAGTTACCCGGAGTTCAAGGGGGTTCCGGCCGGGTAAGGAGCGCGCATGGCCCTGGATTTTTACCGGGTTTCTGGTATACAGTTCACTCTGTTATCCTTCACGCCCTCAACCCTTCAACCAGGTCAAGCCCAGCCCATGAAAACAATCAGAAGATACCATCTCCAGCCGAACAAACTGCAAACCATCCAGTTGCCTGCGGGCAGCGAGATCCTCAGCGTCCAGACCAAGGAAGATGACGCCCCTATCCTCTGGGCCCTGGTCGACCCAGCACAACCCGAGGAAGAACGCACCTTGAGCGTCTATGCCACGGGCACGGAAGTTCCGGATGATCCCGGCAGCTACTGCGGCAGTTTCCAGCTCTTTGGCGGCTCCCTGGAGTTTCACGCCTTTATCGAGCCGAGCAACGAGAGCCGGGAGGGCTGAACCATCCCGGCTGCGCCTCACCGCCTTTTAAGGCGCTGTCTCTAGGTAAAGACGATGGTCCGGTTCTGATACACCAGGGTCTGGTGCTTGAGGTGATGCCAGATGGCCCGGGAAAGAATGACCTTTTCCAGGTCACGCCCCTTACGGACCAGGTCCTGGACCGAGTCGGCATGGCTGACCTGGATCACATCCTGGGCAATAATCGGTCCCGCGTCCAGGTCGGCGGTTACATAGTGACTGGTGGCACCGATGATCTTGACCCCCCTCTCAAAGGCGGAATGGTAGGGCTTGGCTCCTGGAAATGCCGGTAAAAAGGAGTGATGGATATTGATGATCCTGTTCTGATAGTGATCGATGAAGGAACCGGAGAGGATTTGCATATAGCGGGCCAGGACAATGAAATCGATCCCATGCTCGGCCAGCAGCTCCAACTGCTCGGCCTCGCATGCCTTCTTGCTCTGCGGCGTCATCTCAAAGTGATGATAGGGGATCTCAAACTGCTCGGCGACCCCGCGCATATCTTCATGGTTACTGATGATCAGGGGAATCTCCACCCTGATCTCCCCTGATTTCCAACGGGCCAGCAGGTCATAGAGGCAGTGGGGCAACTTGGAGACAAACAGGGCCATCCTGGGCACATAGTGGGGCAGGTGCAACTCCCACTGCATCTGATACTTGCCGGCGATCAGGGTGTCAAAGTATTCTCCGATCTTTTCCTCGGGAATGGTGAACCGGCTCAGGTCCCACTCAACCCGCATGAACAAGACCCCCTGGGAGGCATCAACATGCTGATCCAGGTAGATGATATTGCCGTTATTCTTAAAGATAAACTCGCTGACCGAGGCCACGATACCCTTGCTGTCCTGACAGTGGAGCAACAGGATTGCCGAAGATGCCTTTGCACCGTTGTATAGAGGTTCCATAATATCTTACACTCATCCTGGAGAAATATAATCCGGGTCAATCAGCCGGACCTTCCGGCTGTCCTGCCCATGGCCTGCCTGCCCTGATGCCGGCTCAAGGTCAACAGCACACACAAAGGGGGATAGGATAAAAGATCTGAAAGAGATATGCAAGGACCGGCAGAAGGCGCCGGCCAGGCACCTCAGCTGAGACAGGCCGAAGAGCCGCCGGGATAGGACGCAAAAAGGCTGCGCCTTCCTGGACGCAGCCTTTCAGGGTCGGTCTTGATCACAGATGCTCCGCGCTCTGCTTTCGCTCCCCAGGGGGGCAAAGTTCAAGAGCGGCAGGTGCTCCCTGTGCGGATGTGGAGTTTCAGATGGTACACATGGTGGAGACCCGTTCGATCAGGAGATCCCACTGGCGGCCCTTCCCACCCAGCCACTGGACGGCCTCGGACTTGCTGGTAAAGATCTTGATCTTCCCCTGCCGCTGATGGTCTCGACTCTTCTCCTGATAGATCCTGGCCAGGTTAAAGGAGAGGGGATCCGGGGCAAGGATGGCGATCTTGAGCTCAGGATACCTCTCCAACTGATCCTTATTGATCTTGACAATGGCTGCAAGCCGCTCCATGTCCACATCAGCGGCAAAACTTTCCACATCGGAAAAATTAATCAACTCTTTGGTGCTTGCACTGAAGTCGGGATGGGAGAAGACAGAGACCGCCTGCAACTCCAGGTCACTGGCAGTTACCTCACCAAAGAAATGGACGAGCAGCATCTGGTGTTCCTGATTAAAGACATTACATCCTGCCATAGATCTCTCCTTTCGAGCTAGAAAGCGTTGCTGACAGGACCATGGTCCTGTCAGGGAACAAAAGCCTTACCCATAAAGTAATGCCAGGCCCGGAAAAAGCAACACCGCCGACAGGCCGGCAGCCATTGGCCGCTTCCCCCTCTTCCCAGGGGACAGAAGTTGTCATCAGCCCCAAGAGCTACTGAACCCTTCCCTTTTTCCTTGACATCTCCATCGATCGCTTTAAATAATAGCCTTGTCTCCACAAGGGAACACGGAACCGACCTTTTTCCGACTTTCCAAACAAAGCGTCTGGCCCGACAGCCGACAAGGACAATCCCCATGCCCCTTTTTTCCTGCTCCATCTTCACCAGGAAGCAGCAGCCTAAAGACGAAAAACAGCGCCCCAAGAGGCGATGTGCCAGCTGCAGAAGCGTTCTGGACACTGAAAAAGTCCTCTGTAAACCCTGTCAGCTGCGACTGCTGGCGCCCATGGAATAGCGGGATCATCGCCACAGCCTCTCCGCCCCTCTCTCCGCCCCTGCATGGGGCCTCAACCCGTGGGTGGCTGAGCTCTGCCAAAACGAGCGTAGCAGCCATGACGTTGCTCCAGCCAGGCCGTCAGTCGCAGAAGTGCCTCTTCATTCAAGCTCGCCAACCAACTGGAGGCCGTGGGATACTCCTCCAACAGCCCTGCCAACTCTTCCTCTGCCAAGGATCGACCGCAGCCGGCCTCAAGCAGGGGTCTGGGGTTCACAGCAAACTCCCCATCCGCATAATCCAGGACTCGCTCCGACACCCTCATACCAGGACCTCCATCGACTCTCCCCTACCGTCACCAGCCAGGCTCATACCCGGGTAAAGGTATAGCTGCCCTTGGCCAGGAGCTGCCGCCTCTCCTGGGTGCAAGAAAACACCTCTGACTCTGCAAAGACCAGCACAGCCCCGGACTTAACCACCGTAGCCCTGGCCTGAAGCAGCCCCGAATCTACCCCGCGAAACATCTTAAAGGTAAACTCAGGGGCCACCAGGACCTCACCCCGGGGAACCACCGAGATGGCGGCACCCAGGGCCGCATGTCCGGCCAGGGATGAGATCACGCCCCCGTGGACCCGACCCAGGTGTTGAAGATGGTCAGGCCGCACCTGGACCCGGGCCCGACAGCACCCAGGCTCGACAGCCTCCAGTTCGACCCCCAACTCCCTGATAAAGGGCGCTCCGCTGAAGACCGCCGCCACATCCTGTGCATACTCCGGATTACGCACCTTCATCCCCACCTCCCTACATCCCCAGGGAAAACATCCGCTCCAGATCATGCCTGGAAAAGGCCTTAAAGGCCAGCATGGTCTCGGTCCGCTCGATCCCCTCCAGACGGTACATCCGATCGGTGACCAGGCGGGCCAGGTCCTCGTTGGCAGGGACTCGGGCAATGGCGACCAGGTCATAGGAACCACTGACCGAGTAGACCTCGGAGACTCCCTCCAACTCAGCCAGCTGTTCTGCCAAGCCATTGATTTTATTCCGGGTGGCATTGATAAGTATTATTGAGGTAACCATCAGCTCTCCTTAAACGTTAGCTCCCCGAACCAACCATCCACTCAGGCCGAGACAGGGTGATAGAATTTTAAAAAATTGGCCATGATACACTTCACGGTCTCCTTATTGACATGGAAATTCTCCCTGCCCTGGGCAAGGTAACTCTTTCCCAGCAGGCCTCTGTAGATGGTGGCCATCTCATAGGCTGGAAAATAATGCACCTGCTCGTGGCCGGCGACAAACTCATCGGCCACGGCCCGGAGGGTGGATTTGGAGTTGCAGCTGGCACTGATCACATCCAGATCCCGACGAAAGGTGGCCCAGAGATGGACCGGAGAGACCGTGACCACCAGCTGGCAGCTGGGGTTGTGTTGGCGCAGCAGGCCATGGATATGCTCCAGGTTCTCCAGGTTTTCCTGGAATCTGGAGACCCTGAAGCGATACCTGGACATGTCGCCCCCCTGGTTGGCATAGGGACCTCCTGGCAGGGCAATCACACTGCCGTCCTCCCGATCTTCCCAGATCTCGGTCAAACCCAGGGTGAGAATGAGGACCCGGGCCGTCTGCAGCACCCGCCTGGAGGCCTGGCAATGGAGGACAAAGTCGGCTTCTGCCTCCTCCCGGCTCCGATAGAGGATCACCCGCCGATAGGGATCCTGGACCCGTTCACCGTCGGCCAGGGGCCACCAGCGGAGCCGGGGGCTGAAGGAGGCGAAGGTATAGTCAAAGATCTGACGCATGGAAAAGGTGTTATAGGTCCGTTCCCAGGCTGCACTGGCATGGACGGCGGCCGGATTTTCCTGCTCTTCGCAGAGATAACGATACCCCTTGTTGAGCAGGTAGGACTTGATCTCCCGGGCAAAGCAGGAACCCATGGAGGCCATGGGGGTCTGGCGATCAATCCGGAACCCGCACTCAGCAGGCCGGGGGAAGTTGCCGTCCGCCTGAGGATTGTCATAGGAGCCCGGCCAGACCTGCCAGGGAGCAAACAGGTGCTCAGGATGGACCAGGGACCGTGCCACCTCCACCTCGCTCAATTGACCGGGGAGGTGGGACAGGTCCCCAGCGAGGGCCTGAGATAGTAGCGATAGTAGCCCACCAGGTTGCTGGCCAAGAAGATCGTCTCCAGGAGCACGGCCGTGGGTGAGCCGGCCAAGAGGTTATGACTCAACCAACAGCCAGTACCCAGAAACATCCACTGGCGCATCCGCCGGTCTTCGCCGGCAAAGGAGCCCACGGTATTGCAGAGGGCACCACAGGTGCAGAGCAGACTGAGGGGCCCTCCATAGGTAAAGACTCCCACCCCCAGGCTGCAGGTGAGGAAGAGGCCCATCATCTTCTTGGAGGTGGTCCAGTAACCGACGAAAAAACGCAGCCCGGCCAGGACTCCCAGTCCGGCGGCGGTCCAGTGGGCCAGGAGCATGAAATGGACCGCGATCAGGATCGAGGAGATGATCAGGCAGCAGAGGATCTGTCGCCGATTTTTAAACTGAAAGGAGAGCAGATCCGTGCAGATGGCGATGGCGACCAGGACCTGGGAAAGAACAAAGGGGGACATGGCTACTCCCTGCAACAAAGCCGATGGAAAAAAGCGGGCCCTGGCAAGAGCAGGCAAGCGTCGTGCTTGCGCCCATGCCTGAACCTGTTTCGGCCTTAGGCCGAAGATTCATCCTCTGGAAAGTGAGCTCTGCCTGTGCAAGCTGTACTCCAATGCCCCGGCATCCTCGCCTCCCGAAAAGGTCATCTCTGGACGGACAGGCTCCGGCTTGAACACCATGGTTCATCTTGCACCAAGCCGGATGGTCAGAGCCCGCCATAATCATGGTAGAACCTAGCCCATATCCCCTGCCTTGTTCAATACAAATCAGGTAAGATGGGAGCGGCACCCCCAGATCGCGGCAATCTCCGGCAGCAGGCGAGAGCTCTGCTGAAAAAAGCCGGTGACGAGCGGCTCATTGCGCCAGGCTGGTCCTTGTCCCTGAAAACTCATCCTTAGAGGCAGGCCAAGGGATTGCTTTCAACCAGGTCTTGGCATATTTTCTCCCATCTGCCCGGAGAGTTCGGGGAGAGTCGATCCTGCAGACAAAATTTTATGATCCAGCTGAGCACCGGGCCAATGGGCTTCACCTCAGCCGCCCCCGGTCGATGCACCAAGACCGGCAGAATCGACAGCCCCCCTTGACTGAAGCAGGGGGGAGCACGCCGCGCTCCAGCTGAGCGGCTCTTCTGCTCGGGCTGATCGGATCCTCTTCCCTGCCCCTTCGGGATTTGATTCCAACAAGGCCCTTATGATACCCTGGAATGAGAAGGAAAAAGCTACAGCCTCTATGCAGACTCGCCATCAGAGCAGCCGCACGCAGCCGAACCAACATATGGGCAAGGCTAACCGTCCGCAGGGTTATGTTGGCTGTCGTCGGGGTGGCCGTCTCCCTCTTTTCCCTTGCCGAGACCATCCATGCGCTACTCTTTCTCCTCTGGATTCTGGTGATCATTGCCAGTGACGGCTTCTTAAAACCGCTGCTCATGGGAAGGGGGATCAAAATCCCCATGCTGGTCGTTCTCCTCGGAGCCCTCGGCGGCATGATGCTCTTTGGCATCATCGGCCTCTTTGTCGGCGCAGTGGTCCTTGCCATCATGTATACCCTGTTCATGGCATGACTGGAGCAGGGGGATGAAGAGCATGGCCAGGAGGCACCCCCTTAAGAGACCAACAGAGGTACCAGCAGGAAGGAGTGAGCGTAGCTGGTCTCCGCCGGCCCCCATGCCAGGGCATTGGACTCCGGGCAGAGCGCCTTTCTCCTCCTGCTCACGACCTCGACCGTGGCAGCAAGCACTGCCAGGAACAGGTCCTGCCTTGATATCGCCCAAATACTTTTTGCCGGTTTATTCTCCGTGGCAGGACCTATATCGTTGAAAGGCTGCTGCGTTCCAGCAACAGAGCCAAACAGAGTGTTCCAAGCCAGCTCTCCACGAGCTGGATTTAAGCCTGAACTGCGGGAAAAAACTCCATGGCAATGATAAAAAAAATCTTCACCTGGATGTTGATCAGCACCCTTGCCCTCGGTGCTCTTGCACTCACCCCCCTCATCATCATGGCCGTCCTCGAGATACCACTCAGGCTCGATTCCATCAGGCCCGGGGTGGAAACAGCACTCTCGACTACCCTGGAGCGGAAGGTAACCATCGCGGGTTCAATCACCATCCAGCCAGGCCTCAGACCGACCCTGGAAGTCCGAGGCGTACAGATCGATAACCCTCCAGGCTGGACCGATACGGTTTTTGCCGCCATTGAGCTTGCCCGGGTCCAAGTGGGACTCCCGGCCCTCCTGAAGAAAGAGCTCGATCTTGGTGAGGTCACAGCTGTAGGGGGAAGATTAAACCTGGAAACCAACACAGCGGGAATCAACAACTGGCAGCTCGGTTCAAGAGCAGGGAGCGCTCCTGGGCATCAAGCCCGGCCCACTCCTCCAGCAGATGGCGTCGGCCTGCAGGCCGTGGACACACTCCGCCTGGAGCAACTCAAGATCCGCTACCGTGACTGCAGCCTGGAACGGATCCTTAGCTTTACCCTGGAACAACTCCAGGGTACGGCTCAACAGGGACAGCCCCTGAAGATAACCGCTGCCGGCAGTGTGCAGGGCAAGCCGTACAGCTTCACCCTGGAGGGAAATGAACTGGCAGAGTTTCACCCCAGACAGCAGCTCTACCCGCTCTCAATCAGCGGTCAGATCGTTGCCAGCCCCTTTACAGCCAGGGGGAGTTTCGGCAGGAAGGGGGAGAGCCCACAGCTGGATCTTAACGCTACCCTGGACAAGATCGATATCGGCGCCCTGCTGGAGTGGCTGCAGCTTGCTGAAGGCATAGAGGCAACGACCGATCATCTTGCCCTTCGCCTCAGCCTCAGGGGCGACAATCTCCACGATATGGTCACCCGGTCCAAGCTCTCTCTTTCCCTGCAGGACGGTGCCTACACCCTGCAGGGTGCCGGAAAGGGAGAGGGCGTTCCCATCGCCATCAGCCAGGGGGTCGTAGAGGTGCCTGCCGGCAAGGCGGTGAGCCTGCATCTCCGGGGCATGGTTGAGACCACCCCGATCACCATCGACATCCAGGGCATGGCCCTGGTGCATTATCTGAGCAAACCACAACAACTGCCCCTGCAGATAACGGTAAAAGCCGCGGACACCAGGCTTGACTTCCACGGCAAGGCCGCCGTTCCCCTCTCCAATACAAACATCACATTGTCCATGGAACTCCAGGGGGAGAAGCTCAACCAGCTTGACCAGCTCCTCAAGCTTTCCCTCCCTCCCCTTGGCCCCTACAGGCTGAAGGGGATCTTTGGGATGGACAAAACAGGCTATACTCTTTCCAAGCTGGAAATCAAGATCGGTGCAAGTGATCTCAACGGCAGGATGCATATTAACCTGGAAGGAGAGAAACCGGCGGTGGAGATCCAACTGAGCAGCAGCCTGCTCCAGCTTGATGATTTTGAACTGGGTCAATGGACACCGGAAAAAACATCAGCAGCGGCTGTTGAAGAGAAAGCTGCAACCCAAGCGGAAAATAGAGAAGGAACAAAACGCCGTCAAGAGATGGTCTCCCTGTTCTCTCCTGAGACTCTGGCCAGGGCCAACGCAGAGCTGCAGGTCCGGCTGGACAAGGTCCAGTCCTCCGGAGATACCCTGGGCAGCGGTAGGCTGAAGATCAAGCTCCAGGATGGACGATTTCAGATCACTCCCCTGGAGCTGCAGCTGGCAGAAGGAACGGCTCGAACCGAATTCTCCTACGTCCCAGGCAGGACGGCTGGAGAAATCCAACTTGGGGCCAGGATCGAAGGGCTCGACCTGGGCATCCTGGCCCGTCGGGCGAAACCGCAAACCAAGATGGGCGGCCGGCTCCATCTGGATATGTTCCTGGAGGCTACGGCTCCCAGCCTTAATCAACTGATGGCCAACGCCAGAGGCCACCTCGATTTTGCCTTTGTTCCAGAAAATTTTGATGCCGGCATCATCGACCTCTGGGCCGTCAACCTGCTCTCGGCACTGGCCTCGAAGGTGGATGAGGGACCATCTTCGCTGATCAACTGCCTGGTTGCCAGCTTCCAGCTGGAGCAGGGGATCATGGAGGATCGAATCCTGTTCATGGACACAACCCATATGAGTGTCGAAGGCTCGGCACACATTGACTTCAAAAAGCAGCGCCTCACGCTGAGGGCGACCCCACAAACCAAGAAGCCGGAGTTCTTCAGCCTGGCCACTCCGATCCGGGTCAGTGGCCGCTTTGATGACTTTGGTATTGGTATCAATACAATCCTCCTCACCCATTCGCTGGCCTCTTTTATCACCAGTCCGATTCATGTCCCCCTGCGACGGATCTTTGCCGGCGAGGTCCCGGAAGATGGGGCCGAAGCCTGTCGAATGGCCTGGGAAAACCGGCACCAGGAGCAATAGGGTACCTTGAAAAGTCACAGAGGTGGTGACGGGTATACAGACAAGAGCAGCGGATTGGAGCGGTGAATGACCACGCTGGACCGCGCAACATTGCAGCTCTCTGCTGATAAAGCACAACTGCAATGCGGTGAGTGTGGTGTTGTCTGTGTCAGGGGGGAGCAGCACCAGGGAGGCCCTTACCCTGCGGAAAGACGACAGCATAGAGCTGCTGCCTCTGGACATGATCATGATGATCATGGAGCCGGGCCTGGCCGGCCCGGCTAGGTTCGATTCTTCTTGAGCCACCAGCCTGCGAAACAGGGCCCTGCTCCAGGACAAGGTTGCTGCCAAGGTCCCCACACCCCTCCGGGGGCAGGAGGGAAAGAGGAGGGACTATGAGTTAACCGCCAGCGGCCGCTCTGTTGCAACGATCTCGCTGATCCGGGCCACGGCCTGCTCAACCGCCGTCTCCACCTCTGCCGACATCTGCTGGGTGAACTCCTTGATATCCCTGACCTCGATCAGGATCAGATGGATCTCGGCAGGCATCTCCTCGGGAAAACAGATATAACCGGTCTTCAGGGTGGTTCCCAGGGTAATGGCATGGGAGTTGACCAGGGCGTTATTGGTGAAGATCTCATCTACGCTCACCTCCAACAGGGAGCCCGGTTCATTGCCGAGCATGCAGGCATCGACAATCACCGCCTTTTCATAGCCCTTGACCTTGTCCATCACCTCAAAGCCGACGGTGTAGACGATCTCCGTGGCACAGGGGATACCGAGTTCCTCCAGCTTTTCCACCACCACCACCCCGGCACGATCATCCTGGAGGTAGGGGTTTCCGATACCAATGACTACTGTTTTTTTATCCATGCGAACACCGTGGAAGACGAGAAACGAAAAAACACCGGAGACCTGCGGAGGTCTCCGGCGCAGCTGGGCCTAGAAGTTTTTCATGGCCTTGAAGAGCTTGCCGTTGTGGTCAAAGATCTCCACTTCCAGGGGCGTCTGGCCAGCGGTAATGGTGTGGGTGGCACAGGCCAGGCAGAGGTCATAGGGGCGGAAGGCCATCTCCACATAGTTGAGCATGCTCTCGCTCACCTCGCCGCCCCGAATGAAATGCTTGGCCGCCTTTTTCACGGCCAGGTTGATGGGCGCGTTGTTATGGGTGGTGGCCACGATCAGGTTGGCGTCGGTGACGATCCCCTTGTCATCGGTGCAGTAGTGATGGATCAGGGTGCCCCGGGGCGCCTCGATGATCCCCACCCCTTCTCCGGGACAGGAGGTGGGCTTGTTCCAGATATCCTTGGAGGTGATCTCGGGATCACGGGACAGGGCCAGACATTTTTCCGCGGCATTGAGCATCTCGATGGCCCGGGCCCAGTGGTAGGCCAGGATATTATGGACCGGCTTGGCCCCGAAGGTGGCGTGAAAGCGCTCAAAATGGGCCTGGGCCTTGGGGGTATCCATACCCTTGGCAATATTCATCCTGGCCAGGGGGCCGACGGAGTAGATGTTGGTACCGGGTCCCTCGACGATGCCCTGCCAGTCGCCGATCTTCTTCTGATAGGGAAACTTGAGGTAGGTCCAGGGCTGGACCCGCTCCGAGATGAAGTCCAGGTACTCCTTACCCTGGAAGCTGCCCACCGGATTGCCACCACTGTCGATGATCTTCTGGGTGCCTTCGTAGTAGGTGATCTGGTCCTGGTCATTGACCGAGCCCATGTAGCCCACCTCCACCTTGAAGACATCCCCGGTGACCAGCTCCATGTAGGCGTCATTCTTAAGGACCACGTCATCAAAGATCTTGAGCGTCATCTCGCCCAGTTCCACCAGTTCCTCGGACCAGGCCTCTACCTGCCTGCGCTCCTCCTCATCCAGCCCCTTGGACCAGCCCCCAGGCAGGGCTGCCACGGCATGGTTGGGCTTGCCGCCGAGCAGTTCAAAGATCTTCACGGCCAGGCCGCGCTTGCGCAGGACCTCACGACCGAGCTCGACTCCGACCTTGTTGATCAAGCCGACCACGTTGCGCTCGGCCGGGTTGGCCTCCGGTCCGACCACAAAATCGGGAAATCCCAGGGCATAGAGGATGACCGCGTGGTCTTCCACATAGTGGGCATTAAAGAAGAGCTCCCGCAGTTTCTGACCGGCCGGGGGCGGGGTGACTCCAAAGACCCCGTCCGCCGCCTTGGTGGAGGCCATATAGTGGACCCCACGGCAGACCCCGCAGACCGTGGACACGGTCCGGGGCACCTCTTCCATGGGCATGCCCTGTAAGAACTTCTCAAATCCCCTGAACTCAACGGTCTGGAAGAAGGCATCATCCACGTTGCCGTTGTCATCGAGGAAGATGGCAATCTTGCCATGCCCCTCCAAGCGGGTGATCGGATTAATCTCAATCTTTTTCATGGTGCTGTTCCTTGCAATCTCTGCATCACCACCCGGCCTCCGAAGCCGGGTGTCTGTTTCTTGGCGGGCCAAGCCTCTTTAAGGCTGGCTACGGCAGGGCCCGATTACCGATACGTCCCTTGCCGGGCCTTTACTTGTCCTTCAAGGCCGCAACCTTGCGGTTGAGGCTGCCGGCGGTGTGGGCATAACGGTAAAACATCTTGGCCATATCGTTATACTTGTCGATAAACTGATCCACGGCCGCATCATCGGCCATGCTGGAGGCGATGGTGGACACGCAACGGGCCCCAAAGTCCTTGATCCCGGGAAGCGGACCGCCACAGCCCCGACAGGGCATGTTGACGTTCAGACAGGAGCCCTCACAGTCACCCTGGGTGACCGGGCCAAAGCACATATAGCCCTGCTGAAGCAGGCAGGTATCAGGATCCGGGGTACCGTCGATGGTCCGTTTGATCTCACCCACGGGCAGCCGCTCCTGACCGTTGCGCACCGGGTTACGGGAACAGGAATCACAGACCGCCTTGCCGCTGGTGATCCAGGAGCCTGGCGGGGGCAGCTCACCGGCCAGCAGCGAGGTCAGGATCTGGCCTACGAACTTGGGGTGGGGCGGACAGCCGCCCACATAGTACTCCACATCCACGATCTGATCGACGGTGGCACAGTTATCCAAGAGGGCCGGGATGGTCAGCTCATACTTGCCGTCCAGGAGATACTCGGGCGAGGGCATCACCCCGTCGGGGTTATCCGTGGAAAAGGAGTCCTGGTAGGCCTGCTTGAAGAGTTCCTCCTTGGTGTGGAGATCACCCAGGGCACCGATACCGCCCAGGGTGGCGCAGGCACCAAAGGCCACCAGGACCTTGGACTTGGCCCGGAGCACCTTGACGGTGTGCTCATTCTCGGTGTTGCGGATCATGCCGTCCACAAAGGCCACATCAATGGAGTTATCCTCCATCTCCTCCAGGTCGCAATACTTGACATCCGCCACCGTGGGCGCCCAGAAGACGATCTCGATGGACTCCAGGACATCAACCAGGACCTCGGAGAGGTCCACCACACTCATCTCGCAGCCGGCACATCCTCCGGCCAGCAGAAACGCCGTCTTTACCTTTGCTGCCATGGCTACACGCCCTCCTTGATGGGGTTGGGACCCAATTCCTGCAGTTCTTTGGTGAACTCCTCCACCACCTCGGCAAACCGGTAGCCCTCGGCTCCGGAGATCCATTCCAGGCGGAATCGACGGGGATCAAAGCCGCTGTCTGCCAGAAGCTTGGCAAAGATCTTCATCCGTTGGCTGGTCTTATGGTTGCCGGTCTTGTAATGGCAGTCGCCAAAGTGGCAGCCGCCGACCAGAACCCCATCCGCACCCTGGGCAAAGGCCTCCAGGACATGCTCGGGTTCCACCCGGCCGGAGCAGGGTACCTTGATCAACTTGATGGAGGGGGGATACTTGGCCCGGAGGTTTCCTGCCAGGTCAGCACCGGCATAGGTACACCACTGACAGGCGAAGCCGACTATATTGGGGCAAAATGACATGACTATGCTACCTCCTTGATCAGACGTTGTTCATCTTGAATCCTGGCGATGATCGCGCTGCGGTCGATCTGGGACAGGGCAGCCACCTGGCTGGGATCACAGCCCATGGCCAGGGCCAGCAACTGGGTGTAGTAGAAGGTGGGCAGCGGCTCAAAATCGATCTCGCCACGCTCCCTGAGGATAGGCTGGGACATGTCGAACTGGAGGAAGCAGGAGGAACAGGTGGTGACGATCATGTCCGCATCGGTCTCCTCCTTGATGCTCACCAGCTTCTCCTTAAAGAGCTTGAGGGATTTTTCCATGTCCGTGGAGCGCATCCCGCCCATGCCGCAGCAGGCCCCCAGGCGGGAGTAGTGGGGCACCTCGGCACCGGTGGCCTCACAGAGATCCTTGAGGATGGTGGGCTGGTAGGGATTCTCCTCCTTGACCGCATAGACATCCGAGGGCCAGAGGCTGTGGCAGCCGGTCTGAACCGCAATCTTCAGGCCGCCGAGGTCAAACTTCAGCCCCTCCCTGATCTTTTCCATCCCGACCTTCTTATGGAGTACATGGGCGATATGATAGATATCCGAAGTACCCTCAAAGCTGCGGTTGATCTTGGCCAGCTTCTGGTTGACCGTTCGGCGGCGCTCCCCGTCTTCCATGAAGTGTTTGGCCTCGGAGAGCACCCCAAAACAGGAGTTGCAGCCGGTCATGATGTCCAGCCCCTGCTCCTCGGCCAGGGTGATGTTACGGCTGGAGACCGCGCACCAGGTGTCCAGGTCAAAGGAGGGTGCCGTTCCCCAGGCAGGACAACATGCCGCGCCCTCCAGGTCCACGGGCTCTACCCCCAGGGGCGGCAGGATCTGCCGAATGGACTGTTCTATATCCGGTGCCTTGAGCGGGATATTACAGCCGAGATATAATCCAATTTTTTCCATTATCTCTCTCCTTATATTTAAAACAGTCCCAACTCACCCATGGGTCCATTGTCGATGAGGGCCTGGATCTCTTCCTGGGCCTGCTTGTTGAAGGCCGAGGTCGGCGGCACTTCGGGCAGCCCCACCTGCCGACGCAGTTCCTTGGGGTCGGTGAACACGGCATGGCCGGTCTCGTAGAGGTTCATCTGACTGGTCACCGCCGAGGTGGAGAAGGCCAGTTCATTGGCCTGGTAACGGCGGAAGGCAAAGACCACCTCCTGGGGACGGACCCCCTGGGGACAGACCTCGGTACAGCGGTTACAGGCCTGACAACCCCAGGAAGAAGAATCTTCGATGATCTCTTCCAGCTGACCGTTGAGCAGGCTGCGGATGAGGTTGCGGCAGAGCAGCGGGAAGCCCGCCTTCACCCCGGGGCAGACCGCCGAACAGGCGCCGCACTGGACGCAGTTGAGAATCCCTGTCCCGCCGAAACCGATGATGGTTGCCACGGCTTCATCAATCTTCTTCTGTTCAACCAGCATGATTTCTTCCCCCTGAGGTCAGCGCCGCTATCTGGGCAAAAATCTGATCTTCTTCGTAGCCATGGAGCACGATGGCTCCAGACGGACAGGCCGAGGTGCAAACCCCGCAGCCCTTACAGGCGCTCATCTCGATGGCAGCCCGGGCAGTTCCGGCCCACTCGGACATGGCAATGGCATCGTAGGGACAGAGCGGTACGCAGATACCACAGCCCGAACAGTTCTCCGGGATAATCTCGGAGATGATGGGCTCGATCTTGACCCTGCCCTGGGCCAGGGGTACGGCTGCGGCCGCGGCCGCACCCTTGGCCTGGGAAACGGTATCCGGAATATCCTTGGGACCCTGACAGCAACCGGCCAGAAACAGACCTTCGGTTGAGGTCTCCACCGGACCGAGCTTGGGATGCAGTTCCCTGAAAAAGTTGGAGCCGCAGAACTGCAGTCCCAGCTTCTGGGCCAGCCCCTGGGCATCCTCGGGCAGCTCCACGGCGGTGGCCAGGACCACCAGATCCGAGGCATACTCAATGCTCTCGGCTGATTCCATGTCATAGGCCAGGACCCGCAGTTTATCCTCAGGCAACATCTCCAGACCACCTACCTTGCCCTTGAAGAAGTTGATGCCCATCCGGCGGGCACCGGTGTAGTACTCGTCGTAATCCTTGCCTGCGGTACGGACGTCGATGAAGTGCATGTTGATCACCAACTCGGGGTACTTCTCCTTCAACAGCCGGGCCTGCTTGATCATGTACATGCAGCAGAAGCGGGAACAGTAGGTGTGGAAGTTGGCATCACGGGAGCCCATGCAGGAGACAAAGGTGATGGTCTTGGGCTTCTGGTTGTCCGAGGGACGGAGCAGCTTGCCTTCAGTGGGCCCGGTGGCGGAGATGATCCGCTCCAGCTGGAGGGCGGTGATCACGTTGGGCGAATCCGGGGCCATCTCCTTGAACCAGCCCTTGTCCATTACCTGGTAACCGGTGGCCACCACGATGGAACCCACCTCCACCTCCTTGATCCGTCCTCCCGGGTCCAGGGGCAGGCTGCGATTGATGGCATCTGCAGGGCAGGCCTTTTCACAGGGCGCCAGGATGGGTGCGCCGGTTTTCTTGTTCAGCTTGGGCTCACTGCCGATCTCGCGGCCGCCGCAGTTGATGCAGGCATCCATGTCGATGACCGCCTTCTTGGGCACGGCCTGGGGAAACATGATAAAGGCGGCCCGCCGGTCAGAGAGGCCGGCATTGAACTCGTCCGGGGTCTTGGCCGGGCACTTGGCCGCACAGTCGCCGCAGCCGGTGCACTTGTCCCAGTCCACATAGGCCTGCTTCCGACGGATCTTGACCGAAAAGTTACCGATATAGCCGCTTACATCATCCACCTCGCTGTAGGTCAGGGTCTCGATGTTGGGATGGTTGTAGGCGTCCACCATCATCGGGGTGAGGATACAGGCGGAACAGTCGTTGGTGGGAAAGGTCTTGTCCAGCTGGGCCATGACCCCGCCGATGGAGGGGGTCTTTTCCACCAGAAAGGTCTTGTGGCCCATGTTGGCCAGTTCCAGGGCGGCGCTGATTCCGCCGATACCGCCGCCGATGACCAGGGCTGCGTCGGTGACATCGACAAACTTATCTTCCAGAGGCTCCAGATGCCGGGCCTTGCCCACGGCCGAGGCCACCACCAGCTTGGCCTTCTCGGTGGCACCCTCATGATCATGACCGTGGACCCAGCTGGCCTGATCACGGATATTGGCCATCTCAAAGAGGTATTTATTCAGGCCCGCCTTTTCGATTGCAGCTCGAAAAATAGGTTCATGGGTCCTGGGGGTACAGGCTGCTACCACCACTCGGTCAACCAGTCCATCTCGTACATCCTGCTTGACCATTTCCTGCCCTGAATCAGAACACATGAAAAGATCTTTTCGTGCGATAACGACGTCCGGCAAGGTCTCGGCATAATCACGAACCGCTGAGACGTCAATAACGCCGGCAATGTTTGAACCACAATGACAGACATACACGCCGACTTTTGCCATACGGGCCTCCTTTTGGTTTTGGGGTTACTCCGGAAAAAGGTACTCCACTCGACTGGACCATAGCGACGATACCCGGCGGCAACTCCAGCACCGCAGCTAACATCACTACAACTGAACAAAACCATCAGTCCGGCATATATCTGCATGGCTTAGCTCATTCTTTTCTCCTGCTGTTGTACACATGGAAACTGCAACTTCGCAAGACTTTTTCGCACAATTAGCACAGCAAAATGCAATCCGGCCACAGCGGCTGGGAAAAAGCGGCAAGCAAGCCGCCATATTCACGCATAATCAATAGATTCAAGCCTCCTGCAAAAGCTCACCGCCCCAAAATCCTTGGCCCGACCCGCAACATCTTAGCCGTCACAAAGTTGCTTAGCCAGGGAAAACCTGAAAAAGGCACACGCCAATAGCACAACTCGCACAACAAACATAGCCATCTCTCGCCTCGGTAACAGATCTGCAGATCCGCTCCTCTCATTTGCAGCGTGAGCTTTAGGATCATTTCTGATACCTTAAGAGAGAGGTTCGGCAACACTATTCAGAGCGGCGGAGCACGGCTATCCCCATGAACATCCAAGCAACCACATCCCGGGAAGAACGAAGCTGGATCCTCTACGATGCAGGCAACTCGGCCTTTGTGCTGATCATGGTCACTGCCATCATGCCCCTCTTTTTCAAGGAGTATGCAGCCG
Source organism: Desulfogranum mediterraneum DSM 13871 (assembly GCF_000429965.1). GTDB lineage: Bacteria > Desulfobacterota > Desulfobulbia > Desulfobulbales > Desulfobulbaceae > Desulfogranum > Desulfogranum mediterraneum. Next base: position 174,774 of record NZ_AUCW01000013.1, read on the forward strand.
CCGGACAGTCGGCAGTGACCGCCACCGCCAACTGGGGATTTGCCAACTCATCGGCATCCCTGATCCTGGCCCTGCTCGCCCCCTTTCTGGGAGCCCTGGCCGACTATCCAGGACAAAAGAAACGATTCCTGAGCCTCTTCCTCTGCCTGGGCCTCCTTTCCACCCTGGGACTGACCCTGATCGGTCAAGGCCAGTGGCTGTTCTGCCTGCTCCTCTTTGTCTGGGCCCGGGTGGGCTGGGCCGGGGCCAACATCTTCTACGACGCCCTGCTCACCGATGTCACCAGCCCTGAGCGGATGGACACGGTCTCTGCCCGGGGCTACGGCTACGGCTACATCGGCTCCGTCATCCCCTTTCTTGCCGTCATCGGCCTGATCCTCACGGCTGACCCGGGCCCCACCCTGCTCGCTCCGCTGCGGGTCAAGCTCGGTTTTGTCCTGGTGGCCCTCTGGTGGCTCCTCTTCTCCCTGCCCCTGCTCAAGAATGTCCACCAGACCCACGCCCTGGCGGCCGCCCAGGCACCGGTCCGGGAGAGCCTGCGCCGACTGGCGGCCACCTTTGGCCGGGTCCGAAGCCACCGCCAGATCTTCCTCTTCCTGCTGGCCTACTTCTTCTATATCGACGGGGTGGGAACCATCATCACCATGTCCATGGCCTATGGCCGGGACCTGGGATTCGGCGTAGCCCTGCTCATCGGCGTCCTGCTCTTCATCCAGGTGGTGGCCTTCCCCTTTGCCCTGCTCTACGGCCGCTTGGCCGTTCGTTTTTCCACCCGAACCATGCTCCTGGCAGGGATCGGTATCTATATCCTGGCCACCCTGCTGGCCTTTCTCCTCCCGGCCATGGATAACCTGGTGTGGAAAACCACCGTCTTCTGGGGGATCGCCCTCTTGATCGCCTCGGCCATGGGCGGGATTCAGGCCCTGAGCCGGAGCTACTACGCCAGGCTGATCCCGGCGGAGCAGTCTGCTGAATTTTTCGGTATCTATAATATCTGCGGAAAATTTGCCGCCATCAGCGGCCCGGCCCTGATGGGCCTGGTGGCACGCCTGAGCGGCGAGACCCGCTGGGGGGTCTTGAGCCTGGTCCTCCTCTTTGTTGCCGGCGGCCTGCTCCTCCTGCTGGTGGAGCAGAGGGAACAGCCCTTGAAATAAGCAGCAGAGCAGAACCGGGCAGGCACAACCCCGTCACCCCCAGTCTTCCTTACTGAGGTACCTTATGAACTCTTCTCTGGTCTATCGCGATCGCTACTGCAACCAAGGAACCAGGACCTACTCCATCCACGCCGACTACACCGAGGCAGCGCCCCGCTATCAGCCCCAATCCGAGCTCGCCTCCTTTGCCCTCACCCCCTGGGCCGTTCCCCGGGAACTGGTCCGGATCTACACCGCCAACCCGCCGGCAGAGCTCCTCCAACACTACCTGGGCCCGGACAGGGTGCTCTTCTGTGTCCACCCCCAGGTCCTGGAGTCCCTGCCCGACGACCCCTATCTGCTCAGCCTGCAGAGGCGGGGCACAGCGGCTCCTGCCATCACGGTCGCCCCCAGCTCCTCCACCAGGACCCTCTATGTGCTCGATCAAGAGCCAGGCTTCCACGCCCTCAAGGTCCACTTCCCCTTCCGGGTCTCCCGCTACGGCCGCAAGATGCGGGACGAGGTGGTGGAGCAGGCCATCGCCGTCTCCCTGGAACTGGAGCAGGCCATCGATCGGTTTGAGCCCGGCTTTGCCTTCTTACGGGAGGTGATCGGCATCTCCCACCGCAGCCTGGACCGTAGCGATAATCGGGGAGAAAACTGGGGCTACCTGGTCCGGGAGATGAGCCCCTTTCCCCTGGTTGACGGGCCCAGGGAGCTGATCCCAGGATTTGCCCTCTATGGTGAGAACTCACTGGATCCCGACCAAGCGCCCCTGCTCTTTGAGCTCATCGGCGAGGAGAAGCCCCTGGGATATATCCTGGAGCGCATCATGTTCCCCCTCATCCGCCACTGGGTAAACTGCTTCCGAAGCTGCGGCTTCATGCTGGAACCCCACGGCCAGAACATCCTGCTGGAGCTGGATGGGGCCGGTCGGATCCAACGCCTGGTCCACCGGGATCTGAGCGTGGGCATCGATATGCGGTTGCGCCGGCTGCAGGGCCTCTCCTCGGCCCACCTGAACCAATACAACCGAATGGAGAACGGTGCCTTCAACTCCATCACCTATGACATGTTCATGGGCCACCATTTTTTTGAACGGCTGGTCAGCTGTTGCCGCCAACGCCATCCCCGGCTCAGCCTGGCAGCATTCCAGACCCCCTGCAGGGAGCTCTTTGCCCAGATCTTTCCGGAACACCGGGATTTTCTGCCGCCAACCATCCACTACTTCAGCGAACAGCGGGACCAATTCAACAAACCCCTTTACCAGGACACCGGCACACCACCCCGGTGGCGGCCCTGAACTCCCAAAAAAGTCAAGAGGAGCGCAGCTCGCACTGGCCCATGGAGCGACAATCCGCTATAGTCAGGCCTGCTGGTGCGCCTTCTCTCCCGAGCCTCTTCACCCGGCAGAGCCTGCAACCGAGGCCCCTCGACCAGCAGGCAGCCCCCATCTCTTTTCAAAAAAACCAGCAACAACCTCTTGATCACCAGCCATGAACGATTACGCCCTCAAGCCTGCTTACCTGCTGCTTGCCCTGCTCCTGCTCCTGAGCACCCTCTCTCCCCCTTTAAGCGTTGCCGGCCAGAACCCGGCGGACGAGCCAACCGACATCGACCAGGGACAGCCCCTGCAGCGGGAAATCCCGGTCAGCGAAATGATGGCAGGCCTCAGTGATGAACAGGTTCGACAACTCCTCCTCAGCCAACTGAAAAAAGAGGCCTCCATCGCCCCGCCTGCAGGCGAGCGGATGAAGGGACCGGCCAGTCTGTTCCACCACATCCTCCAGATCCTGAGCAGCGAACAGGATGAGGCGGAAAACCAGTTTCGTCTCCTCTGGGCCGGAGTACCCCAGGTCGCCCCGGACCTGAAGCGGGTCTTCATCCGACTCTGTCCCTACGAAACCGTGGAGGGTGCGGTGGATAATCTCCTCTGGGTCCTGCTCTTTCTCGCTGTGGGCACCTGCTGTGAAGCCCTGTTCAGGTTCACTGTCTTTAGCCGCTATTTCCGCCCTCCTCCGGAAACGGGCACCGGCGGGCTGCTGCCCCTGGAAAAGATCCTGACCGGCATCATCCAGGAGACCCCCAAGCTCCTCGGCCTGCTGATCTTCTTTGGCTGCGCCTACTTCAGCTTCATGTTTTTCATCTGGACCGACTCCATCTATGTCCAGGTACTCTTCCTGGCAGCCCTGATCGCCATCTGCGCCATCAGGGTCATCGCCGCCATCTCCCGGGTCATCTTTGCCCCTGGCCAGACGCAATGCCGCGCCCTGCCCGCCGACTGCAGGCTGACCCGAACCGCCCACCGCCTGCTGACCTGGACCTTCGGCTACATCATCCTCACCCTGATGAGCGCCGTGGTCATCCGTCGCCTGGGGGCAGACCTGCAGACCGTCCGCCTGCTCCAGCTCGGCAGCGCCTCCCTGCTGCTCCTGGCCACCGCCGTGGCCATCGTGATCTACAGGGACAGAATCAGGGAGCAGCTGCTCCAGCCCAGGGGAGAGGGGCAAAAGTTACGCTGGAAACAGCAACAGTTTGCCTCAATCTGGCATATCCTGGCCATCAGCTACCTGGTCATCCTCTGGTTGCTGCTCCTCAACGACCTGGCTGACCCCAGCTACAACCGCAGGGGGGCCTTTATCCCCAGCTTCTTTATCGTGCCGATCTGGATGGTGGCGGACCGCCTGGTCCAGTGGTTGGTGGCCTACACCATGAAGACCCTTCAGCTCCATCGCAAGCAGGATGATGAGCCAGGAGAGCCCTCTACAGAGGAGCAGGTCCAAGGGCAAAGGGGAGAGGAACTCTATCTCCGGATCAAGGGTATCGCCCGGAGCGGGGTGGTGGCCGTGATGGTCATTTGGGTCGCCGGCCTCTGGAATATCCGGATTCCGCTCTTTTCCCAGCTGGCCCAGGTGGCCCTGGATACCCTGATCATCCTGACCCTGGCCATCGTCTTCTGGCAGTTTATCAGCTCCTGGATCGAACGGAAGATTGCAGAATCCATACCCGAGGATGAGGAGGAGCGGGAGGAGGACGAGTGGGGTGGTGCCGCTGCCCGGGGACGGGCCTATACCCTTCTCCCCATGGTACGCAAATGCGTGAGCTCGGTGCTGATCGTCATGGTCACCATGACCATCCTCTCCTCCCTGGGGGTGGATATCGGCCCGCTCCTGGCCGGAGCCGGGGTGATCGGTCTGGCCGTGGGTTTTGGCGCCCAAAAACTGGTGGCCGACGTCTTTTCCGGATTTTTCTATCTCCTGGATGATGCCTTTCGGGTGGGAGAATACATCGAGGCCAGCACCATCTCCGGCACGGTGGAGTCCATCACCCTGCGTAACGCCATGATCCGTCACCACCGGGGCATGCTCCAGATCATCCCCCACTCGGACCTGGGCGCGATCACCAACTACATGCGCGGCGGCATCATCGTCAAGTTCAACCTGGATTTCCCCTATGACGCCCCCATCGACAAGATCCGCAAGATTATCAAGAAGGTGGGACAGAGGATGCTGGAAGATGAAGAGTATGGCAAGGACTTCATCCGGCCGGTGAAGTCCCAGGGGGTCAGGGAGATCACCAACTCGGTGATGACCATCCGGGTCAAGTTCACGGCCCAGCCCGGGACCCACTTCGTGATCCGCCGGGAGGCCTATAGGCTGATCACCGAGGCCCTCAATGCCCAGGGTATCTTCTATGCCCACCGCAAGGTCATCGTCGACCTGCCGGAGACGAGCCCAAACAGCCGCCAGGAGCAGCCGGAGAAGCAGCAACAGCTTGCCAAGGCCGCCGGGGCCGCAGCCCTGCGCGCCCAGAAGGAAAAGATCCTTGAGCAGGAGGAAAAGGAGGATTTTTCCTCCCTCTGAGCCCCCATCCTCCGGGAGAGCGACCAGGGGCAGGCCCCCCGGCGAGGATCAGCCTGAATCCAGGCCAAGATGGCTGACGAGAGAAGCTGAGCCGGCCCGGGAGAGACTCCCCTGGCTGCTGTCGCCGGCTCCTGTCAGCCCTTACCAGTCTCTGAGCACCTTCAGGCACCTCCCCCATCAAAGCGAACCACAATCTCATCCACCCTCTTTCGCCACTTGGCCGGCTGCAGCTCAAGCCCAGGCTTTCTGTAGCCAACCGCCAGGAGCAGGGGAAGCCAGTAGTGATCCGGTATCTGGAAGGTCCGGCGCACCCCCTCATGATCAAAACCATCCATGGGATGGGTCTCCAGGCCAAGACTGGTGGCCGCATACATCAGGCTCATGGCAAAGAAGCCGGCATTCTTGACCGCAAAGGCCAGGTCGGCCTGCTCATTCCAGTTATAGAGGGACTTGGCAGCCCCAAGAAACCAATCCCTCTGCTCGGGCTGCATCCCTCCAGTCGCCAGCATCTGCTGCCAGTTCTGCTCCACCACCGGGTGCCCCTCCTGCCAGCCCTTGCGATCGGCCAGGACAATCAAGACCACCGGGGCCTCGGCCACCTTGTCCTGATTCCAGGCAAGCGCCTTTAGGGTCTCCCTTTCCTCCTGCTCACGCACCACCACCAGATTCCAGGGCTGGAGATTAAAACTGGAGGGGGTCCGGGCGGCCAGCTCGATCATCCTGGTCAGACTCTCCTGGCTCACCTCCTGTTCCGGATCAAAGAAGTTGATTGCCCGTCGCTGTTCACTTATGTCCTGAAAATTCATCTCTGCTCTCCCTGTTGTCTCTTCCCGTGGCGAGTCGAGGGTAAAGGGTCTCGTATTTGTGAATTATTGGGATCTGCCTACTCCAAAGCACCCGTGCTGGGGCGGAGAATTTGAGCTGGATTCGCAGCTGGGCTCAGGCTCCGTGAGAGGTGAACAATTCCCTCCCAAGCTGATCGCTCTCCTGCCAGCTGAGCCACGGAAACGAGTTTAAGATTAAGGCTACCTTGAATAATGGCTTTTTCTTCCAATCTCAGCGTTACGATCAAAATTTTAGTCTCGGAATATCGACTATATACCTCCACTAAAATTGTATCTCGCGCCTTGACCTTGATCGAAAAATCTCATTATTCAAGATACCCATAAACTATTTATCCGGACCAGAAAGTCAAGAAATGACCAAGAGGCCGGCGTCGCCGGCAAGGCGGACCCAAAAAGGACCGAACTCCAGCCAATTGCCCCGGAAAAGAGGATGGGGCGACAGGGGCTCAGCTGACCAACCGGCACTCCTTTTCACCAATTTCATTAAGGTTTTCCAACAGGTTGCCGATAAAGGCTCATGGGTTTGAACCGCAGCAAGATGCTGCTCCATGATCAGCAGGCCCTTTCCCACAGGTACGCAGATGAGCATTACCACCATACTCAACCACCAGGCTGAACTTTTCCAGGGGACCCCACAGGCCCCGGCTCATGACGCCGGAACCCGCACCGGCCGGGGAGGCAATCCTGATGCTGACCAACTCAGCCAAAAAAAGCAGGGCCCGTCAAAGCCCCAGCCCGAACAGGTCTCTCCCCACCAGCTGAATCAGGAAAAGCTCCACCGCTTCTTACTGGCCAAGTTCCCCGACAACACCACTGAACGGCCCCGGGATCTCAATGGCATGAAGACCCAGCTGGGCATCCTCCAGACCAGCATGGCAGAGAGCGCTCCCCAAACCAACACCCCCGGAGAGGCGGCGACCCGGGCCCAACAGGCCAAACTGCCGACAGCTGTCAACCCCTACCTCCCCAACGACCCGGACGCCATCCACCAGACCCTGGTCCATCAACTGGGGATCTCTGCTGAAGAGGCGGATGCCATCATCGAGATCCTCCACAACAGCTCCCTCCAACTCAAGGTCTAAGCGCAGCTTTCCGCAAAGGGATCAAGCCTCAGGCTCCCTGGCCGGACCCTAGTTCCCCCCGTAGTGCCCCCCCTTAGGGGCCTCCTTCCCCTTGATCAACTCCCCGGCCGTCTCCGGGGTCCCTGCTCGCAAGCAGGCCCACAACCCCATCAGATCAGAGACGATCAGAAAGAGACAGGGGATCAGCACCAGCACGATCAGGGTGGTAAAGAGAATCCCATAGCCCAGAGAGATGGCCATGGGGATCATGAACCGTGCCTGCCTGGAGGTCTCGAAGATCATCGGCGCCAGACCGCCGAAGGTGGTCAGGGTGGTGAGGATGATGGGCCGGAAACGGCGGCTGCCGGCGGCAACGATGGCCTCAGCCGGAGAGGCGCCGCCAGCCAGCTGTCGGTTGGCATAATCCACCAGCACCAGGGAATCGTTCACCAGTACCCCGGCCAGGGCCACCATCCCCATCATGGACATCAGGCTCAGGTTATAGCCCATCAGCACATGCCCAGCTACCGCCCCGACCACACCAAAGGGAATGGCCGCCATCACGACCAGGGGCTGGAGGTAACTGTTGAAGGGCAGGGCCAGAAGCAGATAGATCAGGGCCAGAGAGCCGCAAAAACCCAGGAGCAGACTCTGGCTGCTCTCCTTCATATCCGCCTGTCTGCCACTATAGCCATAGCTCAGTCCGGGAAATTCCCTGGCCAGTGCCGGCAGCAGGGTGGTGTCGAGTTCTGCGGTGATCATATTGGTTGCACCGATGGGTTCCACATCAGCCCCCACGGTCACCGTCCGCCGCCCCTCACGCCGCTCAATGCTGGTATAGGCCCGGCCCCGCTGTACCTCGGCCACATAGCTCAGCGGCACAAAGCCCCCCTCTCCCGTCCGGATCAACAGAGACTCGACCCCATACTCACTCAGCCGTTCGTTCTCGGGTAGTCGCAGCCGAACCGAGACCTCACTGCGGCCCCGCTGCTGCCGAAGGGCCACCACCCCCTGAAAGCTGTTGCGTACCTGGCGGCCAATCTCTGCTGCTGTCAGCCCCAGACTGGCACCTTCCGGGGTGATGGTGAAATCAAGCTGCTCCTTGCCCAGGGCAAAGCCGTCATCAACATCATTGACCTGGGGATAGACGGCCAGATCGGCGGCCAGGGCCTCACTGGCCCGAGCCAATACCCCAACATCCCGGTGGCTCAGCTCCACCGAGACCGAGTGGCCCCGACCGGGACCGCCCCGATCAAACTCAAAGCGGAGGGACTCGACCCCCACCAGAGGGCCGGCCTGCCGACGCCAGAGCCGGCTCAGGGCCCGGGTGGTGAGGGCTCTCTCCTCAGGATCCACCAGATAGGCGTTCACCTCCACGGTGTTGCTGCTGATGCTGGTAAAAACCCCTGCAACCATTTCGGCCGCAGCAGACTGCTCCAGGGTCGCCTCCAGGGAGGCGACCAGCTGATCACGCACCGTCCGCAGCCGCTCCTCGGAACTGCCATAGGGCAGGGTCGCGCTTGCCACGGCATAATCCGACTCCACCCTGGGCATGAGGATCATCCCTATCCTGCCGCTCAAGGCATAGCCCACCACCACCATAAAAACGGCCAAGCCCACGGCCACGGCCAGATAACGGTGCCTAAGCAAGCAGCCAAGGAGCGGGGCATAGACCCTCTCGACAAAGCGGAGCACCCCACGGCTAAAGGCCTGTTGTCGCCGCTGCAGGCCTGCCCACAGGGGATGAACCGCACCTGAACGGCCATGGCTCAGGTGGGCCGGGAGTATACAGAGTGACTCCACCCAGGAGACCACAAACACCGTTACCACCACCAGGGGGATGACCTTCCAGATCTTACCCATGACCCCCGGGACAAAGAGCAGGGGCAGGAAGGCGGCAATATTGGTGAGAATGCTGAAGCTAATGGGCACGGCCACATCAGCCGCCCCCCGGACCGCTGCCTCGGCAAAGCTCATCCCCTGCTCCCGATACGCATAGATATTTTCCCCGGCAATGATGGCATCATCCACCACAATCCCCAGGGCCACGATAAAGGCGAACATGGAAATCATGTTGATGGAGACATCAAACAGGGGCAGGAAGAGCATCCCCCCCAGGAAGGAGACCGGAATCCCCATGGTCACCCAAAAGGCCAGTTTCACCTCCAGAAACAACCCCAGCACCACCAAAACCAGCACCAGGCCGATAAAGGCATTCTTCATCAACAGCTCCAGCCGCTGCTGGTAGATCTGGGACTGATCCCGATTAATCATCCACTCCACCCCTGGGGGCAGCTCCAGGGCGACCTCTGCCATGGTCGAACGGACAGCTGCAGCCACCTCCATGGGGGTCTGCGCTCCCACCCGGTAGACGTTCAGGGCAATGGTGGGGCTACCGTTCAGGGTCACCTCCTGGTCACTATCCTCAAAAGCCTCCCGCACCGTGGCGATATCCTCCAGGTAGACCACGGTGCCATCTGGGGCGGTTACAATGGGTATACGGCCAAACTCATGGGCCCACTCCCGCCGCTCCTTGACCCGGAGCAAGATCTCGCCACCGCTGGTCTCTATCTCACCGCCCGGCATCTCCACCGAAGCCGCACCAATGGCAGTAGCCACGGTTGCCAGACTCAGGTCATGGGTTCGCAGCTGATCCTGACTGATCTCCACCTGGATCTCATAATCCCTTGCAGCGGTGATGCTCACCTGGGTGATCTCTGCCTGCTGGAGCAAACGGTCCCGAAGCTGTTCTCCCAGAGCCCTGAGCAACTGTTGGCTCAGATCCCCATAAAGACTGAGCTGGAGCACCTCCCGCTTTCTGTTCTGCAGGGAGACCACGGGCTCCTCTGCCTCATCAGGGAAGGTGGTGATCCGGTCCACCTCCTGCTTGATCTCCTGGAGCACCTTTTGCCGGTCCTCTCCTTCGATCAGCTCGGCGATCACGGTTCCGCTGCCCTCAACCGCACGGGCAGAGACCTCTGCCACCCCTTCCACCGAACTGATGGCCTCTTCCACCACCAGCACCGTACCCTGCTCCACCTCTTCCGGCCCGGCGCCCGGATAGGCCACGCTGACGGTCACCGTATCCAGTTCAAACTCCGGAAAGACCTCTTTCTTGATGGTACGGGTCGACACCAGACCGCCGAGCAGAAGAAAGATCATCAACAGGTTGGCTGCCACCCGGTGATGGACCATCCAGGCCAGAGGCCCCTGGCCGGACCCTTGTCGCTGCCCCTTCACTGGTCCACCTCCGCCAACTCCGCACGGTCTGGCGGGTTTGCCAGGGCCAGCCGAGCCGTCGCCACCTTGGCCGAGGGGACAGGCGCAGCAGGACGAGTCGGGTCCTCAACCGGAGGAGAGGCCTGGGACAGGAGCATCCCCTGGACCGGGGCGACAAGATCAGAGACTATCAACTCCTCCCCCTCCTCCACCCCGGCGGTCACCAGCACCCTGTCCTGGTTTTTATAGGCGATGGTCACCTGCCGGATGTCCAGGGTGCCGTCCCGGTCCAGCAGCCAGACCTCGTCGCCATCCCGGAGATAGGCACGGGGCAGGGACAGGGCCGAGGCCAGCGGTGTCCCCTGGATGGCCACCCGGACAAAGGAATCGATCAGCAATCTGGGCTCTCCCTGCTGCTCCGCCTCCAGGGCCAGAGGGTCGTCCACCTCGATGAGCAGCCGCGCCATCCGCCCCTGGCTCTCCAGCGCAGGCAAGAGTTGTATCACCCGGCCCCGGCGAAAACGCTCCTTGCCCCAGGCCGTGGGATTATAGACCCTGACCTCGGCCCCGCCTCTGCCGCGGACATCGGCCACCGCTATCCAGGAGAGCTGTGCTTCAGGGACCGAGACCTCCACCCAGTAGCGATCCGAGCCGATGAATCTTGCAAGGGTGGTGGCCGAAGAGACCAAGCTGCCCACATTGACCGTCCGCTCCTGGACAATACCGTTAAAGGGTGCGCTCAGGATTGTCCGCTCCAGATCCAGCCGGGCCAGCTCATGGTCGGCCCGGGCAATGGCCAGGGCTGTCTCCAGGCTGCTGAGCTGGGGCTTGCGCAGCATCAGGCTCCGCTCCACCTCGCTCACCTCTTCCCCGGAGAGTTCCAGTTCCCGCCGGGCAACCAGTTGGTTGCCCTCCTCCAGATCCAGGTCATTCCGGGCCTGGGCCACAGCGCTCTTCTTCTGGCGCAGGGCCAGCTGATATTCCCTGGGATCGAGCCGGAGCATGGCCTCGCCGGCAGCAAAGCGACCACCCGGCAGCAGCTGCTCGCTGATGGCCATGACCTCGCCGCTCAGCTCTGCCTTCAACTCAATAGACTGGGCTGGGCTCACCACGCCCATGGCCGGGATCACCGTAGGAGATGGTCCAAAATGGGCGGTCACGGTATGCACCTGAACAGCATGTTGCTCTGGCGGCAGATGTCGGGCCTGGGGGCCTGTCTCCAAAAGATAGACGGTCAGCAGGCCACCACTGACCAGGGTTGCCAGGGGCATAACCACTCGCAGCAGGAATCGTATGATTCCGGAGGGAGGGCTGACGGTCGCTTCCCGGGCAGCAGCTGCTCCGGGATGGGGGGTGATGCGGGCTGATAGATCAGACATGATGGTTCCTCTTCTCTTAAGGGATATCTTAAACAAACGGATGACCACTGGCGGCAACAGGGCAGCTATATTTTCTCCTGCCCCTGGCTGTAGCCCCAGCCCCTGCCCAGGGCCCGACAGAGCCGTATCCGGTTCACCAACAGGTCCCTGTGGGCGACGAGCTGATCCTGCTGGAGGCCCTGGAGAGAGATCAGGGCAGAGAGCACCCGCTGGTAGTTCTCGCTCCCCTTGAGGTAACGCTCCTTGATCTGGAGCATGGTCTGCTCGGCCAGGCCCCTTTGCCGGTCCAGGCTCTGTATATAGTGCAGCTGCTGCTCTTCAATCACCAGGGCGTCCTCTACTTCGCCAAGGGCCTCGAGGATGGCCTGACCATAGAGATGAAGCTTCTCCGCGGCTACCGCCCGGGTCCGCTCCAGCTCCTGCTCTCGGCTGCCACCGTCGAGGATCGGCCCGGTGAGCCCTGCAGCCAGGCTGGTGAGGTAATCACTCAACAGGGCCGCACCACTGCCCGCACTCTGCAGCGAGGCAGAGAGACGCAGGGCCGGGAATCGATCGGCAGCAGCGCCGGCCACCCGCTGATCAGCAGCGGCAACCTCTTGAAAGGCGCTGCGGATATCCGGCCGGGCCAAGAGCAGCTCGCCAGGGACCCCGGTGTCCGGGAGGGTGGGCAGGGCAATCATCCGGGTAGGGATCTGAAAACTCCTGGTGCCCGGGGCCAGACCGAGCAGGATGGTCAGCTGATGCTCCTTCCGGGTCCTTTCGGCCAGCTGGAGTAAGCGCCGGCCCTGGGTGGCCGCCACCAGCTGTCGCTGCTGAAGGAGATCCTCCATGGGCACCAGGCCGGTGCGAAAGCGGGCCGCGACCAGCTCCACCCCCTGTTGATTGGTGGCGAGTTGCTCATCCAGGAGGCGCAGGGCCTGCTCCAGAGCCACCAACTCATACCAGCAGACCGCCACCTCGGCGCTCAGGCTCATGGCCACGGCATCGAGATCAGCGACCTGGGCCTCCATGTCCATTCGGGCGGCTGCCACACTGGAATCGATCTTGCCCCAGAGATCGAGCTCATAGCCTGCAGACAGGCCCAGAAGCAGGGTATCGCTCTTCTCCGAGCTGCCGCTGATCCGGTTCTGCTGATGTTCAGCTGAGGATTGACCATCCAGGCTCGGAAACAAGCCAGCCCGACTCTTCCCATGGAGGGCCCTGGCCTGGGACAGTCGGTCCCAGCCTGTCTTCAGGGAGAGGTTGTCGGCCAGGGCCTGTTGCACCAGATCGTTGAGCAGGGGATCGGCAAAGGAACGCCACCACTCTCCTGCCAGGGGCTGATTGCCGGAGCGGGAAAAGGTGGTCGGCAGGACCAGGGGATCTATTTTCAGGGGTGCCTGCGGAGCGCAAGCCGAGAGGGTGAGCACGATGGTGATGAGCAGAAGCTGCACCATCTTTTCTGCTGAGGATGGGTATTTCATTCCAAGCTGTCGGCTGAGGTTGATATGGCCACAGGGCCCTGTTGCTTCACTCTCACCAGCCTATCCTGCCAATTGGCAAAAAATTGGCAGAAAATAAGAAAAGATTGTGCAAGGCTCAATTATCCGATGCAGGCCTTCTTTTTCTGGCGTACAAAGAGCTGGAAATAATGCCCCAATACCCACCGGATACCCTCAGTTATGGAGCCGATGAAACTCACCATCCAATACAAACTCTTCCTCTGCATGCTGGCAGCAGCCCTGGCCGTGGTCGCCTATATGGCGGTTGTGATCCAATGGAGTTTTGACCGAGGCTTCCTGGAGTACATCGATACCCAGGAACAGGAGCATCTCCAGCGCCTGCTCGTGGAGCTGGAAAGCTATTACAAAGAGAAGCAAAGCTGGCAGGGGCTGAAGGACAATCCCCTGGAACTGTTGCAGCTCCATGCCCACACCCTGCCGGAGAGTCTCAAAAGAGAACGCATCATCGCCATGCTGAAAGAGGGCAAGCTGCCGGACTGGCTCCTGAGCCCCTCCCCGCAGAGCAGTAAGGAGCCGCCCCGCCATCCCCTGATGCGCCTGATCATCCTGGATCAGAACCAGAGGTTGATCTTTGGCAGACGACAGGGCACAGAGCCACCCCATCTCATCCCGCTGCAATACCGCAACCGCCAGGTGGGGGCAGTGGGCCTCTACTCGCCCCGAAGTTTCTCAGAAGACCATCAACTCCTCTTTGTCAGACAGCAGAAGCTGGCTCTCCTCCTGGTGGGATTAGCCGCGATTTTCATCACCATCGGCCTCTCCCTGCCCCTGGCCTACCACCTGACCAAACCCATCCGCAGCCTTTCCCAGGCAGCCCGCAAGCTGATCAGCGGCGATTTCTCGCCCAGGCTCAAGCCGGGCTCCAAGGATGAGCTGGGACAGCTGTCACACGACTTCAACCGCTTAGCCGAAACATTGGCCTTCAACGAGACCCAGCGTAAGCTCTGGATCAGTGACATTGCCCATGAGCTCCGCACCCCCCTGACCGGACTGCAAGGCGAGATCGAGGCGGTTCAGGATGGCATCCGCCAGGCCGATGAACAGACCCTGGCCCGTCTCCACCAGGGGGTCATGCGCTTGCGTCGCCTGGTGGAAGACCTCAACGATCTCTCCCGCTCGGAGCTGGGTCTCGTCTCCTATTTTCGGGAAGAGATGGATCTGGGCCGCCTCCTGCTCGATGAGCTGGAGACCCAGCAGCATGCCGCGGCCAAGGTCGGTCTGGAACTGAAGTTGGTGAGCAGTCCAGCGCCCCTGGTGGTGGTTGGCGATGGCCAACGGCTGCAGCAGCTGATCGCCAACCTGCTCATCAACAGCCTCAAGTTCACCGACCAGGGAGGGCTGGTGGAGGTTACGGCGAGTCACCAGCCGCCATGGGTGGAGGTACGGATAGAGGATAGCCCGCCGGGTGTACCAGGCCAGGCCCTGCCCAAACTCTTTGACCATCTCTACCGGGTGGAGGCCAGCCGCAATCGGGCCATGGGCGGGGCAGGCCTGGGGCTTGCCATCTGCCGACAGATAGTCCTGGCCCATGAGGGGTCCATCACGGCCGGCCACTCCCCCTTGGGTGGCCTGAAAATCACCGTCCGCTTGCCGGAAGCAGGAGAGGCGTCATGAACAACACTATTCTGATCGTGGAAGATGAGCTCCAGGTAGCGGAACTGCTCAGGGATTACCTCACAGCCTCGGGCTATGGGGTGCAGCTGCTGACTGAGGGTTTGGGGGTGGTGGCCTGGGTACGGCAGCACCAGCCGGCCCTGATCCTGTTGGACATCATGCTCCCTGGAAAAGACGGCATCTCCATCTGCAGGGAGTTGCGCAGCTTTTCCCGGGTGCCGATCATCATGACCACCGCCCGAATCGAGGAGGTGGACCGTTTACTGGGACTGGAGCTGGGCGCCGACGACTACATCTGCAAGCCCTACAGTCCCAGAGAGGTGGTGGCCCGGGTCAGGGCGGTGCTGCGCCGCAGTGACGGAGAACTCGCCCAGAGCGGCGACCAGGTCCAGGTCGATCAGGAGGGCTACAGGGTACTGCTGGGAGGACGGGATCTTGGCTTAACAGCGGTGGAATTCTACCTCTTTACCACCCTCTACTCCCAACCGGGACGGATCTTCTCCCGGAACCAGCTGATGGAGGCCATCTACAGGGACCGGCGGATGGTCAATGACCGCACCGTGGACAGCCACATCAAGAAACTCAGAGCAAAGATCACTCGCCTCCAAGCGGGGCTGGATCTGATCCACTCGGTCTATGGCCTGGGCTATAAGTTTGAGGACTAAGGTGGCAGCCCCCTCTCCCGGGCTCACCCGGTTCATGCTCCTAAAAAGGTACCAACAAAAAAGCCGCCTTCCGAGGGAAGGCGGCTTTTTTGTTATTTCGGAACAAAGAACTACTTCTTTCTCCGCCCTATGGCTGCGAGCCCGGCAATACCCGTTCCAAAGAGCAGCATGGTCGTTGGTTCGGGGACCGGGTTTTCTCCTAAGGAGACGTAGACATCGTCAAGCTTCCATGTTCCTGTCCCGGGGTCCGTTTCAATGAAAAAACTGATCGCGGTTGAGGTACTGCTGGCAACAAAGCTGTCCGAGAAATACTCCCAGTTAAAACCGCCAGAGGCTTGGGCGACCGTGACTATCGGCCCTGAATCTAAACTATAGCGGAGTATATTCCCTGGAACTACACTGTAAACCGCTGACCAGAATGAGAAATCGTAGGTAGCGCCAACTGTTGTCGTTATCATCTGCGAGAGCGTTGCAAAACCACTGTTGTCAAAAAGCTCCAGTGATTGGGCGCCGGTGTGACCGCTGCCAAAGAAGTGGGAATCCTCACCACTGAGACTCCAGCCGGTCAAACCCGACTCAAAACCGCCATTGGTCACAAGGTTCGCATGAGCTGATATGGTACCCATCATCAGCCCCACAACGGCAAACAATACTAGAATTTTTTTCATGGCAATTCTCCTTTGGCATTGTTTTTCTGTTTGAACTCCAACCTGCTTGCCCTTTGTTTTTTGCAAATAGCGCTCCCAAAAGAGGACCAATGGCTAACAATTAGCTTTTTTCAAATAACAGCTAAGGATTACTCCAGAAACCACTCCTCCCTTCTTCCCCTGCTCAAGCTGTCGACTCGTGCTTGATCACGGCTCACAACCTAACTTTCCGCTTTAACGGAATAGCAAGAAAAAAGGCCATACTCCGGCCAGTTCCGGCGCAGAGCCAAAAACCAACCTCTTGTAATTTAATGACAAAAACCCCTTCCTCTTCGAGACAATACCGCTTCACCATTGTTCAACTGTGCGTAAAACAAAACTTCCCTGACAGCTGCACAGCAATCACGCTTCTCTCAACCGACACAGCCACAAAGTGGTATAGCCCTAATACTACTCAACAAATCTCGGCGTGCCAAAAAAAAACGCCGGCATCCCTGCAAATAAAGGAAAAACCCAACAACGCGTTCACAAAAACGGAATCTTCCAACGCTGACTTTGACTTTGCAATACGGAGGGATGAATGGATGAGGTTGAAAAATAGGCCTGAGCATATATTTTTCAACCCAAGACGCGACCTGGGCCGGCAATTCAGACAGGTATGGAATAACAACTTGAGGGTGGGGCAGGGGCATCATGCAGCCACAGGCAAAGGTCAACTTCAGCAAGAAATTCCGTCACAACTCCGAGTGGCTTAAAAAAGAACTGCCTCCGGTTGCCCTTGAGGTGGCCAGCAACAAGGCCCCTCCCCCCAGGCTCAGCTCTCCTTAAGCAGGGCCAGCAGCTCGGCGGTGGAGATCCGGCCGCTCATGTCGCTGCCGGAGAGCAGGTTATCGGCCAGGTCGCGCTTCTCCCTGTGGAGGGCCACGATCCGCTCCTCGATGGAGTCCTTGACCACCAGCCGGTAGATGGTTACCGGCCGCTCCTGGCCGATGCGGTGGGCCCGATCCGAGGCCTGGTCCTCCACCGCCGGATTCCACCAGGGGTCCATGTGGATCACATAGTCAGCGGCGGTCAGGTTGAGTCCGGCCCCGCCGGCCTTGAGGCTGATCAGAAAGAGATCCCCCTCCCCGGCCTGAAAGGCCTTGACCCGCAGGGTCCGCTGCCTGGTGGGAGTGGCACCGTCCAGGTACTGATAGGAGATCCCCAGCCGGTCCAGCTCCTCTCTGATCAGACTCAGATGGCCGACAAACTGGCTGAAGACCAGGGCCTTATGGTTGTTCTCCAGGAGCTCCCGGACAATGGTTGAAAACACCTTGAGTTTGGAACTGGCAAGCCCCGCCTCAGGCACCACCAGCTGGGGGTTACAGCAGAAACGCCGCAGCCGGGTAATCTGGGCCAGGACCTGGAGGTGCCCGGGACCGTCGCCCTGCTGCTCATCCTCCACAGCCAAGGAATCCAGGGCCTGGAGGCGCTGGGCCTCGTAGAGGGCCGCCTCCTCCTGACTCATCTCCACCTGCATGGTCACCTCGGTGCGGGACGGCAGCTCCTGGAGCACACCGCTCTTTAACCTGCGGAGGATAAAGGGCTGAATCAACTTCTTCAAACGCTTGGCCGCAGCCCGGTCGCCCTGCCGTTCAATGGGAAGGGCAAAGGTGCGCCGAAAACGCTCCAGGGAGCCCAACAGGCCGGGATTGATAAAACGAAACAAATTCCAAAGTTCGCCCAGATGATTCTCGATGGGAGTACCGGTGGTGATCAGCTTGAACTCGCTCTGGAGCTGCATGGCCGCCCGGGAACGTTTGGTCTGAGTGTTCTTGATGGCCTGGGCCTCATCCAGGACCACGGTCTGCCACGGCACCGCGGCCAGCAACTCGGCCTCGCTCTGCATAAGGCCGTAACTGCAGATAACCAGGTCAAACTCAGCCGCAGCTGCCAACAACTCCTTACGGTTCCCATTGCCGAACAGCTGGACCTTCAGGGTCGGGGCAAAGCGGGCTGCCTCATCCTGCCAGTTCATCAACACCGAGGTTGGAGCCACCACCAGGGAAGGCCCCTGAGCGGCCCGGAGGAGAATGACGGCCAGGGCCTGGATGGTCTTGCCCAGGCCCATATCATCGGCAAGACAGGCCCCCACCCCCAGAGTGGAGAGCCGACCGAGCCACTGAAAGCCCTGGAGCTGATAATCACGGAGCTCTGCCTGGAGGGTGGAGGGCAAGTCCGGCTCAGCCACGTTCTGGAAACGCTGCAGATTCTTTTTCCAATGACGGTCGGCGGTGCAGCTGCCGATCTCCTGGGTAAACTCCTCCAGGGCCAATCCGGCCAAGGGACTGAAGCGCACCCCCTTTCCATGATTCTCTGAAAAGGCCCGCAGCTCTTCGACCCGGCGCCGAAAGGCCTTGCTCAGGGCCAGAAAGCGACCGTCATCCAGAGCCACAAAACGGGAGTTCGACTCCAGGCTCAAGGCCAACAGCTGCTGCATATCCAGAACCAGTTCCTCATCCACCCGGAGCGTACCGGTGGCAGCGAACCAGTCCCGGTCCCGCTTGATCTGGAGGGAGAACTGATCGGCAGTAACCGTAGGGGTCAGCCGGAGACTCTCCCCCTTGGGCCACGCCAGCACCACCTGATCCCCCATATCCCGCAGCTCGGTAAGCAGCTCCAGACATTGCTCAGGATCCTCCAGGAGCCACTCATAGCCATAGTCGTTCATACGGCTGAGCGAGGGGCAGGCCTGGTTGACCGAGTCGGCGTTATCCCGCTCCAGCTGCAGGTCGCGCCTGGTCTGGAGCTGTTCACCCTCGATCTCGGCAACCACCGTCTCCCCGCCGCTGCCGGGACGAAAGTAGCTCCCCCCCTGGGCAAAGGGCCGGGTCAAGACCTCCAACTGCAGTCCCTGGTTATAGGGGAGCAGATGAACATGGGGACGGGCATCTGCCTCGACACTTCTGGCAGCCGCAGCAACAGCACCGATATCCGAGTGGACGGTCAAAACCCTCGTCACCCGGGAGAGGGCCTGCACCACCCGTTCTTTGGCTGCAAAGGGTACCTCCACCGAGGATCCGACAATCGCACAGAGCTGTTCATACTCCCGGGTCAAGGGAATGTACTTCAAACGGGTTGGACTCTCCCGGACCAGGCCAAAGGACTCTCCCTCCTCAAGCAGGGGGGAGAGTTCGAGCTGATAACCGTTTGCCCCTTCCAAGACATGGAGTTCCGGTTCCCCCTTGACCAACTCCACCTGGACCGAGGGCTGGTCTGCCCAAAAAAGCAGAGGGTGGTCCACCAGGGCCGGCAGGGCCTGACTCTCCCGCAGGGTATAGCTGGGGGTGCTGCTGTAATAGCCCCAGGAGGAGGTGTGCGACTTGGCTATGGCAGCAACCACCCTCCTGTCCTGGCTGGTCAGAAAGGAGAGGGTATTGACCCCTGCGCTCAGCCGGGACAGGGCCACGCTCCGCCCCTTGGTCCACTTGCCGCCCTTGCCGAGCTTCTGGAGCTTAGGCACGATCTCACACTCGCCATACTCATCATCAATGGAAATCAACCAGACCAATCGCTCTCCGCCGGCGGCTACCTCCCCACCGCCATGTTCCAGGCTGGCCAGGGCATCCAGGACATGTTCCCACTCCTCCCGGGGCTTAATAGCCAGAGCGAGGTCAGGCAGGGGACACCGCTCCTGCAGACGATGGTACACCTTCTGATTGCTCTTGGGGGCGACCTTGTTGGCCAGCAAGATGGCGGTGGCCTCCTTGGCAAACCAGTAATAGCCATCTTCCTCTGCCATCTCCTGGAGCAGCTCCAAGCCCCTGAGGTCATCCTTGCTAACCCCTTCACCCTGCCAGCAGAGGGTCATATAGGCCATCAAGGCTGAAAAAAATTCATGGTACCGCACCAGCCCCAGGGAGTGCACGCCCCTCTGGGCCTGATTTCGCCGCCCCAGGGCAAAGAGCAGAGTCTGCTCCAGATCCCCGCACATGGCATAGCTGGTAAAGTTCGTCTGCTTTTTGACCAGCTCCAGATAGCCCAGCCCCTTTTGCAGCTGCTCGCTCTCTCCGGACTGCAGCAGGGCCACCCCATAAAAAAAACCGGCCAGGTTGCTGTAGGCAACCTTGCGCTTCCTGGTTGTTTTTTTCAACATCGCCAGGCCCTGCTCATAGTATTCCAAGGACTGTTCAAGCTCCCCTTTCAGCAGGGCCAGCCAGCCCTGATAACTCAGCATACTACAACAAGGCGACCAGGCTGCCAGCTGTGCTTCCAGTTTAGCCAGCTCTCCCCTGCAGACATGACAGAGGGCCAGGGAGGCTTGAAAGGCATCGTCATCAATGGTATTCACTCGAACATACTCCTCGACAAAAGCGAGCAGCTCATCCAGCGGTTCCAGGCGCAGACAGGCGCTGTTCAAGCGGGGCAGGAGAAAATCGCCGACCAGTGCGGTGGACAAGCCCATCAGCCCATCCCGGTCAAAGGGGGTGAAGAATATCCGCTCCAGGGGATGGTCGTCGTGATACTCCTCCGGGTACTGTTGGCCCACGGCAAGGAGGAGGCTCGCCACCCGCTCCTGGTCCTCCCCTCGTAACAGGGCCAGCCGCACCTGGCGCACCCCCTGGTCATAGCTCTTGTACCACTGCTCATGTTGCCAGTTGGACGGGATGGGCACCAGTTGCTCCACCAGGGCGGCGATTTCGCTAAAAGGCCCTTTGGCCAGGAGCTCGCGACCGACCAGCTCCACGATCTCCGGGTTGCAGCGCACGCCCCTGGAGCCGAGCTCCACCAGCCCCTCTGCCTGCAAGGGCTCCAACAGGCGATTAACCTCCTTGGTGACCAAGCGTTTACCCTGCTCATCCCTGAGCCCGAGCCGGTGAAGGCAGTGGATCAGGTTGGTCCGCGAAACCCAGTCATAGAACACCGACAGACAGTGCAACACCTGCCGCTGGCCCGGGGAGAGCCGGCTGTACTGTTCCGGAAAATTCTGCTGGCTGGTGGTCAAGGTATGAAGCGACATAATCAGGTTTCCTCAGGTGCGGTTAAAACAGGCCTGCTGCCGACAACGGTTTCCTGCGGTCATCAACAGGCGGCAACAACAGTCCCGGGTGGCAGGCAGCAATGCGCCCGGAAGAGCCGCAGAATCATACCCTATTCCGACAAGCAGGCAAACGCTTGATTATCGACACCTCGATCGCTTCAACTGACAAAACTTCCTGATTGATGAAGACCTGGGGACGAAGCCATTGCTGGAATCATGGGCAGAGCAGGAGGGTAAGGATACTCAGCACGGCTGCAACGCCGGCAGGATAAGGGGAGGGAGAGCGAGTCGTACCGGAAGCTACCGGCTCGGAGGCTCCTCCAGGCTAGAGAGGGGAAGCTCCCACTGCGCCCCGCGGCTGCCGCTCTTTTCCAGCCAGAGCCAGAGCAGCAACACCGCTCCCAGGATCGCGCCCCCGATCAGGGCTCCCCGGACAGGATCAGAGGCAACAGCGGCGATCACGGTCATCAGCAACAGCACCGCCCCATAGGAGAGCCGGCCTAACAAACTCTGCAGCGAGAGATAGCTGCTGCGCTGGCAGTCGGGAAGACGGGGAGCAAGCAGACCGTAGACCACGGGGGTGCTCATGGCCTTGGGGACCACCCTCAACAGCAAGAGGCCGGCCACCAGCAGTTGGGAAAAGAGGGCCATCAGACCGATCAGGACCACCAGAAAAAGCGCCAGAAAGAACAACAGCGGCCAGGCCCCATACCGCCCGGCAAGACGGGTGATGTAGCGCGTGCTCCAGGCACCGACCAACATGGCGACGGCCAGATGCAGGCCGGTGAAGAGCGAGTCGCTCCGGACCAGACCAATATCGAGGCCTCTCAGGTAAGGCTGATAGAGCTCATAGGGGATATGTACCAGGATGGTCATGAAGACGCTATAGAGCAGCAGGGGGCGCAGTTCCCAGCCAAAAGCCCTCTGGACCAGGAGTCGCAGCTGAAGTGGGAAGCTGGCCGCTTCTCCGCCCCTGCCTGCCCTTGCCGGCTCCTCCATCAAGAACGCACAGGCCAGCGCACAGCAGAGGCTGAAGAGGGTGAACAGGTAGACCAGCTTCAGGGAGAAGATACCGGCAATCCCGCCGATGGTGGCGGAAAGCGCCCCGGCAGAGAGCATCAGCCCAGCGGCTCGGGCCTCCCGCCTGGTATACTCCCCTGCTCTGCCCAGTTCTTTCAAGGCCTCATAATGGAGGGAGGTGTCCGTGCCCGAGAGGGCGGCAAAGCCTGCAGCCATAAAGAGCTGCCCCAGGCTGAAGTGCCAGAAACCGCTACCCTGGAAAAAGAACAGCGAGCCCCAGGCCAGAGCAGAGATCGCCAGGATCAGCACCCACTTGCGGCCATAGCGGTCGGCAAGATAGCCTGAGGGCACCTCAAACAGCGAGACGCTGCAATAGTAGATCGCCTCCAGGACAAATATCTGCGCAACCGTACAGTACCCTTGAAAATAGAGGAAAAACACCGGTGCCCAGAAGTGGCAGTTGAGGAAAAAGACCAGCAGCGGATAGAGGCGAACGGTTCGCTCGGCGCCCTCAATCGCCCCCCTGCCAGCCGACGAACGGTCGCTGCCCCCTGTATCAGTTTTTCTGATAAACCAATTCATGAATTTTGATTTGCGATTTAGCGATGGGCTGTTATGGTTCGTCCCTTTAGCTTTAGCAAAAGACCCCGTATTCACCCCCCTACTCCCAGCAGATCCTCTCCAGATCGTCTTCCGGCTCCCTTGGCTGCAGTCGTGTCATCGAAGCGATGAGGGTACTGCCACAACCAAGGTACCAAAAATGCCAAAAACACGAAAAGTAGATCGATACAGTATCGATAACACGGATTACACCGTGGGCCAGGATAACATCACCAAGTGGGGATTTGATGTCCATAATCCGGTCTTCGGGATCAGCGCCGGCCTGATCGCCCTCTTTCTGATTGCCACCCTGGTCACTGATCCTGCAGTGGCCAAGGCCACCCTGGACGGCTTCAAGTGGAAGATCATCGCCAACTTTGATCAACTGTTCATCTGGACCGGCAACATCATGGTCCTCTTCTGCCTCTCCCTGATCGTCCTGCCCTACGGCAACATCCGCCTGGGCGGCGAAAAGGCCACCCCAGCCTACTCCACCCTCTCCTGGTTTGCCATGCTCTTTGCCGCCGGCATGGGCATCGGCCTGATGTTCTGGGGGGTGGCCGAGCCGGTGGCCTACCTGACCGGTTGGTACAAGACCCCGCTCAATGTGGCGCCCAACACCCCTGAGGCCGCCCGGCTGGCCCTGGGTGCCACCATGTTCCACTGGGGCCTGCACCCTTGGGCCATCTACAGCGTGGTGGCCCTCTCCCTGGCCTTCTTTGCCTTTAACAAGGGACTACCCCTCTCCATCCGCTCGATCTTCTATCCCATCCTGGGCGACCGTGCCTGGGGCTGGGCCGGTCACGTCGTCGATATCCTGGCCGTCCTGGCCACCCTCTTTGGCCTGGCCACCTCCCTGGGCATGGGTGCCCAGCAGGCGGCCAGCGGCATCAACCACGTCTTCGGCCTCGATGGCGGCATCGGCATGCAGTTGGTCGTCATCATCGGGGTGACCGCCCTGGCCGTCACCTCGGTAATCCGCGGCATTGAAGGGGGCGTCAAGATCCTGAGCAATGTCAACATGCTGATAGCCCTGGCCCTGGTACTCTTTGTGACCATGGCAGGCTTTGCCATTGTCATGGGCACCATCCCGGAGACCGTTAGCGCCTATCTGGAGAACATCATCCCCCTGAGCAATCCCATCGGCCGGGAGGATGAGGCCTGGTTCCAGGGCTGGACCGTGTTCTACTGGGCCTGGTGGATCTCCTGGTCCCCCTTTGTCGGCATGTTCATCGCCCGGGTCTCCAAGGGTCGCACCGTGCGTCAGTTCGTCATCGCCGTGCTGCTCATTCCCACCATGGTCACCATCGTCTGGATGTCGGTCTTTGGCGGCATTGCCATCGACCAGGTGATGCATAAGGTGGGCAGCCTTGGTGCCCAGGGGCTGACCGAGGTGCCCCTGGCCATGTTTGAGATGTTTGAGGCCCTGCCCATGGGCACCCTGCTCTCGGTGATCGCCATCCTCCTGGTGCTGGTCTTTTTCATCACCTCCTCGGACTCGGGCTCGCTGGTCATCGACTCCATCACCGCCGGCGGCAAGCTGGATGCACCGGTACCCCAGCGGATCTTCTGGGCCACCATTGAAGGCGCCATCGCCGCCGCCCTGCTCTGGATCGGCGGCACCGAGGCGATCCAGGCCCTGCAGGCCGGAGCCATCTCCACGGCCCTGCCCTTTACGGTGATCCTCTTGCTGATGTGCGTGTCGCTGATCCTAGGTTTCAGGACCGAACCCAGGCCGGTGAGATAGTCCTTGGCAGGAAATAGAGGCAGATAACCTGCAGGCCCCGGCCTGCAGGTTTTTTTTATGCCGTGGAGCCGGCATGTTACAGCCAGAGCTGCCCCAGGGTGGTCTGGCCGGAGAAGTGATGAGCCACCTGGGCCTGGAACAGCTCGGCCGTGGCCAGGGCATCGGTGAGGGCATGGTGGGGCTGGTAAAAGGGCAGGCCGTAACGGCTGCGGCTGGCGGCCAGGCGCACGGACAGGGGCCGACGCCCGCGCAGTCGGTTGGCCAGTCCGCTGGATCGTCTCCGCTGGATGGTGCTCTCAATGGCCATGGTGTCAATCACCGGAAAGGTGATCCCCTCATGGAGGTAGCTCAACAGGGCCTTGTTGAGGAAAAGCCGTTCCATCCGTCGGTAATGGACCACCACCATCCTGCCGGCCAGGGCGGCCAACAACTCTTCCAGGATCTTTCTCAGATCAGGGGCCCGGCGCAAATCAGCGTGGGTGATCCCATGGATCAAGACCGACTCTTCTGCCAGTTCCCCCCTGGGGTTGACCAGCCAGTAGCGGGCACCCCGACAGGAGATGGCGGTCAGGCTAAAGGGGACCAGACCGATGGAGACGATCTCATCCACCCTGGGATCAAGGCCGGTGGTCTCAAAATCCAGGGCCACCAGAGGAACCTGCTCCAGGGGGAGATCCGGATCGACCAGGGCTGCGCCGTAAAAATTGCGTAGTCGCTCATCCCGTGCCTCTGCCAACTCCCTGGCAATACGCCCGGCCCAATCCTCGGGCCCCTCTTGGGTCAACAGACGCTTAAACATCCTGACCAGGTTTCCGCACTGCTCTCTTCATGACCCTCCAGGCCGGCACCTCAACTGAGCCGACCTCCCTGATAACAAAACTTGAGAAAATTCTGGGCATTGCTGACGATCTGAAAGGCGTCCTTGAGATGACGCCGTTCAAAATCCGACAGATTCTCCGGCTCGATATTGTTATCCGCTTCCACCCCCTCCTGGAGATCCAGGGCCTGGTGACGAATCCGGACCATGGAGATGAACTCCATGGCATCGCGCAGATCCGCCCCCCGACCCTGGGGCAGGATGCCGGCATCGATGACCTCCTCAAGCCGCTCAAAGGAGTTCTGGGCACAGGAGCCCACGGCCAGGGCGTGCACCCGGATGATGTCGGCCAGGGGGGCGGTTCCCCTGCGCTTCAGGTTCATCGAACCCCGCTGGCGACCATCCTTTTCCATCACAAAGTCCTTGAAAAAACCCAGGGGCGGCTTGCGGTTGAGGGCGTTACGGGCCAGACAGGCCAGAAAGCGGCCGTTCTCCCGGGCCCGGCGGGCGATAAAACGGTTGAGCTGTTCGGCCCACTTCAGCCGCCCCCAGACCCCGTCGAGATCGAAAAAAATCGAAGAGTGCAGCAGTGCCTGGGGTTGGGGATTATCGAGCCAATCACTAAAGCAGGCCTCCCACTGACGACGGGTCTTGCGCCACTCTTCATTGCTGGCCATGATCTCCCCGCTGCAGTGGGGATAGCCGCAGGCGGCCAGGCCGTCACAGATAAAGGTGGTCAACTCCAGGAAGTATTGGCCATGCTCCTTGGGGTCATAGTCGTTATCCAGGATCAGGGCATTATCCTGATCCGTAACCACGAGCTGCTCATCCCTGGCCATGGAACCCAGGGTAAGAAAACAGTAGGGAACCGGCGGCTCTCCCAAAAACTCCTCGGCCAGCTCGGCCAGACGCTGGATAAAGCTCCTGCCGATCACGGCCATGGCGCTGCCGATCATATGGGAGTTGGCATCCTCGTGGACCAGGCGGACAAAACAGTCTTTGACCTGCTGGGAAAGGCTGATCAACTCGCTCACCGAGGGTTGCTGAAAGATGGAGTTGACCAGGAGCAGACTGTTCTGTGATTCATAGCGAACCAGGTCGCTGATCTCCACCACCCCCAGCGGCACCCCCTTACGCAGCACCGGCAGATGCTGGATATTGCAGCGCAGCATGGTGAGCATGGCCTCGTAGACATAGGCATTGTGATCCAGAGAGACCAACTCGGTGGACATCACCTCCTCGGCAGGCGTCGACCCGGGAAGACCGCAGGCCACCACCCGGGTACAGAGATCCCGGTCAGTGAGGATACCGGCAATCGCCCCCTCTTCCAGGGTTTCTCCCTCACCCCGCGAATCGATGACCAACACCGCAGAGAGGGGCTCCGCACTCATGATCCGGGCCACCTCCTGGATGGAGATGTCGCCGGGCACCAGAAAGGCCTCCCTGGTAAGCAGGGTTGTGACCTTGGAGGTGATCAGATCGCTGACCGCGGAGATGGTGGTCACAGCCTGACGCAGCCGACTGCTCCCCTCAAGCTCGACAAAGTCGGAAAACGACTCATACCTCTCGCAGAATTGGCTGAAGACACGCTCTGGCAGGGAGTAGAGCAGGGTGTCTTTCATGGCCTTGGCCGGGAAACGGATGGTATTGTTCATCAACAGGCCGTACTGGCCAAAGAGATCCCCCTCATCCAAACGGTTGTAGAGGTTGCCGTTGCGCCTGAACACCTCCACGGCCCCACTGCGAATCATATAGAGATGGTGGATGGGATCACCATAGTTGAGGATGATGCTCCCGGCCCGATGATAGGAGATCTCAACCTGCTGCACAGCCTCTTCCAGGGCCTCTTCAGGCAGGCTGTCAAAGGGTGGAAACTGAGAAACAAACCCCACTATTTCAATCAATTCCGCTTCCATAGTCCAACCTTATCTCCTCTCATCCTAGCCATGCCAGACGCAAGCCCGGCCCTCTGTCCAAAAAATAGTATCAGCTCTTGTTCAGCTGGAGGGTACTTTAAAAAATGAGATTTTTCGATCACGATCAAGGCATGGGGAAAATTTCCCCGCAGGCAGGCAACTGATATTCCGAGGACAATTTTTTTTTACCATAACGCAGAGATTGGAAGAACAAACAATTTTTCAAGGGAGCCTGGAATTCTTCAGATGCAAAGACAACTCCCGGCTCAAACTGACTTTCCATCACCTGGCAGTCAGCGCAAAATCAGGGACCGAGTCCGGGATGATGGTGGTGGGCTTCTGCCGGCCGCCGGTGAGCTGCTTGACCCGCCGGGTCACATAGAGATCGATCTCCTTGACCGTCACCACCCGGTCCTGATCGTAATCCGCCTGCAAGCGACCGCTGGCGGCACCAAAGCCCTCCAGCAGGGCCTTGGTAAAGGCACCATGGCCCCATTCGGGACGTTCCAGGGAAAAGGAGGAACCGGTGGCCGCGGTCATGATCACCTGGCCGGAGCCGGCGGCCAGCAGCTCCTTGATGGCTGCGGTGATCGAGTGGTCGCCACGGCGGCCACCACCCATGATCGCCCCGGAGTGGCA
>NZ_AUCW01000014.1 GCF_000429965.1 Desulfogranum mediterraneum DSM 13871
ACAGTGAAATATGAGGAGATCTACCTGTTCGCCTATGACTCAATCGCCGAGGCCCGCAAATCGATCATGCGCTATCTTGATTGGTACAACCGCAATAGACCCCATTCAAAATTAGAGAAAAAGACGCCCGATGAGGCGTATGCCGTAATGTTGCCGACGGTCGAACAGGCAGCGTAACCAGGCAGGAGATTCCACCTTAGAAGCAGTAAAGTTTGTCCAAACGAACGGAGCCACCTCTATTCGTATCAGCCTACCCAGGCAGATAACGGTTGAGGTGGACGATAGCTTTAAGCCAGCCACCCTTTCCGCGGTACTTGCCGTACTGGAGGGTCGCTGATGCTCCAGCTATCTGCAACAGTACAGGTCTATCTGGCCACCGGCGTGACCGATATGCGTAAATCCATCAACGGGCTGTCCATGCTGGTGGCTGATCAGTTTGAGCTTGACCCCTTTAGTGGCCAGCTTTTCTGCTTTTGCAACCGCCGGCGAGACATCGTCAAGCTGCTGTATTGGAATCGAAATGGTTTTTGTCTCTGGCACAAACGCCTTGAAAAGGACCGTTTCAAGTGGCCAGAGAGGGAAGAAGAAGTGGTTTCCCTAGGTGGCAGAGAGCTTGCCTGGCTGCTGGATGGGCTTTCGGTCAACCAGGCCTCAGCGCATCGCAAACTGGAGTACAGTATCGCCGGCTAGTAGGCTATGATGACATTGTTTTTAAAGCAAAAACAGTGACTTTGTGGTAAGCTTGCGCCATGAAAATATCTGCTGAAACATTGGCAGCTCTCCCTGCGGAAGCCCGAGTAATCATCGAGGAGCTGCAACAAGCCCACGCCAAAGAGACCGGCCTGTTGCGGGAGCAGATCCGTTTGCTGCAGGCCAAGTTGTTTGGTCCCAAGAGCGAGAAGCGCCCTGTTGACTCTGAGATTGAGCAACTGCTGCTGTTTGACCTGCCAGAGGCTGGAGAAGATCAGGAACCTGAGGAGAAAACAGAGGTTAAGGGGCATAGCCGCAAGAAAGCTGGTCGTCGGCCTCTGCCTGTTGACCTGCCCAGGGTAGAGGTGGTTCACGATCTGGATGAAGCAGATAAAATCTGTGGCTGCGGCTGTCGCTTAAGTCGGATCGGCGAGGAGGTCAGCGAACAGCTGGACGTGATTCCGGCCAGAATCCAGGTTGTCCGCAACATCCGCCCCAAGTACGCATGTAAGCAGTGCGACGGGGTGAAAGATGATGGCCCCACGGTCAAGATTGCCCCGGTCCCGCCAGCGATCCTGCCCAAATCCCTGGCAACCGCTGGCTTGCTGGCCTTTATCCTGATCAGCAAATTCGTTGATCACCTGCCGTTTTACCGCCAGGAAAAGCAATTTGCCAGGCTTGGGGTCGATCTCTCTCGAACCTTGATGTCTAACTGGACCATCAAGGCTGCTGAAGCCTGCATCCCCTTGCTCAACCTGCTCGAGGAGGAGGTTTTAGAGGGAAACTGCATCAACATTGACGAGACCCCGGTTCAGGTCTTGAAGGAATCAGGCCGGGACCCGACCACCAAGTCGTATATGTGGGTCTTCCGAAGGGGCGATCCTGAGAAAACAATCTTGATTTATCAGTATCACCCGACTCGAGGCAGCAGGGTGCCCAAAGAGTTCCTGGGTAACTATGCTGGCTGCGTCCAGACCGATGGCTATGCTGGTTATGACTTTCTGGATGCCAAGCCAGAAGTCCTCCACCTTGGTTGCCTGGCTCATGCCCGGCGTAAGTTTGACGACATCATCAAGGCCCAGGGGAAGAAGCGGAAAACTGGCAGTGCTGATATAGGACTGGCCTATATCAGGAAGCTATATCAGCTGGAGCGAGAGTATAAAAAAGCTAAACTGACCCCAGAAGAGATCTATCGGGCCAGGCAGGAACAGGCCAAGCCTGTCTTAGATAATTTTAAAGAGTGGCTGGATACTAAGGTCTTGCAAACTCCGCCCAAAAACCTGCTGGGCAAGGCGGTTACCTACTGCCTCAACCAGTGGCCCCGGTTGATTGCTTACCTTGAAGACGGCAGCCTGAAGCCCGACAACAACTTGGTAGAAAATGCGATCCGCCCCTTCGCTGTTGGCCGCAAGAACTGGCTCTTTGCAGGCAATCCGAAGGGAGCCGAGGCCAGCGCTGCAATCTATAGTCTGATAGAGACGGCCAAGGCCAATGGCATAGAGCCTTACAGCTACTTGCGGCATATCTTTGAAGCTCTGCCAGTCGCTCAGAGCCTTGAGGATTATGAAGCTATGCTTCCTTGGAATGTGAAGCTGAAAAGTAATTGACTTGCTGACTGAACCGCAAGATGCGGTTCAGTTGGCGCTTACGCTTGAAGCGAGAATCAAGGCCCTGGAAAAGGAAAAAGCCGAGGCCGAGGAACGGGCGAGAAAGGAGGAGACAAGCCGCCTGAAACAGCAGCAAGAGCTAGAGAACTACCAGCAACAGATCGACAGGCATCAACAACGCTGGTCCTGGTAGCCCCCACCGTAAGACAGAGGCAGCGGCGACACACCAGGGGAGAATCTGCGTCCAAGAGCATGCAGCCCAGACGGCTTTGCCTCTGCGCTATCGCCCCCTATCCCTAAGGCCCAGCGCTGCGCCGGCAGCCGCTGGGGCTGGACCTGCAACAGGAGGACAAGATGTCACGCGAGCTGAACGATCTTAGCCCAGAGTTCCGGATACAGGTAGAACCCCTCCTGGAATCCTGCCAAGAATCAGGCTATCCCATGCGCCCATTCTCCACCCTTCGCAGCCCTTTTGAGCAGGCCCGATTATGGCGGCAGTCACGGTCAAGCCAGCAAATCGAGCGGGTGATCGACGAGTTGAAGGACACACATGCCCCGTTCCTGGCCCACTGTCTCGAGAGTGTCGGCCCCCAAAACGGTCGCCATGTCACCAACGCTATTCCGGGACTCTCCTGGCACCAGTGGGGAGAGGCGCTTGACTGCTTCTGGCTGCTGGAGGGGGATGCCGAATGGTCTGTGCGCAGGAAAAGAGCGGGACAAAACGGTTATCTCAACTATGCCTCCAGGGCACAAGCGCTGGGGTTGACAGCAGGGGGGTTATGGTCCTCCTTTAAGGATTGGCCGCACATCCAGTTGCGACCGACATCAAACCCGGGCATGGTGTTCCCTCTGGAGCAGGTTGACCAGGAGATGGCCGCCCGCTTCCGAACCTAAGGGGCCGGATCCGCAGTTTCCGTCTTCCTTCTCTCCCGGCATCCCCTTGCTCCTCGCCCAGATGCCGATCCCCCAGGCGCAGCTCCCGGACAAAACCCACCGGCAAGAGAAGAGCGTCGCCCCCTTGTAAAAGAGCGCAATCTGCTCTACGATAGCCGGCTGAGTTTATGACTGGTTGCGATCTTGCATTGCAAAGCAGGGCTCAGCAGGCCGGCTGAGCCAGGAAAGCAGCGCAGCTCAACATCCCTACACCACTACAGCACAACGACGTCACCAAGACGCTCCCATACCCCCAGGCACCCATGAAACTCTTCTCCCATCTCTTCGGCTATCTCCTGGCGGGGATCATCATCCTCACCGGCACAGACGAGTACCTCAACTTCCGGGCCGAGATCAACCAGTATGAAACCGACATGATCGCCAACGCCGTCCAGAACGGCAGGAGCATCTCCGGGATGATCGCCCATGTCTGGCAGGAGAACGGTCCAGCCAAGGCCATCAGCCTGCTCGAGGACTCCACTCCCCCCGGAGGCCTCGGCACCAGGTGGGTCTGGCTGGATGAGCTCCGGAGCTCTGTTGGCCGGCATCCCGGGGGCAGCGAGCAGTGGGCGCGCCTCAATCAGGGAGAGACCATCTCCTTTAAGTCGGCTGACGATGACGGGGTCATGTTCCGCTACACCTACGTGCCCGTGGAGATCGCCGGTGCCCGCAGGGGTGGGCTGGAACTGAGCCAGAGCCTGCTCGACCTGCAGGCCTTTACCCAAAAGATGCTGACCCGGGCCTGTATCATCACCGCCCTGCTGGCCCTGACCAGCGGTCTGATCCTGTTCGTGTTCATCCACTTCAAGATCCGGGTCCCCCTCAACCACCTGATGGCCCATGCCAAGCGGATCGGCAAGGGCGATTTTTCCACGGACCAGGGGGTAAGCGGCAGGGATGAGCTTGCCGAGATGGCACGGGTGATGAACGAGATGTGTGCCCGCCTGCTCATTGCCAAGGACAAGATCCGCTTCGAATACCATGCCCGTCTAAAGACCCTGGACCAGCTCCGTCACACCGAACGTCTCTCCACCTTTGGCCTGCTCTCCGCCGATATTGCCCATGAGCTGGGCACCCCCCTGAACGTGGTGGACGGCCGGGCCAAGATGATCATCAGGGAGGAGCTGAGCCCCGCTGAGATCAGGACCTGCGCCACCATCATCCAGAGCCAGGCCGAACGGATGGCGACCATCATCCGCCAGCTGCTCGACTTCACCCGGCGGCCCAAACAGCAGGTTGCAGAGACCAACATCAGCCTGCTGATCAAACAGATCTTCCAGCTCCTCCACCCCATGGCCAGCAAACAGCAGGTCTTTTTCAGCCTGCACAGGGAGCAGGGGACCCAGACAGAGATCAGGGTGGACAGCTCCCGGATCCAACAGGTCCTGGTCAACCTGCTGATGAACAGCATCCAGGCCATGCCCAGGGGAGGAAAGGTCTGTGTCAGCCTGAGCAGGGAGGTCACGACCACTCCCCAGCCTGAGGGAGAAGAGGAAGAACCATACCTGAAGATCCAGATCAAGGACCAGGGGGAGGGCATCTGCCAGGAGAACCTGGGCCATATCTTTACCCCCTTTTTCACCACCAAGACCATCGGCACCGGCACCGGCCTGGGCCTCTCCATTGCCCATGGCATCATGGAGGAGCATGGCGGCTGGATCGATGTCGAGAGCAGCGGCCAGGAGGGGAGCTGTTTTTCCGTATACCTGCCCATCAAGGAGGAACAACCGTGAACAACCATATCGTGGTGATCGAAGACGATCAGGAGATGTGTGATCTCCTGGAGATCGGCCTCAGGAAACGAGGCTTTGCGGTGACGACCTACACCTCGGGTAGAGCAGGGCTGGCCGCCATCAACAGCCAGCCAACGGAGGTAGTCCTGGCAGACATCAACCTCCCGGACGGCAACGGCCTGGAGATCTGCAAGCAGGTGGTCGCCAACCAGCCCGATATCCCGGTGATCCTGATGACCGCCTTTGGCCGGATGGATACCGCCATTGCCGCCATCCGCGCCGGTGCCTACGACTTCGTGACCAAGCCCCTGGATATGGATATCCTGGCCCTCTCCCTGGAACGCGCCCTGCGCTACAGCACCCTCCAGAAGACGGTCAAGGAGCTCAGCGACGCGGCCAGGCTGCCCCAGCAGTTCGACAACCTCACCGGCGAGAGTCCGGCCATGGCAGCGCTCTTCTCCCACCTCAGTCGGATTGCCGATTCCGAGGCCTCCCTGCTGATCACCGGGGAGAGCGGCTCGGGCAAGGAGCTGACGGCCAAGGCGGTGCACAGCCACAGCCGCCGGAAAGATCACCGGATGATAACCATCAACTGCGCCGCCATGCCGGAGCAGCTCCTGGAGAGCGAGCTCTTTGGCCACCGTCGGGGGGCCTTTACCGATGCCAAAAGCCATAACAGGGGCCTGTTTTTGGAGGCCGACGGGGGCACCCTCTTTCTGGACGAGGTCGGCGAGATCCCCCTCTCCCTCCAGCCCAAGCTGCTCAGGGCCCTGGAGGAGCGCTGTGTCCGCCCGGTGGGCGGCTCTGCCGAGATCCCCTTTGATGTCCGCATCATCGCCGCCACCAACCGTGACCTGGAATCTGCGGTGGAGGACAACCTCTTTCGGGAGGATCTCTTTTACCGCCTCAACGTGATCACCATCGAGCTGCCGCCACTGCGGGCCAGGGGCACCGACGTCCTCCTCCTGGCCAAACAGTTCATCGAACATTTTTCCAGACGCCAGGAGCGGGGGGTAACCGGGATCTCCGATGCGGCTGCCAAGAAGCTGCTGGACTACAGCTGGCCCGGCAATGTCCGGGAGTTGCGCAACGCCATCGAACATGCGGTGGCCCTCACCCGCTTTGACAGCATCGTGCCCGACGACCTGCCCAAGAAGATCCGCCGGTTCAGAAACGATTACATCATGGTGGGGGCCCAGGATCCCATGGAGCTGATCTCCATGGAGGAGATGGAGCGCCGCTACATCATGCATGTGCTCAAGACCGCCGGCGGCAACCGCACCCTGGCGGCCCGGATCCTCCAGGTGGACCGCAAGACCCTCTACCGCAAGCTCCAGCGCTACGAAGAGCAGAACGCCAGCTGAGATCCCCGCCCCGGCTCCCCTCGGGCGCCGGAGAGACCCATTATGCCATCCTGGGGCAAAATGCCTCGCCTCTCGCCTGACAGGCTGCCGGCTGCCGAGCGAGCGCCCTGAGACCAGCCGGCCGGCCCCTACCCCACTCTCCCCTCCGTGCCCCGGACCATGGTCGCCTGTCCCGATCCGCGCACAAAGCAGCTCCGCAACGGCCCCCCAGGCAGGCGGCAGCCGCCTCCTGAGCTGCGGCTCAGCCCTGCGTGGCAGAGTGCCCCATCCCTGCCCCGCTTATGCCCCCTGTGCAGCGATCCCCCCCCTGAATCCCCCCTCCCTGGCGCTTCCCCCTGCCCTGCCAGCAAGCTCATCCAAAAATTTAACCTGCCATATCAACACATTAACCCCAGGCCCACCACAGTGGTACAGATATTGCGATGCCTGTCCCAATGTCACGAGTACCGTCTTCCTTGATCTCTTTCAGCCTGTGATTCATGAAAATCGTTATCGGCATAACCCAGGATCCCGCAGCAATTGAGGCCATCTTCTCCCGCAACCAGGGCGCTCCGGAGTCGCTCACCAAGGTGGGCCCCTTTTTATCCCTGCAGGAGGCCAACAGCTGGCTGGACTACCTGAAGAGCAGGCTCGGTGCCTTCCAGGGCATCGAGCCCGAGCCGACAAGCCGGGATGATGCCATCTGGTATGGCTTCAGCTTTGAGCAGAGCAGCGCTCCTTAAGGGCTGAGGGTTAAGGGCTAATGGTTAAAGGCTCGGCCTCCGGCTCCATGGCTCGGAGACAGGGCACTGTAGCAGCGAAGATGATACCCGTTTCTTCCCCCCGTAAAGCAGCAATGCAGAGGAATGAACCATGAAGATGCTCATTGGTATTACCCAGGACCCCCAGGCGTCGGCAGCTGCCGTCTGCCGACAGGGTACGGATCTGGTGCAAAGTGCGGAAGTCGGGCCCTTCGCCTCCCAGGAGGCGGCCGGGCAATGGCTGGAGTTTATCCTCAGGCGGGGCAGAGGGTATGAACAGCTCCCCGTGGCCTGCCCTGACAATGGGGCCGACGCCTCTCCCTGGTATGGCTGCACCTTTACAGCGATCAAACCAGGTTGTTGAAGATGACCAGACTCCACCTTGCCGCCCCTCCTTGACCACCCGGCTCCCCCTGACACCATCGATCCCGGGCACCACCATCCCCGGGACCAGCAGCCACCATGGAACAGACGATGGTTCAGGGGAGTCCAACGATCTTTTCACCACCGAGAGATGATGAATACCTTTTTACTTGCCCTTACCGTCTTATTTGCAGCAGGCCTCTTCCCCCTGTTAAGCTGCCGCCACTTCACCCTGATGAAGGGCGGCTACCTCACCCTTACCGGGGCAGGTTGCCTGATGGGGCTCTACGCGATCCTGCCTGCCCTGCAGGAGCCGCTGGCGATCCGACTGTTCGCCCACAGCTGGCTTCAGCTCTTCACCCTCTCCTTTCAACTGAACTCACTCTCGGCCTTCTTCCTGGTCCCGATCTTTGGTATCTGCCCGCTGGCAGCCCTCTACAGCTTCCACTACCTGGACGACCCCAGCCATAACATCAGGACAGCGGTCAACCTGTTCTTCTTCAATATCCTGATCATCTCCATGGCCCTGGTGACCACGGCAGACAACATCATCAGCTATGCCCTGGTCTGGGAGCTGATGTCGCTCTCCTCCTTCTTCCTGGTCATGCACGAGTACCAGAACGAGCCCACCCGCAAGGCAGGCTACATCTATATCATCTTCACCCAGGTGGGGGCGATGTTCATCTTCGCCACCTTTGCCCTGGCCTACAGCGCGTCCGGCAGCGGCGACTTTACGGCCTTTGCTGCCATCCCGGGCTCGATCAAGCTCGTGGTCTTCTTCCTGGCCCTGGTCGGCTTCGGCTCCAAGGCGGGCATCTTTCCACTCCACGTCTGGCTGCCCCATGCCCATCCGGCAGCCCCCAGCCATATCTCGGCGATCATGTCCGGAGTGATGATCAAGATGGGGATCTACGGCATCCTCCGCCTCTATCTCAGCCTCCGGGTCACGGAGCTGATCTATGGCCAGACCGTGCTCAGCTTCGGGATCATCTCCGGAATCCTGGGGGTGGTCTATGCCCTGGGCAAGCATGACCTCAAAAAACTGCTGGCCTATCACAGCGTGGAAAACATCGGCATCATCCTGATCGGCATGGGCATCGGCATGATCGGAGTGGCCACAGACAACATGGTGATGGCCAGTTTCGGTTTTGCAGGCAGCCTGCTCCATATCCTCAACCACTCCATCTTCAAGTCGCTGCTCTTTCTGGGCGCCGGCGCGGTGCTCCAGGGCACCGGCATCAGGCATATCGACCAGCAGGGCGGCCTGATCAAGCGGATGCCCACCACGGGCAAGACCTTTCTGGTGGGCTCGATCTCCATCTCCGGACTGCCGCCCTTCAACGGCTTTGTCAGCGAGTTTCTGATCTACTACGGGGCCTTCCAGGGACTCCTCCTCAACGGTTCCGGCTTCATCTTCTCCATGCTGGCCATACTGGCCCTGGCCATCATCGGCGGACTGGCTGCAGCCTGCTTTTCCAAGGTGGTGGGGGTGGTCTTCCTGGGCGAACCGCGCACCGAGGCCGCTGCCCGGGCCAGCGAGGCAGGCCGAACCATGACCCTGCCCATGGTGATCCTGGCCGGGGCCTGCCTGCTGATCGGCATCCTCCCCGGCCCCTTTGTGCAGATGGTCATGGTCGGCCTGAGCAGTATCCCGGTGCTTAGCCCGGTGGGAACCGAGGCCGTGGCCCTGCTCAGCAGCAAGCTGGCCCTGGCAGGCCGCCTCTTTTTAGGGGTGCTGCTCTTTGCCCTGCTGCTGCGCAAACTGCTCTATCTGCGCAAAGAGATCTCCAGGGGCCCGACCTGGGGCTGCGGTTTTACCCAGCCCTCGGTACGCATCCAGTATACCGGCAGCTCCTATGCCATGAGCATCATCGACTTCTTCCGTCCCTTTGTCCAGATCAGGACCAGATACTCCGGGATCAACCGGATCTTCCCGGACCGGGCCAGCTACACCACCCGGGTGGACGATATCGCCGAGACCGCCATGGTGGAACGATTCGTCACCCCCCTGCTCTACCTGCTGAGCAAGCTGCGCTGGATCCAGCATGGGCATATTCAACTCTATATTGGCTACATCATCGTCACCATCATCGCCCTGCTGCTCTTTATCTGAGGCAAGAGGCGAGCACAGAGAGAAAACAGCCAAGACAAAGCTGCACCCCATCGAGAGAAACCATGGAATCAACGCTATCACTGGCCATAGCCCTCGTCACGGCCCCGCTTTTCCCGGGCATCATCCTCAAGGTCAAGGCCTTCATGGCCGGTAAAAAGGGCCCACCGCTCTTGATCAAGTACTTCACCCTGTTCAAGCTCCTGCGCAAGGGCTCGGTCTACAGCGAGAGCAGCAGTTTTATCTTTCCCCTGGGACCGACCGTCTCCCTGGCAGCAGCGCTGATGGCCCTGCTCTTCTTCCCCTTTTGTGGGGCCGCACCGCTGGTCTCCTTCCACGGCGACGTGATTGTCCTCTTCTACCTGCTGGCCATGGGCCGCTTCTTCACCGTGCTGGCCGCCCTGGATACGGCCTCACCCTTTGAGGGCATGGGAGCCGCCAGGGAGGTCTTCTTCTCCACCCTGGCCGAGGTGACCATCTTCACGGTCCTGATCCTGTTCTATCGCCTGAACTCCTCCTTAAGCTTTGCCGAGTATTTCCGGGGGGAGAGTCCCATCTGCCTGCTGAACACCTCCGGGGCCCTGCTGCTCTTTGTGATCGTCTCCCTGTTCATGGTCCTGCTCACCGAAAACTCCAGGGTGCCGGTGGACGACCCGGCCACCCACCTGGAACTGACCATGATCCACGAGGTGATGATCCTTGATCACAGCGGCCCGGACCTGGCCCTGATCGAGCTGGGCTCCTTTTATAAGCTCTTCTTCTATGCCGCCTTTATCAGCCAGCTCTGCTACCCCTTCCAGCCGGCGGACGGCCCCCTCAACAGCCTGATCTTTTACGGCCTGATCACCCTGATCTATGTGACCGTAGGCATCACTGAATCGATCATGGCCCGGCTGAAGATGAACTCCGTGCCCCAGTTCATCCTCACCTCCTTTGCCCTGGTCTTCTTTGCCGCCATCCTCACCATGGGAGTGTTCCAATGATCAACCTGACCGAAATTCTGCTGGTGCTGGTCCTGCTGTCGGTGCTGCTCTCCCTGGGCGCCTCCCGACTGATGGCCCTGGTCAAGATCATGGCCCTGCAGGGGATCGCGGTCTCGATCATCCCCCTGCTGCTCAAGGGCCACGGCAACCTGGGAGGGAGCGCGATCATCTTCTTCCAGATCATGATCCTGATCAAGGGGGTGCTGATCCCCAGCCTGCTCTTTACGGCGGTGAAGCGGGTGACCATCAAGCGGGAGATCGAGCCCTTCATCGGCTACCACGCCTCCATCCTGGCCGGGCTGTTCATCACCCTGGTCTCGGTGTTCATCAGCAACCATATCCGCATCTCCCTGCCCGAGGGTCATGCCCTGGTACTGATCACCGCCATCACCACCATGGCCTCGGGATTCTTCCTGATGATGGCCAGGAGCAAGGCCATCACCCAGGTCATCGGCTACCTGATGCTGGAAAACGGCATCTATCTGATCGGCACGGCCCTGACCAAGTACAGCCACATCCTCTATGTGGTCGAATTCGGTGTCCTCCTCGACCTCCTGGTCGGGGTGATGATCATGGGCATCATCCTCCACAACATCAACAATGCCTTCGATGATGTCGACACCACCCTTCTCGGACGTTTAAAGGACTGATACCATGATAGAGCTTATCTTCGTACTGCCGCTGATCACCGGGCTCCTGCCCCTGGTCATCCCGGCCAACCTGGGGCGGGTGCTGCTCCTGATCACCGCCCTGCTCCACCTCCAGCTGACGGTGATGGCCTGGCTGGGCAAACTCAGCCCTGCCTTTCCCCACTTCTTCACCCTGGCGCCCGAGGGCCTGCTGATCCTCTCGCTGACCTCCTTCATCTTTGCCTGGATCTCGCTCTACGCCTTCTCCTACATGAACGAGACCCAGATCAGCAACAAACCGATCTTCAACTGCTGCATGCTGCTCTTTCTCGGCACCATGTCCATGGTCACCCTCTCGGACCACCCCATTGTCCTCTGGATCGCCATCGAGGCCACCACCCTGGTGAGCGCACCCCTGATCTTTGTCCATCGCTCCAAAGAGGCCCTGGAGGCCACCTGGAAATATATCCTGATCTGTTCGGTGGGTATCGCCCTGGCCCTGCTGGGTTGCTTCTTCATCACCCTGGCCATGGATATCGCCAGCACCGGCGGCCCCTTGAGCTTCAGTTACTTAAACACCATCGCCGACAGCCTCGATCCGCTCTGGCTCAAGGCCGGCTTCATCTTTGTGGTGATCGGCTTCGGTACCAAGATGGGACTGGCGCCGATGCACACCTGGCTGCCCGATGCCCACAGCCAGGCCCCGAGTCCGGCCTCGGCCCTGCTCTCCGGCGCCCTGCTCAACTGCGCCTTTTTAGGGATCTACAAGGTTCACGCCCTGATGACCATCGCCGGCCTGGGCAGCTTCTCCGGCAACGTCCTGATTGCCTTTGGCCTGATCTCCATGCTGGTGGGCGCCATCTTCATCACCCACCAGCCCGACTACAAGCGGATGCTGGCCTACTCCAGCATCAAGAACATGGGGATCATCTCCTTTGGGGTGGGCATCGGCGGCTTTGCCCTCTACGGGGCCTTCCTCCACATGATCCACCACTCGCTCTTAAAGTCCTCCCTCTTCCTCTCGGCCGGCAACATCCTGCTCGGCTTCGGCACCAAGCGGGTCCAGCGCATCGGCGGGGTCATCCGTCAGTTGCCCAAGACCTTTGTCTCCTTCTTTGCAGGCTTTGTCGGCATCGCCGGGCTGCCCCCCTTTGGGATGTTTCTCAGCGAGATCATCATCATCATCGGTGCCTTCCAGAACCGGCGCTACCTCTCAATCACCCTCTTCCTCTTCACCCTGACCCTGGTCTTTGCCGGGGTCGGCCGGGTCTTCATGTCCATGTCCTTTGGCGACATCGTCGAAGAGGTCAAGGTCAGGGAAAAGCCCCTCCGCCTGCTGCCGCCCTATGCCCTGCTCCTGGCCTCGGCCCTGCTCTGTATCTGGATGCCTGACTTCGTCTACACCACCATCCTCAACTCCATCCAAATGATCGGAGGCACGATCCATGGATAAGCTCCTCCAGCTGAAAAACGGCCGCCCCGTCGAGCGCAGTATTATCCCCCAGGTGCCCTATGGGATCTTTTTCAAGACCCTGGCCAACTTCGTGGCCAACGAGGGCTTTGTGGTCCAGTTCTTTGCCTACGGCTCCGAGACCAAAGGCCGCTACCGGCTGCTGGCCGTGGTCCGCAACACCGAACTCTATGTCATCGGCACCGAGGTCGGCACCTCCTTTCAATCGCTGACCAGGGCGGCCAGCGAAAAATTCCATCTCTTTGAGCGCGAAATCGCAGAACAGTACGGAATCAGGCCCGAGGGACACCCCTGGTTGAAGATGGTCCGCTATCACCCCAACTACAGCGGCGAGGCCGATGTCTTTGCCAACGACTACCAGCAGCCGATCCCGGGCAACTACCCCTACTTCCAGGTCAGCGGCGAGGCGATCCACGAGGTGGCGGTGGGGCCGGTCCATGCCGGCATCATCGAACCGGGCCACTTCCGTTTCCAGTGCGCAGGCGAAGAGGTGCTCCACCTGGAGATCCAACTGGGCTACCAGCACCGCGGGATCGAGCGATTGATCCCCACCCTGCCTCAGAAGCGGCTGCCCCTGATCGCCGAATCCATTGCCGGAGATACCACCATCGGCCACAACCTCTGTCTCTGCCAGGCCCTGGAGGGCTTGGCCGGACTCAGCGTCAGCCCCGGGGCCGCTGTGGTTCGGACCATTGCCCTGGAGCTGGAACGGCTCTGCAACCACATCGGTGATCTCGGCGCCCTCAGCCAGGACGTGGCCTTTACCCCGCCGGCCGCCTATTTCGGCAGGATCCGGGGCGACTTCCTCAACCTGCTCCAGGTGCTCAGCGGCAACCGCTTCGGCAAGGGCCTGATTCGACCGGGCGGGGTCTGCTACCCCATGGCTGAGGAACAACGGGGCTTGATCCTGGACAAATTATCCGAAATCATCCCGGAGATCGAACATGTCTGTGACCTGCTCTTTTCCGCGCACACGGTCCAGGCCCGCTTCGAACACACCGGCACCGTCTCCAGCGAGATGGCCCGGGAGCTGGGCCTGGTGGGCTATGCCGGCAGGGCCTGCGGCCTGCCCTATGACGCCCGGGTGGTCTTTCCCACCGAATGCTATCGCCAGCTGCCCGGCAACTGCAACCAACTGACCCGGGGTGACGTCAACAGCCGGGCCACGGTGCGCAGGGAGGAGATCAGCCACTCCCTGGACCTGATCCAGCTGCTCCTGGACCAGAGGGCGACCGAGGCCGTGCCGGTTAAGATCGAGGAACACGGGCTGGCCCCCAACTCCCTGGTGGTCACCATCAACGAGGGCTGGAGGGGAGAGCTCTCCCACTGTCTGCTCACCGATGATCAGGGCCGGATCGAACGCTACAAGATCAAAGACCCCTCCTTCCACAACTGGACCGGCCTGGCCATGTCCCTGAGGAACCAGGAGATCTCCGACTTCCCGCTCTGCAACAAGAGCTATAACCTCTCCTACTGCGGTTTTGATCTCTAAGTACCCTCTAACGCCCCTTACAAGGTACCCTGGCGGGCCGAATCACCTCAAGAACTCTACCTGGTTGCTACCATGCTCAAGATCATCCGAAATAAACTCGAACAGGGATGCAAGACCTCCGGCTACCCCAAGGAGGGCCTCAACCTCTATCAACGCTACCGGGGGATGCCGATCATCGATCCGCAGTGCAGCAGGGAAATCATCGAGCAGTGCGCCGCCCTCTGTCCCCAGGAGGCCATTGACGTTGCCGAAAAGAGCATCGACCTGGGGCGATGTACCTTCTGCGGTCAGTGCGCCGGGGTGGCAGATGGCGCCTTTGTCCGCTTCAGCCAGAACTTTGAGCTGGCCACGGCCCGGCGGGAGGAGCTGATCACCACCGGAGAGCTGCCCGAGCTGGCCGAGCACAGCAGCCAGCACTTCAAGAAGCTCTTTGGCCGCTCCCTCCAGCTCCGCCAGGTCTCTGCCGGCGGCTGCAACTGCTGCGAGGCAGACACCAACGTCCTCAACACCCCCTTCTTTGACCTCTCCCGTTTTGGGATCGACTTTGTGGCCTCGCCCAGGCATGCGGACGGGATCCATGTCACCGGCCCCATCTCCCGCAACATGGAACAGGCTCTGGTGGACACCTATACAGCCGTCCCCTCCCCCAAGGTGGTCATCGCCGGCGGCTGCTGCGCCATCTCCGGCGGCCCCTTTAGCGGCAGCGAGGCCATCGTGGGCGAACTCAACCGCATCATCCCGGTGGACCTCTATATACCGGGCTGTCCACCCCACCCCCTGACCACCCTCCACGCCCTGCTCAGCTACTTTAAGTGATCCCTGTTCAGGATGCTCCTGCGGCTTCTCCGCGGCTCGCCCTGAGCAAGGAGGCCACGGCGCACCCTGAACCTTTCCCAGGTGGCGTGACACTCTGCAATTGACAAGCCTGCCCCTGTTGTACTACAACGAGGGACCAGATAAATATTCAACACCAGGCTGGCATGCGCATCACCCGTAAGGTATTTACTGATTTAGCCCTTTTTATGATGGCATTCGGCTTGGCCATCGGTACGGTCTTCCCATTTTTCATCGTTCTCCTGGGGGTACCTGCTCAGATAGCCTTCACGCCCACCTTTTTCAGCGCCTGCATCTCTGCAGGCCTGATAGCCGGGCTGGTGAATTACAGTATCTCCAGGAAGGTGGTCGGTGAACGGCTGCAGACCCTGAGCAGGGTCGGCCAGCAGATGCGGACACTCGCCCAAAACATGCGCAGCGAGCAGGATCTCTCCTCCAACTCGATGCCGGCCAGTGTGGCAGAACTGAAAGATCTCTGCGGTGAAAGGGGATGCCATATCAAGGTGGACTCTGACGATGAGTTCGGCAAGAGTGCCGAGGCCTTCAACCTGCTGGCCGAGACGCTCAGCCTGACCATCTCCACGGAAAGGGCTGCCCACTCTTTCAGCAACATGCTCTCCAACCACCTTGACCTGGAGCCCCTTGCCAAGGTGGCCATCCGCCAGTTGATGGAGTTCACGGATTCAACCGGCGGACTCCTGGCCGTTGTAGACCAGGGGCTGCTCAAGCTTGCCGCCTGTGAGG
Organism: Desulfogranum mediterraneum DSM 13871; assembly: GCF_000429965.1. Classification (GTDB taxonomy): domain Bacteria; phylum Desulfobacterota; class Desulfobulbia; order Desulfobulbales; family Desulfobulbaceae; genus Desulfogranum; species Desulfogranum mediterraneum. The sequence goes on from NZ_AUCW01000014.1 coordinate 15,694, forward strand.
TGATCGCCAATGGGGACGAGGTTATCCAGAGTTCCCTGATCAAAGAGGCTGTCAACAGCAGGAAGCGACAGCTGATCAACCTCCCCGAAGATTGTCTGATCACCGTGGATCACGTGGTCGGCACCCACCAGGCCAGACACATCATCGTTGAGCCGGCAATCTACAAGGGGGTGGCCCTGGGGGTCATGGTACTGGTTGCCGAGCAAGCCTATGGACAGGAGATCCTCCATCGCCTCACCATGTTTCGCTTAGACCTGGGATTGGCTCTGAACAACTCCCTAACCCACGGCCGAATGCGGGTATTGGCCACCCTTGATCCACTCACAGAAATTTATAATCGGGGTTTTGGCCTGAAACGTCTCCATGAGGAATATTCACGTGCGGTCAGGGCAGATACTCCCATCGGGCTGATCATCTTTGACATCGACGATTTCAAACAGATCAACGATACCTACGGACACCTGTTGGGGGACCGGGTACTGGTAAGTGTGGTTAAAAGTGCCAGGAGGATGCTGCGTGAGGGAGATATCCTCATCCGTTATGGTGGTGAAGAGTTCCTGGTCATTCTGCCAGGTGCCAACCTGGATGATGTGGGCCAGGTCGCAGAACGAATCAGGCGTGCAGTGGCGGATATGACGATTATGGAGGGAGAACATGCCATTCGCCAGACCATCAGCCTGGGCGGGGTATCCCACCCACACCTCAATGTCTCCCATGAAGAGATCCTGGTCCGCCATGCAGACGCCTCTCTCTACTATGCCAAGCGATCAGGCAAGAATCGGGTGGAACTGGACCGCAACCCGCTGCACTGATTCTGTCTCCTGAAACCCGCTCCAGTCAACAGAGGAGTCGATGGCAGCCACCTCCCTGTTTGGCCCCTGCCGCTTCAGGGCAGGCTGCAGCAGTACGGCCATTGTTGAAAAACCGAACTCCTGGACAGGGAGCGTGCTGGACTTTTTTTGGTTGACAATAAACGAAAAAAACTGAACACTAGAACGAACGTTCGTTTTTTTAACCCAAGCAAAGGACAGCCATGGCCAAGAGCACCACCATCGATCGCCGGGAACTCATTCTCTCCGCTGCCCTGCAGCTCTTTTCCCAGCGCGGCTACTTCAACACCTCGGTCCATGATATTCAGAAACAGGCCCAGGTGAGTATTGGTTCCATCTACCACCACTTTGCCAACAAGGAGGCCATTGCCAAGGCCCTCTACCACCACATCGAATCCGGGATGAACCAGGTGATCGCCGGGATAATGGAGAGCTTCAGCAGCAGCCATGACCGCTGCAGGGGTGTAATGGAATACCTCTTTCAGCTGACCGAAAAGGACAGCGACACCATGCATTTCATGCTCTATGCCAGGCATCAGGAGTTCATGCCCGAGGAAAAGCCGCTCTGCTCCTCCCGGCCCTTTAGCCTGATGAAGCAGATGGTGATTGAGGGCATCGAAGAGGGCCAGATCCGTCCCCTGGACGCCAATGTGGCGGCGGTCAGCATCTTCGGCGGCGCCATCCGGCTCATTTTCCTTCGCCTGGACGGCGTCCTGACCGACCCCCTGCCGAGCTACCTGGAAGAATGCTGGCAGTGCGCCTGGCGAGGGGTTGCCGCCTGAGCCCCTAAGCGGCACCCTCGCCCTAGCCCCTGGTTGACAATATCTATCTCCCTTTACCAGAACGAGCATTCGTTCTAAACCTTTTGCCTTCAAGGAGGCCCTGATGAAACCACGCAGATTCAAACCCCACTCCAGATGTACCCTCAGAGGCAGCCTCTTCCTCAGCCTGCTCCTCTCCCTGCTGCTGACCAGCCCGGCACTCTCCATGTCCAGGGAAGAGCTGCCCCCGGACAACAGCCAGGCCCTGGCCGGAGTGGAAGAGGCCAGGATCGTCTTTGACATCAACCTCAGCAGTGGCCAAAAGCTTGCACTCTACCTGGAGGTCATCCGCCAAACCTATCACGACCTCCTCAAGGCTGGGAGACAGCCTGAGATTATCCTGGCCTTCCGGGGCGCCTCGGTCCGACTGATCAGCACCGAGACCTGGTCCTTTGGCCAAGAGGAGCAGCAGAGCCTGCAGCAAGCCGCCCTCATCCTCCGGGAGCTCAAGGGGCTGGGGATCAGGCTTGAGGCCTGCGCCATTGCCACCAAACTGTTCAAGATCGACCAGGCCACCATCCTGCCGGAGTTTCGGCTGGTGGGCAACACCTTCATCTCGCTGATGGGCTACCAGAGCAAGGGCTATGCCCTGATCCCGATCCAATAAGCCAACCGAGCGGAGGAAACCCATGACCACCACAGCCCGCCGGTCCTGGTTCCAGACCATGACCGCCATGACCGTTTTAGCCGCCTTAGCCCTCAGCTGCCTGCTGTTGTGCTCTGCCGCCACCGCTCTGGGGGCAGCCAGATCCCTGGTCGAGCGCTCTCCAGGGGTCTTTGCAGAGACCAGGGGCGGCCTGAACTGGCAGCAGCAACGCTCCAAAAAGATGGAGAGCCCGGCAGAGGTGAGCCGCTATCTCCGCGAGCTCAACCAGGGCGCCCATCAGGATTGGCGTTTACCAGACAAAGAGGAGCTCTTTGGCCTCTTCTCCATCTTTGATCTCAAGCAAAACAACACCATCAAGATCCGTTTGGAAGGCAACTACTGGCTGAAAGACGACCGGGGCAAAGCCTCGGTCGGCACCTGGGAGATCGGTGACCAGTGCGGTCCCTCCAGGTCCTTTTATCGAGGCAAGGCCGGATATGTCAGGGCGGTTCGTCCCTAAAAAATCGTTTAGAGACAAGCCCTCACTATAACCACAAAAAGGAGTTCCCATGTTCAACAAAATCTGTTCCATCCTCGTCCTTTCTCTGCTGATAAGCGGTGCTGCCCTGGCCTCCCAGGAGGCCCGGCCCAGCCCGGACCAGATCCTCAAGCAGCGGGTCCGGGCCGCCAAGCAGGCGATCCGTTCCATCGACTCCCCCACCTTGAAACAGTGGATCGAAGATGATGATCAACAATTCCTGCTCCTGGATGTCCGGGAGCCGGGTGAAGTAACGGCAGGCCAGATCGAGGCCGACGAGTCCATGGCCATCCCCAGGGGGCTGGTGGAGATGCAGTTTATCCGCAAGGTCAAGGACCTGGACAAGGCCGTGGTGATCTACTGTCTGGCAGGCACCCGGGGCGCCCTGGCTGCCCAGGCCCTGACCGAGATGGGCTATACCAATATCTATAACCTGGAAGGCGGGCTGTTGGAGTGGATTGCCGCCGGTCATCCGGTGAACAACTTCTTCGGCGAATTTGAGCTGAAGAACTTCGATTCCAACTTCAAGAAAAAAGGCTAGCCAGGCCGCCCCCCCCATCACCACCAACCCGGCGCTGCAGTTCTTTAAGCTCCAGCGCCGGCTCACACCTCCCAAGCCAGGGCCCTGATCCCCAGGGCCCTTCAACCAGCTCCCGGGCTGAACTGCTTCAGGGCACGCCGGGCCTCCCGTTGATAGCGCCGGTCCTCCGCCGCCCTGGCAAAGGCCTGGCGAGCGGCAGCCAGCTCATTGAGCTGCCAGTGGCAGTAACCGCTCATCAGCCAGGCCCGGGCAGAGCGCCTTTCCCTCCCTCTCCCTTTCCCTTTCCCTCGGGCCACCCCTCTATAGATCCCCGCGGCCTGAGCATACTGTTTCAGGGTATAGAGGATATCGGCACGCAGCATCTGCAAACGCGGCGGAGCTCCATCCGGGGCCAGGGCCTCCAGCCTGGCCAGGGCCTCATCCGGCCGGCCGAGCTCCAGATAGGCCTGGACCAGAGCGCGGATGGTCTCCAGATCCCGGCCCCCCTCCAGGCAGTGTTCATAGCGGGGGGCAGCCTCAGCCGGGATACCCTGCTGGAAATGGAGGTCAGCCAGGAGCTTCTCCTCCTCCCGGCTCAGGGGGGTGAGCAGGGAGTAGATGGTCAGGGCGGCCAGGGCCTTGTCAAAACGATCCGCCTGGAGATGGATATGGGCAAGCCCCTTCCACCAGATAGCCACGGTGGGGGCCTGGTGGCTCAGACGACGGCCAAGGGCGAGCGCCTCCCGGTCCATCTCCAGGGCCATATACTGCTGGAGCAGGATCTCCTGCCACTGCTGCTGCTTCTTGCCCTGATAGCAGGCGGCCAGCTCAATGATATGGGGCAGGGCCCTCCTGGCCTGATCCGTGGCCAGGAGGGCATGCACCAGGTGCTCCTGCCACTGGGGCAAGAGGGCCTCGGGATGGACCGTGAGCAGCTGCTCAAACAGGGCCAGCGAACGCTGGTAGTCCTGGGCCATCAGGAAGGTGGCTGCACTGAAGTAGAGCAGCTCCGGCTGCTCTTTTCCCCCACCCTGGTAGCAGCCCAGGAAGAGTTCCCCTGCCTGCTGATACTCCTCCAGCTCATAGGCACAGCGGGCCAGGTTCTGCCGGGCACCGAGATGATCGGGATCCGCCTCAATGGCACGGCGATAGGCCCGGGCAGCCTGGCTGAACTGCTCCTGGAGCAGGAGGCAGTTGCCCAGCATAAAGTTGATTTCCGGATGGTCAAAGCTGCTGCCCGGCTCCCCCCGGTCACGGAAGGACTCCAGGAGTTCGACGGCCTGCTGGTAGTGCTCCTGCTCAAGCAGCGGCCCCACCTTGACCAGCATCACCTGGACCCGCGCAGGCAGACGCTGGGCCGCCAGGCTCGGGGAGGCGCTAAGACCGGGGAGGAGCACCAGGAGGGCGGAGAGGAGGAGGGCTGCAATCTTCATGGACTACTCCAGGGCAAAACGAACCGTTGTTTCCATCCAGGCCGAGACCGCCACCCCCTCAACCGTTCCGGGCCGGTACTGCCACTTGGCCACACAGCGGAGCACACTCTGCTCAAAGACACCGGCCGGCTCGGCTGCCACGACCTGAATGGAGCCCACCTGCCCCTGCTGATCGACCAGGAAGCGCACCCGTACCCAGCCCTCGATGCCGCGTCGCAGGGCCCGAAGGGGATAGACCGGCGGAATCCTGGCCAGGGTGGTCAGGGGTCCATCCAACTCCTCCATCCCGACCCCGTCGGCAAGCCCGGGATGAAAGGGGGCGGCCTGCACCAGCGGCAGCTGCAGGTCGGTGGGCGCCGCCGGCATCCTGGGATTCAGGGTAAAGGGCAGGCTCAGCTTGGGTGCCTCCAGAGGGGCGGCCTGCTGACGGGGCTCTTGCTCGGCCTGTGGTTGCGGTTTTGGGGGAGGTGGCTCTTCCTTGGGGTGAAGCGGCGGCTCCTCCGGGGGGAGACGGACCAGCTGGACCCGCTCCACCAGCGGCAGAGGGCTGGGAGCGTTTCCCGGGGGCAGCATCAGGGCAGGGAGGAGCAGAAAAAGCACCAGGTTCAGCGAAACCGTGGCCAGGCTGGCGCCCAGCCAGGTCGTCAGCCGATGGCTGGAAGCCAATGACCAGTCGAAGGGTCCCTCTGCCATGCTCATCCCTGCTGCCTCAAACCCTGCTGCCCTTAGCCCTGGGGGATACGGGCGGCAAGGCTGATATTATCCGCACCTGCCAGCCGGCAGCCATCCATGACCGCGATGACCATCCCGGCATTGCTGCTCTTGTCGGAGACGATAATAACCCCGCCCTCGGGATTTTCCGCCAGGGCGCGCTCCACATTGGCCCTCACCGCCCGGACATCGATCTCCCGATGTTCCATGAAGATCCGGTTTTCCCGGTCAATACCGATCATGATGGGGCTCTTGGCCTGGGCGTGGGCCGTGGAGGCGGTGGGCCGGCTGACCTCGACCCCGGTTTCCTTGACAAAACTGGTGTTGACCAGAAAAAAGATCAGCAGGATAAAGACCATGTCGATCAGGGGGGCGATATTCAACTCAACACCCTGTTTCCGCCTGCGCCGGGCTGCACTTATGTTGAGCATGATGGTTCTCCTTGGTCAGCGGCCTTAAGCGCTCTTCTCAGGTAGAGGCCGGCCGTGGCAACCCGCTGCTGGAGATTGTCCGCCCGGCGGCTGAGAAAATTTTTCATGTATAAACCAGGGACCGCCACCAAGAGGCCGGTCTGGGTGGTGATCAGGGCCTCGGAGATGCCCCCGGCCATGGCCTTGGAGTTACCTGTACCAAAGAGGGCCAGGACATCGAAGGTGGATATCATCCCGGTGACCGTCCCCAGGAGGCCGAACAGGGGGGCAATGGCGGCCAGGACCCCGATGGTGGCCAGGTGATCGTTGAGTCGATGATTGATCCCCAGGACGACTTCGTCCAGGATGAAACGGTCCAACTCGACCTCTCCGCTCCGCTGGCGGAGAAAGCGGCTGACCAGCAGGGAGACCACCCCCTTGTATTGGCGGGGATCGGGCCGTTCACCGGCCAGGAGGTGTTCCCGGGCGACCTGATGGCTCATGTTCCTGCGATAGAGCCGCCCCAGAAAGAGGCTGCGCTCGATGATCAGCAGCCACATCACCAGGCTGAGCAGGAGCAGCGGCCCCATCAGCGGCCCGCCCTGGCAGAAATACTTTTCCAGGAGCAGGTACTGCTGCCGGATCAGCTCACTCATCCGCCCAGCCGGCTCTTGTGGATGATATTGACCAGGGACACGCCCTTTTCCTCCAGATGCCCGATTTCCTCTTCAACGGCCCGGCTGAGCAGGGTCTGGGCAAGCATCAGCGGAATGGCGACGCCTAGGCCAAGCATGGTGGTCACCAGGGCCTCGGAGATGCCCCCGGACATCAGCCGCGGATCACTGGTACCGTGGAGGGTGATGATCTGAAAGGTATCGATCATCCCGGTGACTGTGCCCAGCAGGCCCAGCAGCGGTGCGATGGCGGCCAGGATGCCCAGGGTGGAGAGGAAGCGCTCCATGGGAGGAATCTCCCGGAGGATGCTCTCCTGGAGCACATTTTCCATCTCCTCACGTTGCATCTGCCGGCTCTCGAGCCCAGCCAGGATCACCCGCACCACCGGTTTGTGGAGAGAGGGAGTGCACAGCTCCACAGCTGCCTGCCAGTTGCCCTCCAGCACGGCCGCTTGGATCTCTGTCATCAGGCGGCTGGCGTTGCAGCGTCTCCGGAGGAGAAAGAGCACCCGTTCCAGGATGATGAACAGCCCGGCAAGCAAGATCGCCAGGATCGGCCAGACGATGGGTCCCCCCTGCCGGACCTGCTCCCAGAGATTCAACTGGTGGCTGAGCTGCTGCAGCCCTGCACCCCGGCCGATATCCATGACCACGGCCTCACTCTTCCCCTCCAGGTAGTCCCGGAGCTGTCGCTGCATCCGAGCCGGCGGCAGTTTGGAGAGGGCATAGAGCTTGTTGCCCCTGGCGGAATAGCGGAGAAAACCCAGCTCATCTGCTCCCAGATAGGCGGCGGTAAAGGGCCCCAGGGCCAGGACCTCGGCCTGGGTGGAGAGACCGTTACGGTCAATGATGGTGGTGGAGCTCCGGCTCACCTGGCCGCTCTGCTCCACCTGGGTAAAGAGAGTTTCTGCCAGCTCACGGATATCCTCCATCCCGGGAAAGACCCCGGGATCTGCCAGGATCGGCGGAGGACTTGCAGCAAGGCCCTGAATGGCGGTTTGGAGGTTGCTGTGCACCAGGGCGTCGACATCCTTGGCATTGACCCGGATGACGCCGACCAGTTCCTTGATCACCTGCTCGCGCTCTTTAAGCTCGCGGCTCAGGGCCTCTTCCTCCCGGGAGAGACGGATATGGATCGACTCCAGGGCGGCCACCTCCTGCTTGAGGCGGTCTTTGAGCCCCTGAAGACGCCCGAGTTCCCCCTCCAGGCGGCTGCGGTCGGCCAGGATCCGGGCCCTGCTCTCGGCAGCGACCTGCCTGGCCTCTGCCCGTTCCCGGGCAGCGCTCTTGATCAGCGCCTCACGCGCCTCTCTGGCCTGGACCTGTAAGGCCCGCATCTCCTCGGCAGCGGCTCCCGGCCCCCAGCCAGGTAATAAGAGGAGCAGGAGGAAGAGTGAGATCAGCCGACACCGCCAACCATTGAACCCTACCCTGCTCTTCATGGCTGCACCATTCTCCCCAACGGCATGGTCAACAGCTCCACCGGTCGTTGTTTGGCCGCAATGGCGACGGCGGTTTCCAGATCGCGGAGATATCCCTTGTCCAGGGGACTCCAGGCATCCGTGGCTACATTGAAGAAGCCGCATGCGCTCCGATCCAGGGTGAGGTAAAAGAGGCCTAGGCGTCCCAGGCGAAAAATATCCACCAGCAGCGGCCTCCCGCCTATGGGCAGGGTCTGCTGATAGGTCTCCAGGCTCAGGCCGAACTCCGCCTCTATCAGCAGGGCCTCCATGGCCTTGCGGTACCGTTCACTGAGGCTGATGGCCGGATCCTGGAGGGTGGTCTCCAGGCGCGAAAAGCGCTGCTCCCGTTCTTCCAGCAAAAAGGGCAGCCCCTGGCCTGGCAGGCTCAGCAGCCGAGCCAGGAGCTGCTCGAGAAAGGGGTCCATCTCCGCCTGGATCTGGGCGATGTCCCGGAGTTGTTGGTTCTTCTGTTCAAGCCGGGCCTCGACGGCCGCAACTTGAGAGGAGAGCTCCCCCTCTACCCTCCGCAGCTGTCCCACCTCCTGCTGCAGCCCTTCCAGCTGGGCAAGCAGCCGGGCCTGGAGGCGGCGCCACTGTTCCTCCTCCTCCTGGGTCTGCTGCCTGGCAGCAATGGCCTCTGCCACGGGTTGTTCAATCCGCTCGCTCACCTCATCTGGTCCGGCTGCCGTGGCTGCCAGGGCTGCCGTTGTCATCAGCAGGCAGGCTGCGGGCAGGGCCCACCATTTCCGGTTCATTCGTGCTCGTCCTCCAGGCCTGGGCAAAACCCCCTTTTTTTTGCTCTCTTCTCTGCTCAAGGCCTGCCACCCTAGTAATAATGCATCAGGCTGAGGGACCTCTTCAGCCTGTCCATGAAGAAGTCAACACACTCCGGACGAAAGGCCAGGCCCTTATAGTAGGTCGCCCCTTCATAGAGCAGGGTTGGACAGTCCACCGTAAAGCCCTGCTCTTCCAAGAGCAGGCGCCAGCTCTCTTCCTCTCCCAGCAGATCGTCCTCAACATGGACCCCTGCAAGCAACATCATGGGAATAATCCGCACCCTCTTCTCCGTACCGGCCCGGCAACAGCTCTTGATCTGCCGAATCACCCCCCGGTGCTCAGGGATCCCTTCGATGGAGGCGACCCGGACGTTGGCATAGCCTGCCGTGACCAGCTGCTCGATCCCGAGGTAGATGATATTGGCAGGATCCGCTGCCAGGGGGGTTCCGTGGAGGGCGAGCAGGTTGAGCCCCTCTTCCTGGCCCAGGAAATCCTGGGCAACAACCCCCAGGACCTGATGGATAAAATCCCAGCGATGACAGAGGGTTTCCCCGACAATCACCCTCAACCCAGGAAAATAATTACAGGTTTCAACAAGTTGTTGATACTCGGTCCCTGGAAAGATATGGAGGGGCTGGACAATGACCTTACGATAACCGGCAGCCTCCACCTGGGCCAGGGTCTCCTGCAGGCTGGGCAACTGTTCCTTCTTCCGGATAATCTCTGAGCTGTATGCCCAAAACAGCTCCTGCCCGGGAAACTCCTGTTCAAGCCGCTGCCGAATCAGTTGGATCCCCCTGCTGCCCTGGCTGGAACTGCCGAATGCGGTGATCACAATGGCTGGTTCTTCCTGGAGCCGGGGAAGTCGCATCTTACGACCGATATATCCCTGTTGATACATGACACTCACCTGACGCTGATGGTCGTTTTAAGTAGACTCCGGGCGCCCCTCGGGCGAAGCCGGGCTGGCAAAAAAAAACCCTCCATGCACGAATATGCATGAAGGGCTGCACCCTGTTTCCTTAACCCTTATGGTATGGTCCGAGTTCGCTGTCAGCTCGCAGCGTGGCTCGAATTTGAATTCAGGCAGGTCTTCTGGCTTCCCCCTGGGTTCAACCGCCTTCCCGCTCTGCGCTCGGCAAAAAGCAGTGGCCTCAATGGCTGAAACACGCCCTCTCCCGAGGGGTGTGGGGTTACAGCGGCGGGACCGCTCCCGAATTGCACGGGATTCCCTTTTTTTCTCCACCTCTGTGGAACCTGAACAGGCCATGAGTTATTCGATAACGCCCGACAGGTCAAGAAAATAATCCCCTAAAGCGGAGATAAGGACTTACAAGCTGTTGCGCTCGCCTCCAAGATCACTGCCCCCAAGGGTACGCCACCGGCTCTCTTTGCCCGGCGGGATGGGGCTCAGCCTGGCCGGGCTCAGGCCGATTCCCCATCTCCCAGCTGGAGGGAACCGTTAAAGTCCTTTTCCTGGAAGCCGAAGTTGATGATGCAGTTGCGGCCGATGCCGGCCTGATCAGGGATCCGGGCCTCCTTGCCGATCAGGGTGATCCCGGTGTAGAGGTGGTCCGGGTAATCCCGATTGGCGATGGTCATGTTGTCGCTGTTGCCCACCACCGCACCGTCGCCGATGTAGACCCGCTTGTCGCAGATGGCATGATCCACCCGGGCATCCTGGCCGATGATCACGTCGTCGAAGATCACCGAGTTGCTGACCACCGCACCCTTCTTGACGATCACCCCGGGAGAGAGCACCGAGTTCTCCACCCTGCCCTCGATCACACAGCCGGCGGCGACCAGGGAGGAGCGGACCGAACTGGCGGCGGTGAAACGGCTGCCGGCACGATCCATGGGCCGGTCGCCATACTCGGGATTGGGCTGGATCTCCCACTCCTCGGGCGAGAGTTCGCTATCCTCCCGGATCAGGTCCATATTGGTCTCCCAGTAGGACTGGATCGTGCCCACATCCCGCCAGTAGCCGTAAAAGGGATAGGCAAAGACCCTGTTCTCCTCGATGGCCCTGGGGATGATGTGCATCCCGAAATCATTCTCCTGCTTATCCCGGGCCAGGGTCTCCAAGAGGTACCTGGTGTCAAAGATATAGATCCCCATGGAGGCCAGGTTGGTCTTGGGCTCCTTGGGTTTTTCCTCCCAGTCGATGATCCGGTTCTCCTTGTCCACGATGCCGGCGCCGAACTGGTGGATCTGGCTCTTGGGCACCACCATCATGCCGATGGTGATATCCGCCTGCTTGTGCTGGTGGTAGGAGAGCATGGCGTCAAAATCCATCCGGTAGATATGGTCCCCGGAGAGGATCACCACCTGATCGGCCGGATTGTTCTGGATAAAGTCGATGTTCTGGCGGATGGCATCGGCGGTACCCTGGTACCAGTCCGAGTCCTTTTCCCCGGTGCGCGGCGGCAGGATCTTGACCCCGCGGGTACGGCCGGTGAAGTCCCAGGCCTCGCCCCCGCCGATATGGGCCATCAGGGAGAGGGGTTTGTACTGGGTGAGGACCCCGACCTTGCGCAGGCCCGAGTTCATCACATTGGAGAGGCTGAAGTCGATGATCCGGTAGAGACCGCCAAAGGGGACCGCAGGTTTGGCCCGATGGCCCACCAGCAGATTGAGGCGGCTGCCGATCCCACCGGCCAGCAGCAGTACCAGGGCGTCAGCGTTTGTTTTCATTTCAGTTCCTCCCCATCACGGATGGCCCGTTCGGGCCAGCGGTTATCTGCGATCCTGGGGGCCACGGTACAGCCGGAGCCGATCTGGAAGCCGTCTGGAATGGTGTTGTTCCAGCCGACCACACTGACCCCCTCCCGGGCATGCCGATCAGGGCTGCCCACCTGGACGTTGCGGCCATAGGTGGTGTTGACATCACTGACCACCCGGTTGAGGTGGGCCCCCTGGCGGACGATATTATCAAAAAAGAGAATAGACGAGTTGACCTCGGCCCCCTGCTCTATCCGGGCTCCTGGAAAGAGGATGGAGTTGCGAACCACCCCCTCCACCACGCAGCCGTTGTAGGCGATGGAATTCTCCAGCAGCCCGTTGGCGCCGATCTTCACGGCCTGACGACCGGCGATGTTGCGGTGATCCAGGTTGGTCCGGATCCCCCAGGCCTCCATATCGATCTTGGCCTCTTCACCGAGCAGATCCATGGAGGTCTGCCAGTACTCATCAATGGTCCGGGTATAGCCCCAGTAGCCATCAAACTTATAGCCAAGCACCTTGCAGTTGCGTGCCATCATCATGGGAATGATGTCCCGACCAAACTCATAGGACTCGTTCTGCTGATTCTCCCTGAGCATCTCATAGAGGACCTCCGGTCGAAAGCAGTAGACCGTCAAGGAGGCCCAGTTGCTCTTGGGCGCGGCCGGTTTCTCCTCATAGGAGAGTAAACGCCCCCCCCGCAAGTTGTCATCACTGATCTCGGCCACCCCGAAGCGGGAGGCGGATTCCTGGGGGACCTGGATAAAGGCGGCGGTCAGGTCGGCATCATGCTCGTTATGGTAGCGGATCATCTTACGGTAATCCATCTGGTAGATGTGATCACCGGAGAGGATCAGGAGGTTGGAGGGATCGTGGTACTTGATGAAATCCAGATTCTGGTAGACGGCATCGGCGGAACCCCGATACCAGTGGGGACTCTGGTAATCCTTGAAGGGCGGCAGGATGGAGATGCCGCGATTGCGGCCGATCATATCCCAGGCAGCGCCGGTACCGATATGGTTGATCAGGGAATAGGAGCGGTACTGACTGAGGATAGCGATGCGCTCAATCCCTGAGTGGAGCAGGTTGGACAGGGGAAAGTCGATCACACGGGCAAAGCCCCCAAAGGGGACCGCCGATTTAGGGCGATAGTGGGTAAGAACCCCCAGTTCATCGACCCGGCCTCCGGCCAGGATCATGGCCAGGATGGAACTTTTAAACATGTGCACACCATAGGGAGAGAGTATCGGATACTCCCCGGCTGTCCGCAGCAGACAACCAGAGAAAACAGGAGCGCCTACCTCGATACATCCTATTGCATAATCATTAACTTACGCAAGCACTATCATCCTAAAGCAGACGATCTTCTCCCCCAAGCCTCCTCCCAGGGCGGCAGGCTACTTGACGTAGCGGGTGATGATCCGGATCAGGGTATTGGTGGTAAACTCCTGATTTTCACGCATTGGCAGGTTTTTGATGGGAACCTCGGCCCTGGCAGCCTCCTTGTGTCCACCGGCAGGACCGTATTCGCCAAAGGTCTTCTGGGCCAACTTGCCGGCATTTTTACGATAACCGTCACAACGGAAAATCACCACCAGCTTCTCGCCATGGACACCGGAGACGATCACCCAGTCGAACTTGTCCACATGATTAAAAAAATCAGCTATGATCACCAGGATATCCGGGGTGCCCACCCGGCCCAGGTGCACATAGGCCCGGCCCTTGCGGCTCTTGACCTCGTTGAGGGCTATGCGGAAGTACTTGAGTTCCGAGCGGCGCAGTTCGGTGAGTTCAAACTTCCTGACCAGGTTCAGGTTGGCGATATTAAAGAGGTAGCGAAAGGAGGTACCATCGCCGGTCTGCATATTCTTTTTCTGAAAGTTCTGGGTGTCCACCTTGATCCCGTAAAACAGGGCCGTGGCCAGGGCCACCGATGGCTTGATATTCGCTGCCCGCAGGTACTCAACCATCATCGAGGCCACGGCCCCGTATTCCGGCCGGATATCGATGAATTGGGCGTCCCATCCCTTGGTAACGGGGTGATGGTCGATGACCGCATCGAACTGAATCTTTTCAAAGCAGGTGTGGTGGGTCGGCTGGGAGTCCACCAGGATGCGCTTGGAGTACTCCTTGACCGGCAGGGTGTGCATCCGTTCGATGGGGATCTTCAGGCGATCCACCATGGTGATGTTGTTGAGCCGACGGATCTCGTTGGGATAGCCGATGGCCACACTCTGCACCCGGTAACTGAGCAGACGTTTGACCGCCATGGCCGAGGCAATGGCATCGGGATCGGCGCTGATCAGGATGAGGACCTCATCATCGCGTTCAAAGATGTCCCAAAAACCATTGAGCCGGGTTGAGGCAGAGTTCCTGCTGGCGCTTTGGGTGACGGTATCTGCTATCTTTTCCAGTCGTTTAAGCATAGTCTACGATGGCAAAAAAAAACCACTACAGTCCTTAAGCAATGGAGCGCAGTGGCATCAACAATCAGCAGCAACAGTGGTATCCTCTGGAGGAATAAGCGTAGCTCCAGAAGAGAGAGCGCCCGGCAGGGTCTTTTCTGTTAACAACTGATCCATGGTACATCTTCCTTTTCTTCCCGACAAAAACGGGTTCAAAAAGGAACACTATACCACAGAGTTTTCAAAAATAGCAAGCATTGCCTCAGCCCGACCCTCCCCTGCCCCCTTCCCAGACTCAGAGCTTGGTACCCAGCCCCTGCCCTCCCGGGATCATCTCCCGGCAGGAGTGCCCCAACAATCGCTTTTGCTTTTAGAACAGGCATGGTAAAGAATATCCTGGCTGGAGGTGGTCTGTCGGCGGCTGATGAGGCAGGCCGACGCTGTCGCGCCCGACGATCCCCCAGCCTGCGAAGACGACAAGCCCGACAATCAGCCTGCATACCAGCACCTCTACCCCGCAAAGGCCAGTGATTCTCCTCTACCGCTATATTTTTTTCCAGTTTCTCCGCAACATCTTCATGTTGATGGCAGGCTTTATTGCCATCTACCTGCTGATCGATTTCTTTGAGAAGATCGACAACTTTCTGGAAAAGGGCAAATCCATGGCCCTGGTGTTCCACTTCTTCCTGCTCAACATCCCCTTTATCGTCGAGCAGATGGGGCCGGTCTGTATCCTCCTGGCCGGGGTGGTCACCCTGGGGATCCTCAACCACAGCAACGAACTGATCGCCCTCAAGGCCGGCGGCATCCCCTTAAAAAAGATCACCTACCCCATCCTGGGCGGTGGCCTCCTCTTTACCCTGCTCTTCCTGGCCATGTCCCAGTTTGTCCTGCCCAAGACCGTGGCCGAGACCAACCGCATCTGGCACAAGGAGGTCAAGGGACGGATCCCCCTGGGGATCTACCGCAGCGGCCGCTACTACTACCGGGGTCAGGAGGGATTCTACTCCTTTGCCCGCCCCTCGCCCAGCAGCGATAATTTCCTGTTCTTTTCCTACACCTCCTGGGACGAGGAGTATCAGCTGACCACCAATATCGCGGCCAGGGAGGCCCGCTGGGCCGACGGGACCTGGACCCTGCACAAGGGCCAGATCCAACAGGCCCGGGGCAAGAGTGACTTCTCCACCGAACTCTTCACCAGCCGGGAGTTTGGCTTTGCCGAACGACCGGAGAACTTCTTTGTGCCCGAGTACCAGTCCCTGGAACTCTCGCTGCTGGATCTCTACAAGGAGACCAGGCACCAGAACTCACCGGATGAGACCAACATGGCCTGGGCCAACTTCTATGGCCGGATCTCCTATACCCTGCTGGGGTTGCCCCTGCTCTTTCTGGGGCTGCCCCTGTTGTTGATCGTCTATCGCAAGTGGGGAAAGGACCTCTCCCTGGCCGTGCCGGTCAGCTGCGGCATGGCCTTTGCCTGCTGGGGCATCTGGGGCACCCTCCAGTCCCTGGCCAAGGCCAGCTATCTCAGCCCCATGATCGCCGCCCTCAGTGTCCATCTGTTGATGATGCTCCTGGGTTTTTCGCTGCTGGTCAGGGAAGAGGGCTAGGCAGGCCGATCATGGATCAGGGCACGGTCTTTTCCTCCTCCAGCCAGGGGGCTGATCCCGGGCTGAGCAGGCTCCTCGATGCGGCCGGCCTGCCCGAGCGGATCGGTGGCCAGGATGTGATCCTGATCAAGCCCAACCTGGTGGAGGCCCTGCCGCCGCCGATCACCACCCCGGTGGAGCTGGTGGCCGCCCTGGTCCGCTACCTCCGTAAACGGAGCGCTGCCGAGATCATCATCGCCGAGGGCACGGCCGCCCTCCATTACGAGACCGACCACTGTTTTGCCCAGCTGGGCTACACCAGGCTGGCCGCCGAACTCCGGGTCCCCCTGCTGGACCTCAACCAAGAGCCCTCCGTCGCCCTCTCCTCAGAACGCTGCCTGCGCTGGCCCAGGATGCAGCTGCCCCGGATAGCCCTGGAGAGCTTCCTGCTCTCGGTACCGGTTCTCAAGGCCCATACCCTGGCCCGGGTGACCCTGACCATGAAGAACATGATGGGTCTGCCCCCCCCTGACCATTACCAACAGGGCGGCGGCTGGAAAAAGTCCGCCTTCCACGGGGAGATTCATGCCGCCATCGCCGACCTCAACCGCTATCGCAGCCCGGACTTCACCCTCCTGGATGCCAGCACGGGCATGGCCGAGGCCCACCTCTGGGGCCGCCATTGTCAGCCGCCGGTGGGACGGCTGGTCGCCTCGGCAGACCCGGTGGCCACGGACGCCTACGGGGCCGAACTGCTGGGCAAGGACTGGCAGGAGATCGACCATATCCGGATGGTCCACCGGGAACTTGGGCAGGCAAGCCCGCTCAGACTGGTTGAGGTGGACTCGTCACGATGCACCCCAAACAAAAACAACGCTACAGGATAAAAAGTATCATGCCCTCCATCACCTTGAATAACAACAGGCAGCTCCATTACCAGGACCAGGGACAGGGCTTTCCCGTCGTCTTTGGCCACAGCTATCTCTGGGACCACAGGATGTGGGCGCCCCAGGTCGCGGCACTTAAAAAATCCTTTCGCTGTATAGTGCCGGACCTTTGGGGACACGGCTGCTCCGATCCACTGGAGGAGGATGAGGAGATCAGCATCGAAAGACTGGCAGACGATTATCTGGAATTTACCGAAAAGCTGGAACTGAAACAGTATGCCCTGGTCGGCCTCTCGGTTGGCGGGATGTGGGGGATCCAGCTGGCGCTGAAACAGCCCAAGGCCGTCAGGGCCCTTGTGGTCATGGACTCCTTTGTGGGAGCAGAGCCCGAGGAGAGCAGGCAGCACTACTTCGGCATGCTGGAGATGATCGCCCAACTGGGCAGCGTGCCCCCGCCGCTCGCCGAGCAGATTGCGCCCATCTTCTTTTCACCGCTCACCATGGCCGAGCGTCCGGCAATGGTCGCAGCGTTTCGCGAGACCCTGCTTGCCATCCCTCCTGCAAACATCCCCACCATCGTCGCAATGGGCCGGGGAATCTTTGCCAGGAATGACCTTATGGCGCGCCTCTGCCAACTTCAGGTCCCGACCCTCTTCATGGCCGGAAAGGATGATCTGCCGCGCCCTCCCCACGAGGCGGAACAGATGGCTGCCGCCACCCCGGGTTCGCTGTTAGAACTGATCGCCGATGCCGGCCATGTTGCCAACCTCGAGCAGCCCGAGATCGTCAGCCAGGAGATTGCCGCCTTTCTCGACAGAACGCTCTGACGGACTCGGCCCGGCCTGTTCACGGTTTCAAGAGAGCCAGGGGGCAGACCTGCTCCCAGGCTGCCGGCCCCCTCTTTTCCCTGACTGCCAGCCAAACTCAGCCAGCCTCAAGGGCAGTTCCAGAGAAGATGCCAGAGAGCGGCTGGATGATCCCGGAGAAAGAATCTCGGCTACCGTCCCTGCTCAGGCAGCAGGAGTCGCCCGCTGGCCATCGCCTGCAGGTACAAGCTGCTCCAGGGTACGGATCGCCTCGGCAACAACATCCTCCACCCTGCCCTGTTCCCGAATCTGCTGCCGCCCCTCGGCGGTGGAGGGATCAAGGCCCCCGGTCAAATCCCTGCAGCAGACCGATCCGTTTCTCCTGGTAAAAAGCTCCACAAAGGATCCAACATATTCAGAACTGAGCGCCCGTACAGCGCGCTCTGCTCCGCTCGCAGGACCGTGTTGCAGGCCGATAACCATGATTGAGGCCGTCACTGCTCCACAGGTAGCCCCCATGCCCATGCCGCCACCAAAGCCGCTGGCGATCTTGACCGCCAGCTTCTGCTCGAGCCCCAACTGCGGACCATAGGTCAGCAGCACAGACTCGGAACAGGAGCAGCCCGCCTTGAGATGTTCAATCGCTGTGCTGATTTTTTGCTGTATATCTTCCGAGTCTTGTCTCTTTGGGTTCATGGAGCCTCCTGGGTGTGGCCATAGATCTGAAAAAACTCTATCCTGGAGACAGAGTAAAAAATTCGCACCAGGCTGTATTGTACGAATACGACCCTGGCTCTCAGATTTACCGGGAAATCTGCACATACCCTCAGCTACCGGCCCTGGGCCCTGCCCAAAAACTCCCCAGGGCTGCTCCCTGTAGAGGCCTTGAAAGCATGGCAACAATGGGCCTGATCAAAAAAACCAGCTGCCACGGCCATGGAGGCGAGATCCTTTTCCCCCGCCTGAATCCGGCGCAACACCTGCTTGATCCTGATTAATCGACAAAGCTGCTTGGGCGGGATGCCGATACGCTTTGTGAATGTTCGCTCCAGCTGACGGCTGCTCAGCTGCAGGCATTCAGCGACTCTCCCCACCAGAATGTTCCCCTGGGAGGCGCGGATAAGAGCCACCGCCCGTTCAAGATGGCGGCTGTGCGCTCTGAAGGCAGCGATCCTTTGCACAAAAAAGGTCTCAAAGCCTTGAATAAGGCCTGCTGGGCCAGGTGCGGCGGCGTGAATCCTCTTTGCCAGCCCCAGGCCATTGAGTTCCCAGACCTCTTCCATTTCGACACAGAGATTGGAGAGATCGACAGGAGGCATGGAAAAGAAGGGATAGAGGCCCTCCGGGGTAAAGCTCACCCCAAACAGGCATAAGGAGCCTGTAGCCGTGACCTGAAGGTGTTGACCAAGGGACCCTACCAGAAAATCGCCCTCCATACGGACCGATCTGGAATCGTCGACAGTGCAGAGCACAGGATCACCAAGATTGAAGACCAGTGCCAGCCCCCCATCCAGAGAGACAGGGGAGACCATCTCTGGATGATTAACGCCCGCAGCGCTGAGCAGCCAGTAACAGTGAATATAATCGCTGAAGGGTGAACCCGGAGAAAATGTCCTCATCTGGCTTTGCCTGATCCCATGGCTTGATAATTGCCCCCCCCCCAAAAAAAACAACTGCGACAGGGGGAGTGGCAACGCTCCTGTACTCTACATGTACTCTAATTAAAGGGAGGTTGAAACGTTTGAACGGTCCACATCAGCCGGCCAAGACCTCCTTAAGGGCCCGACCAATCGTCTCCATGGTATATGGCTTGTTGATAAAACCACTGGCCCCGAGTCGAATGGTGGCCTTTACCTCATCATGTTCAGAGAAGCCGCTGGCAATGATGACCTTCTGCCCGGGATCCAGGGTAAGAATCTGCTCATAGGTCTGCCGGCCGTTAATGCCTGGTGCCATCAACATATCGAGAAGCACCAAATCAACGTTGCCTTGATCAAGATAGTCAAGCGCCTCCTCACCAGACCTCACTGTATCAACCGTATAGTTGAGCGACTCAAGCATCTTGGCTGCGACTTCCCGCTGAAGCTGCTCGTCATCGACAACCAGAATCTGCTCTCTCTTTCCTTTGAGACTTTCCAGCTTGACACCTTCACTCCTGGCTGCCAGCCCTTCTCTGCTTGCAGGGAAGAAGAGTTCCATGGTGGTTCCGCTCTCCCCGGAATCCACCACAATGGCGCCGTGGTGATCGTGCACGGTATTCCAGACGATGTAGAGCCCCAGTCCGGTGCCACTTCTTCCCATCATCTTTCTGGTATAAAAGGGTTCAAAGATACGTTCTCTATCCTCCTCAGAGATACCTAGGCCTGTATCTGATACCCTGACCACCACATACTCCCCTTTTTCCAGATACTGATCTTCGACAAGGGGGTACTCCAGATATCGGTTTTGGGTAGCAATCTCAACAGCCCCCTCACCTTGGACAGCCTCCACCGCATTGGTCACTAAATTCATAATACATTTTACCACATGGACCGGGGAGCAGCAGAGGTTGAGCAGGTCAGGATCAAGTTGTACCGTGCATCGTACCCTCTGGTGTAAATCCTTGAGGGTATCGTATTCCGGTGAGCCCAGATACTGCTCGATCAGGCTATTCAGATTGGCCACTTCCCTGCCCGCAGCAACTCCCCGGGCAACGGTCAACAGGTCTGCCACGATTGCAGATGCGCGTATGCCGGACTCCTGAATGACCTCGACGGAATGGCGCAATCGACTCTTCTCCGGGAGTTGCATCAGGAGCAGTTCCGGGTAGCTGACCAGGCCGGAGAGGATATTGTTCAAATCATGGGCCACCCCACCGGCCAGGTGACCAATCGCCTCCATCTTACTTGCCTGTTGAAGGCGAATCGCCATGTTCTCCCGCTCCGTGATGTCACGGGCAATCCCCAGCACCCCGATCAAGACGCCATCATCTCCATACATCGGCGTCTTAATGGCTTCCAGCAACTCCCTGTGACCGTCATCGGCGTAGACCACCTCTTCTTCGTTGACAACAGACCTGCCTGCAGCTACAGCGTTTCTGTCATGTTTACGGAAAAAATCCGCCAACTCCTTCCCCACAAAGTCATAATCTGTTTTACCTATAATTTCAGACTCTTTGGCACCAAAAAAACGTTCAAATCTCGGGTTGCAGCCCAGGTAGATCCCATCCGGATCCTTGAGCCAGATAAGGTCCGGCAGGGTGTTGATCAGGGTCCGCAGATGGGCTTCACTCTTGCGAAGATCCTCTGTCTTGCCCTGCACGGTCCTCCGCAGCTGGGCATTCCAGAACAAAATGAGGGCAAACAGGGCCAACAGACCTCCGAAAACGAGCAGTAACTGGAGACGATACTGCACGTACCAGGGAACCGGCAGTTCATAGATGGTGCCGGTCCATTTACGCGCTATGGTGGAAAAGACTCCCCGCTCACGGGCCAGGTCAATGCCTTTATTGAGGATTGATTGCAGCTCAACAGCCCCCTGCTTGAGCCCCAGAGAGTTCTGGCCGGTGTAAAGCGGTGCTCCCACCGATTTGATCCGTTTGGTCAGCTTGTTACTGAACAGGTGATACAAGACGATCTGCTCGTCTCCGATAACAGCATCTGCTTCGCCTGCCACCACCAGGTTCACAGCCTCGGCAAAGGTGGCGGTGGACACCAGTTCATAGTCAATCTGTTTGGATTTCAGGAATTCAGCGGCATAATCGCCATGCTGCATGGCAACCCGCTTACCCTGCAGATCTGGGAGATGGGTGATATCGGGTCGAGCACGGTCAACAAAGATAAGGGCCGGCACCTCCCAGGTCATCTGGGAAAAATCAAAGCTCAGGTCACGCTCCTCACTGAAAAAAAGACTGGTGATAACATCGGCCTCGCCAGCCAAAACGGCCCGCTGAGCAGCTTTAAAGGGCATGTCACGAAATCTTGCCTTCATTCCAAACTCAGTGGCAATCCAGCGGACAAGCTCCAAGCACATCCCTGCCCGGCTCTGGTCATTATCCACAAATTCAAAGGGAGGATAGAGGCTCTGGCTGACGAAGACGACTTCGCCCTTGCTCTCAAGCCATGATTGCTCCTCAACACTGAGCTCTTGCCCCCAGGTGTTGCAGGAGCAGACAAGGGCAAGCAGCTGCAGCAGCGAAAACCATCCTCTGGGAGATCGGCTTGTTCCCTTTTTCCTGCAATATCCCATCTAACGCATCCCTCAATAAAAATGAAAACATACTCTCTGATCAGTCCCCCAGCCTCTGGTTTGCTTCAGAGCCGGGCCGCCTTCCCTCCACCGGACCTGCACTCCAAAAACCGACCAGATCAACATAAAAAAATGGATATGAAGATGATCGCCAAGCAAGAAAATGAACAGCGATTCAGACTAGCCAGCCACAGGTAACTGATTTATCCCAAAAAGTAAACAAATAGGAAGGTCGGACCACTCAGCCAAGTTGCCCAACAAGCCGCTCGCCAGGAGTTGACGATTGCTCCAGGAGAAGTCCGCGGCCAAAAATATTGCCGGTGGTGCACTCTGGCAGAAATCAACATATCGACACCTTAAATAGCCCCGGATTGCGGCCTGCTCGGGAATGACAGCCAAGAAATGAGATTTTTCGATCAAGGTCAAGGCGCGCGATACATTTTACCACAGTCATATATCTGATATTCCGAGGATAAAACCTTGAGTGCAACGCCGTGATTGGAAGAAAATGCAATTTTTCAAGGTGGCCTGAAGAGAGGGAAGAGCCCTCGCTGCCCAGACATTGGCAGATCCTGAGAGTCCCATATTGTTCCATCATCCCTGCCCCACGGTCGGGTTTTTCCGACTTTTTAACTTGACATAATGAGGCCATACGGCTTTTTTGTACCCCCTGGTTTTCTTAAAAGAGCATGGGGGATCCACGAAAAGCAGATGATCTTTTTTCCGGAAAATGTTACTGCCCGCATCGTACAGATTGCAGGGTAGAAAAAAGTCCCATGGTCAACGATCCTTTTCCAGGGCCTACAGGCAAGACAGCTGCCGATGCCTGGTGAAAAACAGGCACACTGGTCAAGTGTTATCCCGGAAAAAGATTGAACGATAATCAACCATTGCACAGTGGCCTTCTCCAGCCTCTCTGTACCATCAGCCAAAAGCTCACCAGACATTCCAGACATTCCAGACATTCCTTAAGGGGTTACGGGAACTCCGTCGTCGCCGTATAGGCAGGCAGGCCGCCTTGCCAACAGAAACAAAAACACCGTAACACCACATTAAGACAAGAAACCGTTCTCAACTTCAGGAGAAGAAAATGCGTTCGCTGACACTCAAGAAAAAACTGATACTGGCATTTGCCGGTATCACCCTGACCCCCACCCTTATTCTGTCCTTCTTTCTGCTGCAGAATATCAAGCATGGGGCCCTTGAGGCCTTTGTCAGCTCAACAAACCGTGAGCTGGCCCAGATAGACCATGGTTTCACCTTTTACCTGGACGGCGTCAAGAGTGCCGTCAAACTGCTGGTGGCCAGCCCTACCAGCATACGGGCCGACAAGAGCGTCCCCAATTACCTGGAGACAACAGCCAAACAGCTGATTCGCCCACAAGATTCCGGTGACTATGCCGTGGCAATGCACGACTATTTTAAGGTTGTCCAGGATTCCGACCCTTCCTACCTGGAAGTGTACATGGGTACCCGCTACGGCGGATACGGCTCCTCCGCTCCCAGTGCCATGCCGGCAGGGTATGACCCCAGAAAACGTTCCTGGTATGAAGACGCGGTCCATGCCGGCAAACTCATCGTTACCCCGGCATACATGACCCTATCCACCAAGACCGCGGTTCTTGGCGTGGTAGCGCCCGTGCAGGGAATCGACGGGGAGCTCGCCGGTGTTGCAGGGATCGATGTTTCCCTGAAGATCATGACCGACCTGATCAACAGGGTACAGATCGGCAAAAGCGGATATGTGATCCTGGCCCAGAGTGATGGTACTATTCTGGCAAACCCGCAGATGCCAGACTCCAGTTTCAAAAAATTAAGCGAGTTGCAGATACCGGCCTTTATCACCCTGAACGCCATGGAGAGCGGTTCCACCGAACTGGAGCTGAATGGGGAGACCTTCCTGGCAACGATCCACAGCTCCCCCACCCTTGGCTACAAATTCATCGGCCTGATAACCAAGACCGAGGTCATGGAACCTGCCGTGGCCTTATCCAAAGTTCTGTTCATCATGGCCGCTCTGCTTGTGGCAGCCTTCAGTCTGCTCGGGCTCTTTCTGGCGAACACCATTACCCGGCCCATTGCCCGTGCAGCTGACATGCTCAAGGATATTGCCGAAGGTGAGGGGGATTTGACCAAACGCCTCGAAATTGCGTCAAGAGACGAGATGGGTGAACTTGCCGAATGGTTCAACCTGTTTATTGAAAAATTACAGAAGATAGTCAAAAAACTTGCCGACAGCTCAGGAAGTGTCAATTCCAGCTCCGGACTTCTCACCCAGATCTCAGACCATCTGTTGACCGACTCTGACGACACCTCACAGCGTGCAACCAATGTGGCCACTGCCGCCGAAGAGATGAGCGCCAATCTCAACAGCGTTGCTGCTGCAATGGAACAATCCTCCACCAATGCAAATATGGTTGCAAGCGCTGCCGAGGAAATGAGTTCCACCATCAATGAGATCGCTGAAAATGCTGAAAGGGCACGTGGTGTTTCCATGGATGCCGTCCATCAAGCTGAAGAGGCCTCAAAGAATATGGAAGAGCTGAGCACGGCTGCAGAAAAAATTGGTAGAGTAACTGAAACCATAACCGAAATCTCCGAGCAGACCAACCTGCTGGCACTGAATGCCACCATCGAAGCTGCACGCGCAGGAGAGGCTGGCAAAGGTTTTGCCGTTGTGGCCAACGAGATCAAGGAACTTGCCAAACAAACCGCCGAGGCCACCCTCGAAATCAAGATCCTGATTGAGGATGTTCAGGGTACCACAGAGAAAACCGGGTCCGAGATCGGAAAAATTTCAGAGGTCATCAGCGGGGTGAACGATACCGTGGGATCCATTGCCACGGCGGTTGAGGAACAGACCGCAGCTACCAGCGAGATAGCTCAAAATATCTCACAGGCGAGCCAGGGGATTCAGGAGGTGAACGAGAACGTCAGTCAGAGTTCGGCAGTGGCGACCGATATCACCAGAGACATCTCAGAGGTGTCGGTTGCAGCCCAGAGTATTTCTCAAAGTAGTCAGGAGGTAGAGGTCAATGCCAGGAACCTGTCGACTAACTCGTCCCAGCTCAGCGAGATTGTAGGGAATTTTAAATTTTAACCACAGGGTACCTTGAAAAATTAGATTTTTCGATCAAGGTCAAGGCGCACGATAAATTTTACCGCAGGCATATATCTGATATTCCGAGGATAAAATTTTGAGTGCAACGCCGAGATTGGAAAAAAAAGCAATTTTTCAAGGTGGCCCACAGTTGTTTCAGCTGGCGGCTCTCCAGGCTGCGCCCCCCGCTCAGGGGGGCAGCCGGAGCGGGAGACCGGCGGTCAGGCCTGTTCACTGGAGATGATGATGATCCGGCAATCGGCCTGTCCCGGTTTCCCGGACCAGTTCCACTGTCCATCCCCCTGGGCACAAGGCATGAAGCTCTCCCCTGCTCCCCAAGGTGTCAGCAAAAAAAATGCCGGGCTTGCATCGTGGCAACACCCGGCATTCAACTCCTTAAAGAAAAGCAAACGGTTAGAAAAGCAAGCTGTTCAAGGCTTCAGACCCTGTTTTTCTTTTCCTTCTTCTTGGAATCGCTCTTCTTCTTTTTCTTCTTTTTTTTGTTTTTGCTCAGATCCTGGCCCCTGTCCGGACACTCCCTCCCCCTGAGATCGCAGGAGGAACACTCCCTGGCAAAGAGGGGACAGCGACTGCAGGGCTTGCCCTTTTTGCGAAACTTGGCACAGCATTTCTTTTTCAAGGCCTTTTCTTTTCCCATGCTCCACTCCTTTAAGAGAAGTTCACAAGAGATGCAGGCAGCCGCCCCCTGGGTATGGCGGCTGCCTATGCGGCTGCTCCGGGCCTCGGTTCAGCATCCTGCAGGCCTACTTTTCAGCAGCAGGGATCTCCAGCAGCTCCACCTGGAAGGTGAGCATGGAGCCGGGCTCGATAACCGGAGGCGCACCCCGATCTCCGTAGGCCAGTTTGGCCGGGATATAGAGTTCATAGGTGGAGCCCACCTCCATCAGGGGCAGGGCCTCCTGCCAGCCGGCGATGACCTGATTGACCTGGAACACGGCCGGTTCGTTGCGGGCATAGGAGCTGTCAAACTCGGTCCCATCCAGGAGGGTGCCCTTATAGTGGACCTTAACGGTATCCGTGGGCTGGGGCTTGACGCCCTTGCCCTGCTTGACGACCTTGTACTGGAGGCCGGATTCGGTCTCAACCACCCCCTCCTTGGCCTTGTTGGCACTCAGGAAGGCCTCCTCGGCCTGACGATTCTTCTGCACCATGGCCACGGTCTTCTGGATCTGTTTTTCCTGCTGACGCTTGGCAAAGGCCTGCTGAATCTGGCCTGCCTCTTCAGCGCTGAGCTGCGGAGTCTTGCCGGTGTAGGCGTCCAGCATAGCCCGGTGAACCACGTCCATATCCAGTTCCTCTCCCAGGCCCTTGAAATAGGTCCCCAGGTCCAGTCCCATGGCGTAGCTTAACTTCTGCTGTTCCGTTTCCAAGGCAGCCGGCTTCTCTGCGGCAACCGCCCCTCCGGCCATTAACAACCCTACCAGCACGGTAGACACAAAACCTTTCATAGAGTTCTCCTCCTAACAAGAAATAACCGGCGGCACCGAAGTGCACTCACCGGTTATTGAAAATCCGACCTCCTGCCCATGGAACCATGAACAACAAGATCGGCTCAATGCCTCTGGTCCGACCTTCCCTGACCGCAGCCAGGGATTACTTTTTTTGGGCCTGGCCACGCTCGTGGGCCAGCTCCTCTGGAGTCATGGCCCAGAACGGGGTTCCATTCTTAGTCAGACGAACCTTCAGGCTAAAATAATCACCCTTTTTGATCTTTGCCGCCAGAAAAACATCCTCACCATTGATTTCCGCCCAGGCACCGCGAATCTTGACCCGGTCGCCCCGCTTCAGACCGATATTTTTCCCCAAGAAGGCAACAGGACCGATGTGGACGGTTACCTGCTCACCATCACCATCCTTGAGTATCAACCCCATCCCCGGAGCCATCCCCGGCAGGGGCTCAAGCCGGATGATCTTCTTGATATCGCCCTTGAGCCGATCCAGCTCAGAGACCTGATAGAGGCGGTCATAGGCGCCCCCCTTTTCCCAACCGTTCAGACCATCATCGGCCCGGACAGGGGCCACGCCGACAAGGACCAGGGCCAGCATCAACAGCAGAACAGCTCGATACAGTTTCAGGATCTTGGCCATAGGGGTCTCTCCTCTAAATTTTCCGTTTATCGATCACCCGTTGTGATTTGCCCATGGAACGCTCAATGCTCTTCTCTTCAACGATCTTCACCTCCACGCTGACCCCGAGCTCGGCGGCCAGACGGGCCTTGATATGGTCCACAATCTGCCGCTGTTTCTTCATCTCGTCAAAGAAGATCGCCTCCACCACCTCCACCAGGACCGTGACCTTGTCGGTATGGTTCTCCCGCTCAACGATGATCTGGTAGTGGGGCTCGGTACCCTCGACCTCAAAGAGCACCTTCTCGATCTGGATTGGAAAGACATTCACCCCCTTGATGATCAGCATGTCATCGGAACGACCCATCACCCGCTGCATCCGCTTCATGGTCCGGCCGCAGGCACAGGGCTCGGGGATAAACCTGGTCAGGTCACGGGTCCGGTAGCGGATCATGGGAAAGGCCTCCTTGGTCAGGGTGGTGATCACCAACTCACCCACCTCACCCTCGGCCACCGGCTCCAGGGTCACCGGATCCACCACCTCGAGGAGAAAGTGGTCCTCGTTGATATGAAGGCCGTTGCACTGCTGGCACTCACCGGCAACCCCGGGACCCATGACCTCGGATAAACCATAGTTATCCGTGGCCGTGATGCCAAGTTTTTCATGGATTTCAGTGCGCATGGCCTCGGACCAGGGCTCGCCGCCAAAGAGGCCGAAGCGCAGGGAGAGGCCGTTGGGGTTCACCCCCATCTCCATCATGGCCGCTGCCATCACCAGGGCGTAGGAGGGGGTACAGACCAGGGCCGTGGTCTTGAAATCCTGCATGATCTGGATCTGGCGTTTGGTGTTGCCCGCGGAGATGGGGATCACCGAGGCCCCGATCCGCTCGGCCCCGTAGTGGAGGCCGAAGCCGCCGGTAAAGAGGCCGTAGCCAAAGGCGATCTGGATGACGTCGTTGTTGGTCACCCCGGCGGCGGTGAGGACGCGACCCACCAGGTTGGACCAGGTGCGGATGTCGTTGCGGCTGTAGCCCACCACCGTGGCCAGGCCGGTGGTGCCCGAGGAGGAGTGGACCCGGACCACATCGCGCAGGGGGATGGCAAAGAGGCCGTAGGGATAGTTGCTGCGCAGGTCCTGCTTTTCGGTAAAGGGAAGCCGTCGGATATCATCCAGGGAGCGGACATCGTCGTAGTTGAACTTCAACTCATCAAATTTCTTGCGATAAAACGGCACATGGGTTCCCACCCGATAGAGGGTGGACTGCAATCGTTCCAGCTGCAACTGCTCCAGATCTTCCCGCGCCATACATTCTCGTTCCGGTTCCCAATACATTAGCTTCTTCTACAGTTGAGATTACTCTTAACAGCACCAGGCAGCATTTCCCTGCCCTGTTACGCCAATTGAGGGGCGCATCGCCCCGGAGCACCAACCAGGTGCTCAGCCGATTTTTTCCCGCCCCAGATAGGCCCGCTGGACATCGGAGTTGGCCAGCAGGTCGGCGGCAGGGCCCTGGAGTATCACCTTGCCCACCTCCAGCACATAGCCGCGGTCGGCGATGCCCAGGGCAGCGGTGGCGTTCTGTTCCACCAGGAGGACGGTGTTGCCCTCGTCACGCAGCCGGGTGATGATCTTGAAGATCTCCCTGACGATCAGCGGCGCCAGCCCGGTGGAGGGTTCGTCCATCATCACCAGCCTGGGCCTGGACATCAGGGACCTGCCCATGGCCAGCATCTGCTGTTCTCCGCCGGAGAGGGTGCCGGCATACTGTTCCCTCCGCTCCCGGAGCACCGGAAAGAGGTCGTACTGGTACTGCAGCTCCCGGAGCACCGCGTCCTTGCCTTCCCTGCGCTGGAGCATGTAGCCACCAAGGATCAGGTTCTCCTCCACGGTCATGGAGGCAAAGACCTGACGCCCCTCGGGCACCAGGGTACAGCCGGCGGCAACGATCTTCTGGGCACAACTACCGGTGTGTTCCTTCTGCTGAAACTCTATGGCACCGGCGCTGGCCCGAACCAGACCGATGATGGTATGGAGCAGGGTGGTCTTACCGGCACCGTTGGCTCCGATCATGGTCACGATCTCACCGGCCTTGACATGGAGAGAGATGTTCTTGAGGACCCGCAGTTTGCCGTAACCGGCATCAAGGTTTCGAATTTTAAGCATCTTTGCCGCTCATTGTGATCAAAAAAAGGCAGGTTGCCCTGCGTCTCTGCCGGACATCTCGGACTTCAGCCCTCATCTTCCCCCAGATAGATGCGGATAACTTCTTTATTCTGCTGGATATTCTTGGGAGTATCCTCGGCGATCTTCTCACCAAAACAGAGAACCACGATCTCATCGGAGATCTCCATGACCAGGGACATATCATGCTCCACCAGGAGGACGGTGATGCCCATATCGCGGATCTTACAGATCAGGCGGGCCACCTCGGCGGTTTCGTAGATGTTGAGACCGGCAGCAGGTTCATCCAAAAGCAGCAGCTTGGGTTCACTGGCCAGGGCCCGGGCCAGTTCCACGGCCCGCTGCTGGCCAAAGGCCAGGCTGGTGGCCTCCACCTGGGCATAATCGCTCAGCTCCAGCAGTTCCAACAGTTCCATGGAGCGCTGGTAAATCCGCTGCTCCTCCCGCCAGGTGGAAGGCAGCTTGAGCATCCCGGCCATGAAACCGGCCTTACTGCGGCTGTGACAGCCCACCATCACGCACTCCAGGGCGGTCATGCCGTGGAAGAGTTTGATGTTCTGGAAGGTCCTGGACATCCCCATGGCGGCAATCTGGTGGGGTTTACGCCCATGGATCGGGGTCCCCTGGAAGCAGATTTCCCCCTCAGAGGGCGGCAGGTTACCGGTGATCAGGTTGAACAGGGTGGTCTTGCCAGCACCGTTGGGGCCGATCACCGATTTGATCAGGCCGCTCTCCACCGAAAAACTGACCTCGTTGACGGCATGGAGTCCGCCGAATCTCTTGTGCAATGACTGAATATCAAGCATGGCTGCTCACCAGGGGGACAGGCTAGGGTTCATCTCGTTTAAGGGCCGCGTCTTTGGCCGGCACAAGGAAACGGCGCAGGCTGAGGATCCCCTCCGGGGCAAAGAGCATCACCCCGATGAGGATCACCCCAAAGACGGCATCGTCCAGGCTGCCGAAGACCCCGCGCAGGGAGAGAAAGGTCAGACTGACCCCCATGAGCAGGGTTCCCCAGAGGTTGGTCATTCCACCCACCGCCACCAGGGCTACGTAGCGGACCGACTTCATCACCCCGGCCTCGCTGGGCCCGATCCCGGCATTGTAATGGGCAAGAAAAACCCCGGCCAGGGCGGCGTAGACGGCGCTGAGGACAAAGACCTGCACCTTGCAGCGGGAGGTGTTGATCCCCACGGCCTCGGCCGCCTCCTCGGAACTGTGCAGCGACCGCAGGGCCCGGCCCACCCGGGAGTTGATCAGGTTCAAGAGGAGCAGCATCCCCACGATCAGGATTCCCCAGGCCACGTAGTAGTTGACCACCCGGTTATCAAAGGAACCACTGACCACCACCGGCGGCAGTCCCCCCAGGGCGGGCAGCAGCTGAAAGGGGGGCACGTCTGAGATCCCGTCGGCCTCGCCGAAGTACGGCGTCGCCAGGAGGATCCGGTAGATGATGGTTCCGAATCCCAGGGTGGCCATGGCCAGGTAGTGGCCCTTGAGCTTGAGCACCGGAACGGCCAGGAGCAGGGCAATCAGGGCGGCCGTTCCTACGGCCATGAGGCAGGCGCCCCATGGGACCACGGTGAGCAGGGCATCGCCGTAGATGTCCTCGCTCAGGACCAGCATATCTGCCCGCTCCAACAGCCGGATACAGAGGGAGTCTTTATAGGAGAGGAGATTATGGGTGGTCAGCGCGGCCGAGAGATAACCGCCGATGGCAAAGAAGCCGGCATGGCCGATGGAGAGCTGGCCGGCATAGCCCATCAACACCCCCAGGCCGATGATGACCAGGCCGTAGTAGGCCGACATGGTCAGCTGGGTGAGGTAAAAGGCGGTGCCGGTAAACTGGGTCAGGAGCTGAACCGCGATCACCAAGCCGGCGAGGCCGAGAATCTTATATCTGTTTATGCTGTTCATCAAAAATCCTTCAACCTCGCCGCCACACTGGAGCCAAAGAGACCATGGGGTTTGACAAAGAGTATTGCCAGGAGGATGGTGATGGCTATGGCATCCTGGAAGGCCAGGGGCACCACAGAGACCGAAAAGGCCTCGATGATGCCCAGGAGGATGCCGGCCGCCACCGCGGCCATGGAGTTGCCCAGACCGCCGAGGATGGCCACGGTAAAGCCCTTGATGGCCAGCCCGGTGCCCGAATCGTACTGGGTATAGGTGATGGGAGACATCACGCAGCCGGCCACGGCACCGATGCCGGCGCTGAGCATGAAGGAGAGGGTCACCATGTTGCGGGTACTGATCCCGCAGAGGATGGCCGCGGTCCGGTTGGCGGAACAGGCCCGCATCTCCCGACCCGTGGGGGTGTATTTAAAGAAGAGGCTGAGCCCTGCCACCATGATCCCGCAGGCGGCGATTACCCAGAGCACCTGGGGCGAGAGATGGACCGAGCCCAGGGAGATGGAGCTGATCTCGTTGCCGTAGAAGTAGGGCAAACTGCGGATGGACTCCCCCCAGATATGGAGAGCCGCCTCCCGCAGGAGGATGGAGACCCCGATGGTGATGATAATCAAACGCAGCACCGAGGGACTCTGCAGCCAGCGGATGAAGATGATCTCGATGGCCGCGCCGATCACCATGGTCAGTGCCACCGCCAGGGTGATGGCCAGGGGCAGCGGCATGACCTGATGCAGAGAGATGGCGATCATCCCGCCCAGCATCACGAACTCACCCTGGGCAAAGTTAATGATCCCGGTGGTGTTGTAGATGATATTGAAACCGATGGCCACGATGGCATAGATCGCACCATAGGTAACACCGGCAAAGAGGTACTGAAAAAAAAGGTCTGGGGTCATAACCGTATGAACCTAAAAAAGGCGGGAACCCGAAGGGCCCCGCCAATATTGGCTGTATTACTGCCCATTGTAGAGCACAAAGGTGCCGTCTTTCACTGTCAGCATCACAAAGGAATCGATATCCAGGCCATTATGGTCTTCGGCAGAGAAGGTAAAGACCCCGCCGGTTCCTGGGAAACCTTTCAGCTGCTCAATGGCGTCGCGAACCTTGTCACGATCATTTCCTGCCAGCTCGATGGCGCGCAGCAGGATGGTTATGGCATCATAACCGTGCCCACCAAAGGTAGAGGCTGCTTCCTTAAATTTCGCCTGGTAGGCATCGCGGTACTCAAGCAGCAGCTCCTTTTGGGGATCACTGTCCGGCAGACTATCTGCCACCAGCAGGCGGCCGGCCGGGAAGATGATGCCCTCGGCAGCGGCTCCGGCAGCCTCCACATACTTGATATTACCGAAACCATGGCTCTGGTAGAGGGGGACCTGCCAACCCGCCTGACGGATATTCTTGGCAATGATCGCCTGGGCCGGGACGATGGACCAGTTGACCACAGCCTCGATCCCGCTGTCAGCCTTGAGCTTCGCTACCAGGGCACTCAGGTCTGTGGACTTCTTATCATAGGTCTCGGCAGCGACCACCTCTATCCCGAATTGGGGTGCGATCTTTAAGAGCTGCCCTTTGCCCGCCTTGCCAAAGCCTGTATTGCCGGCCACCACTGCAATTCTGCTGATCCCGCGCCGTTTCATGTCCTGGAAGATTTTACGGGCAGCAAAGGAGTCCTTTTGCGGTGTCTTAAAGACATACGGACCGACAGGGTCAACTATCACCTCGGCAGCGCCGCAGGAGAGCAGCACGGTCTTGCCCTGTTCGGCGATCTGCTTGATTTTCATGGATTCGCCGGAGGTGGAAGGGCCGATGATGGCCAGGACCTGTTCCTCTTCGATGAGCTGCTTGGCAAAAGAGATGGCCTTCTCTGAACTGCCTGCCGAGTCTTTGACAATCAACTCTATGGTATCGCCATTAATGCCGCCGGCAGCATTGACCTTCTCGACCACCATTTCTGCGGTACGTGCCTCAGGCCCGCCCAGAAAGGAGGCGCCACCGGTCACCGCAAAGATGGCGCCGACCTTGATTACCCCGGCCTGGGCCGTCGCTAAACCTGCTCCAAGGAGACAGGCGAGCAGCAGTGCTCCGATCTTTTTTCCTTTGTGTAGTCTCACTCTATCGCTCCATTGTTATGGTGTTATGGTGTTAGGCTACCTTGAAGATGTACCGTTCCTGCCTGCCCGGGGCGCTCTCTGCAGCGCTCCTTTGAACAACCTCATTTTTCAGAGTTTGCTCCAATGTTCTCCTTAAAATATCCGACCTCCGGACCGGCATGGGGCTGCAGGCCCAGGCCTTGGTCGCAAGCCCAAGGCTGCACCATCGCCTGGGAAAGAGCCCCTGCTCTCAGCCGCCTAGAGGGCGCAGATCTCCTCGCCGGAGAGGAGGACAAAGCCCTTCTCCTGGAGGACGCTGATGGCCTGATCCATCCGGTCAAAACGGAAGATCAACACCGCGTTCTCGCCGCTCTTGTTGACAAAGGCATACATGTACTCCACGTTGAGCTGGGCATCGTTGGCGGTATCGAGCACACTGGCCAGGCCGCCGGTCCGATCCGGGACCTCCACGGCAATGACATCGGTCTTGCCCACGGTGAAGCCGCCGGCCTGGAGACTCTCCTTGGCCGCATCCACCTTGTCGACGATCAGTCGCAGGATACCGAAGTCAGCGGTGTCTGCCACGGACAGGGCGCGGATATTGATCTCGTTTTCCGCCAGAATCCGGGTGATCTCGGCAAGACGTCCTGACTTATTTTCGAGAAAAACTGCGATCTGTTCTACTCTCATCCCATTTCCTCCTGGTTCGATAGGTCGACCCTTGCGAGTCGACGATTGCACAGGCAAACCCTACAGTTTGCGGTTATCAATCACCCGCTGGGCCTTGCCCTCGGAACGCGTGATGCTGCGGGGCTCCACCAGCTTGACCTTGCAGGTCACGCCCAATATATCCTTGACATCGGACTGGATCCTCTTGGTCAAGCCCTCCAGGACCCGAATCTCATCGGAGAAGATGTGTTCACTCACCTCCACCAGCACCGACATGGTATCCAGGTTGCCTTCGCGGTTGACCTCCAGCTGATAGTGGGGCTCCACCCCTTCGATGCCCACCAGAACATGCTCCAGCTGGGAGGGGAAGACGTTGACCCCGCGGATGATCAGCATATCATCGGTCCGGCCCATCACCTTCTCCATCCGCACCAGGGTCCGGCCGCAGGCGCAGGGCTCGGCGATCAGGCGGGAGATGTCCTTGGTCCGGTAGCGGATCAGGGGGAAGGCCTCCTTGGTCAGGGTGGTGAAGACCAGTTCGCCCACCTCGCCGTAGGGCAGGGGCTCCAGGGTATCGGGATCAACTATTTCGGGCAGGAAATGGTCCTCCAGGATATGCATCCCCCGATCGGTATGGAGGCACTCCATGGCCACACCCGGGCCGATGATCTCGGAAAGGCCATAGATATCCACGGCCTTGATGCCCAGCTTCCGCTCCACCTCCTCACGCATGGACTCGCTCCACGGCTCAGCCCCGTGGATTCCCACCCGCAGCTTCAGCTCTTCCGGGGAGACCCCCACGTCGGCCATGGCCTCGGCCAGGTTGAGGGCATAGGAGGGGGTGGAGAGCAGGACCGAGGAACCAAAGTCCCGCATGATGGTGATCTGCCGTTTGGAGTTGCCGCCTGAGACCGGAATGACCGTGGCCCCGAGAGCCTCGATGCCGTAATGGGCACCAAGGCCGCCGGTGAACAGGCCATAGCCGTAGGCGTTGTGGACCATGTCGCCGCGGGTGACCCCGGCCATGGCCAGGGCCCTGGACATCACCGAGGCCCAGAGCTTAATGTCGGCCTCGGTATAGCCCACCACCGTAGGCTGACCGGTGGTGCCTGAGGAGGCATGGACCCGGATGACCTCTTCCATGGGCACGGTGAAGAGCCCGAAGGGATAGTTATCGCGCAGGTCGTCTTTGGTGTTATAGGGCAGATACTTCAGGTCCGCCAGGCTGCGGATATCAGCCGGTTTCACCCCGGCCGCATCCATCTTGCTGCGGTAGGGGGCCACCGTCTCATAGACCCGCTGCACCTGGAGCTGCAGTCGCTTCAACTGAATGGACTCCAGTCCCGGGCGTGGTAAGGACTCTACTTCTTCAACCCAGATCATTTCTTTTTCCTCTCCTTCTCCTTCTCCCGGGCCGCGGATCCGAGGATCTGCGGCCCGGTGACAAGCTGTTGGCAGTGCACGATGATTCAACAAGCATGGAACGCAGGGGCCCCAAGCCGACTTAAGACGCCTTAAGACGTCTTAAGACGGTTCAAGACGGCCTTGACCCTTTAAGCATAGACCGCCGCACGTCCGGCCTCAAAGGCCTGCTTGTTGACCTCTCTAAAGGGCTTCTTCACGGCCCGATCGATCACATCCAAAAAGACCTGGGGATCCACGGCCAGGAAGTTGGACATGGCACCGACCATGGCCACATTGACCGTACGCAGCTCGCCCACCTCCTCGGCAATGGCAAAGGCATCCAGGGGAACCACGTTGATCTTCCTGGAGGTCAACTCGCTCAGGATATCCTCGGGATAGGTCGCCTTGCCCAGGGCCACGGCCGGGGGCAGGATCTTCTGGGTGTTGACCACCACGGCACTGTCCTTATGGAGGTAGGGCAGGTAGCGGACCGCCTCCAGGATCTCGAAGGCCACCAGGATATCGGCACTGCCCGGATCGATCAGGGGCGAGTAGACCCGTTCCCCATAACGGAGATGGGCCTCCACCGAACCGCCCCGCTGGGCCATGCCGTGGACCTCGGACTTCTTGACATCATAGCCGCCGGCCAGCTGGGCATGGGCCGTCAACTCACTGGCCAGGAGAATGCCCTGGCCGCCAACCCCGGAAAAGAGTATGTTTCCACTCTGCTTCATTACTGTTCCTCCCTTCTGGTGATGGCGTCAAACTTACACACCGCTGCGCACTGGCCACAACCATTACACTGTACTTCCGTTATCTCTGCATAGCCCCGCTGTTTCTCCCGATAGCCCCGCTCCACCGCCTCTTCAGGGGTGATGGGGTGCCAGCTCACCGCCGGACAACCCATCTGCACACAGGCGGTACAGCCGGTGCAGTTGTCCAGATTGGTGTAGTAGGTGGGCTTCTTGCGCCGGACCTCTTCGGGCAGCAGGATACAGGGTGCCCGGCTGATGATCACCGATGGATCCGGGGAGTTGATCTCCTCCTTGAGGACCCGACGGGTCTCGTCGATATCGTGGGGATTGATCACCACCACCCGCGGTACGCCCAGGGCCGTACAGAGCTGCTCAAAATCGATGGCGCTGGCAGGCTCGCCGGAGATGGTCTTGCCTGAGGCCGGATTCTGCTGATGGCCGGTCATGGCCGTGATCCGGTTATCCAGGATGATGGTGGTGGCAGAGGACTTGTTGTAGACGGTGTTGAGCAGTCCGGTCATCCCGGAGTGCATGAAGGTGGAGTCACCCAGCACGGCCACCAGCTTCCCCTCTCCCTCCTTGCCCAGGGCCTTGGACATGCCGTGGGCCATGGAGATGGAGGCGCCCATGCAGACACAGGCATCCATGGCAGACAGGGGCGGCAGAAAACCCAGGGTATAGCAGCCGATATCACCGGAGACAAAGACATCCTTCATCTTGGAGAGGCCGTAAAACAGGCCGCGGTGGGGACAACCGGCACACATGTTCGGCGGCCGCATGGGCAGTTCCAGGGGCTCGAACAGCTCCGGAGCGCTGTCCGGCTCCACCGCGGTCTTGACGATATGGGAGTTGAGCTCGCCCTGGTTGGGGATGATGTCCTCACCGTGACAGTCGATGCCCATAGCCCTGATATGCAGTTCCAGGAAGGGATCCAGCTCTTCGACGATGACCAGCTCCTCCACAGACTCGGCAAAGCTGCGGATCATCTTCTCGGGCAGGGGCCAGACCATGCCCAGCTTAAGTACCGGCGCCTCGGGAAAGGCCTCTTTGACATAGTTATAGGAGGTTCCGGCGGCGATGAAGCCACGGCTGCCTCTGCCCGCTTCGATCCGATTTTCCGGCAGGGTCTCTGCCAGCTCGGCGGCAGCGGCCATCCGTTTTTCCACGGCCCGACGGCGGACCCGGGCATTACCGGGCAGCATCACCAGCTTGGCCGGCATCCTCTCGATCCCAGGGGTAGGGACTTCGCCGCGGCTGCCCTTTTCCACCACCCCCTTGACATGGGCGATGCGGGTGGTAATCCGAAACATCACCGGGGTGTCCAGCTCTTCACTGAGGCTGATGGCGCGGCCAATCATCTCCTTGGCCTCGGCCGGATCAGAGGGCTCGAGCATGGGCAGCTTGGCTGCAAAGGCATAGTTGCGGTTATCCTGCTCATTCTGGGAGCTGTGCATCTCGGGATCATCGGCGGTCAGGACCACCAGGCCCCCACGGACACCGGTATAGGCGGCGGTGAACAGGGGATCTGCCGCCACGTTCAACCCCACATGCTTCATGGTGGCCAGGGCCCGGGAACCGGCAAAGGAGGCTCCGATGGCCACCTCCAGACCCACCTTCTCGTTGGGCGCCCACTCGGCATAGACCCCGTCATACTGGCCAAAATGGCCCATGATCTCGGTGGACGGGGTTCCTGGATAGCCGGAAGCCAAGGTAATCCCTGCCTCCCAGGCTCCCAGAGCTATTGCCTCGTTGCCGGAAAGCCAAAGTTTTGTCTCGTTATCAAAAACCACATCCTCCTCCTTTCTTCTCCCTCATAAGGCTGGTCAAACTGGCCCTTCCTGATGAGTATTCAGGTTAAATCCATGGTCACAAACCGCTCTGCCCCCGGCAGTTTCGCAACCGGCACCACTCTTCTCTGCCGGAAAGCAAACAGCCGCTGCCGGGACATCCAGCCAGGCCCCCTAAAAGGAGGGCAGCCAGCGCTTCCAGGCGGGCTTCAGCGGCCGATGATGCCACAAAAAGTCACCATTACCCTGAAAATCATCGGTTAGGCAAGAGCTTTTTCCAGTGGCCCAGGATGGCAATTAATATTTTTTTCAAATAATCACAAAAAGATACCCTCTCAATTCATCGGCTTTGCTGATGCATTCCCCTCAACAAGAATAGCGCTCCAGGCCCCATGGTCCTGCTCCAGGGTGGAGGTCATGCTCAAGACCTGGTACGAGGCCATCAGTTGGATCAGCTCTGCCCCAAGCCGCGAGGCCGTAATCCCCTGGTAGGCGGCAACCGTATTGATCAGCCATTGGGCCAGCCCCTGGATCTCTCCGGCCAGGCGGGCAGGATAGACCACCAGTGCTCCCTGACGGGCGGCCTCCAACTGCGCTGCCACCTCCTCACCCAGTTCGGCGGCGACCCCCTGGCGAAGCTTCACCGGGGCTGCAGCGGAACCGAGCAACTCCACCAGGGCCTGGGAACCGTTGGCCAGATAAAACATGGTCGGAGTCAGCACCATGGCCGGTTGGGTGGCCTCACCCGGCAGCAGGGGCCAGTAATGGATGGTCTGCTCCCCCACCTTCAATTGCTGCTCCGCGGCCAAGCCGCTCTCTCCCAACCGTTCCCTGAGCCGCTCCAGCACCGTAAGCGCCAGTTGATGATCCCGAACCTGGGCAAAGAAGAGGCACCTGGGGATGGGAATAAAGCCGGCATCAACGATCTCGTTGATCACAAAGCCATACTGGGGTCCCACCGCCTCCAGCAGGGTGGCCAGAGAGACACCCAACTGCTCCTCGACCACCCCTTCCAACTCGGCAAGTTCCCGGGAGTTCCCGATGCCCAGAGGCCCCAGAACCACCTCCGGGATGAGCGAGGAGGACCAGTCATAGACCAGACTCTGCTCCCCCAGGAGTCCCAGGGTGGTGTTGGCCTCGGCCTGACCTGCCCAGGCGGCCTTGAGCACCGGATGGAGGGCTGCCCCGGCAAAGCCGGCCCTGGAATCGGAGTGCAGCTCCCTGCCCTGACGATAGAGACGCGAGGCAAAAAAGGAGATCCCCTCCAGCAGGGGGGCCAGTTCCTCCAGATCCTGGTTACCCGAGCGGCCCAGGAGGGCCTGGAGCTGGGAGACCTGGACAAAGCTGCGGCTGTAGAGGCGTGTCTCCCCGGGGGCCTCCTCCCAGAAGGCGACCGCCTCCTGAAAGGCAGGCAGGTTCGCCAGCTTGCCTGCTGCCCCGGCCGCGTTCCAGCAACGGGCCAGGGTATGGGGATCTCTGCCCAGAAGTACCGTGCCCTGGTCGCTGAAGCCGTAGATGCGGCGGCCATCCTCCAGGGTGATCCTGGTCAGGCTCAACTCACCCAGCTGCTGGCTGTCCACGGACTCACTCATCAACAAGCGGGCCAACAACTCCACCGCACCCGGGGCCGGGGTGGTTGCAAAGAGCACCAGGGAACGTTCCAGTTCCTCCAGCGGAGCCCTAGCCAGGGCCTCCGGGTCGGGCGGGAGCAGGGCCAGCACGGTGTCGTCGCCAAAGAGGGTACGAAAGGCCGGGTTGGTCAGCAGTTCCACCAGGTCGTCATGGCCCTGATTGTAGCCTTCAACCACCTGGGGCTCGGCGTGGAGCTCGGCAAAGATCGATCCCATGGTCTCCTTGGCCAGGAGGCGCCCCAGCGGGGAGTCACCAAAGGAATCGCTGACCTGATTCAGGTTGGTCACGCTCACGCTCATCAGGGTCTCAGCCGGCAGGTAGCGGGCGTATCGGTCTGGATCATCGTCCTGGCGCAGACTCCACCAGGCAAGCCCGGCTGCCAGGCCGACCACCACTAGGGCTACCACGATTCCAATTCCTTTTCTCATCTTCTCCTCTCCTGATCAGTTGCGGCCCTGCAGCGGCTGGGCTCGGTCCTGACCGTCAATTCAAGGGCGGCTGGAGCGACTGCGCTCTGAACCGATCTCGACATTAAAGGCCACCTTGAAAAGTTGTTTTTTCTTCCAATTTCGGCGTTGCGCTCAAGACTATATCCTCGGAATATCAGATACATACCTGCGACACAAGCTATCGCGCGTCTTGACTTTGATCGAAAAATCTCATGTTTCAAGGTACCCTGAAGTTAGACAACAGCCTCGCCGGCTATGCCGGAGAGTTGTGATCTCAGCTGCTCGCCGCTGCCGACGATCCGGCCTGAACCACGCTGCAGCCGGGGAAACACTCAGCCCGGATTTCCGGACCAGCCCTGGCCAGGACCGCTACTCCTCCTCCGCCTCGATGGCCTCGATGGCCGCCTGGGCCTCCTCCCATTTACCATAGCTCCGTTCCAGCTGTCGCTCTACCTGGGCATACTCCTTGCTCACCTTAGTCCAGGCCTCCTGGTCTTCGTAGAGATCCGGGGCCGCCATCTGGATCTCAAGCTCCGCCTTCCTGAGCTCATGGCTCTCGATCTGCTCCTCGGCCTGGGCATTTTTCTTCTTCCAGGGGCCCAGCTTCCTGTTGAGCTCCTGGCGTTCCCTGGCACGCTGGCGGCGGTGCTCCTTCTTGTCCTGCCGCCGGCCGGGATCCTCCCCCCTGCTCCCCGCCCCGGCAGGTTCAGGCCGCTGGTTCTTCTTCCCCGGCCGGCCGCTCTCCAGAGCCTCCAGGCGGCTGCGCTGCTCCAGGTAATCATCCACATTTCCCTCATAGATGGTGGCCCGGCCGTCGCGGATCTCCAGCACCTTGTTGACAAAGGCGTTGACAAAGGCACGGTTATGGGAGACCACGATGATGGTCCCCTTGTACTGATCCATGGCCTCCTGAAGGACCTCCTGGCTGCTGATATCCAGGTGGTTGGTGGGCTCATCCAGCAGCATCAGGTTGGCCGGTCGGACCAACATCTTGGCCAGGGCCACCCGTGACTTCTCGCCGCCGGAGAGCACCTGGACCTTCTTGTCCACCTCGTCACCGGAGAAGAGGAAGGTACCCAGCAGGCTGCGGACCTGGGTCATGGTCAGCTCCGGGGCGCTGTGGTAGACCGTATCCAGGATGGTGAGGCTGCCGGGCAGTTCCTGGGCCTGATGCTGGCCAAAGTAGGTCAGGATCACGTTGTGGCCCTGCTGAATCGTGCCTTCGGCCGGTTCCACCCCGGCCAGTATCTTCAACAGGGTGGTCTTACCGGCACCGTTGACCCCGACCACGGCCAGTTTATCACCCCGCTGGAGGGTCAGGGAGACTTCGCGCAGCACCTCTTTTTCCGGAAAGGACTTGTTCACCCCCTTGAGGGTGAGTACATCCCGACCCGAAGACGCTGCCGGAGGAAAAGAAAAGGAGATGGTCCGGTCGCTCTCCGAGAGTTCAATCCGCTCGATCTTCTCCAGCTGCTTGACCCTGCTCTGGACCTGACGGGCCTTGGTGGACTTGGAACGGAAGCGGGTGATGAAACGCTCGGTCTGACGGATCATGGCCTGCTGATTGTTGTAGGCAGCCCGTTCCAACTCCAGACGCTGCTCTTTTTCCACCAGGTAATGGGAGTAGTTGCCCCGATAGACCGTCAAGCGCCCCAGGGAGAGCTCCCAGGTGATGGAGGTGACCCGATCCAGGAAGGTGCGGTCATGGGAGATGATGATCAGGGCCCCCTGGTACTGGAGCAGGAAGTTTTCCAGCCAGGTCAGGGAATCCAGGTCCAGGTGGTTGGTGGGCTCATCCAGGAGCAGCAGGGATGGCCGGCGGAGGAGCAGTTTGGCCAGGAGCAAGCGCATGATCCAGCCGCCGGAAAACTTGGCAGCCGGCCGCTCAAAGTCCTCTGTCGAAAAGCCCAGACCGGTGAGGATCCGCTCGATCTGCGGCCGGATCCGGAAGACATCACAGCCCTCCAAGCCATGCTGGAGCTCACCCTGGCGGCTCAACAGCTCCTCGATCTTCCCATCTCCCGGATCGAGCAGGGCCAGCTCCTCGTTGAGCCGACTCAGCTCTTCCTGCAGGCTGAGGACATCGTCAAAGGCGGTCTCCGCCTCCTCGTAGAGGGTCCGGCTGCCCAGGTCCAGGGTCACCTCCTGGGGCAGGTAGGCCACCGAAAACCAGGAGGCCCGGGAGACGATCCCCGGGTCGGTCTCCTGCTCACCGCACATGATCTTGAGCAGGGTGGACTTGCCGGTACCGTTGACCCCCACCAGGCCGATCCGGTCGCCGGTGTGCACCTGGACCGCGAGGTCGCGAAAGATATGTTTACTGCCGTACTGGAGGTCGAGGTCATTGATACTGAGCATAGTCTTCTTTGTTCTAAATCTACAGGTTGTTCTTGATTATCGAGGGCATGGGGGATGACGCCAGGATCACGGCAGCTCCCTTTCCTTAAGTGGCTTTAAGCGGCTCTAAACGGCTCCCGGCCTCCTCTGGGTTCAGGCTTCCCCTGGCAGAGCTGCCCGCCGGACCTGGTAGCGCGGCAAGCGGTCATCACAGCCCAGGGAAAAAGAGGCCAGCAGACCCAGCTCGGAGAGCCGCTGGATATTGGCCGAGCGCAGCCCCCGGAAGATGGACTGATCCTTGCTGTGAATCACCAGGTGCTGCTCCTCCTCAGCTTCCCCTGCTCTCCCCTGCCCCTGGGCCAGGAGTCGCCTGGTCTGCTGGAGCATCTCCCGGGCCAGGACCAGCTCGCCAAAGGCCGGGTGATAGGGTCCGGCCACCAGGGAGTCCTCCAGGGACGGTCCCGGCTGCAACCCCATGCGTATAACCCGGATCCCGTTTCGGTCACACTGTTTTTTCATATATCGGGCCTGAAGTACCGCCTTTCCCAGGGAAAGGGGCACAAAGCGGCCCTGGCGGAAGGCCCGTTCCAGGCCGCTGCCGGCGATCACCAGCACCGGGTAGATCCGGACCATCTCGGGCGCCAGCCCCACCACCCGGGCCATGGTCCGGCGGAGCGAGCCGAAGCTCTGGCCCGGCAGGCCCAGCATCAGCTGCAGCCCCAGCTGAAAGGGATAGCCCCGCAGCAGGCCCACGGCCTCGGCCACGTCCTCGGCCCCATGGCCACGTCCCGCTCCCTTAAGCACGGCCTCATCCAGGGACTGGACACCGAGCTCCACCACCCTGACCCCGTGGTCAGCGAGCAGCTCCAGGCACTCTTGATCGATGCAGTCGGGCCGGGTGGAGACCCGGACCCCATCGACCAGGCCCTGGGCCAGGAAGGGGGCAACCGCCCCCAGGAGCTGCTGCTGGCGCGCCCTGGGCAGAGCGGTGAAGCTGCCGCCGTAGAAGGCCACCTGGACCTGGTCCCGCCTGCCTGGCCGCCGCTGCAACCACTCTTCGATGGTCAGGGCCACCTCCTCGGCGCTCACCTCCTGGCGGGAGCGGCCGCTGATGGAGTGCTGATCACAGAAGATGCAGCTGTGGGGACAACCCTCGTGGGCGATGAAGATGGGGATGATATAGGGCATGGTGGGCTACTCGACCTCATCCTCTGCAGCCTGCAGCTGTTGCAGGGCCGCCCGGGCAGCCTGCTGCTCGGCCTCCTTCTTGGAGGAGGCCTTGCCCACCCCCAGCTCCCTGCCCTGGAAGAGGGCGGCAATGGAGAAGCGCCGGGCATGGGCCGGTCCCTCCTCCTCGATAAGCAGGTACTCGGGCCCCTCGTTGTACTTTTCCTGAAGAAACTCCTGGAGCTGGCTCTTGGCATCGGCAATCACCAGGTTGTCGCTGCGGTCGTC
This sequence comes from Desulfogranum mediterraneum DSM 13871, assembly GCF_000429965.1. Classification (GTDB taxonomy): domain Bacteria; phylum Desulfobacterota; class Desulfobulbia; order Desulfobulbales; family Desulfobulbaceae; genus Desulfogranum; species Desulfogranum mediterraneum. The sequence goes on from NZ_AUCW01000014.1 coordinate 58,951, forward strand.
GATATGGGGCGAAAAGAAGCGACGGACAAAATCCAGGGCCGCGTCATAGCCGCCATCCAGAAAGATCGCCCCCACCAGGGCCTCATAGGCACAGGAGAGGATGGAGGGTTTTTCCCGACCGGCAGAGGCATTCTCCCCCCGACCCAGGAGGAGATACTTGCCCAACTCGATCTCCCGCGCCATCTGGGCCAGGCCGGCCTCGTTGACCAGGGCCGAACGGATCCTGGTCAGCTTGCCTTCCCGCAGATCGGGAAAGCTCACAAAGAGAATATAGCCCACGGTCAGGTCCAAGACCGCATCACCCAGAAACTCCTGGGTCTCATTATGGCTGTTATCGTCGAGTCGCTCAAAGGCAAATGAACTATGCACCAGAGAGAGCTGCAGGAGCTGCAGGTCACGGAAATCATAGCCAATCCGTTCCTGCAGCTCCTGCAGTTCCTCTTCGTGATCCTGGACCAGGGCCGCAAGTGTTGTTCCCATCTATTCAATTTCCTCTTGTCAAATTTAAAATCTGTGGTATAAGGTGTCGCTACATTCTCAAGGCGACGTAGCCAAGTGGTAAGGCAGTGGTCTGCAAAACCATTATTCAGCGGTTCAAATCCGCTCGTCGCCTCCAGAAATTCCAAGGGTCACAGTGTACACACTGTGACCCTTTTTTTATCCCTGCTTTTTCCCCCTGCGCTGGTTGCCGAAATCCCAGAACGCTCCCAGGGCACTCTATGCCCCTTCGAGACGTCATCCGCAGGCAGCTCAGTGCCCCTGGCTCACCCTCTCACCCTTGGAGGCTGCAGGCAGCGCCAAGAGCCAGATCGCTCCACTGCCGGCTGAGCATGACTCTGATCCGGGCTCACGCCCCTGTCAGCAGATACTCCTGTTCCAGCCAGTGGACCGCACCCTTGCTGCTCAGGACACTGGAATAGAGCTGGAAACGATCCACCGAAAAGGGAGGTGAACAGAAGCGGCCATGGCTCTCCAGATAGCGGCTCAGTCGGCTGACCGGGGTCTGCTGGATCCTGGCCAGGGTGATATGGGGGGCATATTTCCGGGTCTCCAGATCCAGGCCCAACTCCAGGAGCCGCCCCTGGATGCGCTGCTGCAGGCCCAGCAGGGGCGTACTGGCCGCCAGCCCGGCCCAGAGAACCCGCGGCTTGCCCCGGGGCGGAAAGAAGCCGAGTCCGTCCAGCTGCAGCTCAAAGGGGGCAGCCGTGATCTCGGCCAGCACTTCCCGGATATCTGCAAAGACGGCCCCGTCCACCTCGCCGATGAAAGAGAGGGTCAGGTGAAGCTGCTCCGGGGCAAGCCAGCGGGCCCGCGGCAGGCCGTGGCACAGCCTCTGGAGCCCATCCCGGATCGACTCGGGCAGGTCCAGGGCGACAAAGAGCCGTTTCTGCATGACCGCTCGACCTTAGCGCTGCTGATCCGACATGGCGCTGCACCAGTCCATGCCGATATCACAGGCCGTGGCCGAGTGGGTCAGACCGCCCACCGAGATGATATCCACCCCGGTCTCGGCAATCCCACGGACCGTCTCCAGGCTGACCCCGCCCGATGCCTCGACCGTGGCCCGCCCCTGGATCATGGCCACCGCCTCCTTCATGGTGGCCAGGTCCATGTTGTCCAGCATGATCACCCCCACCTGACAGGCCAGACACTCCTCCACCTGGGCCAGGGTGTCCGTCTCCACCTCGACCTTGATGGTGTGGGGTACCCTCCGCCTGACCCGCTCCACCGCCTTGGTGATGGAGCCGCAGGCGGCAATATGGTTGTCCTTGATCATCACCCCGTCGCTGAGACTGTAGCGGTGGTTATGACCGCCGCCGGCCCGGACCGAGTACTTCTCCAACAGCCGCAGGCCCGGGGTGGTCTTGCGGGTATCGACAATCTTGACATCCAGGTCGGCCACCTGGTCGACAAAGGCCGCGGTCAGGGTGGCGATGCCGCACATCCGCTGGACCAGGTTCAGGGCCACCCGTTCCCCCCGGAGCAGGGAGCGGGTGTGGCCGGTGAGCTCCATCAGGACGTCGCCCTTATCCGCCCGCTTGCCGTCCCGAAGCAGCCGGCCGGTGGAGACCCCTGGATCCAGGAGGGTGAAGATCCGCCAGGCGACCTTTTCCATGCCCACCACCACCATGGGGTGGCGGGCGGTGAAGTAGGCGCGGGCCTGGTCCTTGTCGCTGAAGATGGCATCGGTGGTGATATCGCCATGCTCCAGGTCCTCACGAAGAAAGCTGTGTAACTGTTGGTCGAGTAGGTAGCTATCCATATCAGCGCAGCTTGAGCAGACGTTGGCGTGATTCCTGGTTCTTGGCCAGCCGTTCCAGGAGTTCCTCTTCGATCCCCTTTTCCTTGGCCACGATGGCGGCCGGGGCATTGCTGAGAAACTTCTCGTTGTTCAACTTAGCGCGCACCCGCTGGAGTTCCTTTTCCAGCTTGGTCTGCTCCCGCTCCAGCTTGGTAAGTTCCCCCTCCACATCGATCAGCCCCTGGAGAGGAATGATCAGCTCAATGCCCTGGACCAGCCCGTGACCGGCATCGTCGGGGACCTGACCTTCAGCCAGGATCTCCACCTGCTCGGCCCGGACCATGCCCTCGATGCCCTGGACAAAACTCTCCAGGGTCGCCCGCTTGTCCGGATCTGCACAGAGGATGGTGGCCGCCACCTTGACGTTGGGGTGGAGTTCGGCCTCGGTGCGGATGGTTCGCAGCCCCGAGATCACCTCCATGATCAGCTCCATGGAACCCTCGGCCTCGGCGTCGTCCCAGGCAGGCATCACCTCGGGAAAGGCTGCGGTCATGATGGTGCTGCGCTCTCCGGGCAGCTGACTCCAGATTTCTTCGGTGACAAAGGGAGAGACCGGATGCATCAGCTTGAGGATATTCTCCAGCACCGCCAGCAGTACCCCCTTGGCATTCTCCCGCTGGAGCGGATCATCGCCATAGAGATCGGTCTTGATCAGCTCCAGGTACCAGTCGCAGAACTCATGCCAGATAAACTGATAGATGGTGGAGGCCAGCTCGTTGAAGTAGTAGTTGTCCAGGCTCTCCCGGACCCGCCGGATGGTGGCGTTGGTCCGGTGGAGGATCCAGCGGTGCACCAGGCTTAAACGGGCAGGATCGTCGGTCACCCGGGTGATCCCGGCCCCCTCCTCCTTGAGGTGCATCTGGGCGAAACGGGCTGCGTTCCAGAGCTTGTTGATAAAGCGGCGGTATCCGTCCACCCGCTCCTCGTCCATCCGGATCTCACGACCCTGGGCGGCAAAGGCGGTCAGGGTGAAGCGGAAGGCATCGGTGCCGTACTCGCCGATCATCACCAGCGGATCGATGACGTTGCCCGTGGACTTGGACATCTTCTTGCCGTGCTTATCCCGGACCAGGGCATGGAGATAGACATCGTGGAAGGGGACCTCGTCCATGAAGTGGAGCCCCATCATCATCATCCTGGCCACCCAGAAGAAGAGGATATCAAAGCTGGTGATCAGCACCGAGGTGGGATAGAAGGTGGCCAGTTCCCGGGTCTGCTCGGGCCAACCCAGGGTGGAGAAGGGCCAGAGGGCCGAGGAAAACCAGGTATCCAGGACATCGGTCTCCTGGCTGAGCTGGGCGCTGCCGCAGGCCGGGCAGGAGCTGGGTGTCTCCAGCTCCACCATCAGCTCACCGCACTCTGCACAGCTCCAGGCAGGGATCCGATGCCCCCACCAGATCTGGCGGGAGATACACCAGTCGCGGATGTTGTCCATCCAGGCATAGAAGGTCCGGTCCCAGGTCTTGGGATGGATCCGCATCCGCCCGTCCCGGACCGCGGCCACGGCCTTGTCGGCCAGGGGCCGGACCGCCACAAACCACTGCTTGGAGGTGGTGGGCTCCACCACGGTGGCGCAGCGGTAACACTTGCCCACGCTGTGCTGGTAGGGCTCGATCTTCTCCAGAAAGCCCTGGGCCTCCAGGTCGGCGACGATCTTCTTGCGGCAGACAAAACGATCCAGGCCGGCATACTCGCCGGCAGCCTCGTTCATCACCCCGTGGTCGTCCATGACCTTGAGCCGTTCCAGGTCATGACGCAGGCCGATCTCATAGTCATCGCGGTCATGGGCCGGAGTGACCTTCAAGGCCCCGGTACCGAACTCCCGCTGGACATGGTGATCCAGGACCACCGGGATGGTCCGGCCGGAGAGCGGCAGGGTGATCCCCACCTGCTCCAGTCCCTGGTAGCGCTCGTCTTCGGGGTGAACCGCCACCGCAGTATCGCCCAGCATGGTCTCGGGCCGGGTGGTGGCCACGATCACCTCACCCGAGCCGTCGGCATAGGGATAGCGGACATGATAGAGCTTGCCGTCGGTGGGATCATGCTCCACCTCGTCATCGGCCAGGGCCGTATGGCAGCGGGGACACCAGTTGACGATGTAGTCGCCCTTATAGATCAGCCCCTCCTTATAGAGGCGGACAAAGACCTCCTTCACCGCCGTGGAGAGGCCCTCGTCCATGGTGAACCGTTCCCGGTCCCAGTCACAGGAGGCGCCCATCCGTTTGAGCTGATTGATGATGGTGCCGCCCTTCTCCTCGCGCCACTGCCAGACCCGCTCGATGAATTTTTCCCGGCCCAGGTCATGGCGGGTCTTCTCTTCCGTGGCCAGCTGCCGCTCCACCACGTTCTGGGTGGCGATCCCGGCATGGTCGGTCCCCGGCACCCAGAGGGTGTTGTCCCCCTTCATCCGATGGTAACGAACCAGGACATCCTGGAGGGTATTGTTGAGGGCATGACCGATGTGGAGCACCCCGGTGACATTGGGCGGGGGGATGACGATGGAAAAAGAATCCCTCCCCTCTTCCATCTGGCCGGAAAAACTCTTCTCCTCCAACCAGCGGCTGTACCAGCGCTGTTCCACTTCATCAAACTCATAGCCCTTGGGCAGGTCGTACTTCTTGTTCTGGCTCGCTGTTGTCTTTTCCATCTTCTCCATCAGACCGGTAGCAGTCCGGCTCCACATAGTAAAATAAACAAAATAAGTTCAACCAAAAATCGGCTGGCACCCTTCGCCCCGACAGCCCCGAATCAGAGCATGCTCCAGGGCTTGGGCATAAAAATCCTGGAGTAGAGCCCCAGGGCATAGCGATCGGTCATCCCGGCGATAAAGTCACAGACCTTCCTATGGCGTTTCTTTTCTTCGCTCTTGGAGGTCAAGGGTTGGCGCAGCTGGCAACAGGCACCGCTGCCATGGACCGGAAACTCGTACTGGAGGAAGTAGGCGTAGAGATCACGGATGATCCGCTGGGCCTTTTCAAACTCATTGTGGACCCGCCAGTTGCGATAGACATTGTCGTAGAGGTAGCGGCGCAGCTCGTTGATGGTCTCGTTCATACCCGCACTGAGGTGGAGGTGGCCGTCATCCATCTCCAGGGTGGTCTTGATCAGGTCGCCCACCATCACCCGAATCCGCTGGGAAGAGTGGTCACCCACCACCCGCCGCAGGTCGCTGGGCAGATCACTGCTCTTGACCATCTCTGCCCGGACCGCATCGTCCAGGTCATGATTGATATAGGCCATGATGTCCGCGACCCGCACCAGCTGCCCCTCCAGGGTGGCGGCCAGGGCGCCGGTATCCTCGGGCAGGACATCGCCATACCCCTTGGAGTGTTTGAGGATGCCGTTACGGACCTCCCAGGTCAGGTTCAGCCCCTTGCCGTCATCTTCCAGGAAATCGACAATTCGCAGGCTCTGGTGGTAGTGCTTGAAGCCCTTGGGATGCAGCTGGTTGAGGCTGAACTCGCCGGCATGACCAAAGGGGGTATGGCCCAGGTCATGGCCCAGGGCGATGGCCTCGGTGAGGTACTCGTTGAGGCGCAGACAGGCCGCCATGGTCCGGGCGATCTGGGAGACCTCCAGGACATGGGTAAGACGGGTCCGGTAGTGGTCTCCGGCAGGGGCCAGAAAGACCTGGGTCTTATGTTTTAAGCGGCGAAAGGTCTTGGAGTGGATGATACGATCCCGGTCGCGTTGAAAGGCCGTGCGCAAGTCACACGGCTGATGCTCCTGTCTGGGTGAGAATCGTCCCCGGGAACGACTGCTCAGGCAGGCATGGGGAGAAAGCGTCTGTTCTTCAAGCTCCTCTTGTTGCTGCCGGATTGTACGTTTCATAACAAAGGAGGGTCAGCACCTTATTTGATTCTTGTTGCAGCTCCCCTGAACCCTTGCCACGGTCGTTCCAGTTCCGGCGGCAGCGCCAGGGGCGCTGCCGCCGAGAGCTGTTACGGCTGCCAGAGCAGGTAGGCCTTGATAAAGCGATCCAGCTTACCGTCCAGGACCGCATCCACGTTACCCTCTTCACAGTTGGTCCGGTGATCCTTGATCAACCGATAGGGCTGAAGGACATAGGAGCGGATCTGGGAGCCCCAGCCGATCTCCTTCTTGTCCCCCTGGAGGCTCTCATGCTCCTTGGCCTGTTCCTCCTTTTCCCTCTCCAGCAGGCGGGCCATCAGCATCTTCATGGCCATATCCTTGTTGCGATGCTGGGAACGCTCATTCTGGCACTGGACCACGATACCGCTCTCCAGATGGGTAATCCGGATGGCGGAATCGGTCTTGTTGACATGCTGACCGCCGGCACCGCTGGCGCGGTAGGTATCGATCCGAATGTCCTTATCCAGGATATTGACCTCAACGCTGTCATCCAGCTCAGGCAGGACCATCACCGAGGCAAAGGAGGTATGGCGGCGGCCGCTGGCGTCAAAGGGTGAGATCCGCACCAGACGATGGATGCCGATCTCGGAACGGAGATAGCCATAAGCATACTTGCCCTTGAACAGGATGGTGACGCTCTTGGTCCCGGCCTCATCACCGGGGAGCAGATCCAGGATCTCGCTCTTGAACCCCTTGTCCTCGCCCCAGCGGAGGTACATCCGCATCAACATCCCCACCCAGTCCTGGGCTTCGGTACCGCCGGCCCCGGCATGGATGGTGACGATCCCGTTGCCCTGGTCATGGTCACCGCTGAACATACACTCCAGCTCAACCATCTCGATCCGCTCCTGCAGCGGCGGAAGGTCGCCAAAGACCTCCTGGATGGCCTCGCCATCCTGTTCCTCAACCGCCATCTCCAGGAGCATCTCGGTGTCTTCGATCGCACTGAAATTCTTTTCCCAGCTGGCGATCACCTCCTGGAGCTGGCCCAGTTGACGCTGGACCTTCTTGGCAGTGGCCTGGTCATTCCAGAAGTCAGGGCTCAGGGTCTGACGCTCCAGCAGTTCCACCTGTTCCCTCTTATCGGCTAAGTCAAAGATGCTCCTTCAGGGCAAGCATCTTGCCCCTGAGCTCACTGAGCACCTGTCTGGCATCTGCAGATTCACTTATTGCTGCCATATCCTTGTTTACTCCTGATCGCTGAATTCCATAGGGTACCTTGAAAAAAGAGATTTCCGATCAAGGTCAAGGCGCGCGACAAACTCTACAGCAGCCATCTGCCTGATATCCCGAGGACAAAACTTTGACTGCAACGCCAAGACCGGAAGAAAAACCAACTTTTCCAGGTGGCCCATAATGACAAATGAAGCATAGTAAACAGTTACGCCGCAACTCTCAAGTGGCAAGAGAAAAAAAGTACCCCTTGTCCTGGCCACCATCTCGCTCTGCACCTGGCTAGAACTCCCTCCTCCTGAAGAGAAGCACTGCCGCCGTGGCAGCCAGACAGCCGGCGCCAAAGAGGTGGCCCGAATCGGTGAACACGGTCGGCCTCTCCCAAACCGCCACCGATCCGCTGAGCACCGCCTCTTCAAACAGGGCCGAGGCCTGGGAGATATTGCCCAGGGGATCGATCAGGGCACTGGTCCCTGTATTGGCCGCCCGCACCAGGGAGCGTTTGCTCTCCACAGCCCTGAATACCGACATGGCCAGGGTCTGCTCAGGGGCGCTGGATCGACCATACCAGGCATCGTTGGTCAGGTTGACCAGCAGGTTCGCCCCCTGGACCACGCTCTGGCGGGCGATCTCCGGAAAGATCGATTCAAAACAGATCAACACCCCCAGGCGGAGCCGACCCATCTCCAGGGGCGCAGCGGAGCGGCCGGCACTGAAATCACCGGCCCCGGCCACCAGGGGTTCCAGAAAGGCCAGGTACTGTTTCAGGGGAACATATTCGCCAAAGGGAACCAGGTGCTGTTTGCGATACTGGCCAACCACTCTGCCCGAGGCAGCAAGGAGGGCGGCGGCATTATAGTAGTCCACCTGACGGGGGGTCGCGGCGGTGGCTCCCCTGATGGTATAGCTGGGGGTACCGGTCAGGAGCCAGATGTTATTGGCGCGGACAAACTGACGGACCACTCGACCCAGACCATCGGACTGGAGATAAAAGGGCAGGGCCGTCTCCGGCCAGACCACCAGCTCGGTATCCCGCCTGGCCAGGGCGGTTTCAGAGAGACGGACATAGGCGTGCAGGGTCTGCTCCTTGGCCTGCGCTGACCACTTGCGGGCCTGATCCACATTGCCCTGAACCACGGCCACCCGGGCCTGGAGACTGCTGAGGCCGCTGGCCAGGGCCTGGCTGACGATATCATAGCGCAGCATGGAATAGCCGCCGATGAAGACCAGAAAGCCGCAGGCCAACAGCAGCAGCCGCCGCTCCAGGCGCAGGTTCCAACGGACATCGGACCGTTGGCGATCCATGATGGCCAGGATCAGGCCGTTGCCGAGGACGAGGGCAAAGCTGACCGCATGATGACCGCCCAGGTCGGCGGCCTGGATCAGGCGCGGCTGGCTGTAGAGGCCATAGCCCAGGTCCATCCAGGGGAAACCGCTCAAGAGGAAGCTGCGCAGATAATCCAGCGCGACCCAGAGCAGGGGGGCCGTCCAGACCAGGGCGGCAATGGAGCGCTCCCTGTGCCAGTAGCGGCCGGCAAGGCTGCTGAGCAGCCAGCAGAACAGGCCGCTGAAACAACTCATGTAGACAGCCAGGAGGAACAGGGCGGCCAGGGAGAGCCAGAGGGGCAGCCCGCCATAGCGCCCCAGGACGATGACGATCCAGTAGAGCAGGCCGAGGTGATAGAGCAGGCCGGCCCCGAAGCCGACCAGGCCGCTGGTGCGGGGAGGGCGGTGGAGACAGAGCAGCAGCAGCGGCACCAGGGCCACGAACAGCAGCGGCCACCAGCCCAGCAGGCCGGGCATGGCCGCAGAGAGCAGCAGGCTGCTGAGCAGGCCCAGGCCGAGCGTCCGGCCCCGGGACCAGCCCCCCTGACTAGGCATCTCCATGCTGTCGGGCCACCCTGACGGTCTTGATCCGACGCTGATCAGCGCCCAGAACCCGAAACAACAGGATCCCCTCCTCCACCTGGGCCCCGGTTTCCGGCACCTTGCCCAGCCGATGGATGATGAAGCCGCCTACAGACTCGTAGGGGCCTTCGGGCAAGGCTACCCCGAAGTGAGCCTCCACCTCTTCGATATCGATCTTGGCATCCACGATCACCGAATGTTCATCCACCACCCTCAACTCACTCTCCTCCTGGTCATGCTCGTCATCGATCTCACCGACGATCTCTTCGATCACATCTTCCAGGGTAATCAGGCCGCGGACGCCGTGGAACTCATCCACCACAATGGCCATGTGGTTCTTTGTGGCCTGGAACTCACGGAGCAACTCGGTGATCGGCTTTGACTCGGAGACAAAGGTGGGCGGATTCAACAACTCCGCCACACTCAGCTCGGAGCTGCCGCCGGCACAGAGCTTGAGCAGGTCCTTGGCATGGAGGATACCGATGACCTGATCCTGGTTTTCCCGATAGATGGGGATCCGGGTATAGCCCTCCTCGTTGATGATCCGGACCAGTTCCTCCACCGTGGCCCCCTCTTCGGCACAGACCAGCTCAGCCGAAGGGGTCATGATCTCCGAGGCCATGGTTTCCCGAAAGTCAAAGATCGAACTGATCAGCCGTTCCTCCTGACGGGTGATCAAACCCTGCTCCTCACCCTCCTCCAGGAGTTCATGAATTTCGCTCTCCAGCTCTTTGGTGGTGTCAGGAGCTGCCTTGAAACGCAACAGGGAGCGCAGCCGGTCCAGCAGGCTCTTTTCCGAGGGTGCGTCCTCGGAGGTGGTACTCTCAGATGATCTGTCCATGGATTGGGGGGCTATTGGTTTATCATACAATTTTGGCAGGTTGAACAGCTACTCCAGCTGCCGGCTTCGACCTCTGGGATGCAATCTATCCTCGGCTCAGCAGCTCTCTGGCTGCTGCACAAGCTTCCAGCGGCCTGGACCTTGGTCAAGAGATCTCACGGATCAAGATAGCCATAAGAATAAGCCTGAAAAATAGAGCCGTTGCCGCCAATGTCAAGGGGAATTCGGGCCAGCAGCGCCAAAGTCCGCTCCCCAGGCGATGCTGCCCACACCGGCCAGAGGACCCATCTTCCTGCCTGGGAGCCTGCGGCCAGGGAGCCTGGCAGGGCTGCTCCTGCTCCCTTGGGGAAGGACCCCGTATTTTTCCTCCGGATATTCCGAAACTTACCACAGCAGCAGCGAACATAATCTGCTTGAAATAGGATCCCTGAGCCGGTAGAAGAAGAGGGACGGCCGCAAACCGCTCCTGGACAATGCCAGCACAACCATTCCCAAGCCCCCATGAACCCTCATTCCCGAAGGAGATCCGCCGCACCATGATCAGGCAAACCATAGAACAGCTCCGATACTCCCTGGCAGCCGCCGTGCTTGCCGCCCTGACGGCCCTGCCCTCATCTCTGGCGCTCGCCGCTGAGAAGGTGACGGGAGCCGCGGCCCCGGAGACTGCCGCCGCCCCGGAAGAAGCTCCGGCCAAAAAATTGATAGACCTCTCCAACCCCCAGGATGCACTGGATCCGGACAAGTATCTGGAGCTGCTTCAGCTGGCCAAGGAGTGGCTCTTGACCCATGGACCGAACATCATCCTGGCCGTGGCCATCCTGATCATCGGCCGCTGGCTGGCCATGTGGCTTGCCTCCCTGGGCAAGAAGGCCATGGTCCGGGGGAATGTCGATGTGACCCTGGCCCGTTTCCTGGCAAAACTGATCTACTATGCCATGCTGGCTGCGGTACTCATCGCTGCAGCAGATCAGATGGGCATCAAGACCACCTCCTTTGTGGCCATCTTTGGTGCGGCCAGTCTGGCCATCGGCCTGGCCCTCAAGGATTCCCTCTCCAACTTTGCCTCCGGCATCATGCTGATCCTCTTCCGGCCCTTCAAGGTCAACGACTTCGTCACCGCCGGCGGGGTCAGCGGCAAGGTGGAGCAGGTCGACATCTTCAGCACCATCATCCTCACCCCGGACAACCAGCAGTTCATCGTTCCCAACAGCTCCATCACCGCCAATGTCATCACCAACGTCAACGCCGAACCCACCCGACGCATCGATCTGACCATCGGCATCGGCTACGATGATGACCTCCGGCTCGCCAAAGAGCTGCTCCAGGAGCTGGTCCGGGCCGAGCCCCGGGTGCTGAGCGAACCTGCCCCCATGATTGCCGTGACCGAACTGGCAGAGTCCAGCGTCAATCTGGTTGTCCGCCCCTGGGTGCAAACCGCCGACTACTGGAGTGTTCGCCTGGAGTTGACCGAGAAGATCAAACTCTGTTTCGACGACAACAACATCTCCTTCCCCTTTCCCCAGCAGGATGTCCACCTCCACCGGGCGCCCGCCTCCTGAAGCGAATCGCCCGCCCCCCTGGAGTTGCCCGGCTCCAGGGGGGCGGTCCCGGGGAACGGAACAGAGACGCCCCCGAAGCGAACCCGGAACTCGAAGCCCGGAACGCCCCCCAAGGGTCTGTCCCCACTTCCCCGACAGCTGCAAGGCCCCCATGACCCTGCAGCGACAAGCAGTCGACTTCTGTAGAATTTCTTCTCCACGATCCAGCTAAAAAACAGCCCTGAAGAGTGCATCATCGAATTTTCTGCTTATGATATCAAGTAATGATATCTGATAATGGGCAGGAAAGTCTCGATCCACAGCAAAGATCGTGGCCGTTGGGGTTCTCTCACCAGGCCATGCAGCTCGTCACTTTTCCGGAGGTACGGCATGGGGTATCTGCTTCTCGTTCTGATCTTTATCGCTCTTTTCCTGGCACTCTCCTTCTTCCGGGTCTCCCTGATCAGGGGATCCATCCTCTTCATCGGCGCAATCCTGGTCTGGTTTTCGCTGGCTGCACCCGGCTTCTGGCCCTTCTTCCTGCTCCTGGCAGGCGCCCTGGCCCTGGCAACCCTCTTGAACCACCCCCCCTACAGGCAACGTTTCCTCAGCGGGGAGATCTTTGCCCGCGCCGGCACCATCATGCCCAGGATCAGTGCCACCGAAGAGGAAGCCCTGGGTGCAGGGACGGTCTGGTGGGATCAGCAGATCTGGAGCGGTTCCCCGGCATGGGAAGAGCTGCTCGCCCCACCGCCCATCCAGCTGAGCCCTGAGGAGCAGGCCTTTCTGGATGGGCCGACGGAAGAACTCTGCCAAAGGATCAATGACTGGGAGATATGTCACCAGCGTCAGGATCTCCCCCCGGAGCTCTGGACCTTTCTCCGGGAGCACAACTTTTTCGGGATGATCATCCCCCGCCAATACGGCGGACTCCAGTTCTCTGCCACGGCCCACTCGGCCATCATCTCCAAGATCGCCAGCCGCAGCGTGGCAGTGGCGGTGACCGTGATGGTCCCCAACTCCATCGGGCCGGCAGAGCTGCTCTTTCACCATGGCAGCCAGCGGCAGAAGGAGTACTACCTGCCTCGCCTGGCCAGCGGCGAGGAGATCCCCTGCTTCGGCCTGACCGGCCCCACGGCAGGCAGCGATGCCAGCGCCACCCCGGACAGCGGGGTGCTCTGTTACGACGACTATCAGGGGGAGCAGACCCTGGGTATTCGCCTCAACTGGGACAAGCGCTATATCACCCTGGGCCCGATCGCCACCCTCTTCGGCCTGGCCTTTCAGCTCTACGACCCGGACGCGATCCTGGGCAGTCGTCGGGAACTGGGCATCACCTTTGCCCTGGTCCCCCGTGATACCCCCGGCATCCGGACAGGCCACCGCCACCTCCCCCTGAACTGTCCCTTCCAGAACGGCCCCAACAGCGGCAACGATGTCTTTATCCCCCTCTCCATGGTGATCGGCGAGGAGGCCGGCCTGGGCAGGGGCTGGTCCATGCTGATGGAGGCCCTGGCCGCAGGTCGGGGCATCTCCCTGCCGGCCCTCTCCACCGGCGGGGCCAAGCTGGCCAGCCGGGCCGTGGGCGCCTATGGTGTGGCCAGGCAGCAATTCAACCTGGCGATCCACAGGTTTGAAGGTGTGGAAGAGGCCCTGAGCCGTGTTGCCGGCAACACCTACCTGATGGACAGCGCCCGGGCCATCACGGTCCAGGGGATCGACCAGGGCCAGCGACCGGCAGTGGTCACCGGCATCGTCAAGTACCAGCTCACCGAGTTGATGCGCCGGGTGATCAACGATGCCATGGACATCCAGGGCGGGGCCGGCATCTGCCTGGGACCACGCAACCTCCTGGGCAGGGTCTACCAGTCCATACCCATCGGCATCACCGTGGAGGGGGCCAACATCCTGACCCGCACCTTTATCATCTTCAACCAGAGCCTGCTGCGCTGCCACCCCTTTATCAAGGAGGAGATCGATGCCATCCGGAACCAGGATCCGGCGCACTTTGACCGTGCCCTGATGGGTCACCTGGGCTTTTTGAGCAGCAACTTCAGCCGCAGTCTGCTCCTGGGACTCGGAGCCGGCAGGCTGCTCAGGGTCCCGGGCAACCAGGCGACCCGCAGCTACCTCCGTCAGCTGAGCCGGATGTCGGCAGCCTTTGCCCTGGCCGGAGACCTGGCCCTATTGGTGCTGGGGGCCGAGCTGAAACGGCGGGAAAAACTGACCGGCCGCCTCAGCGACGTCCTGGGCGAGATCTTCCTGGCCATGGCGGTGATCAAACATTTCCATGACCAGGGTGAACCTGCCGAGGATCTGCCCCTGGTTGACTGGGGCTGCCAAAAGTGCCTCTACGGGGCCCAGGAAGGCTTGCTGGCCTTGTGCAGCAACTTCCCCCAGCCCATCCTGGGTCAGCTGCTGGCCCGTACCATCTTCCCCCTGGGGAGAAGCTTTGCCCCACCCGATGACCAGTTGGGCAAAGAGGTGGCAGGGGTCATCCTCAGCGCCTCGGCGGCCAGGGACCGACTGACCTCCGAGGTCTTCCTGCCCCAGGATCCGGACGAACCACTCCACCGCCTGGACCATTTTCTGAAACTGGAACAACAGTCCCAAGGAGCGGAGGAGCGTCTTCACCAGGCCGTGCGCAGCAACAGCTTCAGCGCCCGTGACCGGCTCGGACGAATCCAGGAGGCTGGAGAACGGCAACTGCTGCCCCCGGAGGAGATCGAGCTGCTCCTCAGCAAGGAGAGCTGCCGCCAGGAGATCATCGCAGTGGACGACTTTGCCTCCCTCTCAGCGGAGAGTGACCCATGAACAGACAACAGACAGCGGTATACATCGTCGACGGCTGCCGCACCCCCTTCTTAAAGGCCACAGGCCGACCAGGCCCCTTTGCTGCCGCCGATCTGCTGGTGGCTGCCGGCAGGACCCTGCTGGGCCGCCAGCCCTTTGCCCCCGAGACCTTGAGCGAGGTGATCATCGGCAGCGTCATCCCGGCCCCTGACGAGGTCAACATTGCCAGGGTCTTTTCCCAGCGCTTGGGCTGCGGCCCCAGGGTGCCGGCCTGGACCGTACAGCGTAACTGCGGCTCCGGGATGCAGGCCCTGGAGACCGGTGCCGACCGGATCCGTGACGGCCACTCCAGCCTGGTGCTGGTGGGCGGAGTCGATGCCATGAGCCACGCCCCGGTGCTGGTCAACCCGAAGATGGTGGCCTGGCTCAGCGATTTCACCCGGGCCAGGGGCGGCCTGGCCAAGCTCCGCAGGCTGCTGGAGCTGCGCCCCGGCCACTTCCGGCTGGTCTTCGGCATCCTCCAGGGACTGACCGATCCGGTGGTCAGGCTCAACATGGGCCAGACTGCCGAGATCCTGGCCGAGATGTTCGCCATCTCCCGTGGGGAGATGGACCGCTACAGCCTGCGCAGTCATCAACGCTTGGCCCGGGCCATGGACCAGGGCTGGCTGGATGAGGTGGTGCCGCTCTATGCACCCTCGGGGCAGGTCTATGAAGAGGACGACGGCCTCCGCCGGGACTCCAGCCTGGAGCGGCTGGCCAGGCTCAGACCGGTATTTGACCCCAGATTCGGCCGAATAAGCGCAGGCAACGGCGCCCAGATCACCGATGGCGCGGCCCTGCTCCTCCTGGCCGGGGCAGAGGCGGTGGATCGTTTCCAGCTGGAGGTTCTGGGCTCCATCGAAGACACCCACTGGGCAGGGCTGGATCCGGCCCAGATGGGCCTGGGCCCGGTACATGCCGTCGCTCCACTGCTGGAGCGGAATGACCTCGGCCTCGAGGATATCGATTACTGGGAGCTGAACGAGGCCTTTGCTGCCCAGGTCCTGGCCTGCCTCAAGGCCTTTGCTGACCCGGAGTACTGCGCCAGTCAGCTCAAGCGCCCCATTCCCTGGGGCAACATTGACCAGGAGCGCATCAACATCGATGGCGGCGCCATCAGCCTGGGACACCCGGTGGGAGCAAGTGGGGCCAGGATCGTACTCCACCTGCTCCATGTGCTCCGCCGCCAGCAGGCACGGCTGGGGATCGCCACCCTCTGCATCGGCGGCGGCCAAGGCGGCGCCATGCTGCTCAGGAACCAGGCCTGCTCCAACAAATACCAATCGTCAGTCACAGCCGAGAGCTGAAGCACTCCCCAGAACGCCCCCTACGGAGATCTGCCATGGATGCACCCACCAGCACCTGTCAACACTGGCACTACCGGATTGATGACCATAAGCTCTGCCGCCTCACCATCGACGTGGCCGGCCGATCCACCAATGTACTCAGCCGGGAGGTGCTGGAAGAGCTGGGCTCCCTGGTGCAGCGCTGCCGCCGGGACCAAGCGACGGCCCTGCTGATCAGCTCTGCCAAGCAAAACGGCTTCATTGCCGGGGCAGACATCCACTCCTTTACCCGGCTCTCTTCCCGGGAGGAGGCCCTGGAACTGATCCGGCAGGGCCAGGAGATCTTCAGCCAGCTCGAAGAGCTGCCCATGACCACCATCTGCCAGATCCACGGCTTCTGTCTGGGGGGAGGACTGGAGCTGGCCCTGGCCTGCGATTACCGGCTGGCCGCCGATACCCCGGCCACCCGGATCGGCCTGCCAGAGGTCAAGCTGGGCATCCATCCCGGTTTTGGCGGCACGGTCCGGCTCAGCCGCCTGCTGGGAGGGGACCGGGCCCTGCCCCTGATGCTCTCCGGCAGGACCCTCTCTGCCCGCCAGGCGGCCCGGGCCGGGGTGATCACCCATGCCGTGGCCCCACGCCTGCTCCAGACAGCGGTCCAGCACCTCATCCAAACCCCTCCATCCGCGCTGCCGAACTGGCGCTGCCGGCTGGTTAACAGCAGCCCGGTGCGCCCGCTGGTCGCTGCAATGGCACGCAGGAAGCTCCGTCAGAAGGTCAGGGAAGAGCACTATCCGGCCCCCTTTGCCCTGCTGAAACTCTGGGAAGAATATGGCAACAAGCCGGCCAGGATGATGACTCAGGAGGCCGCCTCGGTGGCCGAATTGATCCGAAGCCCCACGGCCCGGAACCTGATCCGGGCCTTCCTGCTCCAGGAACGGCTCAAGTCCCTGCCCGCGGATCGCAGCTTCGCACCCCAACATATTCACGTGATCGGGGCAGGGGTCATGGGCGGTGACATTGCCGCCTGGTGCGCCCTCAAGGGGCTGCGTGTGACTCTCCAGGATACCTCCGTCGAGGTCCTGGCCCGGGCAGTCAAGCGCAGCCACGACCTCTTTCGCCGTAAACTCAAGACCCCCCATCTGGTTAAGGCGGCCCTGGACCGTTTCACCCCGGACCGGGAGGGGCACGGGCTGACCAGGGCCGAGGTGGTCATAGAGGCCATCTTTGAGGATGTCACGGCCAAGCAGGAGCTCCTCCGCTCCCTGGAGCCCAGGCTCAAGCCCAGCACCCTGCTGGCCACCAACACCTCCTCCATCCCCATCGAGACCCTGGCCGCAGCCCTGGAGGATCCGGGACGGCTGTTGGGTCTCCATTTCTTCAACCCAGTGGCCAAGATGCTTTTGGTGGAGGTGGTCAGCACCTCCTATACCACTGAAGAGCAACAGCATAAGGCCATTCAGCTGACCAAGACCATCGGCAAACTGCCCCTGCCGGTGCAGAGCGGCCCGGGTTTCCTGGTCAACCGGATCCTGATGCCCTACCTCCATGAGGCGGCCCTGATGGAGGCCGAGGGGATCGCCCCCCAGCTCATTGACCAGGTGGCCGAAGAGTTCGGCATGCCGGTTGGCCCCATCGAGCTGATCGACCTGGTTGGCCTGGACATCTGCCAGTCGGTGGCCCGTTTCATGGCTGCCGAGGGTGAAGAGTACATGCCCAGACGACTGACCGAGCTCATCGAGGCCGGTCGCCTGGGTAAAAAGAGCGGGGCAGGCTACTATGAGTATCACGCCCACAAAGCGCTGAAACCCACACCAGATCCCAAGCACGCCCCTCCGAAAGAGCTGGAGGAACGGTTGCTTCTGCGTCTGCTCAACGAGGGGGTCACCTGCCTGCGGGAAGGGGTGGTCGACGACGGGGACCTTCTCGATGCAGGGATGATCTTTGCCACCGGTTTTGCCCCCTTCCGGGGCGGGCTGATCCACTATCTCCACGACCAGGGAGCAGGCATGCTGCTGACCCGACTGCGCCGACTGGAACAGCAGTTTGGTCCCCGTTTTACCCCTGATCCGGGATGGGAGCAGCTCATGGCCGCCTGAGCCCAGGGCAACTCAAGTCATTGTTCTTATGCTTGGGCTTGAAACAGAGAACCCTTTGTCCAAGATACCCATTTTCTTAAAGGGGAGGCGCCGGAGGAGGCCCCCCCTGTCGGCGGTTCCAGTCAATCCGTAGCTGCGAGGAGACCATCCATGCACCAAGCAACCGACTATATCACCCCCAACCAGGTCCAGACCATCCATGAGCTCTTTCTGGAACGGGTCGCCAGGACCCCGGAACAGATCGCCTACCGCTTCTTTGACCACCACGACTCCAGCTGGCAGGAGCTCAGCTGGCAGGCCATGCAGCAACGGCTGGCCGGCTGGTACACGGCCCTGCGCCATGAACGACTCAACCCCGGTGACCGGGTGGCCCTGATGCTCGCCAACAGTCCGGAGTGGGCCTGCTTCGATCTGGCTGCCCTGGCCCTGGGACTGGTGGTGGTCCCCCTCTTTGCCAACGATCGGCCGGAAAACATCGCCTATATCCTGGAGGCCACCCAATCCAGGGTGCTGCTCTGTCCGGGGCTGGCCTACTGGAAGGATCTGGACCCCGTCCTCCACCGGCTACAGCATATCCAGACCATCGTCACCCTGGACCACTGCAGACCCCAGGATCAGGAGACCAGGATCATCTGCGCCAGCGACTGGCTGAACCGGCTGGCCGAGCCCATCGCTCCCCGGGGCCACGACGGCGACACCCTGGCCTCCATCGTCTTTACCTCCGGCACCACCGGACCGCCCAAGGGGGTCATGCTCAGCCATCGCAACATCCTGGAGAACAGCTATGCCGGTCTGGAGGCCATCGCCATCTACCCGGATGACCTCTTTCTCTCCTTTCTGCCCATGTCCCATATGCTGGAGCGCACCGTGGGCTATTACCTGGCCATCATGGCCGGGGCCACGGTGGCCTTTGCCCGCTCCATCCCCCAGCTGGCCGAGGATATTCAGCAGCTGCAGCCGACCGCCCTGATCGCGGTGCCCAGGATCTTTGAACGGATCCATGCTCGGATTGAAGAGTCCCTCCAGAACAGAGGGCCCTTGGCCAGAACGCTGTTCGCCCTGGCGGTGAAGATCGGCTGGAGCCGTTTTCGCCATGCCCAGGGCCGCCAGGGCTGGCGCCCCGAGCTGCTGCTCCACCCCCTGCTGGACCGGCTCATCGGCAGCAAGGTGCGGGCACAGCTGGGGGGCCGGATGCGGGTCATCATCAGCGGCGGCGCGCCCCTTTCCCCCAAGATCGCTCAATGCTTTATCGGCCTGGGACTGCCGCTCTTCCAAGGCTATGGGCTGACCGAAACCAGCCCGGTGGTCAGCGTCAACCGGCCGGAACGCAACGAGCCCAGCACGGTGGGCCCGCCCCTGCCCGGCGTAGAGGTTCGGGTGGGCAGCAACGATGAGCTCCTGGTCCGGGGCAGCTGCGTGATGCTCGGTTACTGGAAGAACCCGGAGGCCACCGCAGAGATAATCGACGACCAGGGCTGGCTGCACACCGGCGACAAGGCCATGATCAGGGAGGGCCTGATCCGGATCACCGGCCGGCTCAAAGAGATCATCGTCATGAGCAACAGCGAGAAGGTGGCGCCCGTGGACCTGGAGTTGGCAGTGGCCACCGATCCCCTCCTGGAACAGGTCATGGTGGTGGGCGAGGGCCGCCCCTACCTCACCATGGTGGCGGTGCTCAACCGCAAACACTGGAACAAACTCTGTGCAGAACTCAAACTCCCCTACAGCGAGGCATCCCTTGGTTCAGAGACGGTCCAACAGGCGGTGCTGAGCAGGGTGGAGGCCAGGCTCACCCCCTTTCCCGGCTTTGCCTGGATCAAGGAGGTGGCCCTCACCCTGGAGCCATGGACCGTGGAAAACGGGCTGTTGACCCCAACCCTGAAAATCAAACGGGAGCAGGTCGCCGCCCGGATGGAGCCGGCCATCAAGGCCATGTACCAGGCGAGCTCCCCAAAACCGGGGTAAACGATCCCTTGCTCCAAATCTCCCCTGCATCTCCCCTGATGGCAGGGGAAGAGCATCATCAGGGGACAACACCCCGGGCCGCACGCTTATCCAAGCCTGGCCGCCACTGTCCCGAAGCAGTCAACCCAGACCTGGCTGCCGGTCTTGTCCTTCACCGATCCGGGTCCCGCGCCTCACCTGGGCGAGGAAGCACCTGACCTTGGCAAGGACCTGCTCCCTGTCATCCCCCTGGGTCAGGATATGACGATCCGTGCCCAAGAGACAGTACTCCTTACGCCGGCTGCCCAGCCCCTCGAAGAGTCGCCTGGAACCCTTGGCACTGACCAGGGAGTCCTGGGCACCGTGGATCAACAGGGTCGGTGTGGTAACCTTGGCCAGGCGAGGGCGGAGATCCTCCAGGAGTCGCCCCACCTCGCGAATCCCATGGACCGGGTTGTGACTGTAGTTGATATGGGGCTGGTCGGCACTGAAGGCCAGAAACTGTTTCTCGGCCGAGGTCCCCTTCATGGTGCGCACCATCTGCTGGCGGACATCCCGGCTGGGCATGAAGCGGCTGGAGTAATCCTTGAGTCGAGAGGGAGCGGCCAGGGAAAAGACCCCGGCCAGATCACTCACCCTTGAGGCCAGGTGCAGGGCCAGGCAGCCGCCCACGGACAGCCCGCCCAGCACGACCCTGGAACAGAGGTTACGCAACAGGGCATAGCCCTGCTCCACCCCGTTGAGCCAGTCCTGGTAGTGGTACTGGGCCAGATCGGCGGCACAGGTACCGTGCCCAGCCAGACGGGGCAGATAGACCCAGTATCCCAGTCCCCGGAGATAGCGGCCGAACTGTTCCACCTCACCGGGATTGGCCAGGTAGCTGTGGACCAGGACGATACCGGTGCGTCGCCGCAGGCTGGGATAGAACCGCTGAGGCTGGGGCTTGGCTGCAAAGGGAGACTGGTCTCCCCACTGCAGGAGAGCCCGCTGATACTCCTCCCTGGCCTTGCGCAGCAGGTAGCGGCTCAGGGTCAGCCTGATCAAAAAATCGGGCTGCCAGGCCAGGGAGAAGACCACCTTCTGGAGGATCTTCAGGGGCTCGACCTCGTTGGCAATCACCTCCACCGGATTATCGATCCGGCCCCGATGAAAACTCACCGGCGCAGAGAGCTTGGAGCGGTCCCGGACCAGCATCTCCCCCTCCTGGCTGACGATCCCCTTGTCCCGGGCGAGCTGGAAGAAGTTATCACATTTAGCGAAGCGGTCATCGCTGACCAGATGGCTCTGATCCTCCTGCAGGGATTTATGGAGATAGATCTCCTGGTTGGCGGTACGTTGGAGCAGCAGGGACCCGTAGTAGACCCTCCGCTGCAGGTCGCTGACCTTGATCTTTTTATAGGGATACATCCGTAAGAAGGCGGCAAAGAGGTGCTCATGATTCACCGTGGTCATGGTGTAGATGCTATGCATATAGCGCTGCATCAATGCCTTGCCCGCCTTACGCAGGGATGCGCTGAAAAAGGGGGCCCCGATAAAGCTGGAAAAGGAGGAGTCCAGCAGGCTACGGTCGGAGATGGCCGCATCCAGGGCAGCGGCCACATCGATGGGGGGGCCGAAACGGATATCCAGGTCCACCCCGGAAAAGAGCATGGTCCCCTCGGTCATCAACTCCTCCAGGAGTCTGCCCGAGACATCCTTGATCATCTTCTCCGCCAGGGTGGAGGCAAAATTCTCATGGGCCCGGATGGGATAGTAGGTCAGGTTGACCGGCACGATCATGGGGCTCTTGCCCAGGACCTCTTCCAGGGATTTCAGCTCCAGGTAGTCCAGGGTACAGCCGACCTGGGGTGACCCTTTTTGGGCATGGAGCAGGAGGTAGCGCCTGAACAGCTCGGTCCGCAGGGCCAGGGTGGCGGCTCCGGTATGGGGCTGCCGCATCCCCTTGGGATTGGCGACCATGTAGTTGGAGCCATGCATGATCTTCTTGGTCTTGATCATGCTCCCCTCGGGAAAGATGATCCAGTTGGCCTCGCCGGTGAGCAGGGTCTTGATGATCAACTCATCACGCAGCGGGTCTCTGGTGGACACCGCCCCCACCAGTTCCAGGAAGTGGGCGAAACCACCCTGGAAGAGATCGGCATTGGCCAGGGACCAGATGGGGGTGCCGGTGAGGACAAAGAGATGATAGGGCAGGAGAAAGGTTTCAATCCGGGTGAAGTGATTGATCACAAAGACCACCGGTGCGTCAGGCAGGTGTTCCTGGCCGTGGATGGCGATACGCGCCTTGGAAAGACGGGAGAGCGTTTTGATGGCCAGTCCTGTGGTCAGATACGCAGAACGGTTCATAGAAGAGTGCTCCGGTTGAGCTCCAAGCAGATCTGCTGAATGTACGGGAAGTTACAATATACTATAGGGCCGTTAACCGGATTGATCAAGGCAGGGAGGCGGCAGCCCTCTGCCGCTGGCTGAGCGGCCGGCAGGAAGGGTATTGCGGCAAAGGGGGAAAATGAAACTCCCCACCGCCCCTGCCGTGGCAGAGGTGGAGGGAAGCTGCCCAAGGCATCAGGCGGGTTGAGTTTGTCCACCCTCCTGGGAACCAGGCCCCTGAAGCGCCTGGGCGGCGGCGGCAC
The DNA here is from genome assembly GCF_000429965.1 of Desulfogranum mediterraneum DSM 13871. Classification (GTDB taxonomy): domain Bacteria; phylum Desulfobacterota; class Desulfobulbia; order Desulfobulbales; family Desulfobulbaceae; genus Desulfogranum; species Desulfogranum mediterraneum. The sequence continues at coordinate 81,380 of NZ_AUCW01000014.1, forward strand.
CGGCCTCGGCGATACTCTGCCGCTGCCCGGGGGAAAGGGCCTGCTCGCTGACCGAAGGGACCTCGACGATGACCTTGCGATGGGCGTAGTGGATATTCTTGGCTGCCAGGGCCTCGGTGATCCGACGATAGGCCTCTCTGCGGATAAGGAACTGACGACCGGGATGGGCGGTAAACTTCACCCGGATCACCATCACCGAGTTGGTGATCTCACTCACCCCCTGGGACTTGACCGGCAGGATAAAATCAGGGCCCAGCTCTTCGTCCTGGAGCATGGCCTGGCCCACCTTCTTGATGATCCTGCGAACCAGATCCACGTTGGTATCATAGGGAAATTCAAGGTTGAATTTGACCACGATCCCCCCACGCATGAAGTTGGTTATGGTCCCCAGTTCGCTGTGGGGTACGATCTGGAGCATCCCCCGGTGATGGCGGAGCATCACGTTCCTTAGGGTAATACCCTCCACCGCACCCTTGATGGAACCGGCCTGGATATATTCCCCCACCCGAAAGGCATCATCCAGGAGATAAAACACCCCGGAGAGGATATCGCTGACCAGCTTCTGGGCCCCAAAGCCAACGGCCAGGCCCACCACCCCGGCACCGGCCAGCAGGGGGCCGATATCCACACCTATGGAGGAGAGCACGATCAGGGCCACCATCACCAGCATGGTAATGGCGATGAACTTGCGGATCATCGGCAGCAGGGTGTAGGAGCGGCCCAGTTGCCGGGCACTGCCGAACTCGCCGCCGTCATCTGCTGCCCCCTCTTCCTCTTCAGGCATGGATTCGGCGAGCTTGCCTTCGATATAGCGGGCAACCAATCGCCAGATCAAGAGGGCCAGGGCCAGGGTAACGATGATATCAAAGGCGGCGTTGACGATGTTGAGGGCAAAGGGGAACTGAAATCCCCAGAGGGCCAGCACCCACAGGACCAGCACCAGGGCGATGAACCCCCGAAAGACCCGGGTCAGCAGCTGATCCGCCCTGCGGGCCTTTTCCTCGGGACTCTGATAGTTCTCGCCCAGGGCCGCCTTCTGCTGCTCCTCATCTTCCTCTGCACGCTGGATACCCAGGGTGGTGATGATGTTGCCGATGATCCAGCGACCGATCTGATCCAGGATCAGGTAGAGGGGGACCACCAGCAGGCTGATCAGGAGCGCGCCGTTATCCTTGCCACTGCCGGTCACCAGGGTACTCATCCAGATCAGCCAGATTCCGAAGAGATAGAGCACGGCCAGAACATGCCACATGGAGGCAAGCTGCTGCTTGGCCCAGGAGATCGTTTCCCCCTCCTTTTCCCGAAGCAGGGCGGCCTGGACCACCTTCCTCTTGGCGATCATCTTCAGGGCAATCAGCGCCAGCAGCAGGGACCCCAGCATGGCCCCCATGGCCTGGATGCTGACTTTGGCTCCGCCCAGCTCCCGATAGAGGGTGATAAACATCATGGTGGCGGCTATATACCAGACAAAGAACCGGATGCCCTGGTCCAGGGCACGGGCCAGTCCATCATCCAGGGGAAAGAGGCGCAGCCCCGGCTGACGGGGGGCGCAAAACAACTGGGAAAGCAGGCTCAGGGTCCTGCCGGCAATCACCGTACCCAAAAGGGCCATGAAGGTCAGCCGGATAGGCAGAGATTCCACATCCACCAGGAAGAAGAGAATAACCGCGCTAAAGGCAAAGACGGTGATCTGTACCACCGAAGGCAACAGGGCCGCCAGGGCTCCCCACAACCGGCTCATGCCACCATCCCCTTCCCCACCCACCTGGGGGAGTTGAAGGATGGTCCTGGCCACCAGCCTCCGAAAAAACAACTCCACCCCAAAACTGAGTACCAGCATCAGCACCATCAGGGCAAGGTTGATCGCCGTCCGCTCGAGGTTGCCACCGCCGATGCTTCCCAGCACCCGGCTCAGATCTGCAGGCACATCGTCGAGACGACCCAGCAGACTGACCGCGCCCACCTCCAGCTGACCCTCTCTACTGTCGATGACGTGCAGCCACTGGTGCAGGCGGGCATTCAGACCGGTCCTGATCGCAGGCTCCGCGGTCTCAGCGGCTGCGGCTGTGCTCAGCTCGGCGATCAGCAGCTCCCGGATCTGCTGATCGCTCAACCTGGCCAGGATCCCGTCCCGTTCCGCCGGGGTCGCGGCAGCACTCAAGCTGGCCTCGACTTCGCTGCTGGTCTCTTCCGCCAGACAGGGGCCATTCAAGCTGATCACTGAAAACAGCAGCAAGGGCAGCACCCACAAAAGTGGACATCGGGATAACATCTGGATCATCTCATCTCTCCCATGCAAGGGGGGGTTGGTAAGGGGCTTGGCCAGTTCCTCTCAAGATCGTGAGGAGCCTTGCTCCCCACTCCTCAGCGTGGACCGTGCGCCGCCCGATTGAATGAGCCCACCGGGCCACAGGCATGCTTACTCCTCCGCCCCGGTCCACTCCAGGGCCTGGCAGTAGACCTCCTGTTCCTGGTCCACCTCCAGGCCGGAGGTCACCCCCACGGCCCGTTCGATCCGCGCCAGGGCAGTCAGGTAGCTGTAATAGGTCGTCACCAGGGTGGACTGGGCCTGGGTCAGGCTCAGCTGGGCATCGTTGAACTCGATCATATCATTTAAACCGGCCTTGTAGCGGCCCTCGGCCAGCTCAAGGTTCTCTTCGGCAAGCCCCAGGGATTCATCGGCCAGATCCACGGCCTGGCGGTTTTCCTCCCCCCGGAGATAGCGCTCGGTCACCTCCTGGGTCACAGCCAGGCGAAGATCGTTGAGACTGGCCAGCAGTTCCCGGTAACGGGCCTTGGCCTCGACCACCTCTCCCTGGGTGCGGAAACCGGAAAAGAGTTCCCAGGTCAGCCCCACCGAGACGTTCCACTGATCCTTGAGCGTGGCCAGGTCGGTATCATAGGTATCATAGAGGGCCTTGGCGTCGATGGAGGGAAAGTAGCCGCTCTTGGCCGTGGTGACCTCGGCCGCAGAGGCCTGACCGAGCAGCTGGACCTGGCGCATATCGGCCCGGTGCTCAAAGGCTGTGGCCAGGAGGAGATCCAGGGAGTTGCTCACCACCGGCTTGGTCGCGGCCAACTGATCCAGGGGGGCCTCGTCGGCCTGCAGTCGGTATTGGCCATTGTGAGGCCTGTTGCCCACCACCTTCTCAAAATCCACCCTGGCGGCCTTGAGGTTGGACTCAGCCCGTAAAAGATCAAGCTTGGCATTGGAGAGGTTGACCTGGGCATTGGTCACATCGATCTTGGTCCGGACGCCGGCCTGGTAGTAACGCCTGGCCCGGTAGAGGTGCTTTTCATAGTTGGCCACAGCCTCCAGGGCCACATCGACCAGGCGTCGCTTCTCCAGCACCGTGTAAAAGGCCTGACGCACGTCCAGGACCACATCCTGGATGAACTGCTGAAAGTTGGCGTCAGCGGCCTGGAGCCGGAAACGACCGGCATCGATGGCGCCGGTGGTCTTGCCGAAGTCGTAGATCAACTGGCTAAGGGAGATGGAACCATGACCGACCGTGCCCTCATCTTCCGGTTGCAGATCCTTGACCCACTGGCGCCCATATTCCCCACCTGCTGAGACCTGGGGCAGATAGCCTGATTTTGCCTGGGTAAAGCCCCCCTGGCCCTGGACGCACTGTTCCCGGGCAATCTCGACCTGTGGATTATTAGCCAGTGCCAGCTCAACGGCCCTGTTCAGGGGCAGTGATGTTTCCGCAGCAAGCAGGGGTTGAGCCAAAAAAAAGACCAGGGTAGACCCGATCCACCAGGAGAGCCAGCGTGTTGCCTTTCTCATTGTTTTCCTGCAGGTAAGTATTAAAAGAGATTGCTCCTCGGAGATACACCCGAAGCAACTGAGTTAGAATAATGACACATAATAACTTTACTATAACTTCCGAACTGCAGAGCCAAGGAAAAACACGCTCAGCTGGCGCCGGCGAAAGGGGGAGCAGGGGAGCAGCCAGGCCCGGACATCCTGCCGGCCAACCATTTTTCTCTCAATTATTCAAACACAGACCTTTTCAAAAGCCAAAAAAAATAATAAAACTATTGGGAATTATTTTTATAATCATGTTTTTTCTCTCGTTTGAACCAACGAGTAAACACCAGGCTGGATCGTTTTTTGCCCTGAACTGTTTCCTGAGCTGGACCCGCTCCAGATCGTTCAAGCTCACTGCCAGGAATACTATGATGCGAAGATTACTCCTGCTCTCCCTGTGCACCTCCCTGCTGTTGATGGCCTCCGGCTGCTCCAATGAGGCCGACAAACAGGCGAGCCAACCCGCGCCAGAACGGCCGCCCATGCCCGTTGAAACCATCATCGCCAAAAAACAACAGGTCCCTATCTGGCTGGAATTCACCGGCAAGACCGCCGCCACCAAGCGGATCGAGGTGCAGGCCCGGGTTTCCGGACGCCTGGAAAAGATCTTCTTCAAAGAGGGAGATATTGTTGAACAGGGCCAAGCGCTCTTTGCCATTGAAAAAACCAGTTATCAGGCCGAGCTTGCCCGGGCCAAGGCCGTGCTCCAGAAGGACCAGGCCTCCCTGGCCCTGGCCATAGCCGATGTCGAGCGCTACCGTCCTCTGGTTGCCGAGGGCCTGGCTCCCCGGGCCACACTGGAACAGTATCTTGCCCGCCAGGGAGAGCTGGAGGCCACCATCCTGGGGGATAAGGCCGCCATCCGTGACGCTGAGTTGAACCTCAGCTACACCGAGGTGACCGCACCGATCGACGGCCGGATCGGCAGAAAGCTGGTGGATATCGGCAACATTGTCGGCTATGGCCAGACCACGGCCCTGACCACCATCATCGCCGATGACCCCATCTACGCCTACTTCAACCCCACGGAAGAGGTCTTCCAGGTCATGCGTCGCTACCGGGATCAGGATCGAATGGAGGCCCGGGTGCGGGCCCCGGATACCATGGCCGCCATCCTCAAACGTCCCCACTTCAGCGGCCAGGTCGACTTCAGCGACAACCGGGTCGATCCCCAGACCGGGACCATCACCATGCGGGCCCTGATCGACAACCCCGAGCACCTGCTCCTGGAAGGGACCTTTGTCTACACCGAGGTCTTTGTCACCCAGAAACGGCCCTTTACCATCATCCCGCCCGAGGTGGTCTTTGATGACCAGCGGGGCAGCTATGTCTATGGGGTGGACGACAACGACACCGTGGTCCGGATAGACATCAGACGGGGCCATTCCAGCCGCTACTACCTGACCGTACCCCAAGGACTCGAGGACAACACCCGGGTGATCATCAGTGGTCTGGCCAAGGTCAAGGAGGGGCTGAAGGTCCAACCCCACGATGTCACCGACACCAAGGGGGTCCTGGCGATCATGCGGGACAAGGGGATGCTCCCTGAAATGGAATAGGTACAGGACCCAACAGGCCCAGATAGTTATCCTCCCCTAACCCCAGATCAAGGGCAACCCTATGCTACCTGTCTTTTTTATTAAACGGCCGATCTTTGCCATGGTGATCTCGCTGATCATCGTGATTGCCGGCGGGGTCTGTATCCTTACCCTGCCCATCCAGGAGTATCCCGATGTCACCCCGCCCACGGTCATGGTCTCGGCCAGCTATGTTGGCGCCAATGCCTACGCCGTCGAGGAATCGGTCACCCGTCCCCTGGAAGACAAGATCAACGGGGTCAAGGGCATGATCTACATGCAGTCCTCGTCCACAAGTACCGGCCAGGCCACCATCAACGTCTACTTTGAACCGGGCTATGATTTGGATATCGCGGCCGTGGACGTCCAGAACAAGGTCTCCATGGCCACCCCCCAGCTGCCGGCAGAGGTGCGCCAGCAGGGGGTAACGGTGGATAAACAGTCGGCCTCCACGGTCTGTCTGGTGGGGATCACCGGCGACGAGCGCTATGACGACAAGTTCCTCAGCAACTTTGCCACCCTGAACATCCTGGACGAACTGCGCCGGATTCCCGGGGTCGGCAAGGCCGACAACCTGGGGGAGAAGAAGTACTCCATGCGGATCTGGCTCAACCCGGACAAGGTCAAGTCCCTGGGACTCTCTCCTTCCGAGATCGTGGAGGCGGTCCAGGCCCAGAACCGCCAGGCCGCCATCGGCCGGATCGGTGCCTCGCCGACCTTCAGCGACCAGAAGATCGAATATGTGCTCACCACCCGGGGTCAGCTGGAGAACACGGATGAGTTCGGCAGTATCATCGTCAAGTACAACGAAGACGGCACCCTGGTCTATCTCAGGGATGTGGGTGAGATCGAACTGGGCTCTGAGAGCTATGACTGGAACGCCATCCTCAACCAGAAGGGAGCGGCCATTATCGGCATCTATCAGCTGCCGGGCTCCAACTCCCTCCAGATCAAGCAGGCGGTGGTGGAAAAGATGAAGGGACTGGAGAGCCGCTTTCCGGACGGAGTCTCCTGGACCATCCCCTACGACACCACCCTCTTTGTGGAGGTGGCCATCGACAACGTGGTGGAATCGCTCTTTATTGCCGTGGTCCTGGTGATCCTGGTGATCCTGGTCTTCCTGGGCGCCGTCCGGCCCACCATCATCGCGGCCGTGGCCGTGCCGGTCTCCCTGATCGGCACCTTTGCCATCATGAAGGCCTTTGGCTTCTCCATCAACTTCCTCACCCTCTTCGGCCTGATCCTGGCCATCGGCATCGTGGTGGATGACGTCATCCTGGTGGTGGAGAACGTGGAACGCTTGATCCACGACAACCCCGCACTGACCATCCCCCAGGTGGTCAAGGAGGCCATGCTCCAGCTGACGGCCCCGATCATCGCCACCACCCTGGTGCTGGTTGCGGTCTTTGTGCCGGTCTCTTTCATGCCCGGCCTGACCGGTTCCATCTACCGCCAGTTTTCCCTGACCATCAGTTTCTCGGTGCTGATCTCCTCGATCAACGCCCTGACCCTCTCGCCGGCCCTGGCCGCCATCCTGATCAAACGCCCCAAAGAGGGCAGTAAAAAATTTATCCTCTTCAGGCTCTTTGACTCCTTCTTTGAGAGGGTGACCACCATCTATATGGCAACGGTCCGGCTGCTGATCAAGCTCCGCTACGGGGTGATCCTGGCCTTCTTCGCACTCCTGGGTGCCACCTACTGGATGTTTGTCACCACCCCCACAGGTTTTGTCCCGGAAGAGGACAAGGGCGCCCTGATGGTGATGCTCAACCTCAAGCCAGGCTCCTCCATCGAACAGACCGTCCTGGTCCGCAGCCAGGTGGAGAAGATGGTGGCCGGGATTCCCGGGGTCAAGGACGTGGTCATGATCGACGGCTACAACATCCTCAGCTCCACCCTGGACGCCAGCGCCGGCGCAGGTTTCATCTCCCTGACGCCCTGGGAGGAACGCAGTAAACCCGGGATGTCGGCGGCTGAGATCATCAAGACCATCAACATCAAGGCCCAGGCCATCACCGACGCCAATATCGCGGCCTTCAACCTCCCAGGCATTCCGGGGCTGGGCACGGTGGGCGGCTTTGACTTCCGCTACCAGGATTACCTGGCTGGCGACATCGACACCTTCATCGAGCGGACCGGCTCCATCATCCAGGCCGCCAACCAGGACCCCCGGATCGGCATGGCCTACACCTCCTATGCGGCCAACTATCCGATGCTCTACATCGATATCGACCGCAGGAAGGCCGCTGCCCTGGGCGTAAACATGGCCGAGCTCTTTACCACCATGCAGACCTACCTAGGCTCGGTCTATATCAATGATTTCAACAAATTCGGCAAGGTATTCCGGGTCTTTGCCCAGGCTGACAGGGAGTACCGCAGCGAGAGTGACGACATCGACCGCCTCTTTGTCAAGAACGTCTATGGCCAGATGGTGCCCCTCAACACCCTGGTCAAGGTCCGCTACCAGATCGGTCCCCAGAACCTCCAGCACCATAACATGTACCGCTCCATCACCATCAACGGGGCCGCTGCCCCGGGCTTTTCCTCGGGTCAGGCCATGGCTGCCATGGCGGAGATCACCCAGGAGAAGGTTCCTGGCAAGACCTTTGGCTTTGACTGGTCCGGGATGAGCTATCAGGAACAGCTGGCCGGCAACATGACCGTCTATGTCTTCACCTTTGCCCTGGTGGTGGTCTACCTCTTTCTCTGTGCCCAGTACGAGTCCTGGATGATGCCGGTGATGATCCTGCTGCCGGTACCGCTGGTCATGCTGGGGGCCCTGGTGGCCCAGAACCTGGCCGGCCTGGACCTCAACCTCTTTGCCCAGGTGGGTCTGGTGCTCCTGATCGGGATGTCGGCCAAGAACTCGATTCTGATCATCGAGTTCTGCAAGGAGCAAAGGGAGGAGGGGGTGGCCATCATCGAGGCAGCCACCACCGCTGCCCGGCTGCGCTTTCGGCCGATCATGATGACGATCCTCTCCTTTCTCCTGGGGGTGCTGCCCCTGGCCTTTGCCTCGGGGGCCGGAGCCATGACCATGCGCTCCATCGGGGTGGTGATCATGGGCGGGATGATCGCCGCCACCTTTGTCTCCACCCTGCTGGTGCCGGTGATCTATGTCCTCCTGGAGACCCTGCGGGAGGTATTCGTGGATGTGGAGGAGGAGGTCCGCAACCGGCAGCTGCTCTAGCCCACCCCTTGCGGTTCAGCAACCAGGCCTCCCGGCTGCTCCCTCCCCGGAGCAGTTGGGAGGTTTTTTTTTGGGGCTGAACAGGCCTTAGCGGCCCTTGCCGATCTGCTCCAACTCCTTTTTCCTCATCCTGGGCAGGGAGAGCAGGGCCACCAGGGCCAACACCGCCAACAGGTACCATGGGAACCAGGAGATTGAGGCCTCAAAGGCCGCATCCCCCACCTCCTCCGGGAGCCAGTCCGGGTGAAGCGCCCCCTGCTGCGCCCGGAGACGGCTGATCAGGAGGGCATAAAAGATCCCGATCAGGCCATAGGCCGCGTTAAAGGCCAGCCCCTTGAAGCTGAGTACCGTGGCCCGGTGATCCGAGGAGGTAATCTGGTTGAGGTAGTGGCTGGTGAAAAAAGAGGTCAGCATCATGCCGATGAAGACCAGCATCATCGGAAAGAGCCCCAGGTAGGGAATGAAGAGGGTCAGGCCAAAGAGGGTGGCCAGGGCCAGGGCCAGAAGGAGGAGGACATTCTTTTGGGGTGAGTAGTGTTCGCTCAGCCAGCGGGCAACCCTGGGGACAAACAGGCCCAAGAGGGCCACGGCAGAGCCGATCAGCCCGAAACTGGCCTCGGGCAGCTGGATCAGCCGATAGTACTGGCTGGTCATGGTGACGATCATCCGCAGGGTATGATCAAAGCTCATGGCAAAGAGGATGATGGCCAGGGCAAAGGGCGTCCTGAGGATCCACCCCCCTGCACCCAGGGTCATCCGCAGGACCTCGATCATCCTGACCCTGCCAGCGGTATCCAGGTTGATGCTGCCATTGACCACCTGGGGATCCCGCATCTGCAGGGTGGTCAGCCAGGCCAGGATCCCCAGGAGCAGGGTCAGGTAGAGCGGATAGCGCATGGTCACCTGCTGGTCCACACTCCCCTCCCAACCCAGCCAGTGGATACAGGTGTTGACCATACCGGGATCATAGGCCAGGGCGCCCAGGGTCATGGCGAAGATATAGCCGATATTCTGGGCCCGCATCTGCAGATCCAGCACCCGGGGCCACTGATCGGCGATTCCGGCCTCCACCAGGGTGTCATAGGCCATGGCCTCATCCGCGCCGCTGGCCATGGCCTCGGCCAGGCCGCTGAGGATCCGGTTGACCAGGAAGACGGAAAAGATCAGGCTGATGTTGCCCAGGGGGACAAAGGCTATCAGGGCCATCTCTGCCATCATCAAAAGGGTGGTGCCCACCAGCAGACGCTTGCGTCCCAGGAGATCGGCCAGGGCACCGGAGGGTACCTCTGCCAGAACGATGGTAAAGGCCCAGACCGTGTTGAGCAGGGCAAACTGTTCAATACTCAGGCCGTAATCCAGGAAGAGGATGGTAAATACCGGATAGTAGAAACGGGCGTTGAAGAGGACCCGAAAGAGGATGAACAGCCGGATATTGGTCAGGGAAAAGGGAGATATCGTTGTCTGCATGGCTGGCTTCTCTGGTTGCACGATGATCACTCCATTCGGGGAGTTGGCCGCTGATCAGGAGAAAAACAGGGGACACCTTACCGCTGCCGCCTCCTTGCTGCACTTCTTTTTGGCACCCGTCGGCAAAAAGAGCGCCTTTTTCCCAGACAGGGGCGGAGAGCAACCGATCCCTTCAAGGGCCTGCTCGCTCAAGAGATCCAAGCGCCATCGCGCCCGACGCCCCCCACCCCGGAGGCTGATCCAGGCCGCAAAAGAGAGAATGGAATGGTGCATTTCATTTTCTTTGCCTATACTGGAAAGGAGCAGACCGGGAAGCAGGGAGCTGCAGGACGCTGAGCGTTCCCATACGACCATGACCAGGTGCTCTTTCCGGTCCGGATCCAGCCCATGGCACGGACCAGGGGCGCCGACACCACAGTCGATCTTGTAAGATCTATGCGACCATTTTCCATTACCAGATATTTCGCCCTCCTCCAGGCCCTGATCCTGGCCGTAACGGCTCTGGGGGTGACGGCTCTCTTCTCGCCCTACCTGCTCCACAACGACTCCAACGAACAACTCAGCCGACTCCAGCTGCTGGCCAACGGCCTGCGCAATCAGGTGGCCACCGCCATCAGGCTGAGCCAGGATCAGGTGCTCACCACCCTGGTGGAACAGGCCAGGGAGTCCCTGATCACCCTGGCCGCTAAGAATCACCTGGGCAGCCTGTCCAGGGACGAGGCCCAGTGGCTGGCAGCCGACCTCCTCACCGGTACGGAGGTGGGGCAGGACGGCTACATCTTTGTCCTCAACAGCCGTGGGAGAGTCATGGTTCACCCGGACAGAGCACTGCTGGGTCGGGATCTTTCCCAGCTGGAGCCTGTTCGCCTGCTCCTTGACCACAGGCTCGAGCAGCAGCGGATGGAGCGGCTCGACTTTTTTCCCCTGGGAGCGGAGCTCTCCTCCCAGCCGCTGGAGATGCTGAGCAGCCACAGCTACTTCCAACACTGGGACTGGCTGGTGGTGGCGGTCATCCCCTGGAGCAGTGCCGCTCAACTGGTGGATTTTCCTGCCATCGAACAGAGCGTGATGCCGCCGCCGGGCCTGGAACAGGCCCTCCCCTTTCTGCTCTACCCCGACGGCAGGCTCTGGTGCCCGCCCTCCTCAGGCCCCGGCCCGGCCGAGCAGCTCAGCCCCCTGATCAAGACCATCCAGAGCCAAAGAGAGGGCAGCTACTCCTACGACTGGATGGATCAATCCGGCGACACCCCCCGGAAGAACACCCTCTTTTTCCACGAGATCAAAGGGGCCCAACTGATTGTCGGCATGGCCGGACCAACCTCAGGCGGCCTGAGTCGACTGCTCGGAGAGCGGCAAGGCCTCCTGGTTCCGGCGCTGCTGCTCCTCCTCCTGCTCCCGCTACTGGCCACCCTTGCTGCAGCGCTGTTGAGCCGGCCGTTTCGCCGCTTTGCCGGCCACACCCTTGAGCAGAGCAGCAAGGAAGAGGCCATCCAGGTCAGCCGCAGAGATCCCGCCGAACTGCAGCAGGTGGCCTGGGCCTTCAACACCCTGCTGGAACGCTTGGAGCAATCCAGGCTGCGCACGGAGCAAGAGCTAGAGATCAGTGAGGCCGTACACCGCCAGCTCAGCCAGGAGGTCCTGAGCAGAGAGCAGGCCCAGCAGCAGCTGCTGGCGGAAATCAGTACCAGAAAGAGCGCCCAGAACTATCTCCAGCTCTTCAAGAATATCTTTGACAACGCCATCGAGGGGATCATCATCACCGACAGCGAGGCCAAGATCCTGGCAGTCAACCAATCCTTCAGCGATATCACCGGCTATCAGGCAGAAGAGGCCATCGGCAAGAATCCCAACCTGCTCAACTCGGGTAAACAGTCCAAGAACTTTTACCGCAAGCTGTGGGAGTCGCTCCGGAAAAGAGGTTCCTGGTCCGGCGAGATCTGGAACCGCAAGAAGGACGGCACCATCTGGCCCGAGTGGCTCTCCATCAGTGAGATCCGCGATGGGGACAGCCGCACCAGCCACTACTTTGCCTTTTTCCATGACATCAGCGAACTCAAGCGACGGGAAAAGCAGATCTCGATCATGGCCTACCGGGACGCCCTGACCAAACTTCCCAACCGTGCCGCCCTGGAATCGCGCCTGACCAAGGCCATTGCCCGGGCCAAGCGCGAGGCCGGCATCCTGGCAGTGCTCTTCATAGACCTGGATAACTTTAAAAACATCAACGATACCCTGGGACACGACAAGGGTGATCAACTCCTGATCCTGGTGGCGGAACGGATTGGCCAGACCATCCGCAGTGAGGACACCCTCTCCCGCCTGGGAGGCGATGAGTTTATCCTGCTCAGCGAATCCATTGAGAATGAGAGCAGGATCTTCAACCTGGCCGGCCGCATCCTCCACAGCCTCAAGCACTCCTTTACCATCGGTGCCGGCAAGCTCTTCATCAACGCCAGCATCGGAATCTCCACCTATCCCAACGACGGCCAGACCACCTCTGAGTTGATCAAGAACGCCGATCTGGCCATGTACAGGGCCAAGAAGGAGGGGAAAAACAAGTTTGTGATGTTCACCCAGGAGATGCATGAAAAGTTCCTGGCCCATGTCCGCATCGAGAACTCCATCCGCATCGGCCTGGAGCAGCGGGAATTCCTGCTGTACTATCAACCAAAAATTGATATAGTCAGCCAACAGCCCACCTCCCTGGAGGCCCTGATCCGCTGGGAGAAGAACGGGCTGATCATCACCCCGGATAAGTTTATCCCGGTGGCCGAGGAGTCGGGGCTGATCGACCAGATGAGCCTCTATGTCCTGGAAGAGGTCTGTATCTTCCTCAACAGCCTCAAGGGGCAGGCCATGCCCATGGCTCCGGTGAGCGTCAACATGGCTCCCAGAACCTTCAACAACCTGGATATCGTCGAGACCATTGACGCTATCCTGGAAAGACACCGGATCGATCATCGCTACATCGACTTTGAAGTCACCGAGACCACGGCCATGCAGGATATCCAGCACACCCTCTCGACCATGAACCGCTTCCGTCAACGGGGCATCAGCTTCTCCATCGATGACTTTGGCACCGGTTACTCCTCCCTCAGTTACCTCAACGAGATGCCGGTCTCCACCCTCAAGATCGACAAGCGGTTCATCAGCGCCGAAGACAGCAACAGCCGCAGCATTGTCTCCACCATTACGGCCATGGCCAAACAGATGGAGCTCAAGGTGGTTGCCGAAGGCGTTGAAACCATGGAGCAGCTCAACTGGCTGCAGACCCTGGGCTGCCACGAGGCCCAGGGCTACTATTTTTCCCGGCCATTACCGGAAAAAGAGATCATCCGTTTTCTCCGGGGAGCAGCAGAGGAGTGTTCTGAGAGATGAAACCTTGCCTCAGCCACCCAGCGCGGCGCACCCTTACCATCCCAACCATCAGCTAAAGCCATTGTCCTCGACCCAGCAACACCACCCCCCTGCCGCCGCCTGTCCCGGTTGTGACCTGATCCTGGCTGCGATACCGACTCCGGAACATCATGCCGCCCTCTGCCCCCGTTGTCGCCACCTCCTCCACCGGGACAAACATAACCCCGTGGTCAAGACCATGGCCCTGAGCCTGACCGGCCTCCTGCTCTACCTGCCGGCCATCTGCCTGCCCCTGCTGACCATGGGGATTCTCGGCAGTCAGAGCGAGGCCTCGATCATCGGCTCCACCCTCCAGCTGATCCGGCAGCAACAGCTGCTGGTGGGCACGGTGGTCCTCTGCACAGCGATCCTCTTTCCCCTCTATCTCCTGACAAGCCTCTCCCTGGTCTCACTGGGGCTCCTCACCCGTCGACGTCCCCCCTGGCTGGCCACCCTCTTTCGCCACTACAACCAGCTGGGCGAGTGGGCCATGAGCGATATCTACCTGGTGGCCGTCTTCATCACCGTGATCAAGATGAACCATTCCGCCACCATCGACTTCAACCTGGGATTTTACTGTTTCAGCGGCCTGGTGCTGGTGATCATCGCGGCCCGCAGCGCGGTTGACCGCACCCTGTTCTGGGCCCTGCTCGACCCTGCCCGACCTGGGCCGGAAGAGCCCGAGAGCGCAAACCGGGAGCAACCAAGGAAACATACCGTCTGCCACAGCTGCCACCAGACCCTCTGGTTGCCCCAGGGCCAACCCCCTCCCCTGAAGTGTCCACGCTGCCGGGCCCTCCTCCACCGCCGGAAAAAAAACAGCCTCAGCCGGACCTGGGCCCTGCTGGTCACGGCCATGCTCCTCTCCCTGCCGGCCAACCTGCTGCCGATCATGGAGGTCGCCTCTTTTGGTGTGCCGGAACGCTCCACCATCATGGACGGCATCGTCTACTTTTTCCAGGATGGTTCCTACGGCATCGGGATCATCATCCTCACCGCCTCCATCCTGGTGCCGCTGTTCAAGATTATCGGCATGATCATCATCCTGCTCTCCATCCATTGCCGCTGGCAGCGGGGCCTGCGGCACAAGGCCGCCATGTTCCGCTTCATCGAGTTCATCGGCCGCTGGTCCATGCTGGACATCTTTGTCATCGCTCTGCTCTGCGGCCTGGTCCAGTTCGGTTTTCTCTCCACCATCAAGACCGCACCGGCAACCCTCTATTTCACCGGAGTAGTGCTCTCCACCATGCTGGCGGCCATCACCTTTGACCCCAGACTCCTCTGGGATGCAAGCAGCAACATCAACCAACGATAACGGCCATGCAACAGCCCACACTCCGCCCCAAGTACCTGCTCTCGCCCATCTGGATCCTGCCCCTGGTCGCCCTCTTAATCGGCTCCTGGCTGCTCTATACCAGTATCCAAAATGCGGGCATCGAAATCACCATCCACCTGGCCAATGCCAAGGGCATCACCCCTGGCAAGACCAAGGTGATCTTCAGGGGGATCCCCATCGGCACGGTCAAGGACATAGAGATCGACAAGGACATGCAGGGGGTCAACCTGGTGGTGGAGATGGAAAATCGGGCCCAGCCCTTCCTGGTGAAGGACACCCTCTTCTGGGTGGTCAAGCCGGAGGTCTCGGCCGGTAAGATCAGCGGTCTGGAGACCCTGTTCGGAGGCTCCTATATCGGTGCCCGCCAGGGGAGCTCCGGCGAAGCTGCCTTCCACTTCCAGGGCCTGGAAACACCACCGCCCCTCAATCCGAACATCCCGGGGCTCCGCTTCACCCTGGAGAGCGATACCCTCTATTCCCTGCAGCGCGGTTCCTACATCTACAGCCAGAACCTCCAGATCGGCCAAATCGAAGACTACGCCCTCCAGGACAACGGCAAGATCCTGTTCACCGCCCATATCAAGCCCGGCTTTGCCCACCTGATCAAGACCGGCACCCGATTCTGGAATGCCAGCGGCCTCTCCCTCAGCGGCGACCTCCGCCAGGGGTTGAGCGTCAACATCGAGTCCCTGGCCTCCCTGGTCTACGGCGGGGTTACCTGCGCCACCCATGCCTCCCTCAAGGATACCCCGGCAGCGGGACAGGACAGCCACTTTACCCTGTATAAGGATTTTGAAGCCGCCGAGTACGGGGTGCCCATGAGCCTGCGGATCACCTCGGGTGAAGGCATCATCGCCGGCAAGACCCAGGTCCTGTTCCGTGGCCTCAAGGTCGGGATCGTCAAGCGACTCGACATCAACCACGATCAGTTCCATACCGTCACCGCCACCATCCTCCTGGATCCCCGGGCCGAACCGATCCTCCGGGAGTCCACCCGCTTCTGGGTGATCAAACCCAAGGTCTCGGTCACCGGCATCACCAACCTGGGCACCCTTTTGGGAGGCAACTACATCACCTTTACCCCGGGTGAGGGGGCCTACCAGAATCACTTCAGCGAAGAGCCCGATCCCATGCCCAACCAGATTGTCCGGGAGGGCACCAGCTTCCAGCTCCAGGCCGAGGAGAGCGGTTCCCTGGAGCTTGGGGCGCCGATTCTCTACAAACAACTGGTGGTGGGGGAGATCTCCGAGATTGCCCTCAGCCCCGGGGGCGAAACGGTCACCATCTCCATCTTCCTCTACCAGCCCTATGACCGGCTCATCCACAGGGACACGGTCTTCTGGAACGTCTCCGGCATCTCCATCGACGGCCGCCTGTCCGACTTCAGTATCAACCTGGCCTCCCTCCAGGCCCTGCTGGCCGGGGGGATCGCCTTTACCAACCCCAAAACAGTGGGGAGCCCGCCGATTCCGGCCATCGCCGGCAGCATCTTCCCGCTCTACGACGACTTCAACCAGGCCCTCCAGGCCAACCAGGCCCTCCAGCCCCAGGGCCTGCGCCTCCGGCTTACCACCCGCCAGCTGCCGCCGCTGGTGGTCGGCTCGCCGCTGTTCTATAACAACATCAAGGTCGGCCAGGTCCTGGAGGTTCAGCTGGCCCAAGGTGAGCAGACGGCCCAGGTGGTGGTCCTTATTTCCGAGGAACACCGCCGGCTGGTGACCAGCAGCTCCCGCTTCTATGATCGCTCAGGCATAGAGATCGCCGCCTCCCTCAAGGGGGTGAAGATCAGGGCCGGCTCCATGGACGCCATCCTCTCCGGCGGCCTGGCCTTCTATACCCCCCCCGGCGGCAGCCCTGTTGACGAGACCAGCACCTTTCCCCTCCATGCCGGCTACCAGGAGGCCCTCCATGCCAAGGACCTCCGCTTAAGCCTCCGCTTCAGCCCAGGGGCCCGGGTCGATCCCCAGACCGAGATCACCTACCAGGGCTTGGAGATCGGCCGGGTGGAAGAGGTGGAGCTGGACCCCGAGAGCGACGCCCTGGTAGGCAAGGCCTACATTGTGGCCAAGGCCGCCCACCTCTTCTGCAGCGACAGCCAGCTCTGGCTGATCAAACCGGAGGTCAGCCTCAACGGCATCCGTCATCTGGACACCATCCTCAGCGGCCCCCAGATTGCGGTCAGCAGGGGGAGCGGCCCTCCCCGCAGCGAGTTTACCGTCCTAGAGCGACCGCCCCGGACCAGCGCCACCGGCCCTGGGCTGACCCTGGTCCTGGAGAGCCCGCGGCTGGGCTCGCTGACCATGGGCAGCCCCCTCTATTACCGCCGGATCCAGGTTGGCAGGGTCACCGGCTTCAAGCTCTCACCCACCGCCCAGACGGTCTGGATCCAGGTCACCATCGATCCCGCCTTCTCGCATCTGATCTACAGCAACAGCCGCTTCTGGCAGGCCAGCGGTCTGACCGTCAAGGCCGGCCTCTTCAGCGGCATCAGCGTGGCCTCGGAATCCATGACCGCCCTGGTCAAAGGCGGGATCGCCCTGGCCACTCCCGAAGGAGCTGCCATGGGAACCAGGGCCAGGGATGGCGACCACTTTCCCCTGGCAGCCAGTGGGGAAAAGGAGTGGCTCCTCTGGCAACCGGTCCTGCCCCCGAAGGCGGTCCCAGCGACCCAAGCCTCAGCAGAACAGCCTGCCGCAGCCGGGAAGAGGTCGCCCCGGCAGCGAGAGCGACAACCAGCCCTGGGTCAGGAAGATCCCGGGGACGACTACCTCTAGCTACCGCCTACTCCCTCTAAGCACCCTTCTTGCCAGGCCGCCCCGGAGCAAGCCGTCCGGGCACGGCCATCAGAGGGCGGAGGATGAGGCCTTGGTCTCGGCAAAGAGATGGTTGCTGACCAGCGAGAGGCAGATGGCAAAGCCTATGGCGGCACTGCCCAGGAGGACGTTGAAGTAGACCGGGGCGACCAGGGCGATCCGGATCATCAGGGTGGCCAGGGCATAGCCTGAGTTGCGGAAGACAAACTTGGCCGAGGGATGAAAGCACTGGGAGATCAGGACGATCAGGATATCGGTGAGGATCAGCAGGGTATAGAAGTCGTGGAAGAAATCCGCCTGTTCCTGCCCAGCCGGGATCTTGGTGACGCTGTAGCCGCCCATCACAAAGAAGGCAGAGAGCAGCAGCAGGGAGATCCCCTTCTTGGCGGCCACAAAACCGTAGAGATCCACCCCATGGCTGCTCTCCTCGGTCCGGGTCTGGATCTTGTAGTAGAGGCCCAGGAGGCCGAAGATCAGGAGGGCCCCAAAACCGTTGGAAAGGATATGGAGGATCTTTTCCTCGTTACCCAGGTAGGTAATGGGCTCGGGGAAATAGGAGAGTTCCTTGAAGGCGTTGCGGATCAGGATCAGGGAGAGGATCTCAAACTGCTTGCCCAGGGAGCTGGAAAAGGAACAGGGTAGGACAAAGATCAGGCTGATCACCTCCAGCACCAGGATCAGGGAAAAGGCGGCCTGGACCGCATAAAAATGGTTCCCAGGCACCAGCTCGGCCAGGGGCGCGGGCAGGAGCTGACGCCGCTTAAGTTCGATCACCAGCAGGTTGACCACAAAGAGGAGCACCAGGGCTGCGGATAACTTCCGATGGAGCTGCTCATGTTCGTAAAAGTTATGGAGCGGGTCAAAGATAAAGGTAATCCGGTCATAGACCCTATGCATCACAGCCATACCAAAGCTCAGCCTCTGTCGGTCTCAGGGTTTAAAGAAGCGCAGCCGGTTGGCATTGGTCACCACCGTGACCGAGGAGAGGGCCATGGCCGCACTGGCAAACATGGGATGGAGCAACCAGCCGGTCAGGGGAAAGAAGAGGCCGGCTGCCAGGGGGATGCCCAGGGTGTTGTAGATAAAGGCGCCAAAGAGATTCTGTTTGATGTTGGTGATGGTGGCCCGGGAGATGGCCACCGCCGCTGCCACATGGTGGAGTGAGTCCCCGGTGAGGGTGATATCGGCGTTTTCGATGGCCACATCGGTGCCGGAGCCGATGGCAAAGCCGGTATCGGCCTGGGCCAGGGCCGGGGCATCGTTGACCCCGTCGCCCACCATCCCGACCCTCGCCCCCTGCTGCTGGAGCGCCTGGATCACCTCCTGCTTGCCGGCAGGCAACATCTCGCTGTGGACGATCTCGATCTTGAGCTGGGCAGCCACGGCCCGGGCCGTGGCCCGGTTATCGCCGGTGCACATCACCACCCGGATACCCCGCTGCTGGAGGGCTGCCACCGCTGCGGCCGAATCTACGCGGACGGGATCCTTGAGGATCAGGAGGCCGACCAACTCCCCCTCGCGGGCCAGCCAGACCGGGGTTCCCCCGCTCCTGGCCTCCTGCTCAGCCGCCTCGGCCAAGACCACGGGCAGCTCCGCCCCCTGCTCTGCCATCAGCTGCTCGTTGCCCAAGGACCAGAGCCTGCCCTGACAGCGGGCCAGGACACCTCGACCGGGCACGGCCTGAAAATCGACCATCTCTGCCGGGCGGAGTGATCGCTCCTCTGCTGCCCGAACCACGGCCTCGGCCAGGGGATGCTCGGACTGGGCCTCCAAGCCGGCCGCCACCTGGAGCAGGGCCTCTTCGTCCAGTTCAGCGGCCGCCATCAGACTGGTGACCGTGGGCCTGCCCTGGGTGAGGGTGCCGGTCTTATCCACCACCAGATGGCTCAGGGAGGCGGCGGTCTGGAGTGCGTCGGAGTTCTTGATCAGGACCTGACATTCCGCAGCCCTGCTCATTCCCACCATGATGGCGATGGGCGTGGCCAGCCCCAGGGAACAGGGACAGGCAATGACCAGGACGCTGATGGCCGTGGTCAGGGCATAGGCCAGTCTGGGTTCGGGCCCGAGAAGCAGCCAGAGGGCGCAGCTGAGGAGGGCGATGCCGATCACCACCGGCACAAAGACGCCGGCCACCCGATCCACCAGCCTGCCGATGGGCGGCTTGGAGAGCTGGGCCTCTCTGACCAGCCGGATGATCTGGGAGAGGGTGGTCTCTTCGCTGCTGCGCCGCACCTCCATGAGAAAGGCACCGGCACGGTTCATGGTGCCGCCGGTGACCTGATCGGCGACTGTCTTTTTAACGGCCAGGGGCTCACCGGTGAGCATGGACTCGTCCACGGTGGAGCGCCCCTCCACCACCACCCCGTCCAGGGGCACGGTCTCGCCGGGACGGACGCGGAGCAGGTCGCGGACACGGATCAGGGAGATGGGCAGTTCCACCACCCCCAGAGGCCGCTCGACCCGTCCTCGCCGGGCCTGCATCCCCACCAGGGAGCCGATGGCCTCGCTGGACTTGCGTTTGGCCCGCACCTCCAGGCCATGGCCGAGCTGCAAGAAGGAGAGGATCATCACCGAGGCGTCCAGGTAGAGATGGCGACTCTGACCAGGGAGGAGTTCGGGAAAGAGGATCACCAGCAAGGAGGAGAACCAGGCCGCCGCAGTCCCCAGGGCCACCAGGGTGTCCATGTTGGCCCCCAGGTGACGCGCCTGTCTCCAGGCGGTCTTGTAGTAGTTGCCGCCGCTGTAGGCCATGGTGGCCAGACAGACCAGGGCCATGGTCAACCAGAAGCCCCGATGTCCCACAACCGGCGGAAAGAGACCGCTCATCTGACCAGCCATCACCCCAGCACCCACGGTGATGGCCACCAGGGCGCGTCGCCAGGCCTGCCTGATCGCTCTGCGGCTCTCTGCGGCCTGCCGGACGGCCGGATCCTGGTAGCGCTCTTCAATCCTTGCCTTGAGGCCCAAGGCCTTGAGCCGAAGGAGCAGGTCTCCCGGATGTTCGCTGCTGCTCAGCTCAAGCCGGTCATCCCGCCACTCCATCTGGGCCCGCCTGTCAGCGCTGCTCAGGAGATCCTGGATCCGGACTCTTTCTTCAGGGGCCATGGGCCCGGCAAAGCGGATAAAGAAAGTCCCCGATGCAGCCCCTGCTGGGGACAACTCGGCCTGATAGCCCCTGGCCGCCACGGCCCGGACCACTTCCAGGGGGTCACCTCCCCTGACTCGGGCCTTCTGTTCCAGGAGGTTGACCTGGGCGCTGACAACCCCGCTGCTTGCCAGAATAGCCTGTTCCACCGCAGCCACACAACTGGCGCAGGTCATCCCGCTGAGTTCCAGCTCATAGTCCGCCTCTGAAGATGGCTCCTCGGCAGGAGCGGAGAGCACGGCCTGATAGCCCTGGTCCGCCAGGGCACGGATCACCGCCTCCGGTTCTCCGCCGCTGACCCGGACGCTCTTCTCCAGCAGATGAGCCGTGACCGCAGAGACCCCTGCCGCCTGGGCGGCAATCTCCTCGATCCGGGCCACGCAGCTGGCACAGCTCATGTCGGCAACCGCCAGGGTGTAGACCTTTTCAGGTGTGGCCGACTCGCCGGGAGACGGTTCGGCCGACTCCGCCCAATCGGTTCCAGCACCTGCTGGAAGATACTGAGGCGCATAGCCGGCCTCGCGGATGGCAGCCATCACCTTCTCCACCTCCCCGCCCCGGACCCTCACCAGGGTACGCTCCAGGTCGATGCGGACCTCAGTCACTCCGGCCATGGAGCCGACCAGCTCAGCGATGCGCTGTTCGCAGTGCGGGCAGCTCATATCCGGAACCGAGAGCAGATAGTCCCCCGCTTCAAGTCCTGTCTTCATCCCATTCTCATCCCTGTTCATTGCTCATGTCCCCCATACAGCTCGTCTCTTCTCGGCGCTCCAGCCTGAAAGAGCTGTCTCGCTTCTCTTCTCCCCACCGCAGCCTCAGATGGGCAGGATATGGATCTCTTCCTGGAGCGGATAGTTGCCCTGGATCAGGAGGCCATGGCGTCCATCGATGGAGACCGGATCTCCGAAATGGATCTGAAAGCCGTTGATCTCGGCGTACTCTCCGGTTTCGTAGACCTGCATATCCCGACAGCCGACCACGCAGGTCTTCTCCAGCCGGGTGGCCACCACCGAGGCATGGGAGGTCTGGCCGCCACGGGAGGTCACCAGGCCGTCGACCATGGAAATCTCCCGGATATCCTCGGGAACCGTATCCTGCCTCAGGAGGATCAGCACCGCCTCCCCATCCTCGGCCCGCAGCTGGCGGATATTCTCCTCGGTGAACACGGCCCGACCGGACATGGCCGAGCCCGAGACCCCGATCCCCTTGGTGAGGATATTTTTGTGGGCCAGGTCGCTGTCGGTGAAGACATTGAGGTGCTCCTTCTTCTTGATGGTGATCATATCCCTGGTCTGGAGGATGTAGAGATGTTCCGGCCGGGGCCCCTCAAAGGTAAACTCGATCTCCTGGGGGTTCCAGCCCTTGTCGTAGACCAACTCCCGGCTGATCTCCCGCAAGCGGTTATAGATCTCAGGAAAACGCAGCTCCAGGCTGTTATCGGCATCCCGGCCATCCAGCTCTGCCTGCTCCACCGAGACCGGATAACTGGTCACCAGACCCGAGACGATATCCTCACCCTGATCACCCGGGGCATAATCGCCCCAGAGGGCCACCCGCCGGACCTTGCGGTAGGGGTGGGCAGTGAAGAGGACGCCGCTGCCCGCCTGGAGGCTGATATTGCCGTAGACCATGGCCTGGACGATCACGGCGGTGCCCCAGTCGTCGGAGACATCCATCAACCGTCGATATTCCCTGGCCTTGGCAGTGTTCCAGGAATCGAGCACCATCTCCACGGCCCCGACCAACTGGAGCCAGGGGTCTTCGGGCATGCCGTAGCCGCGCTTGCGGACCGCCCGCTGGTAGTTGAGGGCCAGTTGCCGCATCTGCGCCGGCGAGAACTCCCGCTTGAGATGAACGTTATGCTTGAGCTTGTGTTCGTTCATCAGCTCCTGAAAGTCTTCCCGGTCCATGCCATGGGACATCCCCCATGACTGGAGAAAGCGGCGGAAGTTGTCCCAGGCAAAGGACTCCAGCTGGGGGTTGCGAGCCACAAATTCCTCCACCAGCTCGGCATTGGTACCCACATTGTGGATGGTGGTCATCATCCCGGGCATGGAGATGGCCGAACCGGAGCGCACCGAGAGCAGCAGCGGTTTCTCTGGGGAACCGAAGTTGGCGTTGGTGAGCCTTTCGATCTCGGTGATGGAGGCCCGGACCCGCTGCATGAACTCGTCCCGGGCCCGGTCGAACTTGCGCACCGCCTCATAGCAGCGGAAGATCTCGGTGGTGATGATGAAAGCCGGGGGCACCGGTTTGTCCTCCCTGGCCATGACCACCAGGTTGAAGCCCTTGTTGCCCAGGTGGATCAGGTTATGGGTCCGCATGTTCTCGGCATGGAGGGAGCTGATCGCCTTTTCCGGGTTATAGGACATCAACAGGTCCAGGGTCTCCTCGTCCAGGAGATCCTTCTGGGCCTCCAGGGTCTGGATGATCTTGCCGATGAAGTTGTCCAGATGCTGGAGTCCGAAGGCGGTGGCAATCAGCTCCCGGAAAAAGGATTCCGAGATCCGGAGCACGGATTCGGGCATATTCTCCTCATCCCAGAGGCTGCGGTACTTGGGACAGATATTCTCCCGACCGATCTGGGGCACGATGATCGAAAGGTTGTTCTGGTGGATGTTGGTATAGTAGGCATAGATGATGTCCTTGATCCCCTCGGAAAGCCCCCGCATGATATCCAGGTGCTGGGTGTAGGAGAAGCGCTTAAGCCCGATGGAGGAACCGAGCAGGCTGATGGAGGTATCCAGCCGGCGACTGGTGATGCCATCCACCTGCAGAGCCTTGGAGAAGAAGCGCAGACACTTGAGGATCAGGATAAAGGTGGCCTGGGTGATGAAGGAGAGGTTGACCGATTCAAAGAGGCGCTCCAGGTAGATGTTGGCCAGGCTCTCCAGGCGGAAGGTCAGGCCCAGGGCATCAAACTTGCGCTCCGAGTAACGGCCATAGACCGAGGGGATATCCACGGCGATGTGGCGCTTGTAGTAGATCTCTTCATTGGGTTCAAAGCACTCCTCACTGAGGATGACCTGACGCAGGTGGGCCAGCTGATCCAAGAGAGCGTCCAGGCAGCGGAAGGGATCGTCCTCCTCCAGGACCGCCAGGAGCTGTTCCAGTTCGGGAAAGCCATTGAGGATGGCGTGTTCCAGCTGGAGATGGAGTTCGGGCAGGCTGAGGTGATACTTGAGATGGAGCAGCTTGTACATCTTGACCAGCAGGTTGAAACGACGACGTTCCGCCTCACTGATATCCTCCTGCTGGTCCAGGTAGGCCTGCCGCTCCAGATCACCCCACTGGAGGATGTTGGTCATCCTGTTGAAGCGCAGCTCCTCCTGGATCCGTTGACCCAGGCGATGCTGATCCTCCACATAGGGGCCGCTCACCGCCACCTCCTGGAGGACCTCCTCGGGAAGATACTCTTCCAGATAGCCCTTATCCAGGGTGAGCCAGAAGGTGAAGATGGCCTCGATAAAACCGACAATCAGGTTACTGGACTCCACATGGGCCTGTTTGCGCAGGAAATGGACCAGCACGTCCCGTCGCTGATGGATCTCATCGATCTCGGTGGAGACGTCTCTCAGCTCCCCCTCTGCCCCGATCTCGTTGAAGAACACCGGCATCAGCTTAGTAAACTGCTTGGCCAGGTTGTAGATCGGTTCAATGGGATGGTTGAGCAGGTCGGTGATATCCCGCTGAAAGAGATCGGTATCCTTGACGCAGATCCCGGAGAGCTGGATATTGATGATCAGGGCGGAAAACAGGGTGGAGCACCACTTGGGCTCCTGCTGGATCAGGTTGAGCCAGATCCGGATATTGGTCAGGTGGGCCGGATTGGCGATGGGCTGCCAGTCTTCGTCCACGCCGCGGACCCCGGCATACTGGAAGCCGAAGCGCACCGCCTCCCAGAGAAAGGCCTCCACCAGGCTGGAGCTGTCCTTCTTAAAGACCTCGTTGCCGATCACCTGGATACACTGCAGGGAGGTATGGGGATAGCGCTTGACATTGGCCTTGAGCAGCTGAAAGGTGGTGATGAAAAAACGTTCGATCTCTTCAAAGCTCTGGCTGCGGATCAGCTGGACCAGGGAGCGGTTGATCTCCCGGAGGGTCTCCTCGTGGATCAGGTAGAGGCCGCCGGTGTCCATGATCCGAAAGAGAAAGAGCAGCTTCCGGTTTTCCACAAAGTGGGACTCTGCCTCGTTGCCCTCGGCCACCAGATGGGCGGGAATGCCCCGGTAGAGCCGGACGATATCCATGTGATTGGGCAGCTGGACCATGGTGACCAGGCCGGCCCGGGGATCATGGCTGGAGTCGATCCCATCCAGGGCACGACGGTGGGTCCGGATCTGCTCGTGGGAGATGGCGATCAGTTGGGCGCCGGCCTGCCAATTGCTGCAATACTCGCCGCAGCGCTGTTCAAACCAGGGCAGGGGATCCTCTTCCCCCAGCCAGTAGTCGTAGTTGCATCGCAGGATGGTCTCCATCAACCGGGACAATGGGCCGAAGTCAAAGGATTTATCTACCAGGCCATCGTCCAGGGCCAGCACCTTCTTGGCGATCCGCCTGACCGGATGATGTCCCTGGACGATGAACATCATCACCTGGGGATGGGTGCTCTCAAGCCGGCAGAGACGGCGAAAGAAGCGGTTGAGTTCCTCCTCGTAGCGGAGCAGACCCGCTGGCTCCAGGGAGTTGATCAGCTTATCGCCACAGGCAAGCATGGCATCCACAGTCCGGGCCACCAGCTGCTCATTCTTGACGGTATCTTCCAGGGCCTCGAAAAAGATGCCGACAAAGAGAGAAAAGGCCTCAGGGCCCTGGTCATGACGGTGGTAGTGGTGGAGGTTCTTCAAGACAAAGGCCCGCAACTCCGGAATAAGCAACTTCCAGTTGCGGTAGGGGTGACTCACCTCATAGAGCAGGGCTTCAATCTTGGTCGTCAGGCCTTTATAGCCGGCCACAATGGCGGAGAGCGGCAGGTAGGCGGGGTTGATCTCAACCTCGCCCGCGGTTTCCTGAAGATTGGCTTTTAAGGCATCAGACTCGATGGCCGGCGATGATCCTTGGGCAGACATACAGAACCTCTATGGAAAATGGGGAGAAAACATCCTGATACCCAGGAAGTGTAAAACGGATTGGCTGGAAAGTCAGCTCTTGTTTTTCAGAGCAGGAATCCCCTGCCGGCCTCTGGCTGGTTTTCCCTTTGCCGGCGAGCAAGGGGTCCACCCACGGCAAGGCTGGAAAAAGGTCTCCCTTCTCCTGGATGGAGATCGCCTTTTAAGCAGGACAACGGCAGCTCGAGCCTCTCGGAACAGCTGGGACGTCCGGGAAAGTGGGGCAGTCGCGTCATGGCGGGAGGGGATCCAAGGGACCCGGAACGCGCCTTAAAGCCTTGTCAAAAAAACTGAAGCTGCTACTCTTAAGAGCAAGCGGCTGGAACCGGGTTTTCCCGCTTTCCCATGGCTGCGGTCCGGGTCAACTGTGCCGGGCCGCGCCCCAACCTGATCTTTATGAAGAGCACTCCATGCCCCTTACCAGGATCTCTGCCCCTATCCCTGTTGTTCTCCTGCTCCTCCTGCTGATGTCCCTCGTTCCCCCAGGCCACGGCAGCGCCTCTGAGCCGCCTCCCACGCTAACCATCGCCATGGCTGAAACCGACTGGCCGCCCTTTTTCTCCAGACCAGAGGCAACGGCCTGCCCCCAGGGCATGTTGCCGGCAATGCTGAAGGCCCTCTTTGTCGAGGAGCTGGGCTGGCAGCTCCGCTACCTCTACCAACCGTGGAGCCGGGCCCAGAACGAGGTCAGACTGGGCAATGCCGATATTCTCCTCACCGTGCCCACGGCGACCAGACTGGGCTACACCCGGAGCACCGCCCTCCCCTTTCTCCGGCTCTCCCTGAAGCTCTACACCTATGCCGATCATCCCAGGCTGGAACAGATCAGAGAGATCCGCTCGGTTGAAGCGATCAGAGAGCTGGACCTGCAGATGGTGAGCAACCAGGGCAACAACTGGTTCAAGACCAATATCGAGGCCCAAGGCATCCCCACCACCTGGGTCAACACCGATGAGCAGATCATCCGCTTTCTGGCCCTGAAGCGGGCCGATGCCACCATCGAGGTCCCTGCGGCAATGAACCTGATGAGCAGGCAGCTGCAGCTCTCCCAGGGCCTGGTCCAGACCGAGGTCAGCTTTGGCCCCGTCGAGTTCTTCCTGCTCCTGGGGAAAAAGTCGCCCCTGACCCGGCGGCTGGAGGAGATCAACCTGGCCCTGGCAAGCCTCTCCGCCGCCGGGACCTTCCAGGAGATCCGCGCACAGTATCAACCCGCCCCCCCGGACGGCAGGGAGAGCAGCCCAGCTATGCCTCCAGGCGATGCGCCCAGGTGAAGAGATGAAAACTCCCTCCCGCTGCCTGCTCGCCGGCCTCGCCCTGCTCCTCAGCTACGCCCTGATCTGCGCCGCCTATATCCGACACCAGGAGCTGCTTGACCGGCAGACCTTCCACAACCATGCCGTGATCATCAGCGACGACATCTGGGCCCTCAACCCCGCCGGACCGAAAAACTACCTCCGTTTGGCCATGGAGGCCCATGCCTACGAGTCCTTGACGGTCACTATCCCGGGCAACCCGGCATTCCTCCAACTCACGGCCCCCCACCTGGAAGGCTTGAACAAACTGCTCTTTACCGCCGGCATCATTGCCCTCAAGCCCCTTGAAGAGCAGCTCGTCCATGGCGAACTCACCATCGGCAGCCTCCAGGGAAAACAGTATGTGCGGGTGATCTTCCCCCTGCTCAATATCCTGGCCCTCTTCCTGCTGGTGGTGCTGGTCCTGGGCCTCATAGGCTACCTGCTCAGGCGACGCAGGACCCTGGAGGAGCTGGTCCGGGAACGTACCCGCAAACTCTGGGAGAGCGAGGGGCGCTTCCAGGACCTGGTCAACCTGCTCCCGGAGATGGTCTTTGAGACCGACCTGGAGGGCACGATCCTCTATGCCAACACCATTGCCCAGGAGCGGCTGGGATTCAGCACCGGCCGCTCCACCGAGATCAACCTGTTTTCCTTTATCCAGGATCAGCTCCGCAACAGGGCCAGGGACGGTTTCCAGCGTGCTCTCCAGGCCCCTGACTCCAGCCTGGAGGAGCTGACGGCCCTGGACCGCGAGGGTCGCCCCTTTCCCATTCTCTTTCGGACAGCGCCGATTATCCAGGGCAACAAACTCGCCGGGGCCAGGTCCATAGCCATCGACATCAGCGAACGGTATCAGCTGGAGGAGCAACTGCGGCGGGACCAGAAGATGAAGGCCATCGGCCTGATGGCCGGCGGGGTGGCCCACGATCTGAACAACATCCTCTCCGGCATCGTCAGCTATCCGGAGCTGATGCTCCTGGAACAGGACGAAGAGAGCCCCCTGCGTCCGCCGCTGGAGGCTATCCGCAGGGCAGGCCTGGAGGCCTCTGAGGTGGTCGCCGACCTGCTCGCCGTTGCCCGGGGGGTGCCTGCCACCACAGAGATCAGCACAGCCAACGATCTGATCCTCGCCTATCTCGACTCACCCGACTTTCGGCAACTGCAGAGTCGTTATCCGCTGATCACGGTGGAGACCGAGCTGGAGCCCGGGCTCCTCCCCATCTCCTGCTCTCCCATCCATGTGCGCAAATCTCTGATGAACCTGATCATCAACGGCATGGAGGCCATTCACGGCAAGGGATTGATCAAGATCGTCACCAGAAACGAGCTGGAGCAGCAAAGCAGCAGCAGAGAAGCAGGGCCAGGAGCTATCTCTGCTCAGATCCTGGTCAGTGATAGCGGCCAGGGCATCAGCAGCCATGAAATCGAACACATCTTTGAGCCCTTCTATACCAAGAAGATCATGGGCCGCAGCGGGAGCGGACTGGGCCTGGCCGTGGTCTGGAACACCATGCGGGATCATGGCGGCAGCGTCGAGGTGGTCAGCTCCGCCCAAGGCTCCACCTTTACCCTCAGCTTTCCAAGCGTGGACAGCCGGAAGCTCCAGCCGCTGCCCGGGGCCAGGCAACAACTCCACCAGGGCCAGGGTGAGACGGTCCTGATCATTGACGACCAAGCCAACCAGCGGGAGATAGCCGGCCAGCTGCTCCACTCCCTGGGCTACAACGTCAATGCGGTCTCCTCGGGTGAAGCAGCTGTGGAATGGTTGAAATCCTACCACGCCGATGTTATCCTCCTGGACATGTTGATGACGCCCGGACAATACAATGGCCGCAAGACCTTTGAGCAGATTCTCCAGGTCAAGCCGGGCCAAAAGGCGATCATCGTCAGCGGCTTTGCCGAAGACCATGACGTCCGCTTGACCCGGCAGCTGGGAGCCACCCATTTTCTGGCCAAGCCATACACCCTTGATCAGATCGGGACCGCGCTCTCCGAGACCCTGCATTAATGCGCTCAGAGGGGAATCCCCAAGCAACAACGATCTTCTGCCTTTTGAGAGATTTGCCGATGAACATCGTCTGCCCTATCCGACCGATTATCCTGGCCGCCATCCTCGGTCTGCTCAGCGCCACCGCCGGCCTGGCCAAGGAGCCCCTCTACTGGTTGGAGGCAGTGGCGCCGCCCTTCTTCATTCACCAGGGAGCGCTGAAGGGCCAGGGATACGAAGATCTCCTCACAGCACTCTTAAAGGAACAACTCCCGGACTATGAGCACCGCCACCTGCCGGCCAACATCTCCAGACACTATCAGCAGTGGAAACAGGGCGAAAACGCCTGCAGCCTGGCCATGTACAAGACTCCGGAACGAGAGGAATTTGCCTACTTCTCCATCCCCAGCGTGATCACCCTCCCTCCGGTGCTGATCATCAGTAAGGACAACTGGGAAAAGTTCGACAACCAATCCACCGTCCTGTTGAAGGATCTGCTCAACAGCAAACGCTACCTCATCGGCAGGGCCAGAAACCGTTCCTATGGCACCACCATGGATGAGATCCTCGACACCCATGGCAGTGAGGCTACCATCTTTTCCTATGAAGGACCGGAGCTGACCCTCAATCTCTTTAAGATGCTCTTAGCGGGCCGAATCGACGCCCTCCCGGGGCTGCCGGAAGAGGCGATGTACCTGGCCGAGACCATGGGGATCCGCGACCGGATCATGACCCTGGGGATTGTCGAAAACCTCAGCAACCCCCGGGCCATGCTGACCCATGTGGCCTGCTCCAAGACCGAGTGGGGCCAGCAGACCATTGCGGTCATCAACACGGTCCTCAAACAGCAACGCCCAACAGAGCGCTACCGCCGGGCCTATGAACGCTGGTTGGATCCCGCCAGCATCCCCCTGTACCGAAAATTCTATCAGGAGGTGTTCCTTGACGAACCGCAAGCCAACACTGCGGAGAAGAGTTTGGAACATCAATAAAAACGGCCCAGCCGGGCAAACGGCGACAGGTCACAGGGCCGGAGCTCCCCTCTAGCTCTGCCCGGCCTGAGCGGCCAGGAGCGAGTCCAGCTGATTGGCAAAGAGCTGACGATCCCGCCGACTGAGCGAGCGAGGCCCACCGGTATCGACGCCGCTGCTGCGCAACTCCTCCATGAAATCCCGCATGCTCAGACGGGCGGCGATGGTCTCTTCACTATAGCGTTCCCCCCTGGGATTGAGGCCGACGCCTCCCCTGGCGACCACCTCGGCGGCCAGGGGAATATCGGCGGTAACCACCAGGTCACCTGGTTCCAGGCGCTGGACGATGGCGTTATCCGCCGCATCAAATCCCGAGGGCACCTGAAGAAAAGAGATCCAGGGTGAGGGCGGCACCTGCAAGCGACGATTAGCCACCAGGGTCAATGCCACCCCCACCCGCTCGGCAGCCTTGAACAGGATCTCCTTGATCACCGCCGGACAGGCGTCACCATCCACCCATATCTTCATCGCTGTTCCCTGCTCCCGGATCCTGGATCAACCTGCCTGGGGAGCGACTCCCTGGGCCAGCTGGAATAGGGGTAACTGGCCAACCTGGCATTAAAGTAACGCGAGTCATCGGTCACCTCCATGCCCAGCCAGGGAGGCCGGGCAAAGGACTGCTCTTCGCTTTCCAGTTCTATTTCAGCCACAATCAGTCCCTGATTTTCCCCAAAAAACTCATCCACCTCCCAGGTGAAGCCCTCATGCTCCACCAGATAGCGCTTCTTCTCGATCAGGGGCGGCTCACAGAGTTGCTCCAGCATGACCATGGCATCCTCCGGAGGAATCGGGTACTCAAACTCCATCCTGGAGGGTCCCACACTGGCCCCCTTGATGGTCAGGTAACCCTGATCGCCGACAAGCCGTACCCGCACGGTGCGCTCCTTGGAGGCGTGGATATAGCCCTGACAGTAGACCTTTCCCCGCCCCTGCTGCCTCCACTCCTCACTGCTGACTAAAAACTTTCGTTCAATTTCAATACCCACCATTCACCTCGATCTCGGCCTCAGCCTGAAACGGTTCAACCCTTGAAAAAAAAGCTCCCCAGCGACCCCGAAGCCTCGTCCGGAGCAGATAAAGAAAGCCCTTGCTTCCGATTTTTGCTACTCTCCCGGAAAAGGGATGAAGAGGGCCACAGCCCGCTTCCAGAGCAACGCAGCTGGGCTGGGTCGAAAAACCGATTCCCCTCTCCCCTGTCCCGACACCTATCATTCCCTCAATCATCAGCCCTTAGCGCCCCCATGTTCACTCCAGAAAGCAACCAATTCACCCTCTCCCTCCCCCACTGGGCCACCGACCAGCTGAACAGCCTGCCTGCCAAGCTGTCCACCCTTGAAGAACGGATGGAGGCAGTGCTCCTCTTTGCAGGCCTCAACGTCCGACACCAGAGCGGAGGGCCCTTTGCCGCCGGGGTCTTTAGCGCGGATTCAGGCCGACTGGTTGCCATGGGAGTCAACCGGGTCATGCCCGGCAACTGCTCTTCGGCCCATGCCGAGATCATGGCCCTCTCCCTGGCCCAGCAGAGGCTGGGCAGCTACGACCTGGGTGCCCCGGGATCCGACGCCCATCAGCTGGTGGTCAACTGGTGCCCCTGTGCCATGTGCTTTGGCGCGCTGCTCTGGTCCGGGATCCGTTCCCTGGCCATCTCCGGTTCAGGCCCCCCCCTGGAGGAACTCACCGGCTTTGACGAAGGCCCCCTTCACCCCCAATGGCGGGAGGAACTGGCCCGGCGGGGTATAACCCTTCAGGAAAATATCCTCCGGGAAGAGGCCATCGCCCAGTTCAAGACCTTTGCCGCCTCCGGACAACCGGTCTACAACGGCCGCCAAGGCTAGCCCTCTGATCCGTGTCATCCTCATCGGCCTGTTGGCAGGCCTCTTTTTCAGCACCACCGTTCTCCTGAACAGGGCCATGAGCCTGAAGGGCGGCCGCTGCGGTAGACGCCTGCTCCGGGAGTTGCGACGAAACGGGTGCTTCTGCTGGCTCAGCGGCTCGATCGGTTTTGGAGCCGCGTTATTCAAGCCAGAGAAAAATAATCAGGCTCGTTGCCGGGCCGCCATTTGATGTTGCAGCCCATGGCAGGTTTCTGCTCCCCGGCTATAGGTTCCCCCTTGAGCAGGGCGTCCAGGGCCCTGCGCAGGTCCCTGCCGCTGACCGCCACCTGATTGCCGGGCCGGGCATCATCCAACTGACCACGATACACCAGCCTCTTGTCGCCATCAAAGAGAAAAATATCCGGGGTACAGGCCGCCTGATAACGCCTGGCCACCTCCTGGGAAGCGTCGTGGAGGTAGGGGAAGGATAATCCTTTCCGCCGAAACAGCGTCTTCATCTGGTCATGACTGTCATTGGGGTAGGCCTGGTCATCGTTGGCGTTGATGCCGACCATACCGATCCCCTTGGCAACATACTCCCGGCCCAGGGCAATGAGCTCGGCCAGGACATGCTGCACATAGGGGCAGTGGTTGCACATAAACACCACCAGCAGCCCCTTGGTGGCGGGGATATCGTCCAAGG
Organism: Desulfogranum mediterraneum DSM 13871; assembly: GCF_000429965.1. Classification (GTDB taxonomy): domain Bacteria; phylum Desulfobacterota; class Desulfobulbia; order Desulfobulbales; family Desulfobulbaceae; genus Desulfogranum; species Desulfogranum mediterraneum. The sequence continues at coordinate 114,056 of NZ_AUCW01000014.1, forward strand.
CAACCATGCGGTCGCTGGTATCGGCCAGGAAAAAGGCAGGGGCCCTGGTGCCCAGGGCCAACATATTTGAAGCGGTCAAAACCATGGTATGCTCCTCCACAAAAAAATGGGCAGGCTGAGGCAGATAGAGTGCTCTGCTTGCTCCGGCCGCGGGCAAGATCACCCGCCGCTAGATATCGGCAGGAAAGCTGGAGCAGATCACCACCTCTGATTGCAGCCAAACCATAACCATGATCCATCCTTTTACCAGATTCCCCCCTGACCTTGCCAGAGAAGGGTCCACTGAATCGAGGGAGCCCAAACCATTCCCGCGGGCTCTCTGCTCCGGTGCTCAACAGTTATCTATTGATAACCACAGGATCTTATTATAGGATATAGGATACAGTCAAGACAAGCAGCAGGAGACTGCTCGGACCAGGGATGAGCAGGGATGAGCAAGTCCTGGCAGAGTCCTGGCAAAGTCCAAGCAAATAGCCCCGGGAGCTTCTGCCGGAAAGAGCTGCAAGGGGTTTGAGACCAGCCTACACAGTTGCTCTTTTGGCCAATCTTTGGCCAATACTCTTTTTCTCTGAGCTGCACCGAGCCTGCAACACCAGGCAGATGCCTGCGGCCCCTTTTTTCCAGGCCTTGGTGCTGGCGCTCAGCAGAGCTTGAACACGATACCCTTTTGACACCCTACCCACAGCACAGGTCAGCCCATGCACCATGGCGTTTTTTTTGGTTTAGCAACCCTTGATATCATTCACTATGTCCCCCGTTTTCCTGGGATCAACGAGAAGCTGAAGAGTGAACGGCTGCTCTCCTATGCCGGAGGGCCGGCGACCAACGCAGCCATCGCCTTTGCCTCCTTTGGCAACCCCTGCTCCCTGATCAGCGGCCTGGGCAACCACACCGCCAGTCAGTATGTGCGGGAAGAGATCAACCGCTTTGGCGTTAATCTAAAGGACTATACCGATCAACCCGACCGCCCCCCGGTGATCGCCTCGATCATCGTCGACCTCTCCTCCGGCAGCCGGACCGTGGTCTACGCCAACACCGATGCCAGACGTCTCAGGCGAAAGGCCGCCCACCAGAGCCTCCTGGAAGACGCCGACATCCTCCTTTTGGACGGCCACTATATCCGCCGGGCAGTGGAGATGGCAGCACGGGCCAGGTCCATGGGGATCCCTACGGTCCTGGACGGGGGCAGCTGGAAGGAGGGTGAGGAAGAGCTGCTCCCTTTCATCGACTATGCCATCTGCTCCGCGGACTTCAGTCCCCCTGGTTGCAGCAATCAGGAGGAGGTCATCCAGCTGCTCCGCGACTCCGGAATCGAGAAGATCGCCCTGACCAGGGGTGCGGAGCCCATCCTGATCCAGGAGGGAGAAGAGCGCTCAGAGCTGCCGATCATGGCCGTCAAGCCCCTGGACACCCTGGGGGCCGGCGACATCCTCCACGGCGCCTTCTGTCACTACATCCTTGACCACGACTTTGCCTTCAGCCTGGCCAGGGCCTCGGAGCTCGCCACCCTCTCCTGCACCTCCCTGGGAACCCGCGCCTGGATAGAGCAGGAAAAATTTATCTAGGCCTGAGCCGACCCGGCTCTGCTCAACGCTGCCGATAGGGGATGCGGCAGTAGTCGATCCCCCGGGTGGGGACAATACCGTTCTGTCCCAGAAACATCTTCAGGGAGTTCATGGAGATACCGATATTGGAGGTGGGCCCCAGAAAGAGGTGGTCCAGTTGGATGGGATGATCGGCGTCGGGCTGGAGTGCAAACTTCACATAGGGGACCAACATGGCATTGGCCTCCCTGAAAGAGATGGGCGCACTCGCGTCGGTATAGACCGGAGAGACAATCCGCCACTCCTTCTCCTCCCGGAATGAAGGATGCTTGATCACGGCAGCGATCTTCAAGAGATCGATCTCGATCTGTTCAAAGACCAGGTGATAGATGGCGGAGAGCTGTTCGCAGCTCTCACCGCCCCGAAGCTGTTGCTCCACCTGCGACTCCACCGCATCCAGCACCTGACGGATCAGCCGCTGCTGACTGCTGGAATCATAGATACACTTGCCGATCTGAAAGTGCTGCCTGTGGGCACACTGGCGGATATAATCTGCCGCAAAGCCCAGGCTGACCCCCTTGCCATGGGTACTGTAGCCCCGCCACTGACTGAGCAGATTGCCATGGGAACGGAAGGAGGCACCAAAGAGCATGTGACCGTTGGTGATCCGATGGCTCACCCAGTCATCAAATTGTCCCAGGAGATCGGCCTTGCCGTGTCCCTGGGCGATGCGCTCCTTGACCTCCTGGTGGATCAGATCTGCCGAGTGCCTGAGCTCGGCAGAATCGTTCATGTAGCGGATATCGCTGGCCCAGAGGGTACCTCCACCGACGATGCCCAACAGGCCGGTCAGGGTGGTATAATGGTAGAGGACCCCCTTGGGGATGTCTCCGAACAACTTTTCCGTTAAAATTCCGATTTCTTGCACGTCCTGTTCCTCTGCAGAGGCGGGCCTGATCCGCCTTGCCGAGCGCGGCCTGACCTCAAAAAAAACATCCTTGAGTTTTTCAAATCAACCTGGTATTGAGGCCTGTCGGCGACAGGGCTAACACCTTGAAATTCAAACATTACAACCTGGTTCTCCACAGAGACAGCCCGTAGCCTAATGGCGCGAACTGACGCGTTTTCTGGGACAAGGCTGCGACCATGCCGTGCTGCCAGGCTTAACTTTCACCGCCGGATCATCCGGAAGGGTCACCCATGTATAGAAATTTTAAAATCGTTCCCAATATTATCTTCGGCAGAGGCTGCTTTAATCAACTGGACGGTATTCTCCAGGAGCGCCGAACGGATCCCGATACTCCCATTATATTTGTGCTTGACGATGTTTTCAAAGGGAAAACGCTTGAAGGCAGGATCCCGCTGCGGGGCAAGGACATGATCCTCCATGTCAATGTGGATGACGAGCCCAAGACCAGCTACATCGACGAACTGGTCACCCTGCTCAAGGAGACCTACCCGGTCACCCCGGCCGGCATCATCGGCATCGGCGGCGGCTCGACCATGGACATCGCCAAGGCCGTCTCCCTGATGCTCACCAATCCCGGGTCTGCGGCTGATTACCAGGGCTGGGACCTGATCCACAATCCGGCGGTCTACCATGCCGCCATCCCCACCCTCTCCGGAACCGGGGCCGAGATCTCCCGGACCACGGTCCTCACCGGTCCGGAAAAAAAGCTGGGCATCAACTCCGATTACACCCTCTATGACCAGATCATGCTGGACCCGGAACTCCTCGCCGGGGTGCCCAAGGATCAGTGGTTCTACAGCGGCATGGACTGCTATATCCATGATGTGGAGTCCCTGACCGGCACCTTTCTCAACGAGTTCAGCAGGGCCTATGGCGAAAAGTCCATAGAGCTCTGCCGCCAGGTCTTTCTCGAAGATCACCCGGAGCGTGACGATAAACTGATGATGGCCTCCTACTTCGGCGGCATGTCCATCGCCTACTCCCAGGTGGGCGCCTGCCATGCCCTCTCCTATGGGCTCTCCTTTGTCCTGGGAACCCACCATGGCATCGGCTGCTGCATCACCTTTGATTACCTGGAAGAGATCTATCCCCAGGGAGTGGCGGAGTTTCGTCGGATGATGGACAAACACGGCATCACCCTGCCCCGCAACCTGACCGCGAATCTCAGCGCCGAGGAGCTCGACACCATGGCCACCGTGGCCCTGGGACTGACCCCGCTCTGGGAAAACTGCCTGGGCAAGGGCTGGGAAGAGCAGATGACCAGGGAACGGGTCCTGGAGCTCTATCGCCGAATGTAAACCACCAAGGCAGCCAAGGCTCCCTGCCCTCCCGATGGAGGGCAGGGTCGCCAGTTCAGCTCCTCTCCCCCCTGTCCCCCTCTTTCCCTCTCAGGACTCCTTGGGCCCATCCCCCTCCATGCTCCCCAGCCGACGCAGGTAGTAGAGCCAGATCGTTCCCGGCAGCAGAAACAGCAGGGCCAGCACCACCACGATGGTCCGGGGACCAAGCCCGGCATCCAGGGCCTGGCCGGTAGCCAGGGTGGAGAGGCAGAGGGTCAGGGTCAACAGGGCCATCTCCACGGCAAAGACCCGGCCCCGGAAGCGAGCCTCCACCCGGTGATGGAGCAGGGCAGTGCTGAAGACCCACTGGATGGAGCCGCCGATATGCCCCAGGAGAACAAAACAGCCGGCCACCAGGATATTGGGGGCCTGACTGAAACAGAGGTAGGAGAGAGCCGAGATATAAAAGGCCGCGCCAATGGCCCGGCGCATGCCCTGGGGCTCGTTGCCGAACCAGCGCCAGGCCAGGAAGGGACCCACGGCCGCCCCCAGACCGCGCATGGAGTAGAGGGCCCCGCTCAGCCCGCCCTGACCGGACTGGGAGAAGACCTGTTCGCCGAAAACCGTCAACATCACCAGGATCCCCCCGGACAGGGCCCAGCCGCTCTTGACCAGCAACAGGGCCGCCACCCGGGGATGAGAACGGACATAGTGAAGCCCCTCGATGATATCAGCCAGCCCGGAGATGCGGGCCAGGGAGAAACCACCACCTTTAACGGCGGCAGAGACATGTTCCAGGGGCACCAGGGCGATCAGCAGGGCTGAGCCCATGAAGGTCACCACATCCACCAGGATGGCGGCCCTCCAGCCGAACCAGGCGGTGACAAAGCCGCCCAGGGCGGCACCCAGGGCCAGATTCACCGACCAGGAGGCGCCAAAGAGGCCATTGGCCACGTTGAGTTCCTCCCTGGTGCAGATATCCGGGATCGAGGCCTGCCTGGCCGGATGGTTGAAGCTCCATACCCCCTCCTGGAGAAAGGCCAGCAGATAGACCAGCCAGACCTGGCCGCTGACCCCCACCAGCAGATAACCGGCGACCACCAGGGCCCGAAGCAGGTCGCAGCAGACCATGATCCGTTTGCGGTTAAAGCGATCGGCAACCACCCCGGCAATGGGCCCCAGCAGGGTGGTGGGCAGAAACTTGGCAATCAGAAACCAACTCACGGCCTCGCCGGAACCGGTGAGTTCGGTCAAGAGCACAAAGATGGCAATATAATTGAACCAGTCACCGAGCTGGCTGACAATGGTGGCCAGCCAGAAACGACGAAAACGGGAATTGGTGCGCAGGATCCGCAGATAGGAGTCCAGCCGACCGGCTGAGGGTGCCGGTTGCGCCGGGCTGCTTGGCTTGCTATCGCTCATGATGTCCTGGAAAGGAGGGCAAAGGTTCTTGGGGGAGGTCACAGGCCGGACCGGATCCTGCCCGGCCATGGCAGACCTTTTCTGCAGCCACTGTCAAGGCCTCCAGGGTACTACCACAGGCCGCCGGGATCGGCAAGAGGGGTATCGGTAACAGGGTTTGCCCCCCGGATTGGCCCCTGCCCTCCGCCGGTCCTTGCTCACTGTGAGCCGGATGGAACGGGGCTGGCAGCTTGCCCGGACCGGTGCCACTCCCTAGCCAGGGCCGAGTCCGGAAGGGAACACCAAAAGGGGGATGCTTTTTTTGTTACTTTCGGGTCTACTCTTATCGACAATCGACTCCGGCCTGGCGAGAGACCAGTCGCCTCCCCCTGCAGGAGCCCATCCCCATCCCCATCCCAAAGACGAGACTGCCATGGTCAATCAAGCCCAGCGCCCCATGTTCCGTTACCTGATCGTCCTGACCATCTGCTCGGTGATCGGACTCCAGACCTGGATGGTGCTGTTCAACAACTTTGCGGTGGAGGTAGCCGGACTTGAGGGACAGGAGGTGGGGATCATCCAGTCGATCCGGGAAATCCCCGGCTTTCTTGCCCTGTTGGCGGTCTATGTGCTGCTGCTCCTTCGAGAGCATACCATCGCGGCCCTGGCCATCATCTGTCTGGGCGTGGGCACCGCAGCCACCGGCTTTTTTCCGGACTTCTCCGGCCTGGTGGCCACCACCCTGCTGATGAGTTTCGGCTTTCACTACTATGAGACCATGAACCACTCCCTGGTTCTCCAATACTTTGAGCACTCCAGCTCACCCCTGATCCTGGGGCGCCTGCGCAGCCTGGGCGCGGTAGCGGCCATTGCTACCAGCGGCTGCATCTATCTGCTCGATTTTGTCCTGGACTATCGCTTTATCTACCTGCTCCTGGGCAGCGGCGTGGCGGCTATGGGCTGCTGGGCGCTCTGCCAGAACCCCTCCCTGACCGAGCTGGTACCCCAACGAAAAAAGATGATCCTCCGCCGGCGCTACTCGCTCTACTATTTCCTGACCTTCATGGCCGGTGCCCGCCGCCAGATTTTCATTGCCTTTTCCGTGTTCCTGCTGGTAAAGATCTTCTCCTTCTCCGTACAAGAGGTGATCCTGCTCTTCATGGTCAACAACCTGATCAACGCCTTCTTCAGCCCGATCCTGGGGCGGGCCATCGTCCGCTTCGGAGAACGGCGGATCCTGAGTCTTGAGTATGCAGGCCTGATAGTGGTCTTTTTATGCTACGCCTTTAGCGAATCCAAGCTGGTGGTGGTGCTGATGTATGTGCTGGACCACCTCCTCTTTACCTTTTCCATGGCCATCCGCACCTACTTTCAGAAGATCGCCGATCCCAGGGATATTTCCCCCAGCATGGCGGTGGGCTTTACCATCAACCATATAGCGGCCGTGGTTATACCGGTGCTGGGCGGCCTGATCTGGATGATCGATTATCGAATCCCCTTTATCGCCGGAGCGATCATGAGCGCGATTTCCCTGACAGCGGTCCAGAAGATCCCTGTCTTTAACCGCAACAACGAACCCCAAGCAACAGCATGAACAAACCGACCTGTCCCACCCTGCCCGAGGCCACTGCCGCCATGCGGCGGCGATTAAGCAAAGACGAGATCAATGCCCTGCCGCTTGAACGCTGGCAGGGGCCTATCCAGTTGGTGAACAGCCCTCAACAGTGCCGAGAGGTCCTGCCCCGGCTGAGCAGCAGCAGCCTGCTCGGTTTTGACACCGAGACCAGGCCTGCCTTTCGCAAGGGGCAATCCTATCCGCCCTCCCTGCTCCAGCTGGCCACGGCTGAAGAGGTCTTCCTGTTCCAGCTCAAAAAAACCGGCCTGCCCCAGGAACTCTCTGCCCTGCTCAGTGACCACACCGTTGCCAAGGTCGGGGTGGCCATCGCCGATGACCTGGAAAATCTACAGAAGATCGAATCGTTCCAGCACGGCGGTTTTACCGACATTGCCCGCATCAGCAAGCGCCTGGGCCTGCACCACCACGGCCTCCGTGGCCTGGCCGCTGCGGTGCTCGACTTTCGGATCTCCAAATCCGCCCGGACCAGCAACTGGGCCAATGACCAACTCAGTCAAGCCCAGCTCCAATATGCCGCCACCGATGCCTGGGTGGGGCGGGAGATCTTCATCCGGCTCAGCGAGCTGCAGGCGGCGGCCTAGGGTCAGCGGGCAAGAGCGGCCCTGTTCCGGACCAGAAGGTACGCCCCAGGCAGAGCGCCTTTGTGCCAGGCTATACGAGTGAGAGCGCTTGGCCGGGCTGCCGCAAAGAGCCCAGCCACCTGAAAACACCCCTCAACCACAACAGCAAGGAGAGAGCCATGAGCCAACAGCCACAGAGCCACTACCAGTACCTTCAACACTCCTTTCCCGAGGTCATGACCGCCCTGGAAAACCTGGGCAGCACCGTTCGCCAGGCCGGTCCCCTGGACAGGAAGACCACAGAGCTGATTCAACTGGGGGTGGCGGCCGCAACCCAGTCCACCGGCGCAGTCCACTCCCATGCCAGACGGGCCAGGGAAGCCGGTGCCAGCCGGGAGGAGCTCCAACACGCCCTGCTGGTGCTGATCTCCACCATCGGCTTTCCCAAGGTGGCGGCCGCCCTGGCCTGGATCCAGGACAGCGACGCAGACAGGGCCTAAACACCCCAGACCATTCTCCCCTGCCCAAAGGTCATCCCTGGGGGCTGATGGGGGAGGGACTCACCACCCTTGCGCCCACACCATGCCAATGAACCTTTCCCGAAAAACCCTTGCTTTACTCTTTATCCTGATCCTGATCATCCTGACAGTGAGCAGCCTGCTGTTACGCCGGCAGCCGGAACACGACTTTGCATTCAGCAGCTATCAGGAGCTGGAACGACTCTTCAGCCAGAGAGGGTATGACTCCCGGGAATGGGAACAGGGGCTCACTCAAATTCCGCCCCTCTACCTGACCAGGATTCCGCAACACTGGACCGAGGAGGGTGCTGCCCAGCTTTCGATCCGGGAAAAGAAGCTGCTTTTTTTCCGTTGGCTGACCCCACTGGTCCTCCGCTCCAACCTGGAGATCATGGCGGAACAGGCCCGACTTGCCAGGGAGGGCGGCAAAGATACGGCCTGGCTGCAGGCAGTGGCTGAAAAATATAAGGTTCCCCTCCCCAGCCGGCAGGGGAGAGATGGTGAGCTCCTTGCCGCACTGAAGCTGCGGCTTGCCCCTATTCCTCCCTCACTGGCCCTGGCCCAGGCGGCAGAGGAGAGCGGCTGGGGAAGCTCTCGCTTTGCCGTCCAGGGCAATGCCCTCTACGGCCAATGGACCTGGAGCGGGACCGGCATGGACAGCAAAGAGCGCCAGCAGGGAAAGGGAAAGTACCAGGTCGCCTCCTTTGCCAGCCCGGCTGACTCGGTGGCCGCCTATATGCTCAACCTCAACACCCATCCCAGCTACCAGGAATTTCGCAGCCAACGGGCCGCCCTGGTCGATTCGGGTCGCCCTGCCGGCGGCATCCAGCTTGCCCAAACCCTGAGCCGCTATTCCCAGCGGGGCCAGGCCTATGTGGAGGACCTCCGCCTCCTGATCACAAAAAATCACCTCCAGCGGCTGGATCAGGCAAGACTCAGCCCCGACCCGCCGCTCTATCTGGTGCCGCTCCAGCCCTGAGAGCTGCGGCCCCTGCACCGGCCTCTGCCGGGAGGCCGGTTTATGCCCCTTAGGAATACTTTAAAAACTGTGGTTTTTCGATCAAGATCAGCTAAGCGCAGACTCCGAGGCATGGAGAAAGCCTACCGCAGAGATCCAACGGATATGCCGAGGAACAACGTTCGACATAACCTGGAGGTTAGCTAGAGGTTAGATAGAGGTCAACCAGAGGGTGCGCAGAGATTGGCAAAAAAAAAGTTTCAAGCCAGCCTTGTGCTTACCAGCTGTTGCCCGGCATGGAGACGCCCTCCTTCATCCGCTCCAGCTGATCGGCCAGATCATCGATCTCCTGCTGCCAGTAGCCGTGACTGCCGAAATCCGGAATGAGCGGAGAGCTGCCATCCTCCTTGACCTGATAGGCGCACCAGGCACTATAATGGACAAAACGCATGGCCCGCAGGGGTTCCATCAGGGCCAGGCTGCCGTGATCAAAGGAGCGAAAGGTCTCATATCCCTCTAAAAAAAAATCCAATTCTGCCCAGGAATCGCTCACAGCTCCGGGCAGCAGCATCCAGAAGTCCTGGATCGGCGGCCCCATGGCCATATCATCCAGATCGATCAGATAGTAGGCCTCATCGGGCCGGTAGATCAGGTTGCCTGCGTGACAGTCCCCGTGGATCCGGATCATTTCGCTCTGGCTAAAGAGGGGCGCGGCCTGCTCGATGAACTGCTCCACCACGCCCTGGTAGGCGGGCAGCAGCTCAGGCGGCAGCAGACCGCTTTCCAGGATATAGTGCAGCTGGCCGGCAGTACTCTTATCCGGCCGGATCACCGGACGGTGGCTGAAGTCATGGCCGGCTCCCACCAGATGGGCCCGCCCCAACAGACGCCCCAGGGCCAGCCACTGCTCATCGCCGAGCTCGTCCAGGTAGCGGCCGCCCTTTTTAGGGTAGATCGCAAAATAGACCTGATCCCGGCAGCCCAGGGTGGTGCCGCTGGTCAACGGCAGCGGGGCGATCACCGGGATCTCGGCCTCTGCCAGCTCAGCCATGAAGGTATGTTCTTCCCGCAGGGCCGCCTCACTCCAGCGACCGGGACGGTAAAACTTGATCACATACCCATTGCCGTCTTCATCTTCAAACTCATAGACCCGATTGATATAGCTGTTCAGGGGACGACACAGGTTTGAGCAGTAGAAACCGAGCTCTTCCTCCACCAGATTTAAAATACCCACAGGGTTCAAATGCTGAAAACCCTCGCTTGCCCCTCTCTCCCTCTTCTCCATCCAGATCCCCTTACATGGGCGGAGGCCATCTCTGCAACCGCCTGCCTACCCTTGTTAATCCTTTGCAATATCAGCAAAAAGTGCTAATCTATTTCAAAATAATCATTATCGCACGGCTACTCCTACGCTGTGTCACCACCTTTACGGAGCCACCTGCCCCATGATACCTGATCAGGGCAGTGCTGTCTTAGCTTATCCTCAAAAATCGTACCAAGGGCCGCTCTCCCCTGAACGCTCCAAAGAAGGGAAACAGCCAGAACAGACGGCAGCGGCAACAGACACCCAACCCAGCCACCAGTGGTAGAGCTGACCAAGGAGGTCCAGATGAAACAGTGGGAATGTACAGTTTGCGGCTATATCCATGAGGGGGAGCTTCCTCCCGAGGAATGTCCCGTCTGCGGTGCCGGAGCGGAGATGTTTGTCGAGGTCAATGCAGCTGCGGCTGAACCTGCAGAAACCGTCCCGGCACCGGAGCCGACTCCGCAGCCAGGCAGAGCAGAGGCGGCTGCCCAGGCCCCTGCCCCCGACTCTGCCCCGGAGAGGATCAGCAGCCTGATCCTCCGCTTTCACCTCCACCCCATCGCCGTGCACAGCCCCAACGGTATCGTTCCCCTGGCCGTACTCCTCCTCTTTCTGTGCTTCCTCTTCGGAACCAGCAGCCTGGAGTCCGCAGCCTTCTACAACCTGCTCTTTGTCCTGGTGATGATGCCGGCGGTGCTGCTCACCGGCTACCTCACCTGGAAAAAGAAGTATCAGGGGAAACTGACCTCGCTCTTCCAGGTAAAGATCGGGGCCTCACTGCTCTCGCTGAGCCTGCTCCTGGTGCTGGTAGCCTGGAGGATCCTCCAGCCCCAGATCATGACCAGCGCCTCCGGAGCCCGGATCCTCTACCTTGCCCTCTCCCTGCTGCTGCTGGGAGCCATCGGGACGGCCGGCCATCTGGGCGGCAAGCTGGTCTTTGGAGGCAAGAAGTAGTCCCCAATACACGACGGTTATCGACAATGATTATTAAATGATTTTTATTCCCAATAACCCTTGCATTACATGGCGGAGTGCGCTATCTATTGGCCCCACAGATGAGCAAGCCCTGCCGTATATCACGACCTTTTCAATCAACAAGGAGAACAACCATGGCCACAACCAACGAAAATCTGAAAGAGGCCTTTGCCGGTGAAAGTCAGGCCAACCAAAAATACCAGGCCTTTGCCAAGAAGGCGGAGCGGGAAGGCTTCACCAACATCGCCAAGCTCTTCAAAACCACTGCCGAGGCAGAACGGATCCATGCAGAGGGCCACCTCAAGGCCCTGGATATGATTGCCTCCACCGCCGACAACCTCCAGGCAGCCATTGACGGCGAGACCTACGAGTTCACCGAGATGTACCCCCCCATGGTGGAGCAGGCCGTCTCTGACAGCCACAAGGCCAAGACCATGTTCAAGTTTGCCGTGGATGCCGAAGAGGTGCACGCCCAGATCTATGGCAAGGCCCTGGAGGCGGTAAAGAGCGGAGTGGATATGGATGTCAGCGACTTCTACCTCTGCCCGGTCTGCGGTTACATTGAAATGGGCGCTGCCCCGGAGAAATGCCCGGTCTGTGGTGCCAAGCAGCAGGTCTTTACCCAGGTTGCCTAGAGCGTCAACCCACCTGCAGGCTTCCGACAGTTACCTCCCGGTAGCTGTCGGAACCTCCCCCCAACCACTCCCTCCTCCTGCTCTTTTCCTTGCCAGTTCATCTCCTTCTTCTCCTTGCCCGGCTGCAGCTGCGTTCTTAGTCTATAGAGAACACCATAGAGAACACCATGCACATCAGCCGGAGGGCTACCATGGAGAACGTCCTGAACAGACTGCACCTCTTCACCTTGCTGCTGACCCTGGCACTGACTCCACCGGCACTGGCGACAGAAAGGGTTGCCACCCTGGATAAAGAGTCCCTGAAAAACATGTTGGCCTCAGCCGAACTGATCCTGATCGACACCAGGGCCCCGGCTGACTGGGAGACCAGCAGCGCCAAGATCCGGGGCGCTGTTCGCGGAGCAGCAGCTGATTTTAACCACTGGGGGAAACGCTACCCCAAGGAGGCCACCATTGTCCTCTACTGCTCCTGACCCAACGAGGCAACCAGTGCCAGGTTGGCACGGAAGATGATGGCCCAGGGCTACACCCGGGTCTATGCCTTGAAAGGAGGCTGGAGGGAGTGGCAGGAACACAACTTTCCCATGGAAGGGAAAGAAACTGAAGATAGCCGAGCAGAACCCGGAGCGTAAGCCTGGATCTCTCGAAATCAGGCCAGCCAGGCCTGGGCGGTCCTGGGAAAGGAACAATAACCAGGGCAGCCCCTGAACCAGCGGGCCGCTCTCAGGACTGCTCTTTGCCAGGGAGCCGTTGATAGAGGGGCAGGGAAGGGGCCGAGGGAGCCTGGGGCAAAGAATCCCGGCTACTGCAGCAGCAGCTGGAGCCCTGGCCATGACAACTTTGGCCTGCCCTGCCGCCGCGCTCCGCGGCCCGACGACGGCAGAAGATCAGCAGCCAGCTGAAGCCGGAAAAGGCCGGAAAACTCAGGCCAAAGAGCAACAGGAAGTCAGCCACCGTACCCCCTCATCCAGTAAAAACATCCATCAAAACCATCTATCAAAATCAGCCACCGAAATCGTCGAAGAAAATATTATCCGGCTCCACCCCCAAGTTGTCGAGCATCTCCCTGACCGCCTTGATCATCATGGGCGGACCGCAGAGGTAGTATTCCACGTCCTCGGGCGCCGGATGATCCGCCAGATAGGAGTCGTAGAGCACCTGATGGATAAAGCCGGTCTTGCCGGTCCAGTTGTCTTCGGGCTGCGGCTCGGACAGGGCCACCTCAAAGGTGAAGTTGGGGTGCTCCCTGGCCAGGGCTGCAAACTCCTCGGCATAGAAAACCTCCTGCAGACTCCGCCCCCCATACCAGTAGGCCACCTTTCTGCCGGTCTTTCTGGCCTTGAACAGCTCAAAGATATGACTGCGCAGGGGGGCCATGCCCGCTCCGCCGCCGATATAGATCATCTCCGCCTCACTCTCATGGATGAAAAAATCACCAAAAGGACCGGCGATGATGACCTCTTCGCCTGGCTTGAGGTTGAAGATGTAGGAGGAGGCCTGCCCCGGAGGAATCCCCAGGGGGCCCCTGGGTGGAGGACTGGCAATGCGGACGTTGAGTTTGATGATCCCCTCTTCCCCGGGATAGTTGGCCATGGAGTAGGCCCGGGTCACCGGGGTATGGACATGGGACTGGTACTGAAACATCTTGAACTTGGTCCAATCACCCAGGAACTTTTCATCGATATCAAAGCTCTTGTAGTTGAGGGCATGGGCAGGGACCTCGATCTGGATATAGCCTCCCGACGTAAAGTTCACGGATTCGCCCGGAGGCAGCTCCAGGACCAGCTCCTTGATAAAGGTGGCCACGTTGCGATTGGAACGGACCCGACACTGCCACTTGCGGGTCTCCAGCATCTCCTCCGGGACCTGAATCTTCAGATCCCGCTTCACCGGCACCTGACAGGCCAACCGATACCCGGCCCTGGCCTCATAGCGTTTGATGGCAGAGAGCTCGGTGGGCAGGATCCCCCCCCCGCCCTGCTCCACCACACAGCGGCACTGGCCGCAGGAGCCGCCGCCGCCACAGGCAGAGGAGAGGAAGATACCGTTGTCTGCCAGGGTGGTCAGGAGCTTGCCGCCGGGGGAGGAGTGGAGCTCTTTCTCCCCATTGACCAGGATGGAGATATCCCCACTGGGGAGCAGGACCTTCTTGGCCAGAACAATCAGCGAAACCAGGATAAACTGGATGGTGAGGAAAGAGAGCACCCCATAGATGACTTCGTTCATTGTCGTTCCTCCCGCGTCTCCCGCTTAAAATCCGGCCAGGCCCATGAAGGCCAGGGCGATCAGGCCGGCGCTGATAAAGGTCACGCCCAGACCGCGCAGCCCGGCCGGCGGATCGGCGTACTCCAATTTTTCCCGGATACCGGCCAGGAGCACCACGGCCACAAAAAAACCGCCGCCCGCACCGATGCCGTAGGCCATGCTCTCCACCAGGCTGTAATCGCGCTCGACCATGAACAGGCTGCCGCCGAGGATGGCGCAGTTGACGGTCAGAAGCGGCAGGAAGATGCCCAGGGTGTTATAGAGCCCGGGGCTGAAGCGATCGAGAAACATCTCCAGAATCTGGACAATGGCGGCGATGGTGCCGATATAGCAGAGCAGCCCCAGAAAGGTAAGGTCGATCTCCGCTTGCCCGGCCCAGGCCAGGGCCCCGGCCTTGAGCATTTTATTGAGGATCAGGTTGTTGACCGGAACGGTGATGGTCATCAAGACCAGCACCGCCGCCCCCAGGCCCACGGCACTCTTGACCGTCTTGGAGATGGCCAGGAAGGTGCACATGCCCAGAAAGAAACTGAGCGGCAGATTCTCGATAAAGAGGGAGCGAAAGACTATCTCAAACAGATGGGCGATCATCGTTCCTCCTGCTGGACAGGGTCAATGGTCCGCAAGAACCAGATGAGCAGGGCAATCAGGAAGAAGGCACTCACCGGCAGGACCAGGAAACCGTTCCGCAGGTACCAGCCCCCATTGGTGGTCAGGGGCAGCACCTCCATCCCAAAAAAGGTGCCTGCGCCAAAAAGTTCCCGGACTGCGGCCACAAACATCAGAACAAAGCCATAGCCCAGACCGTTGCCGATGCCGTCTAAGAAGGAGTCGATCGGGGGATTGCTCATGGCAAAGCCCTCGGCCCGTCCCATGACGATACAGTTGGTGATGATCAGCCCCACATAGATGGAGAGTTGCTTGGAGAGATCAAAGTAGAAGGCCCGCAGGACCTGATCCACCAGGATCACCAGGGTGGCGATCACCGTGATCTGAATGCCGATCCGCACCGAGGAGGGGATCTGATGACGGACGATGGAGATGGTCAGGCTGGAGAAGGCCACCACCAGAGTCACACAGACAAACATCACGGCAGCGGTGATCAGCTGGGAGGTCACGGCCAGGGCCGAACAGATCCCCAGAACCAGCAGGGCGATGGGATTACGCTCGATGATGGAGCGCAGCAACAGGTCTCTTGTCCGCTCAGCCATTGGAACCTCCCTTGGCATGCAAACGCTCCAGAAAGGGTTGGAAGCCATGTTCACCAAACCAGAAGCGCATCAGTTCATTGACCCCGACCGAGGTCATGGTGGCCCCGGAGAGGCCGTCCACCTCATAGGGGGCCTGGTCCGGCCCTGTTCCTGCCCCGCCCTTGACCAGCCGAAACCGCACCCTCTGTTCGGGCCCATAGACCTGTTTACCCTGCCAGCTCTGCTGCCAGCGCTGGTTTTCCACCTCACCGCCCAGGCCCGGGGTCTCTCCATGGGCATAGAAGCTGATGCCGCGGATGGTGCTACCGTCACCATCCAGGGCCACATAGGCAAACATGGTGGACCAGAGCCCCTTGCCGCGGACCGGGAGGATAATCTGCTCCAGCCCCTGGCTGCCGCCAACCAGATAGACCAGGGAATATTTCTCCAGGCGGGAGAGCCGCGCCAGATCCTCATCCCGCTCCAGGGGGCGCCCCAGATCCGGGGAAAAGGCCGCCTTCAGCTGGTTGTAGTCTTCAGGAGCCAGCACTTCCCTGGGGACCAACCTGCCGCTGCTCAACTCCACCAGGCGCGTATCCACCTGGGCAAACTGCTCTGCCACCGGCACGCCTGGCCGGAGGAGCCCTGCGGCGCGAAGGATATTCTTCTTCTGATCCAGCTGTCGGTTGGCCTCCTGGAAGGGCCGCAGGCCGACCGCTGCCCCTGCCACCAGGGCGGAGCAGACAAAGGCCAGGACCAGCACCGAATAAAAGGGTTTCAAGGGAGATTCTTCAGCCATGTCGTATTGCCCTACGTTTAATATTGGCTTGGATCACAAAATAATCAAGCAGGGGCGCCAGCACGTTACCCAGGAGGATGGCCAGCATCACCCCCTCGGGATAGGCAGGGTTGGCCACCCTGATGGTAATGGCCAGGCAGCCGATGAAGCCGCCGTAGAGCCACTGGCCCATTCTGGTCTGGGCAGCGGAGACCGGGTCGGTGGCCATGAAGGTCAGACCAAAGGCAAAGCCCCCCATGACCAGGTGATAGTGTGGCGGCAGCTCCATCAGGGGGTTATCCCCTCCAGGCCAGAGCCAGAAGAGCAGGCCCATGGCCAGACCGCCCAGGGCCATGGAGAGCATGATCCGCCAGGAGGCGATACCACTGACCAGGAGCAGGGCCACCCCGAGCAGACAGGCCAGGGTGGAGGTCTCTCCCATGGAGCCGGGGATGGTGCCAAGGAAGGCCTGGCTCCAGCTGAAGCCCAGCTTGGTCATCACCCCGCCTGGCTCGGCGGCAGCGACACTGGCAATGGGGGTGGCACCGGTAAAACCGTCCACCGCGGTCCAGACCCGGTCCCCGCTGATCTGGGCAGGATAGGCAAAGAAGATAAAGGCCCTGGAGACCAGGGCAGGGTTCATGAAGTTGCGCCCCACCCCGCCAAAGACCTCCTTGGCAAAGATCACCCCAAAGCTGATGCCCAGGGCCACCTGCCAGAGGGGGATGGTGGCCGGCAGGGTCAGGGGGAAGAGCAGGCTGGTGACCAGGAAGGCCTCGGACATCTCGTGGCCGCGGATGACATTGAAGAGGCACTCCCAGATGCTGCCCACCAGCACGGTGACCAGGTAGATGGGCAGGAAGTAGAGTCCACCGTGGATGAAGTTGGAGAGCAGGGAGTCCGGATCACAGCCCACCAGGGCCATGACCTGGCCGCGCCAGCCCCCCGGCAGGGGGATCCCCAACTGGGTCAGGGCGCTGTTGGCCTGGTAACCGGTATTCCAGAGGGCCATGACCACGCAGGGGATCAGGGCGATGATCACGGTGATCATGATCCGCTTATAATCCACCCCATCCCGGACATGGGGGGCTGTGGAGGTCACCCTGCTGGAGTGGAAGAGAAAGGAATCGGTGGCCTCGTAGAGCGGATACCACCGTTCAAGGGGCCCCCCCTGTTCAAACTTGGGGCCGAGTTGTGCAAACAGATCGCTGAGAAGGCTCATATCGTCTCAAGGTGGCTCTGGTTACTCGGGGCAGCAGCTGGGGGCTGCTGCTCCGGAGGGAATGGTCATCTGTACAGCCCTGCTCCCGGCTTGATTCAGCCCTCCTGCTCGATGGAGGTCAAGACCTGACGCAGCATGGGGCCGAACTCGTTCTTGCCCGGGCAGACAAAGGAGCAGAGGGCCAGGTCCTCCTCGATCAGCTCCAGGCAGCCCAGGGCCGCTGCTTTCTCGCTATCCCCCACGGCCAGGGCCTTGAGCAGGGGCAGGGGGATGATATCCAGGGGCATCACCCGCTCATAGACGTCCAGGGGAAAGATGGCCCGTCTGCCGCCCCAGGCAGCGGTCATCATGGGCAGGAGGCGCCCCTTGGCGCTGAAGGCAGAGAGAAAGAGGCCGGTGACCGAGAAGCGATCTCTGCCCGGCGCCAGCCAGCCAAACAGGGACCTGCCGCTGCCCTCCCGGAGCACGCTCAGCTGACGATGATAGCGCCCCAGGTAGCCGTCCGCCTGCCGCCAGGGACGACCGTCCAGGACCGTACCCGAGAGCAGTCGTTGATCATCCCGTTCCGCCAGCTCATGGGAGCAGAGCTGGCGGAGCGAGGCTCCCAGGCGGGTCCGCACCAGGCCTGGCCGGTGAAAGTCTTCGCCGCCCAGGGCCACCACCTGCTCCTGCTGGAGCCGACCATGGTGAAAGAGGGCGCCGATCCTGATCACCTCCTGATAGCAGAGCTGCCAGACCTCTTTGTTCTCATGGACCGGATCGATGAAATGGATATGGGTGGAGGGGAGACCGGCGGGATGGGGACCGCTAAAGGACCAGCTCTGCACCCCCTCCACCCCGAGCGTTGCCAGGGGACTGGCCGGCGGCAGACAGAGATGGAGGGGGACGGCCAGCATCCGCACCAGCACACGCAGGCCTAAGACAAAGAGCTCCTGCCGGGGGGCAATGATCACCTCGGGATCCGGGGCCAGGGGATTGGTATCCAGGGCAGTGACAAACAGCGAGGAGGGACGGGAATCGCTGCGGGGGATCCTGCCAAAGGGGCGGCTGCGCAGGCTTGTCCACAGACCGGACTGCTGGAGCAGCTCCCGGATGGACTCCGGAGAGTGCTGCTCGGGCGGCAGGGCCTGGGCCTGCTCAAAACAGATTTCCTCTTCCCCCTCCAGGGCCACCACCAGAGCATCAAAGCGACGTTTGGGGCCTCGGTGGATGGCCTCCACCCTGCCGCTGCCCGGGGAGGTGAAGGAGAAACCGGGATTTTTCTTGTCCGTGAAGAGCGGCTGACCCAGCTTGACCCTGTCCCCCTCCCTGACCAGCATGGTGGGCTTCAGGCCGAGGTAATCCTCAGCCACCAAAGCCACCCGGTCCACCGGGGCTCCTTCACGTATCACTTGCTCCGGGGCGCCCTTGAGGGGCAGATCAAGGCCCTGTTGCACGGTAATGTTCTTCATATCAGCCCTGAAAGCCGCTGCTGCGATGCTGCTCAAGCCCCTTGTCGATCAGGAGCCCCTCACAGTGCTCCATGGACTCCAGCAGGGCTACGGCCTCCTGGGGGCCAAGCACCATGGCAGCGGTTGCCAGGCCGTCGGCAAGGGCCACCGAGGGGGCCGTGACCGTGGCGCTGGCCAACTCGGGTGGAGAGATGCCGGTACGCGGATCGATGATATGATGATGGCGAAGATCCTGACTGTACCAGTGGATATAATCCCCGGAGGTGGCCACGGCCGTGGGACCGCTGAGCTCCAGGGTGATCCGCTCCTGCTGCTGCCCTGGCCGGGGATTGCGCACCCCGATCCGCCAGGGTTGGTCCTGGGGCTTGCCGCCGGCAACCATCAGATCACCGCCGGCCTCGACATAGACCTGTGCACAGCCCTGCTCCCGCAGGGTCTGGACCCCCTGATCAACCACATAGCCCTTGGCAATACCGTCCAGGGTGAGGGCCATGTTCTCCCGGCCCAACACCACCTGCCGACTGCTGCAGGACACGGCCCCGTGGTCCACGCTCTCCAGGATCCGGGCAAGTTGGCCGGCATCGGGGCTGGGGTTGCGGCGATAGAGCTCCACCAGGGGCAGGACCGTGATATCAAAGGCGCCGCTGCTGCGCTCACTGATCTCTTCGGCCAGGGTGAGTACGGCCTGCAGATCTTTGGAGGGTTGAGCCAGCCTCTTGTCGCGATTGAGCCGGGAGAGCTCACTCTCCTCCTGGTGCCTGCTGAGCAGAGCCTCCACCTCAGCCATCCGGGCCAGGGTGCGATCAACGGCGCGATGGGCCTGCTGCTGATCCTCCCCGTAGACGATCAGGTTGATCTGGGTCCCCATCATGGTCCGACTCTCCCGGGCCAGCCAGCTCTTGGCAGGAGCTGGCCGCAGGCCGAAACGATAGGCCGCCCCGGCGGCTCCGGCAAGGGCTACAATCTGAAGGAATCGACGTCGGTGAATACGGGGTTCGCTCTTCCTGCTTGCACTCATCGTTCATACACCTCATGACCAGGGATTGCAGACCAAACGACAGAGCTGCCAAGAGTGCTGCCCTGCCGGCTGATCCGGCTCGGATTGGCTGGACCGCTGAAGGCAAGCCCAATAGTTCTCATTCCCGCTGGGAGCTTACTTCAGCTTCTCCTGATTCAGCTGCTTTGTCAAGGGTTGGACCGGAGATTTTATAAATCTTAACAGATTGTTTTCGCACCCGATTCTGTGAAGGGCCTCAGTTGCTCCAGCAGCGATTCGGCAAATCCCCAGATTAAGGGGCCATAGCGGGCAAACTCCCGCAGCTGCTGTTGGGAGGCGAGCAGAGCCTCCAGCCCGCAGTGGCCATGCCGGTAGAGCGCCAGCAGCAGCATCAGGGTGTTGAAGTGGACCAGGCCCTGGGCACGGGCAGCCTTGAGCACCCCCTTATCCTCGGAAATCACCGCCATGGCCAACTCCCCGGCAAGGGCAGAGACCGCCTGATCCGCCGTAAGCGTCCCTGCCTGGACCATGACCAGCCCCGGCGGCAGCGGCCGGCCATACTCCCGGGCCACCTGGTGGGGCAGCAGCAGGCGGTAGCAGGAACTGACCCTGGTCAGGAGGGAGAGCTTGCGGAGATAGATCAGGCTTGAGGTATCCACAACCCCTCCCCGGAATTGTTCAAGATCACGAAGGGCCTGTTCAAGGTTCATGGTGTACACTCTCTTCTGAAGATAATAGAGCTGACACGCTCAAGGTGGCGAGGTTTCCGGCAGGCAGCGCCGGCAAGCAAGAGTTCAAGGTCTCCTTGATTCGACTCGCCCTTCCATGGTAACACGAAAGAAGAGTTCATCTTTAACGTTTTTCACCTCCCTCCTCGGAAGGCAACAAGACCATCAGGGAGTGGACCACTGGAGGCCCCTATGGAGTTACAATTAAAGGAGTTACAGCTGGAGATTGACCAGGACAGCTGTATCCAATGCCGTGCCTGCGTGCAGGACTGCCCCTACGCTATCCTGGAACTCGCCCCTGATTATCCGGCGGTGATCCCGGATCGGGCCGAGCAGTGTATCGAGTGCCAGCACTGCCTGGCAGTCTGTCCCACCGGGGCACTCTCCATCCTCGGTTTTGAGCCCGAGGGCTCACTGCCCCTCAAGGGGATCTTCCCAACAGAGGAGCAGCTGAGCGGCCTGATCCGGGGCCGTCGTTCGGTGCGGCGATACAAGGCCACGCCCCTGGAGCCCGAAGTGATCGATGCCATGCTGGCCACCGTTGCCCATGCCCCCACCGGGGTGAACAACTGCCAGTGCCTGTTCAGTGTGGTGGAAGACCAGGAGGTGATGAAGAGGATCAGGGAACAGACCATAGCCGGCATCCGGGCCAAGGCGGAGAGCGAGTCCCTGCCCAGCGGACTGGAATTTTTTGCAGGCATTGTCCGGGCCTGGGATGAGGGCAACGATATCCTCTTCCGGGGTGCGCCCCACCTGCTGCTGGTCTCCACCCCAAAGCAGGGACCATCTCCCCAGGTGGACCCCATCATTGCCCTCAGTTACTTCGAGCTGCTGGCCGCCAGCATGAAGCTCGGTACCCTCTGGAATGGTCTGGCCAAATGGGCCTTCATGGATATTGTTCCGGAGATGCTGCCCAGGCTTGGCATCCCCGAGGACCACAGCCTGGGCTACCTGATGCTCTTTGGTCAACCGGCGGTACAGTATTTTCGCACGGTCCAGCGGGCTCCGGGCAATGTCCGACGGGTGGTCTTTTAAGCTGCTGCTCCTCGCCTGCACTTGCCTGACAGGCAGGAATGGTTATCCTGTTTTAACACAGCTCTCCGGCCTCGATATTGCATCGAATGCACAGAGATACTGAGACGGCACCCAAGTAAACCCAAGAGGAGGCCTCCATGGAAATAGGACCAAACACCCTGGCCAGCCAGGAAATCACCCTGAACCGCGCCCAGGCCGGCCAGGATATATTGCAAAAAACACTGGAAAAAAGCGATGAAGCAAGACAGGCCGGACAGAGTCCTGAACGTCCTGAACCCCAACGGGTTACCTCCATCGGTAACCAGAGAATCGACACCTACGCCTGAGCCTGCCCCAAAAAAGCCCGCGCCACGGTCTGATCCGGTGGCGCGGGCGTGTCACTCCAATTTCTTTTTTGTATTTCCCTGTGCGCCTTGCCGACGGCTCCAGGCTGTCAGGATGTACCGCCTTTCAGCTCAGCCAAATCTACCGGTAATATAATCCTCGGTCAGCTGATGGAGGGGATTGGTAAAGATCCGATCCGTGGCCCCCACCTCCACCAGGTCGCCCAGATGAAAGTAGGCGGTACGCTGGGAGATCCTGGCTGCCTGCTGCATGTTATGGGTAACGATGACGATGGTGTACTGCTGCTTGAGTTCGGTGATCAGGTCCTCCACCGTAGCCGTGGCAATGGGGTCCAGGGCGGAACAGGGCTCGTCCATGAGGATCACCTCCGGCCGGACGGCCACTGCCCTGGCAATGCAGAGCCGCTGCTGCTGGCCGCCGGAAAGACCGGTTCCGGGCTGCTCCAGACGATCACTCACCTCGTCCCAGAGGCCGGCCTTTTTCAGGGCATCCTCCACCACCTCATCCAGCTCCGACTTGGAGCTGACCAGGCCGTGAATCTTGGCGCCGTAGGCCACGTTGTCATAGATGGACTTGGGAAAGGGGTTGGGCTTCTGAAAGACCATGCCCACCTGGGCCCGCAGCGGCACCACATCCACCTGTCTGCCATAGATATCCTGACCGTCCAGAAGGATCTCTCCCCGCACCCTACAGATATCCACGGTGTCGTTCATCCGATTGAGACAGCGGAGAAAGGAGGACTTGCCGCAGCCCGAGGGCCCGATCATGGCCAGGACCTCGTTTTTGGCCACATCGATGGACACCCCGTTGATGGCCTGCTTGTTGCCGTAAAAGACCTCTACTCCGCGACAGGTCATCCGGGCATCTTCGACAAAGGGTGTACCCACGGTTTGGCGCTGTTCCCGACTGACCCGCTCACTCCTGATCTCTTCTTGAGCGCTCTCCACGGCACCAGGCCTTATCAGGCTATTCCCACTTTCCAAAACCATATCTATTCCCATCTTGACCCTCGACTATTAACACGCCCAGGGGATTGCCATGGCAATCCCCTGAGCTCAAGACAACAATCACCCTATTTCCTTAGCTGCGAGGCAACTGCTCAATCCATCACCAGGGGGGTCAACTCCTTGGCTGCCCGGGCAAACTGCCTCCGTTCTTCCACAGGTGCCGGAATCAGCCCCTTATCGGCCAGATAGCCATCCTCACCCCAGGCCCGGTCATTGCTGAACTCGGCCAGATACTCTGCAATCCCCGGGATCACCCCGACATGGGCCTTCTTGACATAGAAGTAGAGGGGACGGGATACCGGATAGCTACCATCGGCGATCTCTTCAAAGGTGGGATTGGTGCCATCGACCCTGGAACCCTGGATCTTGTCGCTGTTCTGATCCAGGAAACTGAAACCAAAGATCCCCAGTGCCTGGGGGTTGGCCTCCAGCTTCTGGACGATCAGGTTATCGTTCTCCCCTGCCTCGATATAGGCGCCGTCTTCACGGACGGTATGACAGATCCCCTTGTAGGCCTTCTTATCCTTCTTCTTCATGGCCTTGATAAAGGGGAACTGCTTACAGCCGCCCTCCATGGCCAGCTCGACAAAGGCATCCCTGGTACCGGAGGTTGGGGGAGGCCCCAGCACCTCGATGGGAGTGGCCGGCAGCGCAGGGTTGACCTCTTTCCAGGTCGTATAGGGGTTGGCAACCAGCTTCTCGCCGCCCTTGGGATCCGGTACATCCTTGGCCAGGGCCAGGAACAGGTCCTTGCGGCTCAGCTCCAGCTGGGCCGTCTTCTTGGAGTTGGCCACCACGATCCCGTCATAACCGATCTTCATCTCGACGATATCGGTGACCCCGTTGGCCTGACACTTCTGATACTCAGACTTCTTGATCCGGCGCGAGGAGTTGGTCACGTCCGGAGTTTTGACCCCGATGCCGGCGCAGAACAGTTTCATCCCGCCGCCTGAACCGGTGGACTCAATCTTGGGGGTCTTAAAGCGGCTGGTCTTACCAAACTGCTCGGCCACGGTGGTGGCAAAGGGATAGACCGTTGAGGAACCGACTATGGAAATGTAATCACGCCCGGCTGCCAGGGTGGTACCTGCGACAGAGGCCATCATCAGGGATGCGGCTGCCAGGGCTACGCTCTTCTTCAACATCTCGTTCTCCTTGTTTCCTTGTTAACATTCTTTACTACAGCTGGTTGACTGCTTCCTGCTTATCATGGGCACACACTCTACCCCCGGATTGTTCAGAAACCGTTAGCACTCTATTTCAGTTGCATTCTACCAGCGCTGTTCAAACTTCTTGCGCAGGAAGACGGCAGTGCCGTTCATCATGATCAGAA
The DNA here is from genome assembly GCF_000429965.1 of Desulfogranum mediterraneum DSM 13871. GTDB lineage: Bacteria > Desulfobacterota > Desulfobulbia > Desulfobulbales > Desulfobulbaceae > Desulfogranum > Desulfogranum mediterraneum. Next base: position 138,190 of record NZ_AUCW01000014.1, read on the forward strand.
AGGTCAACAGCACCATGATGGCAGCCGAGGTCCGCTCCACAAAGGCCCGTTCCGGCGAATCGGCCCAGAGATAGATCTGTACCGGCAGGACCGTGGCCGGATCGGTCAGTCCTCCGGGCACATCGACGATAAAGGCCACCATACCGATCATCAGCAGGGGCGCGGTTTCGCCCAGGGCCTGGGCCATGCCGATGATGGTACCGGTGAGCATCCCGGGCATGGCCAGCGGCAGGACATGGTGGCTGATGGTCTCCATCCGGGAGGCTCCGATCCCCAGGGCCGCCTCCCGGATCGAGGGAGGCACCGACTTTAAAGAGGCCCGACTGGCGATGATGATCGTGGGCAGGGTCATCAGGGTCAGCACCAGGCCGCCGACCAGGGGGGCGGAACGGGGCATGCCCAGGACATTGAGAAACACGGCCAGGCCAAGCAGACCGAAGACGATGGAAGGGACTGCGGCCAGGTTATTGATATTGACCTCGATACAGTCGGTCCAGCGATTGGAGGGGGCAAACTCCTCCAGATAGACCGCCGCTGCCACCCCAATGGGAAAGGAGAGCAGCAGGGTGACCAGCAGGGTGAAGAGGGAACCTGCCACCGCTCCCCTGATCCCGGAAAGTTCGGGTTCCCGCGAATCGCCGGCAGTGAAGAAGGTGGTGTTCCAGCCCAGTTTGAGGCGAGAGGCCGCCACCAACTCATCGATCCACCGAATCTGCTGATCAGAGACCCTCCGCTCGCTCTCGGGCACATCCCGGGGAATATAGCCCTTGAGGAGCATGTCCACCTCGTCATCGGCCGGCAGCGTGACCAGGCGGCGAGTGCCGATGAGGCTGGGGTCGGCCATCACCATGGCCTGGAGCTCAAAGGCGGCCCCGGAGCTGACCAGCTTGTAGAGGTGACGCAGGTCTCTGCGCTTTTCCACCTGGGGAAAGAATTCCCGGAGAGAACGCTTGATCAGAAGGGCATAGTTGGCATCACGCAGATTATCCACATCCAGGAGCTCCTGATCAAAGCTCACCTCCAGGCTCAACTCGGCCTGGCGAAAGGCGCTCCAGCCGTTGGCAATGATGGAGCCGAACAACAGCAGCAGAAAGAGGATACTGGTGGTCACGGCGGCCATTCCCAGGAAACGAAAGATCTTTTCCCGGCGGTGGCGTCTGGCCAGGCCGCGCTGGACCATCTCCATGGTAGATTTGTTTTGTCTGGTCATGATTGTTCTTCAGCTCTTGGTAAAAAAATCTGGCCAACAACATGTTTTCGTTGCCGGAACCCCAGCTTCATAAAAAAGATACGCGCTCACAGCTCTCATACCCGGGAGTGGCGTTGAGGATCTAGCTGCTTATTCGTACTCTTCGCGGTACTTGCGCACCACATAGAGGGCCACCACATTGAGACAGAGGGTAATCACAAAGAGGAGCAGGCCCAGGGCAAAGGCGGCCAGGGTCTTGGGACTGTCAAACTCCTGATCACCCACCAGCAGGGTGACGATCTGGACCGTCACCGTGGTCACGGCCTGGAGGGGATTGGCGGTCAGGTTGGCGGAGAGCCCGGCCGCCATCACCACGATCATGGTCTCGCCGATGGCCCGGGAGGCCGCCAGGAGGATGGAGCCGACAATCCCGGGCAGGGCCGCAGGCAGGATCACCGAGGTGATGGTCTCACTCTTGGTGGCCCCCAGGCCGTAGGAGCCCTCGCGCAGGGACTGGGGCACGGCATTGATCACATCATCGGAGAGCGAAGAGACAAAGGGGATAATCATCACCCCCATGACCAGGCCGGCGGCCAGGGCGCTCTCCGAAGAGACCGACAGCCCCAGGCTGACTCCGGCCTTACGCAGCAGGGGGGCGACGATCAGGGCGGCAAAGAAGCCATAGACCACCGTGGGCACCCCGGCCAGGATCTCCATCAGGGGTTTGACCATGGCCCTGGTCCGGCGGCCGGCATACTCGGAGAGATAGATGGCCGCCATCAGGCCGATGGGTACCGCCACCGACATGGCGATGGCAGATATCATCAGGGTACCGGCCAGCACAGGGATAGCTCCAAAGCTGCCCGAGCTGCCTGCCTGATCGGCCCTGAGGGCAATCTGGGGACTCCAGCGGGTGCCGAAGAGAAAGTCGGTCAAGGGGACCTGCTGGAAAAAGCGCAGGGCCTCGAACAGCACCGAGAGCACGATTCCAAGGGTCGTGACCACGGCGATGGTGGAGCAGAGGATCAGGCCCAGCTCGACAATCTTCTCCACCTGGTTTCTGGCCCGCATGGCCGGCCGGATCCTGGTGTAGACCAAGGCCCCGGAGATGATGGCTGCCGCCAGAATGGTCACGCCCATGGCCATGGTGCTGAGCCGCTCCATGGCCTGGTAGCGTTGGGCCGCCTTCTGCATCAGGGGATCAATATCTGTGGAAAAGACCTTGCCGCTGACCAGGTTGTGGAGATCACTGACCCGCAGCCGTAACTGGGCCGGATCCAGGGCCTCGCCGGCTGCGCTGATGGAGCCCATCACCAGGTTGGTCAGAATGGTATCAGCACAGCTCTGCCAGGCCGCAAAAATCAACAGGGAGGGGATAGCGCACCAGAGGGCCACAATCATCCCGTAGTAGCCGGGACGGGAATGCAACCTGGGCGAGCCGGCCTGACCGGCTACGGCGAGGGCCTTTTTTTTGCCCAGCCAGAAGGCAGAGGAAACGAGGATCAGGGTGGCTACGAGTAAAGGATTCAAGGACATGGGACATCTCTCACCGTGCAGGGAAAAGGGAAGTTTTCAATACCGTGTACCGTATCGTACTTTTATTAACCGTCGGTTCGGCCTCTGTTAGGTTTTGGTTAGCCCCCTTGCCCCCTGGCCGTGATTGCTCCTATGGTGCAGACTGGCTTCAACCCCGTCTGGGCTGATTCGGCTGCCCCGAGAGCCGCTATCCCTGCGACGCCAGCCTCTTTTTCAATGCCCGGCTTGCAAATTATGAGCTGGGAATTAAAATAATGAGTTCCACGACCACTTAGAGAAACGGAGATCACATGGGAAAATGCATAGGGGTGCTCACCGCCGGCGGCGACAGCCCCGGCCTGAATGCCGCCATCCGAGCCATCGCCAAGAGCGGTTTCAACCACTATGGGATGCGGGTGATCGGCTTCCGCGACGGTTTCCGCGGCCTGATGGAAAACCGGACCATGCAGTTGGAGGGCGACAACCTCTCCGGCCTGCTGACCCTGGGCGGGACCATCCTGGGCACCAGTCGGGATAAACCCCACAAGATGCCGGTGGGGTCGAAGATGCAGGATATGACCGAGGTGATGTTGGATAACTATCACCGCCACCACCTGGAGGCCCTGATCTGCATCGGCGGCGGCGGCACCCAGAAGAATGCGCTTCGTCTGGCCCATACCGGGATGAATATCGTCACCCTGCCCAAGACCATTGACAACGATGTGGCCTGTACCGACACCACCTTCGGCTTTGACACCGCCCTCTCCATCGCCACCGAGGCCATCGACCGACTCCACTCCACCGCCCACAGTCACCACCGGATCATCGTGGTCGAGATCATGGGCCACAACACCGGCTGGCTGGGGCTGGGGGCAGGGATGGCCAGCGGGGCAGATGTGATCCTGATCCCGGAGCTCCCCTATGATGTCTCGCTGGTGGCCGAGGCCATCCGAAGAAGACGCCACCGCGGCAAGAACTTCAGCATCGTTGCCGTCTCCGAGGGGGCCCTGTCCCAGGAAGACGCCAAGCTGCTGAACAAGTTGCAGACCAAAAAACGCAAGTTCAAGGAAAACGGTGACGAGGAACAGCAGAAGAAAGTTGCGGTTGCGCTGGCGGAACTCAAGGCCAACCAGAGCAACAACACCCTCCACCTCTCCAGGACCCTGGAAGAGCTCACCGGCCTGGAGAGCAGGGTAACCATCCTGGGCCATCTCCAGCGGGGCGGAACCCCTTCGGCAACGGATCGCATCCTGGCCACCCGGGTGGGCACTGCCAGCGTGGAGGCCATTGCCAAGGGCTGCTTCGGCTGCATGGTCGGGGTCCGGGGAGAATCCACCCAACTGATCCCCCTGGAAGAGGTGGCTGGCCAGCGCAAGACCATTCCCCTGGACCACCCCTGGATCCGGTCGGCCATCGAAACCGGCACCTGCCTGGGCTCCGGGATGGCTCTTTAGCCCCAAAAGGTCCCAAGGATCGCCGGCAGACCCATGGGGCGGGGAAGCCCCATGGACAGGGGCCCCCGGGCACAGACTCCCCTGGCCGGCCCGGTCAGGAGCGGCTGTTTAAGGATCAGAAAGTTCCCCGCTGCTGCGCACGATCTCTCCCTCCACCAGGTAGACCACCTCTTCGGCGATATTGGTGGCCCGATCTGCGATACGCTCCAGATGGCGGGCGATCAGATAGAGGTTGACCAGATCGGCGGCGTGCTCACCACCGCGATTCAACTCGCTGAGCACCGTGCCGTAGGCCCGGTTGCGCATCCGATCCACCTCTTCGTCCTTAAGAAAGATCCGCCTGGCCAACTCGGCATCTTCAGTCACCAGGGCATCCAGACTCATCTTGACCATCTCCAGCACCCGCTCTCCCATGGGCTGATAATCCAGGAAGGCCGAATGGTTGAACTCCTGCTCGATGTTCAGCACCCTCTTGGCAATGTTGACGGTCATGTCTGCCATCCGCTCCAGCTCGTTGTTGATCTTGATGATGGCCACCACCAGGCGCAGGTCCCTGGCCACCGGTTGATGGAGGGCCAGGATCTTCAGACACTCCTCCTCAACCAGGATCTCCATCTCATCCACTTCCCAGTCCGAGTTCACCAGGCCATGGGCCATGTCAGGGTCTCGACTCTCCAGGATGGAACAGGCCTTGCGTACCCGGTCCTCGACCAGTCCCCCCAACTCGAGGATCTTCTGTTTGAGATTATCTATTTCACGATGAAAATGCATATGTCTCCCCACGGCTGTGCTCCTTTCCTGATACAATGACAATAGTGGCGTTCATGCTGTTACTAGAACCGCTGACCGTTACCCGGACGTTAGCAAAAGATTAGGATCGTATTAGCAGGATCCTTTTTTCTTGCAACAATAACGACAGCAGGTAAGCTTCTCTATATTTTCAGTATAGTTTTGAGGAGATAAGGAGAACAAGGTGGACAAACCCCGTATTCTGGTGGTTGAAGACGACAGCGATATCCAGCAGCTGGTCAGTTACAACCTGATCAAATCCGGTTTTAACGTCAGTTGTGCCGACAGCGGTGAAGAGGCGCTGCAGATACTGGAACGGGAGCAGGTGGATGGTATGATCCTGGACCTGATGCTGCCGGGAAAAGATGGGATGGAAATCTGCGCCCAGATCAGGAAACAGGAGACGACCTCCACCCTGCCCATCATCATGCTCACGGCCAAGGGGGAAGAGGACGATATCGTCTCCGGCCTGGAACACGGTGCCGACGATTACGTCACCAAGCCATTCAGCCCCAGGGTCCTGCTGGCCAGACTGGAGGCGGTGTTGCGCCGAAAACCGGAACAACCCCAGGGCGGCCATGAACAGGAAGAGGGGATCATCAGCCTCCACTCCATGGAGATCCATCCGGGACGCCACGAGGTCCTGCTGGAGGGCGAACAGATCCACCTCACCATCACCGAGTTCACCATCCTCACCCTCCTGGCCAACCGACCGGGCTGGGTCTTTTCCCGACAACAGATCATCGACCATGTCCGGGGCTATGATTACATGATCACCCCCAGGGCCGTTGATGTCCAGATCTTCGGACTGCGCAAGAAACTCGGCCCCACCGGCAGCTGTATCGAGACCGTCCGGGGCATCGGCTACCGGCTCAAAGAGTAACTCCAGCCCCCGGGCCGGGGGAAGGCTTATCACCAGTCCATCTTTCACCCTACGATCTTTCATGAGAAAAACACGACTCTTCTGGCAAATCTACCCGGCGATCCTCCTCACCACCTTGGCCTCGGTGGTCATACTCGGCTGGTATGTGGCGGAAAACGGGCGCAGTTTCTACCTGGAGCAACTCCAGGCCGGTATCCGTTCCCGGGCCCTCCTGATTGAACCGATCATCGACCGGCTGGCCACCCAGGAAGACCAGGCGCTCCACAGTTATGTCCGCCAGAGCGGTCGACGGGCCGGTACCCGGATCACCCTGGTTGACAACCAGGGCACGGTGCTGGCCGACTCCGATGAAAATTACCTGGAGATGGACAACCATGCCCAGCGACCGGAGCTCAAGAAGGCCCTTGCCGGAGAAACTGGCTCAGCCATCCGCTTCAGCGCAACCCTGGGTCAATCCATGCTCTATGTGGCCATCCCCACCCGACTGGCCAACGGTAAGATCGCTGCCCTGCGGCTCTCGGTACCGGCAACGGTCTACGAAGATATCCTCCGCTCCATGCAACTCAAGTTTGGCCTCTTTGCCGTCGCTATCATGGCCCTGGCAGCCTTGCTGGCCGTCTACAGTGCCCGCCGGATCAGCCGCCCCCTGGAGATCATGCGCCAGGGGGCGGTACAGCTGACCAAGGGGCGCATCGATCAGCTGAGCCGCATCAGCAGCGACCGGATGTCCACCGAGATGGCCGGCCTGGCCGATACCCTCAACACCATGGCAGAGGAGATCAACCGCAGGGTCAAGATCATCATCCAGCAACGCAACGAACTGGAGGGGGTCTTTTCCGGAATGGCCGACGGGGTGGTGGCCATTGACAGGGATCAGAAGATCCTGCGGATGAACCAGGCGGCAACCACCCTCTTCTCCCTCTCTCCGGAGGCGGTCCAGGGAAAATCCGTTCAAGGGGTGATCCGCAACCCTCAACTCCTGGGCCTGATCAGCCAGGCCCTCCAGGATCACCTTCCCCTGGAGGAGGAGGTGATCCTCTTTGACGGCACTACCCCCCTGATCCTCCAGACCCATATCGTCCCCCTGGGGGATGCTGGCCAGCCCATGGGGATACTGGTGATCCTCCATGATCTGACCAAACTCAACCGCTTGGAAAACATCCGCCAGGACTTTGTGGCCAATGTCTCCCATGAACTCAAGACCCCCATCACCGCCATCAAGGGCTATGTGGAAACCCTGCTGGACGGCGCCCTGGACAACCGGGACGATGCCCAGCGCTTCCTGGGCATCGTCTCCAGACAGACCAGTCGGCTGGAGAGCATCATCGAGGACCTGCTGGCCCTCTCCAGGTTGGAAAACAAGGAGGAGAGTGGTGAGATCGAGCGCACCCTGCTCGCGGTGGGGCCGGTCCTGGAGGCCGCGGCCCAGACCTGTGCGGTCCAGGCCGAAGAAAAGGGCATCACCGTCAGGATCGACTCCGATGAACGGCTGACCGCTCCCATCAACCAAGCGCTGCTGGAGCAGGCCATGATCAACCTGCTCCAAAACGGCATCGCCTACAGCCCGCCCCAGTCCGTGATCACCCTCCGGGCCGCAGGCAAAGAGGAGATGGCTGGGGGCAGCCAGGTCCTGCTCAGTGTGATCGACCAGGGGGGCGGGATATCCCGGGAGCACCTGCCCAGGCTGTTTGAACGGTTCTACCGCTGCGACAAGGGCAGGAATAGAGAGAGCGGCGGCACCGGTCTGGGCTTGGCCATTGTCAAACATATTGCCCGGGCCCATCACGGCCGGGTGGAGGTGGTCAGCAGCCCGGAACAGGGCTCGACCTTTACCATCACCCTGCCGGCCACGCCGGGCCAGGAGGTCTGAGACCAGCCCCTGTCCATAGCAGCGGCGAGCAGCCGGTGGTGGATGGAGCAGGGTTACTATTTCAGGGTCTCGTAATGTTTGGCAGCAAAGGGAGGCATGAAGTTTGTGGTCAGATCCTGCAACTTATCAGGCAAGATTTTTACATCTTCAAAGCCAGCTGCCCGCAGATAGACAAATGCCATCACGGCACGGATGGAGCTGGCACAGAAGGTCGCGATGGTCTTGTCCCTGGGTAATTCAGCCAGACGCTCGGGTAACTCTGCAATGGGAATGTTATGCGCAAAGGAGAGCCCTACCAGCTCTGCCTCCTCCTTGGATCGCAGATCCAACATCATGACCTTGTCCTCTTTCTTCAGGGCAAGGAAGTCTTCCAGGGTGATGCGATAGGCACCACTTTCAAAATAGTCCAGTGTGCAAGAATGATAGAGATCATCTAACGATTTCATAAAAACGCTCCTTGTATTGTTCCTGTTCGCACAGTTTTTTTATAGGGTATCCTGAACGATGCAATTCTTCGATCAAGGCGCAAGGCGCGCAGGTACCCACTTGATACCTCAAGGATACACTTGAAAGGCAACGCCAAGGTTGACGAAAAAGCTTTTTTCTAGGTGGCTTTATTTAAGACGTATCCTTTAGATCTTAGCTGAAACCCCAGCTGCTCAGCCCGACGAACTCCCCTGGTGGGCAAAGCCAACCTGCCCAGGTTGCCCGGTGGTTATGTGCATTCGCACACAACCACTACTACAACCACAAGCTCCTCATTTAAAGTATAAAAAAATAAAAATACACTTCAGCCTCTCCTGCCGGACTCAGCAGCTGTCCCACCCATGAAACTATTGAGGAAGTGCAAGGGCCTTGCGGCGCCTTCACCGATTCCACGGATTATGGCGCCTCAAGAGAGGTGATTATATCGAGAATCAACTGGTATCATTGGCTCAACCTGTTAAGTATAACCATGAAACAATGAACAAATCCACGCCCCGATCTATCTCGGTAAGGCCATGAACCAGGGCCATTCCCAACCAGCGGGAGAGAAAAGATGACCATCAGTCGCAGACAATTTCTATCAAGCCTGGCTGCCACCTTTGCTGCCAGTGGACTCGGAATTACAGATCTCGGAACACTGTATGCTGCAACAGGCACATCAACCGGCAAGGGATACACCGATGCCCACTGCCACTTGGTTGATTTTTTACAGCAGACCCAGGGCATCAAGGCTCTCTTGCACCAGGCAGACCTGGCCGGGGTTGACCATATCCAGATCATGGGCCTGCCGGTTATCAAAAAATGGAACGCCGCCAACCGTCGCAGACCGAGATATTACCTCGAAAATACAGACCGTTGCTACTACTACACCCTCACAGACACCATTGTTGCCCGTCAGGTCCAATCCCTGTCCGAACAGGATCAGTCCCGGGTCCACCCCTTTATCTGCGGCTTCAACCCAACCGACAAAAACGGCGTGCACCATATTGAGCGGATGCTGGAATGGTTCCCTGGGATGTGGCAGGGAATAGGGGAACTGCTCCTCCACAGATCAGAATTGTCCATGCTCACAGAGGGAGAACAGGCCAGAGCCAACCATCCATCCCTGTTCCCGGTCTACGAGCTGGCTGGCCGGGAGAACCTACCGGTCCAGATTCACAGTGATGCAGGGAGCAAGGGACTGCAGGAACCTATCTATCTCTATGAGATGGAAGAGGCTGTAGCCTCCTTTCCCAAGGTGCGGTTTATCTGGTGCCATGCCGGCTATAACAGGCAGCTGGTTATCCCTTCCATCGTCGACGACCTGACCCGCCTTGTGGAAAGCTATGACAATCTCTGGATTGATCTATCCTGGGGGGTATTTGAAGAGTGGGTCTGTCCGGAAAAGCAGATGAGCGAAGCCTGGAAGACCTTGTTAACAGGCCATCCCCAACGATTTTTTATCGGCTCGGACAAAATTGGCAACTTTGACCAATATGGAGCAGCCATCCGAAAATATGACCTGCTCTTCAGCCAGTTGCCGCCGCTAGTCGCCGGGCAGATAGCCAGGACCAACTTCTTGGACCTGATAAACCTAAGCACTGAAGCCAGAGGATAACCAGACTCATTCATTTCAGGAAAACAGCCTTTTCCGCTCCTGACCATGGTCTAAAGGGAAGTGATGAGTCAAGCTCTGTCCCCTTATCCCCGATCCCGATCTCAGCCAACCCAAACCAGAGGAACTTCAGCCATGCAGGCACCACAAACACGATCCGTCCAGATTCCGCTTCTCAAATCATATCCCGGCAGGACCACCAGAGGCACACTCCATGGAGCTGGTGAGCAGGCTGTCATCTTTTCCAACATGGATACCGATCAGCAGATGGAGTGGGAGCCGATCATTGCCGCCCTGCGGCCAAAAGGCTACCAGCTCCTCAGCTATAACTACCTCCAGTATGAGGAAGAGCAGTCAAGGGTTCTTGAAGACGCGATTGCATTCATGGGATCTGCGGGTGCAGCGAGAATCATCCTTATCGGGGCGAGCAGGGGCGGGGTCGCCTCTGTCAAGGTCGCAGCACAGGCGGTGAAAAACGACGATATCGTCGGCCTTGCAGCCCTTTCCGCCCCCATCGAACATGATGGAAGCGTCTTTTACGCCTCTGAGGAGTTGCGCACGATAGCTATCCCAACACTCCTGATCAACTCCGAATCAGATGAGGGGGCCGGGGACAGCCGCACCATGTATGAACTGTTCAGCGAACCGAAAGAGCTCCTCTTCTATCCCGGTGATGCCCACGGCACCGAACTTTTTGCGGCAAACCGCTCATCACTGGTGGAGAAACTGAAGAGCTTCATCGAGTCTGTCTTTGCCGGCTGTTAGCCAGAACAGCGCGCCGGCAACAGCGCTGCACCCGGCTGCAGGGGGTTCCGCCCCACGACATCCCTGCGCAGTTGTATCCCTATGCAAAGATCAAAAAAAAGGAGGAGTATCGTGACCAAGGTGTTTCCAGGCCCTATTTCAAACCTGCCTGAGGCAGATATCCCGATTAAGGGGCTAACCGCCCATCTTTCCCAGGCTGCTGATCACCAAATTCTCTTCATGCAGTTTGACAGGGATGTTGCCTTGCCGGAACATGAACATTCGGCTCAAGTCGGGATAGTCGTAGAGGGGAAAATTGAGCTGGTCATTGGTAAGGAAAAGCATTCCTTTACCAAGGGCGATCGATACTACATCCCGGAAGGTGTACCACATTCCGGAAAGATATATGCAGGCTATGCAGATATAACCTTTTTCGCTGAACCAGCCCGCTACCCAACAAAATAAACAGGCTGGCCACTTTGAGCTGAGCTGCTCACCTCAAGCCGGCCCCTGAAGAGAACAGACCACAGCGCCTCTTGGCCCGGCATAGCATGGGGACCAGGGAGCCGCTGGAAAGCTGCCCCCTGGCGCCTGATGTAGAGGCGATCTTTACCGCTCTCTTAAGGCGGCGAGCACCTTCTCCGGCCGGGCCGGGAGCTCGGTAATGCGGACCCCGCAGGCCTGGGCAATACCATTGATGACCGCGGCATGGGGGGTGGTCAAGGGCAGTTCGCCCACACCCGAGGCGCCGAAGGGCCCCTCGGTACGTGGCGTTTCTATATAGATCAACTCCATATCGTCGGGAATCTGCTTGATATAGGGAAAGCCGGCGCCGGGCATGGTGGCGTGCTTTTTGATATCTTCAAAATCTTCAAACAGGGCCATACCGATGCCCTGGGCAATACCACCGTACATCTGGCCATCCACGACCAGCCGGTTACCCACGGTGCCGACATCTGCCACCAGGGTCATCTTTTCCACCTGGGTTACCCCGGTCTCCAGGGTTACCGCGACCTCTGCCATGAACAAACCATACATGTAGAAGACAAAGGGCTTGCCCTGGCTATGCTCGTCACAGGCCTCGGCAGGGATGGTCCAGGAGCCGCTGTAACGGAGGGCGATCCCCTCTTCCACCATCTGGGCGTAGCTGCGGAAGCTTCCGTCCGGGTTAGCCATGGCTGCGAGCAGCTTCTCGCAGGCATCGATGATGGCCCGGCCGATGATGACCTGGGAACGACTGCCGCCGGCCGGACCGCCGTCCGGGCAACGGCTGGTATCGTTTAAGACCAGGCGGATCTCTTCGGGGGCGAGCCGAAGCGGTCGCAGGGCCTCGTGGGCGGTGCAGGTCACCCCGCTGTCCGCGCCCTGGCCATGATCCTCCCAGGTGGTGTAGAGGGTCACGCTGTTGTCTTTGTTCAACTCGATATCTGCCGAGCCGTGGTCAGGACCATCCAGTCCGGCACAAAGCACCCCGATGGCTACCCCGACCCCCCGTTTCACCGCAGGGGTCGAGTTATCTGCCGCCTGCTGCTGGGCCTTCTTATAGAGGGGCCGGAGGGTGTCGATCATTTCAGGCAAAGAGTAGACCTCCGGTTCCTGGCCGGTGGGGGTGGTGGATCCTTGGCGGTAGACATTGAGATAGCGTAACTCAAGGGGATCCATCCCGATCTTTTCAGCCAGCTCGTCCATGAGCACCTCTGAGCCGAATTCCCCCTCAGGGGCACCGAAACCACGGAAGGCTGCACCCCAGCCGTGGTTGGTGGCGACACAGCGACCAAGCCCCTGGATGCTGGGGATATGGTAGCCTGCACCGATGAACTGGGCCCCGCGCAGGGTCAAGAGGTCGCCAAATTCCGAGTAGGGACCGTGATCGACCGTCCAGTCACTTTCCAGGGCAAGGAGCTTGCCGGAGGCATCGGCGGCCAACCTGAGATGGGAAAACCAGGGCGAACGCTTGCCCGTATAGACCTGCTGCTGGCTATAGTCGTAACAGAGGGCCACCGAACACCCGGTGACCAGGGCGGCCACCCCGAGCAGGGCCTCCATGGTGGGGTTAAACTTGTAACCAAAGGTCCCGCCGGCTGGATTCTGCACCAGCACCAGCCTGTCCGGATCGATACCGATGCCGGGAGCGATCATGGCGTGATGGAGGTAGAGGCCGACCGACTTGGAGTGGACCACCAGACGCTCCTGGTCGTCAAAGTAGGCAAAACCGACATCAGGCTCGATGGGCATATGGGGCTGACGCTGGGTGTAAAACTTATCTTCGACCACGACCGGGGCATTGGCGATGATCTCGGCCGTGCTCCCGCCCTTCTTGACACTCTGCTCAAAGTAGACATTCGGCGTACCGGGATGGATCTCCATGGCGTTTTCCGCCATGGCCTCCGGGGCACTCAGGTAGGCTGGGAGTTGTTCAAGCTCTACCCTGACCTTGGCTGCGGCCGCCCGGGCATTGGCCTCGCTGTCAGCACAGACGATGGCGATGGCATCGCCGTACTGGAAGACCTTCTCGTCGCAGAGGATGGGGCGATCCCAGCCATCCCCCTTGTTGGTGGGGAAGGTGATCAGGCCGGTAATCCGATTTTTCCCCGGGACGTCTGCATGGGTCACCACCCGGACCACGCCGGGCATCTTCTCGGCCTCTGAGGTGTCGAGGGCCACAATCTTGGCGTGGGAGACCTCTGCCTGCACCAGGGCCAGCTGCAGGGTGTCTTCGGGCATCTTGAGGATCTTGTCTGCACCGAAATCCGTCATCCCGGTAACCCTGGCCACTGCTGAGGGTTTGGGATAGCGGGTTCCCCAGATACGCTGATCCTCCGGCAACTCCCAGGACAGGGCCTTGATATCCCTGTCGCCGCGAAGTACCGCAGCCGCATCCATGACCGCATCGGTGAGCTGTTTGTAACCGGTGCAGCGACAGGCATTTCTGTGTTTCTGAAACCAGTCGCGGACATCTTCACGGCTGGGTGCGGGATTGCTCTCCAGGAGGGCCTTGGCAGAGACAATAAAGCCGGGGGTGCAAAAGCCGCACTGGACGCCGCCGTGGAGGATCCAGGCCAACTGCAATGGGTGCAGATTGTCCGGGGTACCGACCCCTTCGATGGTGGTAATGGCGGCATAGGGCTTGAGCCGTTTGAACCTGTATGAACAGGAGCGAATGAGCTTGCCGTCAACAATCACGTTGCAGGCACCGCAATGGCCGGTATCACAACCCACCTTGGTGCCGGTGAGCGACAGGCCCTTACGCAAGATATCGGCAAGGGTCGTCTCTGCCGCGGCAAGGACATCTCTGGCAACGCCGTTTACAATCAAGGTCTTACTTTCCATAGCGCAACTCCTTCAGCTTAATCTGAGTATTTGATATGGTGCAGTATAGAGGGCGTGGGAAGAAGAACAATGGGAATGACTAGGGGGGATAGTGGTAGGGAGGCCTACCACTCCTCCAGGGAAAGCAGGTAGGTCTGCAGGTTGACCTGCTTGTTGCTGATAGCCAGTTTCTTGCGGATATTTTTGCGATGAAAGTTGATGGCGTTGATGGATATCCCCAGCTGGTCGGCAATTTCCTTGGTCTTTAATCCGGACTTGATCAAGATGGCGACCTGAAACTCCTGCGGAGTAAAGGAGACATGCATCAGTCGGCCATGGGAAAGCAGGGACGAACCACAGCCTTCAAGATTTTCCTGGAGCTTCTCCAGGAGAAACTGCTGGCTGCTGCTCAGTTCCGTCTGCCTCAGCTGTTCAATGTAGGGTGTGGTCAAGCGCTTGAGATTGCTGGTGATAGTGGCCTGAATATTTACAGGAAAGGCCTCCTCCTGCTCGGCTATGACGTCCTGCTCCTCCTGCTGGGAGGGGGCAGCCTGCTCACCGGGCACCCCCACGGACGGGGAGGCGTCGTCCAGTTGAAAACGCTTGAGGGCGTGGCCAAAAAGCAGACCAATCTGGCAGACATTTTCCAAATCCCGGTCATCATAGTCGCGGCTCGCATTGGCCAGACTGATTTGCGCACAGGGCTCATCCTTTACCACCACAGGAACCGACAGGAAGCGTTCAATGGCAACATGATCCGCCGGCAGGCCTGTTGAGGCAGGATGCTCCTCAGGTGCGTTGCTGTAAAACGGGGTGCGGGTATTGAGGGCATGGCCCCAAAGCGTTGGATACTCACCGGACGGGCTGAGCGGAAAGACAATGCCGCCCCTGCCCGGAGGCATGCGGCAGGAATCACCGATCATGCCGGTGAGGGTATGACAGATATTGTTCCTGGTCAGAGGGTCAATAACCGAGGCATAGCCGATGGTGCTTGCGGTTACTTTTTTGGCATAATTCAAGACGATATTGGCAATACCGGTCGTCGAATAGCCCGAGGTGATCAGAGAGTAGGAAAGGTCGGAGACAATCCGTTCTGCATTCAGGTCGTTGGAATCCATGTCAAGCTATCCCCCCGGGGCCGCTGAGAGCTGATTATCCGTATCGATGCACACCAATGGAGAAAAAATGCACACCTCTAACAGGACAGGATATTCCTTGTCAACAGCCTTCGCACTCTCGCCAAAAAGCTCTATCCGCAATCGATCCAGGGTCGCGGGAGGTGTCTACAGGTTGCGGCCAGGAGTCCGGAACAATCCAGAACAAGGGCTTTCCACGCAAGCTGCTGAAATATTTACAGTTCTTTATCCGGCTTTCCTGCAGGCCACCACCATGCTGCCGCCGCCAAAAAGCTTGGCAGCACTCCGGGCAAAGGGCTGCAGGTACCACCTGGTCTTGAGCCGCTCATAGACATGTCCCGAGTGATAGGAATGCGCAGCCACAATATCCAGCCCCATATCCCTGAGGAACTGCTGCAGGGAGCGGGAAGAAAAATGATGCCGGTGGTAGGGAATATGCCACCCTTCCCAGGCTTCCCCTTTCATCCCGGCATCGATGGAGTCATGTATGGGGACCTCAATAATCAATACACCCTCATCTTGCAGCAAGGAGCAAAATGAGCCAAGGGTTGCCGCCGGATCTGTAAAATGCTCCAGGCTGTGCCAGAAGGTTATCGCCTCAAACAGACCCTCTGCTGAAGATAGCTTCAGCAACTCCTGTTCAGCGGTGAACAGCTCTACGCCCAGTTGCTGCTCGATATATTCCTTATTGTTCGACGAGACGTCAAAACCATAGGGACGGTAACGCTCCTTACAGGCGTAGAGGAAGAAACCACGACCGCAGCCCACATCCAGCACCTTGCCCTGTGAACAGTGTTTTCCCAGGAGCCTGAGCCGATGATCTTCCTGGCGGATCTTGCGCTGCAGATATCGTTTCTCTGCAAAACAAGGCTCATAGAGCTCTGAAAAATATCGTTCATCGTACAGACGATCAAGGTCTGTGGACGTTAAAACGGGGAGGGTTATCCCGTGGCCGCATTGAGCGCAGAACTCAACTCGGTACTCCTCGAAAAACTGCACCTTTGCAACTCTCTGCTGCTCACACACAGGGCAGATCTGTTCGACCATGAACTCCTCCTTTTTTTTCAGGGCGGTGCTGAAAAGACTCCGCTGAATCCGATCTCAACCCCATGGACTGGCCGGAAAAGCATTTTTTTAGCGGGGACATAGGCGCCTGAGGCGACTGAGGGCCTGTCTCCCGGGCAGAATGGAACGAAAGCTACACTTGGATCACCTTGTTTTCAAGAAATAAATCTCCCAAGACCAGGCCAGGGGAGCCCCCCTCTCAGCTGATGAGGGCGGGAGCTGTTCTCCCGGTTACAGTTCCCCAAGGCCTCAGCCCCTGGACGCGGCCCCGACAGCCGCAGGAGGATTCGCACCCCTCCTGAAGACGATGGACTCCGGCGCCGTCTGCTTAAGCCAAAAGAGGCGGTAGTGTTTCCAATGCTTTCGTTTTTCTTTCCCTCTGTTTGCGCTGCTTTGTTTTTTTGCTATAGTGAATGGGTAACTGTTCAAAATACGATGGAAGTTCAGCCTGCCCCACTCCCCGGGAAACGGCTGGAAATGGTGCGCACGGACTGGCCCTTGCCCTGAGGCAGTGGACACGGACCCCTGAGCTGAGCTGGACTGAGCTTGAACAGCGTATCTCTCTGTAGCCAAGATGGCCCAATCAAATTTAGCCCCTGGTCTGCTCTTTGACTGGAATGCTGGAGGTGTAGATGTCCCTAGTCCTGTCACTCCGTACCACGCCCTGTGCTGTGATGGTCGTTCTGCTCCTCTGTCTTTTCCTGGTCAGCTGTGGTGCAAAGCAGGATCCACCACCACAGCTGGACTATGCCAAGGCTGCCATCACCGTGAACTATCAGGCCGACAAAGAGCTCAACTTTGCCGACCACCAGCCCCACACGCTCCTGCTGGTGATCTACCAGCTCTCCGAGGTCAACGCCTTCAACAGCTATGTCGGCTATCGCCAGGGGCTGGTGAAACTGCTCCAGGCCGCCTCCTTTGATCCATCGGTCACAGCCCTGAGCAAGCACTATATTGAACCCGGCAGCAGTGGGCTGTTCACCCTTGACCGGGCTGCCAAGACCCAGCATCTGGGCATCGTTGCCGGTTATCATGGGCTGGATCCTGAAAAATCAGCCGACCTTATTCCCCTGAGCTATGAGACCGGCAGGCACGGCTGGTTGCTGACCAAGAGCACCACCGTAAAGCCACTGCATATCAAGCTGGTCCTGGAAAAAGATCGCATCCGACGTCTGGAGGACGGAGATGACTCCTAAAAAACAGATTTTCTGGCATCAGGGGCTCTTTCTTCAGCCCCAGCATTTCCAGCAGGCCGAACAGTACCAACGCTCCCTCCTCACCCCCATCAACCAATATCGACAGCCCTTTTGCTGGGGGGTGCGCGCGGTGGAGCTGAACGAGTCTGCCCTGATAAACAGGGTGGTCGAGATAACCGGCCTGGAGGCCATCTTCCAAGATTTTTCCTGGGTGATGGCGGGCGAGAACTGTTCACTGCAGGCGAGGTCCTTTGCAGATCAGGAAAATGCCTTTACCGAGGAAGACTCCTTTACCGTCTATCTCGGCCTGAAACGCTGGGACAGGCTGGGAATCAACGTCGAGAAGACCGGCAACCGTGACCGGCTCGCAGATACCCGCTTCGTCTGTGCCGAGAATCCGCAGGAACAGGCAGACCTCTACGACCAGGGGCCGCCGGCGCAGATCAGCTTCATGGAACACAATCTCAAGATTTTCTGGCAATCGGAACTGGAGAGTCTCGGCGATTACCACCTGATTCCCCTGCTCCGGCTCAAGATGAGCGGCGACAATATCCTGCTGGACAAGAGTTATGTCCCGCCGACGCTCACCCTGGAGAGTTCCCATCTCCTGCTGCAGGTGGTCAAGAATATCCGCGAACAGATGCTGGCCCGCTGTCGCGTCCTGGAAGCCTACAAGCCCCTTGCCGGCCAGGAGGTGAACAGCCTGGAGATGGCCAGCCTCTACTATCTCTTTGCCCTCAACACCCTGAACCGCTATGTGGTCCAACTCCAGCATCACCTGGCACAGCCCCTGATCCATCCCTGGCAGCTCCACGGGATACTCCGCCAGCTGGTTGGCGAGCTCTCCACCTTCAGCGACCGGATGAACGGCCTGGCCCAGTTAAGGGATGGTCAGGAGCTGCTCTCTGAATATGACCATCTCGACGCCGGCAGCAGTTATCGAGAGGTCCAACAGCTCATCGGCGAGTTGCTCGATGGCATTGTCATCGGTTCGGAGAGTATCTTCATCCTGACCAGGGAGGCAGATCGCTTCTGCTGCGAGCTCCCTGCCGAGATCCTGGCAGAGCGCCAACTCTACTGCCTGATTGTCCGCACGGCCCAGGAGGCAGAGGAGCTGGTGAACACCTTTGTCCACCATGTAAAGACCGGGAGCCGCAAATCCATGGACACTCTGGTCAGCCGCTCTTTAAACGGCGTGGGCTTGGTGTACCGCGAGATTCCGCCCCTGGGAATCGTGCGCCGGCAGGGCTGCTTCTGCTTTGAACTGGACAGCGAATCCAGCCAGTGGCTGGAGGTGGAAAAAGAGGCCACCCTCTGTTTGCACTGGGATCAGGCTCCGGAAGATGCGACCATGGAACTGGTGGTAACCAGGTTGTAGCAGCTTGCAGCTGTTTAATCTCCTCTTCGAATTATTCGAAATACCCGGTTATCCAGAACGCCTAATCAACAACCTTGGTGAGACTGCCTATGCGGCTGATTGATTGTTTTGCACCTCTGATAAGTTTGAGCTTTCAGGACCACGCACAGGCGGCCGATCCGGGGATGGATCCTGCCGCAATCCAGCAACAGTACCTGGAACGGGTCGATCAGTGCCGGCAAAGATGTGATCAACAGGGATACAGTCAGAGGCAGCGGGAGGATGCACTCTTTGCGGTCATTGCCTGGATTGACGAACAGCGACTCTGCGCCCCTCAGGCAGACAGCCGCTGGCTCCACCTCGAGCTCCAGAAGGTGTTGTTCAACACCTCTGTCGCAGGGGATGAATTTTACCAGCGACTGGCTGCCACGGCTGAAGAGGACAGCCAACTGCGTGAGGTCTTTGCCTACTGTCTGATCCTGGGATTTCGCGGCAGAATGTATGACCGTCCCCAGGCCTTTGCCGACCTTTGCCAGCAATCATTTGGCTGCAAGCTGGAAGCATTCGCCGCTGAACTGCCTGCCCAACTTTTCGCAGCAGGGCCTCAAGCCGCAGCAAAGAAAACCATGCTGAAAAGATTATCCTTTTCCCGTGCCTCCCATTCCCTGCTGATGCTGCTCCTCTCCCTGGGCATTCTCGGCGGACTGTTCTACTTTGGCCAGCGCTCACTGGAGACGCTCTACTCTTCCATCACAACCGCTGGGCTATGAGGGAAACCATGCCAAAGTCCGTCAAGATCATCATCGCCCTGGTCACCTTTCTGGTGGTCGCCGCTCTTGCTGCGGCTGCAGCCTACTGGAGTTATTTCAGCCAACACTGGCCCTGGTGGATCGCGCTCTCCATGGCTGCCGGAGTATTTGCCCTCTACTTTCTGCTCCTCTTTTTAAAAAAATACCTTATTCGCAGGCGGGAAAAGAGATTCGTCCGGCGGGTGGTTGAGCATGGGGAGGTCCTGGCCGAGGGTGAGCGCCCGGAACGACAGAACATCCTGGAGCTCGAACAGTCCTGGAAGGCCAACCTGGAGATCCTGAAACACTCTCACCTCAAAAAGCGCGGCAACCCCCTCTATG
The DNA here is from genome assembly GCF_000429965.1 of Desulfogranum mediterraneum DSM 13871. GTDB lineage: Bacteria > Desulfobacterota > Desulfobulbia > Desulfobulbales > Desulfobulbaceae > Desulfogranum > Desulfogranum mediterraneum. The sequence goes on from NZ_AUCW01000014.1 coordinate 157,907, forward strand.
TCCTGCCCTGGTATCTGGCCATGGGGGAGACAGGGGTCGGCAAATCGACCATGCTGGCAAATGCCGGTGTTGCCTCTTCTTTTACAGAACTTGAAGATCAAAAGGGCCTGGTAAGGGCAACCCGCTCATGCGACTGGTTCTTCTTTGACCAGGCGATACTGCTCGATTCCGCCGGACGCTACAGCGTGCCCCTTGCCTCGGATGAGGAGCAGAATGAATGGAAACACTTCCTGCTGCTGCTTGCCAGGCATCGCCGCAAAGAACCCCTAAACGGCATCCTCCTGTTCGTCGCTGCCGATGACCTCCTCAACACTCCTGGCCAGGCCCTCCGGAAAAAAGCCCAGATCCTGCGCAACCGCATCCACAGTCTCATGCGGACCATCGGCTTCAAGGTACCGGTCACGGTTATGGTGACCAAGATGGATCTGATCCCGGGCTTTTCCGAACTCGCAGCCCTCCTCTCTGCACAGGAACGGGAGCAGGTGATGGGCCGGCTGAACAACCAGGCCACTCCCTATTGGCAGGAGTTCCTGGCCGCGACCATCGCGGATGTGGATCAGGGCTTGCAGCGTATACGGCTCAACAAGATCGGTCAGCCGCAGGGACGAAACGGGGCGTTTTTTTCCTTCCCTGCACAACTGGCGTCCCTGGCAGCCGGCCTCGAGTCCTTTCTGGAGGTGCTCTTTTCTGAAAACGCCTACCAGGAAACGCCCCTTCTTCAGGGGATCTATTTGGGCAGTGGTCGTTGCGGCCGGACCTCGGCCAGTGGTGCGCTCCCCACCGGGGCCGCTGAACAGGCCGGCTCAGCGGCTGTCTTTGTGCGGGAACTGTTCAGCACCGTACTGCCGGCACATCGCCGGCAGCTGGAGCCGGTCAAAGAGTTGCTGCTCTGGAGAAAGATGACCCGTAATCTGGCCCTGATCAGCTGGCTCTGCATGGTCATCTTTGCAGGGGGCATGATCGGTTTGTCCTACCTCCATAACCAGCAGGTTTTTGCCCTCTTTCCCAAGGCAGAGCAAACGATCGTAAGCGAGCAGAACGGCCGCAATGCGGTGATCGTCTCCCTGGAAAAAATGCGCCTCAACATCCTGGAGATCGAAACGGCAAACAGCCGCTGGGCCCTGCCGCTGCCCATCTTCTCGGCAGCAGAGCGGGCAGAGGCGGCCTATAAGAGGAAGTTTTGCCGGCTGATGGCGACCAGCCTGATCCATCCCATGGAGCAGGGTTTTTCCCAGGCCGTTGCAGATCTCTCCGCCGATACCTCGGCAGATCTCTATGCCGATTATATCGGCTACCTGGTGGAACAGATCAATTACCTCAAGGCTGCCCTGGCAGGGAAGAAACTCCCCCCGTTTCATGCCTTTACCCGGGTGGCCACGACGGTGTTGAGCATCAACAGCCAGGAGGTCCTTGCCGATGTAGGCCGATTTTTTCCCGACCTCAATGCAAGCTATCTTGCCTGGTCCCGCAACAGAACCGATATCGAAGAACGTCTCCTGGCCCTGCAGGGAACCCTCAAAGACCTCCTGACCAAAAACGGCGGGGCGAGCTCCTGGCTCTACGCCCAATCCATTACCGACACCCCTCCGCTGACCCTGGCCGACTTCTGGAAAGTCCACCAAACCGCTGCAGCCGGCCGGATCGAAGTTCCAGGCGCATTCAGCCAGAGGGGCAGAGCCAAGATCGAAGATTTTTTTAGGGCCATCGAACAGGCAGGTATCAGCAGGGAGCTTATTGGCGATCTCCGCCAGGGCTACCTCAACTCCTATCCTCAACAGTTTGTCCACTGGTGGAAAGCTTTTGGCCTGGCCTTTATCGATGGTGAGCTTGGCCTGGATACGGATACGGATTGGCGCGAGGAGGCCATCCGAATGGCCGGCCCAGGCAATCCCTATTTCCTGCTCCTGGAAACCCTGTCCAGGGAGCTTGCCGCCTTTAGCAAGGAGACGGGCTCGGTCTTACCCGAGTGGGGCAAGGCGGTCATTGCCATCAACGAGATCCGTACGCTTGCTCTCTCCAGCAAAAAGAGCAAGGACGCCGAACCCTCGCTCTTTGCCAGAATCGCCTCGGAGAAGAACCGGATTACCACCGAGACCCTGCAGCAGGTTGACCCGGCCAAGGCGGCAGAGATGGTCGACAAACTGAAATTGGCCGAAGCCTGGAGCAAGTATGAGGCCGGGCTGACGGGATTAAAGGTGATCACCCCCTATAGGGAGAAGGCAGCTGCCCAGTTTTCGAGCTGGTTCAAGCAGGCCGACAGCCCTGAGCCGAGCCAATCCGGCCTTGCCCAGGTCTACGAGGCCTGGGTCTCCCTGAAGAGTCTGGCCCAGGAGCGATATGATACCCCCTTTGTCTGGAAGCTGGTCTACGGTCCCTTCAATTTTCTCCAGGATTTTGCGGCTCGGGATACGGCTCAGGTCCTACAGCAGAAATGGCAGGAAGAGGTCCTCTCCCTGGCCGCCCATGTTGATCCGGACAAACGGACAGCCTTTCTCTTTGACAGGGAGCACGGGGTGGTCTGGAAGTATTTCCAGGATTACGCAGCCCCCTTTGTACGGAAATCGGTGAACGGCTACACCGCCAGAACCCTCTATGGCCGTACCCTGGTGTTCAAACCCTCCTTTTACAGCCTGCTCAACCAGGCCAAGCTGGCGGTGATCCATACCCAGCCTCACTATAGGGTCACCATGACCACCAAGCCCATGGCGGTAAATGAGCAGGCAGGGGTCGAACCCTACTACAGCATCTTTTCCATGCAGTGCGCCAAGCAGTCCTATATCCTGGAAAATGACAACTTCCCCCAGGACCTCACCATTGACTGGGCTCCCGAGAGTTGCGGTGAGGTCAGCCTGAAGATTGGTTTCCCGACCATGGAGCTCAGCAAAAAATGGAGCGGCGCACTGGCCTTCGCCCACTTCCTTCAACAGTTCCAGACCGGCGGCTACCGGTTCACGGCCAAGGATTTCCCTGCGGATGCCGGCCACCTGGAGGAGAAGAAGATAGAGTACATCAGCATCGGTTATACCCTCTCCGGGACAGAGGAGATCGTGCGCTTACTCCACAAGGTGCCGCAAAAACTGCCAAAGCAGGTCCTTGTTCCGGAACAGCAGCTCGCAGCCAAACCCCAGACAGACACCCAGGCCGAGCGCCTCTGGCCCCAGCCACTGCCCATAACCGCCCAAAGGGAGCAGGGGGGGAACTCTGCAGGGGGAGGTGGCTACCGGCAGGGGACGTGGCTGCTTGCCCAGGACCCCAAGAAGTACACGGTGCAGATCATGAGCCTCCAGGCTGCAGCCAGTATCGCCCAGGGATTCTCCGCAATCGCCCAGGAGCAGAGTAAGGCGGTCTATTCGCGCCTGATCAAGGGGGTCCGCTGGCATATCCTGCTGGCCGGCCGTTTTGACAGCAGGGCAGCTGCCCAGGGCTATCTCAAGTCCCTGCCCCCAGCGCTCCGCAAAGGCGGTGCCTTTGTCCGCTCGTTTGGGGATGTGCAGCAGGAACTACGCTAGGGTTGAGGCTGAACCGGGAAAGAGGCAGAGAGAGGGACAGAAAGATATGACGATATATGATCTGGGTAAGGAGCCGGTCAGTGCAGAGCAACCAGCGGGCACGGATATCACCTATGGCGAGGACTACCAGGCCCTGACCGAGGAGGTAAAGAAACTCTCCTCCCCCACTGCTGATTCGGCCGTGGACTGGTCGAAGATAGCGGAACTGAGCCAAAAGATCCTGGAACAGGAGTCGAAAAACCTTCTGGTTGCCTCCTACCTCTGCATTGCCCTGGGTCATACCCAGGGACTCAGGGGCTGCGCTCTCGGTATCCATGTGATCAGGGTCTTGCTCGACACCTTCTGGGACCAGCTCTACCCGCCCAAAAAAAGGAAGAAAGGCAGGATCAATGCCCTGGTCTGGTGGAGTGAGACCCTCAACGAGCTGCTTGCAGAGCTGGGGCCTGAAACCTGGGAGCCGGAGCAGCGGGCAGAGGCCATCGATGATCTTGAGGCCATCGATGCCTTTATTGGCGAACAGCTCCCTGACGGTCCCCTGCTCCGCACCCTGGTCGACACCCTGGCCAGCCGCCTGCAGCTTCCGGTCGATGACGGCGTCGAAGAGCCGGACACGGAGCAGCCCCCCCATGGGGGGGGCGCAGCCGACGTTCGGGAGCCTGCGGCTCTGCCACAGCCTGCTGTCCCCCAGGCCCCACCTGTCCCCCAGGCGGCTGGGGACAATGGGGCACCTGGGGACAATGGCCAGGAGGGGGATGATGGGGCTGCCTACTTCCACGCCGGTTTCGACTTTCTCTGCAGCTCAGCAACCAAGCTCTTTGCCGAGGACTCCGGGAGCCCCATTTCCTATCAGCTTAATCGCCTGGCAGCCTGGAGCCAGGTGGAGGTGTTGCCGCCGGCCACCGATGGTGAGACCATGCTGCCCCCGCCGGATGAGCAGCTGATCTCGCTGCTTCAGGGCCAGTACCAGACAGCACGCTGGTCGGACCTGCTCAGCACCGCAGAGGGACACGTCCGCCAATATCTATTTTGGCTGGACTTGAGCTACTGGGTGGCCACGGCCCTCCAGCAACTTGGCGCGACCACGGCTGCGCTGGCGGTGGAAAACGATACCCGCCTCTATCTTAAGCGCCTGCCAACCATCGAGACCTTCTCTTTCCAGGGAGGTTTGCCCTTTGCCGGCCAGGCTACCAGGGCATGGCTCCGGCAGGGGGCTGAGGCCGGGCCCGACGCAGCTGGAACGGCCAGCAGCACAGGAGGCGATGATACCCTTAGAGCCTGCCAGGCCAAGGCCCTGGAGCGTGTCGGCCGCCAGGGGCTCTCTGCAGCAGTCCGCTATTTTCAGGAAAACAGTGACCCCATCACCAGCCAGAGGGTCCGTTTTCGCCATGACCTGGCGCTATGCCGCCTGATGCTGCAGGGCAAGAAGAGTGAGCCGGCGCTTCCCTTTGCTGAGCGGATCCTCGAGGTCATCGACCGGAGGGAACTTGAAGCCTGGGAACCGGAGCTTGCCCTGGAGGGCTTGCTCCTTGTCCACCACTGTTTTCAGCAGGAGGTCGGCGAAGAGTGGCGCCACCGCAGCCGCCTCCTCCGGGACCGCCTGATGCTGCTGGCACCGGAAAAACTCATAAATTCATTTTGATTTCCTTGTCCATGCTGCTACAATTTTATAAATTATCGCATCTGTAATCGATTGTTTTTTTGTCTCTTCAGGGTGCTTTGAAAAGGTAGATTTTTCGATCAAGATCAGGTACGCGCAGACTCCGAGGCATGGTAAAAATGGTACCGCAGGCATATAACTGATATTCCGAGGATACAATTTTTACCATAACGCAGAGCTTGGAAGAAAAAGCCATTTTTCAAGGTAGCCTTTAATCGATTCTGTTCTCCCGCGCCCTGCCCTACCCCTTATCCAGCCAACAGGAGGATACTATGTCTCAAGAAGGATCCGTTGCCCCCAAGGAACGCGTGAACGTGGTCTACAAGCCCGCCACCGGTGATGCCCAGGAAGAGGTTGAACTTCCGCTCAAGATTCTGGTGATGGGCGATTACACCCGGCAGGAGGATGACACCGCACTGGAAGATCGGAAGGCGATTAATATCGACAAGGACAACTTCAACGATGTGCTTGCAGGCCAGAAGCTCAGGCTGGACACCTTTGTCAAGAATGAACTCGATGAAGACCCCGAAGCCCAGCTGCACCTTGATCTGGATTTCAAATCGCTCCACGATTTCGACCCTGACGCGATCATCAAAAAAATTCCGGAACTCAACAAGCTGCTTGAGCTGAGAGAGGCCTTGAAGGCGGTGAAGGGTCCCCTGGGCAACATCCCTGATTTCAAGAAAAAAGTGAGTTCCTTGGTCACCGATGAGAGCGCCAGGGCCAGACTGCTCGCTGAACTTGGGATAGAAGAATAGGAGAGAACCATGGCAGATGCCAGTGAACAAAAAAAAGCAGCAGTTGATCAGGCAGAACAGCAGGAGCTTTCCCTGCTCGATGAGATAGTCCAGGCCACCAGGGTCCAACCCGGAGACGAGGGGTATGCGGTTACCAGACAGGGCGTGCAGGCCTTCATCGATGAGCTGCTCAAACCCGGACGGGAAACGGCGAAGATCAGCCAGGGGCTGGTGGATGAGATGATTGCCGAACTTGACCAGAAGCTCTCCCTGCAGATGAACACCATTCTCCACAACAGCGACTTTCAGAAACTGGAGTCTGCCTGGCGTTCATTAAAGTACCTGGTCGACCATACCGATTTTCGGGAGAATACCAAGGTCGAGCTGCTCAACGTGAGCAAACAGGACCTGATTGATGATTTTGAGGACGCGCCGGAGATTGTCAAATCAGGCCTCTATAAACTCTCCTACACCGAGGAGTACGGCCAGTTCGGCGGCCAGCCCTACGGAATGATGGTGGGAAATTATGACTTTGGCCCCGGCAACCAGGACATCGCCCTGCTCCAGAATATTGCCGGCGTGGCCACCATGGCCCATGCCCCCTTTACCGCTGCAGCCGGGCCAAGCTTTTTCGGACTCGATGACTTTAACGGTCTGCCCAACCTGAAGGATCTGAAATCCATCTTTGAGGGCCCACAATACACCAAGTGGAGATCACTGCGCCAATCCGAAGACGCCCGTAACATTGGCCTGGCCCTGCCGCGTTTTCTGCTACGGCTCCCCTATGGCCCGGAAAACAATCCCACAAAATCATTCAACTATACGGAAGACGTCTCTGCCGACAACGACGCCTTCTGCTGGGGTAATGCAGCCTTTGCCTTTACCTCCAGGGTTGCCGACAGCTTTGCCAAGTATCGCTGGTGCGCCAACATCATCGGCCCCCAGGGCGGAGGCGCGGTTGAAGATCTCCCCATGTACCAGTATGAGGCCATGGGCGAGATACAAAACAAGATTCCAACCCAGATCGAAATTTCTGATCGCAAAGAGTTTGAACTGGCTGAGGAGGGCTTTATGGCCCTGACCATGCGCAAGGGCAGCGATAATGCGGCCTTCTTCTCTGCAAACTCCATCCAGCAGGCCAAGACCTTTGCCAACACCCCGGAAGGGAAACAGGCTGAGCTCAACTACAAGCTCGGCACCCAGCTGCCCTACACCTTTGTGGTGAGCCGTCTTGCCCACTACCTTAAGGTTATTCAGCGGGAAAATATCGGAACCTGGAAGGATCGCGGAGAACTGGAAGACGAGTTGAACAAGTGGATCGGTCAATATGTCTCTGACCAGGAGAACCCGGGAAAGGGGGTGAGAAGTCGTCGTCCCCTGCGTAAGGCGCAGATCACGGTATCCGATGTTGAGGGAGAACCTGGCTGGTATAAGGTCAACATGGCGATCCAACCTCATTTCAAGTACATGGGCGCATCTTTCACCCTCTCGCTGGTGGGCAAGCTCGATAAGTCCTGATAGTCAAGAGGCTTGCAGGCAGCCTGCAGAACGGCCCAGGCAGGGCACCGCCAGGTCACGGATTTTGACCTGATCCGGGAGGCAGGAGGCTGGAGCCAGGACCTCTGCCTCCTGCAAAGAAACAAAGCGAGTCCTTCTCATTATCTCATCCTCTAAAAGGAGAAACCAGATGGCAAATACGATGTACCTTAAGGTGAAAGGAGCAAGCCAGGGAGATATTAAAGGCGACTGCAGCCAGTCCGGTCGTGAAAACGCGATCCTGGTATACAGCCTGGAACATTCCGTGGAGATCCCCCGCGACACCCATTCCGGCTTACCCACAGGGCAGAGAATCCACAAGCCGCTCACCATCCAAAAACACAAGGATCAAGCCAGCCCCCTCCTCTTTCAGGCCTGCTGCACCGGTGAACAGATCACCAGCTTTGAACTCGATTTTTATCGGGTCAGCCCCAAGGGTCAGGAAGAACATTACTTCACCATCAAGCTGGAAAATGCGATCATCGTGGCTATGCGGGAGTTTACCCCCACCACCTTCCTGGAGGAAAACAAGTCCTACCATGACATGGAAGAGGTTTCTTTTTCCTATGAAAAGATTGTCTGGACCTACGAGCCCGACGGTATCGAGGCCGAAGATGACTGGAAATCTCCCAAATCATAAACCTCTACTCCAGGGGCATGATCCGACCACCAGGCCTGGCGGTAACTCATCCCCTGCCCTGGACAGGGGTTTATGATCCTCCAGGAACGCCTGCTTGAGCGTATCGGTCGGCTTGAAGAACCAGAGCCGCAGCAGCCGCTGACACCAAGCGCCAGGCAGGTGAACTCTATCATTGCCCACCTGCTCAGATTGCTCAATACCCGCCAGGGAAGTGTCACCATTGCCCCGGACTTCGGCGTGCCCGACATGACCAATATCCCGGGAGACAGTATCCAGGAGGCGCGGCAGCGCATCGAAGAGGTGATTCAAGAGGTGGTGCAGAAGTATGAGCCGCGACTCAAAGACATCAGACTGATCATGCAGCATGAAGACCAGGAGAATTTTTCTTTACGATTCAGGCTGGAGGCCAACCTTGCAGAGCAGGAGGAGATACCGGTGATCTTTGAGACCGTGGTCTCCACAGAGGGTAAAATAAGCATTTCTTCGTAGGCAAGGCAGGGGATCCGGATGGACGTCTATTCCAAATATTATGAACAGGAGCTCTATAACCTCAGGCAACTTGCCCGGGAGTTTGCCGAGGTTCACCCTGCCATTGCGCCCATGCTCAGCGGCCAGGCGGCCGACCCTGATGTGGAGAGGCTGCTCGAAGGCACGGCCTTTCTCAGCGGCCTGCTCAGGCAGAAGATTGATGATCATCTGCCGGAAGTCATCCATTCGCTGACCAACTTCATCTTCCCCCACTTCCTCAAGAGTATCCCTGCCGTCTCTCTGGTCCGCTTTACCCCCAAAAAAGGCCTGCAGGAGCCCCTCCTGATCCAGGCCGGCACTGAGCTGGGCGCCAACAGGGTTGATCAGGTTTCCGCCACCTTTAAGACCTGCTTTGACTGCACGGTCCAACCCCTTGCAATCACCAGGATCAGCAACAGCGGCTCCGCAGCCGGCGGCCAACAGATCACGGTGGAGTTCCGCCTTAGCGGACCGGGCCTGGACACCTGGATCCCTGAGAAGCTGGCCTTTTATATCGGCGGCAGCTACTCCAGGGCCGCTGACCTGTTCTACCTCCTGACCAGAAAGCTGCGCAGGATTGTCGCAGAGTCCGAGGAGGGGGGCAAGGGCATTAGCCTTGCTGCTCAGTCGCTGCAGCCCACCGCCTTTGAGCGCAAAAACAGCCTGCTCCCCTATCCCGGAAACTCCTTTCCAGGGTTTCGTTATCTCCAGGAATACTTCCTGCTCCCCCATAAGTTTCTTTTTCTGGAGTTGAGGGGGCTCGGGGAGTGGACCGATCGGGGCACAGGGACAGGTTTTCGCCTCTGCTTTGAACTGGAACCATCGACCCTGACCCTGCCGAACCTGGGCCTGGACGCCCTGTTGCTCTCTACGGTCCCGGTCATCAACCTCTTCAGCCACGAGGCAGATCCCATCCTCCAGGATCACAGTCGGGACAAGATCATGGTCAGCCCTGCCCTGAAGGAGGGCAGGCGGCCTGAAATATACTCCGTTGACCGGGTTACCGGTTATACCCGGGGGGCCATGGTAAAAAAAGAATACCACTCGGCATCGCTCTTCGGAGCAGGGAGGGTGGGCAACAGTTACGGCCTGTTGCACTCGATCTCCAAGGTCTCCAACAGGCCGGAGTTGTCGCTCCAGTTTTCCTACCCCCCTGAGGAGTTGGAGCTGGCGGAGGAGACCATCTCGGTGTCTCTGACCTGCACCAACGGAGATATTCCCCAACAGTTGAAACTTGGCGACGTCTGCAGGCCGACCTCACAGACCCCTGAACTGGTGGAGTTCAGCAACCTGATGAAACCCACCCTCTCCATCGACCCTCCGCTCTCCGGGAGCCTGCTCTGGAAACTTTTATCCCACCTCTCTTTGAACCTCCTGAGCCTCTCCACCGTGGAAAACCTGACAGAGCTCCTGGAACTCTATGTCTTTAAACAGGATCGGGACCAGGGTCGGGTGGCTTCCAATCTAAAAAGGATTCAAGGAATTGAAGAGTTTGAGGTCACCCCGACCAACAGGCTGATTCGGGGCCAGATGATGCGGGGGCAGAAGATTCGCCTGACCGCCAGGAGCGACCATTTTGCAGGTACGGGTGACTTCTGCCTGTTCGGCATGGTTTTGGACCAGTTATTTTCTGAATATTGCAGCATGAATACCTTTATTCAGCTGGACATTATAGATAGCGTCAGTGGAGAGACCTACCCATGGCCAACTCGGGTCGGCAACAAAACATTGATCTAGAGCAGCTCCTGTTGGAGCATGGCCGGCAGGTTCCCTTTGTCCAGGTTCTCCGCCTCCTCCGGCTGATCCTGATCAAGAGGGCAGGTGATCCCCGCGGCTATGACCAGGTCTTTGACTTTATCCGCTGCCGGGCAGAGTTAGGCCTGGATTTCCCAGGGACCGATGTTGTCAGGGTGGAACAGATTGAACAAAAAAAGGGTGCGCTCTATCGGGTAACCCTGGCCTTTATGGGACTCTACGGCCCCTCTTCACCCCTACCGACCTTTTATACCGAAGACCTGCTTGAGGAACAGCGAGAGGAGCACTCGATTACCCGGGACTTCCTCGATGTCATCAACCAGCCCTTTTTTCAGCACTGTTTCGAGATCTGGGAAAAATATTCCATTCTCCATCAACTCGCTGAAAACCGTCACAGTCAGATCTATGACCAGCTCTTCAGCCTGCTTGGTCTGGGCGGCGAGCATGCCCGGCTGGCACTCCGGCAGAGTCGACGCTTTCTTCCCTATATCGGTCTGGCCAGCCAGGCACCCCGCTCTGCTGCAGGCCTGCGCACCATCATCGCCCATTGCCTCCAGCTCCAGGCAGTTGAAATCGAGCAGTGTGTGCACTACCTGGCGGTGATTGCTCCGGAACAGCGTTGCTCCCTGGGCCGGAACAATCACTGCCTTGGGGAAGACGCGCACCTTGGCCGCCAGCTCCTCGATATGATGGGAAAGTTTCGCATCTGCCTCGGCCCTTTGAGCGGCCGGAGCCTGCAAGAAGTTTTGCCCGACACCCCGGCCTACGGTTTGCTCTGTGAGTGTGTGCGCTTCTATCTCGATCAACCCCTGTTGTGGGATATCGAGGTAGAGGTTGCGGCAGAAGACCTGCATACCTGTCAACCCGGGAGAGCCCACTGGGGAAAACTGGGCTGGAATACCTGGCTGTTTAGCGGAGAGGGCACGCCCTCTCCGGGAAAGGTACCGCTCTGCGGGTCTGCAGGGTGAACAGGCGCGGCTACGGTTTCACGCCTATTTTCTTAACAATCTCTCCTTAAGGGGTTTCCATGGTCAATGTTGATATCAAGTCCCTGCTCCTCCACTTGAACAGCTTCTGCACCAACGGCCTCCAGGCTGCAGCCGGACTGTCGGTCTCCAGAACCCATTACGAGGTGACCGTTGAACACCTGCTGATGAAGTTGCTGGAAGACCCCCATGGTGACTGGCCCCTGATCCTGGAAAAAAACGCCATAGAGGCCGGGCAGCTCCGCCAGGCCCTGGAGGAGGTACTTGAGGAGTACCAACACGGTAACTCCGGCAAGCCGGTCTTTTCCCCGATCCTGCTTGACCTGGTTCAGGAGGCCTGGCTGATCGCTTCCATCGATTTGGGCGATGCCAGGATACGCTCCGGGGCCATCCTGACCGCCCTGCTCTCCAAGCCTGCCTACTACTCCTCGGGCCGATACATGGATCTCCTCCGCCAGATCAACCGGGAGGAGCTGCTCAAGAATTTCTGGACCATCACCAAGGCCTCCAGCGAGGCCGCAACAGCGGCGACGGGCGAGGCCGCCCCCCCCTCTCCCTCCGGAGGGACCAGGGAGGGATTTCTCCACCGTTTTTGCATCGACTTTACCGAAAATGCCAGGCAGGGCAAGATCGACCGGGTCTTTGGCAGGGACAAGGAGATCAGGCTGATGATCGATATCCTCTCCAGGAGGCGGAAGAACAACCCCATCTGTGTCGGTGAGCCAGGGGTGGGCAAGACAGCGGTGGTGGAAGGGTTGGCGCTGCGCATCGTTGAGGATGATGTCCCTGAACGGCTCCAGGGGACCAGCCTGCTCGGTCTGGACATGGGTCTCTTGGAAGCCGGTGCCGGGATGAAGGGGGAGTTTGAGAACCGCCTGAACGGGGTCATCAGCGAGATCAAACAGGCCGCCACCCCGATCATCCTCTTCATCGATGAGGCCCACACCCTGATCGGCGCCGGCGGTGCCGCCGGCGGCGGTGATGCCGCCAACCTGCTCAAACCCGCCCTGGCCCGGGGAGAACTGCGAACCGTTGCCGCCACCACCTGGAGCGAATATAAAAAATACTTTGAAAAGGATGCGGCCCTGGCCAGGAGATTTCAGCTGGTCAAGCTGGCGGAACCGGACACCGCCACCACCACCCTGATCCTGCGGGGCATCAAGGCGGGCTATGAACAGAGCCATAAGGTGATCATTCGTGATGACGCCGTCCAGGCGGCCGCAAGCTTTGCCAATCGCTATATCCAGGGACGTTTTTTACCGGACAAGGCCATTGATCTTTTGGATACCTCCTGTGCCCGGATCAGCATCAACCTCAGTGCCAAGCCGCCTGCCCTCGAAGATATGGAACGCTCCAGCGCGGCCCTGAAGCGGGAGCAGCAGGCCATGGAGCGGGATCAGGAAAACAATATCAACATCGACCGGGAACGATATCAGCAGCTCCGGGAGGAGATCAGCCTCCAGACGAGCCGACATGACGAGTTGGAGGCCCGCTGGCTGCAGGAACAGGAGGCAGCGCTGGCCGTCCTGGAGCTACGGGAACAGCTGCATCGTTTCAAGGAGGAGGCGGAGCCTGTGCCCAGCCAGGAGAGCCAGGGGCAAGCGGCCCCTCTGTCCGGGGAAGCGGCGGCCCTGAAGCCCAGGTTGGCAGCGGCTGACCAGGCACTCAGACAGGTCCAGGGCGACAGCCCGCTGATCCAGATTGAGGTGAACCCGGATGTGGTTGCCCAGGTGGTTGCAGACTGGACCGGCATTCCCCTGGGCAAGATGCTCAGGGATGAGGCAGAGAGTATCGTCAACTTCGAGGCGCTGATGGCAGAGCGGATCAAGGGCCAGGACCATTCCCTGACAGCCATGGGGGAGGTCATCCGGGCCGCCAAGGCAGGGATAAAGAATCCGGAACAGCCCATGGGGGTGTTTCTCTTCACCGGCCCCTCCGGGGTGGGTAAGACCGCCACCGGACTTGCCCTGGCAGACCTGATCTTTGGCAGCGAAAAAAATGTGGTCACCATCAACATGGCTGAATTCCAGGAACGCCACACCGTCAGTCGCCTGATCGGTTCCCCGCCCGGCTATGTCGGTTTTGGTGAGGGCGGCATGTTGACCGAGGCGGTTCGCCAGAACCCCTACTCCATCGTCCTCCTCGACGAGGTGGAGAAGGCCCATCTGGAGGTGCTCAATCTCTTTTACCAGGTCTTTGACAAGGGTATCCTCACCGATGGCGAGGGCAAAGAGATCAGTTTCCGTAACACCATCATCATCCTGACCTCCAACCTGGCCACCGATGTGATCCAGGAGATGACCGCAACTGAGGACAAGCCACCCATGGAGGCGGTGATGGGGGCAGTGCGACCCATGCTCTCCCAATACTTCAAACCCGCCCTCCTGGCCAGGACCACGGTCATTCCCTACTACAGCCTCAATCGGGATGCCATGGAAAACATCGTGGCCATCAAGCTGGCCAAACTGGAGGAGATGCTCCGCCGCAACAACAAGATCCAGCTGGAGTACAGCCAAGGGGTGATTGAGCAGATCGTTGCCCGCTGCACCGAGGTCGAGACCGGGGCCAGAAACATCGAATACATCCTCAATGGTAATGTCCTCCCTCAACTGTCGCGGGAGATCCTGACCCATATGAGTGACGGGGAAATGCCCTCGGCCGTTAGCTTGGATACAGACCAAGAGGGTGAATTTACCCTTACCTTCGCCTAAGGCGGGCTGCGCTCCAGCCAAGGGGCGTCGAAAACAGTGAGCACTGTCTGGGAGCAGTATGAACTATCTTGTTGAGAAAAAATTTTCTTTCCAGTCAAAGGCGGTGGACCGGGAAAGCTTTGGCGTGGTCAGCTTCAGCGGCACAGAGGGGCTTTCCCGGCTCTATCACTTTGACATCACCCTGGTTGCCGAGAGCGCTGATCTTGATATGGACGGGATCATGCAGGAACCGGCCTCCTTTTTTATCCATCGGCCCGACGGCAGCAGGGTCCCCTTTCATGGCATCATCGCTGAATTTGAGCTGATTCGGGCGGTCGGCCCCTGCTATCTCTATCGAGCCCTGCTGGTGCCGAAGCTATGGCGCCTCACCCTGAGCCACCACAACCAGATATTTTTAGACCGTAGCGCAGAAGATATCATTGCCCAGGTATTGCAGGACGGCGGTCTCTCCACCCTGGATTTTGAGTTCAGGTTGCAGGGCAGTTACCTTACCTGGGAGTATGCCTGTCAGTATGCGGAGAGTCACTATGCCTTTATCTGCCGCTGGATGGAGCGCAACGGGATCTACTTTTTCTTTGATCAGGGCAAGGAGAGCGAAAAGCTGATCATGACCGATTCCAAGCTTGCCCATGTCCCCTCGGGCCAGGGCAGCGATCTCAGCTACGCACCGGTCTCCGGCCTGGAGGCCGCCCACCTTGACGAGGCTATCCAATCCTTTGTCTGCAAGAGACAGCTGGTTCCCCAGACCATCACCCTGCAGGATTACAATTACCGCAAGCCCTCCCTTGCAGTCCGGGGCAAGGCCCAGGTCACGGCCTCCGGCCACGGTGAGCAGTACTACTATGGCGACCATTTTCGTACCCCGGAGGAGGGCGACAAGCTTGCCAGGATCCGGGCCGAAGAGATGGCCTGCAAGGCGCAGCAGTTCCATGGCGCCTCCACCGTTCCCTACCTGATGCCCGGTTACACCTTCTCGCTCCAGAACCATTTCCAGCAAAAGATGAACAGCGCCTACCTTACCCTGAGGGTGGAACATCAGGGAAACCAGGCCTCCTCTCTGCTCAGCGGGATCCAGGAGCAACTCACAGGATATGAGCTTGAGAGCGTCTACAGCAACACCTTTTCTGCCATTGCAAGCGAGGTCCAGTTCCGGGCTGAACGGACCACCCGGCGACCACGCTTCCATGGCACCATCAACGGCCGGATAGACGGTGCGGGCTCGGGCCAGTACGCAGAGCTCGATGAGCAGGGACGCTACAAGGTGATCCTCCCCTTTGACCGGGCCGAGCGGCAGGGGGGCAAGGCCTCGGCCTGGGTCCGGATGCTCCAGCCCTATGGCGGCAGTGATCATGGAATGCATTTCCCGCTCCACAAGGGCTGTGAAGTGCTGCTCACCTTTATTGACGGCAATCCTGATCGACCGGTGATCGCCGGGGCAGTGGCCAACCCGGACTCCCCCTCCCAGATTACCAGCGCCAATCAGACCATGGCCAAGTTGACCACCTCCGGGGGCAACAAGCTGCATATCGAAGACAAGACGGGCAGTGAGCGGATCCTGATGCATAGTCCCCAGCAGGGCTCCTTTGTGAGGATCGGTGCACCCAATGATCCCATGGTCCGCCCTCTGCCGAGCGGGACCTCCGCAGCAACCAGTGGAGGGAGCGGGGAGAGCGGATCGGCCCCAGGGAATCCGCCGGCCGCCGGCACAGAGGCAGCAGAAAAAGCTCCGGAAGGCAGTGAGGAGGGCGGTGCCGGCTGGAAATTCAAGACCATGGAAAAGGACAAGGAGCACTTCGGGATCCACCTGGCCACCGACGGTTTGATCGATGTGGAGGCAGCCACGGAGAACAAGGTGATCCTGGGCGAAGAATCCACCACCATCGTGGGAGAGGAGTTCCACCTCAATGTGCTTGGTTATCAGCATGTGGTGTTGGGAGTGGAGTCGAGTTTTGTGATCGGAGGGGTTACCCATTACCACTTTCCCAGCAAGTGGACCCTATCTGCCGACCACAAAAAAATGCATGAGATGGAGACCAACATCTCTACCCAGGCCCTCTTTATCAGTGACAGCCATGAAAAAATAATGGCCAACAAGGTGGCCATCTATGAAAATTCCGATAAGATCAGCGAAAATGAGACCGCTATAACGGCAGAGCGGCAACGCATCACCGAGAACGCCACCGAAATCAACGCCACCAAGGAGTCCCTGGCTGCAGAGACCACCAGCATCCGCGGTGAGGTAACCAGGATCGATGAGAATGTCTCTGATCTCAACGCCTCCAAGATTTCGATGAGCGCGGAAATAACCAAGATGCACAGCGAAATCAACGTTATAGACGGAGAATTGAACCATGTTATCGGCGAACAGGCTAAACTTTCAGGGGAAAGCAACTATATCGTGGCCATGTTTATCATCATATGAAGATCTATAAACCCAACAGCTATGGCTTTGCCCTCAAATCCTTTGGCCTCGGGGGAAAGACCTATCTCACCTCAACGATCCAGGTTTTTTTCGACCTCACCAGCCCGGAGACGATCCTGGGTGAGCAGGAGTTGTGGCAAACCCTGCCCGCACAACTGGGGACAGCTACCCTGGCAGACCTGGGCTTTCCCAAGCCCCATGGCGAGGTCCTGGTCACCGGGAGCTGCTTTGCTCCGGGCCGGGAGGCGGTGAGCGCCTCTGAGGTAGAGCTACGGCTCGGTGAGTTGCGCAAGAGGCTGCTCGTCTTCGGCAACCGCAGCTGGCAGCCTGGCAATATTCCCTCCCACCCCCACTCCTTTGTCGAGCTGCCGCTCAGCTGGAACAACAGCTTTGGCGGACCGGGATATGAGCGTAATCCCCTGGGCAAGGGCTACCCGCCGGCCGGCGGAGCAGGCCAGCCCCAGGTTCTCCCCAACATTGAAGATGGGGCAGCCCTTGTCGGCTCGCCCCGTGATCGCCCGGAACCCGCCTGTTTCGCCCCCCTGGACCTGAGCTGGCCGCAACGCTTTGCCAAATGCGGCACCTATGGAGGCAACTGGTTGGAGGAACGCTGGCCATGGTTCCCGGATGACTTTAACCCGGAATTTTTCAACACTGCCCCGGCAGATCAGTATATCAGCGGCTTTTTTCAGGGAAACGAGCCGCTGGAACTGATCAACATGCATCCGGACCTGCCCCTGATCCAGTCACACCTGCCCGGGCAGCGGCCCCGCTGTTTTCTGACCCGCAGGAAAACCCTCTCCCCGGATGGAGAGAGCGAATTCATAGAGCTCCATCATCAGCTCGATACGGTCTGGCTCTTTCCCACGGTTTTACGCGGCCTCCTTCTCTACCGCGGCACCCTCGAAGTCCTGGATGACGAGTATGCGGATATCGAGCGGATCTATGTGGCTGCCGAGCAGCTGGATGGTGAAGCCCACTCCATAGAACACTACTGGCAGGAGCAGAAGCGCTTTTGGGATCGCAGTGTGGATATCGACCTGGCCCCTCTGGAAAAGGCCAGGACCAAGGTCAGCACCATGCTCAAGAAGATGCGCCGGCTGCCCAAAGAGGTCGAGCAGGCCAAGCTCAAGGCCATGGGCAAGGCTCCGCGCATGCAACGGACCCCTGCAGAGCTGGCGGCTGCAGCCCAAAAAAACATTGCCAACAGCCATGGGCTCCTGGACGACCAGGAGGCCATGGCAAGGAGAATGCATGGACAGTATGGCCATCTGGTGGAGATCGACCTGGGCATGTTCCACCGGATGCGCCAGACCCTGAACAGGGTACACTCCAGAATCGACACGGTCCTGGCAAAGGCGGCTCAGGCCCAGGAGCAGGGCGCCGCGGTCCAGGCTGAGCTCTCCAAGACAATCCGTGCCCGGATCCCGGCCGCAGAGCTGGACAAGGCCAGGATCGACCCGGATGATCTCCTCCCCGGGAAGAAGAAAAACCCCTGGCATGACCATGGCTTCCCCTTGGTGATCCGGTGGCGAAAAAATCTGGAAGCGGCTGAGGAGCAGCAACGGCAGCTGGCTGCATTGGGCTTCAGCCGCCAGACCATCGAACAGGGCTGGCTGGGACTCAAGGAGCAGCCCTCCGCAGAGGAGATGGCCGCCTGGGACGAAGAAGAACAGACGGTAGAGCTGCCCCCTGGCTGGGTCATCCCCAGGTTCTTTGAGGCAACCCTGATCTCGGTGGCGATCCGCGCGGAGCTGCGCTCAGGCCGGCAGGAGCTGCTCATCCCGGGCTCCCAGGCCCCGCCGCTCTTCCTACCGGCCCTGGAGGAGAAGGCTCCACTGATCATTGTCCCCGACGAGCTTGAGGCCCGACTGGTCGAACAGGAACTGGGAGACTGCTGTGCGGTGCTGGCCCTTGGCGCACCCTCCAGCCAAGCAGATCCGGTGGCCCGGGAGGCCCTGGAAAACGCGCCCCAGCTGCTGGTGGTCCTGGCTGAGGAGGAGATCGGTACAGAGGCCGGCTGGGCTCCCTGGCTGGAGTTCGCCCCCCATGCCCGGGCCGTCCCCCTCCCGCCTGGGCAGGATCTCTATGATCTCCACCGGGAAAGCGGGCTGAGACCCTGGCTGATGGCACAGCTGCCCGAGGGCTTTGCTGCGGCCCACCATGTTGAGCTCTCCCTGCCTGAAA
This sequence comes from Desulfogranum mediterraneum DSM 13871, assembly GCF_000429965.1. Classification (GTDB taxonomy): domain Bacteria; phylum Desulfobacterota; class Desulfobulbia; order Desulfobulbales; family Desulfobulbaceae; genus Desulfogranum; species Desulfogranum mediterraneum. Next base: position 176,554 of record NZ_AUCW01000014.1, read on the forward strand.
CGGGAAAGATTCCCCGGGGATCGGTCCTGGAGGGTCTGGTTCTGCCCAAAGTTGATACCAAGGCTATGGTCAGGCAGTTCAGCAGCGAGCTCAAACAGTTTCACCAGGCAGATATTGCTGCCCTGGAGGCGGGCAATGACGCGCTCCAGGACAAGGCCAAGACAGCACTCCTTGCTGCCGGCCGGGATCCGGCCCTGCTCCACCGGCAACAGCCGTCGCCGACCACTCCTGCCCGGAAGGGTGAAGAGATCGCTGCCAAGCTCCTTCACCAAGCTGATCGCCTGAAGGGGCAGGGAAGCTTGAGCCCTGGGGTGGAAGAGCAGCTGAAAGAGAGCGCCTCCCAGGCCCGGGCCATGGGAGCAGCGGGCGAACAACGCTACCAGGCAGGCATCGAGAGGCTGGCTGCCGCAAAAGAGCAGCTTGCCCAGGTCAAGGCCGGGGCCCTACCGGAAAAGATCCGGGAACCGTTGGCGGCCAGGGGCATCGATTCCGAGCGTCTAAAAAAACTGAGCAGAGCAGAGGTCCAGGCCCGCTGCCAGCAGGGTCTGGGCCTGGCCGATACCAATATCTCCGGGCTCGATCTTTCAGGGATGGACCTGAGCGGGGTGGACCTCAGTCACGCCCTCTGCAGAAAAACCAGCTTCAAAAAGTGCAGGCTCCAGGGCGCTCTCTTTGAGCAGACCATCGCCCAGGAGGCTGATTTCAGCGAAGCTGACCTGAGTAACTGCACCATGAACAAGGCCCTGATGAACAGGGCAAGGTTTTCCAGGACCCGTCTTGATACCAGCAGCATCAGCCAGTCCCTCTTTAAGGGCGCAGTGTGCAGTGGGGCCTCTTTTTGTCAGACAGCGATCTCCATGTCCATCTTTCAGAAGGCGGACTTAGCCGGCAGTTGCTTTGAGCGCGCCACCATCGAGATGTCGCTCTTCTCCGATGCCAAGGCCACCGAGGCCTCCTTTGCAGGGGCCCAGCTGAAGAAATGCCTCTTCAAGAAGACCGTGCTGGACCGGGTCGACTTCTCCGGAGCCTCTTTCCCTGCCACCCTGTTCCACGGTGCCCAAGGCGTGGAGGTCTGCTTCAGGGGCGCAGACCTCAGCAGGGGACGGATGGCAGGTGCAGCCCAGTTTCCGGGAGCAGACTTCAGCGGGATCACCATGGAACAGGGCAGCTTTCTGGACAGCAACCTGCGGGAAACTGATTTCAGCGGGGCATCCATCCACTCCTCCCTCATGGAACGGTGCGACTTTTCCCAGGCCCAGCTCCCGGCCATCTCTGCCCAAGAGACCAGGTTTAAGGGATCGAATTTTGAACAGGCCAACCTGAGGGGCAGCAATCTCTACGCCAGCTCCTTTAAAAAGGCGCGCCTGGTTGAAGCAGACTTAAGCGGCAGCAACCTCTTTGCAGCGGACTTTTTTAAGTGTACCACCGGCAAGACCGACTTTACTGGTTCCAATTTAAAACGAACCCTTCTTCACCAGCGCACAGAGTTCTTGAAATGAAACGAGAAGACGTCCTCCAGGCCATCGCCAACAACCTGACCATCAGGGGCCGGGACCTCTCCGGCATCGATCTGGCCGGGGCTGATCTGTCCGGCGGCCGTTTTGAAGATATCGATTTTAGCCGGGCAGACCTGCGTGAGGTTCGGATCCTCAAGACCGGCCTGAAGAACTGCAACTTCGCAGGGGCACGCCTTGACGGCACCGACCTGACCATGGTCAATCTCCGGAAGATGAACCTGAAAGGCGCCTCCATGCAGGGGGTCAGGCTGGACAAGACCCAGCTCCAGCATGCTGATCTGAGCCAGACCGACTTCCAGGGCACCCTCTTCTCCTGGACCTGTCTCCAGCATGCCGACCTGGAGGGAGCCAAGCTGGCGGGCTGCCGCTTTGAGAAGGTGATCTGCAACCATGCCTCCCTCAAAAACGCGGATCTCCGGGGTGCTGATCTCAACAAAACCGTGTTCAAGGACTGCGACCTGAGCGGCACCCGCTTCGCGGGCTGCAGTTTTCATAAGATCTATCTGGGCCTCTGCAACCTGCGCGGTCAGGACTTCAGGGATGCCAGGTTTTCCACCGTCAATGTCGACCAGTCCGATCTCCAGGAGGCGCTGTTCTCCAATGCCGATATCGCCTACTCCAACTTCTCCGGCTCCAACCTCAGCGGCGCGGACCTGAGCGGGATACGGGGCGGCAAGGCCATGTTCAAGGGGGCCCTGCTCCAGGGGGCCAAGCTGGAACAGGGCTGCCTGCAGAACTGCTATTTCGGTGAGGCGGATCTCACCCTGGCCAACCTCAGGGGCGCAGACCTGACCCACGCCATCTTCACCAGGGCCTGCCTGCGCGGTGCCAACGGCTCCGATGCCAACTGCACCTTTGCCGATTTTTGCCATGCCGATCTTTCCGGGGCTGATTTTTCCAGAGCCAACCTGCACATGGCCAGGATGCACAAGACCGTGGAGGAACACACCATCTGGGAGGGGGCCCTGACCGCCACCATCCGGGGGCTGGACCAGGATCTGGCAGAGGCAGAGGCGTGGCCTGGCTAAATACCGGCTTTCCAGGACGCTGTCAGGGAAGAGTAAGAAAACAGTGGCTGCAGGGTAGTAGGCCTGCACGCTCTCATCGAGATGGCCATCATTCAAACCGCAGGGACAAACATGCAACAACTCAACCAGACGATTGAACAGCCCCAACCAGGCTTGGAATATGGAACCATTCACTCCGCAGACCAAGAGGGAACCTTTAGGGTTGCGGTATCCTTTGGCCAGATTGCGGCCCATAAGGCTGCAGGCTGTCTGCTCCAGCCCAGGGAGGGCGATCTGGTCCTGGTCTCGGTGGACATGCGAGGGGTCAGCTATATCCTCACGGTCCTGGAACAGGGTAATGAAGAGAGGGTCAGTGAGCTGGTCGTCCCTGGTGACGGTCTCTTCCATAGCCAAAACGGCTCCCTTGAGCTCCGCGCGGACCAGGGACTCAACCTCAGAGCCAATGAGGAGATCGAGGTAGCCGGCGATGCCCTCCATATCCATGCCCATAGAGCGGAGGCATGCATCGGCAGGATATCCCTGGTGGGGAGGATCCTGTACAGCCAGGTGGAGCGGATCACCACCGTGGCCAAATCCATTGAGCAGTCGCTCAGGCGTCTGACCCAGCGGATGGAGAACAGTGAACGTTTTGTCCAGGACCATGAGGAGGTGCAGACCGGTTCCAGCCGTTACCTGGTGGAGGAGACCCTCACCACCCAGGCGGGCAACACCCTCAATATCTCGGAAGAACTGCACACCATCCACGCCGAGCAGATCCACATGAGTTGAGGCTGGCTGGAAGAGAACTGACCCTTCAAAGCACCCTTAAGCTCTTTTTTTATACATTTATCTTTTCTTAACTTTTCTTAACCAGAGGCTGCACATGTTTATGCTGACCATGGGCGCAGGAATGGATCTGGGCTTTCCTGATGTCTGTCTCACCCCCATCGGCCCGGTTCCTGCTCCCATCCCCTACCCCAATATTGGTGAGAGCATTACCACGGCGCCGGCGGCCTACAATGTCCTGATCGACTGCATGCCCGTTATCAACACCCTGTCCAAGGGGCTGGTCAGTGTGGGTGACGATACCGGCGTAGAGACCGGGGTAGTTTCCCACATGATCTCAGGGGAGACCAACTATGAGGTCGGTTGCTTTACCATCTTTGTGGATGGTGTGCCTGCCCAGCGGTTGACCTCTGTCACCGGCCAGAACTCCATGGCCGTCCTGCCCAATGGGCCGGGCATGTGTATCGTTCCCAGCCAGGTTACGGTCTTGTCCCTGGGCTAGCGAGCCAGGTCTGGATAGTGAGCGCAACAGCCTGCGACTCCGCTCTACCCTCCTGCTCAGGCGCATGCAGGGATCAAGGCTCCTGGGGCGCCCCCTGAGCACAGGGCTTCAACCTTAATAGATCAAAAATCATATGAAAAAAATCTGGATAACCGCCATAGAGAAAGAACAGCAGCAGGTCCAGTCCCTGCTGACCACGGCCGCTCAATATGGCCTGGAGGCCAAGGGACACTTCTGGGAGGACGACCTGAAGAAGATGGCCTGGCTTGCGGTCAGCGACCAACTCCAGGAAAGGGGAATCACCCTCTGGGTCATTGTTGTCGATGAGGCGGCCCTGGGCCCTGGGGTCCGCTATGGCCTGAGCCTGCTGACCATTGTGGTCCAGCAGAAACGACCGGAACTGCCCATCCTGGTGGTGGATTCTTCGGGAAAGATGAAGCGGGACGTTCTGCCCGGCATCTTTGCGGATATCCCCATGGTGACTGCCGACAGCCATAGCCTGGGGGCCAAATTTGCGGCCATGGCGAACATGCCGGCGAAAAAACAGGAGCAGGCCTATCGACTGCGGCTGCATGCCAACCCGGGATTCGGGATCTGGTTTGAGGTCGGTCCCGGGACAGGGGAACAGTGGCAGGGTGGGCTCCTGGGGCTAAACGGCGGCACCATTACCGCCCACGGGGTTGGTCCGGCAGGACGCCTGCCGGAGCGATCTGTCCTGGAATACCCTCTGCAGGGCATGGAGCTTTCGTGCGGCGGGGAGAGGTTCACGGCCTGGGGTGTAGAGAATGTCCTGGCCGAGGAGGACTCCTACTACCTCAAGGTGGAAGGCGCGGTCTCCTCTTTTATCTTCGGGGAATTACCACAGGGCGACGCCCCGGAGTTACATCTGTTGAAGATCTGAATCAACCCCTGCGGCACAGTCAGCTCCATCTCCGAGGCAGGTGCCTCCGGGCCGATGAGCGGCCTGGAGGCGCTTAGAACAGGGCCAGGACAAGGCCGCAGCTCTGCCAACTCAACCGATGGTGAGCAGCATGTCGCCGGCCTGCACCGTATCGCCGGCCGTCACATGGATGGCCAGCACCTTGCCAGCCGAGGGAGCCTTGACCTCGGACTCCATCTTCATGGCCTCCAGGATAACGATGGGCTGGTTGGCCTTGACGCTCTGCCCGGTTTCTACCAGGACCTTGACCACGTTGCCCGGGGTGGGGGCATCGATCACCGTTCCCAGGGCTGCTGCCGGCTCGGCCGCAGCCGGACGGGCCTGAATGCCGCCACCATCGCTGACCGAGACCTGGTAGGCACGGTCATTGACCACGATGGAGTAGTTCCGCTCACCCAGGGGAGCCCCAGCAGCAGGCCGGGCAGCCGGGGCCGCCTTGGGCTCCACCTCCTGATCGCTGATCTTGCGGACATTGGTCACCGCCTTGCCCAGGAGAAAATCCAGCCCCTTCTGTTCACAGCTGGCCACGATAAAGATGTTCTCATCCGTGACCGGCAGCTCGTTTTCCTCAAGCAGCTTGGTGGCCTTGGGGATACCCGCCTCCAGGATATCCAGAGGATCATCGGTGAACACCGGTTTGCCCAGCTGTTCCGAGGCCAGCTTGACGATCTCCGGGTTGGGCGGGGCCGGGGTCCGGCCGAAGTAGCCCAGGACCATGTT
>NZ_AUCW01000015.1 GCF_000429965.1 Desulfogranum mediterraneum DSM 13871
TCCTTACTGACAATACCAGCAAGGATATATGGGCGGATTCCGCCTACCGATCCGAAGAAAGATTGCAGAATCTCGCTAAGCAAGGTTTCCGTGAACATGTTCAACGCAAGGGTAGCCGTCATCGAAAACTGACCCCTACCGAACAGGAGGGGAACAGGACGCGGTCCAGGATTCGCTCCCGAGTCGAGCACGTCTTTGGTGTGCAGGCCCAGAAAGCCGGAAACCTAATTTTGCGTACGATCGGTATAGCTCGAGCCAGGGCAAAAATTGGATTGCGCAACCTGGCGTACAATATCGATCGGGCTGGATTACTACTAACGGCGCGAACGTGAAACGTGCCATGATTCGCCCAACATGGCTCTCGCGTATTCAATCATTGATGCGCTGGCATGAAATTGTTGGGTTCATCCAACCGAACAACCGGAGCTGTTAAAAAAAATTCCCTTAAAAATGGTGCAAACGGGATCCAGGGTAATTTTCAAGGTTCCCTTTATATTTTTTACCCTGTCACCACCTGGACAATTACTGATATCAGGATACAACCCTGCTCCAGCAGTGGTGATCGGCAAAAAAGGCATAAACTCATCAAAGTTTGTGCTTTACCGGGAAGTTACAGCGAATGTTTTCCCGTTGCGGAAAGTGTCAACAACAGCTTGCCTGATCCTCCATTTTAGCACCAAAGAGAAGGCTATTGCCCCCCAAACTGGCCATTTCAAGGCATCATTTCGTTTGCTTTTAAAGAGTTACCTTGGTCCGACCCCGAAAGCTAGGTAGCGGCAAATGCGGTGGCTTGAGCGGCTGACATCCCTTTGCCACCGTCCTGTAAAGCATCAGTATAATCTTTGCCAGACATTCCAGCCGCTAAATTTGAGTACGCCGCAAGTGCAAGTTCTGAGTGCATGAAATATTCTGTTATCATACTCATTTCTTATCCCCTTTTATGAAAACTGCAGACTCAAATTTTAGACCTTGAGTTGGAGCTGGGCACATAAAACTTGATCCATGCCATAGGCCAGGTAGGCCTCCACCAACTCTAGCATAACGGATGAGTTCGCCGAGCACTTTCCCATCATTTCGACGGACAATTCGATGATGTATTCTTGACATCTTAGTATTCCCCTTCAAATAATAATGAATATCGGAATCGTAATAATACTTATCCGAAGGTGTTACCTCAGCTTTATCAGGTATCCGAATCCTGCCGAATTGATCAAGCAGCTCTGAAGTCAGTTCGACCATCTCATACACCTTAACTCCGCCATCCTTGGCGCACATTTCTCGCACCTGATGGTCAAGCCACATATTCCTCCCGACCGCGACCCAGAGAAACCATGCAACAAATCCAACAGTACCAGCCACGATCAGCCCTTTTACCACACGACTCTCTGTCCGAAAAAAAAGCCAACGCGCTAACTGAAATATGCATGCCGGAATTACAACCCAGTAAAAAAACATCAGTACAGCACTCATACGACTATCCTCCGTGGCAATATTCTGACTGAACATCTCCCTGATGGGAGTTCCCAAAGGCAATGGCCCAAAAGTTCAATTGAGTCTTATAGTTGCAATTGGGGTCGCACCAAGCTAACCACTCGATCTCATTTCTTATCCATTCCAAAACTGAAGGTTTTCCACGTCTATACTGCCCTTTTCGGTACCGAAAGAAGCGATATAGGGCGACAGGGACTCTCGCAGCTCATAGCAGTCAACCTTTTCCCGAACCTGGCGGCCGATCGCAAAACTACGCATCTGGCCTTTGACTGGCTCGACAAAGGTGCGCAGTCCCGGGGACAGGACAGGATACCTAACTCAACCGAATCCCATATCCTGTCCCCGGAACTCCACACTCCCCGCACCTGACCACATCTCCGGCGCCGCCACTGTCTCCGGCCGCAAAGAGATAGCTGTTTCTGCCGCTGCCGCCTGCCAGGTAGTCGCTGCCGGTCCCGCCCTGGAGAATATCGTCTCCCCCCTGTCCAAAGAGGTTATCGTCTCCCGAGCCTCCGGACAAGGTATCGAGCCCGTCATTGCCCTGCAGCTCATCATTGCCGCTGCCGCCGAAGAGCTGATCATCGCCGCCATGGCCATAGAGGTGATCGTCGCCGGCCTCGCCAAACAGCCTGTCTGCCCCGGTACCCGTGGCATCACCATTATCGCCATAGAGGGTATCGGTTCCTTCACCGCCCCTCAGGGTATCGTCGCCGGATTCACCGACGAGGATGTCAGAGTCAGCACCACCATACAGCTGATCGTTGCCGCCGTCGCCGTAGAGTTCGTCACCCCCGGTGCCGCCATAGAGGGTATCGTGGCCTGTACCGCCGTTGAGATAGTCGTCTTGATCGCCGCCGCTAAGGAGGTCATCTCCGCCATGGCCGAACAGCTGATCCTGACCCTGCTCACCAAAGAGCCGATCATTGCCGGCAAGGCCGTAGAGCAGGTCATCACCATCGCCGCCCTTAATGAGATCGTCCCCTGTGCCGGAAAGATCGCTGTTGTCCCCGACCAGCCAGTCGTTACCAGCACCGCCGGATAAGTTGTCGTTGCCGTCGCCGCCAAACAAGGTATCATGGTCCGCCTCACCAAGAAGGATGTCATTGCCACCACCCCCCTCGATGTAGTCACGCCCCATACCACCGGCCAGATAGTCGTCGCCCGCATTTGGGGCGTCGTTATGGATCTCGAAGTTAGAAGAGGTGAAGCCCGTTGCGTATCCGAGGGTAGAGTATGCAAAGCTTAACTGAACAAAAAGGGGTCGGATTTAATTTCTCCGCTCCCAGCCGCTCAGCCTCTCACCTCATGTCCAACAGCTTCCTGACACAACTCCTTGCTGTAAATCAGCAGGCAAAGCCCTTTCCCCACCGGCACAGGCCGTCATCCCGGGTAGGAATCAAACCATCCCGGGATAACTCCAGCGCAGCCTGCGCCGCCCTCTCGACAGCCGGCGGGGTAGTACCCCTTATCCTGATGGTTTGTTTAATCAGGCCAAAACACGAAGGCAATAGGCCGAAATACCTATACCCTGATGGGTAGATCTACCCATTGCACCGGCCTATGCCTTGGCCTGCTGCAAGTTTTCTCTGCCCCGGCAGAGGGTCTTATGGCTATTTTCCGAAAAAAATGTCCCTTTTCCCTGCTCGTCTGGACCAGGAGTGCAGGCAGCCTGGAGGGTGCTTCCCCTGAGCTCATTCATCTCTTTTTAACTGGTTCTGGAAGGGATATCTGAGGTTCAGGTCCTGCTCTGCACGCAGCTCCTTCCCTGACCCCGCTTCCAGGTCGGTAAATGTGCTGAGCAAGGGTTTTGCCTTGGTCAGGGTTTCCTTAATCATCACAGGCCCGGCCCAGAGAATGTACTGTTCATTATATTCAGCCTCTGCCCCTGCTGACCTGGGCGGAAAAACCAGCCTGCCGCTCAGGTGCTCGACGGCCAGTACCTCGAGGACGGTCTTGGCCCGTAGGATCTCGTTGTTGGCGAGAAACCAGTCCACCCGGCTGCGTACCGTACCAAAGACATCCACGGTGATGTAGACATCGATCTCCGCCTCAGACGGGGGCACCACATAGACCTCTTTCAGGAAGAAGTAGGTCTGGAGCAGTGCAGAGAGATACTGGAGGTCGTCTGAAGGGATCTCTTCGGAATTATGGTAGGAGCCCAGGCCCTTGTATTCCAGCCCAAGCTGAGCCTCCCCGCCGGTTCCCTCCTGGCTGGTGGTGCTTTTTACCGGATGGTTCAGCATCGTCTCTGTAGCCGAATGAGCGGAGCTTAGGGTTGAGGCGTCTTGGGTCGCTGAAGTGGTCGAGGAAGAGGTCGAAGAAGAGGTGGTTGAGGAGTATCGAGGAAAGACCGACCGCTCCACCGTGGCCGGCGTCTGGATATAATCCCCGCGCAGCTGCGAGACAACCGAAAACCTCCCGCCCAGCAGGTTGCCTGCCCCGTTATCTCCAATGGCATTGACAAAGAGGTTGACCCGCTTGCCGCGAAGAGATGAAAGATCTAGCTGCTTGATTGCCCCTCGGGTGGCAGCGGAGACCAGTTCCTGCTCCACGGCAAATCGTTTACCGCCGCCGTGTCCGGGCAGACCTGTCAAGGTCCCGCAGCCGCTGCAGATGCAGAGGGCAACAAGCAGAAGAACGGACAGAGCAGCGTGGCTGATCGATATCATTTCCCTATACATGCTGTGATTCATTTGATTTTTTTTGGCTGATCCGCCCATCCAACTCACGGCTCCCGGAGACTCTCGTCCAGCGCCCTGATGATCGGATAGAGGAAATAGGAGATCACCGATCGCCTGCCGACCTTGATCTCCGCCCGCACCTTCATCCCCGGCATGATCCGAAAACCAGCCGGGACATCCCGCAAGCGGGTTGAAAGCAGCTCTATCCTTGCCTTGTAATAGGCCTTGCCGGCGGCAGGCTCCCTGGTCGCTTCAAGAGCGGCCCCAAGACCTTCCTGGTGCCAGGCATCCTCACTGATGACCCGGACCCTGCCTGGCAGGGTCCCGTGGCGCTGGAAGGGAAAGGCGTCCAGCTTGACCCGCGCGGTATCATTCTTCCGGATTCTGCCGATATCCTTGGTTTGCACCTCAGCCTCAACCTCAATGGAACAGTCTGTCGGCACCAGGGTTACAAAGGATTCCGCCTGCTGGACAATGGAGCCGACCGAGCGTTTGGCCATCTTCAGGACAATGCCCTGTTCCGGCGCCCGCAGAGAGACCAGCTCGTGCAGTCGTTCCGCTTTTTTGATGCCTTCCAACACCTTCTCAAGTTCTGTGTGCAGGGTGACCTGCTGCTCCATCAGCTCACCCTGTCGTTCTTCCACGAAACGTTGCCATTCGGAACGAACCTGACGGATCTCATTCCGGATGACCTTTGCCTCCGCCTGCAGCCCCTCTTCTTCGTTTTTTGCCAGGGTCCTGGCCTTTTGCGCCTCCAGCAGCCTGAGCCGATACTCCCCGTTGTTTTGCGGCAATCTGGCCGTGGTTCCCTCCACATCGCGCAAGAGTTTCAACTGACGCCCCAGCCCCTGGCAACGTACAACATTGAGGGCAAGCTTTGCCTCCAGAGCGGCAATCCGGTCCTCGCTGGTCTGCTGATTTCTGGCAAAGATACGCCTGCGCTGCTGGAGCAGCTGCTGTTGCAGCTCTCCATCTTCCCCCTCTTCCCGGGTCGGAGCAAAGGCAGCATTGCCCAACTCTGCCTTTATCCTCCTGATTTGGACGCCAAGGGCGAGCTTCTCCCTGGTCAGCTGGGAGAGATCGGCACCGGTAAAGGTCGGGTCAAGGGTGGCCAGGACCTGGCCCTGTTCAACCACCTCGCCGACCTCGACATGGATCGTGCGAACCACCGCAGTGCTCATGGGCTGGACAACGATGGTCGGTGCGGTGGTAATCAACTCTCCCTCGGTGACCACGATACGATCGACCTTAAAGATGATCGCGCCGATGACCACCATGACCAGCGAGCAGAGGATGAGATAGAGCACCCAGCGTATCCTGCCCGGGACCGGTCGCTCCTCGATCTCGACTGCATCCGGCTGGTATTCGAGAATCTCCTGACGGAGAGGGTTGTTCTTTTTCTTCATTCTCTTTCCAGCCGAACCAGGCTCTCAGGTTGTGTCTCCAAAATGGCTCAGACCTCCATCTGCTGTTGCCAGAGATGATGATAGAGGCTGCAGCCTTTCAGCAGTTGTTCGTGGGCACCATGCCCCACCAGGCACCCATCTTCCAGGACGATGATCATGTCCGCGTCCTTGAGCATCGACAGCCTGTGAGAGACGATGACCACGGTTCTGTTTCTGGCAATCTCCACCAGGTTGTTGCGGATGATCCTCTCGCTCTCCGGATCGAGGGAACTGGTTGCCTCATCCAGGATCAGGATCTGCGGCCTGGTGAGCAGGGCCCTGGCGATCGCCAGCCGCTGGCGCTGACCTCCGGAGAGATTTTTCGCCCCCTCCTCCAGCTTGGTATCGTAGCCCTGGGAAAGCTTGACGATGAATTCGTCCGCACCCGCCTGGAGAGCCGCCTGGATAATCTCTTCCCGGCCGGCCTTCGCCTGGCCTGCTCGAATATTTTCGGCCACTGTTGCGTTGAAGAGGAAACTCTCCTGCAGCACTACCCCCATATTCTGACGAAGATGGGCCGTATCGATCTCATTGAGGTAACAGTTACTGATCCGGATGGTTCCGGCAGAAGGGAAATAGACCTTCTGCAGCATCCGGGTCAGGGTGGTCTTGCCGGACCCGCTTGGGCCAACGATGCCCAGGGTCTTATTGGCTGGGATGGTCAGCGAGATCTCCCTGAGCGCGTCGGGCAGGTCAGGAGCATAGCGGAAACGGACCCGCTCGAAAACGATATCCCCGTTCAGAGCCGGCCTGGCCCCGTGCCTGTCAGCACCCCACTCCGGCCTTGCGTTCATCACCACCCCCAGTTTTTCAACGGAAAGGGCCGCCTCCTGATACTGATGAATAAGGCCGACAAGTCGGACCAGCGGTGAAGTCACCCGTCCGGCCAGCATCTGAAAGGCGATCAGGGCCCCCACGGTCAGAGAGCCGTTAAACACCAGGCCTGCACCCAGCCAGATGAGGATGACCGTCATCAGCCGCTCCAGAAGCTGGGTCAGGGATTTTGCGGTTATCGAGATTTTCCCAACCCGAAACTGCATGCTGACCGCCTTGGCGACCTTGTTTTCCCACTGTTTGCGCAGCAGCGGCTCGATAGCCATTGCCTTGACCGTGGCCATGCCGTTGATCGTCTCGACCAGCATGGCCTGCCTGCTTCCCTCAGCTTCATAGAGGGCATCCAGCCGCCTCTTGAACGGCACGATGAGAGAGCCGATGACAAGCCCGATCAAGGTGGTGAACAGCAAGACTATACCCGTCAGGCGAAGGCTGTAGAAAAAGAGGAAGGGGAGAAAGACAAACAGGGATGTCGCCTCCAGGATGGTCAAAAAGACATTGCCGGTGAGAAAGTTCCGGATCTTGGAGGTCTGCTGCATATGCTGGGTCAGGACACCGGCTGCAAGATGCTCAAAAAACCCGAGGGGGAGTTGGAGGAGATGTCGGAAGGTCCGGCCGGTTACCCGAAGGTCGATCTTGTTGGTAGCGTGCAGCAGGAGGTAGTCCCTGAGGAAGTCCAGGCCCGCATTGACCAGCAAGGCTGCCGTCATGCTTATTCCCAGAACGTGGAGGGTGGTGAAGGCCTGGTTCACCAGCACCTTGTCGATGACGATCTGAAAGAAGATAGGTGTCACCAGGGAGATAAGGTTGATAAAGAGCACTGCAAGTGCGATATCCAGAAAGGTCACCTTCTGGCGAAGTATCTCAGGAATGAACCAGCGCAGGCTGAAGGGTTGATTCTCGTCGGTCAGCCTGTATGGCCGTTTTATGACATATGCCCTGCCTGACCAGATCTCTTCGAACTCCTGCCGGGTCAACCTGATATGAGCGCCGCCCATGCCGGCCAGGGGGTCGTAACAGCCGATCAGCAACTCATCCTGTTGTTCGCCCTGTCCCGGTGCCATGCCGGCCAACACCAGATGCCTGCCGTTTGTGAGAACCGCAACAGCAGGATAGCCCTTTCCCAGCTTAGCAAGCTCTTTCCAGTTGAGAGAAAGCAGCCTGGCTTTCAGGCCGACCTCCTTTGCCATCCGCAGGAAACGCTGTTGCGGGATCTCATCCTCATTGAGATGAAACTCATGACGGAGCCGCTCATCGGTGAGGTCAATCTTGTGCTCCTTGGCGACCAGGGAAAAACAGACCAGGGCGGTATTGATTTTTTGAAAAAGAAGAATTCCACCTGACCAGAGCTTAAAGAAGCGGGGAGCCGAGAGCCGACCCTCCTCCCAGGAGCCATCTGCTCCATTTCTGAGGATGCGGACTTCAGGCGCCGCCCCTTGACTGCTGCCGGCTATCTCGCTGAGGAGCACATAGCTGCCGTCCCGCAGTTCGGCCACCACCGGAAACTGATCGGTCATTGCGGCAAGCTGCTCTGCTTGCGGCCTGACGATGAGGGTCTTGAATCCCGAGGCCCGTCCCGCCCTGGTGATCTTTTCCAGGGTTTGTTTGCTGTTTTCTAAATGAGGAACGCCTGGAATGAGGTCCAGTTCATCCACAAGACCCTGCCAACCTGATTGCATGGCAAGCCGGCGACAACTGTCCAGGAGACCTTGCGCGTGGTCCGGTTCATCCACCTTTGTCATCTGAGTCATGAATCTGGTTTGTTTTCCATCTATGCTTTCTGGTCAAAGGGGGCAGGCAGTTCTCTGCTCGCGGGACAGCAGTGCTGGCAACCCCCTTACTCTTACCCTTACCCTTCACACTGTTGACGTTCTTCATGACCGTGGCGCGCAGCACAACAGCGCATCAGGTTCCAGCCACAGATATCTTCACGCTGGTTCGGTATGATTCGGTACGATTCGGTAGAACAGGGGCGGCAGAGGGTCAGCCTGGAGAATTCAACCCGTGATTTATACAGCAATATCAAGATGTTGTCAAACAGGTGACAGGGGGTCAGCAAGAAGACCTGAAGGCCCTGCTACCACATGACTTTTCAGGATATCCACTGTCTCTGCAAGGTGACGACCATAAAAAAAACTGGGATTATTTCCGGATAACAACCACTCCCTCATTCTCCACAGCTTTCCCTGCTCAAATCTTGACTGTCATTGCCGCGCAGGCGGGAATCCACTCCCGGAGGAAGGAAGAAGCAGCAGCCTTAACCGGGATCTCTACCTGGGTGGAGACCCCGCCAGGGACGGCAAGCGCAGAGGGAGCAAACCGGATACCCGCCTGCGCGGGCATGACGGCTGAAGCACGGAAATCCACTCCCGGAGGAAGGATGAAGCAGCAGCCTTAACCGGGATCTCTACCTGGGTGGAGACCCCGCCAGGGACGGCAAACGCAGAGGGAGCAAACCGGATACCCGCCTGCGCGGACATGACGGCTGAAGCACGGAAATCCACTCCCGGAGGAAGGATGAAGCAGCAGCCTTAACCGGGATCTCTGCCTGGGTGGAGATGCCGCCCGGGACGGGAAACGCAGAGGGAGCAACCTGGATGCCTGCCTGGGCGGACATGACGGCAGAAATGCGGTATGAGGGAAAAAACGGGGGAATGACCGATGACGAATGACGGTAACCGTAGGGATTGAGAGAGCCGAAAAAGGGCAATCCGTATAATCGGCGTCTACCCTCTATCTCTGCTGTTCCCTTGTTTTATTTCGCCCCCTCCTTGCCAAGGGCTTCCTGCATCTTTTCTGCAGCGACACAGCGATCAAAGGGGGACTTGTAGAACTCCTCGAGCACGAGGCAGGCAGCACCAAGTGACCAATCAGTATCCTTCCACTGGTGGACGACCACCTCGGTGGCGGCAAGGATATCAGGGGCAGTATTTTCCGCTATGGCCTCTTGCATGGGGGTAAACATCAGCTTCCCCGCTCTCACGCCGTTTCCGGTGACAATGACCTTTGAGGGATTAAAAAGTTGGGCAAGGCCGGCGATGGCCTGCCCCAGGTATTGCCCTGCCTGGGCAAAGGTTTCCACCAAAGGAGCAACACCCTCCTCTGCACCTTTCAGTACCTCCTCATAGCTGAGGATATCAGCTGGATCGTGCTGCCAGTCTCCCCGGAGACACCGCTCTCTTGCGCCGTTCACTATGCCGAAGTTGCTGATATAGGCCTCAAAGCAACCACGCTTTCCGCAACGGCACGGACGGCCGCCCCGGGAGACAACAAAATGGCCGAGCTCCCCGGCAAAACCAGAAGAGCCCCTATAGAGTTCACCATCGATAACCACTCCCATGCCGAGACCATCCTCAATGGTGACAACAATAAAATTATTAATCCCCTTCCCTTTGCCGACCCACAGCTGGGTGAGGGTAACGGTGTTGGTGTCGTTATCCACATAGGTTTCAATCCGAAATCGCTTTCTGATCAGCTCTCGCAAGGAGGCGGTATCGCGGCTGAACAGCGGGCTCCAGTAACTGACACCTTCACGGTTGTCCACATGACCGGGTATCCCGATTCCTATTCCGGAGATCTGCTTGAGTGACAGGCCCGCCTCTTTCACGCAGTGGCGGATAGCCTCCTCGATCAAGTCGGCAACAAACTGTACAGGACGCTCGCTGGTTCGAACCGGCATTACCACAGAACTCTTTACCTCAGCCAGGATATTGCAGACAACACAACCAACGCGAAAAGCAGAGACCTTGACCCCAACGACATAGGCCGCATTCGGATTTATGGCCAGCATCACCCTGTTTCTGCCACGCGCAGACGATCCCTCTGCCTTCTTTTCATAGATCAGGTCGCTTGCTATCATTTTGGCGGTGATATTGCTGACCGTGGCCCTGCTGTGCCCTATTATCCCGGATATTTCGGTTCGCGAGATAGCCCCGGCAATCCGGATTGCGTTGAGGATCTGGTACTGATTTAGCGTTTTTAACGCTATCGGACGCTTGATCATTGAGTTTCCTTGGATACCGGTAGAGCCCAAGACCATGAAGGTTTCCTGTTTTCACTGATACCCGGATTAAATTATGGGTCTGCTGCAGCTTCAAGCGCTCTAGCTCATTTTCTGCACATTATCATACGGTCTCGTGCCTTTGCAGGGGGACGAGTCTGGCACTTCACTCTGAAATGCCGGCGCTCCCTCCTTGCCGGCTGGACCGCAGGGCTGAATTCATTTTGTTAACACCGTAAACAAATCAAGACAACAATAAAGTTCACCGCCAGGGACAGACCTCATATGAGGGGCGAATCCCAGCAAAGTTGAAGGATGCATCCAAAAATGCATTTTTTTGTTAAACAGGTAAAATATATCTTGACAAGAATTCACTTATTAACGATGATCAGCCACATCTTACCAGGGATGACGCCTTTACAACTGTCTAACTTCAGATAATTAGGGTTGCGGATCATCCCGGGCTCACGCCAGTAAGGACAGCTGCTGTTTTTATTCGTTCACCAACTGAAATAAAACATTGCCGGGAGGTTACACCCAATGAAACGCACCTTGATGCTGATCTGTTCAACCCTTTGTCTTCTCTTCATGGTTATGCAGGGCGCTGCCATGGCCAAGACCGTCAAGATTGGCTTTATCCTCAAAACCTTACAAGAGGAGCGATACCAGAGAGACAAGGCCGCCTTTATCGCCAAGGCAGAGTCCCTGGGCGCAAAGGTATATTTCGATTCCGCCAACAACGATGAACAGGCGCAATTAATGAAATTTGAAAATATGCTGGCAAAGGGGTGTCAGGTTATTGTGTTGCAGCCCGTCAATACCGGAACCGCCGGAACAATGGTCAAGACAGCCAACGAGGAGGGGGTCAAAGTCATTGGTTATGATTCTATGCTCGCCAACGGCCCTCTAGATTATATGGTCATGCAGGACAGCTGGGCGGTGGGCAAACTCCAGGGAGAGGCCATGCTCAAGTGGTTTAAAGAAAAGAAGGGTAAGATACAGGGCAAGGTTGCCCTTATCATGGGACAGCCGGGTGACTCCAATGCCCAGGCCATGTCCAGCGGCGCCCTTGAGATAATACAACAGTACCCGGAGCTGGAACTTGTCGCCCAGCAATCCCATGAGGGCTGGTCTTCGGACAAGGCCATGGCCACTGCGGAAAACGTGCTGACCAAATACGATAACAAGGTTGATGCATTCATCTGTAACAACAGCGGCATGGCACGGGGTGTCATCTCTGCCCTTGACGGTCAGGGACTTGCAGATATTGACAGGGTCTTTGTTGCCGGCTCCGATGCCGACCTGGTGAACATTCAATATGTTGCCCAGGGCAAGCAGGCCGTGGAAATTTGGAAAAAGATCGAGCCCCTTGCTGAGACTGCCGCTGAAATGGCTGTGCAGATAGCAAACAAGCAAGACATTACCGTGGACATGCACATAAACAACGGCTTTGTCGATGTGCCAACGGTGGTCACCCCTATCGTTCCGGTTAACAGAGAAAATCTTGATGCAACCATCATAGCAGAAGGGTTCTACACCAAAGAGCAGGTATACGGTAACTAGTCGTCACGGCAGGTCCCTTGGCAAGCGTCGGCAAGATGGGGAGGGCGGGAGCCCTGCCATAATGGCCCGGAGCTCCCGCCTACTCCCTGCCCCTCCCCTTGGCGCTCCTCTTCCCGCTCCCCTCCCCCCATGGCTGCGCTGGGCAATGCGTCTGGGGATGAGCATGGCGATGAACAAATTGTGGTTGATATGGGTGAAGTGGTTTTACAGATGAAGAACATCGTCAAGGATTTTCCCGGAGTACGGGCCCTTGACCGAGTCAGCTTTGAAGCCCGCTCCGGTGAGGTTCTGGCGCTCGTCGGAGAAAACGGGGCAGGCAAATCCACCCTGATGAAGGTCCTGAGCGGGGTGTGGCCCTATCCGAGCTATGAAGGTGAAATAGCCATCAATGGCCACCCCTGCCGCTTCAAGGATACCCGCGAGGCAGAGCGGGCGGGAGTGGCCATCATTTACCAGGAACTCAACCTGATCCCCGAGCTGACGGTCGCTGAAAATATTTTCCTCGATCGCCTGTTCTGCAAGCCTCTGGGCCGTGTGAACTGGGGCAAGGTGTTTGCCGAGGCCCAAAGCCTGCTTGAGCGACTCAATATCAGCGGAGTGGCGCCGGGGGAAAAGGTTGGCGAGCTGACAGTGGGCAAACAGCAGATGGTGGAAATTGCCAAGGCCCTCTCAAAAAAGGCCAAGATTCTGGTGTTTGACGAACCGACCTCTGCCTTGACAGAGAAGGAGGTCGATGCCCTGTTCACCACCATGGAACAGCTGAAAGCGTCAGGGGTTTGCATGACCTACATCTCCCATAAGATGGAGGAGCTGCAGGTCATAGCCGACCGGGTTGCCGTGCTCAGGGACGGCAGGACCATCGGCGAGCCAACGGAGATCAACCGGATCTCCATGGATGAGATCATCAACCGCATGGTGGGGCGGGACATCAGGGAGATGTTCCCGAAGATCGAAGCGGAACAGGGCGACCCTGTTTTGGAGGTTCGCGATTTGAGCCTTGAACACCCGACCATCCCCGGCAAACACCTGGTTAACCGGGTATCCTTTACAGCCTATTCCGGTGAAATATTGGGCATCTCAGGACTGATGGGGTCAGGGAGATCAGAGCTGGCGGCCAGCATCTTCGGCGCTTCAAGGCAACAGATCTCCGGATCGGTGCAACTCAACGGAAAAACGCTCAAGATACGACACCCGCAGGATGCCGTCGAAAAAGGTATCGCCCTGGTTACCGAGGACCGTAAATCGCTGGGCCTGGTACTCGGGCAGAGTGTCCTCAGCAACATGACCCTTGCTGCCCTGGAGAAGGTGGCCGGTCGCTGGGGCATTATCAACAAGGCCAAAGAACACCATCTCGGCCGTAGTTATGTCGATCAGCTCAACATCAAGACCCCGGGCCTGGAGGTTGCGGTGGACACCCTCAGCGGCGGTAATCAACAGAAGGTCATCATAGCCAAATGGCTGAATACCTCACCCAAGGTGCTCATTCTGGACGAGCCTACCAGGGGGATCGACATTGGTGCCAAGGCGGAGATTTACAACCTCCTGAACACGCTGGTTCAGGAGGGAGTTACCGTAATCATGATCTCATCGGAACTGCCTGAAATCATGGGAATGTGTCACCGGATCCTGGTCATGTGCGAAGGCGAGATAACAGCAGAACTCAATGATCGGGAAGCCACCAGGGAACTTATCATGGCATATGGCACCGGTAGAAGAAAGAAAGAGGAGTAGACCATGGCAACAGCGGTGAACAGCGCAAACCCTTTCCATCATGTCGCTGGATTTTTAAAAGAAAATGGGACGCTTGTGGCTCTGGTGGCGCTGGCTCTCATTTTTTCACTCATGGATGAGGCGTTCTTTACCCCCCGAAACCTCACCAACCTTGCCCGCCAGACGACCATCATCGGGATCATCTCCGTGGGGATGACCATGGTTATCATCATCAACGGCATTGACCTTTCGGTGGGTTCCATCGTCGGGCTCTCGGCCATTGTGGTAACCCTGCTCATGCAGCAGGGCATGAATGTCTGGTTGGCAATACCCCTCACCCTGCTGACAACAGGCACACTGATCGGCCTCTGGAACGGATTCTGGATAGCCCACTACAATATCCCCCCCTTTATCATCACCCTGGGCATGATGACCATTGCCCGCGGCCTGGCACTGACCCTGTCCAACGGCAGCTCTGTGCCGGTCACCGATCCGATCTTTCCACAACTTGGCGGCTCGTACATTCCCCCTGCTGTTTCCGGAATCCTCATTATCCTGACCCTGTCCCTCTTTATCTTTGCCCTCTTTCGGGAGGTCGGGCAAAGGAGGAAATATGGTGCTGTCGTCAAGCTGCAGCCCCTCATCGCCTCGACGCTCATCACCGTGGTCGGGCTTGGCCTCTCCTTCTATGTGTTCACCACCTACCGGGGCATCCCCTATCCGGTGGCAGTCTTCTCCATCATTGCCTTTATCGGCATTTTTATGCTGAACAATACCATCTTCGGCAGAAGGATCTATGCCATCGGCGGCAATGAGGAGGCTGCCAGGCTCTCCGGCATCCGTATCTACCGGGTCAAACTGATTGTCTACAGCATCATCACCACCCTCGCGGCCCTGTCCGGCGTTCTTCTGGCCTCCCGGCTGAACGGGGCCTCGCCAAATCTTGGCAACATGTTTGAACTGGATGCAATCTCTGCGGTGATCATCGGAGGCACGAGCTTTTCCGGTGGGGTCGGGACGATATCAGGTACGGTCATCGGTGCCTTTATAATAGGCATCCTGAACAACGGCATGAGTCTCCTGGGTGTGCCCACCTTTTATCAACTCATCATTAAGGGCCTGATAATCATCCTTGCCGTCTGGTTCGATGTCCTGAACAAGAAAAAAAGCGCATAGATCGCTGGAGGCTCCACGCAACCGCAATGAACGATCCAATACTACTTGCCGGCGATATCGGTGGCACCAAGACCCGACTTGGGATTTTTTCACGGGAGCAGGGCCCCTTTAAGCCTCTCGCCGCCTGCACCTACTCCAGCACCTCCCATGGGGGTCTCGAAGATATTGTTCGCGCCTTTCTCCTCGACACGGGATACACGGTCAAGAGAGCGTGTTTCGGGGTGGCCGGACCGGTGAAGGATAATGCCGCAACTATCACCAACTTGCCGTGGCTGATTGATGGCAACACCTTGGCACAGGAGGTCGGCATCGATGAGGTTTGCCTGCTCAATGACCTGGAAGCCATGGCCCATGCAGTTCCTCTTCTCAGCGGAACGTCCATGGAGGTTGTCAGTCCCGGTGAAGCGGAGGCCCAAGGGGTCAAGGCCCTGGTGGCTCCGGGAACAGGCCTGGGTGAAGTCTTTCTCAGCTGGAACGGTTCCAAATATCGGGCTCACCGATCAGAGGGCGGCCACACCGAGTTTGGCCCCAGAACCGATATCGAATCAGAACTCCTCAGCTACCTTCGGCACAGATATGATCACGTCAGTTACGAACGTGTCTGCTCGGGTATGGCCATTCCAGATCTCTACGCTTTTTTTCGCGATACCGGACGCTACCCAGAACCTCCCGGTCTGGCCGAGCAACTCAAAAGAGCTGATGACCCAACGCCGCTCATCATCGAGGCGGCCCTTTGTTTTCCGGAAAAAAATCCGATCTGCGTTGCTGTGGTGGAGTTGTTTGTTTCCGTGCTTGGGGCAGAAGCCGGCAACCTTGCCCTGACAGTTTCCGCCTACGGCGGCATCTATATCGGCGGAGGGATTCCGCCTCGAATTGCACACTATATCCACAGCCCTCTCTTTATCAGGACATTAAAAGATAAAGGACGCCTCAGCCCGATGGTGTCGGACATTCCGGTTTATCTCATCACCCTTGACGACACGGCCTTAACCGGTGCAGCCAGTTACGGCTTACCATAGCAAACCCTATTGGCTGTCATTCCCGCGCAGGCGGGAATCCACTCCCGGAGAAAGGAGGCAGCAGCCTTAACCTGGATCTCTGCCTGGGTGGAGACGCCGCCAGGGACGGGAAGTGCAGCGGGAGCAAACTGAACTATTACGATGCAAGATCTAGACTACCAAGCGCTGTGATCTTCTCACACTCAACAGTAAGATTATCTTCCGCAGATCAAGGGGCTTTACCCAGCAGTTCTCCTCCCAAGTTTCAATCACACCTTAAAGCCGCCTATCATCTGTCGCAATTTTTCTGCAAGTTGCGAGAGCTCTTTTGCGCTGCTCATGACCTGGTTACCACTCGTTGACATTTCCGATGATGACTGACTGACACCTACAATGCTCTGAGAGATATCATTAGACACCACTGCACTTTGAGCAACATTCTCATTTACCTCACCCAGACCTTCTACCCCCTGAGTCACATTGGTCGAGATATCATTAATTGCGGCAGCTTGCTCTTCAACACTAGCAGCAATAGTGGCTACAGTATCATTAATCTGAGAAATAACTTCTGTTATATTAGCGATCTGAGAAACAGAACCAGCAGTAGAATCCTGTATCCGTTCAATCTTATTTTTTATTTCAAGGGTAGCCTCAGCGGTCTGTTTTGCAAGATCTTTGATTTCATTTGCTACCACGGCAAACCCCTTACCAGATTCACCTGCCCTTGCAGCCTCAATGGTCGCATTCAATGCAAGAAGATTTGTCTGGTCGGAGATCTCTGCTATGGTTTCAGTAACCTTGCCAATTTCCTGGGCAGATTTTCCAAGTTCCTCGATCTTTTCGGCAGCGCTACCAGCGACGGTTACGGCATCCTCAGTAACAGTCGCAGCCTTCCCGGTATTTTTTGCCACTTCACTTATAGCCGCAGACATCTCTTCGGTTGAAGAGGCCACCAGGTTCATATTCATGGTTACCTCTTCTGTTGCAGCAGCAACCGAATTCATATTCGTGCTCATCTCTTCAGTAGCTGCTGCAACACTGCTTGATTCGCCAGAGATATTTGTAGCACCAAGAGACATTTGCTCGGAAACGGCAGACAACTCAGTGGTCGCAGATGACATGGTGTTAACACCTTCAGCAACCTGCTTAAACATTTGCTGCAACTTTAGAATAAAACTATTAAAGTATGCTGATAACTGCTGAATCTCATCATATGTGGACTTTTTGTACACTTCACAATCCTCGCAGTGCACATGCTTGCCTGAGGTAAGTACCACACACACAGGGTCTTCACTATAACTTCCTGCCGTTTCCCAGCAGAGGCTATTCTTGCCAAAGTTTTCGCAGTTGTTATTATTACATTTGGTAACCTCAGAGCAAACTGGACAATCCAAGCTAAGACGGGTTGTAAGATCACCTTCACCTTCAGATATACCCTTTAGCATACCAGATACCCTAGATATAGGCCTGACAATCGCATTACTCATCAAGAAGGCCAAAGTAAAACCTGTACAAACAGCAGCAACACCGGCCCCAAAAGCAAATTTACCCAGAGACTTGTTTGCAACTGCAATCGATTCTATCTTTACACTTGATCCATGCTCAGATTTTTCACGAAGAGAATCCACTGCTGGCTCAATCTTATGCACAACGAAACGCATTCGCTCGACCAGATCAGCGATATTCCTATCTTCTTCCACCAGAAGCTCAAATAGATGTTTATATTCATTCAACTCTGCAGTCGTTCTCTCGACATGCTCCGAAAGCACACGACTGCTGCTAAAGCTAGCTAACAACCGATCAACGGCAGCAAATGTTTTCTGCACATACGATTCATCATTGCGAAGCAGATAGTCTTTTTCATTCTTGCGAACATCGAGAAAAAGGGCCTTAGAGTCAGGTACAAAAACATCATAGATAGCCGACTCCATCTGATGGGCTGCATCCCTCATAGCCCGGTAGTGCTGACCTTGGATTTCGGCCGACCCGCCTGCTTCATACCTCCTGAATCTCTCTTCGTACAAAGCAAGAGCCTTTTTTTGAGCCTCTTTGGAATCAGCTTCACAGGCACTGTTATCTATAAGTTTTTTGTAATTTTCTATCGCTGCAGTAAACTTTTTCTGATAGCTAGCGCTCTTGTTCAGAACAAAGTCTTTTTCATAACGACGCATCATCAGCATTGCAACCATCAGGTCATCAATTTGGTGCCCCTGCATGGATTTCGACACTCTCCCTGCAATAGCCCTGAATCTCCCCTGCAACCCAGAATTATGATCAAGCCCCCGCTTCTCCCACGACAAAGCAAGTTCATTGAAAGTTGCCTCATACTCTTCTGCATAGCCGATAATTGTGCTCGCAGCGGTTGCTGAATCTTGATCCCCAATCAGCTGAGCACGTTGAGATATTTCCCGTGCCTCTTCTTTCAAAGAGGCAATATTTTGGTTGAGTTTTTTTATGTACTTTTTATCTTTCCTTATCAAAAAATCTTTCTCATTACGCCTTGACTGCAGCATATAAATGTCACTCTTGTCGCTATGATCTGCAATTGCTAGCTCTTGATCAAAAAGATTTTCAAAATTTTTTACAGACGAACTGATAGCGTACTGATAAATAGCCATCAAACAAACCAGCAAAGAAAGCACCAAGCCAAATGCCCCAAAAAGCTTATACTTTAGGCTAAACTTAAACATAGAAAACCTCCCTTTGACTGTATTAATACGAACTATGGCAAACGAAACTACTTTAATCGACAAGGAGAAACCTACATACTGACGTTACTGGTAACGTTTTCTTTTGCGCTGCTGCTTGCTCTATCTGCTGCTGACTTCTCTACTAAAAACATAAAATAAAGATCAAATATTTACTAAACTCCTGCATAGTGGACCTATTCACAACTCAAAAGCCCTTTGCTCGCCAAAGATGGTTCTGCAAAATATGTTCTCATTATATGGTTTTAAATTATCTATATTCAACTTTTTTATTGAAACAAGGAAAAACACTTCGGTTCTCCTCTAGAAAGGGTGCATAATCCCTGCTTACAAATCCAAAAATGATCTCCTTTTTAGGCTGATAGAATCCCAGGCCAACCACCACCCTCCTCACGAAAGGAAAACCAAGAACAAAAGGGGGCAAGTCAACTTTTGGCTTCACAGGGTCGAAGAATAACACCGCCTCCATTCCGGCCCTAGATATACGAGCCGGCTGTCTCTAAGCTGAAGGGATTGGGAGCATCCGCTACTTATGGCATAATTTGGCAGCCGATTTTTTTCGATTTTACTATGTATTTTTAAACAGTTAGATGCAAACTTAGCTTTAAAAGCGAGCGCTTTTATGGTATAATACTCTGCAAAATCAGAAGGTTATGCCATGGCAAGGGTGCTGAAAATACAGACTGGGACTGAGTGCTATAAAGACATGTACGACGATAGTCTTGATCAAAAAATATCTGATATTATCCAGTGTGTTGATGCGCCCAACAACAGCCTGTTTAAAATCATCGAAAATGTCAGAAATATTTACCCTGCGATAGACCCTGAATTGGTTCAAATTATTATTCAAGGTGAGCTCGACAAACATGTCGCAGCCCCCAGGTGCACTTGTTGTGGGGCCAAAGCCCATAAAAAATATTCCAATAAAAAAGAGTGCTTTACCACAATAGGGACAATTACGATTACTTGCCCTTACTATGCTTGCCCAAAATGCAAGGCCGTTCTTACTCCATACGAAGATGCTCTCAATTTGAGAGATGGCAAGTATCAGTATGATATCCAAAAAATAGCAGCCCTCTTTGGCGCCAAAGAAACCTTTGAAGAGACTGCAGAGATGATGAGCGAAATTTATCGCGTCGACATCTCTCCTGATACGGTGCACAAACTTACCAATCAAATCGCCTCTGAAGTCAGCCTTACAGAGATTATCCCTACACCCAAGGAAGTGTCTAAAATTGTAGAAGATATTTCTAGGGATAATTACCGGAAACCAGTTCTCGTTTTTTCTGCTGACGGAGCGATGGTCCCTATCCGGACAGAAGAGAAAGGGCAGCCTCACTGCTGGCGTGAGGCCAAGGGAATCCGTGGTTACCTGCTCGACAAAGACAAGATTGTTCACCTGCTCAGCTGGCATCAAGTCAGCAACATTGAGGAATTTAAAGGTTTTTTAGCTAATCTGAGAGCCCAGGATATCATCCCTCTCGACAAAGTTCGTCTTTGCTTTGTAGGTGATGGAGCTGATTGGATATGGGACTGTGTCAAAAAGTACTTCCCCGAATGTAGACAGGTCCTCGATTATTATCACTGTTCAGAACATCTATATGACTTTGCCAAAATCCATTTTACTGGCCAGGAGAAGGCAAAGGCGTGGGTAGAGGAGACCAAGGTCCGGCTATTCCACAACAATGCAGTCCATGTCATTGCTGGTCTCAACAGAATGAAATGCAAAACAGCGGAGACTGAGGTTAAGAGAAATAACCTCTTCAATTATCTCAAGAAAAATATAGATAGAGTTGAATACGGCCGGTTGCGTCGTGGCGGCTACCCTCTGGGGAGCGGTGCAATCGAAAGCTCAAACAAGTTCATCAGTAATATTCGCCTCAAGAGATCTGGGGCTTGGTGGAAGGTGGACTATGCCAACAATATTCTGAAATTACGTTGCGCCAAATACAATTCTAAATTTGATTCCTTTTTTGAGGAATACGAGAGCAAGGCTCAGGCTAAACGTGCTTCACGGGAAAAGAGGATCCGAGTCGTTAAGTAATGCCATAAACGTCGGATGCTCCCGAAGGGATTTTACTCACCTCAAAGATAATTGAGACTTGGATACGGACGAGTCAGCTCAAGCCTCGGCTGCTCATCTTTGAATAATGGATTCTTAAAAAAGGGTCTATCCGAATCTCCCAACGCCAACGCATGAGCAGCGCGGTCCTTCCCGTTCCTTCATTCACTTTTTGGCTGCCATTCCCTCGTAGGCGGGAAGACAGTCCCGCATTAAGGGTGCAGCTGCACCCTTAACCCGGATGTCTGCCTGCGTGGAGACGCCGCCAGGGACGGATAGTGCTGTGGAAGCAACCTGGATGCCCGCCTACGCAGGCATGACGGCAGAAGCGCGAGAATGTGGGTAACAGCTGGGAAATGAAGGTAAAAGAAGGATTGACAGATCCACAAAAAAACGGGGACAGAACTATTTTCTGAGCTTCCTTGGCCTGCCAGGCCCCCTGTTGGACAGACGGATACCAAGCTTTCGGGATAGTTCCTCCCGAAACCTGTCTCCGCCGGTGACCTGTCCCCTCTGCAATGCCTCGCGTATCAGTTTGATTTCATCCCCGGGAACGGTCCCAAGGACATATTCGGCATATGCTCTTATTCGTTCATTCTCCCTTGTGCCAAGGGCCAGATAGGAAGGAGGGAGGTCAACGACAGGGTCCTGGCTTCCTGGTTGTACCTTGCGCCAAGCGACATCAGAAATTGGGTCAATCCGGATCTCCCAACACATGAGCAGCGCGGGCATGACGGCAGAAGCACCGGAATCCAGTCATGGAGAAAGGAGGCAGCAGCCTTAACCTGGATCGCTAGTTGGGTGGAGATGCCGCCAGGGACGGGAAATGCAGCAGGAACGAACTGGATACCCGCCTGCGAGGGCATGACGGCAGAAGCGCCGGAATCCACTCCCGGAGAAAGGCGGCAGCAGCACCCTTAAACTGGATCTCTAGTTGGATGGAGACGCCGCCAGGGACGGGAAGTGCAGCAGGAACGAACTGGATACCCGCCTGCGCGGGCATGGGGAAGCGATGCGGGTATGAGGGCAGCTCAGCTGCCGCCGGCGTTGCGCCAGCAGGTGGGGTCGCTGGCCAGGTAGTCGCCGGTGAGCTGGTAGGCGGCGCCGCGGCAGCCGTAGCACTCTGCAGCCTGCTCGCAGTCGCGGCACTCGCCCTTGATGGTCTGACGATAGTTCTTGAGGTCGGCGATCACCTGGCTGGTGGCCAGGATCTCGCCCAGGGGGGTCTGGCGGATGTTGCCCAGGGGGATGGTCACCCCCACGCAGGGCATGACCTCCCCGCTGGCGGTGACCACACAGGAGACCTGGTGGCGCATGCAGCGGTTGCCCACCAGGGGCGGCTGGGGGGTCCAGCTCCGGCCGAACTGGCTTTGGTCGAGCTCGGCCAGGGCGGTGAAGAGGGTCTTGAGCTCGGCGGGCGTCACCCCCAGCCAGTCGTTATCCAGGGCATTGGCCTGGGGGGTGATCACCTCGAAGAAGGGCTCGATCCCCTCCCGGCGCAGCCACTGCCAGAGCGCGGGCAGCTCGGCGATATTCTGCCGACAGATCACGGTGGAGATGGCCAGGAACCGCTCCCGGGAGGGGTAGCCCGCCCCCCTGAGGGCGGCCAGGGCCTGCTGGATCAGCGCAGAGGCCCCGAGCCTGCCGGCCAGCCGGTCCTGGATCTCGGGGTCACGGGAGTTGAGCTTAAGGGCCACCCGTGCCTGTTTTTCGGCGAGAAATGAGGCCAGCTCCGGGGTGATGCCGGAGCCGTTGGTGAAGAGCTCTATGGCCATGCCCTGTGCATCGATGAAGGAGAGCATCTCCCTGAGGTGGGGATAGATAGAGGGCTCACCGCCCAGGACGATGATCTTACGCGCCCCCAGCTCCCTGGCCTGGCGAATCAGCTCCCTGAGCTCCCGGCGGGAGAGTTCGCCTGCCCGCGTGCCCTCCTCCTCCACGTAGCAGTAGGAACAGCGGAAGTTGCAGACCCGGCTGAACTCGATCTCCATGGAGAGCAGCCGGTTCTCGGCCGCGGCCTGGCGAACCTCTGCCTCGCTGAACTCCAGATTATAGATCTGCATCTTTTAATACTCCTCGATATCGCTAAAACGGTTCATCTGCTCCCAGCGCTCCACCTCCAGGCGGTAGCGTCCCTCCCAGCCATAGCGGCGCATGATCCGACGATAGCGGAGCTTTAAGAAGGGCTTAAAGAGAAAACGCCAGATCGAGACCCAGAGCCAGCCCTGGCTCCTGACCTCCCGGGGCGGATTCCACCAGCCCAGCACCAGCTGCCGCTGGTACCAGAACTGGTACTGCAGCTCCCCGGCGCTGAGGTGGTGGGTGCGGACATTGGCCCAGAGGCCGTTATACTTTTTCAGGTCTGCCCTGTTGGTGATCAAGCCCTGCTCCCCCAGGTGCTCGCGCATGCCGGTCCGGGGATAGGGGGTCAGGATCTGGCAGTAGGCGGCATCGGCCTCGATGGATCTGAAGAACTCGTAGTTCTCCCGGATGGAGTCGGTATCGTCTTCGGGAAAGCCGAAGATCAGGCCGCCGATGACCATGATCCCGTGGCGGTGGCAGTTGGCAATGGCCTTCCTGGAGAGGGCGGTGATATCCCCCTTGCCCGCCACCTGGAGGTTCTTCTTGGAGCCATTCTCTATGCCGAGGAAGATCGAGCCAAAACCGGCCTCCGCCATCTTGGCCACCATGGCCTCGTTGTTGGCAATGGTCCGGCAGTCGGCCTGGACAAAGAGCCGCAGCCCGGAATAGTTGCGGGCAATGACGGCCTCGCAGAAGGCCATCACCCGCTCGGTGTCCAGGACCATGTTGTCGTCGACGATGAAGATG
This sequence comes from Desulfogranum mediterraneum DSM 13871, assembly GCF_000429965.1. GTDB lineage: Bacteria > Desulfobacterota > Desulfobulbia > Desulfobulbales > Desulfobulbaceae > Desulfogranum > Desulfogranum mediterraneum. The sequence continues at coordinate 23,498 of NZ_AUCW01000015.1, forward strand.
GCCCGGGTTTTGCACTTATGGTAGATATCATCGATATCCGCCAGCACCCGGCTTAAGGGGAAGGTCCGGAAGGTGCGGCCATACATGTGGCCCATGGAGCAGAAGTTACAGGCCCGGGTACAGCCCCGGGAGGTCTCGATCAGTTCGATCTTGGAGTTGACCAGGTGATAGCCCCAGGTGAGGCGGCGCCTATCCCGGATGGGCAGCTTGAGGCTGGCCAGATCCAGGTTGGCGGCGCGTGGGTTATGGATAAAGACCCCATCCCGCCTGTAGGAGAGCGAGGGGATCTCCTCCAGCTCCCCCTCACCGGCCAGTTGATTGACCAGCCGCCGGCAGACCTCTTCCCCCTCACCCCGGATCATGAAATCGATCCAGCGTGCCTCGGGGGAGGCGGCGATCTCCTCATACATCAGGGTGGCGTGGTAGCCGCCGATGACGATCCTAACCGCCGGGTCCAGCTCCTTGAGCAGGTGGGCGATCTTGATGCAGGTGTCGTACTGCCAGGCCATGGCCGAGAGGCCGATCAGGCCGAAGCGATGTCTGGCCAGCAGCCGGGTGAGGTACTTTTTGATGGACCTGCGCTTGCGGATCAGATCCACCAGCATGACCTGGTGCCGGTCATCGATGTTGCCGCCGATGCTGGCGATGCCGTGGTTGGGAAAGTGGACCGCGGCCTCGTGGATGATGATCGGCACCACATCGGGCATGGAAATCAACAGCACCTTCATGGGGCCTCCTGGTGGTAGATCTGCCGGATCTGCGCTGCCAACCCGGTCACCCCGGGCGGCTGCTCCCGGTCCCACTCGATCACCCCGAGGTAGCTGACCCTGATCCGGTTTGCGCTGCTGCAGGAGAACCAGAACCGGCCCGGGGTGAAGAGCCGGTCGGTTCCGGAGATCGCCAGCAGGTGAATCGGCCCCCCCTGGAGTCGGGCAATCTTGAGGGCGCCGCTGTGGATGGAGCCCAGGCGGCCGTCACGACTCCTGGTGCCCTCGGGAAAGACAAAGAGCTTGCCCTGGTCCCGGAAAAACTCGGCCAGGGAATCCAGCTGCTCGATCATGATCCCGGCCTGGCCGCCCTGGGCGGTGTCGGGCAGGTAGCCGGAACGACGCAGGACCCAGCCAAAGATCGGCACCCTGAAGAAACGGGATTTGACGATGGAACGGTGGCGGGGATAGAGGGCCATCAGCAGGAGGGGGTCCAGGTAGGAGAGGTGGTTGGCCAGGACCAGCCCGGAAGGGATCCGGCCCGCCTGGGGGTCGATTTTGATCTCCTGGCCGGGGGCCAGCCGGCTGAGCAGCCCGAAAAAGATCCGATAGAACCAGTGGTTGAGGCGCTGGAAGCGGGCCTCTGCCTCTCCCTTCTTGGCCTCGCCTGCCGCAGTGCAGAGCCCCAGGAGGGCGGCCCCCAGATAGAGCCAGGAGAAGATAAAGAGAAAGCCGAAGATAAACCAGGCCCAGCAGCCCAGGGTGACCAGGATGTCACGCCAGCCCGGGGAGCGGCCGGGACGGCAGCCCTGTGGGGCAGGAGCCTCCCTAGCCTTGAGCCGTCCGGCCATCACGCACCAGCAGGCAGGTGTTGACCCCGCCAAAGGCAAAGTTCTGGATGGCCGCGGTCCGGACCGGGGTCTCGGTCAGCTCGCGGGTATGCCGGAGCATCCGGCAACGCTCATCCACCTCCTCCAGGTTAAGGGTGGGCGCCACAAAACCCTGCTCCATCATGTAGAGGGTCAGGATCAGCTCGATCACCCCGCAGGTCCCCATGGTGTGGCCCATGTAGCTCTTCAGGCCGCTGACCAGGGGGCCCTTGCCGTAGACCGCATCGATGGCCTGGGCCTCGATCACGTCGCCCATCTTGGTGGCCGTGGCATGGGCGCTGACAAAATCCACCTCCCCGGGGCTGAGGGCAGCATCGTCCAGGGCCAGACGCAGGGTGGCGGTGATCCCCTCCAGGTTGGGCAGGATCAGGTCGCCGCCGTTGTTGTTGCAGCCGAAGCCGACCAGCTCGCCCAGGATGGTGGCGCCCCGCCGCCGGGCGGCCTCATACTCCTCCAGAAGCACCGCGCCGCCGCCCTCCCCCACCACCAGGCCGTCACGCCCGGCATCAAAGGGACGGGGGGTGCAGCTGGGGGTGTCGTTATAGTCCACCGAACAGGCCAGGAGGTTGTCAAAGACCGCCACCGTGGTGGTATCATACTCATCGGCACCGCCGCAGAGCATGGCGTCCTGCATCCCGTACTTGATCATCTCGTAGCCAAAACCGATGGACTGACTGGAGGTGGTGCAGGCCGTGGACGAGGCGATGATCCGGCCGGTGATCCCGAACATCCTGGAGATATTCACCGCCGTGGTATGGACCATGGAGCGGAGGTAATCGACGGCCCCGATGGAGGAGAACTTGGCATCCAGGTCGGAAAAAAAGGTCTTGTAGATGTCCCGCTGCACCGTGGGGCTGCCATGGGTGGAGCCAAAGGCCACCCCCAGGCGGCCTGAGGTGATGAACTCCTGATCCAGACCCGACTGCGCCAGCACGTCCTTGGCCACCTGGCAGGCATAGAAGGCCACCGGGCCCATGGTCTTGGTGTACTGGCGCTTAAAGCCGTACTCCATGGGATAATCCACGCTGCCAAAGACACGGGAGTGGATATGCTTGCTCAGGAGGCCGTCGTCACGCAGGGGGCTGACCCCGGAACGACCCGAGCGCAGGCTTTGGATGATCTCGTCCTTGCCGTAACCGATGGGGGTGATGGCGGAACAGGCGGTGATGACGACGCGTCGTTTCATGGCAGGCAGGCGGGGAAGGGTTAGCTGTTGCGGGAGCGTTGCAGTTCTTCGATATAGGCAACCACATCCTTGATGGTGCGGATGGCCATGGCCTGTTCCTTCTCCTCCCGGGTCAGGGAGAAGCCGAGGAGCAACTCGATCTTGCCCAGCAGCTCGATGGCATCGATACTGTCAAAGCCGTGGGCATCGCGGAGGTTGTCCTCCAGGCCCGGATTCTCGAACTCAAAGTCCTTGGTGAGGATGGTGATAATGGCTTGCTGTATTTCGTCTCTGGTCATAACACGATCTAGGTGGACAGCAGATGGCGTTCAGCCCCCTGGGGCCGGTTTTGCCGTACGCTCTGCGGATTTGGTCTAATGGGCTCGGATACTACACGGTTTCTCCTCCTTACAAAAGGGAAAAGAGCGGCTGACCGCGAGCCGCCCCCAGGCACCCCCCTGCGCCCTCGGGGATCCGTTCCCGCCGGCCTCTTGCCTGCAGAGACGGCCTTAGTGGAGAAAGCGCTCAAAGTGGTACCACTCAAAGGGATGGCGCCGCAGGGTGGCGGCCAGGAGGTCGGCATACTCCTGGGCAGCCCGGGAAATGGCCTGGTCCCGCTCACCCCGGGCCACCCGCTCGATGGTGATGGGCTCGGCCAGGCTGAAGTGATAGTGGTTGTCCCCCTGACGGAAGGCGAAGAAGGGCAGCAGCGGCGCCCCTGCGACCAGGGCAAAGACAAAGGGGGCCTGGGGCAGGAAGGCGCGGTGGCCCAGAAAGGAGACCTCCACCCGGCGCTGCTCCTCCCGCCAGAGCTGATCGCCGGCCATGGAGACCAGGCCGCCTGCCTGGAGGCAGCGGATCGCCTCCACCCCGCTCATGGGGGCATCGCTGCCCTGCTCCACCCCGATGATGGTGACCCCGGCCCGGCGCAGCTCCTCCTTCTGGCAGCGCTCCACCCCCTCCTGCTCCTTGACCCCCATGTAGAGCAGCAGCTGGAGATCCCCCCTTTGCTGCTTGAGCAGCGCAGCCGCCATCTCCCAGTTGCCCAGGTGGGACATCAGCAGGATCCCGCCCTGCCCGCCGATCAGCGCTTCCAGCCGCTCCCAGCCCCGGGAGGTGCAGCTCGGGGTACCGCGCTCCCGGGCCAGGAAACGATCCAGGTGGATGGAGGTGAAGCGCTGGTACTGCCTGAAGCTGCACCAGCGGTGATAGAGCGCTCCCTGCTCGGGGTAGAGGGCTGCATAGAAGCGGCAGCTCTCCGCCACCTGCCGGGAAAAGAGAAAGTAGCCCAGGGCAATCAGCCGGGAGACCAGCTTCAGCAGCCAGGGGCCGCAGCAGCTGGAGCAGCGGACCAACAGTCGATACCAGAACCCCCTCATCGCCCCACCACCCGGGCAAGCAGAGCAAAGAGGCGGCAGAAGAACAGCCGGCTGAACAGCCGGGAGTTGCGGAGGAAGTCGGTCCAGGGCCGGAAGTGACTGATCCGCTCGCCACGGGGCTGGTAGACCACCTGCACCGGAGCCTCCCGGACCTCCAAGCCGGCCTGGCGGGCCCGGACCAGGACCTCCACCTCAAACTGGTAGCGCCGGGACCGCACCCCGAACTCCAGGACCTCGGGCAGGGGGTAGAGCCGGAAACCGGACTGGGAATCGCTCACCAGCGGTCCACCCACGGCCCAGACCCAGAAGTTGGAGAAGCTGCGGCCAAAGCGGCTGGTCCAGGGCACATGGGCCATGCTCTCCATCTGCTCCCGCCGGCCCAGGACCAGGGCGCGGCTGCCGTCGGCCACCTCCTCCAGGAGCCTGGGACCATCGGCGGGATCGTGCTGGCCGTCGCCATCCAGGCTGAGGGCCCAGTCACAGCCCTGGTCAACTGCGGCCCCAAAGCCGCTGAGCAGGGCAGCGCCCTTGCCCAGGTTCTCCGGATGACGGAGGAGGGTGAGCCCGCTGAGAGCGCCGGAGCCAGCCAAATGGTCCAGGATCGCGGCCGTGCCGTCGGTGGAGCCGTCGTCCACCACCACCATGGGCAGCCCCAGCCGGGCGGCCCGGCGGACCACCGCCTCGATCTGTTGGCCATGGTTATAGACCGGAATAATCACTGCAGGCTTCATGGGCTTATCCTTGGAAAAGACGTAGGGTTCTGGAACGCTGGGGTTACGGGGCAGGCCGGGCGGCCCGGGCTCAGCCCCCTGCAGGGGGTTCAGGGGGGTGGGCAACCACGGCCAGGGACCAGGTCCCGGGGCCCATGTGCACCCCGGAGGTCAGGGAGAGGGGGGTGGTGAGGAGCTCTGCTCCCGGATAGCAACTCCGCACCCGGGGCTCCACCTCCCTGGCCAGCCAGGCCCGGTTATCCGAGTACTGGAGCAGGATCAGCGGTCGCGCCGCCCCATCACACTCCCGGGCCAGCTCTTTCAGGGAAAAGGCCAGCTGCCCCCCCCGGCTGTGGACCATGCCCAGCCGGCGGACTCCCCGGTGGCCGGGAGTGACCACCGGCTTGCAGTGCAAGAGGTCTGCAAAGAAACCGCCGGCCCTGGAGACCCGGCCGCCGGCCACCAGATACTTGAGCTGATCGATGAAGACATACTCCCGGGCCGAGTCGATCAGCTCCCGGGCGCAGGCCAGCACCGAGGTGTAGGAGGCACCCTTTTGGGCAAGACGGGCGGTGAGCAGGGCGATCAGGGCCAAGCGTCCGGAGGCGGCACCGCTGTCCAGCACCGTGAGGCGACCCTCGGGGTCATGCTGCTGCTGCCAGCGGCTGGCCACCTGGTGGTTGCCGGTAAAGGCCGAGCCCACACAGAGGTAGAGGCAGCGGGAGAAGCGTTGGCAGAGACTCTGGTAGTGCTGGTGACGCTCGTAGCGGGAGGCCTGGGCCGTGGTCACCTTGGTGCCCGCGGCCAGTAGCCGGTAGATCTCCCCGGCCGGGCAGAGGGTCTCGGGCACGGCCCGCTCCCGGGTGACGATGTAGCTGTCCAGGAGGGTGATGGCGTGCTCCCTGGCCAGGGCCCGGGTCAGGGAACCGGCGCCATCGGTGACGATCCGTACCGGCGCCTCGCTCCCGGCAGGAGTCCCTGATCCCGCTGACAGCGGGGACTCCGGCCGCAACGAGGGGCTGCCGAGGGGCTGCTCGATCCGCTCCTCCGACCAGTGACGGAGGGCGCCCACCTGGGCCATGGCCAGCCGCAGCTCCTCGGGGGCCCGGGTATGGATGTGGAATTTTACAGCAGGCTCACCCGCGTCAGCACCGTCAGCAGTATCGGCAGTATCGGCAAGCTCAGCAGTCAGCACCACCAGGCTGTCGCCCCAGGGACCGAGTTGTTCCCGGACCTGGTTCTGGTCCAGTTCGGTGGCCAGCACGGCATCGACACAGAAAGAGGGTGCGGAGGCGGCAGCAGAGCGGCCGGGATGGCCCCAACCCTGCTCCAGGGGCTCGGGCCGGTAAGCGCTGTTGATGGTCAGTTGGCCGGAAAATCGATCCAGGATGGCACCGCTCGGTTCCTCCCGCTCCAGGAGACAGGCAAAGAAGCCCTCAAAAAAGAGCAGCATCCCCAGTCCACCGGCATCCACCACCCCGGCCGCCTCCAGCTGGGGCAGCTGGCGGACGCCCGTGGCCACGGCCTCCTGGAGTTCAGCCATGATCCGGGGATGGAGCTCTTCCAGGGGCTCGCCGCTGGCCAGGACCCGGTCCAGGGCGCTGAACACCGAGAGCATGGTCCCCTCCCGGGGATCGGCCACCGCTGCCCAGGCCGCAGCCCGGCCCAGGGCGACTTTCTGGGGCAGCTCTTCAGGGTGGTCGGCGCTGACCAGTTCCCGGAAAAAGGCGGCTGCGATGTTGCCGGAGTTGCCGCTGGCAGAACGGGCCAGTTGGCTGCGAAGGTTGCCGGCAGAGGGTTCCCGCAGGGGCGCCAGGCTGAGCCGCAGGTTGACCCCGGTGTCGCCGTCTGCCACGGGAAAGACATTGATCCGGTCCAGGAGCTCGCTCCAGGCCGCAAGGCAGCTGTAGCCTGCCCCGTAACTGGGCCAAAGCTCCTTCATTGCTGCAGCAGCCGGGTGATGGCCTGGCCGTCGTACTTGCCGTTTGCCTGGAGCGGAATCTGCTCCACGATCAGCAGACGCCTGGGCCGGGCAGCGGGTTCCAGCCTCTCCTCCAGGAAGCCCTGGAGGAACGATGGATCCAGGCCGGGATCCCGGCCTGGATCCACGCCCCTGACCTGGACCAGGGCAGCGATCAGGTGCTGACGGCCGCCGCCCTCGGGCAGGGCCCGGACCAGACACTCCTCCACCCCGGCCACCTCCAGGATCAGCTGCCGCACCTCCTCCAGGTCCACCCGCTTGCCCCCCACCTTGACCACCTGGTCACTGCGCCCCTTGAGGAGAAAGCCCCGGGCGCCGCAGGCCTCCACCCGGTCGCTGGTATGGAAGAAACCGGCCTCATCCCGGGGGAGATCAGGGGAGATGTAGGGGGAGCGCACCGCCAGCTGCTCCCGATGGATCTGCCACTCAACCGTGGGAAAGGGGGTGAACCCCTCTTCCCCGGCCCAGCGGTTCCTGGTGGCAATGCCGCCGGTCTCGGTGGAACCATAGACCTCGATCACCCCCATGGTATTGGCCCGGCAGAAGGCGCTGTTATCCGCCGGATCAAGCATCCCGGCCGAGGAGAAGGCCAGGCGCAGGGGCAGGGTCCGGCCCCGGAGGACCCGATAGTGAGCAGGTACCGCGGCCATGATGCTCACCCCCCGGCTTCGGACCAGCTCCTCGATCTCCCCTGGAAAGGAGGGGCTCTCGGCCACCACCCGGGCCCCGGAGACCAGGGGCAGCAGCACCGAAAAGAGGAGGCCGTAGATATGGTAGGGCGGGATGGTGGCCAGGATCAGATCCTCCTCCCCGACCTGGAAGTGATCGGCCAGGAAGAGGGCCTCGGCCAGCAGGTTGGCCACGCTCTTGGACCAGAGCTGGGGAGCGCCCGTGGTGCCGCCGGTGAAGAGCTGGAGGAGCAGTTCCCCGGGTGCGGCCGGAACAGCCCCCGCCAGACCTGCCCCGGAGGATGGGCTGCCCTTGAGTTGGTGGTCGATCCGCCTGAGATCGGGCGAAAAGCCGGCGGCCTGCTCGCCCAGGACAGCCGCCAGCTCAACGGCCTGGTCCAGTCGCTCCAGGGCAGGAGCAGAGAGTGCATGGGGCAACAGCAGGGTCGGGCCACCGGCCAGCGCGGCCAGCAGGGCGGCCGCCAGGACCCCCTTATCCTCGCTGGCCAGACAGAGCGGAGCCTCTGTCCCGACCGGCTCCAGCGCCTGCCGGAAGCGGGCTGCCAGGCCGTGGACCTCCTGGAGGGTGCATCCCCCATGGATAAAGGGTTTTTCCGGCTGGCCAGGCTCCCCGAGGAGCCGGGCCACAGTTGCCCGGATCCCGGGGCTGATCGCCTCGATGGTCGTGTCGATGGTCGTGTCCCTGTTGGTCTTCATCAGAGCCTCCAAAAAAACTTACGCGCCGGCCCCGGCCTATTCGGCGACTCGGCCAAAGGAGCGCTGCCGCAGACGCCGCTCCCTGGGGCGAAAGGTGTCGGCCGCCATCTCCCGCTGGACCACCTGCTTAAAGAGCCGGGCCATCTTGATATGCTGGGGCTCATCCTGATAAAAGGTGTTCCAGGCATAGTCCAGCAGTTCCCCCAAACGCTCCGGGCTCATCTGTTTGGGTTGGTAGACCACCCGGTCTGCAGAGTAGTCGTCCCAGTCAGTAGAGAGGATCCGGCCCTGCCGACTGAGCTCCTCATAGGCCCGGGTATGGGGAAAGGGGGTCAGGACGGTGAACTCGGCCAGGTCCAGCTCGATCTCCAGGAGAAAATCGATCAGCCGCTTGATGAACTCCTCGTCATGGCTTTCCAGCCCCAGGAGGATGGTCCCCTCCACCCCGATGCCGTGGTCATGGTAGCGTTTGATCCGCTCCTTGATGTAGTCCGAGGTGTCAAAGACCGCCTGATAGACATACCAGGCACCGGCCTGGGCCGCCAGATCCAGGACCTGGGGCTTGTCCTCGATGGGATGGGAGCACCAGTTCTTCTTCAGGGGGATCATCTCCCGAAAGAGGTCCAGCTCCCACTGGGTATTCTGGGCCAGGGAGTTGTCCACGATAAAGAGACGGTTGTTATCGATCCCGGCCATCTCGGCCACGGCCTGGTCGATGGGCCGGGGCCGGAACTCCCGGCCGCCCAGGTAGGAGACCGCACAGGGGTAGCAGTTGAAGCGGCAGCCCCGGGAGGCGTGGACCAGGTCCACCATCTGCACCCCCTTGTGGTTGTAGAGCTCCCGCTTGAGGATATCCCGCCGGGCCGGGCCCACCAGGCCGATGTCCGGCCGACGGTCGAGATAGTCATAGCAGGGCTTGAGCCGCCCCAGCCTGAGGTCCTCCAGGAGCCCCTCCATCCGCCCCTCGGCCTCGCCCAGGAAGACCGCATCGGCATGCGCCATGGTCTCCTCGGCATGGAGCATGGTGGCGATCCCGCCGAAGATGACCTTGACCCCCTGGCGGCGATAGCGGTCAGCGATCTGCCAGCCCCGCTTGACCTGGACCGTGAGCATCATCGAGATCCCCACCACATCCACCGGCTCCTCAAAATCGATCTCGTCCAGATTCTCGTCCACAAAATCCAGTTCCACATAGGCGGGCAGGGTGGCTGCAAAGACCACCGGCCCGTGGGGGGGCAGGTGAAACTCGGTCTGACGGTTGAGCTTGGCCCACTTGGGGTAGATCAGTTTAAATCGCATTAGAACATCTCGGCGCGGAGCAGTTTCAGGTTGAGTTGATAGCCGCCGGGGCCCGGGGCGGTCAGCTCCAGGGTCCCGGCAATGGGGGTAACACCCACCAGGGTGCAGTCGGCGGCACGGATGGTCCGCTCCAGGGCCGCGGTCGGGCTGTAGCTCTGCAGCCGCCAACCGCCCTCTGCCCCGGGGCTGAGATCCACCACCCGGCCACCGGGTTCCAGGTAGCGACAGCTCGCCAAGGGTTCAGCGCCTGAACGGCCGGGGCCGGTTGGCCGCTGCAGACGACCGACCAGGACCTGCCCGGCCCGAGGCCGGCGAAAGAGGGTCCGGAGATCGGCCATCAGGCCCTGGGCAAAGCCAGGGGCATCAAAGGGGGGCACGGCACGGCTCACCGTAAGTTCACCTGCCGGGCCCTGACGGGCGGCAAAGAGGGTCAAGCCCTCGACCGTGACCAGGGCGCACTCCAGCTCCTGCCGGCCCAGGCTGGTCACCCCGATGACGCTGCCCTGGCCGCTCTGCCCCACCCTGTAGTCGATGGCATGGACCAGCTGCCAGCTGCCCCGGGGAAAGAGGGCGGCGCAGCGTAGCCGGGCCATCTCCTCTGCGGGGTTTTCTCCCTCCCGGGACTCCAGGATGCTGAAGGGTGGCAGGGCCGAGGGGGCACAACCGACCAGCAGCAGGCAAGCCAGGCAGCAGAGAGAAGAACGGACCAGGCTCATGGCCCTTGAAAACGGTGCAGCGGTATCTGGCCGTTGAGGAGCCGGTTGCTGAAGGTCATGGTGGTAAAGGCGTCCGGCCCCTCGACAATGGTCACCCGCTCCAGCAGGCCCTGGCCGCCGGACTGCTCGGCCAGCTGCAGCTCGATGGAGCTGATCAGGGTCCGCAGGCCCGCTTCCCTGGGGGTGAGGACGATGGTGCGGGGCTCCGGCCGGCTGGTGGTGAACAGGGGATTGTCGCTGAAGCGGCCATCCAGCCAGTTGCTGATCTCAGCCAGGACCAGCTCCATGGCATCAAACCCCATCCCCGGCTGTTCCACCAGCACCCCCTCGTGCTCCACGAAGCGGCGAATGGTATCGCCGTCACTGATCAGGATCGAGACCATGGGCCGGCGATACTCCCAGCGCAGGGAGCGGGGGGCCTGGAAGGCAAAGCTGCCGTAGGAGACCAGCGGCCGGGCCAGGATTTTGAGGTGCTTCTCCTGGACAAAGTCCGCCTCTATGGAGTGGATCTTGGCAGGGCTGTCGGGACGAGCAAGCGCAGGCTCCGCCTCAGCAGCGATGACAGGGCTCCCGATAGCGAGCAGCAGGCCGAGGGCCAGGGGCAGCCAGCGAGCGTTCATCAGAACATCCCGCCATTCACCGAGATCACCTGGCCGGTCACATAGGAGGCGGCCTCGGAGCAGAGGAAGCCCACCACCTGGGCCACCTCCTCGGGTCGACCGATCCGGGCCATGGGAATCATGGCCTTGATCTGCTCCCTGGGGGCCTCCTGGATCATCTGGGTCTCGATCAGTCCCGGGGCCACCACGTTGACCCGGATCCCCAGGCGGGCCACCTCGCTGGCCAGCGCCTTGCTGGCGGCATTGAGGCCGGCCTTGGCTGCGGCATAGTTGGCCTGACCCCGGTTGGGCATCAGGGAACTGGCCGAGGAAAGCGAGACCACCGCGCCCCGGCGCCTGCGGACCATCTGCTCGATCACCGGCCGGGTGACGTTGTAAAAGCCGTTGAGGCTGGTATCGATCACCGTCTGCCAGCTCTGTTGGGACATCATCATGAAGAGGCCATCGGAGATGATGCCGGCGTTGTTGACCAGGAGATCGATCCTGCCCAAGCGGCTTGCCAGCTCTTCCACCGCCTCCCGGGCGGCCTCGGTGTCGCGGACGTCAAGGGGGGCAATCTCCCCTGCCCCGCCGGCTGCCTCGACCCGGGCCAGGGTGGTCTGGGCCCCCTCCCGGTCGCTGTGATAGTTGATCACACAGTAGTGGCCCTGGCGGGCCAGCTCCAGGCAGATTGCCCTGCCGATGCCCTTACTGCCACCGGTGACGATGGCTATGGTCTGTTCATCTCTTGCTGTCATGACTGTTCTGCCTGAAAGAGTTGCAGGGTGACCCGGGCGATCAGGCGCTGCTCCTGATAGAGCTCACAGGCCACCTCTCGAAGATTTGCAAAGTTATGGGTTGTCCGGGCGCAGCTCACCACCTTTTGAGCAAAGGGCAGGCTATCGACAAAAAATTCCGCCTTCTTGATCCCCACCAGCCAGCCCATCTGGTTGGAGTCCAGGCCCTGGGTCTGGATCCGGTCCCAGCCGTTGCAGACTCCGGCGGTCTGGGCCGCCAGCTCCACCAGGATCAGGGGGTGGACCCCCGACTCCTCGGCCAGGGGCCAGCTTGGCCGGGGACTGGAGCTGGTCCGGGCGTGGCTGGACTCGACCTCCAGGACCTCGTCAACCAGCAGCATCCCCCCACGATGGGGGAGCAGGTCCTCCAAACTCAGACCATTGAGGGGTGTAGCAGCCATGATCTCTCCTGATCCCGAAGCTCTTGAAATAACCTGCCGCCAAGGGTCCAAAGGGGATGACAAATCCCTGGCCAGCAGATAACATAGCACCCTTTATCAACACTGACAACGGCACTGCCCCGGACCACAGCACAGCCGTGGCTCGGGCTCAGCGGTTAATTAATACAAACCAACTGCAAAATCAAAAAATTATGCATGCACTGATCGAAGAGCTCAAGATCAAACTGATCGAGATCCTCAATCTCCAGGATGTGAAGCCTGAAGACTTTGACGAAAACGCCCAACTGGTGGGCGGCGAGCTGGGGATCGACTCCATCGATGTCCTGGAGATGGTGGTCATGGTGGAAAAAGACTATGGCATCGTCATCAACAACCAGGAGGTGGGCCAGCAGGTCTTCTACTCCCTGGCCAACCTGGCCCGCTATATCCAGGAGAACGGCCCGCAAAGCGCTGCCGACACCGCCCCTTGAGTACGACCAGGATCTACATCAACGGCCTGGGCATCATCTCTGGACTGGGTAAAGGCCTGGCAGCCACCGAGCAGGCCCTGCGCGAAAACCGTTCCGCCCTTGCCCCCCTGAGCCTCTTTTCCCTGCTCCGGGGAGAGCCGCTGCCGGTGGGTCAGGTCGAGCTCGCCCCGGAGTCAGCGACCATGCCCCGCACCCATCAGCTGGCCGTAGCGGCAGGCAGGCAGGCCATGGCAGGCTGCAGCCATCCACCGGGCGCCATTATCCTGGGCACCACCACCGGCGGCATCCTGACCACGGAACAGCTCCTGGCCGAGCAGGAAGAGCGGCCCCACTGCTACCGCTATCACGGGCTCCACTCCGTGGCCCAGGCCCTGGCTGAGAGCGTAGGCTGCACGGGTCCGGCCCTGGTTGTTTCCACGGCCTGTTCCTCCGGGGCCGTGGCCCTGGCCCTGGCACGGGAGATGCTCCTGGCAGGAGAGGTGGACTCGGTCCTGGCAGGCGGGGTGGACTCGCTCTCCCGCCTCACCTACTTCGGTTTCCACGCCCTCCAGCTGGTGGACCGGCAGGGCTGTCGCCCCCTGGACAGGGAGCGCCAGGGCATGGCCGTGGCCGAGGGCGCCGGCCTGCTCCTCTTGAGCCGCAGGCCGGGCGAAAACTGCACCAGCCAACTGCTGGGGGCCGGACTCTCCTGCGATGCCTATCACCCTGCAGCGCCCCACCCCGAGGGCGACGGGGCGCTCCGGGCCATGGAACAGGCCCTGGCCGACGGTGGCCTCACACCGGCAGAGGTCGACTACATCAACCTCCACGGTACCGGCACCCCGGACAACGACCGGGCCGAGGCCCGGGCCATCCGCCGGCTGTTTCAGCCGCTGCCGCCCCTCTCCTCCATCAAGGGCGCCACCGGCCACAGCCTGGCAGCGGCCGGGGCCATCGAGGCGGTGATTGCCAGCCTGCTGATCTCCCGTGGGCTGCTGCCGGCCAACACCGGCCTGGAGCAGCTGGACCCGGAGCTCGGCCTCAAGCCGATTACCAGGCCGGAGGAGAGAGCAGTCCGCACCGTGCTCTCCAACTCCTTTGGCTTTGGCGGCAACAACGGTTCCCTGCTCATCGCCGAGCGGTGCTACTCCCCCGGGCCCCGGGCCCAGGTCGACTGCAAGCCTGGCCCCCCGGGCCTGGCCATCCATGGCTTTGCGGCCATCAGCGGTGCCGGCAACAGCGAGGCGACCCTGGAACGGCTCCGCCGGGGTGAGTCGGTGGCCGGCATGGCCTCGGCTGCGACCATCAGCGCGGGGCTCTCCCCCAGGCTGACCCGACGGCTCAAACGGTTGGCCCAGATGAGCCTCTCCCTGGCTGCAGCCGCCCGGAAAGCAGGGACCGACGCCCCCGGGATCGGGAACGTCTTCATGGGCACCAGCTGGGGCGCCCTCTCCGAAACCTTTGATTTCCTCCACCGCCTCAGGACCACGGAGGAGCAGTTTCCCAGCCCCACCGACTTTGTCGGCTCGGTCCATAACGGCCCTGCCGGCCAGGTGGCCCTGCTCCTGGGGGCCACCGGTGCCAACATCACCACCAGCGGCGGCGATTACTCCTTTGAGCAGGCCCTGCTGAGCGCCCAACTGATGAGGTGCAGGAGCGCACGACCGACCCTGCTCATGGGGGTCGACGAAGCCCAGCCCGACCTCTCACCCCTGCTGGATCCCTCCTGTACGACAGCATACCAGGCAGCAGACCGGGCAGCCGACGGCGGCGCGGCCCTCCTGGTCAGCCGGGAGCTCGAGGGGGCCTGCTGCCGCATCTGCCTGCCCTTTTATCAGCAAGACAGCGGCCCGGAGACCATGGCAGCCCTGGTGAGGGCCCTCAAGCTGGGGCCCGGCCGGAGCCAGCCCTACGGGCTGATCCTGGTGGGCATTCCTGCAGCCAGGCGGGATCTGGGCCAGGAACAACTGAGGGCCTTCCAGGCCCTGAGCCGCTCCAAGGCGCCCACCGTCGACTACCGCAGGCTCAGCGGTGAATTCGGCACCGCCTCGGCCCTGGCCGCGACCCTGGCCGCCGCCCTCTGTCAGGCCGGCCGCATCCCGGCAGGCTTGAGCGGGGGCCGGGAGCTCCGCCTGGAAGGCGAAGGCCGACGGATCCTGATCCTGGGCCTGGGCGATTGCCTCACGGCCATGGAACTGCAGCGACCATGAGGATCCTGCTGATTTCCCCCAACACCCTGCGCGAGCCCTACCCGGTCTACCCCCTTGGTCTCGACTATGTGGCAGGCTCCGTTGCAGCCCGCCACCAGGTGCGGATCGCGGATCTCAACACCATGGACCTGGCCGACCTGGCCCGGCTGGTGGCCGAGTTTTCACCGACCCTGATCGGCATCTCCTGCCGCAACATCGACAACACCGAGGCAGCGACCAGCCGCTCCTTTATCCGGGAGTACCAGCAGCTGGTCAGCTGGCTCAGAGCCCGCTCCCGGGCCCTGGTCGTCTGCGGCGGCGCCGGCTTCACCATCATGCCCCGGGCCATCCTGGCCGCCGTGGGCGCGGACCTGGGACTGGTGGGCGAGGGAGAACGCTTCGGCCTCCTGGCCGATGCCCTGGACCAGGAGCAGGACCCCTGCCTGATCCCGGGAGTGATCACCCCGGACTCCCCGGCAGCCCCCCCCCTGCCCCCCCCCTGGACCGGCCCGCAACGACGCGACTTCCGGGACGATGCCGCCCATAAGCGCTTCTACCTGGAGCACGGCGGCATGCTCAGCCTGCAGAGTAAACGGGGCTGCTCGTTTCGCTGCATCTACTGCCCCTATCCCCGGATCGAGGGCCGGCAGCACCGCCTGATCGACCCGGAGGAGGTGGCCCGGATGGCGCTGAAGCTGGAGGCAGCCGGGGCCAGTTATTTTTTTATCACCGACTCGGCCTTTAACTCGGATGTCCCCCACTCTCTGGCCGTGGCCCGGGCCTTTACGGCGGCCGGGGTCTCCATCCCCTGGGGCGCCTTCTTTGCGCCGGTGAAGCTGCCGCCGGAGTACTTTTCCACCATGGCCGAAGCCGGTCTTCGCCATGTGGAATTCGGCACCGAGGCCCTGGCAGACCCCATGCTCGAGAGCTACCGCAAACCCTTTCGGGTCCGGGAGGTCTTCACGGCCCACCGGCAGGCCCTGGAGGCCGGTCTCCATACCGCCCACTACCTGCTCCTGGGCGGTCCGGGCGAGTCCCGGGCCACGGTGAGCGCCACCCTGGAACAGATGGAACGACTCACCCGGACCGTGCTCTTCTGCTTCATCGGCATCCGCGTCTATCCGGGTACCGGCCTCTACCGGATCGCCCTAGAACAGGGCAGGATCGGCCCGGACACCGACCTGCTCAAGCCTGTCTTCTACCAGGCCGAGGGGATCGATCAAGCCGGCATCGAGGCCATGGTCCGAGAGCGGGCAGGCCAGCGAATCAACTGGGTGGTCGGCTCCGGCGGCAGCGGGGGCGCAGACACCGTCCGAAAGCTGCATCAACGGGGATACAGCGGACCGCTCTGGGAGTTTCTGATTCGCTGAACCGACCACCGGGAGAGCCCTCGCCAGACCGAAACAGGACCTGACAACAGAGCCGTCCAACCAAGGCGTTGCAAAGATCCGCACCTAAAGATCCACAGCTGCCACCGGCTTAGCGGTTGAGATATTTTCAGCCAGGTGGTATAAGCAATCTTTTTGGTCCATTCCCTGCTTTTTTATAGATGAACAGGGATCAGGCGACAACACCAAGAAGCTACAGCCGAGACCGATAAGCAGAGCAAGCGCTTTTTTTCAGCGACGAACATGGACCCAATCACCACCACAGCATCGGTGCGCATCGATGCCGGTTCCCCCTGGTTTTCCGGACATTTCCCCGACGACCCCATCCTCCCCGGTATTGCCCAGCTGAAGATGGTCGCCGATCTCCTTGGCCGGACAACAGCGGCCCGGGTGGATGTGCTGGGCCTTAGCCGGATCAAGTTCCGCAAGATCGTCCGTCCCGGTGAACAACTCGATATTGAGGTGAGCTGCACCCCGCAAAGCGACCAGTGCCAGTTCAAAATCACCTGTGGAGACCAGGAAGTCTGCTCCGGCAGGATGACGGTTTCCCCCCCTGCAACCCCCGAATAATTCCATGCCACAGACCATAGACCAGACCATCATCCGCATTGCCGAGATCATCATCAACGAGCTGAAGCTCGAAGATGTCACCCCTGAGACCTTTGACCCTGACCTGGACCTGATCGACGAGGTCGGGATCGACTCCATGGACCTGGCCACCATCGCCCTGGTCCTCAGGGATGAGTTCGGCATCCGGATCGACGAAGACGACTACCCCACCCTGACCTCGGTTCGGATCATCAGCCACTACATCAACGACAAGCTCAACAGCGACGAATAGATGACCGCCCCCCAACCGGAATACAAATTTGCCGAGATCATCGCCGATCCGCTGATCCGCGAGCGCTGGGAAAAGGTGCGCCAATACTTCTTCCTGCGCGAATCAACCTATGACATGACCAACCGCTGCAATATCCGCTGTGAGGGCTGCTACTATTTCAGCGGTGAAAAGCAGTTTGCCCGGGAGAACCGCAGTCAGGCCGACTGGAGAACCTTGCTGGAGGGCGAAAAACAGCGGGGGATCACCTTTGTGGTCCTGGCCGGTGCCGAGCCTTCGCTGGTGCCGGAGCTCTGTGCGGTCTGTCACCAGGTCATCCCCCTGGGCGCCATTGCCACCAACGGTATCAGGCCCATCCCCCGGGAGATCGACTACCGGATCCACATCTCGGTCTGGGGCAATGACCGGAGCAGCGAGCGGATCCGCAAGGCCCCGGACATGCTGGTCCGTCAGCTGGTCAACTATCGCGAAGATCCCAGGGCGCTCTTTGTCTACACCTTTACCCCGGATAACATCGGCGAGGCCCGGGAGGTCAGCCGGATCCTGGCCGACAACGGCCAGCAGCTCACCTTTAACATGTTCTCCGCCCCGGTCGGCTACAGCGGTCCCCTCCGCCACAGCAGGGAGAGCCTCCTCCGGACCAGGGAGATGATGAGCGAGCTCCTGGAGGAATATCCCCAAAACGTGCTCTTCTCGCCCTACAACATCGTGGCCCACACCGCAGAGCAGAGCCTTCATCAGCTCTTCAGCTGCTCCTATCCGCGCCAGAACCCCTCCGCTGCCATCGGCCTGGGCAAGAGCTTCCGCCAGTACCGGACCGACCTCCAGTGGGACCGCCAGGCTGCCTGCTGCGTGCCGGACACCGACTGCAGCGACTGCCGTCACTATGCCGCGGGCAGTGCCGTGGTCACGGCCAGGATGTACCGTCACGCCACCGATCCGGTCACCTTTAGCGCCTGGCTCGACTATATGGATACCTACCTGGCGGTCTGGGTCACAGGCTACCCCAAGGGAGCGACCCTCTGCCCCACCTATATCAATCCGCCTGCAGGCAAGGAGCGCCCATGATAACCGTCAGCTCCCTTCTCGACGATCACTGGTACGCACGCTATAAGAAAATCTCCAAGCTCAACATCCGCAGCTCCATCTACGATGTGACCAACCGCTGCAACCTGCGCTGCAAGGGCTGTTTCTTCTTCTCCTCCGGTGAGGACGAGGCCGCCGCCGAAGAGCATGACCTGGGCCGCTGGCAGGCCTTTATCGATGATGAGACCAGGCGGGGGGTGAACCTGGCCATCCTCATCGGCGGAGAACCCACCCTCTGCCTGGACCGGGTGGAGGCCTTCTATCGGCGTCTGCCCACCTTCTGCGCCACCAACGGCCTGATCAAGGTACCCAGGGAGCGCTTCCCGGATATGATGGTCGGCCTCTCCCTCTGGGGTGATGAGGAGGATGAAAAGACCCTCCGGGGCAAGGACACCTTCAAGATCTCCAGCGCCAACTACCAGGGAGATCCCCACGCCTACTACCTCTACACCATCACCCCCAGACAGCTGGGCAAGACCGAAAAGATCATCCAGAAGATCCGAGACGTGGGACTCAAGGTCCACATGCAGCTGCTCTCCAACGACGAGGAGGTGGACGGCTTTTCCTGGCAAGCCGAAGAGTTGGTCGCGGTGCGGGCAGAGATGGACACCATGCTGGATCGCTATCCCGAGACCGTGATCTCCTCCAGGTACTACCACGAGGTGATCACCACCGGCAGGATGCTGGGCAGACAGTTCGGCTGGCAGGAGTGCCCCTCGGTGACCGAGCCCCTGGACCGTCGGCAGCCGCGGCCCAAACGACTGACCAACTTCATCCGCTGGTCCTCGGACCTGCACACCATGCACCGCTGCTGTACCTCAGAGACCCGTGACTGCTCCACCTGTAAGGACGGGGCCGCCCACATGAGCTGGGTGATGGTCAACAAGCGGGACCATATCCGGACGAGCCGGGATCTCCAGAACTGGATCGAGGTCTACGAGATGTTTGCCAAGCTCTATCAGTTCATCCCCTGGTAGGTCTGCGGCAGCCCCCATGGAGGACACCACCCCGGTTATTCTCGGCTACGATGCCGTCTCCCCCCTGGGACTGGAGCTTGAAGAGCAGTGGCAGCGCGCCCTGGCAGGCGAGAGCGGCATCGGTCCCTTAAGCCGTTTTCCCCTGCCCCCCGAGTTCCCGGTGCGCGTTGCCGGCCAGGTGGAGGAACTTAGCGCTGAACTCTCAACCAGCGACTATCCCTTTCTCAGCCCCCGGCACCGGGCGGCCTGGAGCTCTCCGATCTTTCCCTATGCCCTGCTCTCGGTGAGCCGGGCGCTCAGGCGAGCCGGGCTCGCCATCACCCCGGAGCTGGCCCCCCGCACCGCAGTCACCTACAGCTCGGCCATCGGCGGCCTGGACGCCGTCCTGAACGCCGACCGAAGGCTCCAGGCCGACAACCGCCTGCCCCCGCCCTACACCAACCCCAATGCCTGCATCAACATGGTGGGTGGCAAGATCGCCATGGAGACCGGGGCCCAGGGGCCCATCACCTCCACCATCACCGCCTGTGCCACCGGCCTGAGCTCCCTGCTGATGGGGGCCATGTTCCTGGCCCAGGGCCGGGCAGACCTGGTCATCTGCGGGGCCGTGGACTTTGCCCTGGTGGAACCCATTGTGGCCGGTTTTGCCACCATGAACGGCAGCTACTCACCCAAGCCGGGTCAGGAAGAGGAGGCGCCCCAGCGGGCCAGTCGCCCCTTTTCCCTGGATCGCCGGGGCTTTGTCATCTCCGAGGGTGCCGGCGCCCTGATCCTGGCCTCCCGGGCCTTTGCCCGGGCCCACGGCCTGAGCTACCATACCCGGCTGGCAGGCTGGTCCATGACCTCGGATGCCCACCACTTTGTGGCCCCCCACCTCCCCACCATCCAGCGCTGCATGGCCCAGGCCCTGGCCGACGCCGGACTTGAGCCTGCAGATATCGCCGCCATCAACGCCCATGCCGCCTCCACCCGGGTGGGTGATCAGGTGGAGTACGAGGCCCTGCGCTCGCTCTTTGCCGGGCAGCTGCCCCCGGTCTGTGCCAACAAGTCCCTGATCGGTCATGCCATGGGCGCCTCCAGTGCCATCGAGACCATCTTCGCCCTCCTGGGAATGCGCGACCAGCTCCTCCCCCCCACCATCAACCATACCCCTGACCCGGCCCTGGAGCTGGACTGTGTGAGCGAGGGTAAACGCGCCCTGGACCAGGAGTTTGTCCTCAAGAATGCCTTTGGCTTTGGCGGCTGTAACGCCTGTGCCGTGTTTCAACATGTACTCTAAGCAGATGTAACAGATTTATGAGACCAGCAAAAAACAGAAGAGTGATGGTGGTGGGCTACGATGTCGCCACCGCCCTGGGCAACAACTTTGCCGATACCTGGGAGCAGGCGGCCGCAGGCAGGGCCGGCTTTCGCAGGCTCAGCCGCTGCGAGACCACCAGCCGCAGCAACGTGGTGGGTGAGATCCCGGACTGGGATCCCAGTCAGCTGCCCTATGTCAACCGCAAGGAGGCCAACCTCTGGAACGCGGACTATGTCTTCCTGACCATGGAGACCTGCAGGCGGGCCCTGCTCCATGCCGGCCTGGAGATCGACCAGCAGACCGGGCCCAGGACCGGCTGCCTGATCGGCTCGGCCCTCAACGGCACCGACTCCTACCGGATCGCCATGGACAACTACCTCAACCGGGGACCGTTCAAGGTCAGCCCCTATCTCCTGCCCAATGTCTGTGCCAACCTGCCCGGCGGCAAGGCCGGGATGCTCCTGGGCTTCACCGGTCCGATCTTCTCACCCCAGAGCGCCTGTGCCTCGGCCAACCATGCCATCGGCCTGGGCGCCAGGATGATCCGGGACGGTGAGTGTGACTTTGTCCTGGCCGGAGGGGTGGAGACCTGCCTGGTACCGGAGATCATCCAGGGTTTTGCCAACATGCTGGCCACCATCAAGATCAACCCCAAGGACCGGGCAGCCCAGGATCCCAGCCAGGCCTCCCGCCCCTTCAGCCTGGACCGTAAGGGATTTGTCCTGGCCGAAGGCGCCGGGGTACTGGTCCTGGCGGCCGAGGAGGCGGTCCGGGGCCTGGGCTTAACTGCCAGGGCCGAGGTGGCCGGCATAGGCTGGAACTCCGACGCCCACCACTTTACCCGACCCAACGAAGAGACCATCGTCCGGGCCATGCACGATGCCATCGACGATGCCGAGCTTGAGCCGGCGGATATCGGCGCGGTCAATGCCCACGGCACCTCCACCCCCACCGGCGACGGGACCGAGGTGGCGTGTTTGCGCAGGGTCTTTGCCAAGTCCCTGGCCGGGATCCCGGTCACGGCCAACAAGTCCCAGCTCGGCCACTCCCTGGGAGCCTCGGCCGCCATCGAGGCGGCACTCTCCATCGAGGCCATGGCCCGGGGCATGGTCCTGCCCACGGTGAACCATATCCCGGATCCTGCCTTCAGCGACCTGGATGTGGTCCCCGACACCAGCCGCAACCATAAGCACGAGTTTGTGCTCTCCAACTCCTTTGGCTTTGGCGGCACCAACTGCTGTATCGTCTTTCGAGGTATCTGATGCGTCCCAAACCCTTTGTCCCTGAATTCCTGGACGACCCCGCTTATCTCCGAGATCAGGCCACCGGCATAACCTGGCACCGCTGCCAGCTGCGCACCCTCTATGCCGACACCGACCGCTCCGAGGTGGTCTATCACGCCAACTACCTGAAGTACTTTGAGCTGGGCAGGGCCGAACTGATGCGCAAGGCCAACTACCCCTACAAGGCCATCGAGGAGAGCGGCTACATCTACCCCATCATCAAGACCGAGCTCAACTACTACAGCCCGCTCTTCTATGATGACCTGATGTATATCCACACCCGGCCGGCCAAGATGGAGCTGGTCAAGCTCCAGTTTGACTACCTGATCACCCGGGCGGACAACGGCGAAATCGTCTGCACCGGCTTCACCAGGCACTGTGCCGTCAACAGCAAGCTGATCCCGGTGGAGATCGACGAGCAGACCATCCGCCTCTGGAACGAGTTCCCGGAATAATGGCCTGCCAACGCTTGGAGCTCTCCATCCCGATCCGCCCCTGGTTTTCGGATCATTGCTTCCAGGATCGGGTGGTCCTGCCGGCGGTGGAGACCATCCTGATCCTGGCCGGGGTGATGGGCCGCCACCATCCCCGGATCGATCTCCGGCTGATGGAGGAGGCCCGCTTTGCCAGGTTCCTGCAGATCCCTCCGGCAAGGAAACAGCTCCCGGTGCTGGTGGAGATGACGGCCCAGGGGGAGGACCAGGTGCGGGCGACCCTGCTGAGCAGGGTCCGGATCAAGGCCATGAGCAGGCTCATCGAACATGGCTCGGTCTGCTTCGGCAGCAGCCAGGCCTTGACGGCGCCGGCGCCGGTGGAGCCGAGCACGGCCCGGGCCCAGCCGGACGCAGCTTCCCGTGCCAGCATCAGCGCCCAAACCATCTACCAAAAGCTGGTCCCCTTTGGTCCCCACTACCAGACCCTCCGGGAGCAGCTCCAGCTGGCCGACGGCCAGGCCTGGGGGATCCTCAAGGCCCCTGAGCTCCCGCCCAGCGATCCTGTTCAGGAACTGCTCGGCTCACCCTTTCCCCTGGACGGGGCCCTGCATGCCGCCTGTGTCCTGGGCCAGCAGGCGGTGGACTTCATCCCCTTTCCCGTGGGTTTTAGCCGGCGGATCATCCATCGCCCCGTCCTGCCGGGAGAGCGCTGCCAGACCAGGGTCTGCCAGACCCGGGCCGACCAACAGGAACTCTGCTTTGAGCTGAGCATCAGCGACGAGCAGGGGCGACTCCGGGAGGAGCTCTACGGCGTCCGGATGCGTGACGTCAGTCGCGCCCTTTGAGAATCAAGCTCCACCGCCCAAGGCTGCTCCTGCTCGCTCCCTGACCCGCCTCCGCCCTTGTTACTACCCGAGCCCGGAGAGAGGGTTGATCCCCTCAACTCTTTGCCCCCATTGAATATAATTCCTTGAATTGAGTCACAAACTCTCCTATACTAGCCGCTGTACCAGAACAACACCGACACCGTCTTCAACTGCCTGGACAGCTCCTCTCCACAACAGGCAGTAGCCTTTAGATGGTGCCCGTTTTACCCGAAGCTCAGCCCCCTACCCAGTACCGCAAGCTCAAAGTGAACAACCCGAACCTTTAAGGTAGAAGATCTGATGGCCACCCCGTCCCCCCCCATCGTCGGCCTGCTCATCGAGGCGGCAATCATCACCCCCGGGCAACTTGAACATGCCACCAGGATCCAAGAAAAGTTAAGCTCGTTTCAACCCCTGCTGAAGATCCTCAAAGAGCTCGACTATGTCTCGGACAAAGAGGTCAAGAGCACCATCCAGGCAGCCGCCCACTCCATCAGGATCGGTGACCTCCTGACCGAGCTCGGCTACATCTCCCCGGACGATCTGGACGCCGCCTGCCGGCTCCAGCAGGAGAGCGAGCCAAAGGACAAACTCGGGACCATCCTGGTCAAGCACAACTTCATCAACGAACAGCTCCTGATGAAGGTGCTGTCGATCCAGATGGGCTTCCCCCTGGTAGAACCCAGTCTCGCCTCCCTGGACCGCCAGTTGTGCCGCAAGGTGCCCCAAAAGCTGATGAAGAGCCACTGCTTCCTGCCCATTCATAAGGAGGAGGACGGCAGTGTCAAGGTCGCCTTTGGAGATCCCCTGGATCAGGAGGCCATCGAGATCGCCCGACGTTTTCTGGGCGGCAAGATCACCCCCGCCATTGCCCAGCGGGAGCTGGTGGCAAAAACCGTGGACCTGCTGATCGACAAGCTCAGCCACCGGGCCATGGCCGTGGACACCAAGACCACCGTGGGCACGGTCAACACCATCATCCTGGCCGCCATCGCCAACAATGCCAGTGATATCCATATCGAACCCCTGCCGGATCGCCTCCAGGTCCGCTTTCGCGAAGATGGCGTCCTCAGCCTTTATAAGGACTTTCCCATTGAACTGGCCCCCTCCATCTCCAGCAGGATCAAGGTCCTCTGCGAGGCTGATATCGCTGAGAGACGAAGACATCAGGGGGGACGAATACTCTTTTCCCATGACCAGGGAGAACTGGACCTGCGGGTCTCGATCTACATCACGGTCCATGGGGAAAAGATCGTCATGCGGCTACTCAACCGCAAACAGGAGCTCTTTGATATCCAGTCCATAGGCCTCTCCCCCAGGATGCTCTCCAGGTTCCTGGAAGAGGCCGTCTACCAGCCCAGCGGGGTGCTGCTGGTCACCGGCCCCACCGGCTCGGGAAAGACCTCCACCATCTACAGCTGCATCCATAACCTGAAGAGTCCACAGGTGAGCATCATCACCGCAGAAGAGCCGGTGGAGTATGTGATCGAAGGGATTGCCCAGTGCTCCATTGATCCGAAGATCAACCTGACCTTTGAGGAGACCCTCCGCCATATTGTCCGCCAGGATCCGGACATCATCGTCATCGGCGAGATCCGGGACACCTACTCCGCAGAGGTTGCGGTTCAGGCGGCCCTCACCGGCCACAAGGTGCTCTCCACCTTCCATACCGAGGACTCCATCGGCGGGCTGGTGAGGCTGCTCCATATGAATATCGCCCCCTTTCTGGTCTCCTCCACGGTGGTCAGCGTCCTTGCCCAGCGACTCCTGAGGCGGGTCTGTCCGGCCTGCGCCACCCCGGTCCAGCCCAGCCCCATCCAACTCCAGCGGCTCAGATGCACCCCTGCAGAACTGGTGGGGGCAAAGTTTCAGAAGGGTCGCGGCTGCAGCCACTGCAAGCAGACCGGCTACAAGGGACGGATCGGTGTCTTTGAGCTCCTGGTCCTGGACGAGATGGTGCGCACGGCCATCCTTGAACAGCGAACCAGCCACGAGATCCGCCAGATCAGCACCCAACACTCGGGCCTGATTACCCTGCTGGAAGACGGCCTGGTCAAGGCTGCGGCAGGTATGACCACCCTGGACGAGGTCCTGCGCTGCCTGCCGCTGTTACAGCCCACCCGCCCCCTTGCAGAACTTCGACGCCTCTCCGGTTACTAAGATGACAGCCAAGACCTCCTTTATCGACATTGTTCAACACTACCTCGAATCCGACACCATCACCCTACCGGTGTTCAGTGCGGCCGCCTCACGGATCCAGCAGGAACTGGCAAAGAAAGAGCCGAACATCACCATCATAGAACAAGTCATCACCGCAGACCAGTCCCTCTCCACCCAGGTCCTGAAGACAGCCAACTCCCCCTTTTACAGGGGCCTGGCTGAGATCTCCACCGTACGCACGGCAATCATGCGCCTGGGCATAAAGGAGGTCGCCAAGATCGTGCTCATGGCAACCACCAAGAACACCTTCCGCTGCCAGGACAAACTGGTCAAGATGATCATGAAACGGCTCTGGCAGCACTCGGTGGGCACCGCCTATGGCACGGTGTGGCTCTGTAAGCGCCACGAGTATGGGGTGGAGCAGAGTCAGGCCTTTTTCGCAGGCCTGTTTCACGATGTGGGCAAACTCTTTATCCTGATGGTGATCGAGCATATCAAACAGCAGAAGCAGCAGGTGCGAGTAACCCCCAGCCTGATGATAGAGGCCATGACCAAGCTCCACACCTCCCAGGGCTCCAAGCTGCTGGAGCACTGGAATGTGCCCCAGCCCTTTGTCGTGGTGGCCCGCGACCACCACGACCTGGAGCTGGATCAGAGTAATACCCTCCTGCTGCTGGTACGGATGGCCAGCCAGGTCTGCTCCAAGCTGGGGATCAGCCCTGTGCCGGCCCAGGAGATCGTCCTGCCGGCCACCCTGGAGGCCTCCCTGCTCAACCTGAGCGAACTCGACCTGGCAGAGCTTGAGATCTTTCTCGAGGACAACAAGGTACTGACCGCCTGAACCACTGAGCCAGGGTCCGTTCAGATCCGTTCAAAGACCGCGGCCACGGCCTCCCCCCCGCCGATACAGAGGGTGACCACCCCGTAACGCTTCTCCTGTCGCTCCAACTCCCGAATCAGGGTGGCCACCAGCCGGCCGCCGCTGGCGCCGATGGGGTGACCGATGGCCACAGCCCCGCCGTTGACGTTCACCCGCGCCGGATCGATGGCCAAGAGCTCCATGGTCAAGAGGGCCACCGCGGCAAAGGCCTCGTTGATCTCAAAGAGGTCGATATCCTCCAGGCTGAGCCCGGCCCGGGCTACGGCCAGCCGGATGGCCTCGACATCGGCCTCAGGGAAAAGCTGGGGGCCGGTGCTGGCCGTGGCTGCAGCCACCAACCTGGCCCTGGGGCGCAGGCCATAACGCTCCACCGCAGCCCCACCCGCGACCAGGGCCAGGGCTGCCCCGTCGTTGATGGTGGAGGCATTGCCGGCAGTGATGCTCCCCTGCTCCCTGAAGACCGTGGGCAGGGAGGCAAACTTCTCAGGATCACAGCGCCAGGGCTCCTCATCCTCAGCCACCACCAGCCACCCCTTGCCGGAGTTGAACCGCACCTCCACCAGTTCCGGAGCAAAGATCTGCTCCTTCAGGGCCTGCTGGGCCAGGCCGTAGGAACGGAGGGCATAGGCGTCCTGCTCCCTACGGCTTATCCGGTGCCCCCTCAGCCACTCTTCGGTGATCTCGCCCATGGATCTGCCCGAGGCAGCATCCTCCAACCCGTCCAGGAGCAGCAGGTCCAAGATCTCCCCATGGCCGAAGCGCTGGCCCTTCCTGGCCCTGGCGAGCACATGGGGAGCCAGGGACATGTTCTCCATGCCGCCGGCAATGACCAGAGACGCCTCACCGGCCCGGATGGTGTTGGCAGCCAGCATCATGGCCACCAGCCCGGAACCGCAGACCTTGTTGATGGTCAGGGCATGAACCTGGTCAGGCAGGCCGGCCAAACGCATGGCCTGGCGTGCCGGGGCCTGGCCGCAGCCGCCCTGGAGCACCTGGCCGATGATCACCTCATCCACCAGCGTACCCCCCAGGCCGCTCCGGCCCAGCAACTCCGGGATAACCGCAGCCGCCAGCTCAGGGGCCGGCACCTCTGCAAGGGAACCGAGAAAACTGCCAAAGGGAGTCCGCAGGGCCTCGACAATGAAGATGTCCTGATCAGTGATGGCCATGGTTCTGTCCTCCTGTATCCGGGAAGGTATCGGCTCCAGAGCCAGGCAGAGCCCTGGATAGGTGCCGGCCGCTTCGCGGCCATGATCCGGAAGGCCCCTCCGGCGAACCGGGCAAGCGGAGCAAAGGGTGTTCCTGCTCTTTTTCTTGATTCACACCCCCGAAGTTCTGCTATACTGTTTTATAAGCTAAGAACATCGTGACAAAAAAAAAGGGGCCAGGCAATGACAACCAGCCAGAGAATCATGGTCATAGGGGCCGGACAGATGGGCAGCGGTATCGCCCAGGTGGCGGCCCAGGCAGGCTACCAGGTACTGCTCAGCGATCTCGACCAAGAGATGACAGCCCGCGCTCTTCAAACCATCGAGGCCAGGCTGCAGCGAGAGGTCGAGCGGGCTCACGCCCCTCCTGCCGGGTGCGCATCCGTTCTGGCCCGAATCACACCCACCACCGGCCTGGAGGGCTGCGAAGGAAGCGATTGGGTGATCGAGGCGGCCAGTGAGCGACTTGAGCTGAAGAGAAAACTCTTCCGGGAACTGGGGCAACGCACCGGCAAGGCCACCATCCTGGCCAGCAACACCTCCTCCCTCTCCATCACCGAGATCGCGGCCGCCAGCGGCTCGCCCCGGCGGGTGATCGGGATGCACTTCATGAATCCGGTTCCCAGGATGATGCTGGTGGAGGTCATCCAGGGGCTGGACACCGCAGAGGCAACCTCTACGGCCACCATGGAGTTGGCCCGCAGCCTGGGCAAGGAGCCGGTCCTGGTCAAGGACTATCCCGGCTTCATCAGCAACCGGTTGTTGCTGCCCCTGATCAACGAGGCCATCTTTGCCGTCCATGAGGGGGTGGCCGAGGTCGAGGCCGTGGACCGGATCATGCAGCTGGGGATGAACCACCCCATGGGCCCGCTGGCCCTGGCCGACCTGATCGGCCTGGACACCTGCCTGGCCATCATGGAGATCCTTCAGCAGGGCTTTGGCGATGACAAGTACCGCCCCTGCCCCCTGCTGGTCAAGATGGTCAGGGCCGGCCGTCTGGGCCGAAAGAGCGGCCAGGGATTTTATCCCTATCCAGCCTCTAGGCCGCTGTAACTACCGGCAGAGAGGCGACTCCCTGGCCGGAACCACATCTCCTAAACCAATGGTGCCTGTATGATGAGCTACCCCATGTTGGACTTTGGTCTGGACAAAGAGACGAATACCCTCCGGGAGAGCTTGGCCGACTTTGTTAGCCGGGAGGTCTCGCCCAGGGCGGCTGAGATCGATCAGCACGAGCACTTCTCCTCCACCCTCTGGCAAAAGCTCGCTGACCTGGGGTTGTTGGGCCTGACGGTCTCCAAAAAATACGGCGGTCGGGGGATGAGCTATCGCGCCCATGTCATTGCCGTGGAGGAACTGAGCCGCGGCTCCGCCTCCCTGGGCCTGGTCTACGGGGTACACTCCAACCTCTGCGTCAACCACATCGCCCTCCATGGCAATCAGGAGCAGAAGAAGCGATTTCTGCCACCCCTGATCCACGGCGAGATGATCGGCGGTCTGGCCATGAGCGAGGCCACTGCCGGCTCCGATGTGACCGCCATGAAACTGCGGGCCCTCAGATCCGGGGATCACTATATCCTCAACGGCAGCAAGATGTGGATCACCAACGGCCCCCACGCCGACCTGCTGATCGTCTATGCCAAGACCAACCCGGAGAAACAGCACCAGGGCATCTCCGCCTTTCTGGTGGAAACCAACACCCCGGGCTTCAGCGCCGGTCCTCCCCTGGACAAGCTGGGGATGCGGGGCTCGCCCACCAGCGGACTGCGCTTCAAGGACTGCGCAATCCCGGCAGAGAACCTCCTGGGCGAGGAAGACCAGGGCGTGCGCCTGCTGATGAGCGGCCTGGCCTATGAGCGCTTGATCCTCTCCGGCGGCCCCCTGGGGATCATGGCCGCCTGCATGGACCTGGTGCTGCCCTATCTCCACAAGCGCAGACAGTTTAACCAGGCCATCGGCGAATTCCAGCTGATGCAGGGCAAGCTGGCCGACATGTACACCAACTGGAACGCCTGTCGCTCCTATGTCTACACCGTGGCTGCGGCAGCCGATGCAGGCCAGGATGTCCGCAAAGACGCTGCCGGTGCCATCCTCTACACCGCTGAACGGGCCACCTGGATGGCCCTGGAGGCAATCCAGTGTCTGGGCGGCAAGGGCTACCTCAACGACTACCCGGCCGGCCGGCTGCTGCGTGACGCCAAGCTCTACGAGATAGGGGCCGGCACCAGTGAGGTCCGCAGGATGCTGATTGGCCGCACCCTGTTCCAGGAGACCGCAGACACGGCGAGTCAGGACCGGGCCGGCAATTAAGCAGAGCACAGACAGCGACCATGGCGACCTTAAAGAGTTCCATTAGCACCGATTCCAGCGACTTCCATCACAACCGCAAGGCCATGGAGGGCTTGCTCCGCGACCTCAGGGCCAAGGTCTGTCAAATCAAAGAGGGGGGCACGCCAGAGGCACGCCAACGCCATGCCCAGCGGGGCAAGCTCTTTGTCCGCGAACGGATCCGGAGACTGCTGGACCCGGGCTCACCCTTTTTGGAACTCTCCCAGTTCGCCGCCTGGGAGGTCTATGAGACGCCCACCCCGGCCGCCGGGCTGGTCTGCGGCATCGGCCGGGTGCGTGGCCGGGAGTGCATGATCGTGGCCAACGATGCCACCATCAAGGGAGGCACCTACTTCCCGCTCACGGTCAAGAAGCACCTCCGGGCCCAGGAAATCGCCCAGCAGAACCGGCTGCCCTGTATCTATCTGGTGGACTCGGGCGGTGCCTATCTGCCCGAGCAGGACCAGGTCTTTCCGGATCGTGATCACTTTGGCCGAATCTTCTACAACCAGGCCATGATGTCGGCGGCGGCCATTCCCCAGATCGCGGTGGTCATGGGCTCCTGTACCGCCGGCGGCGCCTATATCCCGGCCATGGCCGATGAATCCATCATCGTCAGGAACCAGGGCACCATCTTTCTCGGCGGCCCGCCCCTGGTCAAGGCAGCCACCGGTGAGGTGATCAGCGCCGAGGAGCTGGGCGGCGCCGAGGTCCACTGCCGCCGCTCCGGGGTGACCGACCACTGGGCGGAGAATGACCGCCACGCACTCACCCTGGCCCGGGGGATCGTGGCCGGGATCAACACCTCCAAGCCCTGCGACCTGGAGGTAGAGGCGCCCCGGGAGCCTCTCTATGACCCCGAGGAACTGGCCGGGATCATCCCGGCCCGCTTGAGCAGCCCCTACGAGGTCCGGGAGATCATTGCCCGGCTGGTGGACGGCAGCGAATTCAGCGAATTCAAACAGCTCTTCGGTCCCACCCTGGTCTGCGGTTTTGCCCACCTGATGGGCTATCCCGTCGGGATCGTGGCCAACAACGGCATCCTCTTCTCCGAGTCTGCGGAAAAGGGCTGCCACTTCATCGAGCTCTGCGCCAAGCGCAAGCTCCCGCTGCTCTTTCTCCAGAACATCAGCGGCTTCATGGTGGGCGGCAAGTATGAGCGGGGCGGCATCGCCAAACACGGGGCCAAGCTGGTGATGGCCACCTCCTGTGTCCAGGTCCCCAAGTTCACGGTGATCATGGGCGGCAGTTTTGGCGCCGGCAACTATGCCATGTGCGGCCGGGCCTTTAATGGTCGCTTTATCTGGACCTGGCCCAACAGCCGGATCTCGGTCATGGGCGGTGAACAGGCGGCCCAGGTGCTGCAGCAGGTCCGCTACGGCGAGGCCCTGGAGGAGGGGAACCGGGAGCAGCAGGATTTTCACGACACCATCCTTACGCAGTACGAACGCCAGGGCCACCCCTACTATGCCGGGGCCAGGCTCTGGGACGACGGCATCATCGAGCCGGCCCAGACCAGGATGGTCCTGGGCCTCTCCATCTCCGCCGCCCTCAACGCCCCCATTGAAGAGACCCGCTTCGGGATCTTCAGGATGTAGCAAGGCCCCGACACCGGGGCCGGCAACAGCCGGCCCTTGGCAGCAGATCAGCAAATCAGCAAACCACGCCGAGGTAGACCATGGCCGATCTCCAGAGCAGCGCGGCAGACGGTGTCGCCACCATCACCCTCAACCGACCGGAACGACACAACGCCTTTGACCATGGCCTGCTCAAGGGCCTGGACCAGGCCCTGACCAGCTGCAGGGATGATCCCGAGATCCGGGTGGTGGTGCTGGCTGCCCGGGGGAGGAGCTTCTCCGCCGGCGCCGACCTGGAGTGGATGAAGAAGATGGCCTCCTTTTCCCTGGAAGAAAACTATAACGATGCCCTGGCCATGGCCGACTGCTTCCACACCCTGGCCAGCCTGAACAAACCCACCATAGCCCTGGTCCAGGGAGCGGCCTATGGCGGCGGCGTCGGCCTGGTGGCGGCCTCCGACCTTGCAATTGCCGCAGAAGAGACGAGCTTCTGTTTTTCAGAGGTCCGGCTGGGGCTGATCCCGGCGGTGATCTCCCCCTACATCATCCAGGCCATGGGCAGGCGGGCGGCCGGCCGCTACTTCCTCAGCGCCGAAACCTTTAGCGCCCTGGAGGCCCTGCAGCTGGGCCTGGTCCACAGGGTGGTGCGCGGCCCGAAGCTTGCCGCAGAGGGCGAGCGCTACTGCTCCCTCTTGCTCAACAACAGTCCTGCCGCCATGGCCGCGGTCAAAGAGCGCCTGCTCGCTCTCCCGCCGCCGGAGGATATCCGGGCCGCCACGGCCCGCTGGATTGCCGAGATCCGCTGTTCTGCAGAGGGCAGAGAGGGGATCTCGGCCTTCCTGGAAAAACGGAGCCCCTCCTGGCTTCATCACCGCCAAGACAAGAGCAGCCATGTTTGAAAAAATACTCATTGCCAACCGGGGCGAAATCGCCTGCCGGATCATCCGCACGGCCAGGACCATGGGGGTCCGCACCGTGGCCGTCTACTCCCAGGCAGACCGGGAGAGCCGCCATGTGCAGCTGGCTGACCAGGCCATCTGTATCGGCCCGCCGCCTGCGGCCCAAAGTTACCTCGACCAGGAACAGATCATCGAGGCAGCCGTACGCTCGGGGGCCCAGGCCATCCATCCTGGCTACGGCTTTCTCTCGGAAAACCCCGAGTTCGCCGAGGGCTGCAGCCGGGCCGGACTGGTCTTTATCGGACCTTCGCCCCAGGTGATCAGGGCCATGGGGATCAAGAGCTGGGCCAAACAGACCATGGGCAGGGCAGGGATTCCGGTGATTCCAGGCTACCATGGCTCGGACCAGGACCAGGCAAGCCTGCTCAGGGAGGCCAAGGCCCTGGGCTTCCCCCTCCTGATCAAGGCTGACCGCGGCGGCGGCGGCAAGGGCATCCGCAGGGTCACCCGGACCGAAGAGTTTCCGGCCGCCCTCATGGCTGCCCAGCGGGAGGCGGCTGCAGCCTTTGGCGATCAGGCGGTTATCCTGGAGCAGCAGCTCTCCACGGCCCGCCACCTGGAGGTGCAGATCTTCAGGGACAGCCAGGGCAACGGAGTCCACCTCTTTGAGCGAGACTGTTCGCTCCAGCGGCGTCACCAGAAGATCATCGAAGAGTCACCGGCTCCCGGAATAGACAGGCAGCTTCGCGAACAGCTCTGCCAGGCGGCCCTGACCGCAGCCCACACCATCGACTACCTCGGGGCCGGCACCGTGGAGTTTCTGGTGGACAGGCAGGGCAACTTCTTCTTCATGGAGATCAATACCCGGCTCCAGGTGGAGCATCCGGTCACCGAGATGATCACCGGCCTGGACCTGGTGCGCTGGCAGCTGCTGGTGGCGGCAGGCGAGCCCCTGCCCGCCTGCCAGGAGGAGATCCTCTGCCAGGGGCACGGGATGGAGGCCCGGATCTATGCCGAGGACCCGGCCCAGGGCTTTCTCCCCTCCTCCGGAATTATCCGGCACCTCCGTGAACCCCGGGAAAACCAACAGATCCGGGTGGACAGCGGCATTGGTCAGGGTGAGCTGGTGAGCCCCTACTATGACCCCATCCTGGCCAAGCTGATCGTCCGGGAGCGCAGCAGGAGGGCTGCTGTTCAACAGCTCCGCCGCGCCCTGGAGGAGTATCAGATCGCCGGCATCGCCACCAATATCGACTTTCTCCAGGCCGTGGTCGAGAGCGCGCCCTTTGTCCGGGGCGACTATGATATCCACTCCCTTGACAGTAACCTGGAGCAGTTGACCCGGCCCGAAGCGCTGCCGGACACGGTCCTGGCCGCAGCCGGCCTCGCCATCCTCTTCAAGGAGCGGCAACAGCTCCACCAGGAGATCCGCCAACAGCCGGATCCCTACTCCCCCTGGAACTCCAACCACGGCTTCCGGCTCAACGGCCAGGGTTCCCGCTCCATCGAACTGCTCCATCTCCAGAGCCCCGTCACCATCGAGATCCGCGCCTGGAGGAGAGGATATCAACTGCTGCTCCCCTCGGGAGCGGTCAGGGTGGAGGATGTCCGCTGGCACGAGGGGATCATCAGCGCCAGGCTGGATAAGCAGCGGCTGGCGCAGCGGGTGGTTTTCTGGGAGGACCAGCTGAAGGTCTTTGCCCGGGGCCGCTCCTTCCCCTTCAGCCGGCTGAGCCACGAGTTCGACCAGGGCAGCGGGCAGGGGAGCGAGGCAGGTTTCCGCGCCCCCATGCCCGGATTGATCGCGACCGTGGTGGTGGAACAGGGCCAGGAGGTCTGCCAGGGCGACCCCCTGCTCAGCCTCGAAGCCATGAAGATGGAGTACACCATCAGCGCCCCCTTGGACGGGGTGGTGGTGGAGTTGTTCTTTCAAGAGGGGGACCAGGTGGATGAGGGCGATCAGCTGCTGATCTTTCAGCCCCGGGAAAAGGATGAGCCCGAGTGAGATCCCAGCCCGCTGCAGCCGGCGCGACAGGCTCAGCCTTCACCCTCCCCCAAGCCCGAGTTCCTCCTCCAGCTCAGCCAGGGCCTGTTGCACCCTGACCCGGAGAATAATGATGGACCGCCCGGCGATCCTGCCCTGGTAGAGCCGCTCCCCCTCTCCTTGGGCCAGGGCCTGCTGATAGTAGCGGCGGGCCAGGGAGAGGTCCCGTTTAAAGCCGGCTGCACCCTTCTTATAGCGGGTTGCCAGAAAGACCATGGCCCCCGGGTGGCCCTGTTCCGCGGCCCTGGTGGCCCACTGTCTGACGGCCTCCTGCTGCTGGGGGCTGTTCTTCTTGCCCCGGATCATCCGTACCGCCAGTTCATACTGGGCCCTGGGCTCACCCTGCTCGGCTGCACGCTCCAACCAGGCCAGGGCCTGCGCCAGCTCATGGCTCTGGAGCAGTTGGGCCAACCCGTACTGGGCCCCTGGATCGCCCGCCTCGGCCCCCTGCCGCAGGGGCGCGATCTCCTGAAGATGCTCCTCCAGGGCCAGATACTCCTCGTCCAAAGCAGCCTGCTCCCCTCCCTGGGCCCGGGCCTGGTGATACCATTCTTCCAGTGCTTCTCGCCGCCCCTCATCCCCTGGGGCAAACCGGAGGCCGGCGCTGAAGGCGGGCAACCGGGCCAGCCAGCGCTCAGCCTGGACTCGCAGCTCCGGATCGGCCCGGGCACGCTCGAAGCCTTGACGGGCCAAATAATAATTTCTGGGGACCATCCCGGTTCCTGCCTGATAGAGGGCTCCCAGCTGCAGACTGGCTGCAGCCAGGCCTTGACGATCCAGGGCCTGGAGTGTGGTGACCGCTGCGACCTCCTCAGCGAAGCTGCGCGGACCGCGCAGGGTCCGCCGGGCCAAGGCCAAACGGGCCTGGGAATCGTTGCGGCCGGCGGCAGAGCGAAGATGCGCTATTCCGGCTGAATATCGACCGGCGCTGAGCATCTCCATGGCCAGGAGATACTCCTGATCGGGATCGACCTCGGCCCGGCGACGGGCCGCCTGCCAGCTGCCGTCCAGACGCCTGAGCCGGGCCAGCCGCCTTTCGCTGTCGCGGTACTCAGCGAGCCAATGCTGGTACCTGAAGCGCTGCCTCTGCTGCCTGGAACCGGAGCCTTTGCGGGGCAAGAGCTCCAGCAGGCGTTGATTATAGGCCAAGGAGTGGACGAGCATCTCCTGGTCAGCCTCCTCCCCGGCCTTGAAATATCGCGCCAGGATCTCCAGGGCCTGGAGGTTGTCCAAGTCCGCAGCACGCCGGTACCACCCCAGGGCCGCTGCACTGATTGCGTCCGCTGCCCTTGCCGCCTTCTCCTTCTCTGCCAGGGCTTGGCTGTCAGCCAGCTGAGCCAGGGCCAGGGCCGCTGCCCCCTGGCCCTGCTCAGCGGCCCGGACGAGATAGTCACGGGCCCGCTGCAGAAGCAGCCCATCCCGGACCGGATGGCCCAGAAAGCGCCGGGCCTCCTGATAGAGGATGGCGCCATCACCGGCCTTGA
This sequence comes from Desulfogranum mediterraneum DSM 13871, assembly GCF_000429965.1. Classification (GTDB taxonomy): domain Bacteria; phylum Desulfobacterota; class Desulfobulbia; order Desulfobulbales; family Desulfobulbaceae; genus Desulfogranum; species Desulfogranum mediterraneum. The sequence goes on from NZ_AUCW01000015.1 coordinate 58,917, forward strand.
TCCTCTCCCCCCTGGCCCGTGCCCCGGCCAGGTCCTGCTGCAGGGAGGCGGCGCTGAAACCGACTGGTTCTGTATCTAGCGCAGGGGCCTCTGCCAGCACCTCCAACCAGTGGTCGGCAGCCGCCTCATCCCGGGCAAAGAGCAACCCGCCTCCAAGGTACTGGCCGGCCAGAAACAGCATGGCCGGGCGTGAACCCTTTTCAGCGGCCTCCAGGAGTAACTCCCTGGCCCGGTCGAGATCTGTGGCCATGCTCTTTTCAGCCAGGATGAAGAGGGCCTCTGGCTGACCTTTATCCACTGCCAGCTCCAGCCATCTCTGCCGCTCCTCTGCACTGCGCTCTCTTCTGGCCAGTTGGACCATGGCCCGGGGATGCCCCTGCTCTGCGGCCAAACGATACCAGCGCAGCGCCTCCCGATGGCGTCTCGCCCTCATGGCCAGCAGGTATTGGGCCTCGGCAGCCCCGCCTTGCGCGGCCCTGGTATACCAGTGACGGGCCCGGGAGTGGGACTGGGCCAATCCCCCCTGACCGCTCTCGTAATGACGGGCCAGCCAGAGCTGGACCCACGGGACACGACTCTCTGCCCAGAACTGAACATATGATGCCGGCTTAAACCAGAGCAGGTAGCCGAGCAGCAGGCTGATCAAGAGCAGCCAGAAGCCATCCAGCCAGGGGTGGCCCACAACCCAGATGAGCAGCAGGAGCACGGGCAGCAGACAGCCCAGGACAAAGAAGACCACCTGGTAGCCTTGGGGGCGGGAGCCGTGGGAGAGCCCCAGGGCAAAGAGACCGATGGCCAGGATAGCCAGGCAACTGAGGATCAAGGGCAGGGCCACCAGGGCCCTGGATCTCCATGATCGAGGACAGGGACCTTCCCTGTCCGGGGCCTGGCTCCGGTAACGGCGAAGCAGGGAAGCTGCGCTGAGCGTAGCCAGGGCTGCAGCCAGGAAGAGGTAGCCATGAACAAGGACCAGGAGTTGCACTGAAGTCAGCTCATACATCGATTCCCCCGGCTGGTTGCTGTTTCAAAAGAACAGGGCCCTGGGGCCGGGGGACTGCTGCCCCGCGACCAGGCGGTTGCTGCCCTGGGCCTGCCGTATTCCTCCACCATGGACGTGTGGCTCCAGCTTAAGTATACTCCCTTTTTCATGCCCAGCCAAAGATCAGCCGGCCGGTATCCCGGACAGGAGATCCTTTCCGGGAACGGCCCACCCTTCAGCAGACTTTCCGCCCTGTTGCCCGCCTCGCCAAAAGGAGGGCCCATGCCGGCCAAAAGCGCAAGAAGGATCAAGCAGGATTCGAAGAAGAGGCTATAGTCACCCCCATGAACACGTCAAAAGAGAGCACCAAACAAGAATATGCCCGCCGGATGGACCGGGTAGTGGACCATATCCGGGAACACCTGGACCAGGAACTGCCCTTGGAGCGGCTGGCAGGGGTGGCCTGTTTTTCGCCCTACCACTTTCACCGGATCTTTCGGGGCATGGTCGGAGAATCGGTCAAATCCTATGTCCGGCGCCTGCGCCTGGAGCGGGCAGCAGGAAAGCTCAAGCAGACCGCCACCCCGGTGACCACCATTGCCTTTGAGGCCGGCTTTGCCGCCCATGAGTCCTTTACCAGGGCCTTTCAGACCATGTTTGGCTGCTCTCCTCTGGCGTATCGAAAAGCGTGTCAGGTGGAAAACAGCCACCGACAGATCCATTACTGGAAGGAGATGAAGATGAAGGTTGATATCGTTACCCTGGAAGAGATGAAGGTGGTTTTTGTCCGCCACACCGGCCCCTACACGGCCTGCGGCGCTGCCTGGGAGACCCTCTGCTCCTGGGCCGGCCCCAAGGGCCTGCTCCAGCCCGGAGCCCGGATCCTGGGCTTGAGTTATGATGATCCTGAGGTTACCCCGCCGGAGAAACTCCGTTACGAGGCCTGCATCCAGATCGATCAGCCCCTGGAGGTGGAACCGCCGCTGGGGATCAAGGAGATCAAGGAGGGACGCTATGCCATGACCACCCACTTCGGCCCCTATGAAGAGCTCTCGGCAAGTTATGCCCGGCTCTGCGGCCAGTGGATCCCCCAGAACGGGCACCAGATCGATAATCGGGCCTGTCTGGAGATCTATCACAACAACCCAGAAGACACCGAGCCGGAAGAGCTGATCACCGATATCTACGTCCCTCTGGCCTAGCCGGCGCAGGGGAAATCGAACCCGGAGAAAAGACGATGCCAATAACGGAAAAGATCAACCTCTTCAAGGAACTGAAGAACGACTATCAGCAGAGCAAGACGCCGGTCCTCCTTACTGCCAGCCCTGGCCGCTACCTGACGATCACAGGCCAGGGGGCGCCCGGAGGCAGGGCGTTTCAGGAGGCGGTTGGGGCCCTCTACAGCATGGCCTTTACCATCAAGATGACCCGCAAGGCAGAGGGGAGGGGTGACTATGTGGTCTCTAAACTCGAAGCCCTCTGGTGGGAACAGGAGGGCGCGCCCTCAGCCCGGCTGAATCCGGAGCGATGGCAGTGGCAGCTGATGATTCGCACCCCGGACGTGGTCGACCATGATGACCTCGGCCGCGGCTGCCGGGCCCTGGAGAGCCGAGGGAAATCGGAGGCCGTGGCAAGGGTGACCCTGGAGGAACTCGACGAGGGGCTCTCTGTCCAGCTGCTCCACCTGGGCCCCTATGAGAACGAGGAGGAGAGCCTGGCCCTGATCCGGAAGTTCATCCTCAGACAGGGACTGCAGGCCAGGGGGCCCCATCATGAGATCTATCTCTCTGATCCCAGGAGGGTCCCCCCGGAGCGGCTGAAAACCATCCTCCGCCAGCCGGTGGCTCCGCTCTAAACTACGGCTCAAGCTGCGGCCACCCCAGCCAACCCGGTGCCACTGTCACAGCCGCTGCGGCGGCACAGGGTTGGCTCAGCCAGGCTGTACCCGCCAATACCCCGAAGCCGACGGCTCCCCTTCCCCATCCAGATGGACCTTCCCTTTAGCCGGGACAGGCGCTAGAATAGGAACAACTGCAGGAGCAGCTGCAGCCGGATGGCTCCATTGCCGCCCGGAGCTGGGCGCGAGGACGGCAGCACTACAAACCAAGGCAAGGATGGGCCTCCCCGGAACCGGATAAGGGTGTTGACAGCACCCTTTCACCACACTATTCCACAGAGGCCAGGGAGAACAGAGAGTGCAACCTAAAAAAAGCTCCTCCATCAAGGCAGGTAAGGCTCCCGGCACCCTGACCCATGTGGGCAAGAGGATGGAGGCTGAAACCTCTGTCCAGGTGATTGCCTACAGTAAGACAGAGCTGGTGGAAGAGCCGTCGCTGCCCATAGCTGAGTGCCAGGGATTCATCGACAGGGAAGAGATCTCCTGGATCCAGGTCACCGGTATCCATGACCCGGACTCCATCGATGCCCTCGGCAGCTACCTCCAACTCCATCCCCTGGTCCTGGAAGACATCATGAACTCCGGCCAACGGCCCAAGCTGGAGGAGTTTGACGACTATATCTTCATCGTCCTCAAGATGCTCTTTGTCGATGGGACCGGCAAGGGTATAGACGTGGAACAGGTCAGCCTGATCCTGGGTCCGGGCTATGTCATCTCCTTCCAGGAATCGGCAAGAGACCTGTTTGAGCCCCTCCGTCAACGCATCCGCCAGGGAAAAGGGCGGGTCCGCAAGATGGGAGCAGACTACCTGGCCTACTCCCTCATGGACTCCATAGTGGACCAGTACTTTGTGCTGCTGGAACAGATGGGGGAGGTGGTGGACTCCCTGGAGGCGTCCATCGTTGAGGAGCCGGAGCTGGAGACCCTGCAGACCATCCAGCAGATCAAACGACAGCTGCTGCACTTTCGCCGGGCGGTCTGGCCCCTGCGGGAAATCGTTGCCGGTCTCCAACGGGATGGCGGGGCCCTGATCTCCGAGGAGATGTTTGCCTTTCTGCGGGATCTCCATGACCACACCATCCAGGTGATGGAGACCCTGGAGACCTTTCATATGACCATCTCAGAGGCCATGGACCTCTACATGTCCAGCCTCAGCATCCGGATGAACCAGGTCGCCCAGATCCTGACCATCATGGCCACCATCTTCATCCCCCTGACCTTCATCTCCGGGGTATATGGCATGAATTTCAAACACATGCCCGAGTTGAACCATCCCTGGGCCTATCCGGCCTGCCTGTTATTCATGCTCTTGATCGCAGCAGGGATGATCCTCTTCTTCCGGCGAAAGCGATGGCTCTGAGACCGGACTGGACGGTCTTCCCCTTTTACAGCTGCAGAGAGGCGATCTGCTGTGCAGACCTCAGCTCGGCGTCTTTAAGGGGCGCGCTGCCCCCCTTGCCAGGATCAGGTTGGTGTGGGCCTCACCTTCCAGGATAAAGGCGGTCTCTCCCACCTCCTCAAATCCTCGCCCTTGGTACCAGGAGATTGCCGGACCGTTATGGACCCAGGTTCTCAGCCAGTGGGGGTATCCGTACTCTGCGCTCACCCGCTCCAACAGGGCAGAGCCCAGCCCCTGGCCCTGAAAAGGCTCCTGCACATAGAGGGTGACGATCTCATAGCCATAGCCGGGGCCCGCCTCGGACACAGCCTCCAGATCGATGGTGATGAAACCCCGGAGCAGCGCTCCCTCATGGGCGAGGAGCAGCTGCAGGTGATCGGCCTGCTGGATTCGCCTGAAATAGTCCGGGGTAAACTGCTCCAGGACAAAACGGGCCATGGGCCCATTGATCCCCTCCCGGGCATAGGTATGCAGCCAGACCTGGATGGCCAGGGCTGCCAGCGGGGCCGCATCTGATCGCCTGCAGGGCCGGATATTCACGGCCCGCCTCCCCTCCAGGCCTGGTTCTGCGCCCGACTCCATCTTGCCGGTGCGCTTAACAGGGAGCGGCAAGGACATAGCCCAGAGTCATGGCGGCTGCGCACTGCTCGTGGCTGATAGGGAGCGTACTGCTGCTGGTGATGGTAAAGCCGCAACTGCTGATGCATGCACAGAGGCTCTCACAGCTGAAGAGCTGATGGGAGTGGTGCCCTGAGCTTGCCGCCCACTGTTGATAGCTCTCAAGCCCCTCTGCGCTCTCTCCATGACAGTAGGTCGGGGCAAGCAGCCGTCCTGAAGACTTGAGTACCCGCCTGGCCTCCCCTAAGACCGACTGGGGAGAGGACATGAGATGGAGACTGTTCAGGATAAGCACGGCATCAAAGACCCCATCTGCAAATCCCAGGGCAGCACCATCCTGCACCAGAAAGGAGACATTGCCCTGGCAGCGTGCTGCTGCTTTTTTGCGTGCAAGGGCGATCATCTCCGGCTCCAGGTCGACGGCATCCACCCACTGAACCTGCCTGGCACACGCCAGTGCCGCCCTGCCGGTGCCGGCTCCAAGGTCCAGGATCCGCTCCACAGCACCGATCTCCTCGACGATGGTCCGAACCAGTGCATCCATCCCATGGTTGGTATGCCCGTCATAGTGTGCTGTGTTCCGACTCCAATAGCTCTCTCTCTCTGCTGCCTGCACGTTCTTCCTCCTTCCTCTCTGTACGCTGTTCTTGCCATCCGCTCCCCGGAGATCCCGGGTAACAGCAAATAAGGCCCCTGCCTCAATCCGGGGAAAGACTCGGCAGTTTGCGGAGATAAAAACGCTCGCCACGATATTCCGAGACGATCATCTTCTCCTCAGCCACCAGCTGCTCCACCATCGAGAAGCTGCCCTGGGCCTTGTGCAGATACTCTCTCACCGCGTCCTCCCGCATGGGATGGACCGAGGTGATACTCAGGAGGTCGGCTTCGACCTTGCCGGTGTAGGCAAACTCGTTGCCCTCGTAACCGATCAGAAGTTCCGTCTTCAGGCCATGTTCCTGAAAACAATGAAAGGCACGGTTGATTGCCTGCTCTGCAGGCGGCCTGACCCATTTCACTGCAGGCGGCCTGGTGGGGATGCTCAGGAAGGAGACGGCCGGCTCAAGCCCGGCGATAAAGGCGGCTACCTCCCTGACCTCTTCGTTGAGCCCAGCCACCAACATGGTTTCCGTGACCAGCATGCCCTGATACTCTGCAGCAAAGGCCCTGATGCCGCTTAGGATGGGGCCCAGGGAGAGCGTTTTGTGGGGTCGATCGATTTTCCTCCAGATGCGCTCATCCAGGCTGTCCACCTTCAGTGAGACCCAGTCGGCCTGAGCGATCTGGGCCCTGACCTGGGGATCAGCCACTAAGCTGGCATTGGTGATCAGCGCAACCTTGCAGCCCAGGGGTTTGAGCAGGCCGATCAGGGTTCCCAGATTCCTGTCCAGGGTGGGTTCACCGTCGGCGACCAGGGTCAGGTAATCGACCCCCTCCCTGTTCGCACCGGCCCTGTCCAGTTTTTCGACCACCTCGGCCAGGAGCTCATTGGGATCGTAAAAGGCCTGCCGCTCGGCAGACATATCCCAGGAGACACCCAGCTGACAGTAGACACAGGAGTAACTGCAAACCTTGGGGGGGATGTTATTAATGCCTACACTTTGTCCCAGACGCCGTGATGGGACAGGGCCGAATACCCGTATCGTATCCATGGAGTGGCCACCTCCTAATCTTAATTGAAATTTTGCAGAGTTGAAATTATGGCAACCTTGCAAACTTGCAACCTTGCCTTTTCTTCCAATCTTTGCCTCATGAAGGAAAGGTCATCCTCGGAATATCCGTGATATGCCTGCGGAAATAATCTCCCCATGGCTTGGTCTTGATCGAAAAATCTCACTGTTCAAGGTAGCCTTATGCAATGGTGTGCTCTTGTCACAAGCTGTCTGGCAATACCTTTGCCAGCTCTTCGGCTGCCGGAACGGGACCTCTCCTCTCTTCGGCCCCCAAGCCACTGCTGCAGATCTTGCGCTGATCTCGCTCAAGGTGGAGCTGTGGATTCAACCTCAGCCAGCTGCAGGCGACGGACTATTGCCCGCTCAGGCCGTGGCTCAGTTGTCCTCCTGCTCCAGGCGGTACCGCTCTCTCATCTCCAGAATCATCCGGCTTATCCCCTGGACAGCACGCTCCGGATCAGCCACATACTCTTTATTCCCCTGTGCCAACAGCTCCCTGCTGATGCTGCCGTCTGCAGCAAACTCTTTGCCGGCCATGGTGACCGCTTCAAGCTGACCGGCCAGGAGTTCGGGGTGGCTGACCATAAAATGAGAGGCTGGAAAGTAGAATTCACCGACCAGCTGCGCCCCCATACTCTTGACAACCCGGTTAAAGACCCTGCTGATGGAGACAAAGGTTTCCCTCTCCGGATTACCAGCAGTGGAGATGACCACCGCCTTCTGTTGCTGTTCACGGGACTTCAGGTGGTAGGTTCTGCCCTCTCTGAAGGCAAAGTAGGGGCCAAAGGTCGGCCTGAGCCGTTCGATCATCTTTTGCAGGGCGCTGGACATGGAGTCAAAATAGACCGGACTGGCAAGGAGCAGCAGCTCGGCTGCCTCCATTTTTGCAATGATGGCATCCATGTCATCATGATATCGGCACGCACCCGGGGTCTCAAACAGACATTTGCCGCAGCTGGCGCAGGGGGCGATCTTTTGCCTGGCCGGATAGAGCACCTCGCAGCCGGCCTTTCCGGCTTCAGCCCCCTGGACAAAGGCCTGGACTACCCTCTCGGTGAACCCCTGTTCAGCTCGATGACTGCCATTGATAACAAGCATCTTCGTCCCAGTATCTGACATTGCTACGCTCCTTTTCGATACACCACTACTGAAAACCAGTCCCTGCTCTCCGGTGGCTACTTCAGCCAGGACCGGTTCTCTCCCAGAAAGGCGCAGGCGACCGGCAGCTGGGAGGACCTCCTCCCCTCGGCTCAGGTCCTCTGCGCCACCTCACCTCATTGGATTCCGGCAAAAAACAAGGCCCAGAAGGGGTCAGCCTCCGGTTCTTTCAGGGCCTGCACCCTCTGATCCCGCAACACGGTATTCTCCTTTAAGCCGGCGTCGAATCGACCCAGGACAAAGCTCTCGATGCCCAGATCTGCCCAGACCCGCTGCACCTCGGCTGCCCGAGCAGGATCGACCGCAGCCAGGAGGGTACCCTCACTGATGGCCTGCCAGGGATCAAAGTTCAGTTCCCTGGCCAGGGCAGCGATATCTCCGGGGATGGCCAGCCGATCAAAATCCACCCGCAGCGGAATACCGGCAGCAGTGGACATCTCCCAGAGGCCCCCCTGGACCCCACCTTCGGTGGCATCGTGCATGGCATGCACCCCACCGACCCGGAAGGCCACCAGGGCATCCTGGACCACGGAGATCTGTTCCACCCGGGCGCGAAGGGAATCAAGCAACTCCGGAGAGAGGCTCTTCTCCAGCCTACTCCGGTGGACGATGGAGAGCAGGGCTGCGGCCTCGATACAGGGGCCCTTGGTCATCAGAATCAGGTCACCATCCCTGGCGCCGCCGGGTGAGATCCAGCTGTCCCGATCTGCCGTGCCCCAGACCGTCACCCCGCCCACCGTGGGCACGGTGACCGCTCCATACCAGCCGGTATGGCCGCCGACAATGGTAATCTCCAAGGCCTTCGCTGCCTGGGAGATCGAACCGATGATGGTGCGGGCGTCCTCTTCGGGACAGCCCGGCGGCAACAACAGGGTGTAGGTCATAAACTCGGGTTTGACCCCGGTCACGGCCACGTCACTGGCCCCGATGTGGACCGTGAACCAGCCCATGATCTCCAGGGGCAGTCCTGGAGCGGGAAAGATCGGATCCTCGGCAATGGCCATTATCCGACCATCAGCAGATTCCAGGATAGCTGCATCCAAGCCGGGACCAGGTCCCACCAGCACCCGCTCAGAGGGTTTACCCAGTGCCCCCTGGACCAGCGCCTCCAAACGTGAGGGGCTGGGTTTTCCCACCAGATTACTCATGAGTCACCTGCCGGGCTAAGACCTCTTCCACATCGGCAACCTTGCCCTCCAGGCGGCCGCTTGCCCCCCGGCGATCATCCATGGTGATGGAGGTGAGCACCCGGGGGGCCCGCTCCATCATCAGGTTATGGCACTGGATGATCAGCTCCATCACCTCGGCCTGATCGCCCTCGATGGTGGTCTGCATGGCCCCCAGCTTGTGGTCCAGACCTGAGGCGGCAACCAGGGCCACCACCGCTGCCACATGTTCCTTCAACTCCTCACCCACCCCAAAGGGGAGGATGGCAAAACTCGCCAACATCATATACCTCTTGTTTCATGATCTGCTTTGGTGGGCAGAGGTCACCAGGGCGCCCCTTCCCCTAATCTAATACGGTTATCCTAAAACAGCCTTACAGCTGCCCTGCGCTTCTTTCAAGAAAAAAGCGGCTGAGAGGAGAAAGAATCTAACATATTTATTTAAACAAAAGCCGAAACTCACGATTACACATCTGCTCCCTGATGAGCTGAGCGGAGTCATCCCCCTTCAGGGACGGACAATGGCTACGGAGCTCTGCCCAGCGAAAGGAGGTATCAGGAAAGATCGGTGTCCTCCTGAACAATTACTTGATTTTTCATCCTGAAAAGGTAGGCTGGTCGCTGCCTCAACTGTTCTTCCAGCGGTTTGATTTTCCCAGAGATTTGAACATCCAGCCATGAATCCAGACCTCATAGCCCCTCGCTTTTTTGAAAACCAGAGCACCTTCACTCACCTGAAAGTCGGTGATTTCTCCTGTGTGGAGTATCGCTCCTCTACTGATAACCGGAAGAACAGCATCCTGGTTACCTCCTATCTCTTTGTGGTGCTCCTCAGTGGTCGCAAGATTATCCATAACGGGACAGATGACCTCCATATCCGAGCCGGAAATGCTTTTTTTGCGGAAAAAGGTTCCTATCTCTTTTCAGAGATCCTTGAGACAACGGATAGATACCAAGCGCTCATCTTTTTCATAGATGATAGTTTTCTGGCATCTTTTCTCAAATCACACGCCTGTCCTCCATCCCAAAATCATAGCCAGGAAAGAGAACGTATCTTTCAAATCCACCTCAGCCCCTTGCTTCAGGCCAGCATCCAGTCGCTGTTGCCCTTCTTTGTCCACCCAACCGACAACAGTGATACCTTGATGCGCTTGAAGCTCGAGGAGTTGCTCCTTCTTATCCTTGACTCCGGGGATAACGGTTCTTTTCATGCCTTCCTGCATGATCTCCACTCGACCAGAAAACAGAACCTCATCCAGCTCATGGAAGAGTATTACCTGAAACCGGTTTCCCTTAAGGAGTTGGCAGCCCTTTCCGGACGCTCGCTGGCCTCCTTTAAGAGAGATTTTCAAAAAATATTCCAGCAGCCGCCAAGGCAATGGATCAACAACCGCCGACTGGAGCAGGCAAGGGTATTACTGCTCCATCCTGACAACAACGTCAGCGATACCTGCTTTATGGTCGGTTTTCAAAATGTCTCCCATTTTAGCCAGCTCTTCAAAAAGAGATTCGGCTGCTCCCCCAGCGCCCTTAGACCATAACCCTCTTTTTTCCATCTTTATCGCCCCTTGAGCCATAGAGCAAAAAGTCTGATCCTCCTGCAACAGCAGGAATCGCTCTGTTGTATATACTCCTCCCTGAACCATTGAGAGCGGTAAGCCAACTTTTCAAACGCCATCCAAAGGAGAACAAGATGAAACAAAAGGAGCTGAAACAGATCGGAATGAGTGTCGTATTGAGCCTCATCGTTGGACCCTGGGCCTCTGCGGCTGATTTCACCCTGACAAGCCCGCAGCTGACCCCTGGAGGGAAGATGCAGCAAGAACAGCTCTTCAAGGGTTTCGGCTGCAACGGGGAGAACATCTCACCTGAACTTCACTGGCAGGGGGAGCCTTCGGGGACCCGGAGTTTTGCCCTGACCATGTATGACCCCGATGCACCGACAGGGAGTGGCTGGTGGCACTGGATCGTCTTTAATATTCCGGCAGAAAGACATAAACTTGAAAAAAACAGCGGTGGAGCGAGCCCCACCTCGAAAAACAGGGTAGGGATTCAGAGTCGGACCGACTTTGGCTCGACAGGCTACGGCGGAGCATGCCCACCCGCCGGCCATGGTGCGCATCGATATCAATTCCGTATCTGGGCCCTGGACACCCCCCATCTTGAACTGGATGACCAGGCTTCCGGTGCCATGGTGGGCTACTTCCTCAACCAACATGCGCTTGCCCAAGCTGAACTGACCGTCAGCTATGGTCGTTGAACAGAGCGGGGCGAGTTCGACCTTCCCCCACGGGGTATCAGCCCTGTACCGTTCCTCGATAGCTTGGAGAGGATTTAACCACAGGAGATTTTTGGGGCTGAGCCGGGAAGAGCGGCCCTTCACAGCCGTTGCGCAGAGAACTCGGCAGGGCTGGCCCCATGGACAGGTGGCCGGTTCAGGAAGGAGCGTCTCACTTTACAAAAAAGAGTGACGACAACCGGGCCAAATCCGGGGCCCTTGCAGAGGAAAAGCTTCCTTGCTTGAAGGGGAAAAACGAAACAGAAGGGAACGATCAGGAGATTGTTACAAACATGCGGAGAGGGCCGAACAAGACGGCAGAATGAGACCCCGGAGGGAAACAGGATGATGCAAAAAATGGCGGCCCACACAGGGGCCGCTTAATGTTCCGCCTCCTGGTCCAGGCCAACGCTGGACCATTCACTGACCCGCACAAAGTTGGTCCTGCGCTCCACGTTTTGCCGCCGTTCCAGGTCGCTGCGGCGATCCGGATTACCCTGCTCAAAGTAGGGCAGGAAGTAGACCTGTCTGCGGTCCTCTCCTGAACGACGATCCATGAGCGGATCACGCCTGCGGAGGTCTGGGTGGGTTCTTGGTCTCTGCCGTTTATTCACTGCCATCGGCCTGCCCTCTCCGGCTTACTGCCTGCTCTGTTCACCACAAGATCGCCTCTGTATATTACAATAAGGCCTGTTCCAGGGCTTGGCCATGTCTTTCAGCTAAAGGATGAACAGACGGCCGCCAGGGGAAGCTGCAGCGGTTTAGACCATCTTGCGATAGCTGCCGCCGACCTTACGCAGTCGCGCGCTGATCTGCCCCAGGGTGGCACAGCGGACGGTCCGGAGGAGCTCGGCAAAAATATTGCCATCATCGCTCGCGGCAACCGCCTCCAGTCGCTGCAGGGCTGCCTCGGCCTGCTGCTGATGACGGCTGCGGAAGTCCCGGACCCTGCTGATCTGTCGATCCCAGTCAGCCTGGGTGGGACGAACCAGTTGGGGCACCGAGGGCAGTTCCTGATCCACCAGCGGCTGAAGGTAGGTGTTAAAACCGATGATCTTTCTCCTGGCCAGGTCCATGGACAGGGGGTCCGGGACCCGCTCCTGCTCATATCTCGCCGAACTCTCACCAATACTGTTGCGCTGGTACCCCAGCTCCGTGGCTGCGGCCACACCGCCCAGCTGATCGATCCGTTCAAACTCCTTGAGGATCGCGGCCTGGAGCTGACGCGCCATGGCCCTGAAGCCATAGGACCCTGAAAGCAGATTCTGGATGGCAAAGGCCTCGGCCTCCTCCTGGAGATAGTTGGGGATCATGGCAGCCTGGCGGACATACTTCTGGCTGGGGGTGGTCATGGGTTCGTCGGCAGAGTCGATGTGCAGCGAGTTGGTATTGTTCAAGAGGCCCAGATAGGCATGATAGGTCTGACGGATGGGGTTGAGGGTGTCCCACTCCTGTGCCTGCAGGGCCCTGCCCGAGGTCTGAGTATGAAACTTGAACCGCTGGCTGCGGCTGTCCGCCCCATAGCGGTCGCGCAGGGCAATGGCCCAGATCTTCCGACAGACCGGCCCATAGGCAAGCCACTCGGCCTCATGGGAGACCCGAAAGAAGAAACTGAGACTGGGGGCAAAGGCGTTGATCGCCATCTGTCGTTTGAGAAAATATTCCACATAGGTGAAGCCGTTGGCCAGGGTAAAGGCCAGCTCCTGGGCCGGGGTGGCCCCGGCCTCACCGATATGGTAGCCGGAGATGCTGAGGGAGTAGAAGGAGTTGATCCGGTGATCGATGAAGTAGCGCTGGACATCACCCACCATCCGCATGGCAAAGTCAATGGCAAAGATACACTCATTCTGGGCCTGAACCTCTTTGAGGATATCGGCCTGGACCGTGCCGCGCAGACCGGTGAAGGTCTCGGTTTCCAGTTGAGCCCCCTCCTCCGGGCTCAGTGCTCTCCCCAGTTCTGCGGTCAGCCGCTCCTCCTCAAGCTCCAGGGCAGCCACAAAATACATGGCCAGGATCACCGGAGCCGGACCGTTGATGGTCATGGAGGTGGAGATCTTCCTGACATCAAAGCCCTTGAGGATCAGCTTCATATCTTCATAGCTGTCCACGGCCACCCCGCCCTCGCCGATCTTCCCCCTGCTGCCCGGATCTCCATCAGAGTCCTCGCCATAGAGGGTGATGCCGTCAAAGGCGATGCTTAGGCGCGGATTGGCTATGCCGCGGTTGAGAAAATGGAGCCGCTCGTTGGTCTCTCCAGGACCGCGCAGACCGGCAAACTGTCTGGTGGTCTTGCCTGCAGCAGGCAGACGCCAGGGATAGATGCCGGTGGCATAGGGAAAGACGCCGGGCAGCCCCTCCTCCAACAGGAAACGAAGGCTCTCGACCCGGTCTGCGGGATCGGGCAGCCCCAGGCGAGGCAGGCGGTAGCCGTTGGCCGTGGTGATCAGCCCCTCTTCTCCGGCCCCTTGGCTGCCGGTCAGGCGCTGCCAGGTGGCCGGCCACTGTTTGAGCAGTTGGCGGCAGTGAGGAGCAAGGGACTCCAGCCTCTCAGGGTCGTCACGGAGCAGACCAAGCTGCTCCTGAACCCAGCGGTCATAGTCCCGTACGCTCCGGGCCACCTCGGCCAGATAGTTACGCCGCCCATGGGGAACCAGCTCCCCCTGTCCGGCACGGGAAAAGAGATCCGTCGGCTCTGCTGCAGCTGGTTCCTGCCAACCGAGCCGGGCACAGATGACGGCAAAGAGATGATCCATGCCCGGGTCGCGGTGGACCTTGGCCAGGACCCCGATGGGCGGATCGACACTGCCCCGCTGCTCCATGAGTTCGCTCAGATCCTGGAGGGCGGTCTCCGCTCCAGCCAGATCGACCTTGTTGAGTACCACCAGGTCCGCATCCTGGAGCATCTGATCCTTGGCCAGCTGCAGGGAGGAACCATACTCCCTGGTCTTCACACAGAGGGAGAGATCAGGAGCAAGGGCGGCCAGGTCAACCCCGACCTGGCCCACTCCCGGGGTCTCCACCATGACCAGGTCCGCGCCGCTGGAGCGGCAGAGCGACACCATCTCGGGCAGGGCCGGGCTCAGGGCAGTATAGCCCCTGCCGGTGGAACAACTCCGCATGAACACCCGGGGATCGTAGATGGCGTTCATCCGCACCCGGTCGGCGAGCAGGGCGGAGTGCCCCTGGCCACGAACCGTGGTGGGGTCATTGGCCAGGATGACGAGCCTCTTCTCGGGATAGGTCTCCAGAAAGCGACTCACCAGCTCGTCGATGATGGTGGATTTACCGGCCCCTCCGTCGCCGGTGATCACCAGGGTTGCAGCCTGGTCAGGCCCCGAACCGCGCAGGGCCCGCATGGTCGCCGCACCCACCTCCCTCACCCCGCCCTGGTGGAGTTCTTCAACCAGGGAGAGTCGTTTTGCCAGCGGAAGATCTGGGAGCTCAGGGATCATTCCTTCCCCCTCCCTCAGCCGGGTGATGATATCTCCGGCCACAGCGTCCAGGGAAAGCTCCGGCCCATAGATTCGAGTCACCCCCTGCTGCTCCAGGCGGGCCGCCTCCTGGGCGCTGATGGTGGCCCCGCCGCCGCCAAAGAGCTGGATCCCCTGCCCTCCCTGGGCCTTCAGCAGGCTCAACAGGTGAGGAAAAAACTGCATATGACCGCCGTTGTAGGAGGCCACGGCAAGCCCCTGGACATCCTCCTGAAGGGCAGCCGTACAGATCTGTTCGGCTGCCGCATGGTAGCCGAGATAGATGATCTCCACCGGACTGTTGCTGCGCAACAGGGCCCGGTTCAGGGCCAGGACCGAGGCATCATGGCCATCATAACGGGCCACGGCCGTCAATATTCTCAGCGCATGTTCTGCCATAGCTGTTCCCCCAGGAGTTGAGCGTTGTTCCCTCGCCATGCGGCAAGGACGGAACAGGGTGTGCCGCTAGCCCCCCTTGCCTGCGAGGAGATGGGTGGCACTGCCGCTGTAGAGTTCGGCAGCCTCGGCTTCGGTCTCAGACAGGGTCGGGTGGGGATGGATGCTCAGGGCCAGGTCTTCGGCCAGGGCCCCCATCTCGATGGCCAGCACCCCCTCGGCAATCAGCCCTTCGGCGTCTCGGCCGGTGATCCCCAGCCCCAGGATCCGGCCACTCTCCGGATCCACCAGCAGCTTGGTCAGGCCGTCGGTGGCCCCCATGGTGGCGGCACGGCCGGAATACTTCCAGGGAAAGCGCTCCACCCGAACCGGAAGCTTATTCTGGCGGGCCTGTTCCTCGCTCAGGCCACACCAGGCGACCTGGGGATCGGTGTAGACCACCGCCGGGACGGCGCGGACATCAAAGGCCGAGGCCTGACCGGCGATGACCTCGGCCGCGACCTTACCCTGGCGGGTGGCCGTGTGGGCCAGCATCATCCCACCGCAGACATCGCCCACCGCAAAGATCTGGGCCACGTTGGTCCGCTGCTGTTCATCCACCACAATCTCACCGCCAGGGCCCACCCTGACCCCGGCCCGGTCAAGGCCCAGGCCATCGCTGTTGGCAGCCCGACCGATGGCAACCAGCACCCGCTCCACCGACTCTGTGCTGGTCCTGCCGTCGATCTCCAGGCTCACCTCCACCTGGTCAGCACACTCTTTCAGCCCGGTGACCCGAGTCTGGAGACGAATAGAGTCAAAAGCCTGCTCCAGGCGCCGCTGCAGGGGGAGCACCAGGTCCCGGTCAACCCCGCCAAGCAGGCGATCGCTCAACTCCACCAGCCGTACCCGGCTGCCCAGCCCGGCATAGAGGCTGCCCAGCTCCAGACCGATATAGCCGCCGCCGATGACCAGCAGACGCTCCGGAATATCTGCCAGGGCCAGGGCGCCGCTGGAATCCATGATCCGACCATCGGCAACCAGGGGCACCCCGGGCAGAGCCAGAGGGTGGGAACCGGTGGCAATGATGGCCTGGCGAAATTGAATCCGACGCACCGCTGCATCCTCCACAAAGACCGTATCCGCGCTCTCAAAGCGGGCCTTTCCGGAGATGAGCTCGATCCCGCGACGCGCACAGAGGGTGGTCAAGCCCTTGGCCATGGAGTCGACCACCTGCTCCCGCCATGCCCGGACCCGGGCAAGGTCGATGCTGGGTTCGGCAAAGCTTACCCCCATGGCAGAGGCGCGTCGGGCATCGTCGATCAGCTCGCTGAGAAAGAGAAAGGTCTTGGAGGGGATACAGCCCTGGAAAAGACAGACTCCGCCGGGACGGGGGGCCGGATCCACCAGGGTTACCTCCAATCCCAGATCGGCCGCACGAAAGGCCGCCCCATAGCCCCCGGGACCACTGCCGATGACCAGTACCTGGGTGTCTACCACCAGCTCGCCCATTACCATCGTCCACCTCCGTTCCTGTTCTTCCCCTTAAAAAAGCTAGATCATGGTCATCAGCAGTTTATCGGGATCATTGAGCCCATCGATCACCACCTGGAGAAACCTGATGGCATCTGCGCCATCCACCACCCGGTGATCAAAACAGAGCATAATGGGCATGATCAGCCGAGGTTCTATCCCCTGCTCCCCCTGGTCGTCTGTGACCACGGCAGGCTGCAGCCTCGCCTGGCCCAGACCGAGGATGGCGGTTTCCGGGTAGTTGATGATCGGGGAAAAGAAGCCGCCCCCCATGGCCCCGGCGTTGGTGATGGTAAAGGTCCCGCCCTGGAGCTCCTCCCGGGCGACCTTCCGCAGTCGGGCCCGGGCCAGCAACTCGTGGAGTTCGATGGCCAGCTCCCGGATACTCTTACGGTCCACATCCCGGATCACCGGCACCATCAGCCCATGCTCGGTATCTGTGGCCACCCCCAGATGGAAGTAATGTTTGACGATGATCTCCCCGGCATCCAGATCCAGGCTGGCGTTGAAGTGGGGATAGTTCTTCAGGGCCGTGGCCACGGCCTTGAGGGCAAAGACCGTCATGGTCAGCTTGCCGCCGGCCTGGGCTATCTCTTCCCTGTGCCGCTGACGAAAGGCCTCCAGCGCGCTGATATCCACGCTGTCCTGGCAGGTGACATGGGGGATCTCGGTCCAGGAACGGGTCATCCGGGCAGCAGTGGCCCGCCGGATGGAGCGAAAGGGCAGCCGCTCCACCTGGCCTTCCGGGAAACACTCCCTCAGCGGCTCCCCTGCAGAGGTCGACGGCACCGGCGCAGCCGCCTCCGGAACCATCCCGCCTGGAGGCGCTGTCTCGCCGCTCGCCTGTTCGCCTGACGAGGGGGGAACGGTGCGGGCAGCCTCTTGGGCGGCAAAGGCCCGGATATCATCGGCAGTAACCAGGCCGGCGGCGCCGCTGGGGGGAACCAGCTGAAGTTCGATCCCCAGCTCCCTGGCCAGACGACGGCTGGCCGGTGAGGCCGGCACAATCTTGCCCCGGCCCGGGGACGGTTTCGAGCCTGCCCCCTCCCCAGCCGGTTCGGGCTCCGGCCCCGGGGCTGTGCTACGGTTCTGTTCTGCCGGCACCCCAGCCCGGTCATCGGTGGTAAAGACGAGCAGCACCTGACCCACCGCCACCATGGCCCCGGCCTGGACAGCGATCTCCGTCACCACCCCGGTGACCGGGGAGGGAATCTCCACCGCCGCCTTATCGGTCTCCATCTCCAGGATAGTCTGCCCCTCCTTCACCTCCTGGCCCAGCTCCACCAGGATTGAAAGAACCTCTGCCTCATGAATGCCTTCACCCAGATCCGGCATGAAAAACGACGTTGTGCTCATCTGCTCTCCCTGTTCAATCCATCCTCATGGGGACTCCTTCCGCTTCCCCCTCTCAGGAGCGCAAGGTCCTCCGGCCGGCCTCGACAATCCGCTCCACACTGGGGATATACTCCTTTTCCCTGCTGAAGTAGGGGATCACGATATCATAGCCTGTGACCCGCTCAATGGGTGCCTGGAGGTAGTGAAAGGCCCCCTCCATCAGCCGGGAGACCACCTCGGCGCCGGGCCCGAAGCTCCGCGGCGCCTCATGGACTACCACGGCCCTCCCGGTACGGGTGAGCGACTCCACCAGCAGGGTATCATCCAGAGGCGAGATGGTCAGCAGGTCGATCACCTCCGCCTCAACCCCCTCCTCTGCCAGCTCTTCCGCGGCCTTAAGGGTGGGCCGCATCATGGCGCCATAGGCGATCAGGCTCAGATCCGAGCCCTGCCTGACGACCTGGGGCTGCCCCAGGGGCAGGGTCTCCTCTTCCTCGGGCACCTCCTCACGAAAGGCGCGATAGAGTGCCTTGGACTCGTAGAAGATCACCGGGTCGGGATCACGGATGGCGCTGACCAGCAGGGCCCGGGCGTTACGGGGCCCGGAGGGGATCACCATCTTCAGCCCCGGGGTATGGGCCCAGTAGGCCTCCCGACTCTCCGAATGGTGCTCCAGGGCCCGGACGCCGCCGCCATAGGGGGCACGCAGGACCATGGGCACGGTCAGCCGTCCCTGGGTCCGCCAGCGCATCCGGGCGGCATGATTTTCCAGCTGATGAAAATTCTGATAACTGAAGCCCGAGAACTGGATCTCACAGACCGGCCGCAGACCGTAGACCGCCATGCCGATGGACATGCCCACGATCCCGGTTTCCGCCAGGGGCGTATCCACCACCCGCTGGTCGCCAAAGCTCTCGATCAGGCCGTCGGTCACCCGGAAGACGCCGCCGTCAAGCCCCACATCCTCGCCGAGCAGGATCACCCGGTCATCCTTCTCCATCTCCTGGCGCAGGGCAAGGTTGAGTGCCTGGACCATTGTCATCTTAGCCATGGTGTTCCTCCCTGTCGTTTGCAGCCAACTCCCGGGCCAGGGCCTCTTTCTGGGCCTGGGTCGCCGGAGGGAGCTCGGCAAATAGGTGATCAAACATCTGAAGGGGATCGCCCAGGGTCGCCATCTGCTGTTCGGCCCGGTCAACTCCGGCCTGCACCTCTGCAAGCACCGCCTCCTCCACGGCCGCAGCGCTCTCTTCGCTGAGGCTGCCCCTGGCCTTGAGATAATCGCCAAAGCGGGGCAGCGGATCGCGCTCTCTCCAGAGCTCCACCTCCTCTTCAGACCGGTACTTGCTGGGTTCATCGGCAGTGGTATGCATCATCACCCGATAGGTGACGCACTCGATCAGGGTGGGGCCTCCCCCTGCCCGAGCCCGCTCCACCGCCTCCCTGGCAGCCGCATAGACGGCCAGGACATCATTGCCATCCACCTGAATGCCGGGCATGCCGTAGGCGATGGCCTTCTGGGCCAGGGTTGGGGTGGCGGTCTGTCTGGAGAGGGGCACCGAGATGGCCCACTGGTTATTCTGACAGACAAAGACCACCGGTGCCTGGTAGACGGCGGCAAAGTTCAAGCCCTCATGGAAGTCACCCTCCGAGGTGGCGCCGTCTCCGAAAAAGGACATCACCACCTGATCCTGGCGACGATACTTGGCCGCCCAGGCCAGCCCCACCGCATGGAGCACCTGGGAGCCCACAGGCACGGCCATGGGCAGATCACACTGCTCCGGGGGGATCACCGTACCTTCATTGTAGCCGTTATAGTAGAGCAGCACGCTCTCCAGGGAGCGACCGCGCCAGAGTTCGGCCGTGGTCTCCCGAAAGGAGGGGACCAGCCAGTCGCTGGCCTCCAGGCAGGCGATGGCCCCCAGTTGGGAGGCCTCCTGTCCCTTGATCGGAGGAAAGGTGCCGATGCGCCCCTGGCGCTGCAGGTCCAGCATCCGTTCATCAAACCTGCGCCCCAGCAGCATGTAGCGGTAGAGTTTGAGCAGCAGTTCCTCGGGAATATCAGGCTCCAGCTCCCGGTCCAGCTGCCCCTTGTCGTCCAGGATCGAAAGGCGTTCAATACTATCAGCAATCACTAGCTTTTCACGTGGCATGATCTAACTCCTTTTCAGTGAACAGGCAAACGATGGGAAGAGCTCTTTCTTGGCTCAGCTCCCCTGCTCTTCTCGGCAGCGCTGCCTTAAACAGCGATATTCAGGGAGACAGGGGGCGGGCAGGATCGGCTGAGCCATGGTGCAGGCGGCCCAGGTCCGGGCGGGGTGGGATGGACCAGAGGGTCCGCACTCTGCGCCTTGCCCCTGCAAGGTCGTCCAAGCCGCTGCAACCATTCGGTATCAGTTACAATAATAGGCACGATTCCCGGGAACAGCAACTCCGCCGGTGGCCATTCCCGGGAACCGTAGCCTGGCCGGCCCTGGCCACGGCTCCAGGCAGGCGACTCAGCCACAGCTCACCAGCAGCTGCTCCAGTTGACGGAGATGACCACGCTCCTCCTCGATGATCCGCGCCAACTGCTCCATTGCCGCAGGATCATCCACGATCCCCTGGAGAAACTCATAGAAGAGGATGGTGTCCTCTTCAAAGGCCCGGCACTGGCGGAACACCTCGGCCAGGTCGCCGGCAGCCACCAGCCGCTCCTCTTCCAGGGAAAAGGTCTGGCTCTTGACCATATCCTGGAGCAGCCTCCGTCCCATGGCCTCCATCTCCTCCTCCTCTGGAGAGTGTGCCCGCTGCTCCAGGATCAGCTCTTCAAACCAACAGGCATGACGCTCTTCCTCCTCGGCCATCCAGGTGAGCAGTTCCGCCACCTCGGGCTCCTTTGCCCTGACTGCGGCAGAGCGGTAGGTGGCCTCGCCGTTGCGTTCAATCTGGATGGCAACATGGATGATATCCAGCTCAGTAAACATGGCATCTCTCCTCAGGTTAAGAAAACAACCGCATCCTGCTCCCCTCTCGCCAGGCCGGGCAGGAGGCGATCTTCACAAACGAGCTTCAAGGGGCTAGGAGCTCGGGATCCACCTCCACCTCCATGGTCAGCAGGGCCTGGGCCAGGGTCTTTCCCTGGTTGTCCAGGAGCAGCGAAACCGTGCCCCCTCCCCCAAGGGCCTGGTGGAGGACAAAGTTGAGCGCAGCCAGATTGTCCAGCCGAAAGCGTTCAATGGGGCCATGGACATTGCTGGCAAAAAAACGACTGAGCCGCTCCGGAGTCAGCTCCCGCAACAGCTCAGGATAGAGTGATGCCGTGCGGGCGGCCACCCCGATATTGACCAGATCCCCCTTGTCACCGGAACGGGCATGGGCAATACGGCCCAGAGGAACCCTGACCCTGGCCCTGCCCTCCCCTCCGGCTGGCAGTTTCTCCCGGGAAACAAGCCGGGGCGGTCCGCAGGCTCCCTGGTCGCAGTTGAGCTGCAGCTCCTCTCCGGCCAGCTCAAGCCGGGCCGTGACCTGGCTGCGCTCCACCAGAGTCGGCCAGTAGCCGTAGGCCGGCACCACCGGAGGTCTGCCGCCAAAGACTGTCACCCCGGGCGGTCCGGCCAGGATCAGCCCGGCCACCTCCCGACTGAGCAGCTCCAGGCGGGATCGCTCTTTTCCCCGGGCAGAAAACCTGAGCAGGATCTCGTTGGGCTCCACCTCAGGGGCGGCAGACTCACCCCAGCAGGCCGAGTAGCCCACATAATCGGTCCTGGTCTCGAGCAGGCCGTCTCTGCCCACCCGATCCCAGAACATCTCGGCAAAGATCCGGCCCTTGGCCAGGGCCTCCGGGCCACTGACCACCAGCAGGCCGCTGACCTTGTAACCGGCCCGATAGTTGACCGAGACCTTGAGCTGGGCAGGGGGCTGCTGTCCCTTGACGCCCCGAACCCCAACCCGATCCGGCCCCAGCTGCTCCAGGATGGGGGTGGTGAAGTCCGCCACCACATCGGGGCAGATGTAGGCCCTGGGATCACCGATCTCATAGAGGAGTTGCTCCTTGGCGGTCTGGAGGGTGACCATGCCGCCGGTGCCGGGGTGCTTGGTCAGGACAAAAGAACCATCTGCAGCAGCCTCCACCAGGGGATACCCCATGTTCAGAAAGGAGGGTACCTCCTGCCAGCAGCTGCAGTTGCCGCCGGTGGACTGGCTGCCGCATTCGATCAGGTGGCCGGCCAGGAGGGCGCCTGCCAGTTTATCATACTCCTGCCAGTTCCAACCGAACTCGTGAACAAAGGGGGCCACCACGCTGGCGGCATCGTAACAACGGCCGGTGATGATGACCCTCGCCCCCTGCCCCAGGGCCTCGACGATGGGACGGGCACCGAGATAGGCATTGGCCGAGACCAGCCGATCCAGGAGACTGCCCAAAGGCTGACCGCTGCTGAGATGGGGGAAGTCATGCCCCTGGCCGACCAGCCGGGCCAGCTCCGGCAGGAGGTTGTCCCCGGAGACGGTGGCAATGGGCAGCTCCAGCCCCTGCTGGTTGAGGATCTTTTCCAGGGCCCGGGCACAGGCCTGGGGGTTCATCCCCCCGGCATTGGTGATCACGGTGATCCTGCGGTCGTGGATGGTCTGCAGACAGTCGCCGATGGCGGTGAGGAAATCAGCCGCATAGCCGGTCCCGGGATCCCTGGCCAACTGACGGCTGAGGATGATCATGGTGATCTCTGCCAGATAATCCATGGTCAGATAATCGATGGGCCCACCCTCCAGCTGCCGCCTGAGGGCTGCAGCCTCATCCCCCCAGAAGCCGCCGGCATTGGCAATCACTATCTTTTCTTTCATTGAACGGCCTCCACGCTTAAAAAACCGGTTGCCAACCACGGTCAGGGGAACCTGGAGTTCTCCATCCCCCCAGGACCTCCAAGCCTCTGGAAGGACCCGGACAAGGGGATCCAGCGGCATGGTTCTCAAATAATTATTGCAAAACAGGGTGGGTAAAGCAAGGCAATATCACGCTTTCTTCCACAGGGGCCCGAAGAATGGACCGGCCAGAGGCTCCAGGCCAACAAAACCATGACGAGCAACAGGCTTCATGATAAGATGAAGCCACAATGGGTGAGCCGACAGCCCGGTTCCACGAAGAAGAAGGGCTGGAGCAAGACAGCCTCCAGGGCACCCAGCTGAACGAACAGGCAACAGCGCCCCTGCCCTTTCCGAAACAGCACACCCTTGCCCTGGCTCCCCGGCTGCCAGCAGCGCCGGAGCCGCCCCATGAGGAGCAGCCCCATGCACCCCAGAGCGACCATTCTCTTTCTCTGTACCGGTAACTCCTGCCGCAGCCAGATGGCGGAGGGCCTGTGCCGTCACTTCAAAGACCGGGAACTGGAGGCCTTCTCCGCCGGGATCGAGCGCCATGGCCTGAATCCCTTAGCCGTAGAGGTCATGGGTGAAATCGGAATCGACATCTCCGCACAGCAGAGTAAGACCTTGAATGATTTGGCAGGACACAGCTTTGACTATGTGGTCACGGTCTGCGACCATGCCAGGGAGAGCTGCCCCCTCTTCCCCGGAGAGAGCAAGGTAATCCACCGCAGCTTTGCCGACCCGCCCAGCCTGGCGGCGGCTGCAGGCAGCGATGAAGAGGCACTGCCCCACTACCGCCGGGTCCGCGATGAGCTCAAAGAGTTCATTCTTGCGCTGCCCGCCGAGCTGCTCGCCGTCCCTTGAACGACGCTCTGCCGGCAGCACCCCCTCCCAGCTGAGTATATCGCCCTCCAGGGGTGAAGCCCCACTCCTCCCGGGAAAACCTGTTGATTAATGACCCTTTTCCAGTAAAGTGGAGACCTCTCGTCATCGAGGATGATTGCCAGCTGAACCCACCTGATACCCCCTAATCCTGTGCGCCCCTATGCGGATGTTCGATAAAAAACGAGCAGTAACCATCGCCTCCTTTATCCTGATCTTCTGCCTGCTGGCTTTTTTTATCCAGCTGGGCTGCAAAAAACTTTCACTCAAAGAGGCCGAAGAGAGTGTGACCGGGTTTCTGCTCAACCACAAGGCGATTCACAGCTTTGTTGCTGAAGTGCAGCGGCCCGAAGTCTTCCGCCTGCAGAGGGAAGGTGTCCTCTCCGGCGACTATTTCTCTCCCATCTTACTCTCCCGCACCTTTATCGCCCGCAGCATCAGGGATGCCCTGAACAGGGAACGGGAACAGGCTGGCCTGGATACGATTTCCTTTAAACTGGCAGCAGCAAACCCCCGCAACCCCCTGAACAGGGCGGATCCCTTTGAATCGGAGCTCCTCCGGGATTTCAACCGGGGAAAGATCAAGGAGTACCGGGCCATTCTTCCCTCGGATTCCGGCAAAGTCCTCTATCATGCGATCCCGGTCGCAGCCAACAGCCCCTCATGCCTGCACTGCCACGGTGACCCCGCAGATGCCCCCCAGGAGATGGTGCAGCAGTATGGCAACCAGGCCGGATTTTTTGAACAGAGCGGAGAGATCCGCGCCCTGATCTCTGTGCGGGTCCCCCTGGATAACCTACTGGCCTCTGCCCGAAGCACCGCGCTAAGCCTCTCTGGAGCAGTCTTTCTTCTGTTCTCGGTATTCCTGGCCCTTGTCCTATTTTTTTTCAACAAGATGGATCAGCAGCAACAACGTTCGGAAGAGACCTCCACCTACCTGGATTCCATCCTCCAGTCTTCCACCAACACGGCAATAGTCGTTACCGACCGTAAGGATACGCTTATCTACGTCAACCAGGAGGCTGAACGTCTCCTTAATCTTGAAGCAGAACAGATACTCGGCAAGGAGCTGCGCGCTGTTCATGAGGTTCTGGGCGACGCAGCCATCAATCGATTCAACGAACAACTGAACCATCTCAAAGAGACGGGAATTCATCGCTTCCAGCTGGACCGTCAAGGGTGTGTGCTGGATATCAGGATATCAGCCATTAAGGACAAGGACGGCCTCTACCAGGGGCTGCTCTTTATCGGCCATGATGTGAGCGAGCAGGTTGCCGCCCAAAGAGAACAGGAGCAGACCCTGCAAAAACTGCAGAAGGCGGAAAAGATGGAATCCATCGGCCTGATGGCCAGTGGGGTTGCCCATGACCTGAACAACATTCTTGCCGGAATCACCAGCTATCCTGAGTTGATGCTGATGAACCTGCCCGAGGAGAGCCAGCTGAGAAGACCCCTGCTGGCCATTGAGGCGGCAGGACACCGGGCGGCGGCGGTGGTCAACGACCTGCTGACCGTTGCCCGCGGTGCTACCCTTGTCAAAGAGGTGGTGAATCTCAACCAGCTCATTGAGGAATACCTGCTCTCCCCGGAGCACCTGAAGATGGCGGCGCGCTACCCGGGAGTACGCTGGGAGACCGCCCTCCAGCCCCAGTTGAACAACATCTATGCAGCGCCCGTTCACTGCAAGAAGTGCCTCATGAACCTGGTGGGCAATGCGGTTGAGGCCATGGACGGGAGCGGAGCCTGTCGCCTGGTCACCTCCAGCCTGGTCATGGAACCGGCGATGGCGGCAGAGCTGGGGCTGGCTGCCGGTGCATACCATCTGGTCTCTGTTCAAGATTCCGGCCCCGGGATCAGTGAAGAGGATTTACCCCATATCTTTGAACCATTCTATACCAGGAAGAGCATGGGAATCAGCGGCACGGGCCTGGGACTCTCGGTGGTCTGGAATGCCATGCAGGATCATGACGGCACCGTTACGGCCCGGCCCAGGAGAGAGCGCGGCATGCGTTTTGATCTCTATTTTCCTGTGTGCACGGCGGTGAGTTCAGCCCCTCCTGAAAGCGTGTCCCTGGCATCGCTCCAGGGCAACAAGGAGTTGATTCTGGTTGTGGATGACGCCCCCCACCTCCGTGATATCGCCACCCTGAAACTCATTGCCCTGGGCTACAGGGCCGAGGCCGTGGGTTCAGGCGAGGAAGCGCTCCAGTTCTTACGAGAAAGAGAGGCAGCAGTGGTCCTTTTGGATATGATCATGGATCCGGGGATCAGCGGTTACGAGACCTACAGGAGGATAGTGGAGTTCCGGCCTGATCAGAAGGCGATCATCATCAGCGGCTACTCAACCAGGAGCAAGATGGACAAGGCCAAACAGCTTGGGGTGGGAGGATTTATCAAGAAGCCCTACACCATCACCCAGCTTGGCCTGGCCATCCAAGAGGTGCTCAACCGGCGCAGCTAGCTTCTACCACTGCAGGTTCTCCGGCTCACTCTTCCTCCATCTCGACCGGCCTGGCTCCATCACAAGGTCTGGCAGAACTGCCCCGGGTTTTCCCCAGCCATGTGATCAGGGGCCATCGATGTGGCTCACTCCGGCTTGGTGAGCGCTCCCCTCCCCTGATCGGCCCAGGCAAGGAGTCGCTCCATGGTGACCCTGGTCAGCCAGCGGAGGAAGATCATGGAGTAGAGGGCACCGGAGAGGTACATGCCCAGGAGAAAGACCAGGTGGGAGAGGCCGTAGGTCAGGGGACCGCCCAGGGCAGCGATCCAGGGATTATGGAATTTGACCGCCAAAAACCCCAGGGCGGTTACCGCCGGCCAGCCCAGGAGAAAACTCAGGCAGATGGCCGTGACCCCGGCCAGCACCAGGGGGGTGGGCCGCTCCCGAAAGGCCGAGAGGTCGGCCTGCTCCTCGATGGCAGCGGCCACAAAATCATGCTGTCCGAGTTTTCGGATCCGCTCTCTGATGCTTGTCCTCATGGTCACCGAACCGAGGCTCAGAGGGAGAGCCGCTTTTTTCCCTTGGAGAATTGTCTTTTTCAGCAGGCCTGTTTATGATCCCGGCCAGATCGCAGCCGGGCAG
Source organism: Desulfogranum mediterraneum DSM 13871 (assembly GCF_000429965.1). GTDB lineage: Bacteria > Desulfobacterota > Desulfobulbia > Desulfobulbales > Desulfobulbaceae > Desulfogranum > Desulfogranum mediterraneum. The sequence continues at coordinate 85,598 of NZ_AUCW01000015.1, forward strand.
GTCAGAGGCCGACCAGTTCACTGCCAGCCTACACCACAACCTCCATCAGAGGCAACAGCTATCAGACCCCCTCTCCCCAGTTCTGCCCCAGGAAACCGGGCAGCGGTCTGGACTTTTTTCGACAGAATCTACTGCATCTCTCTGGAGAACCGCAGGGACCGACGGCAAGAGGCCCGTCGACAGTTTGCCGCTGTGGGGCTGGCAGAGCGGGTGGAGTTTATCCTCGTCACGAAACATCCGGAAAACCCGGAACAGGGTATCTTTCAGTCCCACCAGCACTGCCTCCAGCAGGGGCTGGCAACAGGGGCCCGGCGGATCCTGATCTTTGAAGACGATGTCGTTTTCAGGGACCATGCTTTCCACCGACGGCTGGAGGAGGCCTGCAGGGCCTTGAACGAAGAACAGGGCTGGGAGGCCCTCTTTCTGGGCTGCATCAGCCAGGGGAGTCACAAGACCCGCACCAAGAGCCTGCGAAAGATCCGCTACCGCTGCCTGGCCCATGCCTATGCCCTCAACCGCCCCCTGGCCGGCCGCCTGGCCCGCGAACCCTGGTCCGGTATCCCCTTTGACGAGCTGCTCCGCAGGTATCGTCCCCAGGGCTATGCCCTCTTCCCCATGTGCGCCTTCCAGGGAGAGGCCAGCAGCGATAACCATACCGTCAGCGTGGACCGGCTGCGGAGACTCTTGGGTGGGCTCGCCTTTATCCAGCGGGCCAATGAGCTCTACCAGAACCATAGGCTGCTCCTCCTGCTCGTTCCTGCGGCACTGCTGCTGGCCATCCTCCTGGGCCTTGGGCGATAGCGTCCTGCCCTCCCCTCTGCCTAGGCTGCGACATTCTCTGCCGGCTCAGCTCCCAGCTGACCACGGTTCAACTCATGGATATAGAGCGAACTGCCCTCAATCTTTTTGGCCCTGCCCTTGGCCACGGCAGCCTCCTCGGACAGGTCGAGATGGCACCGGGTGTCAGAGGCTTGCACCAACACCGCCCCCACGGAGAGGGTCATCCGGCTATAACGCTGGGGCTTGCCGTTTCTATCGGTGGACTTGATGCTACAGCCGATATGACCGTTGTACAAGCCGGAAATACTCTCATCAAACTGGCGGAGAATACGCCTGACCACCTCCTGCCAGTCGCTGCTGCAAAAGATGGCCACAAAATCATCGCCCCCCACGTGACCGATAAAGTTCTGCTGTTCATCGATATTGGCCAGCAGCAGTTCGGAACAAAAACGAATCACCTTGTCTCCCCGGGAAAAACCAAAGAAATCATTGAAGGGCTTGAAGTTATCCAGGTCAAAGTAACAAATCACAAAGGACCTGTTTCTGCGAAAGAGCTTTTGGAGCTCTTCCTGGATAGGGACGTTGCCGGGCAACAGGGTCAGGGGGTTGGCGTGGCGGGCCCGATTGATCTGAAGTTTGGTAATGGCGTGCAACAGATCTATCATCCGTGCCTTGCCGGCAAGGGTGCATTTATCCAGGATAATAAACTCATCGGTGTGGAGGTTGAGGGCGCTGGTCAGCCGATAACTGACTTCCTCCAGGGGAAGAGATTTTTCCACCTGGAGGATGTTGCGGTTGATAAAGCGGACAATGGGCTGCTTGCCGTAGAGTTCCTTGCCGTAGAGACTGGCGTACATATTCATGAACTCCCGGCGGAGCACCATGCCCAGGACCTCGGTATCCTGGAGGATGACGATGGACTCCAGTTCTGGCATGGTGGAAAACAGTTCCCCTACCTGGTGCACCCTGGTCTCGGACTGGAGGGAAAACGCAGGTCTCAGGATCTGTGCCACAGTGGGGAGCTCCAGCCGCTCATCGTTGCGCGGCTCCCGGCGAAACACCGTTTCCTGGATCTCCAGAGGCGGCACACTGACCGGCCTGCAGAAATAGTAGCCCTGGACCATCTCGATGCCCAGTTTGCGGAGGGTGGCATACTCCTTCTCGGTCTCCACCCCCTCGGTGATCACCCTGGATCCCAGGGCGGTAGCCGTCTTCAGGATGGCATTGACAAACTGCTGCTTGGTTCGGTCCTCATCGACCCCCTGGATAAAGTGGCGGTCCACCTTGACGATATCCGGCCGAATGGCTGACCAGAGCTTTAAGCCGGAATAGCCGGCCCCCAGGTCGTCTATGGCCACCCTGAAGCCCATCTGCCGGTAATGGTGCATGGCCTGCTGCATCAGCTGGATATCTTCCACCGGATGGGTTTCGGTCAGCTCGATGATGATCCTGCCGGGATCCACCCCGACCTGCTCGATGAACTCCAGGGTCTTGCCCTCCTGGAACTGCTCATGCTGCATGGTGATGGGATCGACATTGATAAAGAGCCGACCGGGAAGGTTGAGCTCGGTGAAGCGATGAATCACCTTCCGGCGGCAGAGGATATCCAGCTCAGCCAACCGATTCTCCCGGGCGGCAACGGCAAACAGCCGGCCGGGTGAGTGGAGGACGGTATTCACCGGGCCGCGGATAAGCCCCTCATAACCATAGATCTGACGGTTATGGAGATGGACGATTGGCTGAAAATGGACGATCAGATCTTCAGAGTGGATTACCCGAGCCAGGAGCGACTCTATGCTTTCATCTCTCATGGAAAAATTCTCAAATCTCTAGACAGGCCGGAAGGCCTGCAATTAAAGGATTCCTCCTTCTACTGCGTCTATATTAGAATTTGATAAGGATTCTTTACGACTATCCACGGCAACTGCCAAAACCTACGCAACAGAACCCTGCAGGGGGAGCTGCAGAGGAAGAAGGGGGAGACAACCCTGGAGCGAGGCCCCGGCACCCCGGCTTAAGGCTACCTTGAAAGACAGCAGTGCGCTCCGAGCGAGCCCTCAAGGGATGATTTGGCTAGAACGAGGCCCTAGTAGGCAAAGATCCTGCCCTCCCTGGAGCCCAGCCAGCGTTCCCGAAAGGAGAGCGGCAGGATCCGTTTTTTCCGTTTACCCTTGGCCAGCCGCTTAAACTGCAGCTCGATGATCCCGCCGAGCTGATCAGGCTGCCCCTGCCGCTCGGCTGGAGCGCTGGAGTCAAGGCTCCTGGCAGCTTCGAGGGTCACTGCAGCCAGGGGCTGATCCCTGGAGGTCAGCACAGTGGGTAAGCACCCCTCGCCTCTGCCATCCCCCTGCTCCATCTTCAGGTGACTCTGGGCAAAGGCGGCCCTCATGCCCTGCGCCCCCCCTGCGCTCTCCAGATCACTGAACAGCACCATGGCACCAAACTGTTCCTTGAGCAGGGGCAGACGAATCATCTCCTCCAAAGGGTTGAGAGCAGACTTGCCCTGGCCTCCAAAGAGCGCGTTGAGCACCAGGATGGAGTTACCGTTGTTGCGGATAACCCCGAACTGGAGCCGGCGGCTTCTGGAGCAGCTCAACAGCGGCAGGCTGCCGCTGTTGAGCATCCAGGAGCTATTTCTGGTCAGGATCGCCAGGTTGCTCTTTGTCGTCTTCCCTCCCCTGACGGAGGAGGCCAGAGGGCTTCGCACCTGGGTCAGGGTGTAGCTCATCTCCAGTGAGGCTGCCAGTTCCGGGAGGACGCTGGGCCCGGCATCCTCCGCCACCATCGATTCCCGGCAGCAGAGGATGTCGATCTCCTCTTTTTTCAGGCTGGCTGTGAGGGTTGGCAGGTCATGCTGTTGGTCCTCTGCGCTTGTTTGCAGGGTGGCAATGGTAATCATGGTCAGGTCACTCCTATGTGAGAGGATGGTGGTTTCATTCAGGCCGCCGGGCGGATCGCCTTCGGTCCCGGGAGATGGAGCGGTTAGGGAGATAAAGCGGTTAAGCAGCCTGGCCCTGGCTTTGCTTCGCCTGGCCAGGGGCAAAGATTTCCCGGACAATGCCCCCCTGCCACAGGGGAAAGGGGGCAAGCTCTGCTGAGACGCCTTTCCGCCTGAAGCCATGCAGACAGCACACATGGGCACACTCAAGGGCTTCACTGCGCAAGCCATCAATAAGTACAAACAGGAGCTTAACCATAGCTCTCTCCGACAGAGGCTTAAAACAGGGGGTGATCACCGGTGCTGCCACAGATCTCCTCCTGCAGCTCCCGGCTTGTCTGATACGCTCTAAGAGGTACCAACGGGCTGTTACGAAGAAGTTAATCAGGGATTATGATTTGATGATTTTAGCTCAAGAGGCCTTGATACCTGGTTCATCTGACCAGCCTCCCGGGAACGGGCAGAAATCCTCCGACTGGTCCTCCGCCTAAAAGGCTAAAAGGCTAAAAGGCTAAAAGGAAGCGTACTCGTCGCTTACGAGTCTACGGAAGCTGGCTGGAACAATCGGGAAGGAAAAACTCACTCTTTTGTAACACCACTGTAACCGCTGATTAAAAATCACCAACCATGATGGCATGGCTTAGCATACGCTGGACAGCCCCCAGGCCGGAAACCTGGGGGCTGTCTGCTTATCTGCCCATCTTCCACTGTTCAGGACATAACCTGCCATGCACACTCGACGACCTGCCCATTGGACCTTCACCCTGTCCCTGATGCTGATCTTCTGCCTGCCGCTGCCGGCCGGGAGTGAGCCCAGCCGCCTCTATCGGCAACAGACCGGTGACCAAATCCAGGAGTTCAGCTGGGAGCTCAACCGCCAAGAGGAGCTGGTGGTGATCACCTCCAGGGAAGAGGACGGAAAGTACAGCACCACCTGCACCCAGGACGGCAACACGCTCCTCTGGAGCTACAGCAAGGGCCAGAGGCAGCTGACTGTCCGCCGGGCAGAGAACATCCTCCAGCTCTCCGGCCGAGACGGGAAAACTCAGCTGAGCCGGACGATTCCCCTGGATCACCGCCCCTGGTACCAGGCCCTCTCCTACAGTCTCCGCACCCTGATCCTGGGCACGACAGAGGAGGTATCATTCTGGATGATCCGACCGGACAATCTGGAGCCAGTGCGGCTGGAGGCCCGGAAAAAGGAATGCGAATCCCTGGAGTGGGCCGAGCAAGAGGTCCCGGCCTGCAGGGTAGAGGTGAGTACGGGAGGATTGATGGCCTCTTTCTGGCACGCCTCCTACTGGTTTCGTCAGAGTGATGCGGCCTTTATCCACTATCAGAGCGTCCATGGGCTGCCGGGAACACCGCCGACCACCATTCGCCTGATCAGAGAGGGGCTATCAGGCCACCCCCGTGGCTGACGCAGCTCTGGGAATCATGCCAATGCAAGGTTGCTGCAGAACTGGCGGGTGCAGGCCTCCCAGGAATACTCCCTGGCCGTGGCCAGACAACCCTCCGGTGCAACCTTCAGCGCCCCGTGGACGGCCTTGGCCAGGTCCTGGTCCACCACCCCGTTGAAGCCGTTTTTAACGATATGGCGCGGCCCGGTAACGGGAAAGGCCGCCACCGGAACTCCGCAGGCCATGGCCTCCAACAGGACCACCCCAAAGGTATCGGTGAGACTGGGAAAGACAAAGACATCGGCAGCGGCCAGAAGACGCGCCAGGGACTCGCCCTGTTGGACTCCGGTGAACCGTACCTCCGGATAGTCACGTTGATAGCTGGCCAGGGCCGGCCCTGCGCCCACCACATACTTGGTCCCGGCCAGGTCCAGATCGAGAAAGGCGGGCAGGTTCTTTTCCACCGCCACCCTCCCCAGATAGAGCAGGATGGGACCCGGCTGGTCACCCTGCTTTTTCTGACGCGGCCGAAACAGGGCGGTGTCCACCCCCCGGGACCAGGGGACCAGGTTGCTGAAATGTCGCTCCTGAAGCTCATCCAACAGGGTGGGCGCGGCCATGGTCCGGACGGCACCGGCGTGGAAACGGCGGACATACCAGTAGCTCAGGGCGAGCGGGATGGGCAGACGTAAGCGGATATATTCCGGGAAACGGGTATGATAGGAGCTGGTAAAGGGTCGGCCCAGCTGCAGGCAGGCCCTCCTGGCAGCCCTGCCAATGGGGCCCTCGGTGACGATATGGACTGCATCGGGACGGTGCTGCTCTAAAACCCTACGGATGGTGTGAGCGCTGACCAGGGCCAGGCGGATCTCCGGATAGGTGGGGCAGGGGACCGTGGGATATTGCCCCGGACAGAGGACCCGGACCTGGTGGCCCCAGGACTCAAGGGTTGCGATGGTCTTACCCAGGGTGGTGACCACCCCGTTAATTTGAGGATGCCAGGCATCGCTTGCTATACAGATGTTCATAGTCTTGATCACCACTCAGCTGCTCCACCCAAAAGAGATCTTTATTCCACTCGATGATGCCCAGATGGCCCTCCTTGCTCTCGGCCAGGGCGGTACAGCTCTCCACCCAGTCACCGGAGTTGTTGTAGAGCATGCTCCCCATGGTACGGATCCCGGCCCGGTGGATATGGCCGCAGATCAGACCGTCCACCTCACACGCCTCCGCCTCCTGAACCACCACCTCTTCAAAACGCCCCATATAGTTGACCGCGATCTTCACCTGGTGCTTCAACCAGGCAGAAAGTGAATGGTACTCCTTGCCCATGGCGCGTCTGCCCAGGTTGACCCAGCGATTGACCACCAGGAGCATATTGTAGACGGAGCTGCCGATGCCTGCCAGCCAGGGGCTGTTCTGGATCACGGGATCAAACTTGTCTCCATGGATGACCAGATAGCGCCGCCCCGAGGCCGTGGTATGGATCACCTGATGCTCGATCTGGATATGGTTGATGGTGTTGCCGCAGAACTTGCGGAGCACATGGTCGTGGTTGCCGGGGATATAGATCACCTTGGTCCCGTTTTTTGCCTTGTCAAAGACGGTCTTGACTATCCGATCATTGACCTCGGGCCAGTGCCATCTCTTCTGGGCCTGAAGCAGATCGAGGATATCCCCGGTAAGATAGAGGAACTCAGATTCCGTCTTCTCTAAGAAGTCCAACAGCTGTCTGCTTTGCAGATTTTTGGTCCCCAGGTGGGTATCCGAGATCCAGATGGAACGAAACGAGGGTATCGACATGTTATGCTTCTCCTCTTGGTTTTTAAAAAGCGTATACGGTGCCTTGAGACCTTGCCGCTTTTGCCGGCTTCAGCCTTTGCCTGCTCAGGGAGAGGGCCTATCCGGCACAGTCCAGCAACGCAGCATCCGCTCTAGCGCTCTAGGTGTGGCCTTCAACCACCTGAAACTCCAGGGTAGAGGCCGTGACCCGACTCCGGCCGAAGTGAAAGAAGAGCAGCAAGCAGAGGAGCTGCAGGCTGATCATGGCCAGAGGCTCGCCCAGGATGGTCAAGCCGTGGCCAATGGAAGGCAAGGAGGTGGGGGCGCTGGAGAGCGGCTTGAGAACCATCCAGACTCCATAGGGCAGTACGGCCAGGCTCATCTTTTGGTAGGCGGAGACAGTGCCAAAACCACGGAAATCGGCGCGCAGGGTCTCGGAAAAGAACCTCCAGAGCTGGGAGACCAGCAGGCTGGAGAGAAAGGCGGTACAGTACCAGCCCCGCAGATAGCAGCCGGCAGCCAACAGACCGGTGCTGGTGTAGACCAACGAGGTGATCCCCTGGATGGGGATCAACTTCTCCCCGGCCAGGGCTCCCTCATAGACCGCCTTTTTGGTTGGCGCCTCAAAGACCACGGCCAACTCGGCAAGGAGTCGCCGGGTCCTCGGGCTGCAGGCGGCAAGCGGTTTACCGTAGCAGCAGCCGAAGCTGAGACAGGCCAACCTGCCCAGCCCCTCGCCCAGGATATAGGCGATCCCCATGGCGGCAAGGACCGCCCTGGTATCGATCTGGGCTTGCTGCAGGGCGGCCAGCAACTGGTTCACCCCCAGGATGGCCCAAGGGATGATGACCATGCCGCAGAAAAATGCCCCGCCGATGGTAAAGGTGTAACGCTTTTTCTCCACCAACCTGGCCATGGTTCCGGCGGCAGGGATGCAGATGGCCAGGATCAGGGCAAACAGGGCCAGGACACCGTTCAGCGGTACGGCGGCCGCCCGCAGCAGAATCAGGGCGTAGAGCAGGGAAAGGCAGGTGGAGCCGGCAATGACCAGCCCATACCAGGTAAAATTGACCCCCTCCCAACTGCTGCCGGCCTGTTTCCTGGCAGGAACAACAGCCACCATCTGAAATTGTTCACCGGGAAGGTAGCGCAGCCCCAGGACGATGATCATAGCGAACAGCAGGGTTGAGCAACAGATAAAGAGCAGATTCATGATACTTCCTTGGAGTTATTGTTTGGGGATGATCCTCTGGCTTGCAGCAAGGGATCAGTTGCTCCTCTCCCGGACGCCAGGGCCGCCGGGTCTGCGATGGCCGATGGTGGAACGAACCTTGATATCGGTCTCCACCAGCGGCTGGCATAGGCCGGAGGAGAACCTGCTGCTGACATCGGTGCGCCTGAGATTGACCAGGAGGTCATCACTGAAGGCCATGGCATTTTTTTGAAAGATCAGGATATCGGTGGAGCTCCCAGGTCGATAGACACTCTTGGCCGCCCCCTTGATCACGGTCATGCCCTTGGTTACGGTGCGGGGCTGGTCGTAACGGATACTGCTGTAGCACTGCCGGATGTCCCCGATCATCAGGGCAACGACCTCGATCATGGCCACCAGGCCCACCAGGCTGCCGCCCTCCACGTTGGTATCGATGATGGTGACCACCCGCCGATTCTTGGCATGGAGCGAGGCCAGCGAAACGATGGCCCTGGGGTTGCAGGAGTGATAGTGCCCGTCCAACTCATAGATATCCACCACCCTGCCGGTGACCGGCAGGTGATTGTAGTGATACTTGTCCGGGGTCAGGCGAAAGACGGCAAAATCGCCGCCAGCAAAACAGGAAAACCAACGCTCCTTGGGACCAAGCAGTTCACGGGCCGAGAAGAACTTTTCCTTGATAAAGAGTTCAGGCGTGCGGGCAAAGGAACCCAGCAGGACCTTGCTGTCCGCCGGAGAGACGATGGCGGTCGGCGAGGGATCCATGGGCCGGCAGTCCCAGTAACGGATCTGTCGTTCAAAGACCTTTCTCGGGGTATCCAGCCGCTCGACCGGGAGCAGGCAATCGCGCCAGTCAGCCCCGATCTTGTTGAGCATCGCCAGGCCGCTCGTCTTCCCGGGCCTGGTCAGCAGGTCATAATGAAGAAAGCCCAGCAGGCTGGAGACCTGCCTGGAGGTCAAGGCCTTGAACAGGGTGGGGGCATGTTCCCGAACCCTGCTGTAGATAAGATGGACAGAGCGGTCGGCGATCAACTCTTCGCTGACGACCTCGCCGGTCTCGCGGACAATGTATTGATGGGTAAGCATGATACTGATTATAAAATATTTTTTTACCGAGTTGCCTCAAGACGCCCTTCCTGCTCCATGATCAGCAGAAAGAGAAGCAGCAGTTGATGCAGTTCCTTTTTGGTGGCGCTGCCATTCATGACCTTCCGGCCGGCTGCACCAATATACCGATCCGCCCTGAGCGGGCCGATAAGCCGCTCTTTCAGCCGGGAGATCTCTGCAGCAGGTTCGCCCTCCAGGACGGCAGCATCGCTGATCAGGGTCTGCAAGCCCTCCTCCATATGCAGGCTGCAGAGCTCTGTACGGTAATAGTGCTCCGCGGCAAGGTTGAACTCGCTGGCCTCGGTCTCCAAGGGACTGCTCAACTGCTGGTGGCTGTTGACCACCCCTGAGGTGAGGATCTCGTTGGCCGTCGACCGACGCTGGTGGATCATTCCCTCCAGGGTTGCCAGGTCATCCAGGTAGCCTGCTGCTGCCGGGGCCTTGAGGGCCGCACGCCGGAGAAAGAGGATACAGGCCTTGAGGTAGGCCGGAACCTCTACCCTGAGATAGCCTTTGTAGCGTCTGCTGCGCCGCTGCCCATCCGCCAGGGCCAGAATCCGGCCGAGGAGGAGATTGGAGCTCTGTTCCCTGACATAAAAGGTGGGGATGCCGATGGCGGTATTGAACAGAACCTGCCGCCGTTCACTCTCGATAAAGGGGCTGTCCGGGATATGATCATGCCTAATCTCCCCTGTCCTCACCCACTCATAGGCCAGGGCCGTGACCAGGGCCTGGATGTTGGCCGCCATGGCCAGGGACTGGCGGTAGTCAGGAAAGAGGGAGTAGTGGCGGCCTTCAAAACCGCTGAAGCCGTAGGAGGCCTGGTCACGGAGCCGGTAGGGCAGATAGATGGTCATCCTGGGATCAAAGATACCCATGGCAAAGAGATCTTTTTTCAGGATATCCTGATTGTTGACGCTGCCGTCCAGGGCCGGACTCGCCTCCAGACTGCGCAGGGCCACCAGATAGTTGATCAACCTGCTGTCCGGGAGATAATCGCCCTTGAGCCCCAGGGTCCTGCTCAGCAGACGATCGATCCATTCAGGGCCCACCGGGGTACAATCGTGGCCACAGAAGCTGAGATGCGCCTTCTTCTTCCATCGCCGCCAGATCATACGCAGATGGGTGGCATCCAACTGGTGCGGCAGAAAGCCCAGGACCTTTTCCGGATGAAAGTCGGCAAAGGCCAGACGATAGGGGGCACCACTGCAGGTGGTTACAAACAGGGGCAGAAAGTGTTCGACAATTTTGACCACCAGATCACCGAAGTACTTTTCATACTGGATTCCGCTGAAACCCTTGCTGTCGGCATAGCATTGGCTGAGGGTCTTGGAGCCCAGGGTGATATGGGTGCCGTTGTTGGCCAGGGAGGTACTCGAGGTGTTAGGCAGGACCACCAGGTTGTTGGTCAGGATCCCTGCCTCCTTGAGGCTGGCAATGGTGTTGAGTTGGCTGCGGCAGAGGGTCCGGTGACAGAGCCCCATATAGCCCCGCTTCTCCTCCCCCCGGGGCCAGCCAGAGAGACAGGGATTTAAAAACAAGTCACAGTAGAGTTCATCGGAGATCAGGCTGTTGAGCCGTTGCTGCCGTACCGGCGGATTTGGGGCAGAATAGATGTGAATGGCCTGACCGTGCTCCTTGAGCCGGAACTGCTGTTCCGCATAACGGACCAGCAACTGAATGAAGAAAAAGCGTCGACTCCCCTCCCGGGCCAGCCCCTCTCCCGGTAGGCTGGTCTCAGTGCCGCTGCTGAGGTTGAACGAGGTGATTTCCGGAGAGATATTATCGCTGATAAAATGACGCATCACCTGCCTGGCCCTGGCCTGCAGGGATGAGCAGGGGGCTTCCAGCTGGCCCACGGCCTCTGCCAGGGAAATCTTCAGGAGATAGCTGATGGGAATACGCAGCCAGCGCACTCCGCCCTGCTCGAGCAGGAAATCGGCCAGATCCCGGCGGCGCCCGGCCTGGGGCTGATTTTTATCCGCCAGAAAGTCGTGCTCCAGTACCGAGGCCGCATAGGGACCGAGCAGATCACGGGGAATCCTGATCCAGGAGTTCTCCCAGACCTGCTGCTCTTCCTCTTCAACAAAGCTGCGCAGTTCGCTGACCGACTGGGAGGGCAACTCCCCCTGGGCGGCCCGCAGCATCAGATTTTTGTAAAAGCTGGACTGGATCAGGGAGAGGGCCAGATCGACCTCCTCTTTGCCCCCCTCCACGGCGACCTGGAGTTCATTCTCCATGCCGGCGGTGACGTCTTGGGGGGCAAAGAAGCACTCCTCATACTGTCGGAGTTGCTGGCAACGAAAGGCCTCGGCCCCGTCATGAAGGTCTACGGGGGCCGAGGGCTGGCTAAGGGTCCCTGGGACAGGCAAAGGTCGGCTCATGGGGCTGCTCTGGCTCTTCTAGGTTTAAGGCTGGGGTTGAAGGCTGGGGTTGAGTTCAACTGACAGTCAGGACCTTAGCCGGTCCGTGTTAGTCCGGGATTAAACCTGGATTAGCCCCCTGTTAGCCCAATGCTAAGACCTGGTCAGGATCTCCTCGGCGAGCATGGCCCGCCAAGGGTGATGGTTGAGCCGGGAGGAAAGGTGGGAAGCTTACAGGGAAGAAAACCAACATGAGCAAGGGGGCCTGGCCACTCCTCCGGCAGGACTCAGAGGGCGGCCCGATACCACTGGAGATAGTGATCGACACTGGCAGCATGGTCAGGTAGCGAGAAGGCGGTCCATTGCGACGGCCGCCTGGCGGACAAATCAGAGAGGGATGGAGGGAGCTGGCCAGCTCAGGCTGCAGGGCGCGATATAGGCGGCCACGCTGCTGCTGATCAGGGGGGGAAAGCCGGCAAAGACCATGGACTGTAAGCGCCGGTGGGAGCTCCCCGCCCCCACCACCCGGGGGGGCAGCGAGCTCAGTTCACAGCCAACAGTGGTTGCAGCGTAGCCCGGCGCCGTTACCCTACGATCATGGCCTGGTTATGATGTGATTATCTTCTCCGCGAACATTCCCGGCAGAGGATCCCCCTGGCAGGGGATCCCAGCAAGAGCTAGACTTTAAACTGTTTCACCATCACGTTGAGCTGTTCCGCCAGGGTGGAGAGTTCTTCGGCACTTCCCTGGACCTGGCTGCTGCCGCTGTCCACCTCGGTGGAGGCCTGGCTGATCATCCCGATCTCGCTGGCGATATTACTGACCACCGTGGTGCTGCGGGCCACGCTCTCATTGACCTCGGCAATCCCCTGGGAGGCCTGGGCAACATTTTGGGCGATCTCACTGGTGGCCGTGGCCTGCTCCTCCACGGCAGAGGCAATGGTATTGGTCACCTTATCAATGTCTGCAATGATTCCCGTGATGGCATCCATGTTGACCACCGTTGACTCGGTGGTCGACTGCATCTCTCCAATCTGATTCTTGATATCCACCGTGGCCGCTGCGGTTTGCTTGGCCAGCTCCTTGATCTCATAGGCAACCACGGCAAAGCCCTTGCCTGCCTCTCCTGCCCGGGCCGCCTCTATGGTGGCATTGAGGGCCAGCAGGTTGGTCTGTTCTGAGATCTCGGTGATGGTTTCGGTGACCTTGCCGATCCGGCCGGCACTCTCCCCCAGCTGGTTCATCTTCTCTGCAGCAGCCTGGGAGGTACGCACCGCCTCCTGGGAAATGGAGCGGGCCTTTTCCGCACTCCTGGCAATCTCATCCACCGTGGAGGTCATCTCTTCGGTGGCAGAGGCCACCATGCTGGTATTGGCGGCAGACTGCTCCATGGCAGCGGAAACCGAGTTAATATTTGCGTTCATCTCCTCGGCGGCCCCGACCACCGTCTCTGTCTTCTCCGAGGTCTCACCTGAGGCGGTTGCCAGCTGATTGGAGACACTGGCCAGTTCGGTGGAGGCGGCCGAGAGGGTACCGATCCCCTGACCGATATCACCCACCATGCCCCCAAGCTGCCTGACCATATCATTCAGGGCCTGGGACATGACCCCGATCTCGTCCCGGCTCTTTACCTTCATACTCGAGGTGAAATCCCCCTGGGCTAGATTTCCTACAAAATCAACAGCTTGCCTTATGGGAACAGTGATGGAATGGGTCAGAAAAAGCGAAAAAAAGATCCCCACGACAAGGGCGGCAGAGGCTATGGAGAGCATAATCCGAATCGCCTTACCGCTCTCTGACTGCAGCAGGGGACCCAAGAGATCCTGTTCCGACTTCACCGAAAGCTTGACCTCTTCCACGTCGCTGGCCATCTCCGGTCCGATGGTGTAGAGCCCCCCGGTGGTGATCCTGTTGCGCTCTTGAATGATCCGGGTAAGTTTCTGGAAGCTCGCCAGGTATTCTTTGCTCTCCCCGCTGAGCCCGCTCATCACGCTCACCAGGTTGCTGCCGGCCCCTGCCTGTTGAAGAAGCGCACCCTGTTCCAGCAGATGGGCAAACTCCTGCTCAACCCGTAAGGCGTCTTCCCTGCTGTTGGCCAGGAGATATCGACTGGCATAAAAACGGGCCATGGCCAGATGATGTACGGCAGCGCTGCCCCCATGGATCAGACGAACATTCTCTGTATCCAGTGCAGCTTGCAGCAACCGGGACGCCCGCTGTTCCATCTTGGCACCCAAGGGTGCCAGGGACTCTTCCACAATCCTGTCCCGCTCGGAGATAAGCTCAACCACCTGCGCCACCTGCTCCTCATAGGTAGCGACATCTCCTGCAGTCTTCCTGATCAACGCAGCCCGTTGGGGGGCGACGATCTCTTCCTTGGCCTCTGCCAGGAAACTGTGCATCAGTTTCAGATGCTCGTGGTAGTGGCCGATATCCTCGGGACTGCCGCTGCGAAGAAAACCCTCTACATCCATCCGAGCCTTCAACATGTTGGCCTGAAGCCGCCCTGCCAGGTTGGCATCGCGGGCCAGCTCACGGTAACTGACAAAGCCATCGGTCACCGCCCGTAGCCCCTTCCAGGAGGCCAGAGAAATAATCAGCAGTAAGAGCAAGACCACCGAGAAACCACCCCCTATCTTCATTGCCAGAGATATCTTCTTCATTTCTCCTCCGTTTACGACTCCTTGTTTCTCAAATATGGAATCCCCTTTCACAGGGATCTGGTTATCTACTGTTACCAGCTGATGGTCAGAGGATATTGCCAGGGATCTGTTTCCTAAGATTCGATGGATCCCATGGCCAGCAGTTCACGGGGCCCCAGCTTCCCCCTCCTGGAGAGCGTTCTCATCCACAGGGAGATAGATCTTCATGGCAGTCCCCTCTCCCGGTTCACTACTGACCACGATGGTGCCGTTATGTTTACTGACAATGCCGAGGGTAACGGATAATCCCAGGCCGGTCCCCTGGACCGGCCCCTTGGTGGTGAAAAAGGGATCAAATATTCTTTTCCGGAGTTCTGGAGAAATCCCCGGACCCGAGTCACCTACCGCCAACTCCAGATACCTGCCCGACTCGATGGCTTTTCCGTCCACTCCATAGATCTCCTGGTCCACCGTTATCTCCCGAAGCCCGATGGAGATCTGACCGTAATCGTTGCCTATGGCCTGGTGAGCATTGGTACAGATACTCAAGAGCACCTGGTGGATCTGGTTGGCATCGGCCAGGACGGCACCGCAATCGGAGCCAAGCTCTACCTCCAGTTCAATGGTAGCAGGCAGGGTGGAGCGAAGGAGCTTGACCGCCTCCGTAACAATGGGTTGCAGCAGAATCGGCCGCAGGGCCTCCTGTCCCTGTCTGCTGAAGGTGAGGATCTGCCTGATCAGGTCGGCGGCTCGATTGCCGGCCTGGAGGATCTGCCTGACTTCATCGCAGAGAGGACTCTCTGCAGGGAGTTTTACCCGCATAATCTGGGCAAAGCCTAAAATCGCCGTCAGAATATTGTTAAAATCATGGGCAATGCCCCCGGCCAGGGTGCCGATGGCCTCCATCTTCAGAGCCTGATGCAGTTGTCGCTCCAGGTTGGTCCGATCCTGTTCGATCCGTTTTTTTTCACTGATATCCAGGCCCAGGGCCAAGAATTTTGCTGAGCCGTTGACCTCGATAAGCTCCCCAAAGTAGAGGCAGGTCACCCTGGTGCCGTCTGCCTTGTAGATCTCCAGCTCCAGGTCTTCAAAACAACCCTCACGTTCCAGGACCATCCTCATCCGCTGCCGGTCTGCTGCGCTGACATAGCCCAGTTCAACGGAGCTGCGACCGATCAGTTCTTCTTTGGAGTAGCCGCTAAAACGAAGCAGCGTATCATTGACCTCCAGGAACCGCCCGCTCTCTATCTCACTGATACTGACAAAGACGGGCAGACGGCTGAAGGCCTCCCTCAGGAAGGCCTCCCTCTTGCTGCGTTCGGTCGTGTCCCGGGAGATGCCGATGACACTCATCACCTCACCTGTACAGGAGAGCTCCGGGGCAAGGAGGAGCTCAAAGCAACGGGCTCCTGCGGGAGTTTCGGTCTCATAGGAAACCCTGCGCCGAGCCCCACAGATAAAGACTTCTGCAATGCCCATATCGATGCGTTGACTTATCGTTCTGCAAAGTCCTAGTTCCTCTTGGGTCCTGCCCACAACCTTTTCCAGAGGAAGGCCGAGACGATCGCAGGCCACAGGATTGGCGTAGATACGGCGACACTGCTCATCAAATCGGGTGATGGCATCGCTGCTGTGGGTGACGATGGCCTCGAACTCCCGCTCTTTTTCCCGTAACAGGGCCAGGGACTTTTTCAGGGTGCAGCGCATGGTGTTGAGCGCAGCGACCACATGGTCAAGCTCATCGGCCCGCTTCCCGAGACCACGTTCCAGGACCAGCGCGGTCTCCAGGTTGCTCAGATCAAGGGAGCTGGAATAGCTCGCCACCCTGGCCAGATGCCTGCCCACCAACAGCTGGAACAGGCCAAAGAGGAGGAGAGCAGCCACCATGGACAAGATAAGGACAATACTGATCATTTTCAGACCAGACTGTGCCAGGATGCCTGAAAAGTCGGCAGCCTCCACCCCAAGGGTCAAGGCGCCCAGGGGAACCTGGAGATCCTGGAGATCCCCATCGGGGTACCAGAGCGGAATGCTTCGCCTCTGAATGGACCGTCCGTCCCCCCTCCCCAGCTCCATTTCGCCCCTTCCCTCCCGGCGGAGCCCCACCTCTTCGACCCCAGGTAGCCGGCCGACTCGGCCGATGATGGCTGCCATAGCCTCCTGCTCATGCTGCAGGAGTGGCTGGGTGTGGGGATACTCAACCCTCAGGCGTAGCCCCTCCAGGAGGAGTTCCCGGTGCTGGCGGCTGTGGAGGACCTCCAGATAGAGATAGAACGAGGCCAGGACGGAACCGACAAGAAAGAAAACGAAAAACATTGCTGCTCCGAATCTGCGCCCGATAGAGCAATGCGGCCGGCCGGCCGAGCCATGGGATTTCATCATTATTTGCACCATCAGAATACGTGCTCCCTTCACTCAAATCTCACCTGAGAGGACCACCCCTGGACAACCGATAACCGGGACCTGCAACCAACAGGGCAAGCGCCTGCCCTGAGTTACTCTGGGGCCAAGCTGACCAGAAAATATGAACAAAAATGAAACATAACTATTTAAGAGGATATCCCAACCTCCCCCTCGATAACAAGAAAATCCAACCAAAAAACAGCCCATTGCCCAATCCAGCCAGCTCCTGATCACCCTGCAGGCCCTGTCGGCCAACGACTTTCCCCATATCCCCAGGCCAGAGGGAAACGATCTTTCCCCTGCTCGCTCCCCCTGCTTGGGCGACAGCCAGAGATTCCCTGCACTCTCTTTCTCCTCAAATCCGGACTCAGGCGCATGAACAACTTGAATAATCAACTTGAATAATAGGATATTTTGTTTAAACTCAGGCCATCCGGAAAAATGTACCTCTGGCTTCCTCTTTTGGGGATAGCTTTTCGGGCAGCAGGCCGATAGCGGGCAACAGTGCAAACCCTTAGCCTGTCTGGAGGGGAAAACCCGGCCGTGGGAGGGAAAACCGATGCAGAACCGATGCAGTTGGCTGAGCGGCCGGTGATCTGGAAGCGGGAATCCAGCCGGGGCAGGATAAAGGAGGAGCACACCATGGGGACCACGAAAGAGCAGGCCGGCATAGCCGGATTACGCGTACTGGACTTTACCGGAGAACTGGGCCCCTACGCGGCAAAGATGTATCTGGGCTTTGGGGCCGAGGTCATTCATCTGGAGCCCATGGGCGGCGATCCCCTGCGCAGGATCGGCCCCTTTTATCGGGGCAAGGCCGGAACAGAGCGGAGCCTGCCCTTCCTCTACTACAACGCCGGCAAACGGGGGCTCGCCCTGGACCTGCACCAGCAGCAGGGACGTGCCATCTTCCGCCAGTTGGTGGCCCGATCCGAGCTGCTGCTGGAGAGCTGTGCCCCGGGCTACCTTGGCGAGCTCGCCCTGGACCACCCGCGGCTCGCTGCCATCAATCCCCGCCTGGTGCACACCTCCATCACCCCCTTTGGCCATACCGGCCCCTACCGCAACCTTCCAGGTTCTGATCTCACCTGCTCGGCCATGGCCGGTTTTCTCTACCTGGCCGGGGTGGAGAACGAGCCGCCGGTGCGCCCCTGTGACAACCAATCCTACCGTATGGCCGAGGCCTATGCTGCTGTGGGCAGTTCCATTGCCCTGTTCCATGCCCAACGCACCGGCGAGGGCCAGTTTGTGGACGTGGCCTGCATCGAGGCCGTGGGCATGGCCCTGGAAAACAGTGCCCAGTACTGGGACCTGGAGGGTAGCCTCCGCCGCGGCGGAGGCCGGGAAGCCGGCAACGGCACCATCCACCCCACCAGGGACGGCTATGTCGTGCTGGTGGCCATCATCGGCCGCAACCGCAACATGTGGAAACGTTTTCTCCAGTGGCTGGAGGCGGAACAGGTTCCGGAGCGGGAGCTCCTGGCCGGGGACCAATGGCTGGAACCCGCCTACCGCAGCTCCAGCCAATCCTACCAGACCTTTTGCCGCATCTTTGAGCGGTTTTCCAGCAGCCAGGACAAGCTCAGCCTCTATGAACGGGCCCAGGCCGCCATGGTGGCCCTGAGTCCTGTCAGTACCGGCAAGGACCTCCTGGAAAACCCGCAACTCAAGGCCAGAAAATTCTGGCAAACCCTGGACCACCCGGAACTGGGCGGTGCGGTGGTCTATCCGGGGCCGCCCTATGAGTTGGGTCGTATTCCCTGGACCTTGGGAGGCCGGGCTCCGGGATATGGGGAACATAGCAGGGAAATCCTCGAGGAACTTGGCTACAGCGAACAAGAGATCAGCCGGTTGGCAAGGAAGGAGGTTATTCATGTCGGTTAAAAACAAGGCCTCGCAGGAGGAGCGAGGAACAAAGGGTGCTCTGAAAGGGATCGTGGTCTGTGATTTTTCCTGGGTCGGTGCCGGCCCCATCACCACCAATATCCTGGGCCAATGCGGGGCCACCGTCATCAAGATTGAGAGCAGCAGGCGACCGGACCTGCTTCGCAGGGGCGGCCCCTTCAAGGATGGGATCGCCGAAGGGTTGGAGCGCAGCGGCTACTTTGCCAACCGCAACCCGGGCAAGCAGTCCATTGCCCTGAACATGAGCGACCCCAAGGCCAGGGAGGTGGCGGTACGCCTGATCAAAAAGAGTGATATCGTCATCAACAACTTCCGGGTGGGGCAGATGGAGAAATGGGACCTGGGTTGGGAGGCCGTCAGCCGGATCAACCCCAGGATCATCTATGTGACCATGAGCCTCCAGGGGACCAGCGGTCCCCACAGCCGTTACATGGGCTTCGGGGTCAACCTCAACGGCCTCTGCGGCTTGACCGCCACTGCCGGCCAACCCGGAGAAACACCCTTTGGCACCGGTACCAACTACACCGACCACGTGATGGTGCCCGGCCACACCATCTTTGCCATCATGGCTGCCCTGCTCCAGCGGGAGGCCACCGGTAGAGGCCAGGCCGTGGCTGTGAGCCAGCTGGAAGCGGCCCTGGCCATGAAGCCCAGTGATGCCATGGCCTGGGCCGCCGGCGCAGGCGCCCTGGAAGCCATGGGGGCCGGAGATCCCCAGGCAGCGCCCCACGGAGTCTTCACCACCCTGGGCTACCGCCGCTGGCTGGCCCTGGCCGTCCGCAGCCAAACACAGTGGCAGCAGCTCAAGAAGATCATGGCCCAGCCGGCCTGGGCGGAAGAGGAACGTTTTTCCACCCTGGCCCTGCGCAAACAGCACGAGCAGGAGCTCAATCAACACCTGGAAGAGTGGACCAGCCACCAGTACGGCGATACCCTGGCAGACCAACTGCAGGAGCAGGGTATCCCGGCTGCGCCGGTCAACGACGCCCGTGACGCCATCGCCGACCCCCAACTTCGGGCCAGGGGCTTCTGGCACTATCTGGACCATCCGGTCATGGGCACCACCCTCTACAACCGGGCACCGCTCTGCTTTTCAAAGACTCCGGTACAGATGACCAGGGCCGCCCCCCTCTTGGGTGAGCATACCCAACAGGTCCTGCAAGAGATGCTGGACTACAGTGAAGAGGAGATCCGCCGGCTGGCTGACCAGGGGGTTCTCTCCTGATTGCGACAGCAAGCCGGCAGGAGGAGATCCAAAAGATCGGCCTCCTCCTGCAGAGACGAGAAAAGCTCCCCCGGTACGACCATATGGAGCGCCATAACAAAGGCCAGGATGGTTCCATGGGGCAACCATCCTGGC
Organism: Desulfogranum mediterraneum DSM 13871; assembly: GCF_000429965.1. Taxonomy (GTDB): domain Bacteria; phylum Desulfobacterota; class Desulfobulbia; order Desulfobulbales; family Desulfobulbaceae; genus Desulfogranum; species Desulfogranum mediterraneum. Next base: position 105,491 of record NZ_AUCW01000015.1, read on the forward strand.
AGACTTAGACCTTAAACTGCTGCACCATCATATTGAGCTGCTCCGCCAGGCAGGAGAGCTCTTCAGCACTTCCCTGGACCTGACTGCTGGCGCCGTCCACCTCGGTGGAAGCCTGGTTGATGCTCCCGATCTCTTCGGAGATATCACTCACCACCACGGTGCTGCGGGCGATGTTCTCGTTGACCTCCGCGATCCCCTGGGATGCCTGGGCAATATTCTCGGCAATCTCGCTGGTGGCCGTGGCCTGCTCCTCCACGGCAGAGGCAATGGTGTTGGTGACGTTATCAATGTCTGCAATAATCCCGGTGATGGCATCCATATTCTCCACCGTTGCCCCGGTGGTCGCCTGCATATCTTCAATCTGGTTCTTGATATCCACGGTGGCCTCTGCGGTTTGCTTGGCCAGTTCTTTGATTTCATTGGCAACCACGGCAAAACCCTTGCCTGCCTCTCCTGCCCGGGCCGCCTCAATGGTGGCATTGAGGGCCAGCAGGTTGGTCTGTTCCGAGATCTCGGTGATGGTCTCGGTGACCTTGCCGATCCGGGCGGCACTCTCCCCCAGTTGATTCATCTTTCCGGAAGCAGCCTGGGAGGTACGCACCGCCTCTTCGGAGATGGAGCGGGCCTTTTCCGCACTCCTGGCAATCTCGGCCACCGTGGAGTTCATCTCTTCGGTGGCCGAGGCCACCATGCTGGTATTGGCAGTTGACTGCTCCATGGCCGCAGATACCGAATTGATATTTGAGTGCATCTCATCGGCTGCCCCGACCATCATCCCTGTTTTCTCTGAGGTCTCACCGGAAGCGGCAGAGAGCTGGTTGGAGATACTGGCCAGCTCGGTGGAGGCGGCCGAGAGCGTCCCGACCCCCTGGCCGATATCGCTCAACATGGCCCCAAGCTGTTTGACCATATCATTCAGGGCCTGGGACATGACCCCGATCTCATCCCTGGTCTCTACCTTCATGACCCCGGAAAAGTCTCCCCTGGCAAGATTTTCTACAAAATCAACAGCATGCTTAACAGGCCCGGTGATGGAACGGGTCAGCAAGATGGAGCAGGAGAGCCCCACGACCACGGCCAGAGAGGCCATGACCAGCATAAAGCGGATGGCCTTACTGCTCTGGGACTGCAACAGGGGCCCCAGGGCATCCTGTTCCGACTTCACCGAAAGCTTGACCTCCTCGACCTCGGCAGCCATCTCCGGTCCCAAGCTGTAGAGTTTCGCGCTGGTAAGCAGATTACGCTGCTCGATGAACTCAACAAGTTCCTGGAAACTTGCCAGGTATGCCCTTGTCCGGCCACTGAGTTCCTTGACCAGGACGCCATCAGCGCCAAGGGCGGCAAGCTCCTGGCTACCTCGCTCTTGGTCGAGAAGGTAGCCAAGTTCCTCCTCAACCTGGGCAGCATCCTCTTGACGGTTGGCCTGGAGATACCTGGTCACGGCAAGACGAGCCCGGCCAAGATGGTGGAGGGCGACCCCGGCCCCATAGACCAAGGGAAGCTGGCGCGACGTTCGAGCGGATTGCATCAGCCCGAAAAGCCCCTGTTCCAGCTCATTGCCCAAGGGGATCAGCCGCTCCCTCAGGATCCTGTCCCGCTTGGACACCAGACTGACCACCTGGGCCACACTCTTTTCATAATGGCCGAGATCTTCTCCAGCCTCCTTAAGCAGAGCGGCTCGTTCTGGAGCGACAATTTCCTCCTTGGCCTGTTGCAGAAAGCCCTGGGTCTGCTGCAGGTGCTCCTGGTAGCGGCCAATATCCTCACCACTTCCACTGCGAATAAAGGCCAAGACATCCATCCGGGCCTGCAACATATGGGCCTGGAGCCGTCCAGCCAGGTTGGCATCACGGGCCAGTTCCCGATAGCTGAGAAACCCATCGCCCAGCCCCTGTATGCCCTTCCAGGAAGCCAGGGAAATAAGCAGCAGCAACAGCAACACCAGCGAGAAGCCGCCCCCTATCTTCATTGCCAGAGATATCTTTTTCATTTTTCCTCCTTAAAACAGATGTTATCGTACAACGAGGGTTCAGCCTTCTTTAGGCTCTCCTGATCGTCATTGACTGTAAAATGCAGATAGGTATATCGGGGTAGATCCCTTGGCTGTGCGGTGTACATCCCCCGGACCACCCCTGCCACCTCGGCAATGTCCCTGTCCGAAAAGGTAAGGAATCGCGGACTCAGCCCCTGACTCTGGCCAACAAGCTCCCTCTGCTGGTCATCAAGAATCAGCACAAGCCGGTAGTCGCGGAGCTGATCACCCTCATCGAGTAAGGCCTGCAGGCCCTCGGAGGAGGCGGCAAAGAGGATAAGGATATCGCCGCTCCGCAGGCTCAACCCATTGCCCGATGAAAAACTGTCCTGGGGAGGCAGGAGAAGTACTTCTGGTGTACCGAGATCTGCTCGCAGTCGGTTATAGAGGTCGCAGTAGAGTTGCGACTGCTCAACGGTATAAAAAAATATATTCACGCCTGATATCCCCTGGACAAGATGGATGCACCCCTGTGGACGCCCACTGGGTCTAAGCACCATTCATGCCTGATCAGCCCTGCACGATTTTTTCCTGCAAATCACGTATTGTCGAGGGGATAACAGCTTCAGCTTCCAAGGGGCGATAATGACGGGTCTCATTTTTCAGACCGCAAGGGGGGAGCGACAGGGATTACAAGAGAGAAAGACGAGCGCTAAGACAGCGATCTGAAACGCAACAGCGGAACTGAGGGGGAAGAGGTCCGCCCAGGAAGAGCGGCGGCAGGATCCAGTCTCGTTTTGTAGACTGTCTACTTTACGAGACCGAAGCGGGTTTGTTTTTGCGCAGGAGTTGGTAGAGGCGGGCCCTGGAAATAGCCGATACCTGGCAGGCCTTCTTGATATCGCCTCCGCAATAGCTCATCAGTTGCGCCATATACTGTGATTCCATGGCCGCCTTGTACTCTTTCCAGGACAGGGGTTTTTCCAGATTAGGGCCTGGAGCCGGCGCAGCAGCTCCAGGGGAGCTGCTGAGCTTTGAGCGGGCTCCGCTGATCCGCAACTCTTGGGGCAGGTGAAAGGCAAAGAGGGTCTGATGCTGGCTGGCCCGGGCAAAGACCTCTTCCAGCAGCTGCTTGAGCTCACGGATATTGCCAGGCCAGCCATAGCCTTCCAAATGTTCGACGAACTCGGTGCTGAGCGCCTTGGGCGGGATCTGCCGCCGCTCGCACAAGCGGCTAAGGATATGGTGGGCAAGGTCGTGGATATCTTCGCTGCGCTGGCGCAGGGGCGGCAGGGTTATGGCAAAAGAACGGAGCCGAAAGAAGAGATCCTCACGGAATTTGCCTGCCTGTACCTGTTGCTCGAGATCACAGTTGGTCGCAGCCACCACCCTGAAATCCGAGCTGTTCTCTGTGGTGGAACCAACCGGCCGGTAACGGTGTTCCTGGAGCACCCTGAGAAATTTCTTTTGCAGCTCAAGGGGCAGTTCCCCTATCTCATCGAGAAACAGGGTCCCCTGATCGGCAAGTTGGATGAGGCCGAGGGAACTGGTATCTGCCCCGGTATAGGAACCCTTGAGATGACCGAAGAGGGTGCTTTCGATGAGGGTATCGGGCAGGGAGGCGCAATCCACCACCACAAAGTTATGCGCTGCCCGTTCTGAATTGAGATGGAGGGTTCGGGCAAAGACCTCCTTGCCTGTTCCTGTTTCCCCGGTGATGAGCACCGCTGCATCAGAGGATGCGGCATGGGCAAGCTGGTCCAGGCAGGCGTTGAGGGCTCCACTGTTGCCGACAATCCCCTCTCGCTTCAAGGCAACAGGGAGGGCAGGACAACGTTTCTTTTCCTCCCTATACTGCAGGGCCCTGGTCAGGGGCAGCAGCAGGTCTCTGAGGACATGGGGCTTCTCCAGATAGCTCCAGGCCCCCGAGGAGATCGCCTTTTGGGCACCATCGGAATCTCCTGATCCGGTCATGATAATGATCTCCGGCGCAGCAGGGGCCGCCCTGAAGCGGTGTACATATTCAAGGCCGTTGCCATCGGGGAGTCGCACATCCAAAAAGACCACCTCACAGCCCTCGGCAAAGGCCAGTTCCAGACCACGCCCCAGGGTGGTTGCACTCCGGCAGGAGTAGCCGGCATCGTTCAGCCGGCCGGTGAGCATGGAACAGAGCACCTCGTCATCATCAACGATCAGGATATCAGCCATCTGCCAGACTCTCTCTGATTATTTTTGCCAGCTCCCAGCCCACCACTGGTTTGTCCACCAGGGCAGAGATACCGATGGACTCTGCCTTGGCCTGATTCAGGGAGTCGCTGTAACCGGTACAGAGAATAATCTTCATCTCCGGACGCAGGGCTAAGATCTCCCGGGCCAGGGCAGCCCCGGTCATCACCGGCATGGTCATGTCGGTGACCACCAGATCGATGGTATCTGGATTGCTCTGAAAGAAATGCAAGGCCTCCTGACTGGAGAGAAAGGAGGTGACCTGATACCCTATGCCCCCCAGGGAGCGTTCCAGTATCTCTACCAGCAGAGGTTCATCATCCACCAGCAGGATATGCTCGTCTCCGCCATAGGGTTCCAGCCCCTCCTCCTGAACCGGCTGAAAGCAGGTCTCTGTGACCGGGAGATAGATCTTCATCACCGTGCCGCTCCCTGACTCGCTGTTGACCACGATGGCCCCATTATGTTTGGTGACAATCCCCAGGGTGACCGATAATCCCAGTCCGGTTCCCTGAACCGGTCCCTTGGTGGTAAAAAAGGGGTCAAATATTTTTCTCTGCAGTTCCTTTGACATCCCCGGGCCGGAATCCTGGACCGCCAACTCGAGATATCTGCCTGGCTCAATCAGTTTGCCGTCCACCCCATAAACGGCCTCCGCCATGGACCGTTCCTCCAGCCTGATGGTGATACGACCATAGTCATGGCCTATGGCCTGTTGCGCATTGGTACAGAGATTCAGGAGGACCTGATGAACCTGGGTGGCATCGGCAAGGACCGTGCCACAGCCGGAATCGACGCTCACCTCGAGTTCAATGGTGGTCGGCAGGGTCGAGCGCAGCAGTTTGGCCACCTCTTTGACTATGGGCTGCAGTTGCATCGGCTGCAACTCTTCCTGGCCCTGTCTGCTGAAGGTCAGGATCTGCTTGACCAGGTCCGCGGCTCGATTACCGGCCCTGAGGATCTGATTGATATCATGGCTGAGCGGACTCTCGGCAGGAAGTTTCTCCCGAACGATCTGGCCAAAGCCCAGGATAGCGGCAAGAATATTGTTAAAATCATGGGCAATACCTCCGGCCAGGGTGCCGATGGCCTCCATCTTCATGGCCTGGTGGAGCTGTCGTTCCAGATTGGTCCGTTCCTGTTCGATCCGCCTCTTTTCACTGACATCCTGAGCAAGGGCCAACAGTTTCCTGGAACCGTTCACCTCGATAATTTCACCATAGTAGAGGCAGGTCAGCCTGCTGCCGTCTGCCTTGTGGACCGCTATTTCCAGGTCTTCAAAATAGCCGTCACGATCCAGCATGGTTTTCATCTCCGCTCGATCGCTGGCATCGAGATAACCCAGCTCAACGGAACGGTGGTTCAGGAGCTCTTCCTTGGAGTATCCCAGCAGACGGGTAAAGGTCTCGTTCACCTCCAGAAACTCTCCTGTCTCAATCTCTGTGATGCTCACCAGTACGGGCATATGCTTGAAGGCTGCCCTGCGGACAGCCTCCCCCTCCTTGCGCTCGGTCATGTCCCGGGAGATCCCGATCACGCTGTTCACCTCACCCTCACTGGAGAACTCGGGGGTGAGGAGCAACTCAAAATACCGCACTCCGCCGCCGCCTCTGGTCTCGTAGGATACCCTGCGGGGAGAGCCGCTGGTGAAGATCTCACCAATGGCCCGATTGATCAGCTCCCGCTCCTCCTGGGAAAAACCAATATCCTCCTGGCTCTCGCCCCCAAGCTCTTCCCGGGGAAAGCCCAGATGACGGCAGGCGGCGGGATTGGAGTAGAGCCGGCGACCTTGACTGTCAAAACGGATGATATCGTCGCTGCTGTTGGTGACAATGGCCTCAAACTCCCGCTCCTTTTCCTGCAAAAAGGCCAGGGACTGCTGGAGGGTGCGGCGCATGGAGTTCAAGGCGCAGACCACCTGATCAAGTTCATCGGCCCGTCTTCTGCCGGCAGAACGATCCAGGACCAGGGGCGTGTCCAGGTTGCTCAGGTTTAAGGATCTGGAATAGTCGGCCACCTGGACCAGATGCCTGCCCACCAGAAAATAAAAGAGGCCAAAGAGAAAAAAGGCCCCGACCACCGCCAGGCCCGCGACCACACCGACCATCTTGAGCCCCACCTTCCCGGCCAGGCTGGAGAAGCTCTCCAGCTCAACCGAAATGGTCAGGACTCCCAGGGAAATCTTCCTGGTGTGCTCGAGATAGCTGAGGGGATAGCTGCGGCGCAGGGATGAGGGATCAGCTTCCCCCTCACCCCGGATAGCCGGATAGCTGTTTTCGTCGACCAGCACCTCCCTGACCCCAGGAACCCTGCGGGCCTGGGCCACGATGGCGGCAAGTTCCTCCTGGTCGTTCTCCCAGAGTGCCCTTGCCAGGGAATATTCAATACTCAGGCGGACATTGTCCAACAGCTGCTGCTGGTCCTGTCGACTGTGAACCAGGTCGAGATAGAGGAGGAAGCAGGCCAGCAGGGAGCCTGCAAGAAAAAAGAAGAGGAACATGGCAACACCGAATCTACGGGCGATAGATTGGCGTGGTATACCTGCCAAGGCATGAGATTTCATACTAATTTTTAACACAGGCTACAAGACGTGCCTCCTACACTTAAGACTATTTCCTAATAACTATTACCGCATTATTCCAAACAAATTCATCCCTAATACCCAATAAACCAATTGTCAACAACTGATATTTCAGTCATGAACCAACGTCCTGGCACAGCCTGGACTCGCCAGGGGAGAAACATGGAAACCTTGCTGGAGAGAGCACTCCAGCGTGCTCCGCGGCAACAGCCTGGCAAACTTGCAGGGGCGGCACAGGGTGGGCCCTAAACGCGGCAGTTGCAAAGGGGGCCGGGATTCGCTATGGTCTCGCAGGCGTCGACACCGACAAGCGGCTCTGGCCCGTCCCCAGCCTGTCAGCGGAGGCACAATCCCCTTCAACAACACACCAAGATGCGCCCTTACCGTAAGCTCCTCTCTGTCTCTCTGTTGATCATGGCCATGGCTGCACTGGGTCTGCTCCGGCTGGAGATCGACACCGATGTGGCCCGCTCCCTGCCCAGCAGCGATCCCCTGATCGCTGCAGGCCTCGATTTTTTCAGTCACCATCCCATCCATGATCAGCTTGCAGTGGACCTGATGCTGGAGCAGGAGGATATCCATACCCTGGTGACCATCGGCAAACTGGTGGAAGAGCGGCTTGAGGCAAGCGGCCTCTTTGCCCAGGTGGGCACCCAGGCCATGGCTGAGCTGATCCCCGACCTGGCCCTGGAGGTGAGCCGCAACCTGCCCCTGCTCTTTTCCGCTCAGGAGCTGGCAGAGCAGGTCGCCCCCCTGCTGACTGCGCCCCAGCTGCAGCTCCGGCTCGAGCACTTCCTGGAGCAGCTCAACACCATGGAGGGCATCGGTCAGGCCAGATTCATGGGCCAGGACCCCCTGGGACTCAAAGAGCTGATCCTGGCCAGGATGGCTCCGCTGGCCCCCTCCCTGAAGACCCGCTTCTCCCAGGGCAAGCTGCTCTCCGCCGACGGCCACCACCTCCTGGTCACGGCCCGGCCCTTGAGCGCCGGCACCGATACCGCTTCGGCCCGCAGGATTGCCGACCTGCTGACAGGGCTGGAAGAGGAGCTCAAGGCCCGTTATGGTCCCCAGGGGCACCGGCTCCGTCTCACCCCGGTGGGGGCCTACCGGGCTGCCCTGGATAATGAGCAGCTCATCCGGGGCGATGTCCAGCTGGCCCTCGTCCTGGCCACCGCAGGCATAGGGGTGCTCCTGCTGTTCTCCTTTGCCAGGCCCCTGTTCGGCCTGTTCTCCCTGGTCCCGGCCCTGGCCGGTACCGCCGCAGCCCTCCTGGTCTACTCCCTGTACCAGCCCTCCATCTCCATCATGGTGCTGGGCTTTGGCGGGGCCATCATCTCCATCACCGTGGACCACGGCATCGCCTACCTCTTGTTCTCCGATCGCTCCCAGGAGGCCGGGGCCCGGGAGGCCTCCCATGAGGTGCGCGCCATCGGCATCATGGCGGTGATCACCTCCATCGGCGCCTTTCTCCTGCTCAGCAGAAGCGGTTTTCTGATCTTCAGCGAACTGGGCCAGTTCACGGCCCTGGGCATCTTCTTCTCCTTTACCTTTGTCCATCAGGTCTTTCCCAGGATCCTGCCGACCATGCCGCCGGCTCGCCGCCGCAGGCTGCCCCTGCGGGGCCTGGTGGACCGCTGCTACAAGACAGGGAAGCCCGGGGCCCTGGCAGCCCTGGCGCTCGTCGCGGTGCTCCTCTTCTTTGCCAGACCCGACTTTTATGTCAGCCTCTCGAGCATGAACACGGTCAGTGCAGATACCCTGGCCGCAGACCAGCTCTTTACCCGGGTCTGGGGCGACCTGGGCCAACGGGTCTTTGTGATGACCCGGGCCGACTCCCCCGAAACACTCCAGGAGCGAAACGATCACATCCTGGCCCGACTGGAACAAGACCTGACCCAGAAACGTCTCCAGAGCGGCTTTGTCCCCTCCATGCTCTTTCCCGGACCGGCCAGGGCCCAGCAGAACCTGGCAGCCTGGCACAGCTTCTGGAACCAGCAGCGACGGCAGACCCTGAAAGCAGAACTCAGCCGCATCGCCCCCCCCCTGGGCTTCAGCAGCCAGGCATTCAGCGACTTCTTTTCCCTGCTGGAGCCGACCTTTTCTCCCCTGCCAGAGCCCATCCCCGAACGATACTACGACCTGCTCGGCATCAGGAAGGCAGAGCAGGGAACAGGCCTGATCCAGTTCATCACCCTCCAACCAGGGAGCGCCTACGACCCGGAGGCGTTCCTGGCCGGCTACGGTAAGCAGGCCACCCCCTTTGACAGTCGGCTGTTCACCCAGCGCCTGGCAGAGATCCTCTTCTCCACCTTTACCACCATGCTGGTGATCATCGCCGCAGGGGTCAGCCTGCTGCTCTTCTTCTTTTACCTGGATCTTCCCCTGACCCTGCTCACCCTGCTGCCGCCCTCTTTTGCCTATATCTGCACCCTGGGGACCCTCCACCTCATGGGTCGCCCCCTGGATATCCCGGCCCTGATGCTCTCGGTGGTCATCCTGGGCATGGGGATCGACTACTCGATCTTCTGCGTCCGGGCCCATCAGCGCTACCGTCGCCTGGATCATCCCCAATACGCCCTGGTGCGGATGGCCGTCTTCCTGGCTGCCGGCTCCACCCTGATCGGCTTCGGCGTCCTGGCCATGGCCCGGCACAACCTGCTGCAGAGTATCGGCATCACCTCGCTGTTGGGGATCGGCTACTCCCTGGTCGGTACCTTTCTCCTCCTGCCGCCCCTCCTGGGTCGTTACCTCGGCCGGCAGGAGACGGCCAGGAGCCAGCGAAAGAGCGCCCAGCTCCCGCTCCGGCAACGGGTCTGCGGCCGCTTCCGCACCCTGGAGGCCTACCCCAGGATGTTTGCCCGCTGCAAGCTCCGTTTTGACCCCATGTTCCAGGATCTGAAGCAGCTGCTGGCAGAGCAGCCGGCAGTCAGGACCATCATCGATATCGGCTGCGGTTACGGAGTGCCGGCCTGCTGGTTGCTGGAGCAGTATCCCCAGGCCACCCTCCATGGACTGGATCCGGACCCGGAACGGGTACGGGTGGCGGCCCTGGCCTGCGGCAGCCGCGGGATCATCACCAGGGGCATGGCCCCCGAGATGCCGAAGGTCCCGGCCAGGGCTGAACTGGTCCTGCTCCTGGACATGCTCCACTACCTGGATGAGCAGACCGCAACCGCCCTGCTCCAGGCAAGCCGCCGCTGCCTGGACCCAGGCGGCCGGGTGGTGATCCGCTCGGTACTCGCTCCCCCTGGGCGACGTTCCTGGTCCTGGTGGCTGGAAGAGTACCGGATCCGGCTCTCGGGCCACCGGGCCAGCTACCGCAGCCAGGCACAGTTGGCCGAACTCCTGAGCAGAACAGGCTACCGCGTCACCATGAGCCAACTCAGCCCTGCAAACCCCGAACTGTTCTGGCTGGTGGCCTGCTGCGATCATCAGCCCTGCGAATCCCCCTGACCATGCAAGGACCGAGATTTTCCAGGGCAGAGCAGTGCGGATTCCTGGCCCTGGGCCTGGCCCTGGTGATGGCCTGGATCCATCCCCTGCTCCCCCTGATCCCCCTGCTCTTTTTTCTGCTCTGCTGCCTGGTGGCCCCCTTTCTCCCTGGATATGGTTTCTACCTGGCCATCACCCATCGGGCGCCGGCCAAAACCAAGCGGGTCGGACTCAGCTTTGACGACGGCCCCTCAGCGGCCACCACCCCGGTGGTGCTGGAATTGCTGGCCCGCTACCAGCTGCAGGCCACCTTCTTTTTGATCGGAGAAAAGGCGGCAGCTGCCCCTGAGCTGGTCCGGGCCATCCTGGAACAGGGCCACACCATCGGCAACCACTCCTGGCGCCATGACCCCCTGCTGATGCTGCGCTCCCCGGCCACCATCTGCCAGGACCTCAGGGCCACCCAGGAACTGCTGGCCCGCTTCGCCATCCGCCCCCTGCTCTTCCGCCCTCCGGCCGGAATCACCGGCCCCCGACTGCGACAGGCCCTGGCCCGGGAGCAGCTGACCACGGTGACCTTCAGCTGTCGGGCCCTGGACCGGGGCAACCGACAGGTCAGGGACCTGGCCAGGAGGATCCTGAGCCGAGTGCGTCCCGGTGACATCATCATGCTCCACGACCTGCCGCCCCAGCCAGAGGAACTGCTGCCGCTCTGGCAGCAGGAACTGGAGCAGCTCCTGGCCTCCCTGGCAAGCCAGCAGCGGGTGGTGCCCCTGGATGAGCTCCTGGGACGAGCGGTCATGGAGAGCAACTGTGGTGCGGAGGGGAAAACGGCCGCCCCCCTTGCCAAAGGCAGAGCATCCGGTCTATAGTAGGCTACCTTGGCCGGAGACCAGCCAGGGAGCACAGGATCCAGGCCTGCAGTAGGCTGCCGGAGCCTTGCACTTCACTCGTATCAAAAACGACACAGGAGGCGCCATGAAGAGCCGCATAAAGATCTGGAGAGAGCCGCAGGGATGTCCGGGCCAGCCACGGCCCTGCACGCCTCTACAGCTGTCCACTGCAGCCCTTATGCTCGTCCTGCCCCTGCTCCTCACCCTGCTCCTGACGGCCCTGTCCCCAAGCACCCTGGCAAGGGCCGCCGAGTTCTCCCAGGACAGCTCCCGGGACCGCTGGGCCCTTTTGGGAGGCTATGGTCAGAGTTTCCCGGGCTGGGGCCGCACCACTCAACGGGTGGAGACCATCGACCTGGTCCCCCGCTACCGTCACATCATCTTCGACCAGCTGGGCTCCGGCTGGTACCGAGGCTTCCACTCCATCCTGGTGGAGGCCCCCCTGTCGGTGGTGCTCCGCCCGGAGGTCTCTGCCATGGTGGCGGTCAACTTTCTGGCCGCCTACACCTTCACTGCCCACGATCTCTGGCAGCCCTACCTCTTTGGCGGCGGCGGTCCGGTCTACTCCTTTGCCGATATTCCGGGCATGGGAGCAGACCTCAACGGCAACTACCAGTTCGGCCTGGGCCTGGAGTATCGCGGTAACCCTGCACACCGTCTCCTCCTGGAGCTGCGCTATCATCATATCTCCAACGCAGGCAGCAAAGAGCCCAATGAGCCCCTCAACTCCTGCAAGCTCCTCCTGGGGATCACCTTCTAATCACCTTCTAAAGTGACCATGAACCAAGACAGCAGCAGCCCCGATGAAGATATCGCCCAGGGGGTGACCACGGTCAGCTACGTGGCTGACGCCTGCGGCAGGCAGCAACTGACTCCAGGCAGCTTCTGGCAACCGGTCGAGGTGGTCAACCGCCAGGCCTGGCTCGTAATCGAGCAACAGGTCGCCCGTTCCAAGGCCCAGGTCGCAGCCGGCAGGCGCAGTCGCCTCCACTACTATATGACCGCCAACCAGATGAACCCCGGCCTCCTGGCCCGCTACACCGGCCAGCCACGCTGGCGGGTCCTGCTCCACCTCTGCCCCTTTTTTTTCCAGAGAATGGCCGCCCAGACCATCACGCGCTATGCCCAACTCTTTCAGATTAGCCCGGAGGAGCTGATGAGCGGCCTGCTCAAGCCAGCGATCCCCAGCCGCCAGGACAACAGCCACCATGCAGACTGAATTCCCCCACAACCAATCTGCCCACTGCGAGAGCGGGGTCGCCGCCAACCTGCTCAGCCACCGGGGGATCCCCTTGAGCGAGGCCATGGCCTTTGGCATGGGCGGCGGCCTCTTTTTCGGCTATCTGCCCTTTATCCGGATCAACCAGCTGCCCCTGGTCACCTACCGCTCCGCCGCCGGCTCCATCCTCAAACGACTGGCCAGGGCCCCGGGGGTCAGACTCCACCAGCGCACCTTTCGCAGCCAGCAACAGGCCATGGAGGCGCTGGATCAGGCCCTGGCCCGGTCCATCCCGGTGGGTCTGCAGACCGGGGTCTACTGGCTGCCCTACTTTCCCCGGGCCCTGCGTTTCCACTTCAACGCCCACAACCTGGTGGTCTTCGCTAAAGAGGGAGACGACTACCTGATCAGCGATCCGGTCTTTCCCCAGCCGGTCCGCTGCCCGGCAGCAGACCTGGCCCGGGCCCGCTTTGCCTCCGGAGCCCTGGCCCCCAGGGGCAAGATGTACTACCTGGAACAGGTGCCCGAGTCGCTGGAACCGGCCCCCCTGATCCGTGCAGGGATCGGCTCTGTCTGCAGGATGATGCTGAAGAGCCCCTTGCCCCTGATCGGGGTCAAGGGAATCGACTTCCTGGCCCGACGCCTGGCCAGCTGGCCCCGAAGGCTGGGCCGGGAGCGGGCCGACCTCCACCTGGGCCATGTCGTCCGGATGCAGGAAGAAATCGGCACCGGCGGGGGCGGCTTTCGCTTCATGTATGCCGCCTTTCTCCAGGAAAGTGCGGCCCTCCTGGCCGAACCCGGCCTGGAGGCGGCTGCCAGTGCACTCACCGCAGTCGGTGACCGCTGGCGCAGCTTTGCGGTGATGGCCGCCCGGATCTGTAAGGATCGGCCCCAGGCAGAAGACAGCTACCCGGCCATGGCCGCGATCATCCATGACTGTGGTGCCCGGGAACGACAGGTCTATCAGGAGCTGTCGGCATGGCTGCGCTCAGCCCCGTGCCGATGAACAGCATCCAGCCCGCAGCCCCTGGAGCGACCAGGGCCCTGGTCGCCCGAAACCTGGTCAAACACTACCAGGGGGCCCCGGCAGCGGCCCTGAACCAACTCTCCCTGGAGATCAACCAGGGAGAGTTCTACGGCCTCCTGGGGGCCAACGGGGCCGGCAAGAGCACAGCCGTGGCCATCTGCAGCGGCCTCTTTGCTCCGGACAGGGGCACGGTCTCGATCCTGGGCCGGGATTACCTCCACCAAGCCAGGAGAACCAGGGCCCTGATCGGCCTGGTCCCCCAGGAGCTGGCCCTCTACCAAGGGCTGACCGCCCGGGAAAACCTCTCTTTCTTTGGCCGCCTGGCAGGACTCAGCGGCAGCAGCTTGCAGCAGGGGGTGAACCAGGGGCTGGAGTTTGCCCGCTTAGAGGAGCAGGGGCACCGCCGGGTGGTCACCTTTTCCGGGGGCATGAAACGGCGCCTCAACCTGGCCGCCGGCCTGCTCCACCGGCCCAGACTGCTCTTTCTGGATGAACCCACCGTGGGCATCGATGCCCAGTCCAGGCACCTGATCCACCGGCAGCTCAGAACCCTCAACCAGGAGGGTACCACCATCCTCTACACCAGCCACTACCTGGAAGAGGCCAGGGAGCTCTGCAGCCGGATAGGGATCATCGACCAGGGGAGTCTGATCGACGAGGGCACCACCGACCAGCTGCTCCGCCGCCACAACTGTGAGCGTTTGGAAGAACTATTTCTGAACTTGACAGGTAAAGAGCTTCGCGATAGATAGTGGCTGTCCCTAAAAAGTCACTCAGTCTCGGCATCATGCTCAAAAGAAGATCCTCGAAATATCATTGCGTTTCGATGTCTGCGCCGCTTTTTTCCGCACCCCTTGACCTTAAGGATACCTTAAAAAATGAGATTTTTCGATCAAGGTCAAGGCGCGCGATAAATTTTTCCGCAGACATATATCTGATATTCCGAGGATAAAATTTTGAATGCAACGCCGAGATTGGAAGGAAAGGCCATTTTTCAAGGTGACCTTAAGCGAATTAAGCGAACTATCTCAGTTATGGCCAGCCAGGAGATAAGGATGCCTTAAAAGAGGTGCCCCGGACCCGGCGAAGCCCCATTTCCAGCGGCCCCGAGCTACTTCGCGGACATTGGCACAGACAAGACCGTACCAGGCCCATAAACACGTCCAGCCCTGCTCCAAGGGCCCTGAATCATTACCCCATGCCAAAACTCTTCACAGCCACGGCCAAAGAACTACTCCTCCTGAAGGGTGACCGCAGTGGTCTGTTGGTCCTCTTCATGATGCCGGCCCTGCTGGTGCTGATCATTACCCTGGTTCAGGAGAATGTGCTGGAACTCACCGGCCAGTGCCAGGCCAGGGTGGCGCTGCTGGACCAGGATGGCGGCCCCCTGGGGGCTGCCCTGAGCCAGGCACTGGTGGCCGAGGGGGTGGAACTGGTGCGCTGGGACCCTCAGCTGAAAAGCCCGGCAAAACTGGAGTCTGCGGTCAGGGCCGGCCGCTACCAGGCAGGGCTGGTGCTCTCGGCCGGTGCCTCTGTTCGCCTTGAGCAGGCCGCAGGCCAACTCTTCAGCGCCTCGGCCGGCGGGCTCACGCCCCCGCCGCTGCAACTGACCCTGTTTTTGGATCCGGGGATGATGCCGGCCTTTCGCTCGGCCCTCCAGGGACAACTCCGGCTGAACCTGGAGGCCATAGCCCTGGAGCGCAAGCTTGAGCAGTTGAGTGCCCGACTCGGGACCCTCTTTGCCGGGAAAGCACTCCCTGCCGGAGCTGCCCTGCCCGCCCGGGAAGAGCTCCGGCAACAACTGCAACGTCCCCTGCTCCAACTGGAACAACCTGCCCCCCGGGAGCAGGGGGAGCTGCCTCCCTATAATCCGGTGCAACAGAATGTACCGGCCTGGGCCCTGTTTGGGATGTTTTTTACGGCCATCCCCATTGCCGGCTCCCTGCTGGAGGAGCGAAAATCAGGCATCTGGATCCGGCTGGCCACCCTGCCGGTCTCTTCCCTGGAACTCCTGGGCGGCAAACTCCTGGCCTACCTGGGGGTAAGCTGCGCTCAGTTTGCGCTGATCACCCTGATCGGGACCCTGCTCTTTCCCGCTCTCGGCCTGCCGGCCTTTACCCTCAGTCACAACCTGCCGGCAGTAGTGCTGATCGTCCTCTCTGCCGGCCTGGCTGCCGCTGGCTTTGGTCTCCTCCTGGGCATGATCTGCACCAGCTATGAACAGGCCTCCACCCTGGGGGCAACCGGCGTGGTGACTGCCGCGGCCCTGGGCGGGGTGATGGTGCCGGTCTATGCCATGCCCCTGCCGATGCAGCAGCTGAGCCGGATCTCCCCTTTGAACTGGGGATTGACCGCCTTTAACGACCTCTTAAGCCGGGGCTACAGCATGACCGCCATTGGTGATGAACTCGGCCGCTTGCTCAGCTTCTTTGTCCTGAGCCTGGCTGTCGCCCTGCTGCTGGCCAGGTCCCGGAGCTAAGCTCAGCTGCCGCGCAACAGAGCGACGGCGTCCTCTGCGAACTGCCACCATTGTCAAATCCCTGTTCACCCTTACCCTAACCGAGCCATCGATAAATGCCCATGGAACCACTTGAGCGAGAACTACTGGAACTGATCTGTACCACCTGCAACCTCCGGGAGGTGGAGATCGACCGCTTGGAGGGGGATATCCCCCTGATCGGCCCGGACTCCCCTCTGGGGACCGACTCCCTGGACGCCCTGGAGATCGCGGTCACCGTCCAGCAGCACTACGGGGTACGGATGGATTCGGAAAACAACAGCCGGGTGGTCCTCCAGTCCCTGGCCAGCCTGGCGGCCTATATCCGGGAACAGGGCGGGGCCAAACCCTAGAGCAGCTGGGCCCCTTAGACCACCTCCAGCCCCAGCCAGCCCACGGAAAAGCGACCGCTCTCCGGGACCATGGCCAGGATGCGGTCACCGGGCTGCAGTCTGCCCGAGGAGACCAGCTCTTCCAGGATGATATAGAAGGAGGCGGAACCGGTATTGCCCTTGGTGCCCAGGTTGGTAAACCAGCGCTCTTCAGGGATGGGAAAACCGATGGCCTCCAGTTGGGCCAGCAGAGGGGCCCTGAAATACTCGGAAGAGTAATGGGGCAGGAACCAGTCCACCTGTTCTGGCCTGAGGCCATGTTTGGCCGTCACCTGGGGCAGACTCCTGCCCACGGTGACATCAATGATCTCCCGGTTGAGCAGGCGGGCGTCCTGCTTGATGGTCATCACCCCCTGATGTTCCAGGCCTCCGCCTGCGAGGCATTCCCGCCAGCCCAGCAGGCTGCCGTCGGCCTGCTTTACCCCGCCGGCATACATACAGGCCTCCAGGCGATGGGCATGGGAGATACTCTCGATCCAGTCTATCCGCAGGCTGGGCCCCTCTCCTCGGGGAGTGGCCTCCACCAGCACGGCGCCGGCGCCGTCGGAGAGCATCCAGCGGAGGAACTCGGCTGCAAAGGAGAAGGCCGGCCCCTGCTCCTGCCCCCCCTGCTCCCCGGCTCTGCCGCTCATCCGCTCAAAAAAGTCCTGGCGGAGAAAGGTGGAGGCCAGCTCTGAACCGCTGGCCACCGCCTGACGGTGCTGTCCCAGGGCCACGGACATGGCCGCATAGTTCAGGGCGGTCACCCCGGTGAGGCAGACCCCGGCCGCACTCATCACCTCACAGGGGCCCAGGCCCAGTTCCCCCTGGACCATGGAGCCATGACCGGGAAGGAGCTGATCCGGTGTGGAGGTACCGCAACAGAGACAGTCGATGCCGGCTTCGCCCCCCTGATGATTTTGCCCGCAGTCAGGCCTCAGCCCTTTGAGCGGCAGCCGGCGCACCGCCTCGGCAGCCAGTCGGGCATTGGAATAACTGGTCCGGCCGCTGGCCGGATCGATGGCATAGTAGCGGCTGCGGATGCCGTTGGTGGCCAGGATGATCCGGCGGGTCTTGGCGGAAACAGCCGAAGCTGTTCCCAGGTAACGGTCCAGGTCCTGGTTCTCCACCGGCAGACCCGGCAGAAATGCTGATACGGCGTTGATATAGGCATTCATGGCTTACAGTCGTGCATGTTCATGACCCTGTTGAAGGAGTTCCGCATAGCGCGAATAAAAACGTTGCTCGGGCAGGCGGGTGGCAGTGACCGCATTGGTCAGGGTATAGTAGTCGAGGTTATGGTTGATGATCGCGCCCTGTTGACGCCGATAGAGCGGTGTCCCGGGCAGGGGGGTCATCACCGTCAGCATGGGCAGGTCGATCCGCTGACTGCCGAGATAGCCTGCCAGACGATCGAAGTCCTCTTCCCCGTAGTCCGGGGAGAGGATGAAGTCACCGACAATGGTGATCCCCAGCTGGTTGAGGATCGCGATGGCCTCGGTATTGCTCCGGACCTGGTTGGCCTTGTTCATGGCAGCCAGGCCGCTATCGCTGATCTCCTCAAAGCCGATGATCACCGCCCGCAGGCCGGCCTCTTTCCACTCCTCCAGCATCTCCGGATGACGGACCACGGTATCGGAACGGATATCCGCCAGATAGTGTTTGTTCAGAGCGGCATCACGCAGGGCCCTGCCCAGGGCCCTGGCCCGGGGAAGGTCGCCAAAGGTGTTGGCATCGACAAAACGGATCACCGGGATATCTTTGAGCAGGCCGATATCACGGATCACGCTCTCCACACTGCGGCTCAGGTAGCGGCCACCGGTCTGCCCCTGGATCGCACAGAACGAGCAGCGGTGTGGGCAGCCCATGGCCGAGACCACAAAACCCATATCCAGCCCCAACTTCTCCAGCCGGTAGTGGGAGCGATACTTCTGGACCAGCTGATAGGCAGGCGGCCGCTCTTCCACCAGATCCTGATGGCTGTTCTCCACCCTGGCTGCCCGGATGACATTGCCGGGGCGGGTGGGGATGACCCCAGGCAACTCGGACGCCGGAACCTGGCCGCGCTCAAGGGTCGCGACCAGCCGGGCAAAGACCCTCTTGCCCACCCCGATCACGATATAATCCACGCTCCTCTGGTTAAAGAAGGCGGGATCATTGCTGGCATGGATGCCGCCGACCACCACCACGGCACCACAGCCCTCCTTGACCTGTGCGGCCAGCTGCAGCATGGTATTGGCCTCACAGGTGACCCCGGTGATGCCCACCAGCTCGGGACGGAAACGGTTCAAGGCCTCTTCCAGGGTGCCTGGAGCGGCCTTGAGGTCAACAATCCGGACCTCATGGTCGACGAGATTTCCGGCCAGCTCTTCCAGGGCCAGGGGTTCGCCTCGAAAAATCTGCTTCAGGGAGTCTATCCCGAACCGCTCTTCGGGAATGCTCCGCCCACAGTTTGGTGGATTAACAAGGAGTATCTTCATCGTGTCCCCATCGTGTCCCCGTCAACTCCCGCCGGGCGGGCGCAGCGCCCCGGCTTCATGCCCTGGCCTGTACCCACCGCCTGCTTTCCGGCCGCAACGGCAGCCATGGTTCTCTTCTTCCCAGCCGGCACCTCTCCGGGCCGTGCTCCCATCCCTCTCCTGAAAAATAGCTGGGGCCTATTTACCCCAAAGACGGAGCAACTACCAGCTTAAAAACAAGGATTCTCAGCGGGCAGAGAACAGAGCGGGGAGGGGTGAAGCCGAGGCAAGATCCACAGCAGGGAGAGCAGCACGACAACTTGAAAAGCATGCGGGAAAAGCAGCGCAGCCCAGGAGGGAACAGGGCTGCTCAGGCCAAGGCCTCTTTGACGGCCTGGCCCAATTGGCGCAGGGAATAGGGTTTACCCAGAAAACCGCAAGCACCCAACTCAAGGGTGGCCTTGACATCGCTGCTTGCCGAGAAACCGCTCACCACCAGGGCGCGCTGGCCGGGAACCAGTTGGACCATCTGTTCGTAGGTGAGCCGACCATTCATCCCGGGTGCCATCAACATATCCAACAGGACCAGATCCACCCGGTGCGCCTGGAGATACGCCAGGGCCTGTTCACCCGAACCAGCGGTGACCACCTGGTAGCCGTAGCGGTTCAGCATGGAAGAGGCGATCTCCCGCTGCTGCTTCTCATCATCCACCACCAGGATCCGCTCCCCCCTGCCCTGGAGGATGGCTGGCAGGGCGTCCTCTCCATGGTCAGAGGCAGGCCCAGCCGGCGTCTCGGCAAGGGGAAGATAAAGTTCAAAGCAACTGCCCTCTGTTCCACTTACCACCGTCACCCCGCCGCCATGATCTCTCATGGTATTCCAGACCACGGAGAGTCCCAGGCCGGTACCGCTGGTCTTGCCCATGACCTTTTTGGTGTAAAAAGGTTCAAAGATATGGGCCAGATCCCTGGGAGCAATCCCCTCGCCGCTATCCTCCACCCGCAGGACCAGATACTCTTTGGCCTCCAGGCCGTTGGCTATTGCCCAGTGGTGGAGCGGACACTGCCAGGAGGTGCTCAGGATGACCCTGCCCGGTCCTGCAATGGCCTCGGCTCCGTTGGCCATCAGGTTCATGATGCACTTGCTGAGATGGACCGGAGAGCAGGAAATCTGGGGAATCCCGGGAGACAGTCGATGTTCGAACCTGATCTCGGGATTGGCAGACCTGAGGTAGTGGAACTCAGCTGAATCCAGATAGCCGAGGACCAACTGCTCCAGGGAGTGCACCTCTTTGCGACTGGCGATCCCCCGGGCCACGGTGAGAAGATCGGCGACCACGGCAGCGGCACGTTCGCCGGCCTGCTTTATGGTCTCCAGGGGCTGACGCAGCTCGCTGTGGGGCGGCAGATCACAGAGCAGCAACTCGGGATAACTGACGATGGCAGAGAGGATATTATTCAGGTCATGGGCCACCCCACCGGCAAGCAGACCGACAGCCTCCATCTTCTGGGCAGCCTGCAGCCGCTGCTCAACCGCCGACTTCTCCTCTTCCACCTCTTTCTGGGCGGTAATATCATCAAACACGGAAACCAGCTCCCCGCTGGGCAAACGGTAGGCCCTGACCTCCCGCCAGCCCTGCAGACGATCATCCGAGTAATAGGCGTTGGCTAGAAAAAACGGCTCCCCGCTCTGCCAGACCCCTTGATACCCCTCCAGCAGGCCGGACTCTTTGACCCCGGGAAAGGCCAGGGAGAGACGCTGGCCGATGAGCTGCTCCCGCGTGATCCGATCGATCCGTTCTCCGGCCCGGTTAAAATCCCTGAACACAAAGTCAGCCCCGTCGTCAACCGCCTCATAGACGGCCACCCCACTGCTGGAATGGTCAAAGAGCTGACGATAGAGAAACTGGCTCTGCAGACGCTCCTGTTGGGCCAGTTTCAGCTCGGCCAGGTCGATATCAACACAGTACATCACAGGTTCATCTCCATCGTACTGGACCACATGGGACGAATAGACCACCACAGCGCTGCCGTCTTTATGGCGCAGGGTGAGCTCAGAGGAGGGGATATTGCTCCTCTGGGCAAAACAGTTGTCAATATCCCGGATCACCGCCGCCTGCATGGACTCGGGAATAATAAGCTCCTCCAGTTGCCTGCCCATGGCCTCTTCAGCGCTGTAGCCGTAGAGGAGCTCACTGGTCCGGTTCCAGTAGATCACCCGCCGCTGGCGGTCATAGCCCTGGACCGCTATTTTGGGCAGGTCCTGGAGCAGATAACGGAAGCGTCGTTCACTGACGGCCAGTTCCAGGGTACGCTGTTCCACCTTCTTTTCCAGGTTCTCCACCAGATCTTCAATCCTGGCCGCCATATCATTGAACATGGCAGCCAACTGGCCCAACTCGTCCCGGTTCCGGCCCGGGACCCTGGCATCCAGGCGACCGCAGCTGATGGCGTTGGCTGCTGCGGTCAGGTCCAGGATCTGGAGGGTGATGCTGTTGTGCATCACCCTGGCCAGGAGCACCAACAGGCCGATGGCGGCCATGGTCAGCGCGGCCATGATCATCCCGGTGATCCGGTAGGCCTGCTCTATCCGCTCTTTAGCCTGGGATACCTGGCCACGGGCCTGCTGGACCATCTTCTCTGCGATCGGAGACACGCTCTCTTCCTGGAGGACAAAGTCCCGCAGCTTGGAGTGTATCCCCCTATCCAGTTCAAGGAGCTCGTCGGCATCGGTATAAAACTGTGTTATGATCCGGGCCACAGCCTGCCCTTTGGACGGGGACAGGAGCTCTTGCCCTGCCAGGGCCCGCTCAATGGTCTGGAGAGCGTTCAGGGCGGACTGGAGCAGAGAACGTCGCCCCTTAAGCAGATATTCAGCCAGATAGAGCGCGGCCTGATTCTGCTGCAGCCAGAGTTCCGGGTAGGGGGAGAGGAGCAGATCCAGCGCCGAACAGGCCGAGTCCAGCCTGCTTTCCACCCCCCTCTCGGGGGCGGCGCGGGCGGTGATCAGTTCCACCGCCTCAATGGAGGTATCGGCAAAGCGGCGGGCAGAGGCCAGGTAGAGGTTGAGATCCGCTGGCCTGATGCCGGTGATAGGGCTGGCTTGGCCTTGAAAGAGCACCTGCTGGAGCCTCTTGCTCAGGGTAATCACCCGGGAAACCTCACGCACCGAGGCCTGGGCATACTGCTCATGGGCCTGTTGGAGGCCAAGGGCGTGGTACTGGAGAAAAAAGGCAGCGTGCAGACGCCTGGATCGCTCCAGGCCCCGGTCCATCTCCAAGACCAGCTGCTCTACCTGGACGCTGTTGCGGATGTCAGCCTCACCCCCTCTGACATAGAGCAGCGAAAGAGAGCCGGTCAGGGCCAGCACCACCACAAAGAGCAGCAGCAGGCTGAACACCAGGGTAAACTTCCGGGTAATCCCCAGATCTCTCCAGCGAGGTTTGATCCTCTCGATGAATGCACTCCTGGACACAGCTCCCCCCTATTCCGCAGGTTTCCATGAGTAGAGCACGTTACGCTCCAGACCGGCAAGTCCCTGCTCATGGTCATCCAGTCGGAGGACATTGAAGGCAGGGGAGCTGCAGTCACCAAAGCGGTCACAACTCAGGGAACCGCCTAGCCCCTCATAGTCCCTGACCGCGTGCAGGGTGTCACGCAGGGCCTGCCGGCCAACCAGCAAGGAGCCGTCCCTGGCCGACAAGGCGCACTGCTCTATGGCATGGAAGAGCAGATCTGCGCCCTCATAGCCGCTGAGATAATAACTCACCCTGGGGGCTTCCCCGTAACTGGCGCGATAGGCACCATCCAGCTGCTCAACCCTGGGACCCTCGGGCCGACGGGGACCGATAAAGTAGAGGCCTTCAGCGGCCACGCCCACATCATCGAGAAAACTCTGCTCAATCAGGGCGCCGTCGCTGATCAGGACGATATCCTGCAGGGCCTCGATCTTGCGGGCCTGGAGCAGCACCCTGTTCCCTTCGGGTTGGAACAGGGGAAAAAAAAGAAGCTGGGCCCCGGAACGGGCCACTGCGGTGAGTACAGGAACCATGTCACGGTCCCCCTTATGGATCGAGGTTTCCAGGACCAGCTCCCCTCCCAACTCGAGGAAGGCCTTCTTAAAACTCTTGGTCAGACCCCTGGTATAGATATCGTTGTCATTGATGGTGGCGGCTCGACGCAGGCCGAGTTGATGATAGAGATAGCCGGCGGCAGCCTTGCCGGCATTCTCCTCATTGGTGGCGGTCCGAAAATACCCCGGTTGTCGTCCCGGGGCTGCTTCGCCGCCGATGGAGGTGAGATAGGGGGCCGAGTTGTTGCCGGACACCATGGTCAGGTTGGCCGAGGACATGGCCTTGGCCGCAGTGGCAGCGGCCCCGGAGCAGGTGGTACCGAAGATGGCCACGGTCTGCGGATCGGCGATCACCTTGAGGGCGGCATTGGCTCCCCCCTCGGCCGTGCAGCCGGTATCTTCTATCTGGAGGACCACCTGATGGTCCAGCAGCCGATGGCCCCGGGCAGCCAGGGCCAGCTCCAGCCCCCTGAGCTGGGCCTCTCCCAGGGGTGCGACCTGACCCTTCAGGGCCTGGAGCACTCCGATCTGAACAGGCTCCTCCGGGGCGATCCGGACGCATCCCAGGGGATCGCTGCACTCTAAAGGCGGGGTGTCCTGGGTGGAACAGGAAGAGAGCCAGGGGGGCAGCAGGAGTGCCCCAATCAGCAGCCAGCAGCGCTTCTCAACTCCAGTGAGCATGGAGTCACCTCCGGAAAAAATTATTGAGTGGACAAGCCGGGTCCGGCAAGCTATAGCAAGGCTATCTATAGATAGTAGAAGATATGACAGGGAAGGTCAATGCGCCAGCAGGAGCGCTCTTCTTCCTGGATTGCAAGGCCTACGCAGCTGTCCCCTGTACAGTGACCATACCCAAAAATCAACCGCAGCTCACCCGGAAAACCGATGCCATCACCTTTTCTTCCACCGCCAGGCCTGCGCAGCCCTCACCTGCAGACCACCCTGGCCTCCCTGTTCCCTCGCAAACTGGCAAGCCGGGCCCGTACCCGCCGGCTGCGTGCCGAGAGCCGGGAACATATCCTTGACTGTGGACAGGGGGTGCGGCTGTCAGGGGCCTTTAGCCCGGCTCAGCAGCCGGCCAAGGGGCTGGTGACCCTGCTCCATGGCTGGGAGGGCAGTATGGACTCCGCCTACCTGCTCTCTGCAGCAGGGGTCCTCTATCAGCACGGCTACAGCATCTTCCGCCTCAACCTCAGGGACCATGGCCACAGCCACCACCTTAACCGTGAACTGTTCAACTCCAACCGACTCACTGAGGTCGTCCGGGCAGTGGCCGAAATTCAGGGGCGATTCCCCCATGAGCGGACCTTTCTGGTGGGCTTTTCCCTGGGCGGGAACTTTGCCCTGCGCATCGGCCTGGAGGCCCCTGCTGCAGGGATCCACCTCAACGGGATAGCAACCGTCTCCCCCCTGATCAATCCACAGACCACCACCGACCAGCTGGAGGCGGCACATCCCCTCTATCACCACTACTTTGTCCGCAAATGGAAGAGATCGCTTCACAAGAAGCATGGCTATTTCCCTGAGCTGGGCCTGGATCAGCAACTGCTGCGGCTCAACTCTCTCTCCAGGATGCACGACCACTTTGTCCCCCGCCACACCGACCATGCCACCACCCGGGAGTATCTGGCGAGCTACCGGCTGAGTCCGGCCCGACTCCAGGCCCTGACCATCCCCAGCCACCTGATCGGCTCAAAAGACGACCCCATCACCCTGTATCAGGATCTGGCTCCCATCCAGCCGGCCTCCCAACTGCAGGTAGAGGTGGTTGACTACGGCGGCCACTGTGGTTTTCTCCAGGATTACCGGCTCACCAGCTGGGCCGACAACCGCCTGAAGGAGATCCTTGACGCTTACTGCGGCTGAACGGATCACGATACTCAGGAGCCGTGTCCCTTGCCCCCTCCCCTGCCCGGGCCGCTGAGATGAAAGCCCACCAGGCGGGCAACGAAGATGGCCACAAACATCTGGCCGACCAGGGCCTCAAGGATGGTCAGGGTCCTGGCCATGTTGCCGGTGGGGGTGATCTCGCCAAAGCCCAGGGTGGTCAGGGTAACGAAACTGAAGTAGCCCAACTCAGCCCGCAGGGACTGGATAGTATCCACCTGCTCGCCCAGGGCAAAGGAGCCGGGTGCCAGCAGCTCGACCATCACATAGAGTTCAGCCCATAGGAAGGCCAGGAAGAGGTAGATACAGACTCCTCCATAGATGGTGTCCGGCCGCGGCTTTCGCTGGTGCATGATGTAGTGGAACAGGGCATAGGCATTGAAGAGCATGAAGGCGGCCGAGGAGGCCGAAGAGAAGAGGAGCAAACCCTCCTGGGGCCAGTAAAGATACCACCAGCGCAGGACAGAGGCGGGCAGGAGGATCAACAGCCCGACCAGCAGGATCTTACGATTGTGGAACAGGCTCCAGATACCGGCAAAGAAGACCGCAGAGTAGACCAGATCAACCAGGATCGGCCTCTGATGGCTCTCGGCAAAGGGCGAGACCAGGATCAGGATGAGCAGACAGAGCAGCAGGGTGAGGAAGCTGCCGCTCTGTTCCCGGGGTGTGTTATGGAAGAGCATGATGGTCACCGCCCCCCGCTCTCTTTGCCTTCAGGGGCTGATGCCTCCATTTCTGCCCCCTCGACCCCCTCGGCCTGCTCGACTACATGGTCGACAAATCCCGCCCCAGCCTCGCCATAGAGATAAAAGACCCGTTCAACGCCACCCTGCCGCAGGGCCTGGAGCTCATCATCGTAGCGGGCCGTAGCAGCGATCACCATGGATTCCCGGCCCAGGGCCTCCTGGATGTTTTTAGCGGCCTTCAGGTTTGAGGGGTGGGACATGGTCAAGAAGAGCATGCTTAGCTGCCCCGGATTGGCGATCCCCCGCTGCCAGAAGATCTCGTCGGCCGCATCCCCCTGGATGACAGCTCGGCCTGCGGCCTGGTGGGCCGCCACCCGCTCCTCGTCGAAATCCAGGCCGATCACCCGGTAGCCATAGCGATCGGTCAGCTGCTCGTAGGCCCCGGTACCGACCCGGCCCATCCCCAGAACCGCCACCCTTGCCCCGCCGATATCCACCGCCTCCTCACCGCTCAGCCGCCTGCGGGTTTCACACCTCTTCAAGAGTCCGGCCCAACGTCTGTAGAACACTGGTGCCAGGCTGTTCAGGGGTGAGGCGGCCACCATGGAAAAGGAGACCGCCACGGCAATGATGACCAGCCACTCACTGCCCAGCCAGCCCTGGGTCACCCCGATGGTGGACACAATCAAGCCGAATTCACTGTAGTTGGACAGGTTGAGGGAGGAGAGCAGGGAGGTGCGGGCCCGGAGCCGAAAACGGGTCAGGAGGAGAAAGAAGAGCACGCTCTTCAGGGGAACCAGCAACACCAGGAGAGCGGCGATCAGCACGGCCTCCAGTCCGGGCAGCTCGGTCATGCCGATGGTGAGGAAAAAGCCCACCAGAAAGAGATCCTTGAAGCCGAACATGGCCTTGGCCAGCTCATCAGTCTTGGCATGACCGCCAAGGAGCATCCCCAGGATCAGTGCCCCCAGGTCCGGCTTCAGGCCCACATGTTCAAAGAGAGCGGCCCCGGCAAGGGGCAGGATGCAGGCCAACAGGACCAGCAGCTCACCGTGACCGCTGCGATCCAGAATCTTGCCCAGGGGTCGTTTCACAAAGAGCAAGAGCAACAGTCCCAGGGCCAGGGGTGAGGGAAGCTTGCCGCTGGAAAAGGTGATAAAGAGCACCGCAAAGAGATCCTGCATAATCAGGATACCAATGGCCAGCCGGCCATGGCCTGAGGTCATTTCCCCCTGTTCCTCCAGGATCTTGACCGCAAAGACGGTGCTGGAAAAACTGAGGGCAAAGGCGAACAGGAGGGTGGTCGACAGCTCCAGGTCACGGAAGCAGCCAATCCCCAACAGACCAAGTCCCTGGAGGATGAGTGTAAAGCCGATCACGGTCAGGAGCATGTGGCTGGCCGCACTCCCCCAGACCTGAGGCTGGAGGAGCCGTTTGGGCTGGACCTTCAGGCCGATACTGAAGAGGAGCAGGAGGATGCCGACATCTGCCAGCTGGTGGAGGGTCTCACTGGCCTCCTGGCCCATGAGGTTTAAGACAAACCCTCCTGCCAGAAAACCCACCAGCGGCGGCAGCCCCAGCTGCCGGGCCAGAAAACCGAGCACAAAGGCAATGACGATAAAAAGGATATCCATGACGCTCCTCTTTGCTGGAGTGTGGTTTGAACCCAATCAGGCGGACACAGGGAGCAGATGATATCTGCCAGCCCCTCTGGACTCTTCTTCCCGGCGATCCGTGCTCCCTATCAGAGAAGGTAACGGACCCAGGCCAACCCCACCGCAGCGATCATGGTCAGAAAGAAGAGGGGGATGCCAACCTTGAGATAATCCCCCAGGACATAGGCCCCCGGGTCACGGACAATCATGTTGACCGGTGAGCCCACGGGCGAGATAAAGGCGGCAGAACAGGCAATGGCGACAATCATCCCACAGGCCTGGGGAGACACCCCCAGCTGGCTGCCCAGCTCCACGGCAATGGGGGCGATCAGCACGGCGGCGGGTGTGCTGGACAAGACCAGGCCCACAGCGCCGGTGAGCAGAAAGAGCACGCTGAGCAGCACCAGGGGGTGGACCGGGCCCAGGCCGGTCAGGAGCAGCTGGCAGAGCATCCCTGAGACTGCGGTTTTTTGCAGGGCCAGGGCCAGGGGCAGGATACCGGCAATGAGCAGGACCGTCTGCCAGTCGATCAGCCGGTAGCAGGCATCTGCCCGGACACAGCGACCCAGCACCAGGGCGAGGCCGGCGGCCATGACCGCAGTGACCGTGGTAAGCAGGTTGAAGACCAGGGCCCCTACCATCAGCCCCAACACGACCAGGACCAGGGGGGCCTTGCCGGCCGCGGGGATGACCTCCCGGTAATCCTCGGGCAGGGTAAGCAGCAGGTACTCGTTGCGATGTTGCCGCAACCGGATGATATCAGCCCAGGCCCCGCAGACCAACAGGACGTCACCAAACTGGAGGGGCAGTGAGGAGAGCTCCTCGCTCACGACCTGGTTGTTCCGGCGCACCCCCACCACCAGACAGTCAAACTGGGCGTGGAAGCGGATATCTCTCAAGCTCTTGCCGATCAACCTGGACTCAGGGGTCAACATCACCTCTGCCGCCCCGATGACCTGGAAGAACCCCCTGCGCTGGCTGGGTTCCGGGGGCAGGGGCAGACGCTGCAGCTGCAGCTCGGCCGCCACCTCGGCAACCCTGGAATCGGAACCGATCAGCACCAGGGTATCGTTGGGGTGAAAAACCGTCTCCGGCCGCACCGGGATAATCGCCCGGCCGCCGTTGACCGAGGTCTGGATGGCGATCAGGTTGACCCCGTACCTCTCCCGCAGCTGCACCCGGGCGACCGAGCGATCAATCAAGGGGGAGGCTGCCGAAATCTGCAACAGGCTGGCCTGCTGCTCCACCCCGTAACGCCTGGTCAGTTCATGGATAAAACGCCCCTGTCTCCTGGGCCTCAGCCGGGACTCCCTGGCCAGCAGATGCCGCCCCCAGAGGGCCATGAAGCCCACCCCCACCAGGAGGATGAGCAGTCCAAAGGGGGTAAAGGCGAAGAAAGAGAGGGGCTGCAGCCCATACTCCCTGAGCACACTGTTCACCACCAGGTTGGGTGAGGTCGCCACCAGGGTCATCATGCCGCTGATCAGGGCGGCCACGGCCAGGGGCATGAGCAGTCGTTTATGGTTCAGCCCCGCCTTTTCCGCCACCGCAATGGTCACCGGGATGAAGATGGCTGCAGTGGCGGTGGAGCTCATGAAGGCTCCGACCAGGCCGGCGACCCCCATCAACAGGACCATCAGACGGAGCTCGCTGCTGCCGCCCCTGGCAACCACCCACTCCCCCAGGCGCTGGGCGATCCCGGTATAGATCACGGCCTCGCTGATGATGAACATCACCCCTACAATCAGGACCACCGGGTTGGCAAAACCGGAGAGGGCCTCGGGCACGGTGAGCACCTTGCTCACCATCAGGGCCACCACCACCAGCATGGCCACCAGGTCCGCCCGCACCAGGTTGGTGACCAGCAGGCCGACGGTGGCGGCCAGGAGAACCAGGGTAATGACGGCTTCGGGGTGGAGCATAATCAGGAACAACGCCCCTCTATGGACAGATAGTTGAGGGTGGTATGCACCGTGAACAGGGGAAAGAGCAGGGCCATGAAAAAGACGTTGAAGACCGGAATCATACTGATGACCGCCGGCAAGAGGCCCAGCTGAAAGGCCTGGCTGCGGTGGAGCCGTACCCAGGATAACTTCCGGCCAAGTTTCCAGCGATACCTGGAGGCAGGGAAATCGATGAACATCAGGGCCGAGTAGAAGACATAGATCAGAAAAACTGCGGCCTGGCCGACCACGGGAATAAAATTCGCCACCAGGGCCACCAGGGTGGCGAGCAGGCCCACCCCACCGATCTTTATCCCCTCCAGGAGATCAACCAGGATACCGCTCACGCTCATGGTCGCCTCCCCGTCCCTGGCCTGGCCGGTAAAACGGTTGGCCGCCAGGTAGCTTAAGAAGACATAACCCGGGGTGGTCAGGCAGTAGGCCAGGAGAAAGGCCAGGTAAAAGGCGATCAGTCGGGAGACAATCAGAAAGAGCCAGCGGATGCCGGTCCAGCCCCAGAAGAGCGGCCACTGCCAAAAGTGGCTGGTCTCCGGCGGCTGGGCAAAGAACTCGCCGACCAGCGAATCGATCAGGTTCAGGCTGCCATAGGCACCGACCCAGGTCAGGATACCGGTGGAGGCGATCAACAGCAGGCTCAGGGTAATCAGTTTAGGGTAACGGAAGATAAACTTTGCCGCATAGCCCAGGGAAACCCAGGGCGGACGGGCAGGAGGCGATGAAGCGGAACAGGTATGCATACGGCTCAGGAAGAAGGATGAGGTTCAATGATTAGAGGACGGCAGGGTCCCGGGGAATGGACAGAGGCGTGAGCCCGGAGAGAACATGGTACAAAAAACGAGGTGCCCGCCGACCCGGCGGGAGGGAGTTTATCAGCCCTGGTAGGCACACCCCACCAGATCAGAGAGGCTGTACTCCACCTTCCGCCCGGCAAGCTCTGCCAGGATCTGCTGCAGCTGCTGGTTATCCTTAAAGGTGACCCGATTCAGGCCCCGCTCTTCCCGGACCAGGTAGCCACGCTCCCTCAGGACCGAGACCGCCTGCTCCAGCTGATGGACCACGATCCCCAGGACAGAAAAATCGTTCATGTAAAAGGTGGGGAACTCGGCCTGGCCGATATTGGCACAACGGTTTTCCACGATGCGAATCGATCCCATGACGTCTCCTCCCGGTTCGTCTGCTCAGGGCTTGATCTCCCCAGAGGGCAAGATCCTCTCTTGCCCGATTGTTAGCCGAAACAAGCTGAGCAGGCAAGCAAAATGTGGCGTCCGTACCTTCCTGGGCCGCGGACAGGGCCGCCCACCCCAGGGCGGATCAAGGGCAGACTTCGGGCCAGGGGCTGTCCAGGACCCTGCGAACCGTCTGGGCAAGAAGCCGGCTGGAGACAGGTTTGTGGAGGTAGGCACAGATACCCTCGGCCAGGGCGCTCTCCCGGTCATAGACATCAAAACTGCCGGTGCAGAGGATCACCCGCTGTCCCGGGCAAAGGGCAAAGATGGCCTTGGCCAGGGTCATCCCGGTGAGCATGGGCATGGTCATGTCGGTGATGACCAGGTCATAGCGCCCAGGATTCTCCTGAAAGGAGGCCAGAGCCGCCGGACTTTCGCTGAAGGCCGTCACCTCATAACCGAGTCGCTCCAGGGTCCGCTGCCAGATCAGGACAATGGCCTCTTCATCATCACAGAGCAGGACCCCCTCCCGGCCACGGGGTAAGGAGAGGATCTCCTCCTGAACTTCTCCAGGGAAGGGATCAGCACAGAGCGGCAGCTCGACTCTGACCTGGGTCCCCTGGCCGAGCCTGCTCTCCACCTCCAGCCCGCCCTTATGACGCTGGGCAATACCGGAGACAATGGAGAGGCCCAGCCCTGTGCCCTGATGATCTTCCTTGGTGGTAAAGAGGGGATCAAAGATCCGGGCCAGCACCTCCGGCCCCATGCCGATGCCGCTGTCTCTGACCTCGAGTCTCTGGTAGCGGCCCGGTCCCAGAGGAAAGGTTCCACCCAGCAGTTCCGGTTGCTCTCTTTCCACCACTCCCAAGCGCAGCGTCAACACCCCACCCTCGGGCATGGCATGGAGGGCATTGGTGCAGAGGTTGAGGATCAACTGGTGCATCTGGGTCGGATCGGCCAGGATCAGATCAGCGGAAGGCTCCAGCTGGGTGACAATCTCGATGCTGCTGGGAAAGGATGCCCGGAGCATCTTGACCAGTTCCTTGACCAGCTGCTCGAGCCTGAGGGGCTTCAGGTCTTCCTTACCCTGCCGGCTGAAGCCCAGGATCTGGCGGACCAGGTTCCTGGCCCGAATCCCGGCCTGCTCCACCTGTTTGAGATCCTCTCGCACCGGCCCGGGACAGGCCTCGGGGTCTGCCAGGATCATGCCGACATACCCCAGGATCACCGAGAGGATGTTGTTGAAGTCATGGGCGATACCGCCTGCCAGCACACCGAGGGCCTCCATCTTCTGGGAGCGACGAAGCTGGATTGCCGTATTTTTCTGCTCCGTGATATCCAGAGAGACCTGCATCCGGACCATTCGCCCGTCCACCCAGGGAACGATCCGGTCATGGTTCTGGTACCAACGTCCGTTGCATGGGCGCAGCCCTTCCCAGATAATATCCGGGCTATCCGGGCTGGTTTGCTTGAGGAGTTGGGGATTGGTGCAGAAGCTACAGGGCTGGTGCTGGTCCTGAAAGGTCCGGAAACAGAGCCGGCCGCGCTGATCCCCGCCGAAATCCCGGCACATCTTATGGTTCATATAGAGGATCTGGAAATCCTCAAGATCGACCACCGAAACATGGGCCTCCATGCCATCCAGGACCGCAAGCAGGCGCTCGTGCTCCCGCTGTTTGCGCTGAAAATCACTCTCCACCTTTTTCCGACTGGAGATGTCAAAGAGCATGACCACAAACTGATCCGCCGCCAGGGGGGAGACCACACATTCAAACCAGCGGTCGGAATAGGGGGAGAAATATTCAAAACTGGATGACTGCCTGCCAACGATCACCTGGTTGCAGGTGTTCAGCCAGTCAAAGGAGCCGCTCTCGATCCCCGGAAAGAGCTGGCTTGCCCTTTTCCCAGCGGGATCCAGGCCGAGCAGACGAATAAATGCCGGATTCACCTCCAGGAAGCGACTGTCCGCAGGCGCACCGTTCCGGTCAAACAGCAGCTGGTGATAACTGATACCGATGGGGCTATCCTGGAAAATCGCCTGATATCTGGCCGGCAACGGAGTCTGGTCCAAGCGCTCCTCTCCCTGTACGGCAGCGGTAGGTGTTGGTTCTGTGTAGCTTGATTGGTCCATGCAGCCTCCATGAGCCCTATGGATCAGAGCTCCATTCCACTGACAAGCCATCATAGTTGCACTATATCCCAAGCAAGATTCCTGGTCAAACAGGCCTGCCACTCCTTTGGGATACGAAAGAGTGGAGATCCGATATCTCGGGAAGACAGAACCAGGGGATACAACCTGGGGAGAAAGGATTTCTTTGCCCAAACCACGGCTTTTGGGTATAGAACTGAAAACTCCTTTGAAAAAATTTATTTCTCGATCAAGCTCAAGCCATGGGAAGATTTGTACCCTAACGCAGAGATTGCAAGAGAAGCAGAAGGTGGCGGCTTCCCCAATTCCTGGACATTTTTTATCGTCCTCTTTCAATCAAAGAGACACCATGATTCCAATACTCAGCTTTATCGGTTGGCATAACTCCGGAAAGACCACCATTGCCAGCCGAGTGGTCCGCCACCTCACAGAGGCCGGTTACAGCGTCGGGGTGATCAAGTCCAGCAAGGAAAGCGGCATTGCCGCTGACCAGCCGGGCACAGACACCCATGGCTATGCCCGGGCCGGGGCAGCGCAGGTGATGCTCGTTACCCCGGACCAGCTGCTCCTGCGCAGCCCTTCCCCGACACAGGACCTGCTCCAGCTGGTCGCCCTCCACTTCAGCACCATGGACCTGGTCCTGGTTGAAGGCTTCAAACACCACCCTGCCCTTGCCAAGATTGAGGTCCATCGGCGCGGTACAGACTTTCTCCATCTCCAGGTAGAGCAGGTGGTTGCCCTGGTGGCGGCAGAAGCTGTCCCGGGCCTTCCCTGGTTCAGCCCTGAGCAGAGCCTGGAGCTGGCCCGATATATCATCACCACCTTCCTCAGTCACCCCGCCATCCCGGAAATCCACAGCCGCCTCTTGGTCAATGGCCGGGAGAGAGAACTCCCTGCCTGGGCAGAGCAGTCGATCCTCCGCACCCTGCATTCGGTGGCCGGCTCCATTACCCGGGATAGGGCAGGGGCTGAGAAGACCCTGGACTTTTCCCTGGTCTCCACCCTGCCCGCCCCTTAATCCGCATCATCACCGCCAGCGGCTGAGCCCTGGCCGGCAGGAATCTCTCCGGCTCGGCAATTATCTCTGGAAGAGCTTCTCCTGACTGTGGTATACTTCCCGCAGAGCAAGCAGTGCACCCTTTGGAAAATACCTCTCCATTCTTTTCCCGGATATCATGACACCCAGCCGTCAACGACCGCAGCCTCCGGATCCCAGCAGTGACGGGGTCATCATCACCGACCGGGGGGGCCGGATCAGCTCCCTCAACCCCCTTGCCCGACAGTTAACCGGCTGGTCAACAGCCCAAGCCCTTGGCAGGCCGCTGGCAGAGGTATTTCAACTCCTCCAGCCATCAAGCGATCAAGCGCCCCCCCCTCAGCTTCCCCAGGCCCTGGCCCAGGGTTCCGGGCTGCAGCTCAACGACCTTCTCCTGCTCCAAGCTACAGGGGAGCGGCTGGTGATTACGGCTTCGGCATCTCCGCTGGAAGATGAACAGGGACAGCCCAGCGGGATGGTCCTGGTTTTTCGCGAGCAGAGAGCTGCGTACCAGGTACAACAGGCCCTGGAAGATAATCAGCGAACCCTTGCCACCCTAATGAGCAACCTCCCGGGCATGGCTTATCGCTGCCGGCTGGAACCTGGATGGACCATGGAGTTTGTCAGCAAGGGCTGCCTGCCCCTGACCGGCTACAGCGCCCAGGAACTCTCCTTCAGCAGCACGGTGAGCTTTGGTGAGCTGATCCATCCCGAAGATCGTCAAGGGGTCTGGGAAGGGGTCACCAGGGCCGTTGCCGCACACCAGCCCTTTCAGCTGGAGTATCGGATTAGCTGCGCCGATGGCCGGGAAAAATGGGTCTGGGAACAGGGACAGGGCGTTTTCGCCCCAGGAACAGATGAACCCCGTCACCTGGAGGGGTTTATCACCGATATCACGGCCCTTAAAAAGGCCGATGAAACCCGCCAACTCCACGAGCTCATCCTCTCCTCCACCGATGACCTGATGTCCTTTGTGGACAACAACCATGTCTACCGATTCGTCAACGATGCCTACCTCAAGGCCTTTGGCCTGAAACGTGAACAGATCCTGGACCACTCCGTTGAAGAGCTGGTCGGCCCGGAGGTCTATCATGAGATCATCAAACCCAAGCTGGACCGGGCCCTGAAGGGGGAGCTTGTTCGCTACGAGACCAGCATCGACTTCCCAGATATCGGGCCCAGGATTCAAAGCATCAGCTACCATCCCTTCACCAATGCCCAGGGAGAGACCAGAGGGGTGGTGGTGGTCTCCAATGACGTTACCTCCATCAAACAGGCGACCGCTGAAAAAGACCGCCTGATGTCGGCCATTGAACAGGCCTCTGAGGTGATCATGATCACCGACAGCCAGGGCGTGATCCAGTACGTCAATCCGGCCTTCAGCCGACTCACCGGTTACAGCAGGGCAGAGGCCATCGGTACCACCCCGAATCTGCTCAAGAGCGGGGCCCACCACCCTGACTATTATCAGGACCTCTGGCAGACCCTGCTTGCGGGCAGGACCTGGGAAGGACACTTTTCCAACCGGAAAAAAGATGGGACCATCTTTGAGGAGGAGGCCACCATCTCACCGGTAAAAAACAGCCAGGGGCTTATCACCAACTTTGTGGCGGTCAAGCGGGACGTCACCCGGGAACGAGCCCTGGAGGAACAACTGCGCCAGGCAACCAAGATGGAGGCGATCGGTACCCTGACCGGGGGCATAGCCCATGACTTTAATAATATCCTGGCAGTGATCATCGGTTATGCGGAGCTGATCCAGATGCGCGTACCACCAGAGTCAGCCACCAATCGAAACCTGGAGCATCTGCTCAACGCCGGCGCCAGGGCAACCGACCTGGTTCAGCAACTCCTCACCTTCAGCCGACAGACCGATCACAGCAGCCAGGAAATACCTGGCCATCTCCTGGTCCGGGAAAGCATCAAGATGCTGCGCGCAACCCTGCCCAGCAGTATCCGGATCGAGGAAGATCTGCCCGACTGCGGCACGGTCCGGGCCAATCCCACCAACATCCAACAGATCGTGCTCAACCTCTGTACCAACGCCGTTCAATCCATGGCCGATGACAAGGGAGATCTCCGGATACGACTCCGCCGCCAACAGCTCAACGCTGCTGACATTCCCCCAGGCCAGGAGGCCCTACCCGGCCCCTTTATGGTCCTGACCGTAGAGGATAGCGGTGCAGGGATTGCTCCCCAGGACATGGCCCGCATCTTTGAGCCCTACTTCACCACCAAACCCATCGGCAAGGGCACCGGCCTGGGGCTGTCCGTGGTCCACGGACTGGTCAGCGACTGCAAGGGCTTTATCAGCGTGGAGAGCAGGCTCAAGCAGGGAACCACCTTTCACGTCTTTCTCCCGGCAGGAAGCGGAGAGGGGGTACCCGCCTCCCGGCTGCCGGTTCAGCTGGTGCCGGAACAAAGCGCCAGCCCGCAGACCATCCTGCTGGTGGATGATGAGGAGATGCTGGTCACCATCAACCAACTGCGACTGGAGAAGGCAGGCTATCTGGTGGAGGCCTTTACCCGCCCCACCGAGGCCCTGAGCGCATTCCACCGGGAACCGGAGCGGTTCAGCCTCTTGATCACCGACCAGACCATGCCCGAGATGGGCGGCCTGGAGCTCTCCCAGGCCATGCTGGCCATCAAGCCATCCCTGCCCATCATCCTCTGTACCGGCTACAGTGCCACGGTTTCTCCTGAGCTTGCCCTCCAGGCAGGGGTTCAACAGTACCTTTGCAAACCCTTGAACACGAGCGAGCTGCTGACGGCTGTCCAAAAGGCACTCAGGCCGAGCTAATGGCAGTCCAAAAATGAGGTGTTTGGCTCAAGGGCTGGAAAAACAGAAAAAAACTGGATTGTATACAGAATTACCTTTTATATCTGGCAGAAATCCCCCCCCGCAGCCTCCTCTGCAGATCCGGGCGCCACACGCCTCAAGCCAGCGGCAATTTACTGCTGCTCCTCTCTCCTCAGGCTCCTGACAAGATTGAAAGAGATACGTTTTTTGCCTTTGCCGCAACGGCAGACATCCAGCAGGCAGAGAGGATTAAAAATGATCCAACTCAGTCAGGTATTCAAAAGACTCAGGACTCCTCAACACGCTGATCTTGCCATTATCGACACCGACGATGGCCGGCCTTGGAAAGGCAAACGTTGACGAATACGAAGAAAAATAGGCTCCTGCATCCATGACTGCGATGATGTCTCCAGGTTGAGCCTCAGGCAGCAATCGGTTTTTTGCGAGCCAATCTGCAGAAGTGCAGATCCTGCCCATAACCTGATAATTTGTGTTCATAGTTGCCTGCATGCGATTGGCGACAAATAGTTCATGGTACTCAAACTCTGCAGGGAAGGTCATGGACAACCTTCCGGCATCGGTTATAAGAAATCGAGTACCATTGGGTTTTGTCTTGACCGACAAGACCTTTGCCAACAATATTTCAGATCTGCTGGTTATAAATCTACCCGGTTCTATCAACAGTTTGGGTATCTTGAGACCAAGTTCCATACAGGAGACCTGCACTGCCGCGACGATCTCCCCTATAAAGAGATCAATGGCCTGAAACATGAGCGGGTCCGCAGGCTTTGGCAGGCAACCAAAGGTTCGATAGAGTCCGTACTCCACGCCACTCATATTTTTGGTTGTCGGTACACCGTAGCCTCCTCCTATATCGAGATATTCGATCTGAATATCCAGCTCCTGCTGTAAGCAGCTGATAAAGGCAAGGGCTTTTTCAGCGTTGATCCTGTGGATCCAGGAATCTTTGGCATTGCTTGTCACACTGAAGTGGACACAGCATAAATCCAGCCATTTTTCGTGGGCAATGATCTCCCTACAGACCTCCATTGCCTCTCCGCTATCGACACTCAAGCCAAACTGCGAGCTGTTTGACAACCCCAGGCGGACGCCGACCCTAGCCCTTCGACCGACGTCTTTGGCTGCCTGTACAATCCGCTGCACCTCTTCCCGATGATCCACGTTAACCGCCAACACATCCATTGTAACAGCAAGGCGCAAACTCTCATCACTCTTGTCGACACCGTTGTAGACCAGCTTGTCACCGGGGACATTCAATTTATGGGCAACCCATAGTTCGTAAGGAGAGATAACCTCCGCACCAAGCCCGTTTTCATGGAGGACTTGTAAAAGAGCTGGTATGCAGTTGGTTTTATATGAGTACAGCACCTTAGACCCTTCTGGCGCCTGGCGCATCGCCCCCATCATCTGCCCAATATCTTTCAAGAGTCTTTGATAATTAACAACCAGCAAGGGGGAGCCATAGTTATTTGCCAACTCTACACAGTCAAAATCGGCAACGCACAAGTGGCCTGCGGTACTTACAGTGCAATCCCAGAGGTCAGGGTCACGCAGCGAACTTGCCTGCTGCCATACGTGTGATTTCTTGACCAATGCCCTCGAAAGCACTCGCCAAAGATAAGGAACAGGATTCATAAGATCAGCCACCGATATCCGGTTACAATTACTTGAAATCAAACAACTTTCTTTGCCAGCTTACGGGTTCCCGTTTTACAGGAGGTGGTTCAAACAGCTCCCACATATCCTGCCGTTTTAAACAGATTTAACTGCAGTAAACGCAAAATTTGTGTAATGGCCTGATCATTTTCCAGAGATCTCATATAGGCCAGATTCAGCATGATAATAAGTCCGATCCAGATTTGCGCCAGGACCGCATTTCTGCTGACACCAAGGAATATTTATATTTTCAACCACATGAAAAACAGCTCAATCTCCCATCGAGCCTTGTAAATATCGGCTATCATTTTGGCGGCGAGGTGAAAGTTGTTGAGTACAGCAGGTCAAGAAAGAGCGTGACGACAGCAAACCCATAGCATTTTCTGTTATCCAACTGGATAATGCTTATTGGGGAGGCAAAAAGCGTGATGGTCGTAGTGGACACGGCGCCACAGGTAAACTTCCTTTTATCGCTCCACTATTCACCAATAATCCGGGCCATCCTATTGAAATGCGCTTTAGCCAAGTTTCCGCT
The DNA here is from genome assembly GCF_000429965.1 of Desulfogranum mediterraneum DSM 13871. Taxonomy (GTDB): domain Bacteria; phylum Desulfobacterota; class Desulfobulbia; order Desulfobulbales; family Desulfobulbaceae; genus Desulfogranum; species Desulfogranum mediterraneum. The sequence continues at coordinate 143,795 of NZ_AUCW01000015.1, forward strand.
TTTTCCAAAGAAATCATCAAGGCTTGGGCCTCCAAGCATCTCTGTGCAGGTGATAATGTTGTCTCCGATGACCTTAATTGCTTTAATGACCTTGACGAAGCAGGTTTTGACCACAAAACCATTATCACCTGAGGTGGAACAAAAAGTGTCGAGATAGCGAAACTCAAATGGGTTAGTACGATGATCAGTAATGTAAACAGGGCATTGCATGATACTTTTCACTCAGTCAGCAAAATGCATTTCCCTCGATACCTCGCTGAGTCCTGCTTTCGTTTTAACCGCAGATTTGACCTGCGCCAGATGATACCCAGGTTCGTCTATGTGGCACTCAGGGTGCCGCCCTTTCCCCAGAGGCTCATGAAAGTGGCTGAGCTTTGTGGGTAATCAGAATTGACTCAGTATTGTGTCACTATAAGCAATGGACTGAATGTCCTTTTATGTTAATGTGTTAGAGGGGTAACATCACTATACACAGAAGAAGCTCTTCAGTCCTAATCTATTTTCTTAACCGGACAGCAGTGAAGATCAGTAATCGACAACGAGGATTTTCTTAACGGTAGCCGGAATACCAAAGGCCAGCGCCCTTGCCGGAATCGTGCCGCGAACAAGTGATTTCGCTCCAACAACTGAAAATTTTTCAATGGAACTACCAGGCAACAGGGTGGAATCTGCTCCTATCCACACATTCTCATCAATAAGGATCCCTTCACTGTGCCTTGGATAGATTTCGCTTAATCGACTATCAAAAAAGCTCCCTGCATCCTGATGGGTCAACAGGCTGCACCCTGGGCCGACAAGCGAATTTTTGCCGATGGATACTTGAGCAGATAAATCGATCACAACATTTGTTCCTACAAATGCGTTGTTTCCACATTGCAGATTACTGACAGGATATTGTATTTGAATAAACCGTACATTTTCAATCCTCACACCTTCCCCGATACTCGCCCCAAGGAGCTTCAACCAAAGGGCTCGAATCTTGGGATGCGGAAGAAGAGGACTCAAAATGTTGAGCAAAAAATACTTCAAACAGTAGCTCATACAGCTCATATCGATTCACCAGCCAAGAGAGTATCTCAAATTTCACACTTGACCTCTTAGCACAAACCTGCCCTGATCAGTTACGTGAAATTATACCATATTAACATATAAGGCCTCTCTACCTTTGACAGATCTGCTGCAAGAAAAGACAATAACAGCAAAGAGGAAAGGCTTAAATAAACACTACCAAACAACACCAGGCACATCAAGAAGCAAAACGACTGGTTAAGCGAACGAGTCCCCTGACAGAGACTTCAAAACCAGAACCTTGCTCAACAGTAGCGGTATTCGAAATTTCAAGCTCGTCATCCGTCTGGAGTTGTTCACTCTACTCAACCTGATGATCCTGTTCCTGCTCGTTAACACACCTCCTGGGATTACAGGAAAGCAGGGGCTGAGCTTCAAAAAAGGCTATATCCGAATCTCCCAACGAGGTAATTCCTGCCACAACAACAACTGAAAACTCACGATACAATATTAGCATAACTGTCGCCTTTTTTTATTTCGTACTCTGCCTCCCTTGACAAACCATCGCCTGTCGCTCTATCCACAGAACGCCCATCCATGATGCTCTCATGGAAACCCATCGCCCAGTCTCCCCCCCCCCGGCGACCGTTCCTTCTTGACTGGGGAAGAGCTGCTGTTTTCGCTGCAATACACCCATACCGCTTAACCGACTCAGTTGGCCCGCCGGTGCCATGGGCGCATTCGCAACCAACCTACCGGCCCCTCCGGATATTGCCCATGACGATTTCGGAAAGACCAGCGAACCATTGCCCAGCAAGTTAGCCAAACTACACTTTTACCTGACAATTTATTTTAAATAACATTTCACGTTGCCTTAACAGCCAATCTCCTGTAAATATATTTGATATAGGTTGTAGTCCATCTCGACTTGCCTCTCTCTATTCGTCAACAGGAACTCCCCGTTATCCAGGGTAACCGGCAGCAGATCTAGACGTCACCAAGAGATGGGAATCGAATTCGTCACCCAAGCGACAACTCACCAAGCCAAGAGAACTCCATGCCCTTACAAGACCAGGCCATCGATATTCTTACCATCCTCTGGGACAACTTACAGCAAGATCGCCCTCCCCTCGTCCCTGCTGCACAGATCGCCGAAAAAATGGAGATCCATCCAGCCGGCCTTGAACCGGCACTCAAGGTCATGAAGGGGATGGGGGTCATCGAGAGTGATCCGGACCTGCACTACACCCTCATCACGAGGAAAGGTTTGGAATGGTTACAGGAAAAAACTCCTCAGTTACGCGACCGCCAGATCCCCTGCATGCAAGGGAACACCACCATGCCCGAAGAACGCTGGTGGCTGGATAACGCCTAACTCCGCCTTACGCCGCGTAACGTAGCCTAACGCAGTCTAACGCAGTCTAACGCAGCCTTATGCCCTAACCCGGCAGCGCGCGCCGCTCACAAAAAAAATGGGGGGGGGGGGACGGCGGCCCGAACCAAGGATCCAGGTTCAGAGGAGAATTCCCACAAAACGACGTCGATATCAGGACAGAAGCTCTATTCTCATACCCCGGTCCCTCTTTTCTCCACCTCGCCCCTCTTCCCAGCTCGCCTTCTCCCGGGCAGAGCCAGGCCCCTCCCTGCCCTGTCCCACGATTTCCTCTACCATTTTTTCCAACGACCAATTAAAAGAGACTGCAGATACCCTTGGTATCGCCAACCCATCGTGCTACGAACCATGAGGAGAACATGCTATGAAGATCGGATTCATCGGCCTTGGCCATCTGGGCAAGGCCATTGCCGGCAGGCTCATTGACTGTGAACATCAGCTCACGGTATGGAACCGCACCCCAGCCAAGGCAGAGGGCCTCCAGGCAACCCTTGGCCAAAGCCCTGCCACGGTGGTGGAGGCCGCAGAGATCATCTTTCTCTGTATGTTTGACAGTGCTGCGGTTCAGGCCGTGCTCAGCGCAGAAGACGGCGTACTCGCCGGCGATGTCAGGGGAAAAATCGTGGTCGACCTGACCACCAACCACTTTCGTGAGGTGGAGAGCAACCACCGGCTCTGCCGAGCAGCCGGGGCCACCTACCTGGAGGCCCCGGTGCTGGGCAGCGTGGTGCCCGCCACCCAGGGAGCATTGACGGTACTGGTCAGCGGTGAGGAGGAGGGCTTTAGCCGCAGCAAGCCGGTGCTGGAAGACATCGGCCAGCATCTCTTCTTTCTTGGGGAGCCTGGACTGGCCACCAAGATGAAGCTGATCAACAACCTCACCCTGGGCAGTTTCATGGCCACCCTGGCCGAGGCGATCTCCTTTGGCGAGGACGTGGGCATCGACCGGGCAGAGGTGCTGGATATCCTCAGCGTTGGCGGCGGTAATTCCCTGGTCCTCAATGCCAAGAAAGAGAAGCTGCGCAGCGGAGATTTCTCCACCCACTTCTCCAGCGCCCTGATCTACAAGGACCTGCACTGTCTCCAGGACCTGGCCTTCAGCCAGAAACGAGCCCTCTTCACCGGGGCCGTGGCCAAGGAGCTCTATGCCAGGACCTTTGAGGAGGGCATCGATCAGCTGGATTTTTCAGCGGTCTATCAACTCTTCAAGAAATAAGGGCCTGAAAACAAGATCACCCCCTGCCCTGGAGCTGGATAGCCGGAGGACAGGGGGTAATCGCCCTGACGACAGTTTTCTGGCAGCGCACCGCGGTGCAGCTAGGGCTGCGATCGCCTCCTGGCCTTCAGCCGCCGGTAACGAAACCAGAAGCCCGCCCCTGCCAGCACCAGCCCGACCACCATCACCGCGTACTTCACCTCCACCACATCGATGGCCCGGTAGGCCACACCCAGCAGCAGTCCGCCCAGGAGGATAAGCAGCCAGTCGGTGATCACCTGAAAGAGGTTGTTCAGGCGCCGGATCAGGGAGGTGGAGCCTCTGTTGTTTGCCATCAGCCCCTCACTGGTTATTCTTGGCATCTGAACGATTCAGGGCACTGAGCAGGGCCTTGATGGAGGAGATGATGATATCGGTGTCCACCCCGGCACCCCACCAGCCCTCCTGGTCCTGGTCGATGATCTCGATATAGCTCACGGCCTTGGAGGAACTGCCCCTGGTCAGGGCATGCTCATGGTAGGAGTGGAGGGTGAACCCCATGCCCAGACTATTACGCAAGCCTTCACAGAAGGCGTCCAGGGGCCCGTTGCCCACGGCCTCCACCCAGGTCTCCTGGCCATGGACCTCCAGCATGGCCTCAACCTCGGCCGTTGACTGCTCCTCGTCATCATCCAGGTGGCGTTTGATCACGTTAAAGGCCTTGAGCACAAAGCCATTGGCATTGAGCAGGTACTCTTTTTCAAAGGTGTGAAAGATGACCTCCGGGCTCAGCTCATCGCCGCTGGCATCGGCCACCTCCTGGATGACCCGGCCAAAACCGGGGTGCATCTCCTTGGGCAACTTGAAGCCAAACTCCTTATCCATCACATAGGCCACCCCGCCCTTGCCGGACTGGCTGTTGATCCGAATGATCGACTCATAGGTCCGGCCCACATCCTGGGGATCGATGGGCAGGTAGGGCACCTCCCAGAGGCTCTCCGGATGGGCCAGGAGGGCATCCATGCCCTTGTTGATGGCGTCCTGATGGGAACCGGAAAAGGCAGTATAGACCAGCTCCCCGGCATAGGGATGCCTGGGAGGAACATTCATCTTGGTGCAGCGCTCGTAGACGTTGATCACCTTGTTGATATTGGAGAGATCCAGGTTGGGGTTCACCCCCTGGGTGAACATGTTCAGGGCCAGGGAGACCAGATCCACGTTGCCGGTGCGCTCGCCGTTGCCGAACAGGGTGCCCTCCACCCGGTCGGCCCCGGCCATCAGGGCCAGCTCGGTGGCAGCCACCGCCGTGCCCCGGTCGTTGTGACCATGGATGCTGATCAGCGCGCACTCGCGACTGGAGAGGTTGCGGCAGAACCACTCAATCTGGTCGGCGTAGATGTTGGGAGTGGACATCTCCACCGTGGCCGGCAGGTTGAGGATCACCGGGTTTTCCGGGGTGGGCTCCCAGACCTCCATGATCGCCTCACAGATCTCCAGGGCAAATTCGAGCTCTGTGCCGGTGAAGCTCTCAGGCGAGTACTCATAGCGGATACGGACGTCGCTGTCCCTGGCCTGCTCACGGATCAGCCTGGCCCCTGCCATCCCGAGCTCGATGATCTCCCTGCGGCCCTTGCGGAAGACCACATCCCGCTGCAGGGTGGAGGTGGAGTTATAGAGATGGACAATGGCCTCCTCTGCCCCGACAAAGGAGGCAAAGGTCTTACGGATCAGGGCAGCCCGGGACTGGGTCAAGGCCTGGATCACCACCCCGGGCGGGATCCGCTGGCCGTCGATGAGCAGACGCATGAAATCAAACTCCACCTGAGATGCTGCCGGGAAGCCGACCTCGATCTCCTTGAAGCCGATGGCAGTGAGCAGCTCAAACATCTCCAGCTTTTCCTCGAGATTCATCGGCTGCACCAGGGCCTGGTTGCCGTCCCTGAGATCCACACTGCACCAGACAGGGGCGGTCTCGATGGTTTGATCCGGCCAGGTACGATCAGGGAGGTTCACCCGGCTATAGGGTTGGTATTTTCTGGTTGTGACAGCATCCATTGGCATCTCCACTGCGTTCAAAAAACAAAAAAAAAGCCACGGTTTATACAAACCGTGGCTGGAAGGGGCGGGTCTAATCGTCTACTCAGGATAAGGCTCCCTCTTCTCCCACGGCGGTGGTAGCTAGTTCATTCAGGAGTAGGAGTAGAGCGAGTTCGAAGGTCATTGGGCCATATTACGTTGGTATTCATGGTCATTGGTATGGATTCTATAGTACAGCCCGATTTTTGATTGTCAAGAAAGTTTTTCCCCTCCCCGGGCTCCCCAACCCGGACACAATCATACCACTTTGCCGGATCCGGCTAGGGAGCGGCCTGCTGTTTGCTGCGGTTCTTCTGCTCCAGGGTCTTAACGATCAACCGATAGGCAATATAGTACTTATAGATGTTGGAGACGTACTGGACCGTCTCCCGGCCGATGCGTTTGGCGGCAATCAACTCCACGTTGTTGAACCAGACATTGGGGTCCAGGCCACCCTCTGCAGCCTCTTTGCGCAGCCGGGCAACCCGGGCAGGACCGGCGTTGTAGGAGGCAAAGGCAAAGAGGTGGCGGTTGACCGGATCCATCTGCTCACCGGCGTAGTAGCGATCCACCATGAAACGGAGGTACTTGGTACCGGCGTGGACATTCTGCTCCAGGATATGGATATCCTTGATCCCCACATTGGGATCTGCAGCCGTACTGGGCAGCACCTGCATGATGCCCACGGCACCGGCCCTGCTCTTCTTGGACTGATCAAGCCCTGATTCCTGGTAGGCCAGGGCGCCGATCATGATCCAGTCAAAGGCGTACTTTCGGCCATACTTGCGCAGCAGGGCAATCACTGTCTTGAACTTTTCCAGCTGTTCCTGGCTGGTGTTGTTGCTGAGATAGCGACGATCCTTGAGATAACGCCTGGCCAGCATGTTGAAGTGGAGGCTGCCCTGGCGGTGTCCACGGACAAAACGGTTGACCTCCTCCTTCAAGAGGGGGCTGCCCTGGCGGATGGCCCAGCCGATTCTGCCGCCCCGGCGGAGGACAAGCCCATCGTGGACGACCAGGCCGGGAAAGACCTCTGCCCAGACCCTGGCCTTATGGAGATCAACCACCACCATGGGGATCAGGCCGGCACTGACCATCTCCAACAGGTCTTCATCTTCCAGGTACGGATCGGCTGCCCGGATGCGCACCGGTTTCTTGGCCGTGGCCTGGAGGGTCTTGTTCAGCCGGAGCAGGCTCTCATGGTAACTGGAGGATTTCCTGACATAGACCTCCCTGGCGGAGAGTTCAAACAGACTCTTCAGGCCGGAGACAGCGGCAGTGCTGACCACCACCTCCCTGGCATCGTCATAGAAGGGCTCGCTAAAATCGACCTTGTGCAAGCGCTCCGGAGTAATGGTCAGGTTGCCGGCAGCCACATCGCCGTAGCCCTGGGCAAGGTCGGTCAGGAGGCGATCCCTGGGGGTGGGAATCACCACGGCCTTGATCCTGATGTGTCCCTTCTGGCGGTGATCGTTGACCTCCTCTTCAAACAACTTGATCATCTCGTAGCTCAGGCCGCGCTGATGGGCCTGATCGAGGAAGTAGAAGGTCTTGCTGAAGGGGACCAGGAAGCGGATCACATGGGCCTGCTCCAGCTGATCAAGATCCCCCAGCCGGATCTCGTTGTGATAGATATCCAGCTCATTTTCTGCAGCAAGAACCGGCATGCCGCCGAGGCTGCAGAGCAACAGCAGGGCCGCTGCCGAACACCACCGTTGCACACGAGTCGAAAACTGCCTCACCATGGTGCCCCTTGACCGCGCGCCGACCTTCATGGAACCACCCCCTTACAATCGATGAACAGCAGAGAAGGACAAGGCGGATCAGCCTTGACTGCGGAAAAATTGTTCCGCCAGGTCGACTTCCTGCCTGGAGCCGATGATCAGGGGAACCCGCTGATGAAGGGAGGTCGGCTCGATATCGAGGATCCGGCGACCGTCATCGGTGATGGCCCGACCACCGGCCTGTTCCACCACCATGGCCAGGGGTGCCGCCTCGTAGAGCAGCCGCAGCTTACCCTCTGACTTTTCCGGACTCTTCTTGTCCCTGGGATAGAGGAAGATGCCGCCCTTGACCAGGTTACGGTGAAAATCCGCCACCAGGGAGCCGATGTAGCGCAGGCTGTAGGGCCCCATCCCCTCTTTCTCCTCCTTTAAACGGGTGATGAAGTCGCGGGTGGCGTCAAACCAGTAGTTGCTGTAGGCCTCGTTGACCGAGTAATAGGGACAGACGGCGGGAATGGTGATATCCGGGTGGGATAGGAAGAATTCGCCCACACTGGGATCCAGGGTAAAGCCATGGACCCCGGAGCCGGTGGTGTAGACCATCACCGTGGAAGAGCCGTAGATGATGTAGCCGGCTGCCACCTGCCTGGAGCCCTTCTGGAGAAGGTCGGCCTCACTGCCCTGGCCGCTGCTGGAGAGGCGACGATGGATGGAGAAGATCGTGCCGATACTGACATTGACATCGATGTTGGAGGAGCCGTCCAGGGGATCAAAGGCTATGGTATACTCCCCCTCATAGCCCTGGAGCACCGGGATCACCTCGTCATCCTCTTCCGAGGCCATCACGCAGACATAGCCGCACTGCTCCATCCGCCGCTTGATGGTCTGGTTGGCAAAGACATCCAGCTTCTGGACCGTCTCCCCCTGGATGTTGGTCTTTCCCGACTGACCGAGGATGTCGGCCAGGCCGGCCATGTTGACCTCGGCACTGATGATCTTCCCGGCCACAACCAGGTCATTGAGCAGGCCGGTCAACTCACCGGTGGCCTCGGGATGAAGTAACTGATCATCCATGATCTGTCGGGATACGGTGATCCCTTTTCGCTTAACTAACATTGCACCTCCCTGAGAAGCGTCTCTCAGTGAACATAAATAGGGTATAGGTATGCCAGGGCCTGGCCCTGGATTGTTCCATAAGTAGCTCGGCTGCCCGGCAGCGCGGACCCCCTGCCCGACCGATGCGAGCTGAAAAAGCCAGCCTCAGCTCTGCTGCTCGCCCGGGGAGAGCGATTTCCAGCCTCGCAAGAGGTTGACCAGGGTCCTGGCCGCGATCCCTGAGGGACCTTTGGGGATATAGGACTTCTCGGTAAAGCCCCAGGCCGTGCCGGCGATATCCAGGTGGGCCCAGGGGGTTTCGCCGACAAACTCCTGGAGATAACAGGCTGCGGTGATGGTGCCGGCACTCTTACCGCCGGTATTCTTGAGATCCGCCACCTGGGAATCGAGCTGTTTTCTATATTCAGGCCCGATGGGCAGACGCCAGAGGGGCTCGCCCGAGCGCTCACCCGCCTCCAGCAGCCGCTGGGCCAGCTGATCGTTGTTGGAGATCAGGCCGCTGCGGTGATGGCCCAGGCCGACAATCACGGCCCCGGTCAGGGTGGCCAGATCGATCACCGCCTCGGGCTCGTAGCTCTCGATACCATAGGCCAGGGCATCGGCCAGGATCAGCCGCCCCTCGGCATCGGTGTTGATGATCTCCGCGCTCTTGCCGCCAAAGTGGCTGATGATGTCGCCTGGTTTCAGGGCAGCGGCACCGGACATGTTATCGGTGGTGGGAATAAGACCGATCACATTGACCCCGGCAGGTTGTTCCTCGCCAATGGCCTGCATGGCCGTGAGCACCGCGGCGCCGCCGCACATGTCATACTTCATCTCTTCCATGCCGGCGGCCGGCTTGATGCTGATCCCGCCGGAATCAAAGGTCAAGCCCTTGCCCACCAGCATCACCGTGGGGTTGTTCTTGTTGGTCCGATACTCAAGGATCACCAGTTTGGGGGGTACGGCAGAGCCCTGGTTCACCCCCAGGATTCCGCCCATACCCAGTTTCTTCATGGTCGCCTTTTCGATAATCTTGCACTTCAGAGGACTCTTCTTGGCAATCTTCTTGGCATAGTCGGCAAACTCGGCAGGGGTCCAGCTGTTACCGGGCTGGTTGGCCATATCCCGGGCACTGCAGCCGGCCTCGGCCAGGATCCGCCCCCGATTCATGCCCCGGCGGACTGCGGCTGCGGAGAGTCCGCCATCGCTTAGGAGGAAGGTGGCCACAGGTCTGGCCTTATCCTGGTCCTGCCCAGGGGTCTTGTAGTGATCAAAACGGTAGTTGCCCAGGAGCAGTCCCTCGGTCATGGCCTCGGCAATCTCGGCTGCGGAGAGGACGACGTCTTCGGGCAGCACCACCAGGACCTCTTCAGCCTTGACCTTGGCCCCCTGTTGGGCAATGACCCCTCCGGCAAGGCGCAGCTGTTCCAGCCGTCCGGACATGGTCTCATCCTGTTTACCCAGGCCCACCAGCAATACCCGCCTGGCCTTGCAGTCGGGTTCCGCCTCACCTGTTATCCTGGGGTAAAACCAGAAGAACTCTTCCTGTTTGCCGCTGAAATCGCCATGGGCCTTGATCTGATAGAGTACCCGGTTCAAGAGGGCGCTGGCCTCGCCGCCCAGGCGATCGACCTCTTCTTCAACCAGGTAAACGAGAAGATCCCCGGCAAACTCTTCAGGAGCTCTTTTTGTCAGTTTTATCATATCCCCTCATCTCTCTCTGTTTTTTTTTTTACAGAACTTGCCTGGTCTCCATTGAACCGAGGGGGACCGCCTCTTTCCCCCGGCCCCGCACCGCACCGGGATCCGGACAGAGGCAAGGCCACGGCCTGACCCAGGGCGCTGAACCGATTCATACACCATAGTCCCCTGAACCTCAATTGGCAAAACTATAATTATCCGCTACTATAGGCAAACATTTTCACCACATCCAGGAGGTCCCCTTGCTTGCCGTGCTCATTTTTTCCGTTAGCTTCGCCATTCTCATCTCCGCACTCTGCAGCGTGTTTGAGGCAGTGCTCTACTCCCTGTCGCCGCCCCAGGTGGAACTCATGGCTGAAAAGCACCCTGCCAAGGCCAAGGAGATGCACCAGCTCAAAGAAAATGTGGAACGCCCCATCACCGCCATCCTGACCCTGAACACCATTGCCAACACCATCGGCGCCTCGGTGGCCGGGGCTGCGGCAGTGGCGGTTTTCGGTCAGCATTCGCTGGTCTGGTTCTCCCTCTCCTTTACCCTGGCCATCCTGCTCTTCTCAGAGATCCTGCCCAAGACCATCGGGGTGGTCTACAGTCGCCAACTGGCCCCCTTTATCGTGGCCCCGCTCCAGGTGATGATCACCCTGCTCCGCCCCATCATCTGGCTCTGCCGGGCGGTGACCAGGTTGGTTCCCAACAACAACCAGTCGCAACTGATCTCGGCTGCCGAGCTCCAGACCATTGCCAGTCTCAGCCGCAAATCTGGCCAGATTGAGGCCGACCAGGAGACCGTCATCGCCAACATCCTCCAGCTGGACCAGAAGTCTGTACGCAAGGTGATGACTCCCCGAACCGTCACCTTCTCCGTGGAACAGTCCCTGACCATCAGCCAGGCCAGTCAGGAGGAGGAAAAGTGGCGGATGCACAGTCGGGTACCGCTCTATGACACCGATCAGGACAACGTCGTGGGCCTGGTACTGAGCCAGGATGTCTTGATGGCAGCGGCCCTGGACCAGGATGAGCTGGAACTTTCCCGGTTGATGCGGCCGGTTCACTTTGTCCCTGAGACCGCCTCCCTGGACCGGGTCTTTATCGACTTTTTTGAGAATCACCAGCACCTGATGGTGGTGGTGGACGAGTATGGCAGCGTCACCGGGGTGCTCAGCCTGGAGGATATCATCGAGGAGATCCTGGGACGTGAGATTGTCGATGAATCGGACAAGAACCGGAGTATGCGCGAGTTTGCCCGGCTCAAGAAAAAAAAGCTGCCCAGCCGTGAGCTGGGAGATGAGAACCATCCTTAAGGAGAGCCTGATACCCGGCCTGGCCGGCCGCTGCTTGGCTGGTTGCTCTCAAAACAAGGATCAGAGTGGCAGGCAGACTCAATTGATGGTAGAAATAAGCTCCGGTCCTTGCTCCCCCAAACCGGGAGAGCGGCCGCCGAGCGACGCCTTTGCCGGCATCAACCAGCCCCACCCACATCTCCACAACCAGAACAGAATCTATGAAAAAGCAAGGAATGTTTCTCTCCACCAGCCTGCGGCCGGCAATCCGCCTGGGCAGGTCGCTGCTCACCGCCTCGCTGCTGCTGGCAACCACGGCCACGGCGCAGACCCTCTATGTCCAGCCCTCGGCAGAGATCCCCATGCGCCGCGGCCAGGGCACTGACTACAAGATCATCGCCATTGTCTCCGACGGTACTGCGGTAACCCTGCTCAAGGAAAAAGCGGGTTGGGCCCAGGTCCGGCTGAAAAACGATAAACAGGGCTGGATCCTCAAGCGCTACCTGAGCCCCAGCCCACCCCTGAGCCAACAGCTGGGACGGCTCACCAGCGAAAACCAGGAGTTGACCACCACGCTGGCCGAGCTGCGCCAACAGCTCGAGGAGCTCTCCACCACCCAGGGCAGTACGGCCCAGGAGCTCTCCGCCTGTATCGCCGAACGAACCGACATCCAGGAACGATATCAGACCCTGGAACGGGACACCATGGATGTGGTCCAGACCAAGGAGGCACTGAGCCAGGCCAGGCTCAAGATTGAAAAGTTGAAACAGGACTACTCCGGAGTGAAGATAGCCAACTCGGTGTTGAAAAAAAACGAGTCCATCAAATGGTTCCTGGCCGGTACCGGGGTTCTGCTCCTGGGCTGGCTGCTGGGTCGGTTCTCCAAAGGCTCCCGCAACAAAAAATCCAGCCTGCTCTCCTAGCAGCGCACCCTGAGGCAAAAGCCGGACCTGCCTCCCAGACATCCCCAGTGGGACGCCCGGGAGGCGGGCTGATCGGCAGCTGCCGTCAGCCGTCGGCGGCTTCCAGCTGAACGCGGAGTTCAATCACCCCGCCTTCCCGCAAGATCTCTAACACCACCTCCTGCCCCACCTGATAGCGTTCCAGTTCATCCCGCAGGGAGTCGTAATCATCCACCTGCACCTCGTTGACCCCAAGGATGACATCCCCCAGGATCAAGCCGCCCCGCACCTGCCTGGTACCCCGTAGGCCAGCCTGTGCTGCTGTAGAGCCGGGCATCACCTTGAGGACCAGCACCCCTTCAAGTCCAAGCTCACGGCCCAGACGTCGATTGGCCAGGGCAATCCCCAGGCCGGGCCGGATCACCTTGCCCTGGCGAATGACCTGGGGCACCACCCGGTTGACCTCGCCCACGGGCACGGCAAAACCGATACCCGAACTGCCGCCTGAAGGGCTGTAGATGGCGGTATTCACCCCGATCAGCCGGCCGGCGCTGTCCAGGAGCGGCCCCCCGGAGTTGCCGGGATTAATGGCCGCATCGGTCTGGATCACGTCATGGATGGTCCGACCGGTGACCGCCTTGATCTCCCGACCGATGGCACTGACCACCCCGGTGGTCAGGGTCTGATCCAGGCCAAAGGGGTTACCGATGGCCAGGACCTTCTGCCCTACCTGGAGATTGGAGGAGTCGCCGATGGCGATGGGCTGAAGCCCACTGGCCGGGGCCGAGATCTGGAGTACCGCCAGATCCCGATCAGGGGCCGCCCCCACCAGCACCCCTTTCCAGGTGGTGTGGTCGGCCAGGGTCACCTGGATGCGGTTGGCATCGGAGATCACGTGGTAGTTGGTGACAATCCGGCCGGACTTGTCCCAGATAAAACCGGAGCCCGTGCCCTGGGGAATCTCATAGACATTGAGATTGAAGAGATCCCGCCGCACCGCGGTGGTGGTAATATAGACCACCGAAGGAGCGGCCCGACGAAAGATCTCGATGGTGGTCTGTTCGTCTGCGGCCAGATCCCCGCGAGCCTCGATGGACCTGGGCACGGCGGTTGGATCCAAGGACCCGGGCTGCAGGGTCTGAAAGAGCAGCCAGGCGCAGGTGGCGGCGATGATCAGCAGCCAGACAGTCCGGCTGCTGAGCCGCGCTGGTTTTCCGGAAAATGGAGAGTGCATCGAAGGCGGGCGCTCCTGCTTAGAGATTGAGCAACATCTTGGCCACCATGAAGTAGAGGCCGATCCCGAGGACATCGACGGCTGTGGTGATAAAGGGACCGGTGGCCACGGCCGCATCGATATTCAGCCGTTTCAGCATCAGCGGCACCATCGAGCCGACCATGGCGGCCATGACCATGACCGCAAAGACCGAGACCCCGACCACCAGGCCCAGCTCCATGGGATTGGCGTAGGAAAAGAAGGCGATCACCCCCAGGAGCAGGCCAAAGATCGTGCCCAGGGCCAGCCCCACCAGGGACTCCTTAAAGACGATCTGAAAGAAATGGTGCATGTTCACCCGTCCCGTGGCCAGGCCACGGACGATGATGGTACTGGACTGGGTGGCGATGTTGCCGCCCATGCCGGCAATGATGGGGATAAAGGCCGCCAGGGCCAGGACCTGGAGCAGGGCGGCTTCAAAGGAGTTGATGATGTACATGGCCCCGACCCCGCCCATCCAGGATGCCAAGAGCCAGGGGGCACGGATCAGGATCTTCTGGTGGAGCGGCTTGAGCAGGATCTCCTGGTCGCGTCCGGCTCCGGCCATCTGCATGAAGTCTTCGTTGGCCTCTTCCCGGAGGACATCGATCACATCATCCACGGTCACGATACCCACCATGGTATAGGCGGCATCCACCACCGGCACGGCCAGCATATTGTACTGGGAGACGATGTGGGCCACCTCATCCTGGTCCGTATCGGTGGTCACCGAGACCACGTTGGTGTTCATGATATTTTTCAACTTGCGGTGCATGGGGTGGAGCAGCAGCTCCCGCAGGGAGAGGACCCCGGTCAGCTGGCCGTCGCCGTGGGTGATGTAGAGATAGAAGACCATCTCTTTCTCCTCACTGCGCTTCTGCACCTTGACAATGGCCTCCTCCACGGTGAGGTCCTCGTCAAGGTACATGAAATCCGGGGACATGATCCCGCCGGCCGTGGCAGGGTCATATTTGAGCAGCTCCTCGACCTCGTAACGATCCTTGAGCTCCATATGGGTCCGGATCTCGACCGCGGTCTCATTGGGCAGGGCCTCCAGGAGGTCAGCCGCATCGTCGGAGGCCATCTCGGTGACCACGTTGGCCATGAACTGCGCCGACAGGCCCTCGACCAGATCCACCATGATCGACTCGTCAAGCTCACTGAGGAAGTCGGCCACCTGATCGGTCTGGGCCAGGATCTCAAAGATGTCTTTCTGTTCGGTAAAACTGAGGGAACGGAACACCCAGGCGATATCAGCCGGGTGGGTCTTGACCAGGAGCTTACGGATATTTTCCACAGCTCCACGACGATGGAGGCGACGCAGGGTATCACGAAGGACCTTTCCTTCCAGCCCAACCATTTCTCTTTTTGGAGTTTTTTCCATAACCTGCACCTTGTGCACCAGAGGATGTATCTTCAGACCATCACGCACACACGCCGGTCCTGTACGAGGGAAACGTCATGGTTCAGCGACCGGAGTGAGATCACTGAACCTTTCCTGCCCAGGCAGCAGGGGCTTCACACACCAGGACAGCAAGGGCAAAATATTGTATTCTAATGAACCACGGGGATAAAAGTCAATGGCTAAACGGCCGACACAGCGGCCAAGCGGAGCAGGAGCCTCCGCCAGCCACACTGTGGTCACAGCATCAGGAAAAGAGTCCGCTGCGCTGTCCGATAAAACAGAGGATAAAACCGACAATCATGGCAACAATGCCGATCAGCCGTAACTGCTCGGAACTAAGCTCCAGCAGCTGTTTGAGCCATCGCCGCATCCCTTCAGGGGAAACCACATAGGGTAAACCCTCCAGGATAAAAACAAGGCCGATTAAGGTGATCAACAGTTTCATCCCCTCTCATTACCAGATAGCGACGCTTGGTGCAATCCTCACAAACATATTGACAGTACTCAGCAAAAAAAAGTAGTTTACAGGTGTGTTCTCGATGCATTATCAATACGCTTTTTTCGCTAACCTCAGCAGCAGTCCCCGCTGTTCAAGCCTCCAGCTCGCAGCGGCCTCTCTTAAGGAAAACGACCTTTTCGGCAGGCATGGTGTTGATATCCCGACTCTTTATCTGCACCAGAAAGTCGACAAAAAACGTATCTGCAAGGATGCGTACAGAAAAACTCCAGCCAGCCGACGCCTCAGCCGAGCTGTCTGCCAACAGATGATCCTATGACACAATCGACCTCAAAATACGCAGAAGCCGGTGTTGATATCGACAAAGGCAACCTTTTTGTTTCCCGCATCAAAGATATCGTCGCCGACACCCATCGACGTGGGGTGCTCAACGATATCGGCGGCTTTTCCGGCCTCTATGCCATCGGCAATGAAGACGTCAAAGACCCGGTGCTCATCGCCTCCACCGACGGCGTGGGGACCAAACTCAACATTGCCAAGCTGTGCAACAAACACGACACCATCGGTATCGATCTGGTGGCCATGTGTGTCAACGACGTGATCGTCAGCGGGGCCAAGCCGCTCCTCTTTCTGGACTACTTCTCGACCAGCAAGCTGGACCTTGAGGTGGCCACCGAGATCGTCACCGGCATCGCCGCAGGCTGTAAGCTGGCTCAATGTTCGCTGATTGGCGGCGAAACCGCTGAGATGCCGGGCCTCTACCAATCCGGTGACTACGACCTGGCAGGATTCGTGGTCGGCATCGGCGACCGCAACTCCATCATCGACGGCAGCGACATTCGGGTGGGCGACAAGATCATCGGCCTGGCCTCTTCCGGACTCCACTCCAACGGCTACTCCCTGGTACGCAAAGTCTTCTTTGACGACCTGGGCATGAAGGTGGACGACTATGTCGAGGAGTTCGGCTGCACCCTGGGTGAAGAACTGCTCCGCCCCACCCGCATCTATGTGGACAGCCTGACCAACCTGATCCGCCGCTACCCGGTGAACGGCCTGATCCACAACACCGGCGGTGGCTTTATCGATAATATCCCCCGGATTCTGCCCACGGGCTGTGATGTCCACCTCCAGGCCGGGAGCTGGCCGGTCCTGCCGGTCTTTGCATACCTGGAGGAGCAGGGCAAGATCGCCAGCGAGGAGATGTACCGGACCTTTAACATGGGGATCGGAATGCTGGCCATCGTCGGTGCCGACCAGGTGGACGACATCCTTCACCAGCTCAAGGCCCTAGGCGAACAGCCCTACCTGATCGGCGAGGTGGTTGCCGCGGCCAAGGATACAGAGGGCAAGAATGTGGTCATCCACGAGGCCTGAACCCTGAACCGCCCTTGCCTGAAGGACAAAGAAAGCCCCCTGTATCCCGCGATACAGGGGGCTTTCTCGTTCAAGCGGGCTGTTGCTGCCCTGGCCGGCAGTCAATACGGAGAAGCAGGCTGATCAGGGTGCACAGTCTGCCGTACTCCCCTTGAGTTTATCCAGACCATGCTCCAGGGCCGGCAGTACGGCGGCCAGGTTTTCTCCGGCCGCCTTCCTGCTCCCCGGCAGGTTGATGATCAGACTCTGGCCGCGAATCCCGGCAATGGCCCGGGACCAGACCCCCTGGATGGTCTTGGCCAGACTGGCGGCACGCATGGCCTCGGCGATGCCCGGAACCTCCAACTCAATAACCCTGCGGGTCGCCTCCGGGGTCCGGTCACTGGGCGAGACCCCGGTGCCCCCGGTGGTGAGGATCAGATCCAGCCCTTGCCGGTCCACCCACTGGATCAGGGTCTGCCGGATCAGGGCCTCCTGGTCCGGCAGGATCTGGTAGGCCCGGACCTGGTAGCCGGCCTCCGTAACCATCTCCCTGAGCAGCGGTCCGCTGGTATCCTCCCGCTCACCGCGGGAGCCCTTGTCGCTGAGGGTCAGGATCCCGCAGGAGTAGCCATGGCCGGTTTGTGCAGCCCCACCAGACACGACCACCTACTCCGCTGCCTTCTGGTGCTCGGCAATGATCTTTTCGGCAATATGAGAGGGCACCTCCTCGTAGTGGGAAAAGTTGACCACAAAGGTTCCCTGACCACCGGTCATGGAGGTCAGATCCAGGGCATAGAGCAGGATCTCGGCCTGAGGTACATGGGCATTGACGATCTCGTACTTGTCGCTGGAGTCCATGCCCAAGACCTTGCCGCGGCGGCTGTTGAGATCACCCATCACATCGCCGACAAAGTCCTTGCCCACCCGCACCTCCAACTCCATGATCGGCTCCAGCAGGATGGGCTGGGCATCCATGACCCCCTTCTTGAAGGCCAGGGAGCCGGCCACCTTAAAGGCCATCTCCGAGGAGTCCACGTTATGGTAGGAGCCATCGATCAGGTTGACCTTGAGATCGACAAAGGGGTAACCGGCAACGACGCCCTTCTCCATGGCCTCAAGGATCCCCTTCTCCACCGCAGGTCGATACTGCTGGGGAATGACCCCGCCCACGATGGAGTCGACAAATTCAAACTGTTCGCCCCTGGCCAGGGGCGAGAGTTCCACGGTACAGTCACCAAACTGACCGCGACCACCGGACTGTTTCTTGTGTTTACCCTGGACCGTGGTGTTCCCCTTGATGGTTTCGCGGTAGGGTACCTTGGGGGTGCGCAACTCCATCTCCACCCCGAATTTACGTTTGAGTTTCTCGCTGATCATCTCCAGGTGCACCTGGCCCACCCCTGAGATCAGGACCTCCCTGGTCTGTTGTTCCCGGATCAGCTTCAGGGTCAGGTCCTCATCCAAGAGTTTGGTGATCGAGGCAAAGAGCTTCTCCTCATCGCCCTTCTTGGCGCTGATGGCATAGGCCAGCACCGTGGGCAGGGGCTCGACAGACTCGATGACGATCGGCTCGGCCTCGGTACAGAGGGTGTCCCCGGTGGTGGTCTCCTTGAGCTTGGCCACGGCAATGATCATCCCGGGAACGGCCCGGTCCACCGGTTTCTGCTCCTTGCCTTCCATGATATAGAGCTGACCGAATCGTTCGCTGCTCTCCCTGTTGGCATTGTAGAAGCTGTCCCCCTCCAGGGTACCGGAGAAGACCCGGAAGATGGTCAGGCGGCCGGCAAAGGGATCGGCCATGGTCTTGAATACCAGAGCAGAGAAGGGTGCCGCAGCATCTGCCTCCCGTTCCACCAGCTCATCATCGTTGGGACTGATGCCGGAGACGGCGGGTCGCTGGTCCGGAGAGGGCAGCAGGTCGACGATGGCGTCCAGGATCACGCTGGAGCCCTTGTTGACCAGGGAGGCGCAGGCACAGACCGGTGCCAGCTGGGCGCGGCGGACCGCCCGGGCCAGGCCGCTGCGGAGCTGCTCATCGGTCAACTCACCCTCTTCCAGGAAGGCCTCGAGGAGCTCGTCATCGGTCTCCGCCACATACTCCATCATATTTTCCCGGAGTTCAGCCACCTCATCCGCCATCTCGGCCGGAATATCCGCGGCCTTGGCTCCACCCTTGTCGTCAAAGATCAAGGCCTTTTGGGCCAGGATATCCACCACGCCCCTGAAATCATCCTCTGCGCCGATGGGCAGCGAGAGCACCACGGGGTTAAGTGTGAAGGCGGAACGGATGGCTGCCACGGTCTTGGCAAAGTCGGCCCGTTCCCGGTCCATCCGGGTGATACAGATCAGACAGGGCAACTCCCGCTCCTGAACCAGATCGACAAATTTTTCGGTCTGGGGACGCACCCCCAGGACCGCGCCCACGGTGAGGATGGCGCTGTCGGCCGCCTGGACGGCAAAGCGGGTCTCGTTGACAAAGTTGTCATCACCCGGGGTATCGGTAAGAAAGATCTCCTGCTTCTTCCAGCTCAGGTGATTGAAGGCCGCGCTGATGGAGACCTGACGCTTGATCTCTTCGGGCTCAAAATCCATTGAGGCTGTCCCATCATCCACCTTTCCCAACCGCTTCACCGAGCCTGCCGTGAACAGTAAGGCCTCAGCAAGTGTTGATTTACCGCTGTTGCCATGTCCGAGAATAACCGCATTCCTGATTTGTTGTACGTCCTGCATGGATACCTCCGGTGAAACGGGTGGTTAATGTTAGGTGTATACGGCCGCCATCCTCCGCTGGAACAGATAAAACACTTCCTCTTTCCCCTGCGGGATGGTAACCATCAAGCCCAGAAACAAAATTCTATATATTCAGATTAATCTGACAAAGTCAAGTGATAACCTAGTGATATCTTCAGCGCCCCATGACTGCCCCAAAACCTGATCAGGCCAACGCTCCCAGCGGTTCCACCGCCAAAATAGCACGATCCGCCGGAGCCGTGGGAGGCGCGGTGATGTGCAGCCGGGTCCTCGGCCTCATCCGTGAACAACTTTTTGCAGGCCTCTTTGGCGCAGGCTATGCCTACGACGCCTTTGTGGTGGCCTTTCGCATCCCCAACCTGCTCAGGGACCTCTTCGGGGAGGGGGCCCTGTCCGCCGCCTTTGTGACGGTCTTCTCCGACTACGATACCAACCGGGGGTCCCAGGCCACCTGGGCCCTGGCCTCCACGGTGCTGATCTTCTTTGCCCTGCTGCTCAGCGTCCTCACCCTGGTGGGGATCTACTTCGCCGAGCCCATCGTCAACCTGCTGGCCCCCGACTTTGCCAGCGTGGCCGGCAAGACCCTGTTGACCGTGAAGCTGACCAGGATCATGTTTCCCTTTCTCTTCTTTGTCTCCCTGGCCGCCGTGGTCATGGGCATCCTCAACACCAAGGGCCGCTTCTTTATCCCTGCCCTGGCCTCGAGCTTCTTCAACCTGGGATCCATCGTCGGCGGGGTCTCCCTGGCCCTGCTCTTTCCCCTCTTTGCGCAACCGGCCATCGCCGGCATGGCTTGGGGTACCCTGATCGGCGGGGCCCTCCAACTGGGAATGCAGCTGCCCACCTTACACAAGACCGGCTTCCGCTTTAGCCCACGCCTCCGGCTCAAAGATCCCGGCCTGCGCCGGATCCTGCTGTTGATGCTGCCGGCAACCATCGGCCTCTCGGCCACCCAGCTCAACATCTTCATCAACACCAACTTTGCCGCCGGCTGCGCCGAGGGCTCGGTCTCCTGGCTCAACTATGCCTTCCGCCTGGTTCAGCTGCCCATCGGCGTCTTTGGGGTGGCCCTCTCCATCGCGGTGATGCCGGTGATGGCGAAACAGGCAGCAGCAAAACGACTGGACCAGCTCAAGCAGTCCTTTATCTCCTCCCTGATCCTGGTCTTCAGCCTGACCATCCCGGCCACCCTGGGCCTGATCCTTTTGGCCGAGCCCATCATCCGCCTGATCTTCGAGCATGGGGTCTTTGCAGCCAGTGACACCCTGATGACGGCCCAGGCCCTGCGCTACTATGCCCTGGGCCTGTTTGCCTACTCAGCCATCAAGATCATGGTCCCGGTCTTCTATGCCATCAACACCACCCGCTACCCGGTGATCGGCAGCTTCCTGGGAGTGGCGGCCAACCTGATCATCATCAACCTCCTGATCGAACAGTTTCAGCACCGGGGTATTGCCCTCTCCACCTCCGCTGCCATGAGCTGCAACTTTCTCTTTCTGGGATGGGTACTGATCCGCAAGCTGGAAGGACTGCCCCTGGTCTATCTGGCCAGGGGAGTGGGGAAAATTCTCTTGGCCACTGGGGTGATGGCCGGCGGGGTCTGGTGGTTGCGGGAACTGCTCCAGGGCTGGCTGCACGGCTCGATTCCGCTCCAGGCCCTTGCGGTCTTTCTCCTGGTAGCAACCGGCGGCCTCTCATACGGCCTCTGCCTGCAGCTGCTCAGGCTGCCGGAGTTGACCCTGCTGACCGGAAAGCTGGCTCAGCGCTTTTCCAAGGCACCCTCCAGCTCATAGAGCAGCTGCAGTTGGGAGAGCAGCGCCACCACGGCGGTATCCACGTGGAGGATCCGCTGGCCCATGGTAAAGGAGGAAAATCCCTGGGCAGTGAACAGCTCCACCTCAAAATCATTCCAGCCGCCCTCTGGCCCCACGGCCAGGAGGATCCGGGGCATGGTCTCCTTCCAGGGGAGCTCCAGGCTTGCCAGGGAGTGATCGCCGCCTGGATGGGCAATGATCCCCTGCCCCTCCAGGGTTGGGAGGACATCCTCGGCAAAGGGTTTGAAGCGGGGATGAATGATGACCTGGGGCAGCCAGGTATCCATGCCCTGCTCCATGCCCTCCAGCAGGAGGCCGTGGAGCCTGTCCGGCTCCAGCACCGGGCTCTGGAAGAAGGATTTCTCCACCCGCCTGGAACGGATCAGGTGAAAACGCCGCACCCCCAGGACCGTGGCCTGCTTTATGATCCGCTGGAGCATGATGGGCCTGGGCAGGGCCAGGATCAGTTCCAGCTCAAACTGGGGCCTGGGCAGCTCAGCAAGCTCCACCTCCAGGCCGACCCGCCCCTGATCGAGAGAGACCACCCGGCCACTGCCCACCCCAGCGTTGACCATCCCCACCCGGACCTTATCCCCCAGTTCCACCCGGAGCACCTTGCGCAGGTGGCGGGCCCGACGGCCGGAGAGCTCCAGGAGGCTGCCCTGGAGCTCATCGGCAGCAAAAATTAAAAGGTTCATCCGCTGCTCGTCCTAAGGCCGGAGGCTGTCCGGGGTAAAATCCAGGGTGGCAAAGTAGTCGGCCGGGGTCTCCTCCCGCCGAATCAGCTCGACCCTGCCGTCGCTCTTCAAAAGCAGTTCCTTGGGGCGGAGCTTACCGTTGTAGTTAAAGCCCATGGCCGAGCCATGGGCACCGGTGTCATGGATGATCAGGGTATCGCCGTCACTGATCCGCGGCAGCTCCCGCTGGATGGCGAACTTATCGTTATTCTCGCAGAGCGAGCCCACCACATCCACCAGCTCGGTTTCACTCTCCCCGTCCTTGCCCAGGACCTGGATATGATGATAGGCGCCGTAGAGGGCCGGTCGCATCAGGGCGTTCATGCAGGCATCCACCCCCACATAGGTCCGGTAGATATCCTTGCGGTTGATGGCCCGAACGACCAGGGCTCCATGGGGCCCGGTGACGAAACGACCACTCTCCATGTAGAGGGCGGGCTGATAGCCGTTTCTGCCGGCAAACTCGGCAAAGAGGGTGGTGATCCGCCTCCCCATGGCCTCCAGGTTGAGGGGCTCGGCAGCCGGGGTATAGGGGATCCCCAGGCCTCCGCCGATGTTGATGAACTCAAAGCTGATCCCCAGTTCGGCCTGGAGTTCTTCAATCAAATCCAGGAGCATCTCAGCGGTCTGGATCATGTAGCCATGGTAGAGCTCATTGGAGGCCAACATGGTATGGATGCCGAAGCGGCTGGCGCCCCGGTCACGGGCCCTTTGGTAGGCCTCCACGATCTGCTCATGGCTCACCCCATACTTGGCCTCCACCGGGTTGCCGATGATGTCGTTGCCCGAACGGCGGGCCCCGGGGTTATAGCGAAAACAGATCAACTCCGGCATCTCCTCCACCCGGTCGATCAGATTGATATCATCCAGGTTGAGGATACAGCCGCCGTCGGCTGCGGCCAGGGCAAACTCTTCCGGGCTGGTGTTGTTGGAGGTGAACATGATGTCCTCTCCCCGGGCGCCGAGCTGCCGACTGAGCATCAACTCGGTGTCTGAGCTGCAGTCAAAGCCAAAACCCATATCCTGCATGATGGCCAGGATGGCAGGGTTGGGCAGGGCCTTGACCGCATAGTACTCCCGAAAGGTGTCGATGCCGGCAAAGGCCTCTTTCAGCCGTGCACCGGTGGCCCTGATCCCGGCCTCATCATAGAGGTGGAAGGGAGTCTGGAAGTGATCCACCAGGGTTGGCAGATGGGGAAAGAGTCGACTCTGAAAATCAGCTGACATGGGCATGGTTCTGTTCCTTGAAAGATATATTGTCGTTACTTGGATTGTCGTTACTTGCTCGGGCCGTTTGTGGTGACAGAGGGATCGCTTAAGGGAAGTTTGGCGCTCTCCTTGTAGGTATGCAGGACCGTTGAGGTCCGGGTGGACTTGACCCCGGGAAGGGCGGCAAGCCGCTTTTGAAGAAGATGTCCCAACTCCCGGGTATCCGCCACCCGGACCTTGAGCAGAAAACTGTCTTCCCCGGCCACATAGTGGACCTCCTGGACCTCGGCAATGGCGGCACAGGCTTCACCCAGGCGGGAGTGATCGGCTCCGGCCGCAGTCAGCACCTGGATAAAGGCGACCTGACGACGGTTGAACTGCTCCGGGTTGAGGCGGACCTCATAGCCGTCGATGATCTGCTGACGCTCCAGCTTACGGATCCGCTCCAGCACAGCCGAAGGGGCCATCTCCAGCTGCCGGGCCACCTCCACATTGGGAATCCTGGCCTTTTCCTGAAGTATTTGGAGGATCTTCATACTGGTTGCATCTATCATCTTCTCCACCTCTGTTCCGATTTCAGGACCTGGTTCCAGCAGCAGCCACGATCCGATTGCCTCCACCATACTCCCGAGGCCGCCACTGTCAAGAACATTGTTCGCCACAAATCAAGAAACAAAGACGATCGTTCTGGAAAGCCCCGCAAAATGCCATAAAAAATCAGCAAACAATCCTGACAGGAACAGCGCCAGGCCCACCACAACACCACAGACAGATTCAGGGGGCGGCGAACAGCGTTTACCAGGACAGTTCTCTTTCCTTTTGATTTCATAGCTCATTTTCGGTACCATGGGAGGCGAGACTGCGTTTTTTTAAGGGCCAGCCACCCGGCTCAGCCATTGCGGCTGGATGGTGCAGCAAGGGCAGTGAGCAGAAGAGGGGTCCCAGCAAGCGGCTGCCAAGGCCAGGCTCCGGAAAATGGTCTGCAGACAGGCAAAGGCTTGCAGAGTTCGGCGACAGCGGGTATCCATTGGCGCCTCAAGGGGGCAGGCCCCACCTGCCCAAAGATCCTTTAGTCGGCTCGTCACGACCCAACCGACCATCAAACCAAGCTGGAGTTCCCCGGTGTATCGCCTTTTTCTCAGCCTGTACAATCTCATAACCATCCTCGGAGGCCTGACCCTCTCCCCCCTGATCGCCCTGATCGTGCTCCTGACGCCGAAATATCGCTCCCGCATCCTGGGTCGTCTGGGTTGGGGCATCCCTCCAATCACTCCCAGCCAGGCCGGCCCCACCATCTGGGTCCATGCCCTCTCCGTGGGAGAGACCACCTCGGCACTGCCTCTGATCAAGGGACTGCGACAAGAGTGGCCCGGGGCTGTGCTGGTCTTCTCCGCCACCACCCGCTCCGGCCAGGTCCTGGCCCAGGAACTGCTCAGCCCCCATGTGGACCTCATCATCCCCTCCCCCCTGGACCTCCTGCCCACGGTGCGCCTCTTTCTCCGGCGCCTCAGGCCCGAGCTCTTCATCCTGGTGGAGACCGATCTCTGGCCGAACTGGCTGTTTTCCCTCCAGCAGCACGCCATCCCCACGGTGCTGGTCAATGGCCGCATCTCTGCGGCTTCCCTGAACCGCTACCTACGCTTTCGCTGGTTCTTCCGACCGCTCTTTTCCTCGTTTTCCCTCCTGAGCATGCAGTCCCGTTCGGACCTGGAGCAGATCCAACGCCTGGGTATCCCGGTCCAGCGGGTCCAGGCCCTGGGCAACCTCAAGCTCGACACCACCATCCTGAGCTCCGCTGCAGACCCTGGGGCAGCATCCCGACTCAAACAGGCTTACGCCATCCCCGAAGGGGTCCTGACCTGGATCTGCGGCTCCACCCATCCGGGCGAAGAAAGCATGATCTTTCGGGTCTTCCACCGACTCAAGGCCCACCACCCTGGCCTCAGGCTGATCCTGGCGCCGCGTGATATTCAACGCGCCGGCCAGCTCTCAGATCAGGCTAGAGAGCTCGGCTTCCACCCTGACCGCAGGACCACCCTGGAGGCGGGCCGTCCCTTTGAGCTCCTGATCCTGGATACCATCGGCGAGCTGGCCCAGGCCTACCAGTTGGCAGACGCGGCCTTCATCGGCGGCAGTCTGGTGGACAGCGGCGGACACAACCCCCTGGAGGCGGCCGTCTTTGGAGTGCCGCTCTTCTTTGGTCATCACATGGAGGATTTCAGCGAGATTGCCGCCGAATTGACGGCATGCCGGGGTGCGGTTCAGGTCCAATCTGCAGAGGAACTCTACCAGGGAATCCAGGAGATACTCGACGACCGGGCCAAAGGGCAACGGCAGGGGCAGGCAGGCCGGGAGTGGGTCCGAAAACATCAGGGGGTGATTCGACGCCACCTGGAGGCACTGGAGCCCCTCCTTGCCCCCAGCCCCTAGTCAAGGGCTGGAGCCATGAGGGCCACCTTGGAGCCGCTGCGCCGCCACCTCGACCACAACCTGCTGCCTTGGACAACAGTCTGCTATATGGTGGGGGCCACCCTGGCCTTCAAGGCGGGCCTGCGGCTCCCCCCCTTCTCTCTGACAGGGCCGGCCACCCTGATCCTGCTGTTGTTGGCAACCCTGTTCCACCGGCGCGGCAGCAGCTCCTGGACCAGCCACGCCGGGATGGCCCTCTTTATCCTCCTCGGCCTGATCCTCACCGATCATGCCCTCCAGGGCCCCCAGTCGCCCAGCCGGATCAGCAGGATGATCCGCGCCAAAACCAGGGTAACCGTGATGGGGACCATCTGCAGCATGATCCAGTTTGACGGTGAAAAGAGCAGTCTGCTCCTCAAGGTCGAAGAGGTCCTCCTCCCAGGGGACGGCAGGCATGGGCAAGGGTTTCGCCCGACCCGGGGAACCATTCGGATGAGCGTGGGGGGATGGGTCCAGCAGGAACTGCAGCCGGGTGACCGGCTCATGGCCGTGGCCTACCTGTCCCCCATCCGCAACTACCAGACCCCGGGGGCCTTTGATTACCGCAGCTATATGGCGGAAAAGGGGATCTACCTGAGCGGCTGGGTCTCGTCCCCGGCCTACCTCCTCCCTGTGGATACCGGTCCCAAGGGACTTATCGAAAAGATACGGTGGCTGCCGGAACGGATCCGCCAGCATACGGCCCGCTTCCTGGCTCAGAGGCTGGACCAGACCAGGGCCGCCCTCTTCCAGGCCCTGCTCATCGGCGAACGGCGCACCATCCCGCCGGCTCTGCTGGAACAGTTCAAGGCGGCCGGCTGCATGCACCTCCTGGCCATATCCGGGCTGCACCTGGGCCTTCTCGGAGCCATGGCCGCCCTGACGATCAAGCAGCTGGCCGGACGCTCAACCTGGCTGCTCCTCCATACCCATGTCCCTACCCTGGCCCTTGGCCTGACCTTTCCCCTGCTGCTCGGCTACAGCTTTATCGCCGGGATGAACACCCCGGTCCTGAGGGCCCTGCTCATGGCCATGCTGGCCCTCTACGGGCTGGTGGTACGACGACAGAAAGACCTCATCCACCTGATTGCCGCAGCAGCGCTGCTGGTCCTGGTCATCTCCCCCCTGGCCCTGGCCACGGCCTCGTTTCAACTCTCCTTCAGCGCGGTTCTGGCCATTGCCCTGATCACACCCAAGCTCTGGAACAGGCCCCCAGAGAACGACCGCTCGGCGGCTCGACGCCTGCTCCAGCTGCTGTTCTCCCTCCTGGCCGTCTCCTCTGCAGCCACTCTGGGGACCATGCCCCTGATGCTCTACCACTTCAACCGCTTCTCCCTGCTCGGCCCCCTGATGAACCTGATCATTGAGCCGCTGCTCTGCTTCTGGGCCCTTCCCGCCGGTCTGGTGGCGATCCCCCTCTCCTACCTCGCCCCCCAGGCAGCTGAAGCTATCTTCAATCTTGGCGGTATTGCCCTCTGGATCGCACGCAGCTGTCTGGCCGGGATCCAGCACCTGCCCATTGGCTCGGTGTGGACCATTACCCCCCATCCCCTGGAGATCTGCCTCTTCTTCACGGCCCTCGCCCTGATCCTGATCCCAAAATCGGTCCGCCGCCCCGGCCTGGTCCTGGGAGCCGCCTGTCTGCTGCTCTGCCTCGGCTCGTTCACCCGCGGGCTCTGGGCACCGCCCCAGCGAAGGGTCACCACGGTACACTATCTGGACGTCGGCCAGGGCAGCGCCACGGTACTCTTCCTCACCGACGGCAACAACATCCTGATCGACGGCGGCGGCGCCTCCTCGACTCGCAGCTCCGTGGGGCAGCGGGTGATTGCCCCCTTCTTACGCAAGATGCGGGTCTGGCGGTTGGAGGGCATCATCATCTCCCATCCGGATGGCGATCATTACAACGGCATCCCCTTTCTCCTGGAGCAGTTCCCGCCCAGGCAGCTCTACATCAACGGCCACCCCTCGAACAAGCGCAGCTACCAGGCCCTGCTTACCAAGGCCAGGCAGGAACAGATCCCGATCATGATCCCCCAGTCCGGCACCCCCATTGCCGCAGCACACGACTACACCCTGAGCTGCCTGGGCATGAACGGTGTGCTGCCCCAAGACAGAGCCAGCTCATCCAACGACAGCAGCCTGGTGGTGGAACTGCGGCAGCGAGGCTGGTCCCTCCTCTTTCCTGCCGATATCAGCCGCCGGGCAGAGGTCCTGCTCCTGAGACACCACCCCGGGCTGCACACAGATATCCTCCAGGCAGGCCACCATGGCAGCATCACCTCCAGCGGTCTCCCCTTTCTCAAGGCCCTCAGCCCCCGGCTGATCGTGGTCTCTGCCGGAATAGGCAGACAGGGCACTCATCCCCACCAGCAGAACCTTGAGACCTGGCAAGAACAGCAGATCGAGGTCCTGATCACGGCCAGAGACGGCACCATCTCCTCCACCATCGATCGCAAGCGCCTCCAGGTCAGCACCTTTTCAGGCCGGCAGCTCACCTTGCCGGCAAGAGCCCTCTCCCCCGCCACCCACCTTACCCGGGAGTCAGCTGCAAGGGGATCCTTACCCAGATAAGGGGCGGCCGACGGCTGGCCAGATGAGCTCAGAAGAGACAGGGGGAGAAGAATCGGTTGCAGGGGGTGGGGAGAGGAGCGGGAAGGATGATCTTCCAGAGAGATCATCCTCCCGACTGCGGGAAAAAAGTGGTGGCCGACTGCACAGGGTTGGCGGTGAGCGCTGCCCGGCCCGGAGCCGCCTCCCTGCCGCAGCGAATCCAGCTGAATCCAGCTATATCTCGGTAAAATCAACCGGAGGTTTGCGGAGATACTTGACAAACTTCTGCTTTTCATAGCAGTTGGTGTAGGCATCTTCCGGACTGATCTTCTTCTTTTCCAAGAGCTCCAGGATCGCATCATCCAGGGTCTGCATGCCGAACTTCTTTCCGGTCTGCATCACCGACGGAATCTGGTAGGTCTTGGCCTCACGAACCAGGTTACGCACCGCCGGGGTGCAGATCAGGATCTCCAGGGCCGCCACCCGCCCCTTGACATCGACCCGCTTGAACAGGGTCTGGGAAACCACCGCCTTTAAGGCATCGGCCAGGGTGGAGCGAACCTGCCCCTGCTGGTTGGCGGGAAAGACCTCCACCACCCGGTCAACGGTCTTCATGGCGTTCATGGTATGGAGGGTGCCGAAGACCAGATGACCGGTCATGGAGGCCTCCATGGCCAGGGAGATGGTCTCCAGGTCACGCAACTCACCCACCAGGATAATATCCGGATCCTCACGCAGGGCCCCACGCAGGGCGGCGGTAAAAGAATGGGTATGGGTGCCCACCTCCCGGTGATTGACGACACTCTGCTGGGACTTGTGGACAAATTCAATGGGGTCTTCGATGGTCAGGATGTGATCCTTGCGGGTCTTGTTGCACTCATCCAGGATGGCGGCCAGGGTGGTCGACTTTCCCGAACCGGTGGGCCCGGTGACCAACACCAAACCCTTGGGCAGAGAGGCCAGCTTGGCAATGACCTTGGGCAGGCCCAGTTGCTCACAACTCATGATATCGCTGGGAATCTCCCGGAATACGGCACCAATACCGTACTTCTGCTGGAAAAAGTTGCAGCGATATCTGGCCAGTCCTGGAATCTCATAGCCAAAATCCATATCACCGGTTTCTTCGAAGATCTTGATCTTATCCTCTGGACAGATCTCATAGAGCATCCGCTTTAAAGCCTCATTCTCCAGGACCTTGAATTTCACCCGCTCCATATCACCGCGAATACGCAGTATCGGTTGCTGCCCTGCCATCATATGTAAGTCAGAGGCACCCTCGTCATTCATCAACTTAAAAAAAGCATCAATCTGAGCCATATCCCTCTCCTGTCAACTCTGAATACTCATCCCAGCCGGTCACCTTTATGGACACCCTTATCTGCCTGCCCTTGCGCCTGCTCTGGTTGTTCCACCCCTTGAGACCGGAGCTCCGGCCACGCCCCCCTCTGCCTGCTCGGCCGGCCGAGCAGGGATTCAAGCCTTGATCCAGGCAGCGAGCCGCTGCCGCTGCTCGTCGCTGCAGCCACTCAACTTGACATTTTTTTGCAGACGCTGCTGCGCCTTTTTCTCTCTCCCCTGATCGAGATCTATCCTGGCTTGGAGAATATGAGCGTCAACATGGTTACGCTTGAGACTCAAACATTCGCAGAGCGACTCCTGGGCCTGTTGCAGCTGTTTGCCCAGAAAAAAGGCCAGGGCCTGACGATAACGATTGTCCGGATTTACCGGATCCAACTCCACGGCCTTGCGGCAGAGGCGCAACCCGATCTCATCCCCCTGGCCCTGCTCCACATAGAGCACTCCCAGCACACTCAAGCTGACGCTGTCCTGGGGGTAGAGTTGCAGGGCCCTCTGGCAGGCCTTTACCGCCTTAGCAGCCTCTCCCACCTCGAAATAGGCACGGCCCAGGAAACGATGCAGCCAGAACTCCTGTTCACTGCCGGGGAGCGCAGCCCACTGTTCCAAGACATCGACGGCCCGCTGAAATTGAGCGGCCTCGACATAGAGGCGCCCCAGGGTCAGGAAGAGCTCGCCGCCGGCTGCTTCGCCTTCGGGGATCAGAGAACGGGCCTGCTCCAGGCTCTCCACGGCAGCGCTCTTCCGGCCTGCGGCCTGCTGGGCATAGCCGAGATTAACCAGGGCCATGTAATTACCCCGCTCCTGTCTGAGGACCGCCTCAAAGCATTCCGTGGCCCGGGCGTACTGGTTACACTCCACCAGGGTAACCCCGAGACTGTTCAGCAGATTTATATCATCGGCAGCAAGCCGGAGCCCCTGACGATACTCCCTGACAGCTGCATAATAATCCCCCTGATCAAAGTAATAATCCCCGCTGATGTTGAGGGTCAGGGCGTCAAAAAAGACCGCGGATCCGGGCTCAAGAAAACCGCAGTGCATCAGGGCTTTGATGGCATGCTGAACGGTTACGGTCTTGACAGAGGCCTGATTGGGCCAGACAGCAAGGCCAACGGCCTCGACACCCATGGCCAGCAGGGCTGGAGCGGCATCTGCAAACAGAGCTGCACACTCCCCGACCACCTCCTTGCCGCCGCCGGCAAAGAGGAGATAGGTCCTTCGCCCCTCACTGACCTGCAAGATACTATTTTTATGACAAAAACCACGGATTGACGATTCCACCTCCGTGGGCTCGGCCAGCTCGGTCCAGGAAAAAGCGGCAACTACGAAATGACGTACCCCTCGCCAGCAACGACGAAACTCCTGCAGCACGGCAGTTGAGGGCAGGGCAAAGGGATGGTTGGCCAGGGATCTTGGATCACACACCCCGAATGGTCCCCTTTTTTCGGCGACCTGCAAACCCTGCCAGGCGGTCTCCACCATCTGCTCTCCCAGGCTGCTGTCGGCAATCCCGATCTGCACCCGTGCCCGGCCGTCCCTCTTCAGATGGCGCTGCAGGGAGTGGACTGCGGCCAGGGCCTGCTTGGCACTGACATCCAAGAGGTAGACCCCAAACACCTTGAAGCCGCAGGAAAAGAGGGGACCATGGGCCAGAGAACGAAGCTGCTCCACCAACTGCTGATAGCGCTGCATGCCCGTGGAAGCGGGTTGAACAGGTATCCCCACATGAATACAGAGAAAAAAGGAGAGCAGCCCAGGGGCGGCCTGGCCAAGGGTGGGCAGAGCCCGTTGGTTATAGATACCGGTCCCTGGATCGAGACAGAGACTGCGTACCGTCTCCAGGCCTTGCCTGATCCGTTCCTGAAGCCTCAGCAGCCAGGAAGAGGAGATCTTCTCCAGAAGGGCGGGGTCTGCCTCACTGATCACCACCGCCACAGCCTCTCCCTGATCCAGTCCACAGGGGATCACCAACAGCTTGCCGATGACGGCAGGAGCCCTCCCCTCCTCCAGCAGACGCTGCTGCGGCTCGGTACAGCCCACCTCAGTAAAGAGGTGGGGAAGCAGCCGATCCGGTTGAAAGGAATAAAAACGGGTGGTCACAGGTACCGGTAAGGCCCTGGCCACCTCTTCGGAAAAAGGCACACGAAGGATAACAAAGTCAAGCAGCGACAGAGGTGCTGATTCATAGGGGGCAAAGGTCAACATCAAAAACTCAGGTCCTGGTTGATGATTCACAGACAGCGGCCACTGCCTCGAGCAGCAGCTCAAGCTCCTGCTCGCGTACGGTCCGCAGGTCAAAGAGCAATCGGTTATCTTCAAGGCGGCCGATCACCGGAACCGGCTGCCTGCGCAGGTTGTTCTCCAGCCGACTCGGGCTCAAGCTGAGAGGAGTGACAGCGATGGCCCAGCTGGCCAGATCCTGTTCAGGCATGGCCCCTCCGCCGACCCTGGAAGACACCTCGACCAAATCAAAACGACAGGAGCCGCCACAGCGCTGGTTCAACATCTTCAGACAGCGCCTGGCCCGTTCCTCGACCTGCTCCACAGGAGCCGCAATCATCTGCAGGGTCGGTATCCGGGCGATCGCCTCGCTCTCATCGAGGTAGAGGCGGAGAATGGACTCCAAGCCGGCCAGGGTAAACTTGTCAATCCGCAGGGCACGGTTCAAGGGATTGTTTTTTATCTGCTCAACTATGGAGTGACGGCCGACGATGATACCGGCCTGGGGTCCGCCCAGCAGTTTATCTCCACTAAAGGTTACCACATCGACCCCGGAGGCGACAACCTCTTGCACGGTGGGTTCCTTCTCCAGCCCAAAGCGACTCAGATCGATAAGGCTTCCGGATCCCAGATCCTCAACAACCGGTATGCCCTGCTCCCTGCCCAGGGCAACCAGCTCCTGGTTACTCACCTCGCTGGTAAAGCCGATGATCCGGTAGTTACTGCAATGGACCTTGAGCAGGACGCCGGTTTCCTGGGTAACAGCCTGTTGGTAGTCACGCAGATGGGTGCGATTGGTGGCTCCCACCTCTACCAGTCTGGCACCGCTGCGGGCCATGACATCGGGAATGCGGAAGGAGCCGCCGATCTCCACCAGCTGACCGCGGGAGACAATGGCCTCCTTGCCTCGGGCCAGGGTCTCCAAAACAATCAGGACCGCAGCTGCGTTGTTGTTCACCACCAGCGCAGCTTCGGCGCCGGTGATCTCGCAGATAAGTTCTTCCACCAGGCTGTAGCGACTCCCACGTTTACCGGAATCGAGATTAAACTCCAGGTTCGAGTAGCGGCTGCCTGCTGCCAGGAGGGCGTCCATGGCGCTCTCGGGAAGGAGTGACCTCCCAAGATTGGTGTGGATAATAACACCGCTGGCATTGATCACAGGACGAAATCTGGGGCGATGTCCTCGGAGGACATGGGCGACGAGCTGATCACGCAGCGCCCCCTGCTCCAGGCTCAACGGTCCGGGATCCTTATCGTTTAGGATGAGCTGCCGCTTCTGCTCTAAAAATTCACGGGTACATCGTTTAAGCCGTTGCACGGGTATGGCCTGCAGTGCTTCTACGGAGGCAAGGGAGCGAAGGCAGTCCTGCATATTGGGAATCCTGCGGAGCAGGTTCTGTTTTTCTGACATAAGGTCTACGCTGACGATGGTTGAGACGT
Source organism: Desulfogranum mediterraneum DSM 13871 (assembly GCF_000429965.1). GTDB lineage: Bacteria > Desulfobacterota > Desulfobulbia > Desulfobulbales > Desulfobulbaceae > Desulfogranum > Desulfogranum mediterraneum. The sequence goes on from NZ_AUCW01000015.1 coordinate 177,170, forward strand.
TCTGGAGGCGGTTGCGGTGTTCATCGGGCTTTGGTCCAGGTTGGGACCTCTCTCCAGGCAAGGCGTCCAGCCAACCGGACTGTTGCCCTGCCCCTTAGCCCGGGGTTACCGTAAAGACAAGGCTGGGAGCAGGCCTGAAGATGAACAGCTCGCTCTCCACGGGGCTTATTGGTAGTCCATGGTACGCCAAAACAACAGAGCAAAGCAAACATATTGTTCTTTCATGTGTCATTTCAACCGTTTTCGCAACCAGACCTATTTTTTCCCAGTCCACCATTGAAAAAACGTTTGACTTCCCCTGCAAGGTACAGTAGGTTCTCGCCTCGTTGCTGGAGCGGACAACACGCAAGCAACAGCGTGCCGCTACCGGCGCGATCTTGATCTTTGACAACTGAACAGTAAACGAGCGGGCCAAAGTAACATTTGGTTTGAGAAGTAAACAAGTCCAATCGATTTGTGATTGGTCAGGATATTAAACTGGAGAGTTTGATCCTGGCTCAGAACGAACGCTGGCGGCGTGCTTAACACATGCAAGTCGAACGAGAAAGAGTTCTTCGGAACTCGAGTAAAGTGGCGCACGGGTGAGTAACGCGTAGATAACCTGTCTTTATGTCTGGGATAACCCACCGAAAGGTGGCCTAATACCGGATGTGCTTA
>NZ_AUCW01000016.1 GCF_000429965.1 Desulfogranum mediterraneum DSM 13871
GATGGATTCGTCGATGAGGTCTTCTACCGCCATGCCTGCGCCTCTACCGTCATGCCCGCGAAGGCGGGCATCCAGCTCTTTACCGTGAGGCCTCATATAAAAGGTGAGATAAAAGCTGACCTTGAAAAGTTGCTTTTTCTTCCCATCTCTGTGTTATGGTGAAAAATATATCCTCGGAATATCAGATGTATGCCTGCAATAAAATTTTGGCCATGCCTTGATCGTGATCGCAAAATTGCATCTTCAAGCTACCCCAGGGACCGGAGAAATAAGACCATGACCTTGTATACCACCTTCAACACCCCTTTCTGCCGGATGATACTGGTGGGAACAACAGACGCAGTCTCCGGACTGCACCTGGATACGGGGGAGGGCAAGAGAGCGTTTTCGATTGATCCTGCCTGGATTCGCAATGAATCCGCCTTTGGCGATGCAAGGGAGCAAATTGAGGCCTACTGCAGCGGTCGGTTGAAACGATTTTCCCTGGCGCTGGAGGTGGAGGGGACCGAGTTCCAGCAAGGTGTTTGGTCTGCCCTCCAGGATATCCCTTTTGGCGAAGTGCGAACCTATGGAGAGATAGCCGCAGCCATAGGGAACGAAAAAGCGAGCCGGGCGGTTGGGATGGCCAACAGCAACAACCCTCTTCCTTTGATCATTCCCTGTCACCGGGTTATCGGTGCGGATGGCTCACTCACCGGTTTTGCCCACGGCCTTTCCATAAAACGCAGACTCCTTGAATTCGAGAGGCAAGATCGCTGAAAGGGAAACAGGCAGGCGTGGGCCGGTGCCTGGAAAATTTCCTTGAGCTGTTGCCATGGTGTGCTGGCCAGGGCCTTGCCGGGGGGCGGCCAAGACCTCCCCTGGAGATCAGGCCATCAGCGGTCCAGGCAGAGGGTCAGCTCCTCCAGGGAGTCGATGCTCCAGGTGGGGGCTACGGGCAGGGAGGAGCGTTCTGCGTGGCTCCAGTTGACAAAGACGGTGTCAGTGCCGGCGCTGGCTCCGCTGCAGATATCGTAGCAGGCGTCACCGATAAAGACTGTGCTGCTTTTCTCTGCACCAAGCAGGGACATGGCCTTGAGGGCCGGTTCCGGGTCAGGCTTGTGTCTGCTGGTGTCCTCAGGGGTTATCAGCAGGTCAAAGTAAGCGCCAGTATCGGTGGACTCCAGGATCTTCTCCAGGCTGAGTCGTCTCCGTGAAGTGACGATGGCCAGCTTTTTCCCGGCCGCCTGCAGCGCTGCCAGGGTCTCGGCAACCTGGGGGAATGGGCTGATGCTCTCCTCCATGATGCGCAGCTGGTACTGGAGATAATCATCAAGAATCTGCTCATGGTCGAGGTCAGCCCCCAGGTGGGTTATCAGTTGGCCCTTGAGCGGCAGGCCGATCCCCTTGATGATGGTATCCCTGTCCATGGTCTTGGCGGCATATTTCTCGGCAACATACTGGAAGCAGGTACAGATCAGCTCGACGGTGTCAAAAAGGGTGCCGTCGGCGTCGAACAGGTAGCAGTCATAGGGTTTCATTCCCATCTCCGGTTGATCTCTATTGATTCTCTATTGAGCCTTAAGGGTCATTTCACAGCGTCTGCAGTCGAAGCCAAGTTCATAGCTGCCGCTGTTATCGCTGATGACCAGGGGTTCTGCAAGTTGGACGGCTTTCTTGTTGATATGGGGGCAGCGATCCAGCTGTGCCTTCAGGCAATATCTCGTGGTCATCAGGGCACACTCTTCGACCTCTGCGGCACGCAGGGTCTTCCTGTCGATGTGGGCCACTCCATGGCGTCGATAAAAGGCTTCTGCCTTCCGGTTGAGGATGTTGTCACGATAGCCCACCTCCTCGGCCGGCCAGGGAAAGGTATTGGGGGTTATGGCCGCCTCTTCGACCGGGTAGTGGAGGAGCCTCTGTTCCATGTGTCGGGCAAAACCCCTTCGACGCAGGTCGTTGAAGACCGCTGCCGGAAAAAACAGCTCCGGACGAAGTTCCACCCGGACCTCTGCAAGCGTGAAGGGGGTGCCCCCGCTTTTTTTGAGCTGTCGTTCGGCCAGAGCTGTGGCGGTGCCCGCCTTCCTGGCTTTTTCCTTGGCAACCCGGATGCAGGTCTCGGACTGCAGCCCGTCCTCGTCCTCTATCCTCAGCCGCAGGCCTTCGGAGTATTCTTCGAGTGTTACGCGTATGGCAATGGTGCGGCATTGCCCGCTTTGGTCCAGGAGTTTGCTGAAGGCGGTATCCTTGTTTCGGTAGACAAGCGTGCCCACGGGCAGGAGCAGTGAATCTTTGGGGTAGATGGTCTTGCCTTGGGCTCGGTTCACCCGTATCCCCACCAGTCCCTGTGCAGGGTCAAAAAAGCAGAGCCCGTCACCGTTGCAGATCTGTTCAGCCGTTTCCAGGGTGAAGGCGCCGGGTCTTGACTCTGTCACCGGGCCCAGCTGCCGGCCAAGGGACTTCGGACTCCTGATCTCCGCTGGCCTGGCCCGCCTTTTGGTCAAAAAATACTCGGTTTGGCCGCGGTTGAAGGATCTTGTCGGGTCCGGGGAAAAGCCGAAGCTGCACCGTCCGGATGAGGCCCGCTGCAGCTTCGGGTCTGCATCGATGAGGCGGTCAAGGGCCTGACGATAGTAGGCGGTAACATTTTTCACATAGGCTTCATCTTTGAGGCGACCTTCTATCTTAAAGGAAGAGATGCCCGCCTCGATAAGGGCGCCCAGATGGGCGGAAAGATCCAGGTCCCTGAGGCTGAGCAGGTAGCGATCCCGCTCCACCACCTCTCCCCGGCCATCTCTCAGGGTAAATCTATGGCGACAGAACTGGGCACAGGCGCCCCGGTTGGCACTGCGGCCGGCCACGACCTCACTGATGTAACACTGCCCGCTGTAGGCAACGCAGAGCGCTCCATGGACAAAAAATTCCAGGGGGACAGTGGTTGCGGCACGGATCTCCCGGATCTGCTCAAGACCCAGTTCCCGGGCGAGAACCACCTGGCGGAAGCCGACTTCTTCCAGGAAGCGAACTTTCTCGGGTGTCCGGTTGTCCATCTGGGTCGAACTGTGGAGCGGGATGGGCGGCAGCTCTGATTCGAGCAGCCCTGGATCCTGGATGATAAGCGCATCTGCACCCATGGCGTAGAGTTGGTGGCAGAGCTGCACCGCAAGTGCAAGTTCGCGGTCATCAAAGATGGTGTTCAGGGCGATATAGACCTTTGCCCTGAAGCGATGGGCATGGCGGATGAGTTGTTCGATATCAGCCAGGCTGTTGCCTGCCGCCAGCCGGGCACCAAATTGGGGGCCGCCGATATAGACCGCATCGGCGCCATGATCGATGGCGCTGGTGCCGCAGGCAAGGTCTTTGGCCGGGGCCAGGAGTTCAATTTTCTGGTGGAGCATAACATACCCTGTGCAGGGATCATCTCAAGGTCACCTTGGGAAAAAGTTTTTCTTCCAATCTCGGCGTTGCGCTCAAGGTTTTATCCTCGGAATATCAAATATATGCCTACAATAAAATGTATCGTGCGCCTTGACCTTGATCGAAAAAACTAATTTTTCAAGGTACCCTCAAGGTATCCCCAGGCTGCGGTTGAAGATGAGGCTATTGCCAAGAGAGCCGAGCAGAGGAAAAGCATACCTTACCATGGCTGGTTCAAAACCGCCTCATATCCGGATCCCTGTGGATCCCTGGTTGAGCTGGTCCACGGGAAAAACGTAGCTACTAAGTCGAGGGGGATATCCAGGGATGTCGGCAGGGTCAGGGGGTAAGGCGATGAAGGTGCAGCTGCATTTCCTGCAGACGGCCTAGGCCAAAAAAGGCCTGAAATAAAACAAGGGGTTAAGTCAAAAAGACTTAACCCCTTGGGATTACTGGCGCGCCAGGGAAGATTCGAACTCCCGACCTACGGATTCGTAGTCCGGCACTCTATCCAGCTGAGCTACTGGCGCATAAGTGGATGTCTATATACTCTGCCTGGCCGTTGATGGCAAGTGTTTTTTGCAGCATCGGGCCAGATTTTTTGTACGACGTCCTCCTAGTTGACACCGTTGCTCTCGGGCAGGTTTTTGAGGTACTCGATCTGGTTGTCGCCGGGGGCCATGTCCACCTGGGGCAGGATCTCGATGGTGGCGTTGTGCCTCTGCTCCAGGTCGCTGAGTTCGGCCCGTTTCTTGTTGAGCAGGTACTGGGCCACCTCCAGGGGGAGCTTGCACTGCATCCGTTCCACCTTCTTGCGGCTGATGCCGGTCTGGATGCGCCGCAGGTAGTAGAGGGCCAGGGTCTCCACCGAACGAACCACCCCGCGGCCCTGACAGTGGCTGCAGGTGCGGTAACTGCCCTTCTCAATGGGGGCGCCCATCTTCTGGCGGGAGATCTGCATCAGGCCGAATCGGGAGATCTTGCTGGTGTCGATCTTGGCCTTGTCCCGCTTCATGCTGGTCTTGATCTGGCGTTCCACCTCCCGGATGTGCTTCTTGTTACGCATGTCGATGAAGTCGACCACGATCAGGCCGCCCAGGTCACGCAGGCGCAGCTGGCGGGCCAGTTCAGCGGCCGCCTCGATGTTGGCCAGGAAGATGGTATCGTCAAAATCGGCATTCTTGGAGGTACGGCCGGAGTTGACATCGATGGCCACCAGGGCCTCGGTGGGATCGATGACGATGGAGCCTCCGGAGGGCAGCGGCACCTGGGGTTTGAAGATCGACTCGATCTGTTCTTCGATGTTGTGCTGGTTGAAGATGGGCTTGGCCCCGCGGTGCATCTTGATCCTGACCTGGCGCTGTTTGGCCGGGAGCAGCTGGATAAAGTTATCGACCCGCTCATAGGACTGGTCGGTATCCACCATGATCTCCTGGATATCCGGGGTAAAGTGGTCACGGAGGAAACGGGTGATGGTGTCCTGATCCTCATAGACCAGGGCCGGTGCGTTTCTGGTCTGTCCCTTGGACTTGATGTCGTCCCAGAGGCTGAGCAGGTAGCGCAGGTCCCGTTGGAAGGAGCGCTTGGTGATCTCGGCACTGGCGGTGCGGATGATGTAGCCGATCCCTTCGGGGATCTTGAAGTCGTCCATCATCTGGCGCAGGTCGGAGCGGCGTTCCTCGCCGGTGATCTTGCGGGAGATTCCGGCAGAATCGCTGCCAGGCATCAGTACCAGAAAACGACCGGGCAGGGAGAGGTAGGTGGTGATGTTGGCCCCCTTGTTGCCGGTGACCTCCTTGACCACCTGGACCAGCACCTCCTGGCCCTTCTTGACCACATCCTCGATCTTGAGTTTTTTCCAATGCTGCTGGGCGATCAGCTTCCGGTTCTGTTCGCTCACGTCCTGGCGGTAGTATTCCGGATGGATCTCGCTGAAGGGGAGGAAGCCGTTGCGGCCGGTTCCCATGTCCACAAAGGCTACCTGGAGGTTGGGCTCGATGGAGACGATGGTGCCCTTGTAGATGTTGTTCTTGGTGCGTTCCCGGGAGACGGTGTTGACGTGGAAGGACTCCAGCCGACCGTCTTCCACCAGGGCGATCCGGCACTCCTCCGGCTCTTCGGCATTGATCAGCAGCTTGCTGGTCACTGTCTTGCCAGGAGGGCTTTCCTGTTCCTGCTCTCTTTCAGCGCCCTGCTTGGCTGCAGCGGTATCGTTGCCCCGTTTTTTTCGTTCATTTTTTCGGCCACCGCCTCTGCCGGATCGTTTTGAGGGCGCAGCTTTCTCCTGGGAGCCGGTGTCCTGTGCGGCCTCGCCCTCGGTCGGGGAGGCCTCCTGCTGTTCGGGCTGCTGCTTTGCCTTGGCCCGTTGCCTGCCCCGGCCCCTTTTGGGTGGCGCTTTCTCAGCCTTGGCCTCCACGGTCGGCGTCTCCGTGACAACCAGTTCCCGGTCTTCGCTGGAGAGGTTGCTGGGCTCTACGGTGATGGCCTCTTCCACGGGCTCAGCTGTTTTCTGGCTGGGAGGTGGGGTTGCCGGCGTGGCTGCCTGGGTGGCTGCCTTAGGAGTGGTCTCAGCAAGGCTTGAGCCCTGGGGCGCAGCCGCCTCATCGCTTGGAGGAGCAGCTGCCGGGGAGTGGTCAGGCGCCGGATCCGTCGTCGGCGCAGCGCTCGGCTTGGCAGCCGGCTCAGTAGTTGTTTTTCTGCCGGCGTTGCCGGTCCTGGCTGCAGTGTTTGCAGGGTCGGAATCGTGTTGTTGGCTGGGGGGGGCACCGGGTTCGCCCTTCTCTTGGGCCTGGGGCCTGCGCTCGGCTTGGGGTTGAGCAGCGGCGCTTGCTGCTGCTGCGGGCGTGTCTTCGCTGCTGCTTACGGGGGGGGGCGTTGCTGTCGCCTGCTCAGGGGCAGGCTCGGGCGAGGCAGGAGCAGCGGCCTGGGCTTTTTTCTTCTTACTGCTGCCGATGGATTTCCACCAGGCACCGGTGCTTGCCTTGCGGACGGGGGGTTTACTGTTTTTCGAGGTCGTATTGTCTTCGTCGGTCATTATAGTTCCTTGGCTTGTTTGAGCAAGCAAGATCTCTTGAACACCAGAGCAACCGGAACAGCAGGGTATATCGAGGTTGTCAGCATAAAGCTGGCCTGCTCAGGTCAGGTGGTCTGTGTTGTAGACTCGTCATGGCGCCGGCTTCCTCTCTGGGGCGGGCACGGCCTTATTGATAAAATGTGCTGTTTTCATGACGATATTTCTGTATTGCACCTGTCTGAACAAGGGGCTCAAGAAGTTGCTCAATTATTTTCGCACCTCCCAACTGGAAGGTACGATTAATATCTGCGGCAGTACATGGTCGCCGCTTAATCATCTGGATAATATCTTCCACACAATCGGCAGCTTGCCTGGATTGGGGGGAAGGTTGAATCTCATCGAGTGGCGCCTCAACCTGTCGGGCCGGGGCCGGCAGGTCCAGGGGAACGGCAAGTTCTGCGCTCAAACGGGCGCCAATGGCCTTCAGCTCCGCTGGAGTGAGGGGGTGGGCAAAGCTTTCAGGCGCTGGCCTGAAGATGGTGTTGAGTTGAATCCTGTCCAGACGCAGGGGCCGGAGTGCGTTGATCAGGGCCTCCACGTCGTCTGGGGCATCGTTTATTCCCTGGACCAGGAGGATCTCCAGCCAGAGCTCCCCGGAAAAGGTGTGCGAAAAGGTCTCCAGGCCGGCGATGATCTCTTCGGTGTGAATGCCCGGGGCCGGTCGGTCAACCCGGTTAAAGGTCCTCTGTCTGGCCGCGTCCATGGAGGGGACCACCCGGTCGGCCCCCATCAGCTCCTCCTGGACATCCTTCCGCATCAGCAGGGTGGAGTTGGTGAGGACCACAATGGGCTTTTGGATCCGCTGCCTGAGGGCCTGGATAACAGCTCCCAGGCCGCTATGGAGGGTCGGTTCGCCGCTGCCGGTGACGGTGATGACATCGATCCTGTCCAGTTGCTCCCGGTCTTGGCTCAACTGTTCGATTTCGGCAATGATGTCTTCAGTCGGGGTGTACTCCTGCCGCTCCTGGTAGAGGACGGCGGAGAGGCCCACTTCGCAATAAACACAGTTGAGATTACAGGTTTTTTCCGTGTAGAAATCGATGCCGAGGGAGCGGCCGAGTCGCCTGGAGTTTACCGGGCCAAAGAGGTGTTTCATACAGGGGCGTATTGGGAAAGGAGACTGCGCTGTGTCTATCGTCTTAACTGGTTCAAATTTCACACAAAGGAAACCACGAAGGTTTCGTTCTTTTAACTTACTGTTTCTTAAACTAATTTGCTGGACTCTGCAAGTCAAATCTGCGACTTTTGACTTGACACAACCTGGCCCTGCGCGTACATTTGGACTGATTTTCCATGGTATTTTCGAATACCTTAAGCGGTGTATACCGTGTTTCTTTTTTATCCCCCGGCATGGTTCCGTTCCATTCCCGTCGGGCCGGAGAACGGGCGAAAACACAGACGCCGATCCTTTTTATTACCTTTACTTTCGCAGAGGAGCAGATCGAGGTGAAGCACTCTACTACTCAGTCCCCGATCATCAGCCTTGTTTGTACGCTCGCCCTTGTGGTCAGCCTGCTGCCGGAGATGGTTTTGGCAGAAACGGTTGATGCCCTGCAATGGGAGATTACCGCCGATAAACTGACCCGCTACGAAGACCCGCCCACGGTGATTGCCGAGGGCAACGTGGTCCTGGAAAAGAAGGAGTCGGTCACCCGCCGGAAAAAGAAGCAAAAGGGTGATGGCTGGAGCGATCTCCTGGGCGAAGAGCCGGCTCCGGCAGAGGAGCCGGAGGCCGTGGCCGAGGGCGAGCCGGCGGACCAGGATGACGAGGATAAGCTGGTCACCACCACCAAGGTGCTCACCACCATCAAGGCCGACTGGATGGTCTACGATGCCGACCTGGGTCGGGTCAAGGCCAGGGGCAACCTGGTCATCGATGTCGGGCCCGATCAGTTGAGCGCCGAATCAGGGGTGGTTGACCTGGAACATGAAACCGGTACCTTTGAAAATGCCTCCATCATCCGCCAGTACAAGGATATGCACCTGGAAGGCAGGGTGGTGGAGAAGACCGGCGATCTGACCTATCACATCGAAGACGGCTGGATCATTACCTGTAAGTTGAAGGAGGACGAGACGCCCCCCTGGAGTTTCGGGGCAGCCGATGCCGAGATCACCGATGGCGGTTATGCCTTCTTAAAGCACGCCACCTTCAGGATCAAGGATGTACCGGTCTTTTACTCGCCCTACATGATCCTGCCGGCCAAACGCACCCGGCAGACCGGTTTCCTCTTCCCCGCCATCTCCACCTCGGATCGGGACGGCTTTGGTTTTGAGCTGCCCTTCTTCATCAACCTCTCCCGCAGCAGCGACATCACCCTCTACCCCCAGTACATGGCGGAACGGGGCTTGATGCTGGGCGGCGAGTTCCGCTATATCGCCGATACCACGGATAAGGGGGCCATCATGGCCAACTACCTCTCCGACGACCTCAGCGACCCCTCCCAGGTGGAGTACTACCAGGAGACCGGCTATACCCATACCAACAAGGATCGCTACTGGATCCGGGGTAAGGCCGACCATGACTTCGGGGAATGGACCACCCGCTTTGACCTGGACGTGGTCTCGGACAAGGACTACCTCACCGAGTTTACCTCCGGTCTCACCGGATTCACCACCAGCCATAACCGTTTCCTGGAGATCTTTGGTCGGGGATTTCAGAATAAGAGCGAACAGTTCAGAAACAATACCGCCGAGATTCTCCGCTCCTGGGACAACGGCACCTCGCTCCAGGGGCAGTTCCTGGTGGTTAACGACCTCTCAGATCCCGATGTCTCTCCCTCGCGGCTGTGGAAGCTCCCCTCCCTCTCCTATACCGGGCTGCTGCCGGTCTATGACAACTCGGGCATCGATTTCTCCTGGAACGCCGACTATGTCAACTACTGGCGGGAAGAGGGGGTCGGCGCCCATCGGGTTGATCTTCATCCCAAGCTGACCATGGCCGTGCCCCTGAGCAAGTACCTGGAGACCACGGTCCGGGCCGGGGTCAGGGATACCTTTTACGCGCTCCAGGTCAACGGCGATAATCAGGAGGCCAACGGCACCTTCGAAGACGGGGACACCCAAAACCGCCTGCTGGCCGACTTTGGCGCCGAGATCGGCACCACCATGATCGGGGATTTTAATGCCGATTTTGGCGAAATCTATGCCTTCAGCCATACCTTCCGGCCCTATGTCTCCTATGACTTCATCTCCGATGATGACCAGGACGATCTGCCCAAGCTGGACAGCGTCGATACCATAGGCGATAAAAATATCATCTACTATGGGATCGATAACTTCTTCGACATCTTCGGGGAAAAGAACGAAAAGAAGTATGAGCGTAACTACGGCTACCTGAAGATCAAGCAGGGCTATGACCTGCGCAACGCGGAGAGCGACACCCCCCTCACTCCCATCGACGCGCAACTGGCCTACTACCCCCTGGAAGACCTGCGCCTCAAGTATAAGACCGAGATCGATGTCTACGGCGATGGGGTCTTTGCCCATACCGTGGAGGCGGACCTGCGCAGCAACCGCGGCGATTATCTCTCTGCCGACTATAAGTACAATGACCTCAAGAACACCAACTCCATTCGCGCCGATGCCTGGCTGGTCCTGCCCTGGAACTTTGCCGTGGGCTACGGCATCGAGCGGGCCATCGAGGCAGAACGGACCATTGAGGAGGAGTTCCGGCTGCTCTATCAACCGGCCTGTTGGTCCGTGGAGTTCCTCTCCAACTACAAGCCCGGCAATCAGACCTACATGATCATGTTCAGACTGGCCAACATCGGCAACCCCCTGGGCCTGGATCTGCCCGGTTTCTAGCCCAGGAGTCACGGCCATGGAGTATATCGATGTCTTTAACGGCGATGCCGACGGGATCTGTGCCCTCCATCAGCTCCGTCTGGCCTCACCGGTGGAGCAGAGTCGGCTGATCACCGGGGTGAAACGGGATATCCGTCTGCTCCGGCAGCTCAGCGGGGTCAGGGGGGCCCGAATCACGGTCCTGGATATCTCCCTGGATCGCAATCGGCCGGAACTGGAGCAACTCCTGGCGGCCGACAACCAGCTGGTCTACATCGATCACCACTACAGCGGTGACATCCCCGACTCCCCGGCCCTGGAGGTGCGGATCGATCCCAGTGAGCAGACCTGCACCTCCCTGCTGGTCGACACGCTCCTGGGGGGTCAGCATACCACCTGGGCCCTGGCCGGTGCCTTTGGCGATAATCTGGACGAGGTGGCCGCAGAGCGGGGCAGGAAGATCGGCCTGAACAGCGATCAGTTGGAGTGTCTCCGGGAGATCGGCCAACTGCTCAACTACAATGGCTACGGTTTCAGCACCGAGGATCTGCTGATCCACCCGGCAGAGCTCTTTCGGGAGGTGCAGCCCTATGAGGATCCCCTGGATTTTTATCACCAGTCCCGCACCCTGGAGATGCTCCAACAGGGCTATGACAACGATATGGGCCAGGCCCGGGAACTTACGCCCCTCAGGGAAACCGAGGGCAGCCGGATCTTTCAACTCCCCAACCAGCCCTGGTCCAGGCGGGTGGTCGGGGTCTTTTCCAACCTGATCGCCCGGGAGCAACCCACCAAGGCCCATGCCGTCGTCATTGTCAACCACGACCAGAGCCTTCGGATCAGTGTCCGTGCACCGATGAACAAGCGCAAGGGCGCCGATCAGCTCTGCCGCCAGTTTCCCAGCGGAGGCGGTCGAGCCGCTGCCGCCGGGATCAACAGCCTGCCCGCTGAACTGGTCGAGCAGTTCTATCGTCAATTTTCAGACCATTTCAGCCGCTGATCTGCCTGGATGGTTGAGAGAGGCTAGGCTGTCCCCGAGTATCTTCCCTTCCGCTGAAACTCTTTCTGCATCGTCAGACCACCCCTGTCAGCCGGGCCCTGTCCCGTCCCCATGGCCGCGGAGGGCAGGAATGTCCTCTTCATTCGGTCCTGGTCGTCCACCCCGGCCCAGCTGCAATATTTTCCGGGAAAACTTTAAGATCCAATGTCTTGTCCTGGAGGTACAGGGGGGAGGAAGAGGAGCGGACAGGGCCCCTCTTGTCCCTGTCCGGGTTATCGGGACAGGGGACTCCGGCGTGACCTGGGAAGGTTCCTTCCCGCTCCGTCCGGCAGCGGAACAGCCAGGCTGTTGAGCGCGGCCAAGCCAACCCAGACCAAGGAGAGCCCTTTGCCCATGATGTCTTTGTCCAAGATGCGGACCCTGCTGTCAGCCCTGGCCAGGTATCTTCCGGCCGCCTGTGCAGGGCTTTTGCTGAGCCTGGCCAGTCTCCAGGCAGCCACCCTTGTCTCTGGCCAGCGTTTCCCGGGATTCAGCGATGACCTGGATTATGAGGCGCTGATCCCTGCTCTGGAGCGGAGCCTGACCTACCTGCAGCGGGTTCCCCCGGCCAGTCGCTACACCCTGGGTGAGCGACGCTGCAGCCCTGCGGAGCTGATTGCCTCCATCAGGACCCTCCGGAGGCTGGTGGCTGCCCGGCCGAAGCCTGAACAACTCCGTAGACAGCTCCGTCGTCTCTTTGAGGTCTACCAGGCCGACGGCCTGTCTGGATCCCCAAAGGGGACCATGCTGGTCACCAGCTATTACCAGCCCCATTTTGCCGGCAGCCTGGAACCCTCGGCCGAGTATGCCTTTCCCCTCTACTCCCTTCCCAACGACCTGGTGCTCCGCCATGGTGGCGGCAGCGACCCTTCTCCAGGCAGGGAGATCGGCCGCCTGGAAGGGGGCCGCTTTGTTCCCTACTGGACCAGGGGCGAGATCGAGGAGCAGCGTCTGCTCTTTGGTCAGGAGCTGGTCTGGCTGCGCAGTCCGCTGGATGCCTTCATCCTCCATATCCAGGGGTCTGGTTTGATTACCCTGCGCGATGGGAGGGTGCTCGGGGTCCACTATGCGCTCCGTAACGGTCGACCCTACCGCAGCATCGGCAAGCTGCTGGTGGAGAGCGGCAGGATGCGCCTGGAGGAGGCCAGTATGACCACCATCCGCACCTACCTCACTGCCCATCCCCAGGAACGTGACCAGGTCTTGCACCACAACGAATCGTTCATATTTTTTAAATGGAGCACCAGCCGTGGCGCGGTGGGAAGTATCGGTCAGGAACTCACCCCCGGCCGTTCCATTGCCGCGGACCAACGTTACTTCCCTCCCGGGGCACCGGCCTTTCTGATCTCCAGGAAACCCCTGCTCCAGGGTGAGCGGGTGGTTGGCTGGGACGAGCTCCGCCGTTTTGTCACCATCCAGGACAGCGGTTCGGCCATCAAGGGTCCTGGACGGGTGGATCTGTTCTGGGGAAGCGGGGCAGCGGCCGGGAATGCCGCGGGCCGGATGAAGGAGGATGGGGCCCTCTATATCCTGCTGCTCAAAGAGAACCCTCGCTGATCCCCTTGCCAGGGATTGCCTGGAGAATAACCCTGTGATCTCGCCCCTGGGGGAGATCTTGGAGGAGAATATGGAACCGTCCGGTATCGTTACCCTGATCACTGATTTTGGCCTGAGCGACCCCTATGTGGGCCAGCTGAAGGGCGCCCTGCTCTCCAGTTGGCGGGCGGTGCAGATTGTCGATATCTGTCATCAGGTTCAGCGCCACGGCCTGCTGGAGGGTGCCTACTGTCTGGCCACCAGTTATCATCATTTCCCAGCAGGCACCGTCCACCTGATCGTGGTGGATCCGGGGGTGGGCACGGACCGGGCCATCCTGGCTGCCCAGGGAGACGGCCACCTCTTCATTGCCCCGGACAACGGCCTGCTTTCCATCCTTTTGGCCGGTCATAAGATTCAGAGTCTCCACAGGGTGGGCCATTCCCAGGCCGGGGTGAGCGCCACCTTCCACGGTCGCGATATCATGGCCCCCCTGGCCGCGGATCTGGCTCGGGGACGCTCATTGAAGAGTCTGGGGGAGGAGTATGCCCCAGCTGACTGTATCCTCCTGGAGGCTGGGCGGGTGGAGCAGGGAGAAGGGGAGGTACGCGGCGCAGTGCTGCGCATCGACAGCTTCGGCAATATCCGGACCTCCATCCGGGCCACGGACCTCACGGCCCTGCGCCTGGATCTGCCCCTTGAGGTTGAGCTTAGCGGCCAGAGGATGGTGATGCTCCTCTCCTGGACCTATGGCCTGCTCGATGGAGGGCGGCCCGGGCTCTTATGGGACAGTGACGGCTTTCTGGAGGTTGCCGTCAATCAGGGCGATGCGGCGGCCCTCCTGGGCGTGGAACAGGGGGCTGCGGTGGTTCTCCGCCAGGTGAGCATCAGGCAATAAGGCAGGCAGAGAGGGCTTAGGGCAGGCCGTTTACCTGGCCTAAGCCTTTTTTGAGAAGAGAGCTGCCTGAAAAAGGCGGCTCATCATCGCCACTCCTTGAGCCAGCTCTGGTCAGCTCTAGTCACGGAGCAGGTCGAATCGTTGCCAGAAATCGGGAAAGGACTTGGCCACACAGCTCTCGCCGCTGATCCTGATCCCGGGGATACGCAGCCCGGCCACGGCAAAACACATGGCCATGCGATGGTCTTCGTAGGTCTCCAGGGTGGCGCCATGGAGGTTGCTGCCGCCGGAGCGGCCGTGGATGCGAATCCGGTCCTGCTCCTCCTCCACCTCGGCGCCGAGCTTGCGCAACTCGCTCACCACGGCCGCTACCCGGTCGCACTCCTTGATCCGGAGATGCTCGATGTTGTTGATGGTGGTGGTTCCCTCGGCAAAGGCAGCCACCACCGCCAGGGTCGGGGCCACATCGGGCATGTCGCCCATGTCCACCTCTATGGCCTCCAACCTCTCAGGTCCCCTGACCTCTAAACCGGCAGCCGTCTGGCGCACTTCACATCCCATCCGGGCCAACAGCGGTACCAGGCCGGCATCGCCCTGGAGCGAGGGGACAGGGACATTGGCCACCGTCACCCTGCCGCGGCTGATGGCTGCTGCGGCCCAGAAATAGGAGGCGCTGGAGGCATCGCCCTCGATGGCGTAGTCTTGTCCCTGGTAGGAGCCCTGGGGAATCCGGAAGTAGTTGAGCCGGGGGGCAGCCTCAACCCGGATGCCGAAGTCTGCCATCACCGCCAGGGTCATCTCCACATAGGGCTGGGAGAGGACCTCGCCCAGGACCTCAAGTTCGGCCGGAGCTGCCGCATAGGGGGCCACCAGCAGCAGGGAGGAGAGATACTGGCTGGATTGGCCCTCCGGGAGAATGGTCTTGCCGCCGGCAATGCCCTGGGCCTGGATGGTCAGGGGGGGACAGCCGTTGGCGGCATCACTTCGGATATCCACCTTCCAGCCGGTGAGGGCCTCCATCAGCGGTGAGATGGGACGCTCTCTCATCCGTCTGCTGCCGTTGATCTGAAAGCGACCCCTTCCCAGGGCCACCACTGAGGTCAGAAAACGGGTGGCAGTGCCGTTATTGCCCAGGTAGATCTCCTGGGTCGGTGTCTCCAGGCGGCCGCCACAGCCCTGGACCTGCCACTGGCCAGGGTCCTGGTCATCGATCCGGACGCCCATGGAGCGTAGGGCGCCGATGGTATAGGCCGTATCTTCACTGGCCAGGGGGCCGCTCAGGCAGGAGTTGCCCTGGGCCAGGGCAGCGGCGATCAGGGCACGCTGGGTCAGGCTCTTGGAGCCGGGAACAGAGATGGTGGTATCTATACGGGGTACGGGAATGATTTCTATCATGATCTCTCGGCGCTTGGGTTGAGGTGGGCGAGCTGGGATGTCTGCTGCGGTCAAGCAGGGATCAGCCACCCTGGAGGGCGGAGAACAAAGCCTGACGCATGACCTCGGCAGGTGGTTCCTGGCCGGTCCAGATCTTGAACTGGGCCGCTCCCTGGTAGTGGAGCATGGCCAGGCCGTCGATAACGGTGCAGCCGCAGGCCCGGGCCGCTCTGAGCAGGCGGGTCTCCAGGGGGGCGTAGACGATATCCATGACCACCCTGAAACCTGGGAGCAGTGCTTCCCGGATAGGGCACTCCTGGTCATGGGGTGCCATACCCACCGAGGTGGTGTTGATCAGGATCTCGCACTGCAGCCGGCCAATATCTTCCAGGGCTACGGCGTTGCAGCCCAGCTCGTTGGCCAGTTGCCTGGCCCTGTGGTGGGTCCGGTTGGCAATAAAGACCTCGACTCCGGCGTTGACCAGACCAAAGGCCACGGCCTTGGCAGCGCCGCCGGCACCCAGGATCAGAGCACTGCTGCCGCTTAGGGTGAGATGGTCGGCCAGGGCCCGGTTGGAACCGACCCAGTCGGTGTTGTAGCCGTGACAGTGGATGGTCTGATCCGAGCCCCGGTGGAAGGCCAGGGTGTTGACCGCCCCGATCTGGATGGCGGTGTGATCGAGCTCATCCACCCAGCGCATGACCCCCTCCTTAAAGGGGACCGTGATCGAGGCTCCGCAAAATCCGAGCTGGCGCAGGCCGTCCACCGTGGCCTTGATATCCTCGGCCTGGATGGGGACATAGGCGGCATTGATCCCCAGGTGGGCAAAGGCGGCATTGTGCATGGCCGGGCTCAGGGAGTGGCCCACCGGGTTGCCGACGATGGCGTAGAGTCGGGTTGTTCCGTTAATCTGCATAGTCTTCAAAGAGTTGGATAAGGGATTGGCAGTGGGCTGCGGAGAGTTGACCCGGTGCGGTGGCACTGGCCTGGTCCAGGGCGACATAGTTCATGAAGCCGCCAAGGTAGA
Organism: Desulfogranum mediterraneum DSM 13871; assembly: GCF_000429965.1. Taxonomy (GTDB): domain Bacteria; phylum Desulfobacterota; class Desulfobulbia; order Desulfobulbales; family Desulfobulbaceae; genus Desulfogranum; species Desulfogranum mediterraneum. The sequence continues at coordinate 16,127 of NZ_AUCW01000016.1, forward strand.
GGCCGGCAAAGCGGCTGATCCGGCCGGGGCCGCCCATGCAGAAGGCGCTTAAGGGAAAGGCTGCCTGGTGGGCGATCTCCAGCAGTCCCAGGACCCGGATGACATCGTCGCTGTCCTGGGCCGTGGTAACGATCTTGCCGCAGTCGGCGCCGCTGGCCATCATCTGCTCCAGGGTCTGCCGGAGGTCGGCCTGGGGCGGGGTGGCTTTGAAGTCATGGCTGGAGACAATCACCTGGGTGGTCTTGTCCCTGGCCATGTCGATCAGGGCCAGGCGCCGCTCGGGTTCGGTGGCCAGTTCCAGATCGATGTAGGCGGCGTCGAGCTCAATGGCCCGGGCCAGCAGGGCCAGGCGCTGTTCCTCCGGGCCGGAGAAGTTGCCCCCCTCCCAAGCCGGGCGGTTGGTAAAGAGCAGGGGCCGCTCCATGGTGGCCAGCCAACTGCCGATATCGGGGTTTTCCAGGGTGTCCAGGCGGATCTCCACCACGTCCGCCCGGGGGGCCAACCGCTGCAGCTCTTGGAGTTGGCCGCCAGGTTCGCCTCCGGCCAGGGAGACGCAGACCAGGCCGCGCCCGGGGCTCATGATCCATCCTCGATGATCAGGGAGCCGATCAGTTCTCCCAGGGACTCTTCCGGCTGGTCGCTGAGATAGTCGGCCAGGCCCTGGCGGATGGTATCTGCTGCCGAGGGGGCGTAGAAGTTGGCGGTTCCCACCTGGACGGCGCTGGCGCCGGCCAGGAGAAACTCGATGGCATCTTCGGTGGTGCCGATGCCGCCGATGCCGATCACCGGGATACGCACATTGCTGGCCACCTGCCAGACCATCCGCAGGGCAACCGGCTTGATCGCCGGGCCGGAGAGTCCGCCGATGATGTTGCCCAGCCTGGGGCGTCGGGTGGTGGCATCGATGGCCATGCCGATCAGGGTGTTGATCAGGGAGATGCCGTCGGCACCGCCGTCTTCGACGGCCTTGGCCATGGTCACGATATCGGTCACATTGGGGGAGAGCTTGACGATCACCGGCAGATCGGTGGCCGCCTTGACAGCAGCCGTGACCGCAGCGGCCATCTCCGGGGAGGTGCCGAAGGCGACCCCGCCCTTCTTGACATTGGGGCAGGAGATGTTGATCTCCAGGCCGTCTATCCCCTGGTGACCGGAGAGGTGCCGGGCCAGGGCCACGTACTCCTCGACGGAATCACCCAGGATGTTGACCAGGACCTTGCATTTGATCTGTTGGAGAAAGGGCAGCTTGCGGACCAGGAACTGCTCCACGCCCACATTCTCCAGGCCAATGGCGTTGAGCATGCCGCAGGGGGTCTCCACCACCCTGGGGGGAGGATTACCGGCGCGCGGCTCCAGCGAGATGCCCTTGACCACGATGGCGCCGATCCGGTCCAGGTCGACAAAGGAGCTGAATTCCCGGCCATAGCCAAAGGTGCCGGAGGCGGTCATCACCGGGTTGGCCAGTTCCAGCCTGCCGATGTTGACCCTGAGATCAGGGGAAGGGTTTAGATTGTCCATAGCACCTCGTTGGCATCAAATACGGGACCGTGTTTGCAAACATGTTTATAGCCGCCGCCCTGAGCCTGGATGGTACAGCCCAGGCAGGCGCCGAGCCCACAGGCCATATGGGTCTCCAGGGAGGCCTGGCAGCGATTCCCGGCCTGTAGGCATTGGCGGGCGATGGCAGCCATCAGCGGGGTGGGTCCACAGACGCAGACCTCGTGTGCGGGCGTGGAGTGCTCCTGGAAGAGCTCGGTGACAAAGCCGTGGTGGCCATAGGAGCCGTCATCGGTGGCCGCGTGAACCGGGTATCCCAGCTCGCGGAAGTCCTCGACCAGGGGCGCCAGCTCATCCCTGGTTCGGGCGCCCAGGAGGATGGCATGCTCCTGGGGGCGTGGAGAGGAGCAGAGCGCCTTGGCCAGAAAGAGTAGTGGGGCGATACCCATACCGCCGCCGACCAGACAGGCCGGGGTGTCGGGGCTCAGGGAAAAGCCCTTGCCCAGGGGACCGACCAGGTCGATGCTTTGGCCGACCCGCAGTTGGGCCAGCAACCGGGTCCCCTGACCAACGATCTTGTAGAGGAGGACCACCTCACCGTCTGCAGTGACGTTGTGGATGGAAAAGGGCCTTCTGAGCAGGGGATCGCGGCTGCTGCCGGCGGCGACCATCACAAACTGCCCGGGCCGGGCGGCCCGGGCAATGGTCGGAGCCAGGAGCGAGACCCGGATAATATCCGGGGTCAGTTGGCTGCAGGAGCGAATCGGGGATGTTACCTGAAATTTAGACATGATGAGCTTAGAGTGGAGTTTGTTGAGCTGGGCAATGGTTTTTCGCTTTCAACCGGGTGGGGGTTAGCGGTACTATGGAGTTCATGGTGTGGCAGAGAGCGGGCCGGCTGGAGCCGCTGCCGGGATCTCTGCTGCAGAGAGAGCAGGGGCAGGCGTCGTGCTGGGCCCCGGGTTTCAAGAAAAGAGCAGCTGAATACAAGCGCCGGCCCAAGGGTCGGAGAGGAGGGGATGTCCATGGAGTCAATGGTCTTGGTGATACTGGCGGTGTTCGGAGCGATCATCGGCTCGTTTCTCAATGTGGTTATCCTGCGACTCCCCCAGGAGGGGGCCTCCATCGTTTATCCGGGCTCCCACTGCCCGGCCTGCAGTGCTCCCCTGCGCTGGTACGATAATATCCCCTTGGTCAGCTACTGCCTGATAGGTGGGAGGTGTCGGTATTGCAGAACCGGAATATCGCTGCAGTATCCCTTGGTGGAAGCCTGCATGGCCGTGTTGAGTGCGGCCCTCTTTGTCCGGGTGGGGTTGGCTTGGGAGTATCTCTACTACTTTGTTTTTCTGGCTGGATTACTGGTTATCATATTTATCGATATCCATCACCAAATTATTCCTGATCTGATCTCCCTGCCCGGAATTTTGCTTGGTTTTGGCGGCTCTTTCCTGGTGACCGACCTCAGCTGGGTCCAGTCCGGTCTGGGGATTCTCTGCGGGGGAGGCGTCCTGTACCTGGTGGCCCTGGGCTACTACCTGCTGACCCGCAGAGACGGCATGGGCGGCGGGGATATCAAGCTTCTGGCCATGATCGGTGCCTTTCTGGGCTGGCAGAGCCTGCTCTTTGTGATCTTCTTCAGTTCCCTCACCGGCAGTCTGGTCGGCATCGTCATGATGATCAGGGGCCGTTCGGGCAGCCAGACCAGGGTACCCTTTGGTCCCTTCCTTGCCCTGGCTGCGATCAGCTACCTCTTCTTCAGCGAACAGATCAGCGCCCTCTGGCAACTCTACCTGCAGAGGATGGCCGGCTGAGCACACTACCGAGGCAGGACCGACTCTCCGGCCTCAGGCCGCCCGGGCCGTGGAGATCCCACTGGAGCAGGCGGCAGCCCGGCCTGGGCTGTGTGCCCGCAGGAGCGCGCTGGTCTATCCGCAGCTGCAGAGCTGAGCCGCGGAGCGCCCTGGCGAGGGATCCTGCTTAAGGGGCGGCAGGACCATGCTTCCCAGGATTCCCAGGAGCAGAGAACTCGGCCAGGCAGGGGCAGCCGCTCTGCCGAAGATTGCCCCTCAGCAGACAAAAAAAGGCCCCTGGAGAACCAGGGGCCTTTTTAATTACTGCCTGTCTTCGTGGAGTGCTAGGCCTCTACCTCATGCTCGACGCCGATGGCGATCTTGTAGAGGATGGTGAGGATGAAGAATCCGGTGGCCCAGATGCCGATGGTGATGAACAGCTCATTGGCAGTGGGGTAGTATTCCACGATCTCTTCCAGGGGGGTGGGCACGAAGCCGCCCAGGACAAAGCCGATCCCTTTATCCAGCCAGAAGGAGATAAAGATGGAGGCACAACCCAGACCCAGCCAGAGGTCACTCTGCTTGCGGGTGTAGGGATGGCTGATCAGGCCGATGCCGACAAAGAAGAGGATGATAAAGCCCCACATATAGGGGACCAGATTGTTGTACATATGGCCATGGTGCTCCAGCCCGAAGAACAGGTAGGTGAGCGTATGCATATGGCCCGGGATGTTGGAGTAGAAGCCGACAAAGAACTCCAGACCCACAAAGAACATGTTGGCCAGGGCCGCGTAGATGATGATGGTCACCATCTTGTTGAGCGCCTCTTTACCGGCGTCAAAGTTGGCCACCCGCTTGAGGATCAGTGCCATGACCACGATCAGGGCAGGACCGGCAGCAAAGGCCGAGGCCAGGAAGCGGGGCGCGATGATCGCAGACAGCCAGAAGTGACGGCCGGGCAGACCACAGTAGAGCATGGCGGTTACGGTGTGGATGGAGATGGCAAAGGGGATGGATATATAGACAAAGAAGTATATCCATTTCGGTGGCGCCACCTGCTTGCGCTCGGCGGTGAGGATGACCCAGCCGCAGAGACAGTTGAGGAGCAGATATCCCCAGAGCACACACATGTCCCAAAAGAGCATCGAGTTGGGGGTGGGATGGAGCATGACGTTCAGACCGCGCAGGGGTTGTCCCAGGTCAGCCATGATGAACATCAGGCACATCAGCAGGGCGGCGATGGCCAGAAATTCACCCAGGATGGTGATCCGGCCAAAGGCCTTGTAGTTATGGATATAGTAGGGCAGGACGAGCATCACCCCTCCAGCCGCCACCCCGACCAGGAAGGTGAACTGGGAGATGTATAATCCCCAGGACACGTCCCGGCTCATCCCGGTCAGACCCAGACCGTAGAAGTACTGTCGCAGGTAGCAGATCACTGCCACCCCGATGAAGAAGCCGAGAAAGGCCAGCCACATCCAGTAGTAATTGTTTCCTTTTAGTGCTTTTTCAAACATGGCAACCTCATACTATGTAAAAGACAGATGGATGGGTACCCAGGGAGGGCTTACGCTGAATGGTATAGTTCTCCTTCAGCAGCTTCCGTATCTCTGAATGAGGATCATTCAGGTCACCAAAGACCATGGCCTTCGTGTTGCCACATGCCTCGACACAGGCTGGCATTTCACCGACCCCGATCCGCTCGGCGCAGAAGTTACATTTTTCCACGACACCGCGCATCCTGGTGGGAAAATGTTTGTTGATCTCTTTGATAAAGGGCCGGGGATTGCGCCAGTTAAAGCTACGCATGCCATAGGGGCAGGCGGCCATGCAGAAGCGGCAACCGATACAGCGGTGGAAGTCCATGATGACCAGGCCGTCCTTGTTCTTAAAGGTCGCCTTGGTCGGACAGGCACGTACACAGGGTGGGTTGTCGCAATGGTTACAGAGTACCGGTACCTGATGATCTTCGGTAGCCTCATCCTTGTAGAGCAGGCTCTTCTCGGTAAAGCAGTTCTCGTAGTCGGTCATCCAGATCCATTTGATATCGTCTTTCTTCTCAGGGAACTGGGGGACGTTATGGGCGGTGATACAGGCCTGTTCCACCTTCTCACCCAGGCTGGGATCATGCTGGAACTTACGGGTATCGACGATCATGCCGTAGCGTTTACCCGTGGGCGCTGTTGCCGGGGCATGGGCCTTTGGTTCTACACCATGTGCTTCCTGGGCCGCGCCAGATGCGTTTGCTGCCGCCGGGCTGCTGCCAGAAACGAGCCGGTCAACCACGGCGGTCCCGCCAAGGCCGGCCAGGGTAGAAATTCCGGCAACCTTGAGGAAATCTCTTCTTTTCTTATCCATCAGTATATCTCCTTCTTTGCCGTTCACTCTACCGGAGCTATGTGACAGTCCCAGCAGTATGGCTTAACAGAAGCGTAATCATGACAGGTATCACAGAACTTCTTCTTACTGGTGTGACACTCCATGCATGTTAACATCAAACTTTTCTGATACTGTTTTCCATCCAGCTCAAAGCTGCCTCGTTCACCGTCACGCAGCACCTCGTCACGCCAGGTGTTGAGGAGCTGCATATGGTTTGCGCGTATATCTTCAACCGGAAGGACGCAATTCTTGGCATCCTTGGGCAGCTCAGGCTTGGGTGCATCGCCTGCGTCACCGTGGTTGTACCAGATGGGTATCGTGATAAACAGGACAAAAATGATCAGTCCCGGAATGATTTTACCACTGTCATACATTGTTATTCCTCCATTTCAACCGGGATTTAGACCAAGGTCCGCAGACCTTCATCCAGTTCCTGTCGTTGTTCGCCTTCGATAACCAATGCGTTACCAACAAGTTCGCTCAATCCGGCTACCTGTACTCCGGGAACCCAGTAATCTACCAGGGTGGTGAGGGTAGCTCGGTCAATGGCGCAAACACAACCAAGGGTGTTTACATCATGTTTGTCATGGACATACTTCACCGCATTAGCACGAGGCAGGCCGGAACGCATCCTGATCTCCATGATCTCGTCGGTGTTCAGGGCTGTACCGGAACCACAGCAGAAGGTCTTCTCGCGAATGGTATTCTCAGGCATCTCGACCCAACCGTCAACCACATGGTCGAGGATGTAGCGGGGCTCGTCCAGCAGTCCCATGGCCCGTGCAGGGTTACAGGAGTCGTGGAAGGTCGCCTTGACATGGGCGTTGCGGCTCTTGTCAAATTTCACCTTGCCATGTTTGATCAGGTCAGCGGTGAATTCTGAGATATGAACCATCTTGGAGGTGGCAGCATTCTCGAAGACCGTGCCGGTGATGGGTGACTTGGGGATATCCATGAAGTCGGCAGGGCCGTTCATGGTATCCATGTACTGATGCACCACCCGCCACATGTGACCACACTCACCGCCCAGGATCCACTTGACACCCAACCGCTCGGCCTCGGCATACATCTTGGCGTTGAGCTTCTTCATCATCTCGTTGGAGGTGAACAGGCCGAAGTTACCACCCTCGGAGGCATAGGTGGACCAGGTATAGTCCAGACCGATGGCCTCGAAGAGGAGCAGGTAGCCCATGCAGGTGAAGATACCGGGCTCGGCAAAGACGTCTGCCGAGGGGGTGATGAAGAGGACTTCGGCACCCTTACGGTTAAAGGTCGGGTTAACGGTGACACCGGTAAGATTCTCGATATCTTCACAGAGGAAGTCCACGTTGCCCTTGAAGGCCTGTGGGGTCAGTCCCATGTGGTTACCGGTGCGGTTGGAGTTGGCCACCGGTTCCATGGCCCAGTTGATCCCGATACCCAGGAGGTGAAGCAGCTCACGGAGCATCATGGTGATCTCGGCGGTGTCGATCCCGTAGGGACAGAATACGGAACAGCGCCGACACTCGGTACACTGGTAGGCGTACATGAACCACTCTTTGAGTACGCCCACGGTCATCTCGCGACCACCGGCCAGCTTACCCAGGATCTTACCTGCCAGGGTGAAGTTTTCCCGGTATACCGAACGGAGCAGCTCCGCCCGCAGGACCGGCATGTTCTTGGGATCACCGGTGCCCAGGAAGAAGTGACATTTGTCGGCGCAGGCCCCGCAGCGGACACAGCAATCCATGAAGATCTTCAGGCTGCGGAACTTATCAAGGCGCTCGGCTAATCCCTGGATGATGATGTCTTTCCAGTTGTCCGGGAGCTTCCAGTCTTCGTCTTCCGGATTCCACTCACGGGCATTGGGGAAGCTCACTCCCTGCTGGCTGTTCAGATACTCCAGCTTTTCCGGTTTTGTGGGGTACGCATAGTTGCCAGGTTTGAAAACCGCAGGCACTTCCATCCAGTCCTTGGTCGGAAAGGCGCCCGTCATCAACGAGGGTCCCTCGGCAACGCTTCGTGCCAATTTATCTACCTTTACTACTGCCATTGCGTTATCCTTTTACTCTATATTTTGTCGAGCTTACTCGTCGGTTTTCGGCGGCAACTCTTTCTCAACGGGAATACCCTGCTCAACCATATCTGCACGGAACTCATCCTCGTAGCCGGCATAGGAGTGCGGCTTGATGGTGGGGTTCCATGGGTTGACGTGACGTTTCATCCGGGTGTCGTTGGCCATGTTGCGGGTGGGGCTCATGAAGACGCCGCCCATGTGCATCAGCTTGCTGAAGGGGAAGTAGGCCAGCAGCGCACAGACCAGGAAGAGATGCGCGTAAAACAGAGCACTGATCTCGGCGGTGATGGTAGGATGAAGGGTCACCAGGCCAACGGCGAGCTGCTTGATGGCGTTGATGTCGACATCGCTTCTCAGGTAGAAGCGCATCAGGATTCCGGTGGTCGCGACCCCAAAGATCAGGAACAGCGGAAAGTAGTCATTGGCCAGGGAGATGTAGCGCACATGGGGGTTAACCAGGCGACGGCCAAAGAGGAAGAGCAGACCAAGGACCAGGGTGACATCGGTCATGTACATGGTCGGTGCGCCGATCTGCAGCAGGGAGTCTCCGACTTCGACAAAGGAAACCAGAAATGGAACAGGATCAAGGAACAGGCGCATGTGACGAATAACCACCAGCAGGAAGCTGTAGTGGAAGAGAATACCAAACAGCCAGAGCCATTTGCTGGACTCATAGGTCAGTTTGGGACCGTCATAGACGGTCGCTTTTGTGTTACGCCAGAGAGAGCGGAAGAGGAATATTTCTAAAAACATCCTCGCCACCACCTGAGAGGTGTTCACGGGCGCTTCCAACTTGTCCTGCTTGATCCAGGGCAGAGAATAGCCCTGACCGCAGGTGGTCGGAATTTTAAAGGGAACAGGTGATTTTGCCCAGCTGATAATCCTGTAGCAAAACCCTCCGAGGAACAGCGCCATTGCCAGATAGGGAATCACAACACCGAAAAAGTATTGCATTCCTGGTATCTGCACACCGATTAGCGCTATCAGCACCAAGGCAACCACTGCCGCGAGCGGGAAGGCGTACTTCATCGATCACTCCTTCGCATTTCAAGTTAAATATAACTTAAAAGTTATAACAAAAGCCGAACTACAGGGTTACAGGTGACGTTGCTGTAACCATCCGGCCGGTCACACGTATGAGGTGTTTACTTGTCTGACTGCTTATTGTCTGCCAACGCCGTCTCTTTGTCCAGCAGACGGGAAGGACAACCGCCATCGGTGATCAGATGGCTGCCGCTTTTCAGTTCACGAATCCGGCAGCGATGCAGCTGTTCCCGGCATTCGGTGTAGATATCGAACCCTGCCAGGGCCACCCGGTCAATCTCGCAATCGAAATTATCCAGTTGACTCAGCAGATCCCTGGTCTTATCGTTCTTTTTGAAAATCTCCTTGATGACCCATTTCAGCTCCAGTAGCGGTGCTACTGCCTGGGCCGGAGTAAAATCCTGGACCGCACGGATGCGGATGATTTGATCCAGAGGTTGGGAGAATTCGCTCTGTTCTGCCCTGGCCACCAGCAGGCTGAAGATCGACTCCAGGGCCTTGCTGATGTTGACCCCGACGGGGTTGGCAAAGGGATCCTTCGCCTTCTTGAAAAAACCCGGCGAAACGTAACTGTTCAGCGTTCTATCGAGCCAGAGCGCGTGGATATCTTTTTGCTTATGCTGAAGAGCCTCTGTTAATTCCATGATATTCGCTGCCAGTGCTGGACCAGGCCAGGGTACCCCTGCGCATAGTCAAATCAGCGACGGCGTTATGCTTGAAAGGACTGTCTTTAGAACGACAGCCCCTGGCTCAAGCCCATATCACTGATGGAGGGCATAATTCGCGCAGGAAAATGAATGATGATTCATGCAGCACATGCTCTATCATGATTAGCAGGTGATTTCAAGGTAAAAATTACGGCGATTCGCTGAGTACCTGCCCTGTAATTGCGCTGTTTTCCAATAAATACAGCGATATTTGGACAAAGGGATCGTCGTCCAATTGCTCGCTCAGTGGGCGTTCCCTGCGCTCGCTGTCGTCGTCGGCAGCGTCGTCCATGAGCCCGGCCTCACGGGCTTTTTTGCGGGTCGCCTCCAGCGCCTCGCGCTCCCCTCTCATCCCCTCCAGGGAGATGGCCACCCGGGTGTTTTCCTGCCGATCTTTTGCCCTGTCGGCCTCCTGGCGAATCTGCTGGAATTTTTTACTGGATTGCACCCAGCCGAGGCCCTGCCGCCTGGCTGGGTCGCGCTCAAATCGTGCCCCCTGCCACTGCTCATAGCCCACGTCCTCGACCTGATCCCAGGGCAGGGAGTTGTCCATGTACTGTTCACCGCTTTCCAGGTAATCGAGCATCGAGGGGACCACCAGATCCGGTTCCACCCCCTTGAACTGGGTGGAGCCGCCGTTGATCCGGTAAAATTTCTGGATGGTCAGTTTGAGCGCCCCCAGATCATCATACTTCTTCAGTTGGAGCAGGGGCAGGTTGCGGTTCATGTCCAGCAGGGCCTGGACTGTGCCCTTGCCATGGGTATGCTTGCCGCCGATGACCAGGGCCCGGCCGTAATCCTGGAGTGCTGCGGCCAGAATCTCCGAGGCCGAGGCGCTGAACTGGTTGACCAGGACGATCAGGGGGCCATCATAGACCACCCCGCTGTCCTCGTCTTCCAGGACCCTGATCATTCCCTGTGAATTTTTGACCTGAACCACCGGTCCTCCGGGCAGGAACAGACCGGAGATATAGACTGCATCGGTGAGGGCACCGCCGCCGTTGTTGCGCAGGTCCAGGATCAGGCCGTCGATCTTGTCCTGGTTCAGCCTTTCCAGCTCGCGCCGGGTATCGTCGGTGACGTTGCGCCCCTTTTTACCGTTGGAGGTGGCGGCAAAGTCCCGATAAAAACTGGGAATGCGGAGGTAGCCGATCTTTGCCCGATCCTCAGCCGGAAGGATGGTGGATTTGACATAGGTCTCTTCAATCTGGACCACGTCACGGATGATGGGGATGACCAGGCGTGAACCATCGGGTTTTTGGACCGTCAGCCGGACCTCACTGCCCTTGGGGCCTCTGATGTAACTGACCGCCTCCCGGATGCGCATATCGCTGATTTCCACCGGATCCCCGTCCTTTTCCGATACCGCCAGGATGGTATCCTCACCCTGGAGTTGACCCTGGCGTTCTGCTGCACTGCCAGGGATGATCCGGACCACCTTGATCATGCCGTCATCTTCCCGCAACAGGGCGCCGATACCCTCCAGGGAGCCGCTCATGTGGATGTTGAAATCTTCCTTGGAGGTGGGCGGCATATAGTTGGTATGGGGGTCAAAGGCACGGGCCACCGCATCAAAATAACGATTGTAATGGTCCTGACGGCTCTGTTGGAGGAGCCGCTTCAGGACGCGATGGGTTCGGCTCTGCACCTTATCGGCGGCCGCAGCCAGCCGCTGCTCCCGGGTCTTGACCGGCGGGCTGCTCTTCTTGGCTGCCGCCGGCTCCTTTGCCTTGGCCTTCTTCTTCTCGGCATCCAGGGTGTCAAAGTAGGTGTCCAGGATCTGCAGCTGCAGGGTCTTGCGCCAGCGCTCTTTAAGAGCGGCCAGATCGGCGACATACTCGACCTTCTCCGGGTCCACCTCCAGGTACTCGGCCTGGTTGAAATCAAAGCCCTCGGCTATCAGGGGATCGATGAACCCCTGGACCTTGCGGATCCGGTCATTGAGCAGTTCGGCCCCGGCATCGGCCAGGACGATGCGGCCCCGTTTGAGCTCATCGTCAATATGGTCGGCAAAGGCACCCAGCTGGTCCACATCAGACTGGATCAGAAAGCGTTTGCGGGGATCGAGCTGGCGGATGTAGAGCTGAAATGCCGCCTGGGAGAGGCTGTTGTCAAAGGGCTCGTGGGAGAAGTGTTGAGCCGGCAGTTGATGACTGAGGATGTAGGCAATGATCTGGTTGCGGCTGGCGTTGAACTCAACGGGAAAGACCTTGGCCCAGCCAGAGGGAACCAGCAGGGTGAGGAGCAGGAGTAGGCAGGCGATGGGGGGAGTGAATCGAGGCATGGGATTCTCTATGGGGCTGTATTTAGCCGGGATGATGACCCGAATAAATTGGTTGCAGCTGAGGGCGCTGTGGGTGGAGCCTGCGGCCGGCAGCCGGGATAACCATTCCGGCTATCCCTGGGCTGTGGATCATGGCGTCGCAGAGCGCAGGGTCAGAGGGAGTGCCCGAGCTGACCCCTGCAGAGAGGAGCCGGCCAGAGGGGCATACCCCGGGGGAGAGCCCGGCAAGGTTCCGGCTACAGCCCGGGGACGGCCTGGAAAAAGAGGTGGCAACAGGCATGGTCGGTCGGTCATCAGTGGGGACTGATGACCTGGGAGGACTCGGCCATGGCACTCATGATATCGTACATGTTGGAAATCTGGCCCACCTTGATGGCGGATTTGAGCCCGTAGAAATCAAGACAGGTTCCGCAGACCAGGATCTCCACCTGGAGCTGTTGTAGGGCCAGCAGGGCCTCCAGGGCTCCGGAGCCCTCGGTGACCAACTTGACCCCACCATTGTAGAACAGGATCTTCTCCGGAAGCGGTTCCACCTCCTTGATGGTCTGAACAAAGGTCTGGAGCAGGGCCCAGCCCAGCTCGTCGTCGCCGCGACCCATGGTGTCGGCGGCGATCACATAGATGAGCCCCTGCTTTGGGGGGAGTTGGCACTGATACTCCTCCTCGGCAAGGGGGGCCGCTGTTGGTCCCTCAGCCGGGGCCGTGATGGTCAGCAGGAAGGTGCCGTCATCCTGGTTGCTGACCTCCACGCTGCAGCCTTGATTACGGCCGAATCTGGAGACGTTGTGCATGGAGGACTCGTTGTCCAGAAGCACGCTGATTTCCGTGGCACCCTGGTCAAAGGCTTGTTTGGTTTTCAGTACCGGCTTGGGGCAGGGCAGGTCGAGGCAGTCAAGATGTACACTACTCATGGTGTGGTCCTTATCGGTTAGCCGGTGCCTGGTTTTCAATACCTATGGTATCCAAGGATACTCCTGAATACCTCTCGGGCCAATCTCGGCGTTATACTAAAAAAGAATACTCAAAAAACGGTGGAAAAGGCAACGACCCTGGTATCAACTATAGGTCTGCGGCCTGTTTTTTGCAATCCAGGAGGATGAGCCGCGGCCTGACCCCGGCGCAACGATGCCCCCAGGTCCGGCGAATGAGCCCCGGGGCAGGGCCGGCTCAGGAAGGTATTGTCAGGGGGCTCAGAGAATGATCTCCTGCCCCTCCCGGGCAAAGAAGAGTTCCATGTTCCGTCCGTTTTCCCCCTGGCAGTAGCTCTCGCTCATCTGGTCCAGCTGGCTGTCGCTGCGTTCCGGGTCATGGTGGAACAGGGCCAGCTGTTTGACCCCGGCCCGTTTGGCGGCCTCAATGGCCGACTCAATCGAGGTGTGTCCCCAGCCGATCTTGCCGTTCTCATACTCCTCTTGGGTGTATTGGGCGTCATGGACCAGGAGGTCGGCTCCGGCAAAGAACTGCTCCAGCAGGAGGTTCTGTTCCCGGGCCGCCTGTTCACCCTCGTAGGCCATCAGCTCGTCGTAGTCGGGATGCTCCGGATCGGTGATAAAGAGGTTGCGGTAGGGTTCGGTGTCATAGGCCGTACAAAAGACCGCATCCCTGAAGCTGAAACGGTAGCCCAGGGCGGTGATGGGATGGTTGATGATCGCCGTGGAGAGGATGATGCCGTCCCCCAGATCGATGTGGGGGTCTTCCTTGAGGCGGTGGTACTCGATGTTGCCGGCCAGGTCCCCCATGTTCACCGGGAAGTAGCGATATTTCATCTGGCCGCCGACCACCGCCTCCAGGGGCTCATCCTCGTAGGTTACCGGACCGTAGACCTTGATGGTGGTTCCGGGAATATAGGCCGGCACAAAGAAGGGAAAGCCCATGATATGATCCCAGTGGGTGTGGCTGAGGTAGATCTCGGTGGAGATGGGGCCCTTGGGCAGGTCGTTCTTGAGCATGGAGTTGGCCAGTTCACGGATGCCGGAGCCGGCATCGATGATGATATGGCGATTCACTTCCGGGAAACGGAGCTCGATGCAGGCGGTATTACCACCGTACTTCATGGTGTTTGGCCCGGGACAGGGGATGGAGCCGCGAACACCCCAGAATTTAACCTGAATCATTTGTTAGCCCACTGGTTGAGGGAAGCGTGATAGCTGCTGGAAGCGAAATGCCTAGACCTGGAGAAAGACCTCGGCCCTGGTGATCTCCTGTTCGACGAGTTCGGATAAACCGCTGATGGTTTTCCACTCCAGGCCGGTCAAGGCCAGGAGGGTGGGGAGTTGGGATTCGTCAGGAAAGCGATTGCCGGCATTGCCGATATCAAAGAGGCAGGTGTAGAAGTCTGCCAGGGCCACGGTGGCGACCAGGGCCTGGTTTTCCGGGGCCGCCTCCTGGGGGGTATGGTGGTGACAGATGGCATCGGTGAGGGCGCTGTTGAGTTTCCATTTCTCCGCAATCATCTGCCCTACCTCTTCGTGGTCGATGTCCAGGATCTCCTGTTCCACCTGGATCAGGGAGGTCTGCTGCCTGCGGGTCATCCGGACCACCTCGGTGTACTCGTCGCCAAAGGGGATCTTGCCCAGGTCGTGGAGCAGCCCGGCCACGAAGTACTCCTCCCGTTCTCCCATGTCCACCCCCCGTTCGGCGGCCAGTAGCTTGGCCATGACCCCCACGCCGATGGAGTGAGCCCAAAAGTGCTTGATGGGCAGGGCCTTGGACTTCTTGGCCTGACCAACGCAGCGGATGACCGCCGTGGACAGGGCCAGGTTCTTGACGGTATTCAGGCCCAGCATGATGATGGCCCTGGTCAGCGAGGTGACCTTGTTCATCAGCGAGTAGTAGGCCGAGTTGATCAGCTTCAGGACCTGACCGGTGAGGACCGGATCCAGGGAGATGACCTTGTTGAGATCGTTGGGCGCGGTATCCGGCCGGCTGCAGATCTCCAGCACCTTGCTCACCGTGGTGGACAGGCTGGGCATCTTGCTGACAACGTCTTGAATTTTCTTTATTCTCTTGTCCCTGCTGCTCATGGAATATCTATAACCGAGGAAAGGGGGGGATGGCGTCATCCTCTGATCTAACTGCTTTCAAAAATGTGGATTCTCTGCTGTATACTAAATAACCTGGAATTCCTGGTCAAGGAAACTCCTCGTTTTCCGGAGATTCGTCAGCAGTTATGCTTGCAGAGGAAGTCGTGGACCAAGGCTTCCATGATCTCCAGCCGGCTCTTGCCGGTTTCATGGACCTGGATCCAGAGACAACGCTGGAAGGCGCGATAGAGATGGGGAGGGACGAACAGTTTGATCTCGGCCAGCTCTTGCTCGCCGCCGGCTTCAGGGGGTGTGCTCATGGAGATCGACCAGCTGTTGATATCCCAGGCCGGTGCCTCCGAAGATGTCCAGGGCTGAGCCCACGGTATAGTCGATCCGCCCCTGACCGGCGGATTGAATCAGCCGGATATCAGCCATGGAGGCGATGCCGCCGGCATAGGTGGTGGGGATGGGGCTATGGGAGGCCAGGAGTTCCAGGAGCTCAGGGTCAAGGCCCATGCCCTTGCCTTCCACATCCACGGCGTGGACCAGAAATTCGGCGCAGGAGTCGGCCAGTCCGGTGAGCACTTCAGCGTTGACCTCCAGGCTGGTGAAACGCTGCCAGCGGTCGGTGACCACATAGTAGTGTTCCCCTTGCCTGCGGCAACTCAGATCCAGGACCAGCCGTTCTCTGCCGACCAGCCGGACCAACTGCGCCAGCCGTTCTTGATCCAGGATGCCGTTGTGAAAGACCCAGGAGGTGACGATGATGTGGGAGGCGCCCAGATCCAGCCACTGGCGGGCATTGTCGATGCAGATGCCGCCGCCGACCTGGAGGCCGCCAGGCCAGGCCTCCAGGGCCTCCTGGGCCGCTTCTTCGCTGCCCGGGCCAAGCATGATCACATGGCCGCCGCGGAGTTGATCCCGGCGGTACATCCCGGCATAAAAGGCTGGGGGCTGGCTGGAGGAGAAGTTGACTTGCAGGGCGGCCTGGTTGTCGTCGGACAGGGTTGAGCCGACGATCTGTTTGACCTTGCCTTGATGGAGGTCGATGCAGGGGCGAAAGCGCATAGGAGGGAGCCGGAGGGGGGTGGCCGTCTCCGGGAGACGGCCACCTTGGCCGGTTTTCAGCTTTTTTTAACCAGCATGGTGGTGGGGTCCAGGCTGAGGCCGTTGCCGGTCTCCACCAACTCGCCGGAGTTACGGATAACATCCAGCTGAATGGTGGCATCGGATTCCGGCTTGAGCAGAATCACGGTGTCAAAGAGGTCGTCGACCTCGTGGCAGGGTGCCGGTACCCCTGTGGGAGAGAAACGGTCGTCGCCCCGGTGGCTGATCGCGGAGAACCAGGCCTGGAGGCTCATGCTCTCGCTCAGGTCCTTGATGTCTTCCAGCATGGGCCGGTCCGAGTTTTCAAAATCAAAACCATCCACCACCAGGCAGCAGGGCTGAAAGATGTTCTGGAGCACCAGGTCATTGAGTCGCTCTTCCAGGCGGGGCCTGCTGAAGGCGGATTCTTTGAAGGTCATGATCATCCGATTGCGGGCGACCATCTCCATCAGCTCTGTGGCATTCTCCAGCTTTTGTTCCTCGATGATCAACTTGAGAATGTCATCGTACCAGAGCCGGGTCTTGTCGATGGACTCTCCGATGCTCACGTGGATGACTTTGTTGCCACGAAGAATAGAGTCAAGGGCGATCTGGACGAGCAGTGCTGTCTTGCCCAGGCCTGCGCGGGCCATGACCAGGCCCAGTTGGTTTTTCTTGTCGCCCATGGACAGCGACTGGACCGGATTCTGGCTTACCAGTTGTTCGTATCCCATAATGTTACCTCATCAAGGTTAAATCTTTGTTGCACATCAAGGTTGGTGTCCAGAAAGTTTACGCGTCTTTCTTCTGTGCCTCGTACGCCTTAATCAACTCTTCGCTCACGCTCTTGGGCACCTGCTTGTAGGTGGAGAATTCCATGGTGAATTCCGCCTTGCCCTGGGTAAGGGAACGAAGGGTTGTGGAGTAGCCAAACATTTCAGAGAGCGGGATCTCTGCCTCGACCACGGTGTAGTTGCCCTCTTCAAAGGTACCGATGATCACACCGCGTCGCTGGTTGAGACTGCCCATGACCGAACCCTGAAACTCAGAAGGTCCTTCCACGGCCACTTTCATGATGGGTTCCATGATCACAGGGTTGGCCTTGGCAAAGCCCTGTCTGAAGGCACCTACGGCCGCCTGCTGGAAGGCCACGTCCGAGGAATCGACAGCATGGAAGCTACCATCATTGATCACCGCCTTGATGCCGGTGATGGGTGATCCGGTCAGTGTACCCTTGGCCAGGGATTTCTTAAAGCCTTTATCACAGGAACTGATAAATTCGCGGGGAATGACACCACCGACGATCTCGTCAACAAATTCGTAATCACTCTCTTCGATGGGCTCCAGGTAACCGGCAACCCGACCATACTGACCGGAACCACCAGTCTGTTTCTTGTGGGTGTAGTCGAAGTCGGCCCGCTGGAGGATGGTCTCCCGGTAGGCCACCTGGGGTGCACCGATCTCCACCTCGGCCTTGTACTCCCGCTTCATCCGTTCGATGTAGACCTCCAGGTGGAGTTCGCCCATGCCCGAGATGATGGTCTCGTTGGTCTCGTGGTCCACATAGGTCTTGAAGGTGGGGTCTTCCTTGGTGAAGCGGTTCAGGGCCTTGGACATGTTGACCTGGGCCTTGTTGTCCACCGGGTTGATGGCCAGGGAGATAACCGGGGCCGGCACATGCATGGAGCTCATGGACCAGTTGAGGCCGTCGTTACAGAAGGTGTCTCCGGAGGCACAGTCGATCCCGAACAGGGCGATGATGTCACCGGAGCCTGCATGGTCGATCTCTTCCATCTCGTCGGCATGCATCCGTACCAGTCGGCCGATCTTGACCTTCTTGCCGGTACGGCTGTTGATCATGGAGTCACCCTTGTTGATGGTGCCCTGATAGGTCCGGATATAGGTCAGCTGACCATAGCGGCCGTCCTCCAGCTTGAAGGCCAGGGCCACCAGCTTGTCCTCGGGATCGTTGGAGACCGGGATCTCTTCTTCTTCCTTGTCCAGGTCCAGGGCGATGTTCTCGATATCCGTGGGGCAGGGCAGATAGGAGTTGACCGCATCCAGGAGCAGCTGGACACCCTTGTTCTTGTAGGCAGAACCGATCATTACCGGGGTGAGCTCCAGGCTCAGGGTTCCCTTACGGATGGCCTCGTGGATCATCTCTTCGGGAATCTCTTCCTCTTCGAGCATGGCCTCCATCAAGTCATCGGAGAACATGGAGACTGCGTCGAGCAGCTCTTCGCGCTTCTCGTCTGCGTCGTCGCGGAGGTGGGCCGGGATCTCTTCGATCCGGATCTCGTCGCCCTGCTCGCCGTCAAAGTAGACCGCCTTCATGGTGACCAGGTCGATCATACCCTCCAGGTCGTTTTCCAGGCCGATGGGGAGCTGGATCATGATGGCGTTCAGGTCCAGCTTGTCGCGGAGCTGGCCGGTGACCCGGTAGGGGTTGGCCCCGGTGCGGTCACACTTGTTGATAAAGGCGATCCTGGGCACCTTGTAGCGGGTCATCTGGCGGTTGACGGTAATGGACTGGGACTGGACCCCGCCCACGGAGCAGAGGATCAGTACCGCGCCGTCAAGGACCCGGAGGGCGCGCTCTACCTCGATGGTGAAGTCGACGTGACCTGGGGTGTCGATGATGTTGATATCATGATCTTTCCAGGAGCAGTAGGTGGCCGCAGACTGGATGGTGATACCGCGTTCCTTTTCCAGTTCCATGGAATCCATGGTAGCACCGACGCCATCCTTGCCGCGCACTTCGTGGATGGCATGGATTCGCTGCGTATAGAACAGGATACGCTCGGTCAGAGTGGTCTTTCCTGAATCAATGTGGGCACTGATTCCAATGTTACGGACTTTTGCTAAATCTTTCTTCATTACGCGTTCCTCGGTTGCTGCTTTCAGGCCGCTTGGGAATTATTCTTGTAAATGCTACAGTAAATAAAAAAAAAGGAGTTACAGCGGTTCTGCAACTCCTTAGTACATACGTCGAAAGTAGTCTGCAGGGTTAGGAGGCAACCCCGAAAAATAACGACTGACTACCATGAGTTATGTGTATTCAATGGTTGAGCAAGTACGTCTGTGTTCAGAATTGGTAAAAAGGAACGACTTTACCCGATGCGTTTCTTTATGTAAAGATTTATTTTTGAAGTGTGGTTTTTGCCGCTAGATTGACCGCTTAGCATGGTCCTGGTTCGGCCCTTGCCCTCCTTGGCAGGGGTGTTTCAGGCCGGTTCCTCCGCTGGTTCTTCCTTAAGGCGCTGCACCTCTCCGGGCAGGCTCAGGATAAAGGGGATGGCTCCCAGGCCCAGGGCAGCGCTGAAGAGGTAGGTGTTGCCCAGGCCGATGAGATCGGCGATGGCCCCGACCAGCACCACCACCGCGGAGCGGGCCAGAAAGGAGATCATCATGAAAAAACCGTTGGCCGTGGCCGGATGGTCCGGGGCATGTTCCTGGACCATGGCCAGCATCACCGGGGTGGTGGAGAGCAGGGTGAAGCCCAGGCCAAAGAGGGTGATCAGCTGGAGCCAGTAGAAGCCGTTTAAGAGGACAAAGGCAAAGAGAAAGGGAGGAGCCGAGAGCAGGGTGAGCAGGAGCAGCCTGCGCCGGCCGAAGCGGTCGCTGAGGTGGCCGCAGCTCATGGCCCCGAGCACCCCGGCGCTCTCGTAGACCGTCAGGCTGATTCCTGCCAGCCAGAGGCTGCCGGTGTACTCGTTGACAAAGGTGGGGAGAAAGGTGGCACCCGAGGCGTGCATGAAACCGCGGAAAAAGAGGATCGCACCCAGGGGCCGGAAGATATGGCGGCTCTCCTGCCAGGCATCCTTCATCGTGGCCGAGTGGTTGGCCCTCTTGGCTACCGGCACATGCTGGAAGCGGAAGTAGAGCAGCAGGGAGGCAGCGATGCCCACCACCATCAGGGGGGCGATGTTTTCCAGGCCCAGCAGCGAAACCGCGCCAATGGCCACCAGCGGCCCCAGGGTACGGGCCAGCTCGCCGCCGGTCATGAAAAAACTCATGCCCAGACCCTTGCGCATCCCGGAGTAGCGATAGATCAGGACCGGTGCCGGCACGTGGAACAAGGCCACGCTGATTCCGGCGATAAAGAAGAGCAGCACCAGGGTGGCGTAGTTGGGGGCCACCCCGATCAGGCTCATGCAGATGGCGGTCACCCCGGGGGCAAAGATAATGAAGTAGCGGACCGAGACCTTGTCTGCCAGACTGCCCAGGTAGGGGTTGAGCAGGGCCGGGATCTGCATGACGGTGGTCAGGAGTCCGGCCTGGGTCAGGGACATGGAGAGTTTTTCGATGAGCAGGGGCAAGAGGGGGGCCAGGAAGCTGGTGTAGGCATCGTGGATGAAGTGGCAGATCGAGAGGGTAAGGACCCTGCCCAGCTGGAAGCGATCCTTGTCCTCGCTAACGGTGGTCTGAGACGGTTTCATGGGAGGTTTTTTGGTTCTGAGGTGGTTAAAAGGGATGTAAAAGTTTCCAGTTAACCTATATCTCTTCAGGGAAAGTTCAACGGAAATCACCCCCATGTAACCGGCTGTGGCTGGGAATCGTTCCCAGCAGGGCCGGAAACCATGGCTGGTATGCGAAAAACAGACGCCAACTTAATTGAAATCTGCTAATCTTAGCCGGTGATAGTCGCGTATTCATTTGATTGATCAGATAAGGAGTAGCTCATGCTTGAACAGTATACCGTGGCCGCAGAAGAACGTCGTACCCAGGGCCTGCCTCCACTGCCGCTCACTGCCGAGCAGGTCAGAGAGATTACCGCCCTGTTACCGGCAGAGGATCAGGACCAGGCCCGGCTGCTGGAACTGCTCCGGGATCGGGTGGAGCCGGGGGTCAGTAAGGCGGCACAGGTCAAGGCGGCCTGGCTGGAACAGGTGGCCCTGGGGGAGTGCAGGATCGCACTGCTCTCCAGGGAGGCGGCGGTGGAGCTGTTGGCCACCATGGAGGGCGGCTATAATGTCAGCGCCCTGATCAGGCTGCTCCAGGTGGAGGAGGTGGCTGCTGCGGCTGCCGAGGCCCTGAAGGGGCTGATCAAGGTCTATGATGCCTTCCAGGAGGTGGTCAGCCTGGGCCAACACAACTCCCATGCCCGGGGGGTGCTGGAGTCCTGGGCCCGGGCCGAGTGGTTCACCAGCAGGCCACCCCTGCCGGCAGAGCTCCGGCTGCGGGCCTATCTGGTCCGCGGCGAGATCAACACCGATGACTTCTCCCCCGGCAACCAGGCCCAGTCCCGGGCAGATATCCCCCTGCACGCCACCTTCTTCGGCCACAGCCGCTTCCCGGAGGGGATCGCTGCCATAAGCCGCTACCGTGCCCAGGGAGAGCGGGTGGCCTTTGGCGGAGACGTGGTCGGCACCGGCTCCTCCCGCAAGTCGGCCATCAACTCCATGGCCTGGCATATCGGCGAAGAGGTGCCCTTTATTCCCAACAAGAAGCGAGGCGGCGTGATCCTGGGCAGTACCATTGCCCCCATCTTCTATGCCACGGCCCGGGATGCCGGGATGCTGCCGGTGGAGTGCGATCTCGGCGGCCTGGAGAGCGGCGAGGAGTTGATCCTCGACCCCCATGGCTGGACCCTGACCCGGCTCGACGGCAGCACCATCAGCCTCCAGCCGCCGCCGGCCACCCTCCTGGATGAGTATCGGGCCGGGGGACGCTTGAACCTGATCATCGGCCGCAACCTGAGTCGTTGGGCAGCTGAGGCCCTGGAGCTGCCGGCGCCTGCGGTCTTTGCCGAGGTCAGCAACCCGGAACCTCCGGCGGATCAGCCCTATACCCTGGCCCAGAAGATGATCGGTCGGGCCTGCGGAGTGGCCGGGGTGGTGCCGGGCACGGTCTGCGAGCCGGCCATGACCACGGTGGGCTCCCAGGATACCACCGGTCCCATGACCATGCAGGAGATCGCCGAGCTGGCCTGTCTGCGCTTCAAGGCCGAGCTGGTGATGCAGTCCTTCTGCCATACCGCCGCCTATCCCAAGGCCTCGGATCCGGGGCGCTGGCAGACCATGACCGAGACCACCGTGGAGTGCGGCGGGGTGGCGCTCAAGCCCGGAGACGGGGTGATCCACTCCTGGCTCAACAAGATGCTGGTGCCCGATACCGTTGGCACCGGCGGGGACTCCCACACCCGCTTTCCCTTGGGGATCTCCTTTCCGGCAGGCTCCGGCCTGGTGGCCTTTGCCGCAGCCCTGGGCTTCATGCCCCTGGAGATGCCCGAGTCGGTGCTGGTCCGCTTCCGCGGCCGCCGCCGCCCCGGGATCACGGTCCGGGACATGGTCAACGCCATCCCCTATCAGGCCATCCAGGAGGGCTTGCTCAGCGTGGAGAAGAAGAACAAGAAGAACGTCTTTGCCGGTACTATCCTGGAGATCGAGGGCATCGACGACCTGGGGGTGGAGGAGGCCTTTGAGCTGGCCGATGCCTCGGCAGAACGCAGTGCCGCCGCCTGTACCCTGGCCCTGCCCCTGGAGGCCGTGGTGGCCCAGGTGGAAAAGAATGTGGCCCTGCTCCGCGAGCTGATCGCCGAGGGTTATCAGGCCCGGGAGGCCCTGGCCCGCAGGGTGGAGGCGCTGGAGGCTTGGCTGGCCGCTCCCCACCTGCTCAGGGCCGATGAGGGGGCCTCCTACAAGGCAGTGGTGGAGATCGATCTGGACCGGCTCAGTCAGCCCATCCTGGCCTGTCCCAATGACCCGGACGATGTCCGCTTGCTGGAGGAGGTGGCCGGCACCCCGGTGGATGAGGCCTTCATCGGTTCCTGCATGACCCATCTGGGGCATCACCGTCAGGCGGTCCGGCTGTTTCGCAACGAGCCCTATGCCGCGGCCCGGGTCTGGGTGGCGCCGGCCACCCGGATGGAGCGGGACCGTCTGCGGGAGGAGGGGGGGCTGAGTGTCTATGCCCAGGTGGGCGGCCGGGTGGAGATCCCGGGCTGCAGCCTCTGTATGGGCAACCAGGCCCGGGTCCGTCCCGGTTCCACGGTGATCTCCACCTCCACCCGCAACTTTGATAACCGTCTCGGTGACGGGGCCCGGGTCTTCCTGGGCTCAGCCGAACTCACCGCCATCAGCGGTCTGGCAGGCAAGCTGCCCACGGTGGAGGAGTACTTCCGTTTTCTTGAGCAGAAGGGGGTGACCACGGTTTAATTGGGCTTATCCAGCGGTTAACCAAAAAAGGACGCCTTTTCAGGCGCCCTTTTCTATGTCTAGCTCCGAGTTGCCTTCAGCGGTGCTGAGCCGACCCGCTGGCCCGCTCTCTGGCCAGGCTATAGAGCTCCTCGGCCTGGTAGGAGCTGCGGACAAAGGGGTCGGCCGCCACTCCACCAAAGCCCAGCTCCAGGGCCCGGGCCTTGAGGAGCGCGAACTCCTCGGGAGGCAGGTAGCGGACCACCTCCAGGTGCTCTTTTGAAGGCTGGAGGTACTGGCCCAGGGTGAGGAGGTCGCAGTGGGCTGCCAGCAGGTCTGCAAAGGCCTGGTGCAGCTCTGCAGCGCTCTCTCCCAGCCCCACCATCAGGCCTGACTTGGTGATCATGGCCGGGTCCATGGCCTTGACCCGGGCCAGCAGCTCCAGGGAGCGTCTATAGATGGCCTGGGGCCGGACCAGGGGATAGAGGCGGGCCACGGTTTCCAGGTTGTGGTTGAGCACATCGGGCCCGGCCCGGACAATGGTCTCCAAGGCCTGTTCATCGCCCTGGAGGTCGGGGATCAGGACCTCGATTCTGACCCCGGGGGAGTGTTGGCGGATGGCCTGGATGGTCCGGGCAAAGTGGTTGGCCCCGCCGTCGGCCAGGTCATCCCGGGTCACCGAGGTGATCACCGCATAGTGCAGTCCCATGCTTGCCACGGCCTGGGCCAGTCGTCGGGGTTCCTCGGGATCGGGCGGCCCCGAGGGGCCGTGGCTGACCGCACAGAAGCGACAGTTTCGGCTGCAGGCATGGCCCAGGATCATGAAGGTGGCGGTACCCTTGCCGTAGCATTCAAACTGGTTGGGGCACATGGCCTCCTGGCAGACCGTGGCCAGCTGGCTCTCCTTGACTAGGCCGCGGATTCGTTCATAGGTGGGGCCGGTGGGCAGCCTGCGTTTGAGCCACTTGGGTTTTCTCGGCCTGGCAGGGGCCTCAGGCTTATGGTTCTTCTCAGGGGGGGGAGGGGTATCCATGATCAGTCTTTCCGGGCCGCCTCCAAGGCGGCCTCCAGGGTGGTTAAGGGGGTTGGGGTGAGGGTAAGGTTGAGCAGCGCGGCCAGGTGGTGGTTCAGCCGCTGCTGCACCTCCCTGGGCTCCGGTGCTTGTCCCTGGCAGGCAAAGGAGGTCATCCGGGTGTTGGTCAGGCCGCAGGGATTGATCCAGCCAAAGGGGGTCAGCTCGGTGTTGACGTTGAGGGCCAGGCCATGGAAGGTCACCCCATGACGGATGGCGATGCCGATGCTGCCCAGCTTGTCGTCACCCACCCAGACGCCGTGGTTGCGTGGATCACGGCAGGCCCTGATCCCATGGTCGGCGGCCGTGCGCAGCATCACCTCTTCCAGGAGCTCCACATAGGCGGAGACCGACAGTCCCAGGCTGCGGAGGTGGAAGATCGGGTAGAGCACCAGTTGGCCGGGGCCATGATAGGTGATCTCGCCGCCCCGCTCTATCTGGACCAGCTGGATCCCCTCTGCCTCCAGGCGTTCGGGGCTGACCATCAGGTGCTCCCGACCGCCCCTGCGGCCCAGGGTAAAGACCCGGGGGTGCTCCACGTTGAGGATAAAGACCGACTGCCGCCGGCGGCGGCAGAGCTCCACCAGGCGGGTCTGCAGGGAGTAGGCACGGTCGTACTCCATCTGCTCCAGATCACACCAGGCTGCCTCCATCTGTTGTTACTCCCCGGGCTGGGCGACCGCGCCGATGAGGCAGGGACAGCGCGCGGCCTGGACCTCGTCCAGCCGTCTGACCTTGGTCCGCTGGGGAGCGGCCCGGAGGAGTTCCGGCTGCTCCCTGGCCTCTTGGGCGATATGTTTGAGGGCAGCGATGAACTGGTCGATCTCCTCCTTGCACTCGGTCTCGGTGGGCTCGATCATCAGGGCCCCGTGGACCACCAGCGGGAAGTAGATGGTGGGCGGATGAAAGCCGCAATCGATTAAGCGTTTGGCCATATCCAGGGTGCTGACCTTGTACTCCTGCTGGAGCTTGTCGCTGAAGACACACTCGTGCATGCAGGGCTGGTCATAGGGCAGGTGAAAGTCGCCCTTGAGCCGCTCCTTGATATAGTTGGCATTGAGCACCGCCAGCTGACTGGCTCTCTTCAGCTCCCTGCCCATGGAGAGGATGTAGCTGTAGGCCCGCACCAGTACTCCGAAGTTGCCGTGGAAGGCATGGACCCGCCCCACAGAGAGGGGCTGCTCCTCTTCCAGCCGAAAGCACTCGCCGTCGTGGATCACCCGGGGCACCGGCAGAAAGGGTTCCAGCTCGCTGGTGACACAGACCGGGCCGGCACCGGGGCCGCCGCCGCCGTGGGGGGTGGAAAAGGTCTTGTGGAGGTTGAGGTGGAGCACGTCCACCCCGCATCTCTTGGCATCCATGATCCCCAAGGCGGCATTCATGTTGGCCCCGTCGCCGTAGACCAGACCGCCCTTGGCATGGACGATGGCGGCGATCTCCCGCACCTCCTGCTCAAACAGTCCCAGGGTGTTGGGATTGGTCAGCATGATCCCGGCGGTCTCCTCATCCATCAGTGCGGCCACGCTCTCGGCCCTGAGCATGCCGTGCTCATCGGATTTGACCGGGATGGAGCGGTAGCCGCAGAGCGCGGCCGAGGCCGGGTTGGTGCCGTGGGCTGTATCCGGGATCAGGATCTTGGTCCGTTTGGAGCCCCTGCTATCATGGTAGGCGTTGAAGATCAGCATCCCGGTGAGTTCACCATGGGCGCCTGCCGCCGGCTGGAGCGAGACCGCGTCCAGGCCGGTGATCAGGGCCAGGAGCTGCTGGAGCTCAAAGAGCAGGCGGAGTACGCCCTGGCTCTGTTCATCTGCCAGCATGGGGTGGGCCGCGGCGATGGCCGGGTTGGCGGCCTGCTGCTCGTTGGTCTTGGGATTGTACTTCATGGTACAGGAGCCCAGGGGGTACATCCCGGTGTCTACCCCGAAGTTCCACTGGGAGAGCCTGGTGTAGTGGCGGACCACATCGATCTCGCTCAGGTCAGGGAAATCGACCGCTTCCCCCAGCAGATTCGGGTCCAAGGCTGCTGCCGGGACATCACTTGAGGGGATGGACATGCCCCGGCGTCCCTTCTTGCCCTTTTCCCAGAGCAGGGGTTCGTCCAGGATCAGGCCGCTGGTGGCGATGGAATGGTTCATGATTGCACCTCATTGGCTATGGTGTCCATGACCTCTCGGGAGACCGTCTCGGTGACTCCAAAGAGGTAGCGACCACTCATTTCAGGATACCAGCGTCCCAGGTCGATCCCGGCAACGATATTTTTGGCCAGCAGCCGCTGGTGGGCGGCCTTGAACTCGGTGGGGAACTCCACCACAAATTCGTTGAAGAAGGGGGCGCTGAAGCAGCAGCGTGCCCCGCGTTCCTGCAGGGCCGCCATCAGGTAGTGACTCTTGTCATAGTTGAGCCGGGCCAGCTCCTGCAGGCCGGTGCCCCCCAGGGAGGCCATATACATCCCGGCGGTCATGGCGCAGATGCCCTGGTTGGAGCAGATATTGGAGGTGGCCTTGTCCCGACGGATATGTTGCTCCCTGGTGGCCAGGGTGAGGACATAGCCCCGTTTGCCGTCCAGATCCCGGGTCTCACCCACCAGGCGGCCGGGCAGGTTACGGGTAAAGGGCTGGCGACAGCCGAACATGCCCAGTCCCGGGCCGCCGAAGCTGCGGGAGAGGCCGAAGCTCTGGCCCTCGCCGCAGACGATGTCGGCCCCGCAGGCCCCGGGATTCTTGAGCAGGCCGTAGGCCAGGGGCTCGGAAAAAGCGGTGATGAACAGGGCCCCCTGGCCATGGATCTCCTCCCCGGCCGTGCCCAGATCCTCGATCACCCCGAAAAAGTTGGGCGACTGGATGGCCACGGCTGCCAGATCCTCGATCTCGGCCAGGGACGAGAGGTCGGTGCGGCCGTCTGTCCCATGGGGCAGTTCCACCAGCTCATAGGGGGTCGGCCTGAGGTAGGCCCGGACCACCTCCCGGTAGTGGGGGTGGACGGCCTGGGAGATGGCCACCCGGCGCTTCTTCTTGGCCACCCGCAGTCCCATGAGCATGGCCTCGGCCAGGGCCGAGGCGCCGTCATACATGGAGGCGTTGACCACATCCATGCCCAGCAGTCTGGCGCTGAGGGTCTGGTACTCAAAGATGCCCTGGAGGGTGCCCTGGGCCATCTCCGGCTGGTAGGGGGTGTAGGCGGTGAGGAATTCCGAACGACTCATCAGGGCCTTGACCGTAGCCGGGATATGGTGGTGGTAACTGCCGGCACCGATCAGCACCGTGGCCCGCTGGTCCACCTCCATGGTATCGGCCAGGGCCTGGATATGGCTGTCCAACTCCCATTCACTCAGGGCTTCGGGCAGCTGCTCCCACTGGTCGCTCATCCGACACGTATCCGGGATCGTTGCAAAGAGATCCTCCAGGCTGGAGTTGCCCGTCACCTGGAGCATGGCGCTGATTTCTTCCTGGGTATGGGGGAGGTATCGCATGGGCTTATCCTTGGAGGAGTTCCAGGTAGGCAGCAGCCGTG
The DNA here is from genome assembly GCF_000429965.1 of Desulfogranum mediterraneum DSM 13871. Taxonomy (GTDB): domain Bacteria; phylum Desulfobacterota; class Desulfobulbia; order Desulfobulbales; family Desulfobulbaceae; genus Desulfogranum; species Desulfogranum mediterraneum. The sequence continues at coordinate 43,714 of NZ_AUCW01000016.1, forward strand.
AGCAGCTGGTCATACTCCTCGGCGGCCGCAGGCTTGATTTCCAGGATCCAGTTGGAGTAGGGATCTTCGTTGAGCAGTTCAGGGGCGTCTTCCAGCTCCTGATTGACGGCCACCACCTGGCCGGAGACCGGCAGGTAGAGTTCCGAGACCGCCTTGACCGATTCCAGGGTGCCGAACTCGTCGCCCCGGTTGAAGCTGTCGCCCACTGCAGGCAGTTCGACAAAGACGATGTCACCCAACTGATCCTGGGCATAGTCGCTGACACCCACCCGAATGGTGTCGCCGGTCAGCTGGGCCCATTCGTGGTCTTCGGTGTAGCCAAGATTCTCCGGCAGATGCAGTTCCTGTAACTCTTTCATGGTTTCTCCTCAGCGTGGTTGATTGTTTTGTTTGTTGGCTGGCTGGTCGCCGGCCAGGGGCGACCCTCTGATTTTGGCTTACTCCTGGCTGGAGACCATCTGGGCGATGGGTTTTCGGGCGGTGCGGTCCGGTCGGATATCGTTGCGGATCTCCACCTTGAGTTTACGTTTGCCGTCGGTGAGCAGCACCTGGCTGCCGACGGCCAAGGGGCTGTTCACCTTGACAAAACCGCAGCAGAGCCCCCGGGGGGAGAATGGCTCGGGCCGACCCGTTGAACTCGGCGTGGCCAGGCTGACGATGGTCTCTCCGAGCCGGTCGATGGCCATGTCTGTGGTGCAGGTCAGGGGGACACCGATGGGGGTGCCGTCAAGATCGGTGACCCGGCTCTCTTTGCCCAGCGGGATCTTGCGCAGGTCATAGCCGGCAAAGGGCAGGGTCCAGGAGCTCTCACTGCTCTGCTCCAAACCGGCCCGGCCGATGAACTCCTTGCTGAAGCCGCTGCCGTCGGCATCCCAGGGCAGGGTGAACAGCCAGGGGTTGTTGGTAAAGGGCCAGTCGCCGATATCCTGGTGGGAGAGGGGGAGTCCGGCGCCTGAGCGGAGGGAGTCCCGGGCAGCCAGGCCGCAGCTGATCAGACCCTCGTCCCGGCCAGCCTCCAGCAGCTGCTGCCAGAGCTTGGCGATATGCTCGGGGGCGACAAAGAGTTCAAAACCGAACTCGCCGGTATAGCCGGTGCGGGAGACCATCAGCGGGGTGTCGTCCTTGAGGGTGATCTCGGCCGTGGCCAGGCGAGCCTGGTCAAAGGAGCCCTTGAAGGAGAAGTAGATCATCTTCCGGAACAGGGCGGCCGGATCCTTGATGATCTTGGCCAGGATGCGACCTGCGGCCGGGCCCTGGAGGTCCATCTTGCCCACCTGGTCGGTGAGGTCGTCGACCGTGACCTGCTCGTCGCCGCTGTACTCACGGAGATGGGCGGCGATGGTGGCTCCCATGCCGGCGTTGACCACCAGCATGAACTGCGTGGCCGTAAACTGGTAGACAATGGCATCGTCGATGACCCCGCCCAAGGGGCTGAGAAAGATCCCATAGACACAGCGGCCGGCCACCAGGGGCGTCTTATCCTTGCCGATACAGGTGTCCAGGTCCTTGCTCAGGCAGCGTTGGAGCAGGGCACGGGCCCCTGGGCCCTGGATGGTGAGTACCGCCATGTGGCTGGTGTCAAACAGCCCGGCAGCGGTGATCACGGCCAGGTGTTCCGCCTTGGCCCCGGCAGGATACCAGAGGGGCATCTCATAGGCGGCAAAGGTGCCCATGTTGGCACCCTGGGCAACGTGCCAGTTGTGGAGGGGGGTTGTTTTCATCTCTGACTCCTTACTCTGAGGTTGGCGGGCCATGGATCGCGGTTCCTGGCTCAGCCCGGGAGTGGGACTTTGAGGTTGAAACTCTTGTAGACCACAAAGGTCTCCACCGAGCCGATGTTGTCGATGGTGGCCACCTCTTCGGTGAAAAATTCCAGCAGACCAAAGACATTGTCGAGCATCACCGTGACGATCAGGTCGAAGCGACCGGTGACCACACAGACCGAGATCACGTTTTTGAGTTTGCTGAACTCCTCACCCTTCTTGACCAGATCCATGTCCTTGACCCGGACCCCGACCATGACGACCTGTTGATCGGGCAGGGCCTCGGGGTTGACCAGGCCGTTGATGGAGAGGATGCCCTCATCAATCAGTTTCCTGATCCTGGAACGGACGGTCCCCTCGGCCAAGGAGAGCTTGTCGGCGATTTTCTTGTAGGAGGCCCGCCCATCCTTGAGGTGATTTATAATGGCAATATTTATGGCATCAATTTTCATGAAGAATCCCTGGGTCCAGCTGATATTTCATTATGGATAAAGAAAATTGAGGGTATTGTCAATAAAGTTGTTCGCAATTGACGATACCAGCAGTTTTTCGGCAGAGGGGTGCCCTTCCCCTGCCTGGTTCAGCTGTCTTGGCGGCTGGGTTGAAAACTGGCCATGAAACGGCGGTCAATCCAATCCTTGAGTGCAAAGGCCAGACGGCCGCCAAAGACCAGGGACCACTTGGAGAAGATGCCGCGCTCATCCCCCAGATTATAGATCAGCAGGTAGCTGCCGCCCGGGGTAAAGGCCTGGAGGGGCTCGCCCCGGAGTGAGGCCAGCAGGTTGTGGAGGAGCACCGGGTTCTGGCGGACTGCATAGACTCCCACCTTATCCAGGGGTTGCTCCTGGTAGAAGATGCAGTCTCCACCAGCGAAGATGTTGGTGTGGTCGACACTCTGGAGAAAGCGGTTGACCCGCAGGCCTCCCTCAGGGCCGACGGCCAGGCTTGAGTCGCGGAACAGGGGGGAGGGTTGGATCCCGATGGCGGAAAAGATGATATCGGCCTGGAGGGTGTCCTGGTTGTCCAGGATGATGGTCCTGCCCGCCACCTGCTGCACATAGTGACCGGAGCGGATCGTGATCTGCCGCCGTTTAAGCGAGTTGAGGGCCAGGGTGCGGACCCGGGACGGCAGCCGGGCCAGGAAGTGTTTACCGCTGATCAGGGTGATGGTCGGGGGTAGGATGGCCCCGGAGTCGCCCAGCCGCCAGAGGTTGCCGGCGATCTCCACGGCCGAGGGCCCCCCGCCGAGCACGGCGATGGAGAGCGGCCGCTCTCTGCCCTGGCTGAGGATTCGGCTGCGGGCTGCGACCAGGGTCTCGATGGGCTTGACCGTAAACAGGCTGGTGTTGTCCGGGCGGATAGCATCGCTGCGCACCTGGGAACCGACGTTGCAGGAGAGCAGGTCGTAGCCAAGGGGGCGATCAGCCTGTTGAAGGTGGATCAGCTGGGCCTCGGGGTCTATCCGCACCGCCCGGTCCAGGATAAAGGTCCCCCCCTGCTCTTCCACCTGGCGCTTGGTGGGGAAGCGGATCTGTTCGGGGGTATAGCTGCCCCCCAACATGCCCGGCCCCATGCCCGAGTAGTAGTGATGGGCAGAGGGCTGGATCACGGTCACCCGGCTGCCGGCCTGCTGGAGGTCGGCCAGGTGGGCCAGGACGGTCATGTGGGCATGTCCTCCGCCCAGGAGGACCAGCTCTTTTGGGGTCATGGTCAGCCTCGCTGTCGTGTCTGGGTCTGTGCTGCCCACGGCTTCAGCCAGGGGTGGGGCCATGGTCCGGGTCGTGAGTCTGCTCCTGGATGAGGTTGGCCAGGTGTTTGATATGGGTGCGCTCCTGTTCGGCGATCCGGTAAAAGATGGTTTGGCTCCCAGGTTCCCGGGCCTGGTCGCCGGCTCGGAGGTAGAGGTCCAGGGCCTGGGTCTCGATGGCCATGGCCAGGGAAAGGGTGTGGTCCAGGTTGTCCGGGTCCGGTTGGTAGAGATCCAGGTACTCCTGGGTGGTCATCCCACCCTCCATGCCACGTTGGCGGACCAGCTCTTCCAGTTGGTCCTGTTCAAGGGGGGCAGTGTGGTGCTCGTTGTAGAGTGCCAGCAGTTGCTCCTGGTGGAGGAGTTCGACTTGGGCCAGGGTGGAGAACAGTCCCTGGGCCGCGGAATTTTTTGTCCGGGAACGCTGTTCCAGGTAAAAATCGCGCAGTCCCTGTTCCAGGCCATAGGCGGTGAGGATGATCTCCTTAAAGGAGAGGGGGCCTGTAAAGACGGCCAGGCCGAGTTCTTTCGGTCCGCGGGCCGTCGGTTGCTGCCGGGCCTTGATTCCCCCGCTCAGGTTGTAGACCTCTTTGAAACCTCTGCCTTTGAGGAGTTGAGCCGCAACTCGGCTCCGACCGCCAATGGCTCAGTAGATCAGGATGGGCTTGCCCGGATCCAGCTCTTCCAGTCGCTGGTCCAGTTCTCCCACAGGAATCAGCTTGGCACCGGCAAGGTGACCGGCCTGGTACTCCTTGGCTTGGCGGACATCGAGCAGGGTGTAGGAATCGAGGGGATGGGCCTTGAGATAGGCGTCGGTCTGGGCCGGGGTGAGGGATCGGACCGGGGTCAGGAATTGTCGCCACTGCATGATCAGCTCCTCCGGGATGCTGCCCGGTCGTCCGGGGAGGGCGACCGGGGCAGAGCAGATGAATCGGACAGGTGTCCCTGGAAGCGTTGCTGGCTGAAACTCCAGCTCTTCAAGGGACCAGGGGGCTCGAATCTGGATCAGTCAAGTGCGGCCAGGGCCGCATCATAGTCAGGCTCCTGGGTGATCTCAGGTACCTGTTCACTGTAGCTGATCTTGCCGTCGGCGTCAATGACCACCACAGCCCTGGAGAGCAGCCCGGCAATGGGGCCGGAGCTGATGGTCACTCCGTAGTCCTGGCCAAATGCCGGAGAACGGAAGACCGAGACCGGGATCACGTCGTCCAGGCCATCGACTTCGCAGAAGCGCTGGTGGGCAAAGGGCAGGTCTGCAGAGACGCAGAGGACCACGGTGTTTTCCTTCTCAGAGGCGATCTGGTTGAAGCGGCGTACCGAGGCGGCACAGACCGCGGTGTCGATGCTGGGAAAGATGTTGAGGACGATCTTTTTGCCCTTGAAGTCAGCGGCGCTGACCTCTGAAAGGTCGGTCTTGACCAGAGAGAATGCAGGTGCAACAGACTGGGGAGCGGGTAGGGTGCCGACGGTATCGATGGTGTTGCCCTGCAGGGTAATCTGAGCCATGGTGTTCTCCTTATGGTGGTTGGAAAAAATGGTACCTCTGAAAGTCTGTTGTGCAAGTTGTTAATTTCGATGACTTTTTAGAGGCGATAGCTGTTGATAATAATAACTAGTTGCATAGAGTAATCATTCTCTTTTGGCTGTAAAGGAGTGGTCTGTTTTTTTTTGAAAAAAACTAATCGCCTGAAATGAAAGCTAAAGATTGAGGCCGGTGACCTGGGGCGAGGCGGGGGGAACTGGCGGCAAAGGAGCGGCAGGGTTCACCCCCGGGGGCAGGCCTCGCTGCTGCCGCCTACCAGTTCTCTCCCAGCAGCTCAAAGTGGGCCTGGGGATGGTCACAGGCCGGACAGCGCTCCAGCGCATCCGTACCCTGGTGGAGGTAGCCGCAGTTGCGGCAGCGCCAGCTCTTGGACTCGGAGCGGGAAAAGACCCGGTTCTGCTCGATGTTGGCCTTCAGTTCCAGGTAGCGCTTTTCATGCTGTTTTTCGGCCACGGCAATGGCCTCGAAGATCTCGGCGATCTCCGGGAAGCCTTCCTGGCGGGCGGTAAGCGCGAACTCCGGGTACATGGTGGTGTGTTCGTAGTTTTCCCCCTGGGCGGCTTCAGCCAGGTTTTCTGCGGTGGTGCCGATCACCCCGGCCGGGAAGGAGGCGCTGATCTCAACCTCGCCGCCCTCCAGCAGTTTAAACAAACGTTTGGCATGCTCCTTTTCCTGGTTGGCGGTCTCTTCGAAGATATGGGAGATCTGGACATAGCCGTCCTTTTTGGCCTGGGAGGCGAAGTAGGTGTAGCGGTTTCTGGCCTGGGATTCGCCGCAAAAGGCGGTGAGGATATTTTTTTCCGTCTGGGTGTCTTTCAATGCGCTCATGGTACCTCCAATAAAGGTCGTTTGCTTGTGGGAGCTGGGGGCGGGGCCGGCGCTCCAGGGTATCGCTGCGCCCGCGTAATCGCTCGCTGCTTCTCAAGGGTCGTCGGGGCAGGGTCGAGTGCTCTTGGGGCAGGCAAAGAACACGATCAGTATCCATTTGTTATCCATCTGTTATACATCTGTATATCTATACAGTTATACATCATAGGAGATGACTCACCAGAATGAAACATCTTCCTGGTCGCTTTTCGGAAAAAGAGGATGCCTGGAGGAGCGGAGCCCGCTCCTGGAGCCTCGCTGGAATCAGCAGGGTCAAGGGAAGATCCCCGGCAGCATACCCCCAGGGGCGGCACCAGGGGCTGGGGCGGGGAAGGTCAAGGGGGATCCCAACAAGGGGGGAGCTGTGGTTTCCCCCCTGTGCTGATGGAGAAGAGTCAGGGAAAGCGCTTATTCAGCTGCTGCTTTTTCGGGCCAACAGGGTCATGATCTGCTGGTAGGCACTCATCTCCCTGAGCCATGGCTGGGGGATCTGTTCGACTCCGAGATGGGCGCCCAGGAGCATGCCGGCGGCCAGGCCGCGGGCCGCAGAATCACCTCCGGCCATGACATTGGCGATCAGGGCAGCCTGGAGGTCGTCGGGGTGGGCAAGTACCAGATGGACCGCACCAGGCAGGGCCGAGGAGATGGAACAGGCCTGGCCAAAGCCTCTGATCACCTCGCCGGAGTCCTGGTCTTCGCTATCCAGGGCGCTGCGCAGGCGGATATCCAGGTCCAGATCAGCAAGCCCAGCCTCCAGGGTTCGGGTTATGGCAGTGCGCGGCTCGTCTCCGCGGAGGATGGCAGCAACAGAGCGCGCCAGAAACAGGGCTCCGGCAACGGTGGCCGGGTGGTTGTGGGTCATCTCGGTCTGGGCGCTCACGGCCCGGAGGAGTGCTTCCTCCTCCTGATGATACCAGAAGATCAGGGGTGCGATCCGGGCCGCTCCACCCAGATCTGCGGAGGAGGAGCCGCAGCTCTCGGCTTCCGTGCCCTCCTCCAGCTTGGCCAGGGTCGTGTTGGTGGCCCCGTCCAGGTAGCCCGTATAGTCGGCCCTGAACAACTGCTGCCAGTCCCGGCAGAAGGCATCCAGCTGAAACCCCTGGTGTCGGGCCAGGGATTGGAGCAGGACCAGGGCCTGGTCTCCGTAGTGGGTGAAGTCCCCCCGTTTTTTGCCGGCGTGGTAGGAGCCGGGCCGGGGTTGGAGCAGCTGATCCACCCGGCCGAACTGTTCCTTGATGGCCTGGGTGTCGTAGATCCAGTGGGGGGCCAGGGCAAGGGCATCGGCGGTGAACGAGGCCAGAACCATGGCTATGGCGTTATCGGTCATGGGATTCTCCTGGGTAGTATCCGTGGACAGAGGGGGCTGCGGGCTGCCGCCCGGGGTAGCACTCTCTTCAGAAACAGGTAGCAATGGTTCCGCTGCTTGTCAAACCGGCAAACCCCAGCCAGCCGGGCTCTGGGGTGTCGCTTGAGAGAGCTGCACCGGGTTGAGGGGCAGGGGGCCTCGGCCCCGGCATTTGGCTAGAGCCGGTCGGGCTCTTCGGAAAGCGGGGGCCTGCTTGTCAGCTCGGCATCCCGGAGGAGGAGGGCGGAGAAGGCCGCGGCCACCGGTGTCAGGGCGCGATTTTTGCGTTGGATCAGGTAAAAGGGACGCTCCATGGCATCGTCTTCCAGGCTGAGGCCAATGATGGTGGCGCGGTCGATGTCCTCGGAGAGCGCTCTTCTGGAGAGGATGGAGATACCCAGGCCTGCCTTGATCGCCTCCTTGACCGCGGCCGTGGAGCCGATGACCGTCACCTTCTGGAGGTCGTTCTCCCGGCAGCCCTTCCGTTCCAGGATCCGGGCCACCATCTTGCGGGTGCCTGAACCGGGTTCACGGAGGATAAAGGGGTGCCCCAGGAGATCCTCCACCTGGACAGAACTGCGGGCAGTGAGGGGCGAACCCGGGGGAACGGCCAGGGTCAGCCGATCCTGGTAGATCCTGGTCCACTGGAGGCTGCGGTCGTTCCAACGGGCTCCGACGATTCCCAGGTCATAGCTGCCGTCCATCACCTTGCGGGCCGTGGCACGTGAGTTGGCGATGTTGAGGTCTGCCTGGATGTCGGGATGTGCCTTGAACAATGCGGCCAGGAGCCGGGGCAGGATATAGGTCCCCGGGATGGTGCTGGAGCCCAGGATTACCCGCCCTGCCAGGTGGCCGCTGAAGCGTTCAACGGCCTGGAGCGACTCCTCCTGGAGGCGGATGAGCTTGAGGGCATAGCCATAGAAGAGTCGGCCCACCGGGGTGACCTCCACCGTACGTCCCAGGCGGTCGATCAGTTGCTGCCCCAGCTGTTGTTCCAGGCTGCGGATGTGTTCGCTGACCGTGGGCTGGGAGAGCATGGCCCACTCTGCGGCCTTGGTGAAGCTCTTCAGCTCTATCACCTTGCAAAATACTTCCAGTTTTCTGATATCCATATGCTTTTCGTCCGTTGTCAGGGGGCTCTGCAGCTGTCTTACCAGGGGATGCGCAGCTTGTGATGCAGCCCGGAAAAACGCTGGGCCGGCCGGGCGGCCGTGCTCTCCAGGAGCTCCGGGCTGGCCTCCAGGGTGAGGTGTTTGCGGGCCCTGGTGACCCCGGTGTAGAGCAGTTCCCGGTTGAGGATGGGGGTGTCTCGTCCAGGGAGGAGCAGCAGCACCCGATCAAACTCCGAGCCCTGGGATTTATGCACGGTGATGGCGTAGCCGGTCTGATGGAGCGGCAGGCGCCTGGGCAAGATGGTGCGCAGGCTGCCGTCAGCGCCCGGGAACCAGGCCTGGAGCTTTCCCTGCTCATCGGGCCAGATGAGGCCGCTGTCACCGTTGAACAGGCCCAGGGCGTAATCATTTTGGAGGATCATCAGGGGCTGTCCCCGGTAGTGCCGGCCAGGTGCCGGCTGCCGGCCGGGCCCGAGAAGCAGTTCCTGTGCCAGCTGGTTGACGGCCTTGACCCCGTTCTCTCCCTGGTGGACCCCGCAGAGGATCCGACTCTGTTCAAAACAGTGCAGGGCTGCCATGGGGGAGCGGGCGCTGAAGATGGGTTTAAAGGAGTGACGGATAAAGTCTTCCAGCCTGGGTCGAGACCGGCCGGGGTCAGGGGCGGTCAGCTCCAGGTCAGGGTAGGGGGTGCGCAGACAGCGGGCCAGGGCCTGGGGATCATCACTCTGGATGGCCTTGGCCAGGGTGGCGATTCCGGAACCGGCCTGGAAACGATAACTCTTTTGCAGCTGGACCACGCTGTCGTCCATCTCCGCAGGAGAGGCCGTGCCGCCGGGATAGGAGTGAGCCGTGAGGGCCTCCAGGTCGGCAGAGGTGGCCCTGGACCATTGGGGCAGGCCAGGGCTGCAGATATCTGCCAGGAGGTTGCCGGCCTCCACCGAGGCCAGCTGATGCCTGTCGCCAAAGAGGATCAGTCGGCATTTTGGGGGCAGGGCCTCCATCAGTCCGGCCATCAGGGGGATGTCGATCATGGAGGCCTCGTCCACCAGGAGCATATCCAGGTGAAGGGGGTTGTCGCGGTTGTGGCGGAATCGGCCTGTAGCCGGCTGAAACCCCAGCAGACGGTGGAGGGTGAGGGCCTGGTCAGGCATCTGCCTGGCAAAGCGTGGGGGCAGCGCACCCTGGGCCTGGGCCAGCGCATCCTTGAGCCTGGTGGCCGCCTTGCCCGTGGGCGCGGCCAGGCCGATCCGTAAGGGCTCCGGGGCCATGGCGATCTGGGCGGCGATGATCCGGGCCACGGTGAAGGTCTTGCCCGTACCCGGACCTCCGGAGACCACCAGCAGGGGGCTCAACAGGGAGAGGGCGGTGGCTGCATACTGCCAGTCCGGGTCCTTGGCTGGGGCTGTTCCGTTCTCTGCAGCTGCCGGGAAGAGTTCGCCCAGGACGGCACGCCCCGCTGCCAGGTCCGGTTCCAGGCGGAGCCGGTTTCGGCGGCGGAGTTCCCGGGCAATGCCTTCCTCGTAGGCATGGTAGCGGTGGAGATAGAGGTTGTCCTCCTGGTCCAGGATCAGCGGGGTGGGGCTCCCGGGGGAGCCCACCACCGGGGTGGCCAGCAGGCGGCTGCGCAACTCGGCCGGGGAGGCCGCCATTGCCGGGATCAGCCGGTTGCACTGCAGCTGGAGCTGGTCCAGGGGCAGGCAGACATGGCCGTCGGCCACGGCCCTGGAGGTCAGGGCTGCGGCCAGGAGGATCGCTGGTTCGTCGCTCTTGCCGGTCAACTGTTCCAGGAAGCGCCCGGCCTGGAGGTCTATGGGCCGCAGGGTCGTGTTGGCCAGGAGTTCTCTCAAGTCGGGCCTCATGGTCTGTTTCCCTGGAAGCATTGGTCAAGTTCGCGGATCAGTTCCTGCTCCGGCCTGGTCGCGTAGACCCCGTTTCCCGGTGGATAGCTTGGGTCCATGCCCCGGAGAAAGAGGTAGTAGACCCCGCCAAAGTGCTGCTCATAGTCATAGTCTGCCAGTCGGCCTTGCAGGTAGCGGTGCAGGGCCAGGGTGTAGATCAGGTATTGGAGGTCGTAGCGATGCTCGATCATGGCGCGGGCCAGCCCCTCCTGCCGGTAACAGTCGCTAGCCGGCCCCAGGAAGTTGGACTTGTAGTCGACGATAAAGTAGCGTCCTCCATGGGCAAAGACCAGGTCAATGAAGCCCTTCATCATCCCGTCGATGCTCTGGGCGGAGTGGATCAGGGCAGGGATGGACCAGCCGGCCAGTACCTGGTTGAAGCGGCTGGCTTGCAGCTGGTGCAGGGGGAAGAGGAAGGCGAGCTCGTCCACCCGCCTGTGGCTGGGGACCAGGTTCAGTGGGGGGGTATCGATCAGGGGAACGGCGAGCACCGCCTCCAGCCACTGCTGAGCGCAGGGGATCCACTCTTCGTCGATCCCGGCCCGACTGAACTCCTTGGCGATGATCCCGCTCCAACTGGCCGCAGGGGCGGTGAAGTCGACCTGTTCCAACACGGCATGGAGACAGGTGCCGGCGGCCGGGCCACGGGGAAAGGAGAAGGCATTGAGGCCCTCTTCTTCTTCCTGCAGGTCCCTGTCTGCATCCTGGCTTGGGGCAGAGGGCGGTCGGGAGCCATGCTCCGCGGTCAGCTGGGAGTAACTGGTCATCAGCCAGCCCGGCCGGATGGACCCCTCAAAGGGCCTGACCAGCAGCGCTGCCTCTTCCCTCTGGCTGGGCAGGAGGGAGGGACGGGTTGCTTTGGGCACCAGCTGGATCTCTACCAGGGGCTCTTCCCGGTTGAGGAGCTCGAGGTCCTGGAGGATCTGTCCCTCCCCAAGCGGGCCCTCCATGGAGAGGGGGTGGAGCAGGCGGCTGAGGGCGGCCTGTTCCATGCCCAGAATGGTACCCCAGGAGAAGAAGCAGCAGCAGCGGGCCCGGGTCAGGGCCACATAGAGCAGACGGATGGCCTCGGCCTGGTGCTCTTCTTTAGCCAGCCGGAGGGAGGAGGGTTCGCCGCTGCCCAGGTCCACCACAGGGGCAAGCGTTGCCCGGTCATGGAAGATCAGCGGCTCCTGGTCATTGAGGGAACGGCTGCTCCAGAGAAAGGGGAGAAAGACCAGCGGGTACTCCAGCCCCTTGGCCTTATGGATGGTGACGATCTTGACCAGCTGTTCGTCACTTTCCAGGCGAAGCTGCTGGGGCTCGGCCTCGGGATCGGGGCCGTGGAGCTGGTTTGTGAACCAGCGGAACAGGCTGGCGTGGCCATGGAGGCCTGCCGCCGCCTGCTGGAGGAGTTCGGCCAGGTGGAGGATGTTGGTCAGCTTGCGTTCTCCGCCCAGCTGAGCGCTGAGCCGGGCCACCACCCGCTCACGGGCCAGCAGTTGGTGGAGCATGGGCATGATCCCCTGTTCCTGCCAGAGCTGCTGATAGTGGTGGAGGCGATCGAGCTGATTTTCCCAGGCCTCGTGGCCGCTCTGCAGCTCGGCCAGGGCTACGCCATCCAGGCCGAAGTAGTCGCTGGCCAGGGCATTGCAGACCGCGCCGCTGTCGGAGAGGTCCAACAGGGCGGTGAGCAGCTGGAGCAGCTGCCGGGCCTGGGGGGTGTTGAAGATCGACTGGCGACTGGAGCAGATCGAGGCGATGCGGTGGTACCCCAGGGCCTGTTGGATGGTCTCGGCCTCCCGATGGGTGCGGACCAGGATGGCGATATCCCCGGCAGTCAGGGGCCTTTGCCTCGGATCGCTGCCGGCTTCATCCATGGTGGCACGCCCGGCTGCGGCCAGGCCCAGCAGGGTGGCGATCTCTTCGGCCGTGGCCCGGGCCGCAGCGGCGGTGGCGTTCTCCTTGTTGATGGCCTTGCTCCGGGAGCTGACCGGGACGCGCTCGCTGGAGAGCAGCAGGGCGGTTAAGGGGGGCAGGGGGCGGCCGTCGACCTTCAGGGCCTGCCCTTCAGCAGCCGGAGCTGCCTGGACCGGATAAAAGGAGATATCGGCAAAGAGAAAGGGGGTATCCCGGGCAAAGAGCCGATTGATCGCCCGGACCATGGGGGCAGAGGAGCGGTAGTTGGTGGACATGGTGTAGCGGTTGTCCGCCGGGGTGCGACTGCGGGCGCCCATATAGGTGAAGATGTCTGCCCCCCTGAAGCTGTAGATGGCCTGCTTGGGGTCGCCGATCATGAAGAGACTCTGCCCTTTCCCTGCGGCGCTGATGGCGGTAAAGATCCGGTACTGGAGGGGGTCGGTATCCTGGAACTCGTCTACCAGGGCGGCGGGGTACTGGCGGGCCAGGTCCGCGGCCAGGCGGGGACCGCTCTCCTGATCTTCCAGGGCCCGATGGAGGGTGGTGAGGAGATCGTCATAGGAGAGCTGGGCCTGTTCCTCCTTGCGGCGGCGCAGTTCGTTCTGGAGGTAGCTCCTGGCCTCCTGGAGCAGGCTGAGGCGTAACTGCTCCAGGTAGCGGTGATGGAGCCGGAAAAACTGTTGAAAGTGGCCAAAGAAGGGATGGCTGGGCCCGGTGGCGCACTTTTTCAGGATCAAGCGCTCCAGGGAGTCCTGGCAGAGGAGCTTCAGCAGGTCCGGCAGCAGATAGGGCAGGGTCTGCTCCTCGGCCAGCCGGTCCATCCCGCCGACCAGCTGCTCCACCATGTCCAGGCGATAGGCCTTCTGGTTTCGCTGCAGGCAGGGGTCTTTTTCCAGGATGGTGCTCAGCTCGCTGCGCTGTTCCTGCCAGAGGGTGATCACCAGCTCCAGCTGGAGCCTGGTCTGCTCCTCCAGCGGAGGCAGCTCCCGGGGGTCGATCTCGGGCAGCACCCTGGCCTGTTGAAGGGAGAGGGTACTGCTCAGCCGCCTGAGGAGGGTCTCGGGATCGGGCCAGTGACTACGCAGCCAGCGGCTCATCTCCGTACTGACCCCGTAGAAGCGGTTGCGCCAGAAATCCTGAATAATTTCCAGGCGAATGGCCTGTTCACTCTCCAGCAGTTCCATGGCAAAGGGCAGGCCTGAGGCAAAGGCATTTTCCTGGAGCACCCGTTGGCAGAAGCCGTGGATGGTGAAGATGGCGGCCTCATCCATGCGGATCAGGGCGTCGTTGAGTCGTTGCCGGGTCTGCTCCCGCTCCTGGCCGGCCAGCAGAGCCTCCAGGGCGGGGTCAGACCCGGCTTCCTGGCGGCTCTCCAGGGCATCGGCCGTGTCCAGGGCCTCCCGCAGTCGCCCGCGGATCCGGGTACGCAGCTCATCGGTTGCCGCCCGGGTAAAGGTGACCACCAGGATCTGGTCTACGCCCAGGCCACGCTCCAGGAGCAGCCGCAGGTAGAGCAGGGTCAGGGTATAGGTCTTGCCGGTGCCGGCGCTGGCTTCGATCAGACGGCTGCCGGTCAGGGGGATCTGGTAGGGATCAAGTGGGTGCATGGCTTGGCTCGTTCAGTTGCTGCGATCACCCTGATCGCTGTCGGCAAGGTGATCGTGGAGCGGGGTGTAGAGCGCGCTCAGGCGGATAAATTCGGCGGATAAGAGGGGCGACTCCTGCTCGTTCTCCTGGCCAGGTTCACTGGTCCCGGCTTCAGGAAAGAGATAGCCGTAGGCGGGCTCTTCCCGTTCTCCAGGGCGGTTGTAGCCGCCCTGCCAGACCTTGGCGGCCGCCTGGGCTTCCTTGCCCGGTTTGGCCCGGTTCCAGGCCAGACTCGATTCAGGGAAAAAGGGAAGAGGTCGACAGCGGCCCTCCTGGAAGAGCTCCATCAGTTCGAGGAGATAGGGGGCCGGTTCCCGGACCGGCAGGAGGGTCATGGTCTCTGTCCGGCCCAGGTGGGTGGAGCTGTGGCCGAGCCCGGGCGGTCTCACCAGGTTCAGGGCCAGGTGATGGATCCAGAGCTCCATCAGGCTTCCCCCCTTGACCCGACTGCTTCTCCAGGTGCATCGACCCTGGGGGTAGAGGTCGTGCAGCCAGCCCTTGAGCTGCCAGCAAGCTATGGTGGTGTCGATCTCCAGGGGCTCCAGCCGCTGATCCTTCAGTGGACTGATGGCCTGGCTCAGCGCTGCGTTGGCCTGATCAATCTCCTCTTTGAGGGCAATGCCGAAACCTCCCTGGGGCAGGCTGCCCCGGTTCTTGAGCTGCTGCCAGCGCTGCTCGGCAGTGGTTTCCCTGAGGGTGGTATCCAGCAGCTCCTGACGCACCAGGAACTGGTCCAGCTGATCCAGGGCAAAGGGCTCTGCATCTCCCAGACCATGGTCCTGTTGACGGAGTTTGAGTCCCAGCTGCTGCTCCAGGAAAAATCGCACCGGATGTCGCCAGAATTGGACCAAGCTGGAGAGCTCGATGACTGTCGGTGCGGCGGCGCCTGTCCGAACCAGTGGACTGGAGAGCAGGGGGGGCGCCACGGTCTGTTGCTCGGCCGGCCGCCATTGGCCGGCATAACTGGCAATCGGGCCCCGACCGCTGAAGGCCCGGCGGCTGAAGGGCTGGAGGGGGTGCTCGCAGCTGAGCTGCCGGGCCGGGCCGGGCTCCTGGAGGGGATGGGATCGGTCCAGGTAGTCCTGGAGCTCGCTGATCACCACAGTCGGCGGGATCGGCTCGTTGCTCCGCTGGTTGCGGCCCACCCAGGAGAGGTAGAGGAGCCTGCGTGCCGAGAGCAGGATTTCCAGGAAGAGGTAGCGGTCATCCTTGCTCCGTTCCCGATCACCTGCTCGAGGTTCCTGCAGGGTCAGGTCAAAGGGGATCGGAGGCTGGCGGCGGGGAAAGGCAGACTCGTTCATGCCCAGCAGGCAGATGACCTGGAAGGGGACCGCCCGCATGGGCACCATGTTGCAGAAGGTGAGGCGACCGCTGAGAAAGACCTGGCCCGAGGGCTGTTGTTCAAGCTGGCTGCGGAGATGGAGGGTGAGCAGTTGGAGGTCCAGGTGGTCGGTCATCTCGGCCCGGCCGGTCTGCTCCTCCAGATCCAGGAGGGCACCGTTGAGCAGGCTGAAACCCTCCTCATCGGCGGACTGGAGAAAAAAGGAGTGGAGGAGTGTTCTGAGCAGGGCGGTCCATTGGCCTGTGCTGCGGCTTCCCTGGAGGCTCCGGTGCCACTCCTGGAGTTGCTGGATAAAGGAGCTGAAGCCGCCCAGGAGCCGGTCTTCATCGTTCAACAGAGAGGGGTAGGGGGAGATATCCTGGAAACAGTGGTCGCTCTCTCCCATGAAGTAGCCCAGGAGGAGCTGGTCCAGGCCCGCCTGCCAGGAGTTGGCGGCAAAGTCGGTGACCCCGCACTCCAGGCGATGGTCCCGGTCCAGACCCCAGCGAATGGTGGTCTGCCGAATCCACTGCTGCAGGCGGGGCAGATCCGACACATCCAGCTCGAAGCGCTGGAGCAGGGCCTGGTTTTCCAGGAGGGCCAGGACCTCAGTGCTGGTGCAGCGGCCGCCCAGGAGGCTGAGCAGCTCGAGAAAGGAGTGCAGGGTTGGCGTCTCCTGGCCGGGCGGTCGGTCTGCCAGAAAGTAGGGGATGGCCTGTTCAGGGGGCGCACCGCTGAAGACCCCATGGATGATCTCGCTGTATTGATGAATATCCGGGGCCATGACCAGGATGTCGCCGGCCGTGAGATCCGGGTGCTTCTGGAAGATGGCGAGCAAGCGGTCGTGGAGGACCTGGACTTCACGCAGGGGCGAGTGACAGCAGTGGAACTGGAGTGAGGCATCCGGATGAAAGGGGTCCGGCTCCCGCTCTTCCGGGGCGGTGGGGTCGGCGAGGTCAAGGATCTGCTCTTGGAGCCGCCCCAGGAGATGGGGGGAGCCGGGCTGGTGGTAGTTGTCGAACTCTTCCAGGTCATAGCGGAGCAGCTGCTGGAGAAACTCCTGGCCCACCTTGCCCCAGGAGGAGAGCAGCGGGTTGCCTGGGGTGGTGTAGAGATCGCTTTCCGGCCGGCGGTCTTTGCGGCCATGGCGGCGGGCCTGTTCCTTCTCCGAACAAAGATCTCCCCAGTACTCCCTGCAGGGGCTGAGGTGGAAGCAATGGATTTCCAGGTAGCGGCTGAGCCTGGTGAGGATCTCCAGATAGATCGGCGCGAGGGTGCTGAGGCCGAAGAGAAAGCAGCGGCCGGGCAGCTCTGCCGCCAGGGGCTCGCCGCTATCCAGGCGGCTCAGGAAATCGGTCAGGATCCGGCCCCGGTGAGGAGTTGAGCCTGCCAGGCTGCGCCAGAGCATGGCCTGCCAGTGCTGCTCCTCGCCCTGATCCCAGCGGCTGATCAGGTCCGGCCGATAGATCAGGTACCGGTCAAAGAGATCGGCGATGGTGGCGGCCAGCTGGTAGCGTTTGAGCAGCTGGCCCTTGCCCTGGAGGTAGCTGGCCAGCTGTTCAAATCCGGGCAGTCCGGTATGGGCGGGAAGAACACGGAAGATGCGCCAGAGCAGTACCTGGCGCTCAAACAGCTCCTGGTCAGGCAGGCTGCCCATGACCCGGGCCGCCATGGTGGTGATGAAACGGGCCGGCAGGGGGAATTCCAGGTTGGCGGCGATCCCGTTGTTGGCGGCGATCTGCAGTTGGAGCCACTGGGCCATGCCGTGGTGCTGGACCACGATGATCTCGGCCGCAAGGGGCGAGGGTGAGGCGGTGCCCAGGGTGGTGGACAGCTGTTTGCCCAGGGTTTCCAGTCTGTTGGCCTGATAGAGGAACACGTTGAACCTTCCTGATGTATGCGTTGCCGCCGGTGTGGTGCCCACTCGGCCATTCCAGCGGGTGGCTGCTGCCCCCGGATTGTCTATCATAGTCGGCTGAATAAATTTTGGAAACAGATATTGTTTTGCTATAGTTAGACAGTATCCGCTGTATCCGCTGAAATTTCTCTTTATACCCTTTGATCGATGCGCCGACTCTCTTTCCCATATGTGTTCCTCTCCCTTGGGGTGACCCTGGCACTGGCCGGGTTGTTTTATCTTCCCTACCTCTCGGTCAGGAACAAGACCATCAATGCCTTTCATGAGCAGCAGCTCCTCTTGCTGGACCAGGCCGTGGTCGATATCCAGGGCTACTTTGCCACCTATCAGCGGGCCCTGGAATACCTGGCCCGACAGGAATCCATCAAGACCATGAACAGCGGCGGTCAGCTCTTGCTTGAGGATTTTTTTGCCATCCATCAGTCGCAGCTTAACGGGGTCTTTCGAACCGATCCCCAGGGGCGTTTGTCCCTGTCCATTCCTGCCCAGGTTCCGGAGGGTAAGGGTTGGATGGTGGAAGAGGGGGCGCTGGAGGGCTTTCTGCCCAGTCAACAACTCCAGGTGAGTGAGCGCCTGCTGGCTGCAGATGGGAGCGCCGCTGTTGTTCTTACCCAGCCGATCTTTGCAGATTCGCTTTTCCTGGGCAATATCTCCTTTCTGATCCCCTGTGAGGAGATCGCCAGGCGCTATCTTGAATCGCTCAAGCTGGAACGCAGTGGGATTGTCCTGCTGTTCAGCCGTCAGGGGCAGACGCTCTACGCCCCTGATCCGGATCTGTTGGGCAGGAGTGTCCAGTCCTATCAAAACGAGAAGCTGATCCAGCTCTATGCCGGGATGTACACCCATAAGCAGGGCGCCTTTGCCCTGTCTGAGGCCTTTCCCGGCGAGGAGCCCCCTCTACCGGGAGAGCGTTACGGCGTCCACCTGCCCGTGGATCTTCCGGGCGGCAACTTCTGGTCCCTGCTGATTGTCTCCCCGGAAAATCAGGTGCTGGGTACCATGGCTGGTTTTCGTAAGCAGTGGCTGATGGTTACCCTGATAACGGTCTCCGCGGTGGGGCTCTTGGGTATGGGGCTGAGCATGCTCTTGACCGGAAGACGTGAGGAGCAGGAGCGCAGACAGGTTGAAGAGCAGCTGGTCAAACTCCTCGACCATGCCCCCATGGGGGTTTTGCTGGTCGATACCGAGGGGCGGATTGCCTATGCCAACCATGCTGCCGTGGGCCTGGTCGATGGGGGCTCCCAGGAGGAGCTCGGCGGCTGTTCGATCTATACCTTTATCCCCAGGGACGAAGGCTTCGACTTCGGTGCAGCCGGGGTGAGCGGTGGTCCCCTGGGTCAGGCTGTGCCCCTGAGCAGGCAGATCGAGACCGAGCACTCCAGCCGGGATGTGGTCATTAACCTGACCCCGCTGCCCCTGGGCAAAGAGCTCCACCATATCGTCATCGTCCAGGACGTGACCAAGGAGAGAAAGGTGGAGGAGGTCCAGCGCCGCCTGGCCACCGCCGTTGATCAGGTCAAGGAACTGGTCCATATCAGTGATACCCACGGCCGCATCGAGTACGTGAACGCCGCCTTCTGTGAGATCACCGGCTACAGCCGGGAGGAGGTGATCGGCCAGTCGGTACGCTCGCTCTGGTCTTTGGAAAATGGACGCCAGCTCTGGCGGGAACTCAGGGAGAGGGTCCGTAAAGGCGAGGTCTGGCAGGGCCGGATTACCAACCAGCGGAAAAACGGCTCGGTCTTTATCTCGGCCTCTTCGGTTTCTCCGGTCCGCAATGTGGACGGCACCATCACCCACTATGTCACGGTGCAACGGGATATCACCAGTGAAGTGGCCATTGAATCCAGGTTGCGCCAGGCCGAGAAGATGGAGGCCATCGGCACCCTGGCCGGCGGTATTGCCCATGATTTCAACAATATTTTGGGGGCGATCATCGGCTTTACCGATATGGCCCTGCTGCAGAGCGATAAGGATTCAGAGCTCCATGAGAATCTGGTCCATATCCGCCAGGGGGGCAGACGGGCTGCCGATCTGGTCCAGCAGATCCTGACCTTCAGTCGTCAGTCCACCCTGGAGAAACACCCGGTGACCGTGGCCCCTCTGATCAAGGAGAGCCTGCACCTGATCAGGGCCTCGTTGCCCTCCACCATAGAGATCGACCAGCGTATCCTGGATCCGGAGTCGAAGGTGGTCGCGGCCCCGGTGCAGTTGCAGCAGATCATCATGAATCTCTGTGCCAACGCCTTCTATTCCATGCGGGACAGTGGTGGGTTGCTGACCATTGTCCTTGAGCAGCTGCCCTCTGAAAAATGCGGGGCCCTCCATCCCGGCATGGGTGATGCCTGTCTCTGTCTCACTGTCCAGGATACCGGTTCAGGGATGGAGGATGCGACGGTGGAACGTATCTTTACCCCATTTTTCACCACCAAGGATCCTGGCGAGGGCACGGGCATGGGGCTGAGTGTGGTCCTGGGGATTGTCCAGGACCTGGGTGGGGACATCCAGGTCAAGTCGGTGCTGGGCAAGGGGACCACCTTTTATATCTACCTGCCCCTGGCCGATGGGGCCGCCGAAGGTGAGCTGTTGATCGGCGAAGTCCCTCTGCCCACGGGCAATGAACATATCCTGGTCATTGACGATGAAAAAGAGATCCGGGAAACCTGCCGGATGATGCTGGAGCATTTTGGCTATTCGGTGGTGACCTCCTCCAATCCCCTGGAGGTCCTCTCCATGATCAAGGAGCAGGATCATCCCATCGATCTGGTGATCACCGACCACACCATGCCCAGGATGACCGGTCTGGAGTTGACCCGGGAGATCCTGAAGCTCAGGCCGGAGCTGCCGGTGATCCTCTGTACCGGTTATTCGGACAAGCTGAATCAGGAGGTGGCGGTCCAGGCCGGGGCCTGTGAGTTGATGATGAAACCGGTTGATCTGCAGGAGCTGGCCACCACCGTACGGAAGGCCATCCGGGGCGACGGCAGCCCCCTGGAAACAGCGGAGAATGGCGGCTGAGCAGTGGAGAGGCCAGCCAGGGGTAGGAGTGGCCAGGGGCGCGTCGTCAGGGGTGTCTACCTGATGTAGCCCCACTGCTTCAGCCGCGTATAGGCATACCGGGCCTGCTTGCCCTGTCTGACCTTGCCCAGGTAGGCCTGGTAGTGACGGGCCGCCTCCGGGCGACGCTCCATCCCCTCCAGGGCCATGCCCAGGAAAAAGGTGGTTTCAGGATTACCGGGCAGGAGACGATCAAATTCCAGGAGGTGCTGGTAGGCCTGCTGATACTTTTTCTGGAGGATGGCACAGACCCCGATGACCACATGGGCCTGGGCCTCCTGGGGATAGAGCCGGGTCGCCTGGCGGCCAAAGTGAGCCGCCCGGCTGATCCGGTCCTGGCCAAACTGACATCTGGCCATGATCACCAGGGCAGCGTAGTCGTCGGGTGCCAGGGCCAGGGCCTGGTTCAGTTCTTCCTCGGCCTCGCTGTAGCGCCCCTTGGCCAGGGCAATGGATCCCCGGTGGATGGCCGTGATCGCCTCTTTTTTGCTGCGCAGGGCAGCGGTTCTGTCCATGAAGCGTTCCCGGTGCAGGGGAAAATCAGCCATCTTGGCGTAGTTGGATTTGGCCGTCTGGAGGGCGGTTCTGTACCGTTCCTCACCCATGGGGTGGGTACTGAACATGACCTCCACCATGCTGGGTTGTCGCTTTTTGCTGTTGAGCAGGACCTTCATCAGGCCGGTCATCCCGGCAGGGTTGTAGCCGGCGCCGGTCATGTACGCCATGCCCAGGGCATCGGCCTCCCGTTCGTTGTCGCGGCTGTAGTGGGCGAGCAGGGCACCGGCTCCAAGCTGGCCGAAATTTTCGACCAGTCCGGCTGCCCCGCCGTACCCGGCAGCACTGGTAGCCAGGGATGCCCCGCTGAGCAGCAGTGAGGTCAGCAGGCCCTTGCCCGACTGTTCAGCGGTGTGACGGGCGCAGACATGGCCGATCTCATGGCCGAGCAGGGCCGCCAGTTCGGCTTCGTTTTCCAGGGCTACCAGGATGCCCCGGGTTATCGCGATGGAACCGCCGGGAAAGGCATAGGCATTGATATAGGCAGCATTGACCGCTCGAAAGGAAAAGGGCATCTGTGGGCGGTGGGAGCGGGCCGCCAGCTCCAGGCCGATCTGGTGGATATAGTCGTTGAGTTGCCGGTCCTGGACCGGGCCATAGTCTGCCGAAAACTGGTAGGGTGATTGCCTGCGGTCGAGATCGATCTCCTCCTGTTCACTCATGACCATGAGTTGGCTTCGGCCGGTGACCGGATCAACGGCACAGCCTGTCAAGAGCAGCGGCGGCGTCAGCCAGGCGGCCGAACCCAGGATGACCCTGTGGAGGAACTGTCTGCGGCTGGTCTGATGATCGATGGTAGGCATGGAGGCTTCCTCTTCTGGATGGCAGGATAGAGTTGGCAGCTGGGCGGCCCCTCAGGGCCACTGGATCTTGACGAGCAGGGCAAAGACGCGTTCATATATCCGCGGCTCACCACTGGCCCGGGGACCGGCCACGTTGAGGGTCTTGACAGCATGGTCCCGGCACCACTGCTCCACTGCAACCGCGGCCCGGCTGAGGGTCCAGAGCTCAAAGTCGATGTGGAGGCAGGGGCGATGGTGTTTGATGGCCAGGGCCTGGGTGAGGGCCGAGCCTCCGGAAAGGGGACCAAAGGAACAGATCAGGGTGGCGTCGCTGTCCAGGACATTCTGGCGGGTTCTCAGCCGGTATTGGCGGCTGGGCAGTTCCTTGAGCCTGTACCTTTGGGGAAGGGGGCCCTCTTCGGTTGTTCTGCCCCTGGGCAGCCAGCCGCCATGCTCGATTCCCAGGGAGATGGCGGCATCCAGGGCGGCCCGGTCAGCCCCGGTTTGGCCCCCGGAGATGATTTTTTTCATGGGGCAGCCCGTTCGAACCTGTGGGAGGGCGCAGTGCAGATCGGACAATGTTCCGGTGGCTGATCCGAGGCAATAAAGCCGCAGAAGTTGCAGACGTGGAGGGGATTGTCCCGGCGGCTCTGTTGCCGCTGTCTGGCCAGGTTTTGGTTCATCCGGCCGATGCGGGCGGCCTGGTCACAGGCTGTGGTGATGGCCCGCCTCTCTTCCTGAGCCGCCTGCCGGCCAAGGCGCTCATAGCTGCCGACCAGTGGTGGCAGTTCCCGCTCGATCAGGCCAGCCAGGTTGGCCTCGCTGTTGCTGACCCTGCCGCGGAGCTGGAGGAGAGTGCGTCTGGCCTGGGCCTGGTATGATTTTTCCAGGGCCTGATACAGACCTAGCAGGTCCGGCCGCTGGTCCCGTTGGGCCCGCAGGGCCATGATCTCCATTCGGGCAGCCTGGCGGCTGATGCTGGCAAAGAGGCTGAGCAGTTGTTCGTCCATTGGTCCCATGTCCGGAAAAAAGAGTGGCTGCCGGCCGCAGCTTGCTGCCGGTTATGGCGGTGCAGTTCCCTTGAGTCCCCCAAGGTGCTGCTGCATGGCCTGGCCCGCTGGGTCGTCGGTTAAGCTGAACTCGACTATAGCGGTTTCCGGGGCGAGAGGTCAACCTGGAAACCGTGATTACTCTAGCTGGAGGTAGCAGTTATGCATGAAGCCATGTTGTATAGCCAAAAAAAAGGAACACCCCAGGTGGTTGTCTGCGGGCTCTGCAATCATCGTTGCACGATTCCGCCCGGGCGTCGCGGCATCTGTGGGGTGCGGGAGAACCGTGACGGCACCCTGGTCAGCCTGGTGTACGGTAAGGTGGTGGCCGAGCATGTCGATCCCATAGAGAAAAAACCGCTGTTTCACTTCCTGCCCGGCAGCCGATCCTACTCCCTGGCCACCATGGGCTGTAACTTCCGTTGTCTCCACTGCCAGAACTTTGATATTGCCCAGGCGCCTCAGCTCGGCGACGGTACGATCAGCGGCCAGCCGAGAACCCCGGAAGAGATCGTTGCCCGGGCCCGGGCAGAGGCTTGTGCCTCCATCAGCTACACCTATGTCGAACCCACCATCTTCTACGAGTTCAGCCGGGACTGTGCTGAGCTGGCCCGGCGGGCAGGGCTTGCCAACGTCTATGTCAGCAACGGCTATATGAGCCCGGAGGCGGCCCGTGAGATCGCCTCCTGGCTTGATGCGATCAATATCGATATCAAGGCCTTTACGGACGATTTTTATAAAAAGGTCTGTCGGGCCAGGCTGCAGCCGGTGTTGGACAACGTCCGTCTCTTCCATCAGCTGGGGGTCTGGGTGGAAGTGACCACCCTGATCATCCCGGGGCTGAACGATTCCGATGCCGAGCTCAAGGGGATTGCCCGTTTTCTCTATGATCTCGATCCGGCCATCCCCTGGCATGTCTCGGCCTTCAGGCCCGCCTATAGGATGACCGACCGGCCCCCTACCTCTGCGGAGCAGCTGGCAAGGGCCCACCGGATCGGAGTGGAGAGCGGGCTCCACCATGTCTATCAGGGCAATATCCCGGGAGAGGGAGAGGATACCATCTGCCCCTCTTGCGGGGGCACCGTGCTGGCACGGTATGGTTTTATGTTGAAGGGCCAAGCTCCAGCCAAGGGGCAATGCCCCCATTGCGCTGCCGTACTGGCCGGGGTGTGGGAGTAAGATGCTGCAATTGCATATTTTTTGTAGTTTATCTCCTTGACTTTTTTCCAGGCTTGCATTTTATTAGCCGGATAGTGTCCAGCCGTGGGGTGGCCACACCTCACTGATCCCATGACTCACAGCACAGAATGTTTCGGAGAATGACACCACAGAGCCTATCCCCTCTCAGCAGACGAAGTTTTATCCGTCAAACCACGATCCTTGCCACTGCCCTGGCCGTGGCTGCTCCCCTTGCTGCCGCGGCCGGAGAGGGGGATCCGCGTTCACTCTCCTTTTATCATACCCACACCCGTCAGCATCTTGAGGTCACCTATGCCCGGGGCCGGTCCTACGATCCCCGGGCCTTGGAGCAGGTCGACCATTACCTGCGCGACTTTCGCACCGGCGAGGAGCATCCCATTGACCGCCGCCTCCTGGATCTGCTCTGGGAGCTGCAGCAGGATGTCGGTCACCAGGGCGTCTTTGAGGTGATCTCCGGTTTTCGTTCTCCAACCACCAACCAGCAGTTGCGTCAGCAGAGTTCCGGTGTGGCCAAGCGTAGTCTCCACATGGAGGGCCGGGCCATCGATATTCGTCTGGCCGGTGTCCCCACCCGATATATTCAACAGTGCGCCGTTGCCAGGCAGTGCGGCGGCGTCGGTTATTATCCCAGCTCGGACTTTGTCCATCTCGATACCGGTCGCTTCAGAACCTGGTAAGCCCTCCTCTTCTTAGGGCTCAGGGTATACTCGCTGAACCGTAGCTGCCGGCACCCTGGCAAGGCTCCCGGATCGATCCGCAGGCGCCCACCGTCCGCTGTGGGCTGACCCCGGGAAGCGGGCAGCCTCTTTTTCCTTTTGTTTTGTCCTCGACTTGATGGATAATGGGGACAGGACCCTGCTCCTGTCTTCCGCCATGACTCGTTTGCAACAGGCAGGTCCTGTTGTTGGCCGGCCGGCAGTGGCTTTTTTTTTGTCTCTATGGCCCAGGGGGTAACATTGTCTCAACAGGGAACGGTATGCTGAAGTTCGCCGACTATTTGCTCGATCAGAAGATTTCAGAGGGAGATACGGTTGTTTTTTATCGGGGGATCCGGCGTTCGGATAAGCTGCCGGTGGTGGTTAAATGTGTGAACAGAACCCTCCTCTCTGCAGCAGAATTGAACACCCTTGAGTACGAATACCGTGTGGTCAGACAGCTGGCACTGCCCTGTATGCCGGAGGTGTACGGGCGTGAGGAGTCCGGGCCCTATCTTCTCTTTCCCATGGAAGACTTTGGCGGGGTCTTCCTCAGAGAGTATCTGCGGAGCGGAACGCCCGATCTGTCGACCTTTCTGGAGATCGCCGTGGCCCTGGTCACCGTGATTGGCGAGATCCATCGTCACAGTATCATTCACAAGAATATCCAGCCGGCGACCATCCTCCTTCATCCGGAGAGCCATGAGATCAAGCTGGTCGGCTTTGGGCTGGCGGCGCTGGTCAAGCGGGAGCGCCAGCCGAGCGTCGAGCCCCATCGCCTGGAAGGGTGCCTGGCCTATATTTCACCGGAGCAGACCGGCCGGATGAACCGTTCGCTGGATTACCGTACTGATTTTTATTCTCTGGGCACGGTACTCTATGAGCTGCTCACCGGCCGCCCTCCCTTTACGGCCGAAGATCGGATCGAGCTCCTCCATGCCCTGGTCGCCCGCCAGCCGGAATCTCCCCAAGGTCTGAGACCGGATCACCCCCGGGTGCTCTCTGCCCTGATCATGAAGCTGCTGGCCAAGGATCCAGAGAATCGCTATCAGAGTACCAGGGGGCTGCTCACGGATCTGAGGCGATGTCGACACGATTGGCTCAGCAGCTCGAGCATCGCCTCCTTTTCCCTTGGGGTCATGGATCTTCCGGAAAAATTGAATCTTCCGGAGAAACTCTATGATCGAGGTGCTGAGCTTAAAACCCTGAACCATGAGTTTGAGCGGGCGGCCCGGGGGGAGACCAGGATCCTGTTGATCGCGGGGGCCCCGGGAATTGGCAAGACCTTTCTTATCCAGGAAATCCAGAAGTCCTTGCTGGAACAGGATGCCTTCTTTATTGCCGGTAAATTCAACCAGTACAAGGGCAACATCCCCTACGCGCCCCTGGTTGAAGCCTTTCGGGTCCTGATCAGACACCTGCTCACCCTGCCTGGGGAGGAACTGAAATCGTGGAGGGAGCGGATCATGGAGGCCCTCTCCCCCAACACCAGGGTGCTGGTGGAGCTTGTTCCCGAGCTGGGTGGCATCATCGAAGATCCGCCCCCGCTCCCCAGCCTGGCCCCCACCGAGGCGATGAATCGACTGACCCGCACCTTTCAGCAATTTCTCCGCCTCTTTGCCACGGCCGAACATCCCCTGGTCCTGTTCATCGATGACTGGCAGTGGGCAGACAGCGCCACCCTGAGGCTGGTCTTCTCCCTGGTCAGGGATGATCCCGGTCATTTCCTCTGTTTAGGGGCCTATCGCGATACCGAGGTCAGCAAGAGTCACCCCTTCATGGTCCAGCTCGATGAGATCCGTCGCAGCCTCCACCGGGAGCAGCTCTCCCTCCTTAAGCTGCAGCCGCTGCAGCCGGCAGATTGCTGTCGCTTTATCAGCGATGTCCTCCACTGTTCCCCTGCCAAGGCGGCTCCCCTGGCCGAGTTGATTCAGGAGCGAACCCAGGGCAATCCTTTTTTTATCAAGCAGATGGTGCAGATGCTCTATGAGGAAGAGTATCTCTGGCTTGATCGGGATAAGGGGGGCTGGTGCTGGGATATCTCCAGGCTCGGCGGCATGGAGGTCACCGACAACGTGGTAGATCTCCTGGTGAACCAGTTCAATCAGCTGAGCGAGGCAGCCCGATCTCTGCTGCAACTGGCCTCATGTATCGGTAATCAGTTCGATTTCGGGACGCTTGCAGCCCTCGCCAAGGGGACGCCTGCCGAGAATGTCAGCAACCTGCGGGATGCGGTGGCCAAGGGCTATCTGCTCCCCCTGGACAAGAGCTATAAGCTGTTCTGGCTGGAGGGCAGGGCTGAAGGCCTGACTGCGGCCTGCTTTCGTTTTGCCCATGATAAGATCCAGCAGGCAGCCTATGCCCTGGCCAGCGCTGAGCAGCGACAGGCTCTTCACCTCCTCATCGGGAGAATGCTCCTCCAGCGCCATGGAGAGCGCTGCAGCGCTGAGCAGCTTTTCAAGTTGGTCGACCAGTTCAACCACTCCCTGGAGCTGATCAGCGATCCCGAGGAACAGCAGCAGCTGGTTCGTTTGAACCTGCGGGCCGCCCGGACGGCCAAAGATACCGCAGCCCACAGGGCTGCCGGAGAGTACCTCCGGGCCTGCCGTCACCTTCTGGGCGAAGAGGATTGGCAGCGCCACTATACCCTGAGCCGGGACGTCTTTCTCGAACAGGCCGAGGTTGAGTATCTGCTCGGCAATCTGGAACACGCGGAGGAGCTGGTCTCCCTCCTGCTGGAGCGGGTGCGGAGCGATCTGGAAAAGGCCGAGGTCTATAACCTCTTTATCGTCCAGAAGACCATGTCTGCAGATTTTGCCGCCGCCATTGCAGCGGGTCGCAGGGCCTTGAACCTCCTGGGGACCACCCTTCCTGAAACCGGACTCGAGGAGACCATTGGTGCAGAACTGGAGGCGAGCTCCCGTCATCGGGGTGAGCGGCGGGTGGCTGATCTCATAGCAGAGCCGGAGATGATGGATGAGCGCAAACGGATGCAGATCCTGCTCCTCACCAACCTCTGCTCAGCGGCATACCGGACGGATCAGGACCTTTTTCGGCTCCTGGTCCTCAAGGCGGTCAACATCTCCCTGGTCCACGGTCTGGTGGCCGAGGCCTGCTATACCTTCTCTGCCTATGGCCTGCTGCTCGGCTCCCTGCTTGGCGACTATGCAACCGGATATCAGTTCGGCAGACTTGCCCTTGATATCGGCAGGAAGTTTAACGATCCCACCCAGATTTGCCGGAGCAACTTTGTCCTGAGCAGTACCCTGATCCACTGGGTACGGCCTGCCCGTGAGGCCGACCGGGTGAGTGACAGCTGCTATAGTATCGGCCTCGACTGCGGTGAATTTCAATTTGCCGGCTATATCCTCACCTACAAACTGACCAATCTCCTCTTCCAGGGGATACATCTGGAGCAGGTCAGGGCGCAGAGTGATGACTATCTTGGTTTTGTGGAGAAGACCAACAACCGCTGGGCCGCTGAGGTGATTGCCGGTACCCGGATGGTTTTGGCCCGACTGACAGCAGACGGACCAGCGGATCAAGGGGAGAGCGAAGCTGCTTATCTGGCCGGCTGCGGGGAGAGTGGCAACCATAGTGGACTCTGCCGCTACCATATCTTTAAGGCCCTGGCCCTCTATGTCCTCAGGGACTATCCACAGGCCGGCCGCGCCATCGCCGCGGCCGGGCAGCTGGTCTCCTATCTCTTTGGCACCGTCTACGCGGCCGAGTTTGTCTTTGTGGAATCCCTGCTGCTGGTCAGGGCGCTGGTTAATGGGGAGAGCACTGCCCCGGAGCAGGATCTTGACCGCATCCGTGCCAACCAGGAGCAGATGAAGGTCTGGCTGGACAACTGTCCGGAGAACTTTGAGCATCGCTATCTGTTGATCGAGGCAGAGCTGGCCTCATTCTCTGCTCGGGATCTTGAGGCCATGGAGCTCTATGACCGGGCTGCCGACCTGGCCCACGGCGGCGGCTTTGTCCAGAACCAGGCCATTGCCCTGGAGCGAGCGGCAGAGCTGTGGTTGAGGAGAGGCAACCGGGAGATCGCAGCGCTCTATTTTTCCAAGGCCCATCGGAGTTATCAGCAGTGGGGAGCCAGGGCCAAGCTCGCCCGGCTGGAGGCAGGCCACCGCCGAGGCGAGGGGGTGGTGCTCAACCAGGACGTTCTGGAGGTCCAGGCCTGTCACCTGGGGGAGCTGGAGGTCGAGGTCCTGGTCAAGGCCCTCCAGGCCATTTCCGGAGAGATCATCCTGGAAAATCTGTTGGAGAAGCTGATGGCCTTTGTGGTGATGGACGCCGGCGCAGAGCGGGGGGCGCTCTTTCTCAACCAGCGGGGCCAACTCCTGTTGGAGGCAGAGAGCAGTGCCGGTGAGGAGCCCTCAATCATGCTCCATTCCATCCCCCTGGAGGAAACGTCTTCCCCCCAGTCCCTGATACGCTACGTTGCCCGCAGTCACGAGACCCTGGTGATTGAGGATGTCGGCGCAGATCGTCGGCTGGAGCATGATCCCTATATAGAACGATATGCCCCCCAATCCATCCTCTGTATGCCCATTATCCGGCAACAGGATTTGATCGCGGTACTCTACATGGAAAATCGGAGCCTGGGCCATGTCTTTACCCCCCAGCAGCAGAAGGTACTCTCGCTTTTGGGGGCGCAGGTTGCCATCTCCCTGGAGAATGCCAGGCTCTTTGAAGAGGTGAACCGGGAGGTGGTGGAACGACGGCGGGCCGAAGAGGCCCTGCGTCGCAGTGAGGAGCGGTTTCGTGAGCTTGCCGACCTCCTGCCCCAGATGATCTATGAGGCCGACAGCAACGGGACCATCACCTTCCTCAACCGTCATGGGATCCGCTCCTTTGGCTATACCGGGGAGGAGCTGGAACAGGGGCTTTCGATCCGGGACCTGGTCCCTGCCGAAGAGCATGCCTTCCTGGAGAAGAATGTCAAGGACATCTACGGGGGGGCAGCCCCCCGGGGCAACGCCTACAGTGCGGTTCGTCCCGACGGCACCAGGTTTCCGGTTATCGCCTATTCCAGTCCGATCATCCATCAGGGGCAGCCCTGCGGCATCAGGGGGGTTATCGTTGACGTCACCGAACTGCGCAGGGCCGAGGCAGAGCTGAAGCATACCCGCAACTACCTGGATAAGCTCTTGAACACCCTGCCCTCTATCCTCTTCTCCGTCGATGGGCAGGGTCGGGTTATACAGTGGAATAGAGGGGCCCAGGTCTTCAGCGGTCGCTCTGCCGAGGAGGTGAAGGGGGGCAGCGTCTGGGAATTCATGCCCATGCTGCAGCCCTTCCGGGCCCAACTGGCAGAGGTGCTGACCAGGGGAGAGCCCTTGGAACTCCACCGGCAGCCGCTTTTAGCAGAGGATAAGCGTTTTTTTGATCTCTCCTTCTATCCGATGTCGACCCAGGGAGAAGAGGGGGTCGTGATCAGGATAGATGATGTCTCTGAGCTGGTTGCCAAGGAAAAACAACTCTTTCATGCCCAGAAGATGGAGAGTATCGGCAGCCTCTCCGGCGGCCTGGCCCATGACTTCAACAACCTCCTGGTTGGGATTTCCGGCATCCTCTCTCTGGTCTCGGCCCAGCTGGCCGCCGGCAAGGAGATTACCCGGCCGAAACTGCTCTCCTATACCAGAACCATGGAGACGGCGGCCGAGCGTGCCGCCGGACTGGTCAAACAGTTGCAGCTGCTCTCCAGGAAACAACCGTTGACCCTCTCGATCTTCAGCTTGAGCAGCGTGGTGGCCAATGTCTTGAAGATCTGTCGCAATACCCTGGATAAGAGTATTGAGATCAAGGTGAACAACCAGGTGGGCGGTGCCCGGGTGAAGGCGGATCAGGGGCAGCTTGAACAGGTGCTCCTCAATGTCTGTATCAATGCCGCCCACGCCATGACCATCATGCGAAAAGGGTCGACTCAACAGGGGGGGGTGTTGACCATCTCCATGGAAGATTTCAATGCCGATCACTTTACCTCGGGGCCCCGGATGCGCGCCCTCAAGGGACACTATCTCCTGCTCAGGATTCGAGACACCGGGGTGGGGATGAGCCCGGAAACCCTTAATCGTATCTTTGATCCCTTTTTCACCACCAAAGAGGATCTCGGCAGCGGCCTGGGGCTGGCCATGGCCTACACCATCATCAGGCAGCATCAGGGACTCATCGATGTCTATTCGGAACCGGGCAAGGGGAGCACCATCAACATATTCCTGCCCAGGATAGAAGGTCAGGAGGAGCTGGCCACTGCAACAGAGGCAGCAGCTGAGCTGGGGCAGCGATCCGGTCGCATCCTGGTCATCGATGACGAAGAACTCGTCAGAGAGATCGCCCGGGAGATGCTGGAGGTCATGGGCTATGAGGTGCTCCTTGCCGGGGGAGGAGACGAGGGGCTGGCCCTCTATCGGGAGCAGAGGGAGACCATCCGGGCGGTACTGCTGGACATGGCCATGCCCGGAAAATCAGGCAAAGAGGTCTTTGTCGAGCTGAAACAGCTGGCACCCGAGGTCAGGGTGATCCTTGCCTCAGGCTTCAGACACGACCAGCGGGTCGAGGAGACCATTGCGCTGGGAGTGGATGCCTTTCTCCAAAAACCCTATTCATTCAAACAGCTGATGGCGCAGCTTGACCGTGTCCTGGAGGCGTGATTCGACCGCCTTTGCGGCGGCTTCTTCTGCTTTCCCCTCCCAGGGCCGGACATTCTGTTTGACAGGGCCTCGGCAACTTTGGTAAAGACCCTCTGCTGGGCAACAGGAAATACCATCTTGAGCGACACTGTGGGGCCCTGAAGCGATCTGTAGAGTTGCCCTTCAGAGACTCGTCCTTGATTCAGGCCAACCGGCTAAGAGCGCCGACAGCTCCCAGTCACTCTGTTTATCCCTGAAGGAATCCCCTATGTTTACCAAGGCCATCACCCGTACCCCCTGCAGCCGATTCAGCCAAGGATTGACCACCTCCTCGCTGGGGGCTCCGGATCATGCATTGATGCTCAGGCAGCATGCCCTCTACCTGGAAACCCTGGAAAGGCTGGGGGTGAAGGTGGAAAATCTGCCTGCAGAAGAGGCCTTTCCCGACGCTCATTTTGTCGAAGATACCGCGGTGGTGACCCCGGAGGTGGCGATCATCACCAACCCGGGTGCCGAGAGTCGCAGGGGAGAGACGGCAACCATTGCCCCGGTCCTGGCCAGGTATCGAAGCATCGAACAGATAGAGACGCCCGGCACCGTCGACGGGGGCGATGTCCTGATGGCAGGAGACCATTTTTTTATCGGTCTGTCCGAACGGACCAACCCCGAGGGCGCGGCGCAACTGGGAGCGATTCTTGAGCGATACGGCAAGAGCTGGCAGACCGTTGAGGTGGCGGCCGGGCTGCACTTCAAGTCCAGCGTCAACCTGGTGGCCGAGCAGACCCTGCTGGTGAGCGAGGATTTTGCCGAGCATCCGGCCCTGGTCGACTATGAACGGATCGTCCTGGACAGGGATGAGGAGTATGCAGGCAACACCCTCCTGGTCAACGGGACCCTGATCATGCCGGCGGGTTTTCCCAAGACCCGGGAAAAACTCGCCGCCCTGGAGATGGAGATCGTTGAGCTGGAGATGACGGAAACCCGAAAGATGGACGGCGGCCTGACCTGCCTGTCCCTGAGGTTTTGAGCCATGGGCGTCTTAAAAGATCGGTATAAGCGAGAGGCTGTTGAGGTCCACTGTGTCCAGTGCAAACGGTCCCAGATCATCTATCTGCCGGAGGAGGAGATCCCCCTCTGTCCGCTCTGCCGGAAACGGATGGTCATTAAGGAAAATTTGACCGAAGGAAAATATTAGAGTACCCCTCAGGGTACCGTGGCGGGTGGGCTGCTTCAGCCCGTCCCTGCGCTTGCTGTGTGCCTGTTCAAGCCCGGCTGGCGGTACCATGGGTTTGGAGCCTGTTTCCCCTGGCGGGAGAGAGGCCTTTTACGTTGATTATTTGTGGAGGTTGTAGTGATGGTTGTGAAGAAGATGTTGTTGATCTCCCTGCTGGCCGTGGCCATGCTGGCTCCCCAGCTCTTTGCAGGCGATATCGATCTGGCCAAGAAATCCACCCTGGAGACCATCCAGCAGCGAAAGAGCCTGAAGGTGGGGTTGGACTCCGGCTACCAGCCCTTTGAGATGGTGGACAAGAAGGGCAGGGTGATCGGCTTTGACATTGACATTGCCAAGGAACTGGCCCGGGCCATGGGCGTTAAGCTGGAGATCGTCAATACCGACTTTGACGGCATCATTCCGGCCCTGCTCACCGAAAAGTTCGATGTGATCCTCAGCGGGATGACCATCACCCAGAAGCGGAACCTGCAGATTAACTTTGCCGATCCCTATATCGTGGTGGGCCAGGCGATTATTCTCTCCAAGGAGCTGGAAGGCAAGATCCACTCCTACAAGGACCTGAACGATCCCAAGTATACCGTGGCCTCCCGCCTGGGCACCACCGGCGAGATGGCGGTGAAGCGGATGATCCCCAGGGCCACCTACAAGTCCTTTGACAAGGAGGCCGACGGTGCCATGGATGTGGTCAACGGTCAGGCTGACGCCTTTGTCTATGACCTGGCCTTTAACGTGGTCTTCATGGCCCAGCACGGCAAGGGCAAGGCCGTGCTCCTGGACAAACCCTTTACCTATGAAGCCCTGGGCATCGGCATCCGCAAGGGTGATCCTGATTTCCTCAACTTCCTGAACCACTTCCTGCGACAGATCAAGGCTGACGGGCGTTATGACCGGATCTACTCCAAGTGGATCGAGAATACCGACTGGTTCCAGAATATCCAGTAAGTCCAACTGCGCTGAAGCCCTGTATCCCTGTCTCCGGATACGGGGCATTTCTTTACGCGGGTCCGGCGTATTGCTCGCCGCTGAGTTTCCCGGGAAAGAGGAGTATGAAGTATGTCGTTATATCCGGGCCTTGATGCCCCTAAACCACCGATCTACAAACGGCTGTGGGCACTGTTTTTCGTGGTGTTTGTGGTCCTCTCCATCGGCGGAACCTACTATGCGACCAAGTCCGTCGACTATATCTGGCGCTGGTACACGGTCCCCCAGTACTTTTTCTACCTGGATGACGTGGAGGTCCTTGCCGAGGCAGAGGGGATCGTTGCCTCCATCGAGCCTGCCGGAGAAGAGAGTGCGGTGGTCATCCGGGGTGCGGATGGAGAGCAACGCTACCTGGTCCCCGCTGACGGCCTCCGGGTGGACCTGGACCAGTTTGTCTATGTGGACGATGTCCTGGGTTCCAGCCAGCAGTGGAAGAGCGGCCTGCTCATCTACGGGCTGTGGATCACCCTCAAGGTCTCGCTGATCGCCTCGGTCTTTGCCCTGATCATCGGGGTGGCTACCGGCATGGCCAGGATCTCCAATAATCCGGCCCTGCGTTGGCTCGCCATCACCTATATCGAACTGGTCAGGGGATCCCCCCTGCTGGTCCAGATGATGATCTGGTACTTTGTGATCGGCGCCCTGATCAACAAGAGTATCGCAGGTTGGGGCCTGGGGCCGGTGCCCACCATCTGGTTCGGGGTGCTCTCCCTGGCCCTGTTCACCGGTGCCTATACCGCCGAGATCGTCCGGGCCGGCATTCAGTCGGTCCATCTGGGCCAGATGGAGGCGGCCCGTTCCCTGGGGATGAGCTATGGCGAGGCCATGCGCAAGATCATCCTGCCCCAGGCGATCCGCAGGATTCTGCCCGCCCTGGCCGGTCAGTTTATCAGCCTGATCAAGGACTCCTCCCTGCTGGGGGTGATCTCCATCCGGGAGCTGACCAAGATTACCCGGGAGGTGGTCACCACCTCGCTGCAACCCTTTGAATTCTGGATCGTCTGTGCCCTGCTCTACCTGATCCTCACCTTTGGACTCTCACTCTTGGTCCAGCATCTTGAACGGAGGGCGATCTGATGATCCAGGCTCGAAACGTCAATAAATACTTTTATGTGCCCCAAGAGCTCCATGCCCTCAAAGACGCCTCCCTGGAGGTGGCCGCAGGCGAGGTGGTGGTCATCATCGGCCCCTCGGGCTCGGGCAAGAGTACCTTCCTCCGTTGCCTCAATCGCTTGGAGTACGCCGATAGCGGCGAGATCCTGATTGACGGCGAGGATCTGCTTGATCCCCGGGCCGAGATCAACCGGCTGCGGGCCGAGACCGGGATGGTCTTCCAGTCCTTTAACCTCTTTCCCCACAAGACGGTGCTGGAGAATCTGGTCATGGCCCAGATCTCGGTGCGAAAACGGAGCCGCAAGGAGGCCGAGGCCAAGTCCATGGAGTTGCTCCAGCGGGTGGGGATCGGTGAGAAATTCGGCGTCTATCCGGAGCAGCTCTCCGGCGGCCAGCAGCAGCGGGTGGCCATTGCCCGTTCCCTGGCCATGGACCCCAAGGTGATGCTCTTTGATGAGCCCACCTCAGCCCTGGATCCGGAGATGGTCGGCGAGGTCCTCGATGTGATGAAGGACCTGGCCCGGGAGGGGATGACCATGGTGGTGGTGACCCATGAGATGGGCTTTGCCCGGGAGGTGGCGGATCGGGTGGTCTTCATGGACCACGGGGTGGTCCTGGAGGAGGCCGCGCCCGGACCCTTCTTCAGCGCACCCAGCCATGAACGCACCATCGCCTTTCTGAAACAGATCCTCTGAAGGCTGTCCTGGCCAACGGCGGGATGAACAGAAAAAGCCCCCCTTCCCTCCCGGGAAAGGGGGCTTTTTTTTATGCTCCCTCAGCGGCTCTCTGTGCTGAGAGCATCCGGGGTTCAGGCTGTACAGCTTCCTTGGGCAGGGATCTCTGGAGCACCAGATAGCCGCCGATGGCCGCCAGGATCGAGGCAATAAAGATGCCGATCTTGGCGTCGGCCACCAGGGCGGGGTCGGAGAAGGCCAGTTCGCTGATAAAGATGGACATGGTAAAGCCGATGCCGCTGAGCAGGGAGGTTCCCCAGAGCTGGGCCCAACTGATATCCTCGGCCAACTCGGCCAGGCCGCTCTTGACCACCAGCAGGCTGAAGCCAAAGATACCGAGCTGTTTGCCCACCACCAGACCGAGAATGATGCCTAGGCTGGCGGAGCTGGGAAAGCCCTGGAAGGTGGTGGCATCGATGGTGATCCCTGCGGAAAAGAGGGCAAAGAGGGGGAGGATCAAGAAGGCCTGGATGTTGTGGAGATTCTGTTCCAGGTAGATGCCGGCCGGGATCATGTCCTCGGCAGCCAGATAGATCTGGGTGATGTCCTGGAGCTGCTGCTTGTCGCTGACCATGCTCTCCTGGGTGAGCCGGCTACGCTCCAGCTTGGAGATCCGCCTTTTGATCACCTCATAGAATTGGCTGGGGCTGATACTGGCCTTGACCGGATAGGCCATGGCGATCAGGACTCCGGCAATGGTGGCATGGATCCCGGAGAGGAAGACACAGAGCCAGATCAGGAGGATCAGCAGCAGGTGGAGTCCCGGTCGTCGCACCCCTCTGCGGATGGTGAGGGCCAGGAGGAAGAGGAGGGCGCCGCCGATGAGCAGGGCCAGGATGGAGATCTGTTCGGTATAGAAGAGGGCGATGACCACTACCGCCATCAAGTCATCGACGATGGCCAGGGCGGTGAGAAAGATCTTCAGGCTGATGGGGACCCGCTTGCCGAACAGGGCCAGGACCCCCAGGGCAAAGGCGATGTCCGTGGCCATGGGAATGCCCCAGCCCGCCGCGGCAGGCCCGTCGCTGTTGAAGAGGTAGTAGGTCAGGGCCGGTACCACGGCTCCGCCCAGGGCCGCCATCACCGGCAGCACCGCCTTGCGGTAGCTGCAGAGTTCGCCGATGAGGATCTCCCGTTTGATCTCCAGGCCCACCACAAAGAAGAAGATGGCCATCAGGCCGTCCTTGACCCAGTGATCCAGGGTCAGGTGATACTGTTTGCCGGCAAAGTGGGTGCCGATATCCAGGTGGCTGAGGGTCTCATAGAGCTGTGCCCAGGGCGAGTTGGCCCAGGCCACGGCCGTGATGGTGGCCAGGAGCAGGACCATGGATCCGGAAGACTGGGACTGGAGAAAGCGGTCAAACAGGGTTTGGGACGGGGCGATCTTCTGAGGCATGGTGGTACCCTCTATCATAAGGTTGAACCTGGCCCCAGAGGGCCGAGGGGTGACGGTGCTGGTTGGCAATCCCGGATGGCTACTCCCAGGGAACCATTCAACTATACAGTGCTTTTTTCCTGAAGACAAGGGTGCCTTTGGCCTTCCTCCATCTTGGCAGAGGCTGCTCCGGAGAGCGGCCAGGAGGGCAGGCAGGATAACCGTGACCGTATCGAGGGGGAGGGTGAAGCACCTCGCTGCGGCCTGCAGGTGGTCTGAAGGGGTGGCCTGAATATGGTCTAAAGGTCGGCTCCGGGAGGGTAGTTGAGATCGGCTTCGGTCACCCTGCCGCGTTTTCCTGCAAGGGCCTGCTCCATCAGCTCCAGGCAGAGCTCCAGGGCCGGTCCGGCGTCCCGGAGCATGGGTGGCAGTTCGCCGAAGCGTTGGTAGTAGGCCCGGGTCACCCTGGCGTAGCGCTGCTCGCGCTCTTCCTGTTTCATGGTCTCTGGGCTCCGTTTTTTTTCGTGTCGATGATCTTCAGGCTATGGCTGATGCTCATGGCCTGCCTGTACATGGCGCTGACCCCGCAGTACTTGTCCAGGGAAAGGTCGATGGCCCGCTGCAGCCTGTTGCTATCCAGGTCCCTGCCCCGAAAGATGTAGGTCAGGTGCATGGCGGTGTAGACCTTGGGGTGTTCTTCACTGAGGTCGGCGTCCACCTGGATGGCCAGGTGCTCGTAGCCGATCTTCATCTTCTTGAGGATGGAGACCACGTCGATGCCGGTGCAGCCGGCCAGGGCCATCATCATCAGGGATTTGGGGTTGGGGGCGGCGTTGTTGCCGCCAAACTCTTCGTTGGCATCGATGGTAAGGGGGTGGCCGTTGATGGCGGTGGAGAAGGCCAGGCCGCCTTCCCAGTCTACGCTTATGGAGTTCTTCATCGTGCCTCAATTCTCCAGGCCGGGGGGCTCTGGCTGTCGATTCTTCGCGCTTTGGGCGTTGTATCGCTTAGGTTTATGGTTGTCTGCTCGAGTAGGACATCTGTAAGCACTCCCCAGGGACAATGCACGTTCAAGGAATGGATTTTCTGCCTCTTTTTTCGTAGACCTCTCCAGGTTGTCGTTGACAGCAGGGTCGTAATCGCATATACGAGACATTAAATATCTTATATATCCTTTTGTGAGGAAGCATGCGATTAACACGAGCAGCCGAATATGCCATCCGTTGTATGGTCTATCTGGCTAAACAGGGCAAGGGGGTGCTGACCAGCCGCCAGGAGATCGCCGAGCGTGCCGAGATCCCGGGCCATTTTTTGGCCAAGATTGCCCAGGATCTGGCCAAGGCAGGTTTTCTGGAAATTCGCCAGGGGGCGAAGGGGGGCTTTGTCCTCTTGAAAAATCCTATTGAGATCAGCCTGCTGGAAGTGGTAGAAACAATGATCGGAGAGATCTATCTCAATGACTGTATTGCCAGGCCGGCCAGCTGCAAGGTCAGCTACAGCTGCGCGGTCCATCGGGTCTGGCTGGAGGCCCGTGATCAGCTCCGTGCCACCCTGGCCCGGGTCAGCTTTGAACAGTTGGTCCGGGAGGAATCCTGTATCGCCCCCTGTTCCAAGCCGCTGCCCTCTGTTGACGAGCTGACCCCGGATACCTCTCAACCACCATCCTGAGGAGAACGAACATGGAGCAGGCACAACGGCCCCTGCTGCCGATACGCATCTGGCGCTTTTACTGTGATGGTTTTCGGCGGATGACCCTGGGGCGCACCCTGTGGAAGATCATTTTGCTGAAACTCTTTATCATGTTCGGGGTCTTGAAGCTGTTTTTCTTTCCCGATTTTCTGGCCACAAATTTCAGCAGTGATGAACAACGGGCCGACTATGTCCTGGAGCAGATGACCCGGTCGGCCTCTTCGAATACCACTCATCTCAAGGAGACTAAAGGAGACCCATTATGATCGAAAATTTTGACCTGACCATGGTCAACTGGGCCAGGGGCCAATTTGCCCTGACCGCCATGTATCACTGGCTTTTTGTGCCGTTGACCCTGGGGATTTCGTGGATCGTGGCCTTCTACCACACCATCTATGTCCGCACCGGCAGTGAGGAGTGGAAGAATCTGACCAAGTTCTGGATGAAGCTGTTCGGGATCAACTTTGCCATCGGCGTGGCCACCGGCATCATCATGGAGTTTGAGTTCGGCACCAACTGGTCCAACTACTCCTGGATGGTAGGCGACATCTTTGGGGCGCCTCTGGCCATCGAGGGGATTGTGGCCTTCTTCCTGGAGGCGACCTTCTTTGCGGTGATGTTCTTCGGCTGGAACCGGGTTTCCAAGCGCTTTCACCTCTTTTCCACCTGGATGGTGGCCGTGGGCTCCAACCTGTCTGCGGTCTGGATCCTGATCGCCAATGCCTGGATGCAGTATCCCGTGGGCCAGGCCTTTAATCCGGATACCGCCCGCTTCGAGATGCAGAGCTTCAGCGAGGTGGCCTTCTCTCCCTATGCGGTGGCCAAGTTCACCCACACCACCAGTTCCTCCATGCTGGTGGCGGCCCTGTTCATCCTCTCCATCTCTTCCTGGTACCTCCTGCGTGGCCGGCACGTGATCATGGCCAAACGTTCCATCGTGGTGGCCGCAACCCTGGGCCTGGTGGCCTCGGTCTTTGTGGTCTTCAACGGTGACGAGTCCGCCTACCGGATCGCCGAGGTCCAGCCCATGAAGCTGGCCGCCTTTGAAGGTCTCTGGGAGGGTGAGAGCGGTGCCGGCCTGGTGGCCATTGGAGTGGTCAATCAGGACAAGCGGGTGGACAACGAGGAGGAACCATTCAGTCTGGAGCTGCGTCTGCCCGGGCTGCTCTCCCTGATGGCCAACCGTTCCTTTGGCTCTTTTGTGCCCGGGATGAAGGATCTGGTCTACGGCAATGAGGAGCAGCAGATCGTCGGTGCTGCCCAGAAGATGGAACGGGGCAAGCTGGCCATCTCCAACCTGGATGGCTACAAAAAAGCCCTCAAAGAGGGCGATGAAGAGGCTGCGGCCCTCCATCTGGCCGCCTTTGACGAACACCGTGAGTTTCTGGGCTACGGCTTTCTGGAAAAGCCCGAAGATGCGGTGCCCCCGGTGGCGCTCTCCTTTAATGCCTTCCACATCATGGTGGCCCTGGGCAGTCTCTTTCCCCTGATCTTTCTGGCCTACCTCTACTTCAGCATCAAGGGCAACCTGGAGGAGCGTAAACTCCTTTTGGGCGGCGGCACCCTGCTCTATCTCCTGGGCATGGTTGCGACCCAGGCCGGCTGGGTGGTCGCAGAGGTGGGGCGTCAGCCCTGGGCGATCCAGGATCTGCTCCCGGTATCGGTGGCCCGGACCAACCTGACCGTAGGCACGGTGCAGACCACCTTTTTCATCTTTTTAGCGCTGTTCACCGTACTGCTGCTGGCAGAGATCAGCATCATGGCAAAACAGGTCAGTATCGGCCCAAAGGAGGACTAAGATGATTGCTAACCTTGATTATCCAACCCTGCAGCACCTCTGGTGGCTGCTCTGTTCCGTGGTCGGTGCCCTGTTCCTGATGCTCACCTTTGTCCAGGGGGGCCAGTCCCTGCTCTGGCAGGTGGCCAAGAGCGAGACCGAGAAGGACCTGGTGATCAACTCCCTGGGACGCAAGTGGGAGCTCACCTTTACCACCCTGGTCCTCTTTGGCGGGGCCCTGTTTGCCTCCTTTCCCAAGTTCTACTCCACCTCCTTTGGCGGGGCCTACTGGGTCTGGATGCTGATCCTGTTCACCTTCATCATCCAGGCGGTCAGCTACGAGTTCCGCAAGAAGCCCTTCAACATCCTGGGCAGCCGGGTCTACGAGTTCTTTCTCCTGATCAACGGTTCGGTGGGGATCCTCCTGATCGGCGCGGCCGTGGGGACCTTCTTTACCGGTTCAAACTTCCAGCTCAGCGGCTATAACTTCGTGACCTGGACCCACCCCTTCCGTGGTCTGGAGGCGGCCCTGAGTCCCTCCCTGTCCAGTGTCTTCAACATCGCCCTGGGCCTCTTTCTGGTCTTCAATGCCCGGACCCTGGGTTCCATGTACCTGGTCAACAACATCGATCTTTCCGCCGTGCCGGAGATGGAGCGTCGCCTGCGTAAGGCCTGCTGGACCAACTTCTGCTGCTCCCTGCCCTTCTGTCTCTATGTGGTGGTCTCCCTGCTGCTGATGCGGGGTTTCGGTATCGTGGACGACCAGGGCACCATCGAGTATGTGAAGTATAAGTATCTGTTGAATCTCCTGGCCAACCCCTGGCTGCTGGGTCTGCTCCTGGGCGGCCTGCTCCTGGTCCTAGTCGGGGCCCTGCGGACCGCCAAGACCAGCAGTACCGCCGGGATCTGGTTCGGCGGTCTGGGTACGGTGCTGGTGGGCCTCTGCGTGCTGCTGCTGCCGGCCTACAACAACACCGCCTTCTACCCGTCCAAGGTGGATCTCCAGTCCAGCCTGACCATCTATAACGCCTCTTCCAGTGCCTATACCCTGGGGGTGATGACCTATGTGGCCCTGGCCATTCCCGTGGTCCTGGCCTATGTAAGCTATGTCTGGAGGGCCATGGATCGGGGTAAGATGAAGATCGAGGACACCGGCGACAGCGCCGCCTACTGAGAGGGGCGCTGGCTGAGATTCCGGGAGTTTTTAAACGAACAATCCAAGCATGAGGTGAAGCGTATGAATACCTTTCTTCTTATTACCTGGGTCGTGGTCATTGGGGCGTCCTATAAGCTGGCGGTCAATGTCCTGAAGAAGACCAAGCTCTACTAAGCGACTCCGCTGGAGCCGCAGAAGGCAGGAGCCACTCCCCGGAAAGGGGGGGTGGCTCTTTTTTTTTGCAGTCGCGGCACTCATCCGGGATGAGTGCCGTTTGGAGCTGCTCGCTAGCGGCAGCGTAACAGCGCCAGCTGCATCATCAGGGGGTATTCGAAGCTGACCTGGTCGTTTCCCCACTGGAGCAGGCCGATGTTGACCCACTCCCCCTGATCTTCCCACTCATCATAGCCGAATTTCCAACCACACCAGGCCTCGCTGCAGAGGTACTCCTGTCCTGGTCCGTAGTAGTTGAAACGTAGGCCCTCGTCATCCTCCATCCGCCGGGTCTGGCCGATGAGGACCAGGTCTGCGCCTCTGGCCCCGGCCTCCTTGAAGACCAGCTGCTGGATCTCCAGGCCCGAGAGCTTGGCAGGGAGTTTCACCAGGGCATGGGCAAAGACCCGGCAGGGCGGGGGGACCTGGCTGTACTGAAAGGCGGTGGCGATCCGGTCGGTCGGGGGGTAGACCTTGGCGGAGAAAGCGTTCTGGTCTTTGCTGCCGCAGCCGGAGAGCAGCAGGAGGAGCACGGTCAGGAGCGCTGGGATGATTCGATACATGATTCTACTCCAAAGGTGTTGAGGGCGAGATGAGGGTACGTTGAAAAATGAGATTTTTCGATCAAGATTAAGGCATGGGGGAAAATTCACCCCGGGCATATGGTTGATATGCCGAGGATAACTTTTCTCCCATACCGCAGAGGTTGGCAGAAAAGGCAATCTTTCAAGGTTGCCATGGGGGGTGCGGCCGGGGCCTGTTGCCAGGAAAATCCGGCTGAAAAGGAGGCCTGCACAGAGCTCTGTTTGAGCGAAAGCGCCCCTTTTGGACAATGCGCCTTATTTTTGCTGCATTTTGTCGGCGAACGAGCTAGCTTCCCCTGTCTTGCAGAGGATACCAGAAATAGAATGGATCTTCAATTCCACCGTACGCACCAGGACTCTCGGAGAGGAGTATGAACAAGCAGCAGCAGACCAGTGTCTCAGCAAGGGGGACGATATGAGGCCCGCCAAATCCGCCCAAACCCTCAGGGCCGACCTGCTCCTCCTGCTGGTGGCCGCCATCTGGGGCTTCGGCTTCGTGGCCCAACGGGCCGGGATGGATCATGTCGGTCCCTATACCTTTAACGGCCTTCGTTTCCTTCTGGGCGGCTGCTGTCTGATTCCGCTGGCCCTGCGGAGCACCAGGCAGCCCCAACTCCAGCAGCGAGCACAGATGAGCGCCCTCAAGGCGGGTTGCCTGGCCGGGCTCTTTCTCTTTGCCGGGGCCACCCTCCAGCAGGTGGGGCTGCAGTACACCACCGCCGGCAAGGCCGGCTTTATCACCGGTCTCTATGTGATCTTTGTCCCCATCATCGGTCTCCTCTTTGGCCAGCGGACCAACGGCGGCACCTGGGCCGGGGGCCTGCTCGCCGTGGCCGGGCTCTATCTGCTCTCCATCCAGGGCACCTTGAGCATCAGCTTTGGTGATCTGCTGGAGACCATCGGGGCCCTGTTCTGGGCCTGTCATGTCCTGGTGCTGGGTTATCTCTCCCCGCGCACCTCGGCCATCCGGCTGGCCATGATCCAGTTTTTTGTCTGTGGGGGCCTCAGCCTGCTGGTGGCCATCGGCCTGGAGAACATCAGCGGGGCGGGCATCCTCCAGGCCGCGCTGCCGATCTTTTACGGCGGGGTCATCTCGGTGGGGGCCGGCTATACCCTCCAGGTGGTGGTCCAGCGCAAGGCCCATCCAGCCCATGCCGCCATCCTGCTCAGCCTGGAGTCGCCCTTTGCCGCCCTGGGCGGCTGGCTGCTGCTCCATGAGCTGCTTTCGGGCCGGGCCCTGATCGGCTGCCTGCTGATGCTGGCCGGGATGGTGCTCTCCCAACTCTGGCCCCTGCTGCAGCCCCGGCAGATAGCGGCAGCAGCCGCCGACAGCCAGCTTCACTGAGGAATTGTCATGCCAATCTCAGGAATCCTGGCCACGGTACTCTCTGCCCTGCTGATGGGGACCATGGGGGTCTTCTCCAAGTTCACCGGCCTCTCGGCAGAGACCATGACCTGTGGTCGCCTCTTTTTCGGGGCCGGTTTTATGCTCTTTTTCCTGGTAGGGATCGGGCGAACCGGCTGCCTGCGCCAGTGGCCCAGCTGGCCGGTGCTGGTCAACGGCGCCATGCTCTCCGGCTTCATCATCTTCTATGTCCAGGCCATGACCCTGACCACCATGGCCAACGCCATCATGCTGGTCTACCTGGCTCCGGTCAGCGCCTCTGTGGTGGCCCACTTCTTCCTTGGTGAGCGTCTTGACCGGGTAAGGGTGATCTTGATCGGCGGCGCCCTCTTGGGCTTTGCCATGATGATGGAGTTTCAGCTGGAGCTGTCGACGGGCAGCGGTCATCTCCTCGGGATCGGCTATGGCCTGCTCTCCATGGCCGCCTATACCTCCTTTATCCTGCTCAACCGCCTGGTCAGGCCCGAGATTCACCTCTATAGCCGGACCTTTTATCAGCTGCTGGTCGGTGGCCTGGTCGTGC
Source organism: Desulfogranum mediterraneum DSM 13871 (assembly GCF_000429965.1). Taxonomy (GTDB): domain Bacteria; phylum Desulfobacterota; class Desulfobulbia; order Desulfobulbales; family Desulfobulbaceae; genus Desulfogranum; species Desulfogranum mediterraneum. The sequence continues at coordinate 87,534 of NZ_AUCW01000016.1, forward strand.
TGCCCCTGGTGGCCCTGGATCCGCCCAGCATCTCGGGGGTGAACTGGCTCTGGCTTCTGGCCACCGGGCTGTTGCCCGGATTTTTGGCCATCCTCTGTGCAGTGATCGGCCTCCACCACCTGCCGGCAGCGACCTTCGGCACCCTGGCCTATGTGGAGCCGGTGGCGGTGGTGGTCTTTGGCTGGGTCCTCTTTCAGGAGCGCTTGAGTCCACTCCAGCTGGGTGGCTGTGGACTGATTCTGCTCTGCGGGATCGTCCAGGTCTGTTACCGTCCGAGTCGTCCAAGCCGTCCACGGGAGGCGGTTCCTGCCGGCACCTGAGCAGCCTGCTCCTTGGGGCAGCTCAAATGGAGGCCCTGCATCGCTATCGAACACGGAGAGATCTCATGCTTGTTCAGCTCGCCGCCTTTGTGGTGGTCGTGGCCGGCATCATCGCGGCCAAGTCCCTGTTGATCCCCTTTCTCCTGGCCGGATTTCTGGCCATCATCTGTGCGCCGCCCCTCTACTGGCTGCGAAAGAAGAAGGTGCCCAGCGGTCTTTCGGTCACCCTCCTCCTCCTCGGGGTGATCGTGCTCCAACTGGGGCTGACCACCCTGGTGGGTTCCTCGCTGGCGGATTTTTCCCGGGCCCTGCCCCAGTACCAGGATAGTTTTCAGCTCCTGGTAAGCGAGGGGATCATCCGTCTGGAAGGGCTGGGCTTCAATATCACCGATGAGCTGATCATGGAGCAGGTCAATCCGGGCAAGCTGATGGCCATCGTGGCCGGGATGCTCAACAACCTGCTCTCCATGCTGAAAGATACCTTTATCATCCTCCTGACCTTCCTCTTCATCATGCTGGAGGCCGCCGGCTTTCCCCAGAAGCTGCAGGCCATGGCCGGGGGCAGCCGGAAGGGGCTGGAGCGGTACGGGGCCATCATGCAGGGGGTGAATCGCTACCTCTTTTTAAAGACCCTGACCAGTCTGGCCACCGGCCTGGTGGTGGTTGTAAGCCTCCAGCTGATCGGGGTGGACTTTGCGGTGTTGTGGGGGCTGGTGGCGGTTCTGCTCAACTTTGTCCCCACCATCGGCTCCATCATCGCGGCAGTACCCCCGGTGCTGTTGGCCGTGGTCCAACTGGGCTTCGGGCCGGCCACGACCACGGCCCTGGTCTACCTGCTGGTCAACCTCACCATCGGCAACTTCCTGGAGCCGCGGATCATGGGCAAGGGGGTGGGGCTCTCCACCCTGGTGATCTTCCTCTCCCTGGCCTTCTGGGGCTGGGCCCTGGGGCCGATCGGGATGTTGCTCTCCGTGCCCCTGACCATGAGCCTGAAGATCGGCCTGACGGCCCGCGAGTCCACCAGGGGCTGGGCCCTGCTGCTGGGTTCCAATGCAGACGCAGCCGCTGCTCTGGCCGCGGCCCCTCAGAAGGAGAAGGAGTGAGCCCCCTGGCGGCAGGGAGTGGAGCTGGACTGGTTACGGTCGCGGTGTTGGCAGGAAAGGGGTGATGATTTTTTTCGGAGCCGGGTGGCGATTGTTCGGGATTGGCGCGGAAACGGAAAGAGGGGGCCGGCAGAGGAGCGGGGAGCCCTTGCAGGCTCCCTGTTCGTGGTTGAGCCTACCTCTGTTGACACCACTGGTAGGCGTTCTGGAACATCTGCAGCCAGGGTGAGACCTCAAGCTCCTCCATCTCCGCCGGCAGCCAGTGGGCCTGCCAGGGGAGGAAGGCCCGTTCCGGATGGGGCATCAGGGCCAGGTGGCGGCCATCCGGGGAGCAGAGTCCGGCAATACCCCCGGGCGAGCCGTTGGGGTTGAAGGGGTAGCGCTCGCTGGGGACGCCCTCGTCATCCACGTAGACCAGGGGCACCAGCCCCTCTGTCTCCACCCGGGTCTGGACGGCCGGGTCGGGAAAGTGGAGGCAGCCTTCGCCGTGATCCACATGGATACCGAAGACCAGCTCCTCCATGCCCTGGAGCATGATGGCCGGGCCGGGCTTGACCCGGACCGTGGACCAGCGGGACTCGAAGCGGCCGGAGCGGTTGTGGACAAAGCGGGGCTGCTCTTCCGGGGCAAGGCCCTGCCAGGGCACCCAGCCCAGGAGGCCAAAGAGCTGGCAGCCGTTGCAGACCCCCAGGGTAAAGGTGTCTTCACGCGCATAGAAACGCTGGAACTGGGCCCGCATCTTCGGGTTAAAGAGGATGGTCGCTGCCCAGCCCTTGGCGCTCTCCGGCACATCGGCATAGGAGAAGCCGCCCACCGCGGCCAGGCCGCGGAACCCGTCCAGGCTGACCCGCCCCTCCAGGAGGTCCTGCATGCAGATATCCCAGGGTTCAAAACCGGCGGCATAGAAGGCGGAGCTCATCTCCCGATCCGAGTTGGAGCCCTCGTCTCTTAAGATCGCCACCCTGGGCTTGTCGGCAGCGGCCAGGATTGCCGCAGGGCTCGGCGTGGGGCTGAAGGGCAGCTGGTACTGTGGCCCCTGGCGGTCGTAGCAGACCGCCTTCTCCTCGTCGGCGCAGGCAGGCTCGGTCTGGAGTCGTTCCAGCTGGTAGCTGGTCTCTTCCCACCAGCTGCGCAGGAGCTGCATCTCTTCCTGGAGCACGGGCTGGCTGTTATGGCGGATGGTGATCTCCTTGGCCGTGGTGGTGCTCCCCAGGAGCAGGTGGTCCACCTGATGCCGGGCCAGCAGGGTGCTCAGCTCCTCATACCGCTCGGCTGCACACTCCAGCACCAGGCCCAGCTCCTCGTTGAACAGGGCCTCCAGTGGGGTGGCGCTGCTCTTGAGCTCGATCTCCAGGCCGCAGTTGCCGCCAAAGGCCATCTCCAGCAGGGTGGTGATCAGGCCGCCGTCGCTGCGGTCGTGACCGGCCAGGATCAGGCCCTGGTCGATCCCGGTCTGGATCGCGGCAAAGGCCCGTTTGAGCAGCTGGGGATCTTCCAGGTCCGGGGACTGGTTGCCGAGGGCGCTCAGGGTCTGGGCCAGGGCGCTGCCGCCCAGCCGGGTCCGGCCGCCGGCCAGGTCCACCAGGACCAGGCTGCTGCCCGGGGCCTTGATGTCCGGGGTCACCACCCGGCGGATATCGGACATGGCCGCATAGGCAGAGATCACCAGCTCCCTGGGGGACTTGACGATCTCGCCCTCCACCATGGTGGCCATGGAGAGGCTGTCCTTGCCCCCGTCCACGGCCATGCCCACGGCGATCATGGCATCGGCCATGGCCTTGACCGCATCGAAGAGGGCCGCGCCTTCACCTTCCAGCTTGGGGGCCCACATCCAGTTGGCTGAACATTTGATCTGCTCGGGGTCATCGATCCGGGCCCAGACCAGGTTGGTCAGGACCTCGCCCACCGCCATCCGGGCCCCGGCCGCCGGATCGATCAGCATCTTCAGGGGCTGCTCGCCGATGGCCGAGGCAATCCCGCTCAGGCCGAAGTGGCTCTGGGCCACCACCGCCACGTTGCTCAGGGGCAGCTGCAGGGGGCCGCAGCACTGCTGGCGGGCGATCAGGCCGGTCACCGCCCGGTCCACCTTGTTGGTCAGGAAGCGCTTGGAGCCCACCGAGACCAGGCGCAGCACCTGGTGGAGGGCCTCCCGGACGCCCAGCTCAGTCGGCAGTTTAAGGGGGGTGAGCGCGGGCTGGCTGCGGCTGTCATGGAACTGTTTCTGGGGGATGTTGCCCAGGAGCTCGTTGAGCTCGATGTCCACCGGGGTGGAGTTGTCCTCCCGGTCACGGACCACGAAGCGGAGGTCGCCGGTGACCTCGCCCAGGACCTCGCAGCCCACCTTTTCCCGGGCACAGATCTGTTTGAACTGCTCGATGTTTTCCGGGCTGATCAGGAAGCCGTTGCGCTCCTGGTACTCGGCCACATAGATCTCCAGCACCGACATGGTGGGGTCGCCCACCCTGATGTTGCGGATCTCCACCCAGCCGCCGGAGTGTTCCACCAACTCCTTGAGCACGTTGGCCGGGCCGCCGGCACCCTGGTCATGGATCACGTCGATCAGGGTACGGTCGCCCATCTCGTTGCAGGCCCGGATGACCCGGTTCATCTTCTGCTCCATCTCGGCATCACCGCGTTGGACCGCATCAAAGTCCAGGTCCGAGACATTCTCGCCCTGCATCATGGAGGAGGCGGCGCCGCCGCCGAAGCCGACCCGGTAGGCCGGGCCGCCCACCTGGACGATGCACATCCCCTTCTTTTCCGCGTCTTTTTCGGTGTGGCGGTCATCGATCTGGCCGATGCCGCCGGTGAACATGATGGGCTTGAGAAAGCCCCAGCGGGAGCCGTCATCCAGGCGGAGGTCAAAGGAGCGGGTGAAGCCCTGGATCAGGGGCTCGCCAAACTTGTTGCCATAGTCCGAGGCCCCGTTACTGGCCTCGATCTCGATCTCCAGGGCCGATGCCAGGTTGTCGGGACAGGGGTAGTCGGCTTCCCAGGAGAGTTCGTAGCCCGGGATCCGGAGATTGGCCACGCAGTAACCGGCGGTGCCGGCCATGACAAAGCCGCCCTTGCCGGTACCCTGGACGTCACGGATCCGGCCGCCGGTGCCGGTCTCGGCACCCGGGAAGGGGGCCACGCCGGTGGGAAAGTTGTGGGTCTCGGCGGTGAGCAGGGGATGGTAGCGGACGTTCTGCTCCTTCAGCGGGGAGGGCGCGCCCGGGCTTTCGGGATGGAGGGTCCGGATCTCGTGGCCCTGGATCACGCTGGAGTTATCCTTGAAAGCGATGATGCTGCCCTTGGGGTTGGCCTCCAGGGTGTCCATTACCATCCCAAAGAGGGTCTTGTCCTCGCGCGTGCTGTCGATGATCTGCTCGCCCCGGAAAAAACCATGGCGGGAATGCTCGGAGTTGGCATTGTTGAGGTCCATGATCTCAACGATGGTGGGGTTGCGATCATGCTTGGTGACAAAGTAGTCGTAGTAGAAGTTGCGGTCCCACTCGTCCATGGAGATCCCCGGGATCTCCAACAGGCCGTCGGCGCCCTTGGACTTGAGGTCGATCTCATAGACCGGTTCCGGGCTGATCCCGGTCTCAAAGGTGGAGAGCGGCTCAGGGTATGAACATTCGGTCATCCGGTCGTGGTGGGCGTCGATGAAGGCCTGGAGATCCTGATCATCGGGGACCAGGTAGCGCCGGGAGCGTTCCACCCGGGTGATGCCGCTGAGATGAACCGCCCGACAGATGGAGACCAGGTTGGAGGACCAGGCTGTGGCAAAGTTGAGCCTGGGGCCGACCTCAACCACCCGTGGGCCCTTGAGGACAGGCTGGGAAGAGACGGTGTCGGCCAGGAAACCATCGGCCAGGATGAGGCGAAGCTGCTGGCTCTGCTCTGCGCTTAAGGGGGCTGTTGATTCCACGTTAAAGCAATAGGCAAACGTCTCGCTTACCTGACGATAGAATTGTGTTACTACTGATCCCATGATCTGTCTTTCCTCTGCATGGATGGTGGGTCACTGGCAGGTGTCTCTGCAACTACCTGATACAACGATGGTTGATGGTGTTGGTCTCTCTTGGGACGCCTGTTCTCTGGTGCTGAGTTTCACCCTCAAGGCTGGTTCGGCACGGCGCCCCCTGTGAACCTAGCATCAAAGTGTTTTTTTTTCCGCTCAAAAAAGTGGTTATGGCGTTAAATGTGTGGTTGTTGCGCTTCTGCCTGCTTCGCCCCTCCCCGGGCTGCGACCGTGGCGGAGATCGTGCCCGAGCCTTGGCGCTCAGCGCTGTCTGTGGCTAAGTGAGTTTTTGGGGCCGGAGATGAGTCATTGCCCCCAGGGATCTGATCCGGTAGGATGGGGCAGATCGACCAGGGCGGGGCTCCCGGCGATTGCAGGGCCTTGAGTGAACAAGGGTCAGTGAAGAACAGCTCGAACAGGCCACGAAGTCGGCCACGAAACAGGCCACGATAGAGGGGCGCATCGCATGGAACAGACCAATCCGGAGCTGCAGTTGGCAGCCGAATTCATCGCAGAGACCGACTGCTCGATCTTTTTGACCGGCAAGGCCGGTACCGGCAAGACCACCTTCCTCCAGCAGCTGACCAGGAATCCGGCCAAGCGCTTGATCGTCACCGCCCCAACCGGGGTGGCGGCCATCAATGCCGGCGGGGTCACCCTCCACTCCTTCTTTCAGTTGCCCTTTGGACCCTTTGTTCCCGGCAGCGAGGCCCATGCCGACAACCGGCGCAAGCGGTTCAGTAAGGAAAAACAGAACATCATCAAGAGCCTGGATCTGCTGATCATCGATGAGATCAGCATGGTCCGGGCCGATATGCTCGATGCCGTGGACGCGGTTCTCCAGCGCTATCGGCGCAGCAATGCCCCATTTGGCGGGGTGCAGCTGCTCCTGATCGGTGATCTGCACCAGCTCTCTCCGGTGGTCAAGGAGAGTGAGCGGCCCCTCTTGGCCCAGTGGTATCCGAGTCCCTACTTCTTTGCCAGCAAGGCCCTGGCCCAGACCCGGCTGGTGACCATCGAGCTGCAGCATATCTATCGCCAGTCTGATCCGGTCTTTATCGAGCTGCTCAACGGTATTCGCGACAACAGCATCGATGCCCAGGGGCTGGAACGGCTCAATCGTCGCTACCTGGGCGAACAGGCGGCCCCTGACAGCCAGGGGGCCATCACCCTCTGCACCCATAATCGTCAGGCCGATGCCCTGAACGCAGAGCAGCTGCGGGGCCTGCCCCACTCCAGTCACCGCTTTGCCGCCGAGATCGAGGGGGAGTTTCCCGAGCAGGCCCAGCCCACGGCGCCGCTCTTGGAGTTGAAGCGCGATGCCCAGGTCATGTTTATCCGTAACGACCCTTCAGCAGAGAAGCGATTCTTCAACGGCAAGATCGGCACCGTTATCCGCATCGATAATGACTCCATTATGGTCCGCTGTCCGGACGATGAGCAGCCCATCGCGGTCAAGCCCGCCACCTGGGAGAACATCCAGTACACCCTGGACCAGGAGGCCGGTGAGATCCGGGAAAAGAAGATCGGCTCCTTTGCCCAGTATCCCCTGAAACTGGCCTGGGCCATCACCATCCACAAGAGTCAGGGGCTGACCTTTGACCGGGCCATCATCGATGCCAGGGCCGCCTTTACCCATGGTCAGATCTATGTGGCCCTGAGTCGCTGCCGCAGCCTGGAGGGGATCACCCTCAGCTCACCGCTGGCAGCCACCACCATGGAGACCGACTCCGCGGTCCGTCATTTCCTGGAGCAGGCCCAGGCCGCGGGGCTGGGACGCAGCTATCTTGAGGCGGAGAAGGTGGGCTACCAGCAGCGGCTGCTGCTGGCCTGTTTTGACTTTCAGCAGCTGGGCCTGGCCCTGGGGCAGTGGCTGGGGCTCCTCTCCCGCCATGGGCAGCAACTCCAGATCAGTGGGCTGGAGGATCCCGACGGTTTTGCCGCCCCTGTCCGGGAAGAGCTCTGCACCGTGGGGGCCAACTTTCTTCGCCAGCTCCAGGGATTGTTTCAGGAGAGCCTCCCGCCCGCCAGGGATCCGCTGATCCTGGAACGGCTCAGCAAGGCCTCGGCCTACTTCCAGGACAAGCTGGCCAGTCGGCTGCTGACCCCCCTGGGGCGCGTTCGGGTGGAGAGTGACAACCGGGAGCTCAGCAAACGGCTGGAGCAGGCCCTGCAGCGCCTGGAGGGAGAGGGTGTGGTGAAGCTGGCCGCGGTGAGCAGCTGTGGCCAGGGCTTCTCGCCGGAGCAATATCTGCGCAGCATCTCCCGGGCTGAAATCCAGGCCGCTGCCCGGAAGAAGACCAGGAAAGAGAAGGCCCCGCTCTACACCGTGGACGATGTGGCCCATCCCCAGCTCTTTGCCGACCTGCAGCAGTGGCGCACCGACAAGGCCCGGGAAGAGGGGCGAGCCCCCTACCAGGTGCTCCACCTCAAGACCCTGGTCCAGCTCGCTGTCCACCTGCCCATCAGCCTTGCCGGGCTCAAGGAGGTCAAGGGCATCGGTGAGCGGCTGGCCCAGCGCTATGGCCGGGAGCTGATCGAGATGGTGCGGGAGTATCGCCGGGAGCATGGGGTCGATGAGGTGGTCCTGCCGGTGCCGGTGCAGCAGTCCCTGGAGCAGTCTCTGGTAGAGGCAGGGGCCGGAGGCGGGGGGGTGAAGCCGGCAAAGAAGGGTGAGCAGACCGGGAAGCCGGCCAAGGGCCGGACCAGGGAGATCTCCCTGGAGTTGTTTGAGCAGGGCTTGAGCGTGGCAGAGATCGCCGAGCAGCGTTCCCTGGTCCCATCAACCATCGAGGGCCACCTGGCCTTCTTTGTCGAGCAGGGTCGCCTGGACGTAGGGCGACTGGTCGGCGCGGAGCGCCTTGAGGCGATTCAGGCCGCCCTTGAGGCGGTTGGAGAGCAGGGCTTTGGCCGGGTCAGGGAGCAGCTGGGGGGCGACTACAGCTATGGGGAGATCAAGCTGGTCCAGGCCCACCTCAAGCAGCCGCAGCCGCAGCCGCCAGAGGCGGCCTCGGCCGGGTCGGACGACTAGGCCGGGGGCCCCAGCTGGTCCGGGCCGGGCTGCTGCCTGCGGGCAACCTTGTCCAGGAAGGCGGGGATCTTGGCCTTGGCAACGGTGGCCAGCTGCTGCATCAGGGAAAAGTTGAGCTCGGCAATCTTGTAGCGGCTCCTGATCTCGTCCAGTATCCGCAGCCAGAGGTGGCCGGTCATCTCGGCATCGGCCAGGGCCCGGTGGAAGGTGCCGTCGGTGGCGATGTCGCAGTAGTGGACCAGGGTGCCCAGCTTATGGTTGGGCGCCTGGGGAAAGATCCGGCGGGCTGTCAGCATGGAGCAGGCCATGGGGTTGGTCGGGGTGGTGCCGAGCCGCTCCAGTTCCGCTACCAGAAACTTGCGGTCAAAGTTGGCGTTATGGGCCACCAGGGGCAGGTCTGCGATGAATCGGCCAAAGCGGGCCATCACCTCTGCGCAGGGCGGAGCGCTTGCCAGCTGGGCATTGCTGATCCCGGTGTAGGAGGAGATAAAGGAACTGATGGCAAATCCCGGGTTCATCAGGCTCTGGAAGCGGTCGACGATCTCGCCGTTTTCCAGTCGGACCGCCCCGATCTCAATGGCCCGGTCGCCATGACGGGGGGAAAGACCGGTGGTCTCGAAATCAAGGACAATGACAGCGTGGTTGGACATGGAGACGGGAAGGTTAAGGTGATCTCGACAAGAGGGGATAGTGATGGTTGGCAGCGGCAGCTCCGATGGGCGCTCAGCCACCGGCCAGTTTGACCCGGTAGCCCAGCTTGCCCAGGGCTTCCAGGAGGAGCTGACGGTGGTCTCCCTGGATTTCAATGACCCCATCCTTGATGGTGCCTCCTGAGCCGCACTGTTTTTTCAGCTTCTTGGCCAGCGGTTTCAACTCGGCAGCGGCCAGGGGGATGCCGCTGATCAGGGTGACCCCGCTGCCCTTGCGCCCCTTGGTCTGGCGGCTCAGCCGGACCACTCCATCGCTCTGGCGGCTCTTGGCCTGGGCCTGTTCCCGGTTCGCTTGGCAGCAACACCGGGCCACGGGCTGGTTGCAGCCGGGGCAGATTCGGCCGCCGGCAGTGGAGTAGACCAGGTTGTCCAGTTTGTTCTTCATATCTTCTTCTCAGCAATGGCAGCCCAGCCTGCGGTCCCTGTCCGCTTCGGCCGGGAGCGTGGAAGGCTTGAGGTCGTGGCTGTGATCCGGGGTTCGCCGCTTGCAGCGGCTAAGCTCCCCTAAAGGGCGACCGCGCTCAGGCCCCTCCCCGGGCTCTATGGTGCGCGAACTGTTCCGATGGTTGATCTTTCTTTGACAAGCCCCAGTTCCTGTCGCTACAATGCGAACAGCTCTCGTCGGAAGGTTATGGCTGAGAGGGCAGCCAAAGGAGAGATCCATGTGCAAGGAAGACTATATCAGGAGGCAAGATGCAATCATTTTTTTCCCGATCCGGCTCTTATCCGTCCCCACGGTGGTGGAGAGGAGGCCTGTTGGCGTTGCTGCTGGTAGGGCTGCTCCTCTTTTCCGCGAGTCTGCCTCCGGCTGCTCTGGGGGCAGCGGTGCCGGGACCACACCTCAAGGTGGCCATCATCCCCCATCGTTCCAACCTGGGGAATGAACAGGCCTATGGGCGGCTCTTCAAGGCCCTGGAAGAGAAGACCGGCCTGATTTTTGATTGGGTGGGCAGCAACAGTTATGACGATGTGATCGATAAGATCACCAGCGGTGAGGCCGATATCGGCTATGTGGGGCCCTTTGCCTATGTGACGGCCCAGGCCAGGGGAGGGGTTCGTCTGATCTGCCGCACCCTGAGTAAGAATCGGCAACCCTTTTACCACAGTGTGATTGTGACCCGTAAAGATTCCGGCATTCATCACCTCAAGGAGTTGAAGGGTCAACGTTTTGCCTTTACCGATCCCAAGTCCACCTCCGGTTACCTCTTTCCCATGGCGCAACTCAAAAAATCAGGCCTCAGTCAGGCAGACTTCTCCTCGGTGCACTACCTGAAGCGTCATGCCAATTCCCTGTTGGCCGTCTATCAGGGGCATGTCGATGGCGGTGCCACCTCCCTGACCGCAGCGGATAAGGTGGATATCGATTTGAGTGAGATCAGGACCCTCTGGCAGTCCGAACCCATCTACCGGGGCCCCTGGATTGCCCGCAGGGACCTGCCCGATGAGCAGTTTCGCCTCATCCAAGAGGCCATGCTCTCCCTGAGCCAGCCCGGCCAGACCGAGCAGTCCCCAGACCTCTTTGCCGGGCTGACCACCAAGGGCTTTGTCCCGGGCCAGGACAGTGACTATGACAATGTCCGGGAGGTGATCCGCCTCATGGACATGAAAATGGGGGGGGAATGAGCAGTTTTTCCTCAGCTAGCACACCTCTTGCCGGAGGGCTTTGCTGTTGTCTGGAATAGGTATCCGCGCCAAGATTCTGCTCTGCTTTCTGCTCTTCGTGCTCCTGATCAGCGGGGCCTTTACCCTCTCTTCCTATAGCCGGATTACCCGGGCCGTGGGCCAGGAGATTCAGAAGCACGGGGTCGATCTGACCGCCACCTTCACCCAGCTGGCAGCGCCCTATGTTTTTGCCTATGACTATGTCACCATCCGCGATATTGCCCGCCAACTGATCAGGGAGAGTGATCTGCTCTCCATTACCATCGTCGATGTGGACGGCAGGGTCTGGCTGAGTACCGAATCCGGCAGGCGATTCTTTCCCCTGGGCACGGAATTTTATCGCACCACCATCCGTGGGAACCTGCCGGCCTCCCGCTACCTCGGCGATCAGGGGAGCGAGACCGTGGAGTTCGTCTGCCCCATCACCGCCCTGGGTAAGGTGACTCACCTGGTGATCACCCGGATATCCCTGGCCACTATCCACGAGGAGGCGGCCCAGCGCATCCGGGAGTCGATCCTGATCTCCGGGATCATGATCCTGCTCTCTGGCCTGATCGCCCTCTACGGTTCCCGGAGACTGACCCAACCCCTGAAAAATCTGCTCCGAGGGACCCAGGAGATCGCCTCGGGCAACTACGCCTACACCGTCCCGCGCTCTTCGTCCCGAGAATTTGAGGAGCTGTCCCGGGCCTTTAACCTGATGAGCAGCCGGCTGGCAGCGGAGTCGGCCAACCGGCAGCAGGCAGAGGAACAGCTACTCCGCTATCAGGAAAACCTGGAGCAACTGGTCTCCGAGCGGACCGGGGAGCTGGAACAGGCCAATCAGCGGCTCTCCGGAGAGATCAACGAACACCGAAAGACCGAGGCTGCCCTGAAAAAGAGCGAGCAACGGTATAAACGACTCTCTGAGGTGGCGGTTGAGGGGATCGTCCTCCATCGGCATGATCGGATCATCGACTGTAATGCCACCTTTGAGAAGCAGTTTGGCTACACCGTTACAGACCTCCGGGACCAGCCCCTGGCAGAGCGCCTCTTTCCCCGCGAATTTCGGGCAGCCGGTCGACAGAGTCTTCAGGAAGAGGGGGGGCTGCTGGAGGGGAGCGGCAGGCATCGGGACGGGAGCCTCTTTCCCCTGCGGCTGCAGTCTCTGGGCATCGCCTCGGCCCATGATGAGTTGCGGGTGACCTCGATTCTCGATGTCACGGAACAGAAAAAAATGGAGGCCAGGATTCAACAGACCCAGCGACTGGAGTCCATCGGCCTGATGGCCGGCGGTGTGGCCCATGACCTTAACAATATCCTGGCCGGGATCGTGGGCTATCCGCAACTGCTGCTCTGGAAGCTGGCGGCCGACAGCGAACTGCGCTCCCCCCTGGAGGCCATCCAGGAGGCAGGAGAACGGGCCGGGGCCGTGGTGGCCGATCTCCTGACCCTGGCCCGGGGGGCGGCCAGTGTCCGTGAACCCCACTCCCTGAATACCTTGGTGCGGGAGTACCTTGCCTCTCCGGAGTTTCAGCAACTGAGCAGGGACTTTCCCCAGGTCTGCTGTCAACATGACCTTGGCGCCAAAGAGTCGATCCTGCTCTGTTCCCCGGTGCACATCAAGAAGTGTCTGATGAACCTGGTCAACAACGGGGCCGAGGCCATAGAGGGCTCCGGGACCATCACCATCACCACCTCTAATCGCTATATTGGCACCAGCAGCAGCTCCTGTCCGGAGCTGGCTCAGGGGGAGTATCTCCTCCTGAGGGTCGAAGATACCGGGCCGGGGATCGGTGGCGATGCCATGGAGCGCATCTTTGAACCCTTCTATTCCAAGAAGGTCCTGGGCAGGAGCGGCACCGGCCTGGGCCTGACCGTGGTCTGGAACACGGTGGAGGACCATGGGGGCACCATCCTGGTGGAGAGCGGGGACCAGGGAAGCTGTTTTCAACTTTTTTTTCCGCTCAGCAGCAAGAGAGCCGTGAGCCCGGAGCAGGGCCGACAACAACAGGAGCTCTTGCTGGGTCACGGTGAGCAGCTGCTGGTGGTGGATGATGACGCGATGGTCAGGGACCTGGCTGCCAAGATCCTTGAGCATCAGGGCTACCGGGTTGTCTCGGTGGCCTCCGGTGAGGAGGCGGTCGCCCATATCCGCCAGCAGCCCGTGGATCTGGTGATTCTCGATATGCTGATGCCCCCGGGGATGAACGGCTACCAGACCTACAGGGAGATCTGTCGGCTCTATCCCGGTCAGAAGGCCATCATTGCCAGCGGTTTTTCCGAAAGCAGGGATGTCAGGGCTGCCCTGGACCTGGGCGCAGATCGTTTTGTCAAGAAACCCTATACCATGGAGCACCTTGCCCTTGCGGTGAAAGAGGCCCTTTACGGTAGCGGCGAGCCATGGTAAGCCAGGCTGGGGGAGCACTCCTTCTGGCTTGGGCAAAGCTGTTTGTTTTTTTTCCTTAACAGGGGTCATGCATGGCTAACAGGCTGTATCGTCTCTATCGTTTTCTTCAGCGGGAAAATGTGATCAAACTCCTTGGGGTGATTTTGGTCATTGTCCTGGGGAGCGGCTACCTGATCGCCTCCTTTGAGCCGGGGGTCTCCTTTGCCAGTGGACTCTGGTGGAGTATCGTCACCCTGACCACCGTGGGCTATGGGGATATCTCGCCCTCCACCGCCGAGGGCAGAGTGCTGGCGGTCATTATCATGTTTTTTGGGATCGGTCTGCTTGGCATCCTCAGCGCCAGTCTGGCCTCCATGTTAATAACAATGCGCATCAGGGAAAACAGAGGGATGGAAGCTTCAAGGGTACGTGATCATATAATTATCTGTGAGTGGAACTATCGGGCCAGGGCCATCCTCAAGGAGCTGCGCTCCGACCCGCAGACCGCCGAGAGCCCCATTGTCCTGATCGCGGATATCGAGGAGAAACCGGTGGATGATGCCAACCTGGTCTTTGTCCGGGGGGTGGTCCATGAGGAGAGCCTGACCAGGGCGAATCTGCAGGAGGCGGCCACGGTGATTATCCTGGGAGACGATGCCATGGAGGCCACGGCCCGGGACGCCAAGGTGGTCCTGACCACCCTGACGGTGGAGAGTCTCAACCCCCAGGTGTACAGTGTGGTGGAGTTGGTGGACAAGACCAATGAGCAGCACTGTCGACGGGCCAATGCCAATGAGATTATCGTAGGCAGTGAACTCAACAGTCATCTGATCGCCAGCGCCGCCTCTGACCACGGCATCAGCCGGATCATCTCAGAGTTGCTCAGCAGTCGCTACGGCAATGAACTCTACTCCATGCCCGTGCCCGAGCAACTGGTCAATGCCAACTTTCTGGACGCCTTTATCTCCATGAAGAGCGAGCACAATACCATTGTCTTTGGCATACAAAAGGGGCGGGGCGGAGATTTCATCTCCAACCCGGACGGAGGGTATCAGCTGGCAGCCACGGATTATCTGTTGGTGATCTCCAAGGATCGCAACCCACGAAAACCACGATAAGTATCGAGCCGGGCAATGGCTAACAAGGGCCAACAAGGGCCAACAAGGGCTAACGGGGAACGCAGGTGAGCGGGGAGCCCGGGGGAGGGGAAAGATGGAACAACCACAGCTGCAGATTATCGGTCGGCTTCATGGGGATATCCTCAGCCGGGAAGAGGCGCCCAAGAATTACTCTGAATCAGAGCGGGTGGGTACCCTGGAGATCTACCCGGAGTTTGCAGCTGGCCTGGAGGGGATCGTCGCCGGCCAGACCATCGTGGTCCTGTTCTGGCTGGACAGGGCCCAACGCGATATTCTCCGGGTCTATCCCAGGGGCGATCGCAGCCGGGGGCTGTGCGGCGTCTTTGCCACCCGCAGTCCGGTGCGGCCCAACCCCATAGCCATCTCAGAGCTTAAGGTCCTTGCGGTCCGCGGCAACGAGCTTGAGGTGGCAGGGCTGGATATCCTGGACGGGACTCCCATTGTTGATCTCAAGAAAAAGATCAGCCCATAATCGATCCGGGCCGATACGGCCCCGGGAACGATTATGGGCGTTCTCCAGTCTGGGTTCCCTCTGCGGATCTCCAGGCTGCCCCGGTTCTATCCCCGCCAGCTAGGAGAGATCAAGGTTGTGAAAGACATTGACATACTCCCGGACCATCTTGGTGGGTTTGTCGAAAACGACCTCTTTGAGATCGTACTCCCCCTGGAGTTCTGCCACGAGTTTATTGCGTTCCGCCTCGTCTGTTTTCAAGACTCCTTCCAGGTTGCCCAGGGCAATGACCGCAGGCTCCACCAGTCGGACCGTGGCCCGGGGTGAGCCTAGGGCCAGGCGGGCAAAGACATTGGCCAGCAGGGCACGCTCTTTGAGGGCCTGGATGGATTCCGGGCTGGATTGAAAGGCCTGCTTCTCAACGGTCTGGGCCAGGAAGTCCACGGCATCGTCTATGCTCAGGCGGCCGATCTTGATCACCAGATCGTAGAGCGAGCTGTCCCAGATGTCCATCCCGTAATTCTGCAGGCTCCAGCGTCGCCGTTCCTCATCATCCCGCTTCAGCCGGTAGCGGGCCTCCTCCCTGGTGCAGTCCTGGTGCCTGGCCTCTTCCTTCAGCCGATCTTCTATGTCCGCGATGATCCGGACCTTGAGCACCTGGGGGATGTCCTGGATAAAGAAATGGCCGGCCAGGCCGTGGTAGACCACGTTGTCCCTGCTGATATGGTTGAGGAAGGCGGATTGAAAGTAACTGATATAGCGTTCCCGGCCGTGGGTAAACCGTTCCAGCACCGAGGGCGCGTCGTAGAGGGCTTTGGCCAGCTTGATCTCCGGGATGTTGAACTCCTCGGAGGCCTCCACCAGGATATCCCTGGAAACACATTCATATCCCAATCTGTCGGCCAGGGCCTCAGCAACTTCCTGGCCATGACTATACGAACCCTTGGAAATCGTAATAATTGCCATAGTCGTCTCCTCCTGTAGATGATGAAATGGAGAAAGATACTTTCTCTAAAGATAAGCATCTTTCCTGTGAAATCTCGGAAAAAAGAGGAGTTGTTGTCGCTTGACAGGGACCACGGTGTGGTGTCTTCGGGTTGGCCAGGGAGGAGGGACTCCGGGTGCGCCGGCCTCAAGGCAGGGAGAAACCCTGGCTGAAGAAGGGGGCGTGGTTGGAGGTGAACAGGGGAGGGTCCCGGTGGAGGATGGGGGCAATCAGGGGATGACGTTTGAACTCCCTGTCCAGGAAGGTGCGGATCTTTTTCCGCGACCAGCCCAGGGGATGGGTAAAGTCCCGGTAGAGGGAGAGGTCGTCCTCGGACCACTGGCTGGACTCTACCCGATCGGCATCCCTGCCCAGCAGGGGCATGTTGAAGATGGCCAGGTTGAGGAAGGTGATGGCGCTGTGATGCTTGGCGGTAAACTCAAGGGTGTCCCTGGCCTGGCTCAGGGTCTCGGAGGGGGTCCCGAAGAGCAGGTAGACATAGCTGGCGATCCCGGCCTGCTCCAGGGCCCTCAGGGTGGCGGAGATCAGCTCCAGGGAGATGCCCTTGCCCATGGCATCCAGGACCTGCTGGTTGCCCGACTCCAGGCCCAGCTTGAGCATCACGCAGCCGGCGGCCTTCAGCTGCCGGCAGAAGGCCGGGTCAGCCAGGTTGTGGTCGACCCGGGCAAAGCCGTACCAGGGCACCCCGGGTGGCCGAGTAATCAGGCTGCGCATCAGGGCAGGGGAGAGGGCGTTGTCCAGGAAGTGGAGCAGGCTTGGTCTGAGGGTTTGGCAGCAGTGGGCCAGGTCGCGCCGGATGGTGGTCAGGTCGGTGGGGCAATAGGGGTTGCCCTCGGCCTCTTCGGGACAGAAGGAACATCTGTTCCAGTAGCATCCAGAGGAGGCGGCATAGGGCAGGGTCAGGCCCGGCGAGAGGTAGTGCTCCAGGGGCAGGTCGCTGTAGTCGGGCGGAGCTGAGCAGCTGAGTTGCCGGCCGAACAGCGCCAACAGCGGCTGCTCGCCCGGGCCGGCGATGCAGTGGTCCACCAGCCGGCTAAAGGGATCCTCCCAGTTGGGATGGCTCATCCAGGAGGTGATCAGGCCGCCGCCCAGGATGATGCTCAGCTCCGGGTAGTGGCTGCGGAGAAAGCCGATCATGGCAAAGGTGGTATTGGCCTGGCTGAGGTAGTTGAGGGAGAAACCCACCCGGGAGAAGTGGTGCCGGTCGCAGAGCTGGCGGAGCCGTTGTTGAAAGTAGGGGAAGTAGAGGTTGCCCCGATGGTTGCGGGCGGCAGCCAGGAGCTCTCCACTCTTCAGGGGCGAGCAGCCGAGCTCCTGATAGTTGCCCAGGCTGAGCTGGAGCTCCGTCTCGCCATGGGCCCGGGCAGACTGTTCCACCACCCGGTTGAGCTCGCGCACCAGCCCTTGGTAGCGGTCCTGGTTGGTGTAGAGCTCCGGGGTGCGGATGGCGGCCAGGTTGCGCTTAAGGTTACGCTCGGCCCGGATGGACCAGGTGTCTGTCGGCTTGCGCTTGCCCTCCAGCAGATAGAGCAGCCCCTCCAGGCTGGCATCCAGCAGGGTGCAGGGCAGGCCATGGGCCCGGAGGCAGGCCGCCAGCCGGGGAATGCCGGCTGGCGGTTCACCGGGCTTGGCCACCGGCGGATGAATCAGCAGCATGGCTGGGCCCGGAAGAGAGGAGAAGGCGTTGAGTCGGGAACCGGGGGCAGGCCGGGCAGGTTCAACTGCGGCTCACCGGCAGGCCGTGGGCCTGCCACTCCCCCACTCCCGGGGCATAACGATGGATGCGGGTATAACCGAGTCGGACCGCCACCCGGGCGGTGAAGCTGCTTCGTACTCACGAAGGGCCGTCTCAGTAAAAGGCGATGGCCCGACTGTGATCCCTGCCCAGGAGCCTGGCCAGGGAACGGCTCTTAAAGAGCCTGCTCCAGAGGGTGGGGGGGAAGGGAAAGGAGACCGCCCCCTGGATATGACCCTGCTGGTATTTTTCCTGATCGCGCAGGTCCACGATCAGGAGTTGGGGGTCCTGCTCGTAGCAGCTGCGGAGTGCCTGGGTGGTGATTTCCGTATAGCTGGGTGTCATGGTGTCTGCCCCTTGTCTTCAGCGTCGGTGCCTGCCGTTTATTATACCGATTCCCTGGTCTTGTGAAAGACAACCTCAGGAAAGAGTTCCTGGGTATGGGAGAGTCGCCACATCCCGTCGGCCAGGTAGGAGAGGTGGCCCTCGGCGTCAAAGGCCAGGTTGGCCTGGTTCTTCTTCTCAAACTCCCGCAGCTGCTGTTTGTTGTCGCTGGCCACCCAGCGGGCCAGGGTGAAGTTCATGGGGTGGTATTCGGCGTCCACCCCGTACTCCGCCTTGAGCCGGGTCATGGTGACCTCGAATTGGAGCACGCCCACGGCCCCCAGGATGTAGTCGTTGCCGATCAGGGGCCGAAACATCTGGACCGCACCCTCCTCGGCCATCTGTACCAGACCCTTCTGCAGCTGTTTGATCTTCAGCGGGTTTCTGAGGATGACCCGGCGGAAGTGTTCAGGGGCAAAGTTGGGAATCCCGGTAAACTTCAACTCCTCCTTGTCGGTGAAGGTGTCGCCGATCTTGATGGTGCCGTGGTTATGGATGCCGATGATGTCGCCGGGATAGGCTTCTTCGACATTTTCCCGGTTCTGGGCCATGAAGACCGTGGCATTGGAGAGGCTGATCTCCTTACCCAGCCGATGGTGGCGGACCTTCATCCCCCGGGTATACTTGCCGGAACATATCCGGAAAAAGGCGATCCGGTCCCGATGGGCCGGATCCATGTTGGCCTGGATCTTAAAGGTGAAGCCGGAAAAGGCGGTCTCTTCCGGCGCAACCATCCGACTGACGGTGGCGCGGGGACCTGGGGAGGGCGAGAGTTCCACAAAGGCATCCAGCAGTTCGCGCACCCCGAAGTTGTTGATGGCGCTGCCGAAGAAGACCGGCGTCTGGCTGGCCTTGAGGTACTCCTCATACTCAAAGGGGTTGGCAGCACCCTCCAGGAGTTCGATATCTTCCCTGAGCTTGTCCGCATCCACGCCCAGGAGCTCGTCCAGCCTCGGGTCGTTGACGTCGCTGACCGTGATATTATCCTCGGGCCGGGTATCCTGGCTGGGGACAAAGAGGTTGAGTTCCTTGCGAAAGAGGTTGTATACTCCCTTGAAGCCCTTGCCCATGCCGATGGGCCAGGACAGGGGCGCGCATTCAATCTGCAGTTTTTCCTCGATATCCGAGAGGATCTCCAGCGGATCCATGCCGTCCCGGTCCAGCTTGTTGATAAAGGTGATGATCGGGGTGTTGCGCATCCGGCAGACTTCCATCAGCTTGGTGGTCTGGGTCTCGACCCCCTTGGCACTGTCGATCACCATCAGGGCGGAGTCCACGGCGGTGAGCACCCGGTAGGTATCTTCGGAAAAATCCTGGTGACCGGGGGTGTCGAGCAGGTTGATCTCAAAGTCGCGATAGTTGAATTTCATCACCGAGGTGGTGACCGAGATACCACGGTCCTTTTCAATGGCCATCCAGTCGCTGAGCGCATGGTTGGAGGTCTTTCTGGACTTGACCGCCCCGGCCATCTTGATGGCCCCGCCGAAAAGCAGCAGCTTTTCCGTGAGGGTGGTTTTACCTGCATCAGGGTGACTGATGATGCCAAAGGTCCTGCGTTTTTCGATCTCGTTTTGAAATTGACTGCTCACGTTACAACCGTTTATCCAGGGGGATGATGAAGGGGCGGCAACCGGGTCCGGGGACGGTTGCAGCCCGTGGTAGAATCTTCCAAAAAAAAAGATGGGTCGATCCTCCGACCCATCAGCAGGGGTTATATACTCTATTTTACGTTTTTTGTCCAACATTCTTGTCACCGGGCAGCAGCGCGCTGGGCGAGGCCGGCGGTGCAGGGGAAGCTGGGCCTGTCTTCAGGGTCGTCCAGCAGAGGAGAGAACAGCTATGACGCAGATAATGCGGCCATGTTTTTTTTTACACGGTCTTGACTCATCCAGCCAGGGCACCAAGGGACGCTGGTTTAGCCGCCACTTTCCGGAGATGCGTATCCCGGATTTCAGCGGCAGTCTGGAGGAGCGGCTGGAGCAGCTGGCCCGGCTCTGCGGTCCGGATGACCAGGCCCTGCTGGTGGGCTCCAGCTTCGGCGGCCTGATGGCCACCATCCATGCCCAGCGCAATCCGGGCGCCTGCTCCCGCCTGATCCTGCTGGCTCCGGCCCTGAACTTTGAGGCCTATCAGCCCCCGCCAAGCCCCATCCAGGTCCCTACCCTGGTGATCATCGGCCAGGATGACGTGGTGACCCCGCCGGAGTTGGTGCTGCCCCTGGTCCGGCAGAGCTTTGCAGCTCCCGAGATCTCGCTGGTGGCCGACGACCACATGCTCCACACCACCTTTCCCGAGCTGGATTGGCCGTCCCTGCTGGCAGCAGAGTAGCCACTCCTCCCCACTCCTGCCGGTTGCGCAGACCCGGCCCGGGGCGTGCGGTCCCCTGGTGTAGGGGCTGGTCTCTCGTGGCCTGGGTGTTTAACGCTGGAGCAGTTCCAGCTCGATATCCACTGCCACACTTTCTCCCACCAGCCCCATCTGGGCAAAGGTACCGCTGCCCACGGTGTACTCCAGGCGGTTGAGGCTGAGCTTGCCGCGAAAGCCGGCAACCCGGGCTCCCTTCATGGCCGGATGCGCCTTGCTCCCCAGGTAATCAAGGGGCAGGACGATCTCCCGGCTGATCTTCTTGATGGTCAGGATCCCTTTGACCAGGTAGAGGTCGCCTTCCCCCGGATGGACGCCGCTGCTCTGGAAGGTGATCCGGGGATATGTTTTTTCGTCAAAAAAATCAGGAGAGAGCAGGTGCTTGTCCCGTTTGGGATTGGCCGTGCTGATGGATTTGACCGGGATTTCAAAGCGGAAGCTGGACTTTTCCGGGGCAGCGGGATCAAAGCGGACCCTGCCCTGAAAGTCCTGGAAGTGGCCCCTGATTCCGGAGTAGATGTGACGGACGGTGAAATAAAAGCCGGAATGATCCGGATCTGTCTCCCAGTGATCCGTTGCCGCACAGAGCGGAGCGGCGGGCGCCAGGACCAGGGAAAAGAGGATGATGAGGTGGCGGAATATCTGCATGGTAGCCCTCTGACGACAGGGTGAATGTTCAGTCCCCACAGACCTGGACGGTGCCACGTTGCGGGGGTGCGGCTAGAGCAGAATATAGCTACTGCTTGGGGAAAAACAAGCTGCCCCTGTTTGAGAAAGGCGCCATCAAGGCAGCCTTCAGAGGGAAAAGAGCTCGTCATGGATATCCCGGCGGGCATAGCCCAGTTCCAGGAGAATTCCTCTCAGCTCCCGGACCATGGCGCCCGGGCCGCAGAGAAAGGCTGCGCCCGGGCAGGGCAGGGAGCTCACCATGGGGGCCAGCTCTGCCCTGCCCAGGCGGCCTCTTGCCCCGGGACCGCCACTCAGATGGTAGTGGAGCCGGAGCTCCTTGAGCTGGCCGGCCAATTGGGCCAGTTCTGCAGCAAAGACCAGCTCCTCCCGGCTGCGGCAGGACCAGAGCAGCTGAACGGGTCGTTGCTCCCCCTGGTCGGCCATGAAGGTGAGCATGCTGATCATCGGGGTGATGCCGATGCCGCCGGCAATGAGGAAGAGGGCTGCAGCCCCGGGGGCCTGGAGGTGGCTGAACTCGCCGTAGGGTCCGCTGATCTCGACCCGGGCCCCAGCCGGCAGTCGCTGGATGGCATCGGTCCAGTCACCGCAACTGCGAATGGTGAAACGCAGCGCCTCTGTCCGGGTGGGAGTGGAGCTGAGGCTGAAGGGATGTGGTTCCCGGCTGATCCCCGGTGCCCTTACCCGGAGAAAGGCATACTGACCGGGAAGATAGTCAAAGGCTGTGGCGCCGACAGGCTCCAGGAGCAGGCTGTGGATGGTCGGGTTGAGCCGCTGGACAGCGCTGACCTGCCAGCCCCGGGAGGCGCGCAGCGGCCGGGCGAGGCTCAGGGCCGTGAGCAGCAGGAAAGCGAGGCCCACGATCAGAAGCAGGGTTGCGGGCAGCGGCTGTCTGAAGGTGTCGCTGACAAAGCGGATATGGATGAGCAGCAGCAGGGGGAGGAAGAGGCCGACCAGGCGATGGGTCCGCTGCCGGATGTGATAGGGGATGGTGACGGCGTGGGGCCCGGAGTGGGGGAGCAGGGCGGCCAGGCTCTGGAGGATCAAGAGGGCAAGCAGGGCTGCGCCCACCAGCTCGGGCCAGAACTTCCAGCCCAGGGGCAGGTTGTCGAGGCCTTCAGGCAGCAGGATCAGCAGGGGATGGGCCAGCACCAGGAGCAGGATCAGGCCCGCTCCCAGCCGGTGGCCCTGGCGCAGGAACCGGCCGCCCAGGAGTCGATCCAGCCATTGCCAGCGGGCCACCATCATCAGCTGGGCCGGCAGCAGCAAGGTGGCCCAGAGGGCGACCACCTTGCCCAGACGAAGCAGGCCCCTGTCCCAGCCGAACTTGTAGAGCATGGTGGTGGACTCGAACAGGAAGGGCACGGTCGCCCCGGCCGCCAGCAGGCCCAAGAGGATGGAGCCGGCAGAGAGCAGAGTCAGGCGGCGCTGTCGGCGGCTGGCCAGTGGTCGGCTCATTGGCCGGGCCTTACTCCCGGTGGAGCAGCATGCCGGCCCACTCCTCCTGATGGAGGGTCTCTGTCAGGGAAAAGCCGTGGCTGCGGTAGACTGCGGCGATGTTTGCCTCCTGTTCCCCCTTGAGGATGCCGGCCAGGACCAGGGCCGTGCCCGGGCAGGCGAGCCGGCTGAACTCTGGGGCCATCTCCACCAGGACATCGTGGATGATGTTGGCGCAGATCAGCTGGTAGCTGCCCTGGATCTCTTCCAGGGGGGTCTGGCTGACCTGGACCTGCTGCTCCAGCTGGTTGTTGGCCACATTTTCCCGGGCCACGCTCACTGCCTCGGGATCGTTGTCGATGGCCACCACCCGCTCTGCGCCGAACAGGGCCCCGGCCATGGCCAGGATACCGGTGCCGGTACCCACGTCCAGGACCGCAGACCTGCCGTCTGCCATGTCCCGGGCCAGCAGTTGGAGGGCCATGTGGGTGGAGGCATGCTGACCGGTGCCAAAGGCCATGCCCGGATCCATCTCGATCACCCGGGTGTCCCCGCTGGGCTGGTACTCCTCCCAGGAGGGTTTGATCACCAGCCCGGGGATGATCTCAAAGGCGGCAAAGTACTGCTGCCAGCTGGTGGCCCAGTCTTCATCGGCCAGCAGGGCGGTCTCCATGGGTTCCATCTCCTGCTCATAGAGTCCAAAGAGTTCCTCCATGGCCGTGGCGACCTTCCTGCAGATGGCCTGCTGCTCTTCGCTGGCGGAGCTATCGCCGCTCAGGGGGAAAAAACCGCTGATCAGGCAGGCCTCTGCCTGTTCCGGGCTCTGTTCCACCCCGGAACCACTGAGGGCAGCCATCAGGTCTGCGGCTGCCTCGCTGAGAACGGTGGGGGTCTGGATGGTGATCTTTAACCACTGGGTGTCGGAGTGTGCTGCCATGGTCTCTACTCGTTGCAATCTCTGTGGGTGAAGGGGATGGTGGCCCTGGACGGCGAGATGCTCCTGCCCGGGCCCTGACGGTATCCCGTTTCTATACCTGGAATCTCTCCGGAGGGCGAACCTTTCCGGGAGAAGAGTCTGGTCAAAGTTCATTTTTGTAGTATATAGAGCGCTGCCCTGGTTGGCTGAGCTCCCTGTATGGAGGGCTCAGCCTTGGATCTCCACCGTGAACCGTCAATCAGCACCAACAACCAAAAAACATGCTTGGAACCATTGTAAACGCCCTGGCCATCATCGCCGGCAGCCTCCTGGGGCTGCTCTTCAGCAAGGGGATCGCCGACCGTTATAAAGAAATCGTGATGTCCAGCGTGGGCCTGGCCGTGGCCCTGATCGGCATCAAGAGCGCCCTGGTCTCGGACAGCCTGATGGTCGTGATCCTGTCGGTGATTTTGGGCGGACTCTGCGGAGAGTTTCTCCGGATTGAAGATCACCTGGAGCGGCTGGGCGCCTTTCTGGAGCGCCGGGTTGCGGCCAGATCCAGCGATACCAGCTCCTTTGCCCGGGGCTTTGTCACCGCCAGCCTGGTCTTCTGTGTGGGCTCCATGGCCATTGTCGGTTCCCTGGAGAGCGGCCTCACCGGCAACCACCAGACCCTGTTTGCCAAGTCTGTCCTGGATGGGGTGACCTCGGTGATCTTTGCCTCGGCCATGGGGCTGGGGGTGATCTTCTCCAGCCTGGCGGTGTTTTGCTACCAGGGGCTGATCACCATGACCGCGGTCCTGATGAAGAACCTGCTCATCCCGGAGACCATCGAGCAGATGACCTCGGTGGGCGGCCTGCTCATCCTGGCCATTGGCCTGAATCTGCTCAAGATCACCACCATCCGGGTGGGTAACCTGATCCCGGGGATATTCCTGCCCCTGCTCTGGTTTGGAGTGATGCCGTGGCTGCCCTGAGTTCTCGAATCGTGAGCCCGGGACCCAAGATCGGCACCCTCTTTGGCGAGGATGGTGAGCTGCTCGTCCCGCCCGAGGGCTGGGAGTTCCTGCCTGCCGGCGATGGTCCCCTGACCCGCCGGGTCAAGCAGCTGGGCCCCTGCTGGCAGGTCCAGGTGCAGAAGGGCAGACGTACGATCTCCCGGGGCATCTGGGCGCCGGCTGCCCATATCCGCACCGCCAGGGAGGCCCTGGAGGCGAAGCGGGCCACCCCGGAGCACCGGCGACGCAAGGCCACGGATCAGGCCCGGAGGGAGCGGCAGCACCAGGCCTATGTCCGGGAGTTTTACCAGGCCTGCCTGGAGTTCCTGGCCTTTGCCCCTGCCTATGAGCAGCAGGCCCGGCTGCTGGCGCAGGCGGTGACCAGTCTGGCCACCCCGGTGGGATCGGGCACCGTGGCCCGAACCAGCCGTATCCCCCTGGAGGAGCGGGTCCGGGCGGCGGTGATAGCCTGGCTCCGCCATCAGACCACGGGCTACGATCAGATGGTCATCCCCCGGGTCAAGGGGCGTCGCCGCGAGGTGCGGCGGCTGCTGGCCCGGCGCTCGGTGGAGCTTTTGGCCAGGTACCGTGCCGGTGAAGCCCTCACTCCCTCCTGCCCCCTGCGCCTGGCCCTGGAGAAGGCCCGGGCCCAGCCAGGGGCACCGCTCAGTTCAGTCTGACCCCATCCTCCAGCTCAACCGTCCGCTGGGCCAGGGCCGCGTAGGCCGGCTCATGGGTGACCATGACGATGGAGAGCCCCTCCTGGTGGAGCTCAGCCAGAAGCGCCATGATCCGGCTGCCGGTGGCGGTGTCCAGGCTGCCGGTGGGCTCGTCGGCAAAGAGGATCCTGGAGTCGGTGACCAGGGCCCTGGCAATGGCCACCCGCTGCTGTTCTCCGCCGGAGAGCCGGCCTGGCAGCCGGTCTGCCAGGCCGGTCAGACCCACCCGCTGCAGACACTGCCTGGCCCGTTCCCGCTCAGCCCTGCTGATCGGGCTGAGTCCGCCCATCAGGGGGAGGAGGGTGTTTTCCAGAACCGTCAGGTAGGGCAGCAGGTGGTGGAACTGGAAGATCACCGCAAAGTCGGTTTTTCTGAGCCGGTTGCGCTCCTTTTCTGCCAGGCTGGTCAGCTCCTTATCGTGATAGTGGATCTGACCGCTGTCCGGTCGGATCAGGGTGGAGAGGATGTTGAGCAGAGTGGTCTTGCCGGATCCGGAGCGGCCGATGATGGCGACAAACTCGCCCTCTGCCAGGCGGAAGTCGATCTGTTGGAGGACCGAAACCCTGGTCCCGTTGCAGCTGTAGTGTTTACTGATATTCTGGGCTGAAAGCATGGTCTTCTCCTAGAACTGGGTCAGGGCGGCTGCCGGTTCGATCCGGGCCCCCTGCCAGGCGGGGTAGAGGGCGGCGATGACGGCAATGGCGGTAAAGGCCAGGCTGCTCAGGACCAGCTGGCCCGGGTCGAATTGGGGTGTGAGCCCCTCGGCCAGGCTGAGCAGGCCCAGGGCCCTGTCTGCGGCCAGGAGGCCGGTCAGGTAGCCACCGCAACCGGCCATGGCCCCCAGGAGGGCGGCCTCCAGGCAGAAGATCAGGAAGATCCGGGACCTGGCGTAGCCCAGGGAACGGAGGATGCCGATGTCGCAGCGTCGTTCGTTGACCGCCGAGAGCATGGAGAGGCCGATCATGGCCGAGGCCGTGACCAGGATGATCACACTGATGCTCAATGCCAGCCGCTGGACAAAGCGGACCGAGGCCATCCGCTGGTTGACCACCTGCTGGAGGGCCGTGACCTCGGCAGCGGGCAGACTCTCCCGGAGCTGGGCCACGATATCTTCGATGGGGCAGCCCGAGCAGAGGGCGGCCACCTCGACGAAGCTGGCAGCTCCTGGACGCTCCATGAGTTCCTGGAGCAGGCCCAGATCCATGAGCAGCACCGAGTCGTCATCGCTGCCGGTTTCGCTGAGGATGCCGCCAATGACCAGCTCCCGGCCCAGGACGGCAAGCCTGTCGCCCTGGCTCAGACCCAGGGCGGTAGCCGCCCTGGCTCCCACCAGCAGTTCGTCTCTCTCCCGGGGGAATCGCCCCGAGGTCGTACCCCAGTAGCTCTTCAACCGCAGTTCCTGGTCCCAGCGGACCCCCACCAGGGCCACGGCCTGCTCCTTGAGCCGGACCATGGTCACCAGCTTGGGGGCCACGGTGCTGATGCGTTCCCGGAGGCCGATGCTCTCGATGGCCACTTTGGTGGCCGCTTCCTGGAGGTATTCCGGCTCAAGGAGCATCTCGCCCAGGTGGAAACCGCCGTAGCTGACGCTGAGCTTCTCCCTGTGCGGGCTCACCATGATGTTGGCCCCAAAGGAGTTGAGCTGCTGTTCCAGGTTATGGCCCACCACCCGGGAGACCTGGGAGAGGGTCACGATGGACATCACCCCCAGGGAAAAGACCAGCAGCAGCAGCCCGGTCTTGAGGGGCCTTCTCCGGATATTGCGCAGGGGTATGGTCAGGAGGTTCATCGCCTGCTCCTGAAAAAACGGTTACCGGCAGCGATATCCCGGGAGTCGATGACCAGTTCAGCTCCCTCCAGTCGCCGCCTCAGCGGGGCCGGATTGCAGCCGCCCCGCTCGACGTTGATCCGGCTGGTATGGAACTTCTGGCCGCAGTTGACGCAGGTCATGAAGTCACCCTCCTTGGTGTAGCCCTTGGCCGCGGGAAAGCAGACGTCGCAGGCATCAAAGGCTGCCCGGATCACCCCGTCCCGGCTCCGGACGACAAAAAACCGGATAGCGGTCCCAGCCTGCTGATACTTGTAGTAGTGGGCCTTGTCGTCGTTGATGCGTTCCAGCGGGATCCGGACCTGGTCCTGGCTGGGGCTGACGGCTTTATGGCGGGAAAAGAGGCTGAAGCCTGCCAGGCCGGTGGCAGGGGGCAGGACAATGAAGAGAATCAGCAGGCCGCAGAGGGCCAGGCGAGTAGGATGGTGCATGGTTGTTCTCCTGAAAGATGACTGCAGGATCTTCTCCTGCAGGGATGGAGGTTGGTCTCCTCATGGTGGTTGTCATGAGGGCGTTGGCAGTCGCGACGGAGGCGTTGCTGGGTCCAGGCAGGCAGGGGAAGGGCTCTTGATCAAGGGTGAAGGCGGTCCAGACCCCTGGTCGGCTGCAGAGTTCTCCCAGGATGCTCCCGGGGAGCGGTCTCAGGCCAGCAGGATGCAGAGGATGGTGTAGAGGGGCGTGGTGGGGATGTTGGGATCGGGCTGGCGCGCTCTCCAGGCCTGGGGGGGCTTGGCGGGAGGGGGGAGCCGGACTGTCAGCAGCCAAGGGGGCGGCGAAGGTTCCAGCTTCTGGCTCGGCTCAACCAGGAGCTCCTCTCCGCTGAACCGAGCCGGACAGTTCTGGCAGAGACAGCCGCCTCCCTCTTCCAGTGGCGTCGCCGGCAGGGGAAGGGCTCCGGAACCATGGGCCTGGGGAGGGTGCTCCATCCCCAGGCAACAGGGAGGCAGCCCGCTCTGACCGCCGTTGCAGGCCGCGGTGCAGAGGACAAGGCCCTGGCTCAGTCCCTGGCCGCTCAGGACCAGGATCAGCAGGGGGATCAGGAGTGTGGAGCGAAGGCTTGGTATCATGGCTGCAGGCAGGTTGAAGGTACTGTACTGTACCACAACGTGGTTGCAGGGGCAAGGTGCCGGCCGGAAAAAAACAAGCTGCTGTCAAGGGAAGGCAGCCAAGGGCCTGGTTGGGCTTGCTGTTGTGCAAAGGGTGCCATGGGAGCCACGTTGTGGGGCTGGTCCCTGTCCAGGGGCCCTGTGGTGGACGGAGGAGCACTGTTTGCGGGGGAGATGCTCTGCCGAAGAGTTATGGGTGTCGTGGCCAATGGCCAATCGAAGTGGCCGGTCGCTTCTTGCTTGACCCGGCTGGGGAGCTTGACTATAAAGGGGGAGCCGGCGGATGTGCAAATTGTGCCGGATTGTCCAGTGGCACGTCTTGGGGACGCTGCCTCTGCTGTAATGAATCAACTTTACCAGGAGGGAAGTGAAGTGAAGAGAATGATCGTTCGCCTGTCCTTGGTCCTGGCTGTGACCCTGGTTGCCTGGGGCACCAGCGTCAACGCCGCCACCCTGAAACTGGCCATGGATGCCGATCCGGTATCCCTGGATCCGCATGTCCAGCTCTCTGCCGGGATGTTGCAGTACGCCCACATGGTCTTTGACCCGCTGGTCCGCTGGAGCAAAGATGGCGGCCTGGAGCCGCGTCTGGCCGAAAAGTGGGAGCAGATCAATCCGACCACCACCCGTTTTTACCTGCGCAAGGGCGTCAAGTTCCATTCCGGCAACGAGCTCAGCGCCGATGACGTGGTCTTTACCTTGGCCCGCCTGAAGAAGTCCGAGGACTACAAGGGGCTCTTTGAGTACTTTACCGAGGCCAAGGCCGTTGACAGCCATACCGTGGACCTGATTACCAGGGAACCCTACGGTCTGGTCCTGGCCATGGCCACCTACATCTTCCCCCTGGACCACAAGTTCTACAGCGGCAAGGACGAGCAGAACGGCAAGATGAAGGACGTGATCATCAAGACCGACTACTCCTTTGCCAACTTCAACGAGTCCGGCACCGGCCCCTTCAAGGTGACTGGCCGTGAACAGGGGGTCAAGACCACCTTTGTTCGCTTTGGCGACTACTGGGATCCGAACACCGGCAACGTCAGCGAGATCATCCTTACCCCGATCTCTGAGCCGCCCACCCGGGTTGCCGCCCTGCTCTCCGGTGATGTCGACTTCATCATGCCTGTTCCGCCCACCGACCTGGAGCGGGTCAAGAAGACCGACGGACTCCAGCTGGTCACCATGTCCGGATCCCGGATCATCACCTTCCAGCTCAACCAGAAGCGCAGGCCCGAGTTTGCCAATGCCAAGGTGCGTCAGGCCATGGCCTATGCCTACAACAACGTCGGCGTTGCCAAGAAGATCATGAAGGGCTTTGCCACCCCGGCTGCCCAGAACTCGCCCCGTGGCTATCAGGGACACAATGCCGCCCTCCAGCCCCGCTACGACCTGGCCCGGGCCAAGGAGCTGATGAAGGAAGCCGGCTATGAAAAGGGCTTCAGCTGTACCATGATCGCTCCCAACAACCGCTATGTCAACGATGCCAAGATTGCCCAGGCCTTTGTGACCATGATGAGCAAGATCAAGATCAAGGTCACTCTCAAGACCATGCCCAAGGCCCAGTACTGGGATCAGTATGACGCCCAGGTCGCCGATATCCAGATGATCGGCTGGCACTCCGACACCGAGGACTCTGCCAACTTCTTTGAGTACCTCAACATGTGTCCTGACAAGGAGACCGGTCGCGGTCAGTACAACTCCGGCAACTACTGTAATCCCGAGGTGGACAGGCTGACCCTGGCAGCCAACGGAGAGACCGACAATGCCAAGCGCTCCGTCATGCTCCGCTCCATCGAGCAGATCCTCTTTGACGATGCGGCCTTTATCCCGCTTCACTGGCAGAATCTCTCCTGGGCCTCCAAGAAGAACATGAATACCGAGGAGATCATCAACGTGATGAACTTCCCCTACTTTGGTGATCTCAACATTCAATAATCTGTGAAATCGACAGCTTAATGACTATGTTGCTCTTAAAGGGAACACCGGCGCTGCCGGCGTTCCCTTTTCTTGTTTCTATCGTGTGATTATGTTTGCATTTACTGTACGAAGAGTTGCCCAGGCCGTCCTGGTGATGCTGATCATCAGCCTGATCGGTTTTTCCATCAAGCATAACTTTGGCGATCCTGTGCGTGAGTTGGTGGGGGAGCGGGTGACCCCCCAGGAACGCCAGCAGATCCGGGACCAGCTGGGCCTCAACGACCCCTTCATGGTCCAGTATGGCCGCTTCCTGAAGAGCGCCGTCCATGGCGACCTGGGCCGCTCCTTCTTCTTCAAGAAACCCGTGACCGAGGTGATCCTGGCCAAGGCCCCTGCCACCCTGGAGCTGGTCTTCTGCGCCTCGCTGATCGTGATCCTGCTCTCGGTCCCCCTGGGGATCTACTCGGCCATCCATCCCAGGCGTCTCCTCAGTCGGCTGATCATGGGCGTCTCCATTGTCGGGGTCTCGATGCCGGTCTTTCTCACCGCCATCCTCCTGATCTATATCTTCTCGGTGGAGTTGGGCTGGCTGCCCTCCTTTGGCCGGGGGGAGACCGTCCAACTCTTCGGCTTCTGGGACTCCGGGCTGCTGACCCGCGACGGCCTGCGCCACCTGCTGATGCCCTCTGTCGCCCTCTCCTCGATCATGCTGCCCCTCTTCATCCGCCTGATCCGTTCCGAGATGATGGAGGTGCTGGAGACCGAGTACGTCAAGTTTGCCTGGGCCAAGGGGCTCCGGCCGCGCCGGGTCTGGTATGTGCACGCCTTTAAGAATACCCTGTTGCCGGTGATCACCGTGGGCGGGGTCCAGCTGGGCATCATGGTGGCCTTCACCATCCTCACCGAGACTGTCTTCCAGTGGCAGGGGATGGGCTCCATGTTCATCGAGTCGGTGGAACGTGCCGATACCGCCCTGATGGTCTCCTATATCGTGGTGGTCGGCTTTATCTTTGTGGTGGTCAACACCCTGGTTGACCTGATCTATGGCCTGGTGAATCCCACGGTCAGAATTGCAGGGAGGAAATAAGATGATCAACTTCTTGCGGCGCTTGCGCTCCTCTGACTTCAGCTACTATTTTTTTCGCGATCCCATTGCCCTGGTCTCCTTTGCGGTGCTGCTGGTGCTGGTGGTGGCCGCCTTTTCCGCGCCCCTGATCGCCCCCCATAACCCCTATGACCCCACCACCATCGACATCATGGACTCTGAGCTGCCGCCGGCCTGGGCAGCCGAGGGGAGCCGGAACTTCCTCCTGGGTACCGATGACATGGGCCGGGGCATGTTCTCCACCATGCTCTACGGGATGCGGATCTCCATCATCATCGGCCTGGGTGCGGTCCTGCTCCAGGCGATGATCGGGATCGTGGTCGGCCTGCTCTCGGGCTATATCAAACGACTGGACTCCATTCTGATGCGGATTGCCGATGTCCAGCTCTCCTTTTCCACCTACATGATCGCCATCTTCATCGGTGCCACCTTTCAGATGGTCTTTGGGGTGGCCAACTATGAAAAGATCGCCGCCCCTCTCCTGATCCTGATCATCGGCCTGGCCGAGTGGCCCCAGTATGCCCGTACGGTGCGGGCCTCGGTACTGGCCGAGCGGCAGAAGGAGTATATCGAGGCGGCCCGGGTGATCGGGCTCTCCAAGGTGCGGATCATGTGGCGCCATATCCTGCCCAACACCCTCTCACCGGTGCTGGTCATCTCCACTGTGCAGGTGGCCAATGCCATCATGAGTGAGGCCGCGCTCTCCTTCTTGGGATTGGGCATGCCCCAGAATAAACCCTCCTTGGGCTCGCTGATCACCTCTGGTTTTGAATATATCTTCTCCGGATCCTGGTGGATCACCATCTTTCCGGGCATCCTCCTGGTCACCCTGATCCTGGTCATCAACCTGCTGGGCGACTGGGTCCGGGACTACCTCAATCCCAAGCTCTATAAAGGATAATACAAAGGATACGTTGTGGAAAAACTCCTTGCCATCAACAAGCTCAGCGTCGACTTCACCCTGCGTGAGTCCACCCTGCGTGCAGTCAATAAGGTCAGCCTCTCCCTGGACCGAGGGGAACGGTTAGGGATCGTCGGCGAGTCCGGTGCCGGTAAGTCGGTGTTGGGCTTCTCCATCATCAATCTGATCTCCAAGCCCGGCCGCATTGCCGAGGGCAGCGTGATCTTCCAGGGTGAAGAGATCTCGGCCTACAGCTACGAACAGATGCGAAGGGTCCGGGGTGACCGGATCAGCATGATCTTCCAGGATCCGATGATGACCCTCAACCCGGTCTTGACCATCGGCGAGCAGATGCGGGAAAGCCTCAAGGCCCATATGGAGGTGAGTACGGCCCAGGCCAACGAGATCTGCCTGGAGAAGTTGCGTAAGGTCTATATCCCCTCCCCGGAGAAACGCCTTGAGCAGTATCCCCATGAGTTCTCCGGGGGAATGCGGCAACGGATCATCATCGCCATCTCCCTGTTGACCAATCCGGCCATGATCATCGCCGATGAGCCCACCACGGCCCTGGATGTGACCATCCAGGCCGAGATCATGGAGCTCCTGCTGGAACTCTGTGAGACCGAGCAGATGGGGCTGATCCTGATTACCCATGACCTGGCCGTGGTCTCCCAGGTCACCCAGCGGATCGCGGTGATGTATGCCGGTACCATCGTCGAACTGGGCCGGACCGAGGATATCATCACCCATCCCCAGCATCCCTATACCATCGGCCTGCTCGGCGCCCTGCCCCAGCGGGCCGGCTCCAGTGGTCGTTTGAACCAGATCCCTGGGGTGATGCCGGGACTGGCCCGGATTCCCCGGGGCTGTCCCTTTAAGAATCGCTGCAGCCTGGCAGCCGAGATCTGTGCCACCAAGCCACATTTAAGAAAGAGCAGCTCCGGGAGTGAGGCCGCCTGTCACATGGTAGGGACAGAGCAGAGCACAGCAGCATGAACCAGAACAGAGGCTCGCTGCGGTGGTGAGCAAAGCTGGCTCCACCGGCAGCAGCCCTCTGAGAGAGAAGAGAGTATGAAGGACCCTTTAATGTTGGTACGTATCCGCAACCTGGTCAAGGAGTTTGATATCACCGGCGGCTGGCTCGATCAGTTCCGTTTCAGCGGCGGCAGGATAGAGCGGGAGAAGACCATTGTCCGGGCAGTCAACGGGGTGAGCATCGATATCCCCGAGGGGCGAACCGTCAGCGTGGTGGGCGAGTCGGGCTGCGGTAAGTCCACCCTGGCCCGGACGGTGATGCGTCTCTATCCGCCTGAGGCAGGGGAGGTCTACTACCGTGAGCAGCGGATCGACAACCTGAGCAGTAAAGAGCTCAAGCCCTTTCGGACCCGGATGCAGATGGTCTTCCAGGACCCCTATGCCTCCCTTAACCCCCGGATGACCCTGGGAAAGATCCTCCGGGAGCCGGTTCATTTTCACCAGCCCAAGCTGGCCAAGGGTGAGGTCAGGGATCGGGTGGCGGCGGTGATGGAACAGGTGGGGATCGACCCGGACTGGCAGAGCCGCTATCCCCACGAGCTCTCAGGGGGGCAGCGCCAGCGGATCTCCATTGCCCGCGCCCTGACCGTGGAGCCGGAGTTTATCGTCGCCGACGAGCCCATCGCTGCCCTGGATGTCTCCATCCAGGCCCAGATCCTCAACTTGATGATGGATCTCCAGGAAGAACATAAGCTGACCTATCTTTTCATCAGTCACGATCTCTCGGTGGTGGAGCATATCTCCAATCAGGTGGCGGTGATGTACCTGGGCTGTCTCTGTGAGTTGGCCACGGCCGAGGAGCTGTTCAGTGGGCCCCGTCATCCTTATACCCAGGCACTGCTCTCGGCCATTCCCCGCCTGGGGAAGAGGGCCGGCCACGAGCGGCTCTCCGGGGATGTCCCCTCACCCATCAGCCTGCCGCCGGGCTGTGTCTTTCACACCCGTTGTCGCCATGCCCGGGAGCGCTGCCGACGGGAGATTCCGGTTCTCTCTGAGGTGGAGGGCGGCAGCCGGGTCGCCTGCCATGGTGTGGAAGAGGGGAGGATCTAGCTTCCCCCGGAATTCTGGGGCGTTCCTGCCGGCTTACACCGCCGGCTGGTGGAGGAAGAGGGAGATACCCAGACTGAACATGAGCAGGCCCAGCATGGTATCCAGGATGCGCCAGGAGGTGTTGCTCCGGAACAGGGGGGCCAGTTTTCTGCCCCCGAATCCCAGCAGAGCGAACCAGAGGCAGGAGGCACAGATGGCCCCGGCTGCAAAGAGCAGCCGCTCCTGGCCGTTGAAGCGGGCCCCGATGGAGCCGATTAGGACCATGGTGTCCAGGTAGACATGGGGGTTGAGCAGGGTCACGGCCAGGGTGGAGAGCACCACCGTGGCCAGGGAATCTTCCACCCGGCCGGCTGGTTCCATTCTGCCGCCCTTAACGGCCGAGAACAGGGAGCGGAGGCCGTAGGCAAAGAGGAAGCAACTTCCCCCCCAGAGGGTCAGCTGGGCCAACAGCGGTCGGCTGTTGATCAGGGCCCCTACCCCGGATATCCCGGTGGAGATCAGGACGGCGTCGCAGAGAGAGCAGATCAGGATGATGGTCAGGATCCGGTTCTTTCTGATACCGTTGCTGAGGATAAAACTACTCTGGGCACCGATGGCAATGATCAGGGCGGCTCCGGTGGTCAGTCCATGGACAAAGGGCATCGGCGTGGTCCTCTTGCGAAGATGCTCTGGCTGATTTTTCTTCCTCCTCGTAACTGTCACTTTATTTTAAAAATCATGATGAATCAATAGGTTCTGGGTTTGGCAACGGCCGATTCCCAGGTTTGTCAGTTACCCCAGGACCCCTGTACAGATTTTTTTTATCCTTGAAGCTGGTGGAGGAAGAGGGAGGTGCCCAGGCTGAACATGATCAGGCCCACCATGGTATCCAGGACGCGCCAGGAGGTGTTGGTCCGGAACAGGGGTGCCAGTTTTCTGCCCCCGAATCCCAGGACAGTGAACCAGAGGCAGGAGGCAGAGATGGCCCCGGCTGCAAAGAGCAGCCGCTCCTGGCCCTTGAAGCGGGCTCCGATGGAGCCGATCAGGACCATGGTGTCCAGGTAGACATGGGGGTTGAGCAGGGTCACGGCCAGGGTGGAGAGCACCACCGTGGCCAGGGAGCCCTCGACCTGCTCGCCGGCCTCCAGGGCAGCGCCCTTGAGTGCCGACTGGAAAGAGCGGAGGCCGTAGTAAAAGAGAAAGCCGATCCCGCCCCAGAGGGTCAGCCGGGCCAAGAGGGGGCTGCTGCTGATCAGGGCGCCCACGCCGGAGATTCCGGTGGTGATCAGCAGCCCGTCGCAGAGGCAGCAGATCAGGATGATGGCCAGGATATGATTTTTCCTGATGGAGTGGGTGAGGACAAAGGCATTCTGGGCGCCGATGGCTATGATCAGGCCGGCACCGGTGGCAAATCCGTGGACAAAGGGCATGGGGGATCCTGGGCAGAGGTGGTGGACAGGGGCTGTTGCCATCCCTGATGGTGGCGCCACCCTACCTCCTGCTCTATAAGCAGTACAATTAATTATTTACGTCTTTCATTAGCTCTGCTTATATAGAGAGATGTTTGATTATAAACTCATCCAGGCCATGGCCGTGGTCATCCAGGAGGGCGGTTTTGAGCGTGCCGGCCAGCGGCTGCATATCAGCCAGTCTGCGGTCTCCCAGCGGGTCAAGCAGCTGGAGGAGCAGAGCGGCCGGATTCTGATGATCCGCTCCACTCCCCCCAAACCCACGGCCGCCGGTCAGGTCCTGCTCAAGCATTACCAGCAGGTGCTCAGCCTGGAGCAGGGCGTGCGCGAGACCCTGCTTCCGGAGAGTGGAACCCGCTCTGCCGTCCTGGCCATCGGCATCAACGCCGACAGTCTGGCCACCTGGTTCCTCGGGGCCGTCCGTCCCCTGCTGGAGGCGGAGCCGCTTACCCTGGATCTCAAGGTGGCTGATCAGGATCAGACCCTCAACTATCTGAAGGCAGGGGAGGTGATGGGCTGCATCAGCACCCATGATCAGCCGGTCCAGGGCTGCAGCATGAGCCCTCTGGGCCGGATGGACTACCGGCTGTTGGCCACTCCGGCGTTTCGGCAGCGTTGGTTCGCCCGGGGACTCAGCCGGGAGGCCCTGGCCGCAGCACCGGCGGTGCTCTTTAACCGCCAGGATCGACTCCACCACAAGCTGCTCAGCCGTCTTCTCGGCCCTCCTCCCGCCAGCTTCCCCTGTCATTACCTTCCCTCCTCGGAACAACTGGTGGCCATGCTGCTGGCAGGCCTGGCCTATGGCGCGGTACCGGATATCCAGGGGCAGCCGCAGCTGACTGGCGGTCGCCTGGTGGAGCTGCTGCCGGGGAGCAGCTACCCGGTAGCGCTCTACTGGCATGCCTGGAGCCACCGCTCCCGGCTGTTGGCCGAACTGAGCGGGCTGTTGACTGCCCAGGCCGGCTCCGGTCTTAACGGCGAGTAGAGGCGCCGTTACCTGGTGCCGTGGCTCCTGGTCTAGATGTTGCCGCAGGCCACCAGGGCGTCCGCCACCCTCAGGAAACCGGCGATGTTGGCGCCCTTGCGGTAATTGACCCTCTTTCCCTCCTGGCCATGCTTCACACACTGGCGGTGAATATCTGCCATGATTCCCTGGAGCCGTCGGTCCAGCTCTTCCCTGGACCAGGAGAGCCGCATGGAGTTCTGGGTCATCTCCAGCCCGGAAATGGCAACCCCGCCAGCGTTGGCGGCCTTGCTCGGCCCATAGAGGATGCCGGCCTCCAGGTAGAGGTCCACCCCTTCCTGGATCGTGGGCATGTTAGCACCCTCCACCACCGCCAGGCAACCGTTGTTCAGCAGGGTCCTGGCATCCTCTGTGTTGATCTCGTTCTGGGTGGCGCAGGGGATGGCGATCTCGCAGGGGATCTGCCAGGGGCGTTTTCCCGGGTAATAGGCCACCTTGAACTCATCTGCATAGGCCTGGACCCGGCCCCGGCGGACATTTTTCAGCTCCTTGAGCCAGGCCAGCCTCTCCGTGGTGATCCCGGCGGGATCGTGGATGGTGCCCGAGGAGTCGGACATGGAGATCACCCTGGCTCCCAGTTCGATCAGTTTTTCCACGGTATACTGGGCCACGTTGCCGCTGCCTGAGACTAGTACGGTCTTGTTTTCCAGCCCGTCTCCGTGGTGGCGGAGCATGTTGTCCAGCAGGTAGACCGCGCCGTAGCCGGTGGCCTCGGTCCGGATCAGGCTGCCGCCAAAGGAGAGCCCCTTGCCGGTGATGGCTCCGGTGAACTGGTTGACCATGTGCTTGTACTGGCCAAACATATAGCTGACCTCCCGGGAACCGACCCCGATATCTCCGGCCGGGACATCGGTGTTGGGGCCGATATGGTGGGCCAGCACCGCCATGAAGCGCTGGCAGAAACGCATCACCTCACCCTCGGATTTCCCTTTGGGATTGAAGTCCGAGCCCCCCTTGGCGCCGCCCATGGGCAGGCCGGTGAGACCATTCTTAAAGGTCTGTTCAAAGGCGAGGAACTTGAGGGTGTCCAGGCTGACCTGCTTGTGGAATCTGATGCCCCCCTTGTAGGGGCCGATGGCGTTGCTCTGCTGCACCCGGTAGCCTCGGTTAGCCCGGAAGTTGCCTTGGTCATCCTCCCAGTTGACCCGAAAGATCACGATCCGGTCGGGCTCGGTGAGCCGCTCGAGGATACGATGCCGGTCGTAGATGGGATGATCGCGGATATAGGGGATCACGTCCAGGGCCACCTCGTAGACGGCCTGATGGAATTCAGGTTGGTGGGGATTGCGTCGTTTGAGGCCATGCATGAAACAGTTGAGACGATCTTGATCAGAAGCCAACATGGGAAACCTCCGGTTCAGGAAAGGGGCAAGGGGAAGGGGGTGGAGTCGCGCAGGGAATGAAGAGAGGCCCTAATGATATCAGGTAAGACGGAA
Source organism: Desulfogranum mediterraneum DSM 13871 (assembly GCF_000429965.1). GTDB lineage: Bacteria > Desulfobacterota > Desulfobulbia > Desulfobulbales > Desulfobulbaceae > Desulfogranum > Desulfogranum mediterraneum. Next base: position 125,420 of record NZ_AUCW01000016.1, read on the forward strand.
TCTGGAAAAAAACAGGCTAGATCCGAATTTTCCCAAAGGGCTTAAGGGCCCCCTGGTTGGGATCTCAAGTCCCCAGTCTAAAGAGACTTGTAACCATCGTACACGGAAGAGCTTGAACCTCACCCCCAGGCTCAAAAAAATGAAATGTCTGCCTTGGGGATAGTCCTTCATTGTGAAGGTTGGTGCCCATGATCTCCTGGCCGAGAGGGAGGGGTAGAGGTAGGGGTAGAGGTAGGGGCAGAGGGCAGCCCCCTGCCTTTCATCCTGGATTCCCGCCTGCGCGGGAATGACGGCTGCAACAGCGGCTATTTCTTTGCGGTGAAGGTAAATAAATCAAGGTGTTGTCTTGGGGGCTGTTGAAAGCAGGCTGCGGGCCGAGTCTTAACTCACTGTTTGAGCCCATAGCCTCGCCTTTGCCGCTTTGCCGTCATGGCCGCGCTTCTACCGTCATGGCCGCGGAGGCGGGCATCCAGATCTTTAGAGTACAGGTTTCTAAAGAGGGTACCACTGGGGGGGGCTTCTCTGGCTCATTTTAGGTTGTCCCGTTCCTCTGCTGGCCGAGAGGTAGGGAGGGCAGCCCCCTGCCTTTCATCCTGGATTCCCGCCTGCGCGGGAATGACGGCTGCAACAGCGGCTATTTCTTTGCGGTGAAGGTAAATAAATCAAGGTGTTGTCTTGGGGGCTGTTGAAGGCAGGCTGCGGGCCGAGTCTTAACTCACTGTTTGAGCCCATAGCCTCGCCTTTGCCGCTTTGCCGTCATGGCCGCGCTTCTACCGTCATGGCCGCGGAGGCGGGCATCCAGATCTTTAGAGTACAGGTTTCTAAAGAGGGTACCACTGGGGGGCTTCTCTGGCTCATTTTAGGTTGTCCCGTTCCTCTGCTGGCCGAGAGGTAGGGAGGGCAGCCCCCTGCCTTTCATCCTGGATTCCCGCCTGCGCGGGAATGACGGCTACAACAGCGGCTGTTTCTTTGCGCTGAAGGTAAATATATCAAGGTGTTGTCTTGGGGAGGAACTTGTCGGCGGCAGCCAAGGGCATGGGCTCCTGAGCCAGCGGTGGAGATGGTCTTGGCAGAGACCCGCGCCGCGCGGCCAGAGGGCGAGGCTTATTTGTCGGCTGGACGCTTGCGCTTCTTGGCCTTATAGAGTTGCTGGTCTGCCCGTTTAAAGAGCGCATCCGGTCGCTCATCTGTCGGCAGGCATTGAGCAATCCCGTAGCTGAAACTGACTTCAGTTGCAATCTTTTGGATCTCCCCGGTCACCAGGATGCTGATATCGCCAAGCAGGGCTGCCGCTCCTTTGGCGTCGGTGTTGGGACAGATCAGCAGAAATTCATCGCCGCCCCATCTGCCGAAGCGGTCAATCTCGCGAATTCGGGCATTGATAGCACGGGCAAAGGTCTTGAGCACCTGGTCGCCGACATCATGACCATAGCGGTCATTGACCTGTTTGAAGCGGTCCAGATCCATCATGGCAATGGTGAGCGGCATCTGGTAGCGGGCAGAACGTTTATGTTCCTGGTTGAGGACAGCGGTAATCTTTCGCCGATTGAACAGGGCGGTCAGTGGATCCCGTTCTGCCAAGAAGGTGAGCTGCTTTTTGTTGACCAGCAGCGCAAGGTCGCTCTCAATGGCAAGCTTGAACTCCATCATCAGCTCTTTAAAGGTTTCATTGTAGTGGTTGGTCTTGTTGTCCAGGACACAGATGGTGCCAAAGGCCTCCTGGTCGGGCCAGAGGATGGGCAAGCCGTAGTAGGATATCATCTTCAGGGGGACATCGGGATTGTCTGCCCAGATCGGATCATCAAGGGCGTTGGGGACCAGCAAGGCATGATTGTTGCCGATCACGGTCTCACAGTAGAGTCCGTGGCCCAGCTGGTCCGCACCATGCTCCGGGTAGGGGTTCTCCTTGTTGGCACTCTTGAGAAAGACCTCCATGTTTTCTTGGGTAATACGCATGATCAAGCCGCTGGGGACAGCTAACAACCGGGCACAGAGGGTGATGATTCGCTGCCATTTGCTGGAGATGGCCTCAGAGATATCGGGTTTGTCTGTACCGGTTATGGGAACGGTCTTGTAGCTGCCGGTCGTTCGAACCATGACCCGGGCCGTTTTTTTTGTCATACCTGTCATACCTGTCATACCTGCCATACCTGCCAGATCTGCCATATCTGCCATATCTGCCATGTCTGCCATGAGGGGACTCGAGAGTGGGCTGGGGATGATGCGAGGCAGCAGGCGCATGACCTGGATGAGATCCCCGTGACCATCTGCAGAACTCCTGCCCTGGAGTCTACTAGAGTCTACTAGAGTCTACTATAGGACAAGATGGGAAAAACTCAAGTTCGCTCAGGGGCTGCAGCTCGTCCTGCCTCGACCTCCAGGCAGGGAAAAGGGTCCCTGCGGCGTGTCCGGAAGCGAGGCCTCAGCGCAGGTGCCAGGCCTGTTCCCAGAAATTCAGCTCACACTGGACGCTGGCTGCAAAGGCCTCCAGGGCCTCCTGCTGTGCAGATACCTCTGCTGCAGCTGCCCAGCGATTCAGGCAGGAGCTCCACTGGAGCGCCATCTCCTGGACTGCGGGGTCTGCATAGAGATCCAGCCAGAGGCGGAAGGGGTGATCGGCTGCGGCCGTTTCCGGGCGCATGGCCAGGCGTCTGCCGACCTCGGCATAGAGGACGGTGCAGGGGGTGGCTGCAGCCAGGGCCACCAGGGGAGAGGGGTGGTGGGCGGCCTCGCTCTCCTGCCGGATGTAGGCGCTGGTCGCAGGCCCGGGCGGCTCGGGGGCCCAGCTCAGCTGGAGCGCCTTGAACAGCCCTGCCTGTATTCCCAGCTCCGCCTCTTCCGACAGGCATGCAGAGTCGGCAAAGAGGCGACGGTCGGCCGTATCGGCGGCACGCTCGGCCAGGGTACGGCAGACGCGGATATAATTTTGGAGATAGAGGCCGTCCTGGATCAGGTAGCACCGCATCTGCGCAGGGCTGAGGGTGCCGGCCGCCAGGCCCTCCACAAAGGGGTGGCTGGCCGCCTGCTCCCAGGCCGGAGCGCAGGCCGTCAGGCAGCGCTGGTAGAAGGAGGGAGGGTTCATGTCCTTGGTTCTCGGCTTATCGCTGGTTTTCATGGAAAAGAGAGGAGGGCAGCGCAGGCTGAGCTGTTGCTGCCCTCTCCCGCTGGACAGGGGGGTTAGCCCTTGACCGCGCACACCGCCACATAATCACCGGACTGATATCCGGGGATGGGGTCCTCGGGGGTGGTGTCGGAAAAACAGGGATGCCTGGTCAGGGTCTGGGCATAGGAGAGATCGGAGAAACCGGCCTTGAGGGCGGCATCGATCTTGTCCTGGGTCGGCCGCCAGTTGGCGCCGCCTGCCAGTTCCACGGGGTAGGGATCGGCGGGCAAGACCCCGCGCAGCCGTTCATCGTCCCAGCTGCCGTAGGCACCGCCAAGGCGGTAGAGGATCCCGTAGGAGCTCTCCGCAGGTACATCGATCAGGAGTACCCGGCCGCCTGGTTTGAGCAGGCGATGGGCCTCGGCCACGGCCGCGTCCAGATCCCCGATATAGCCGGGCGAGCCGTTGAACATCACCGTGTCATAGATGCCGTCTGCCATGGGCATCTGCTCTGCCCCGGCCTCGGCCACGCTCATCCCCCGCTTGCGGGCGATCTCGCCCATGGCTGCAGAGGGTTCCAGACCCTCGGTGATGGAAATATCATACTGGGACTTCAGCAGCTGTTCAAACAGACCGGTACCGCAGCCTACGCTCAGGGTCCTGCCGGGGCGCTCCCCCAGCACATGGGCCACCAGGCGGAGCTCCGACTCCAGCAGCACCTGATTCCGTTGAAACCAGGCATCGTACTGGTCTGAATAATCATCAAATGTTATCATCTTCCAACTCCTTTGCATCCTATTAAAATTAAATCGCTTGATTGCGACGGCTCTGTCTGCTCGAGATCCGGGATGATTCCGTTTCAACCCCGTCCGGATGGTGCAGGGGCGGCGTCCCGAAGGGGGGAGGACCGCTTGGTTCAGACGGTTCCGGACTGCGGGGATGGCCCTCTAGCGGCCCTGGTTATCGCTCTCTGAACAAGGCAATACCAGTTACAAAACAGGCGGTTGGAAGTCAAGCAGCTTTTTGCTGTTGAGCGGACAATAGCCGTTTCCGATGGTGTCCTGGTGGGGACGCAACCCAGAGGGTGCACGCCCTCAACAGGGGCCTGATCGCGTCACTCCCTGGTTTGCGGACGGAAAAGTTGGAGGATATCTTCCAGGATCAGGTAGAGCGAGGGCACCAGGATCAGGGTGATGGCCGTGGCAAAGAGGATCCCGAAGCCAAGGGAGATGGCCATGGGGATCAGGAAACGGGCCTGCCTGGAGGTCTCGAAGATGATGGGCAGCAGCCCGAAAAAGGTGGTCAGGGTGGTGAGCAGGATGGGGCGGAAGCGGATGACCGCGGCATTGATCACCGCAGCATAGGCGGTATGGTCCTGGCACCGTTTACGGTTGGCCAGGTCAATCAGTACCAGGGCATCGTTGACCACCACCCCGGAGAGGGCCACGATTCCGAAGAAGGAGACCAGGCTGAGGGAGTAGCCCATGATCAGGTGGCCGATCACGGCCCCGACAATGCCGAAGGGGATCGCCATCATCACGATCAGCGGCTGGCTGTAGCTGCGGAAGATCACGGCCAGGAGGATGTAGACGATTAACAGCGCCACCATCATGCCCCGGCCCAGGGCGGCCAGGGAGGCCCGCCGGTCGGCCTGCTTGCCCTCAAAGGAGAAGCTGACCCCGGGATAGTGCTGACTGAGTTTGGGAAAGAGCTCTGCCTTGAGGGCCTCGACGATCAGGTCGCTCTGTTCCGGCGGGCTGACATCGGCAGTCACCTCGATCACCCGTCTGCCGTCACGCTGCTCAATGGAGGTGGGGGCCCGGTCCGGGGTGATGGTCACCACGCTGGTCAGCGGCACCTCCCCTCCTTCCGGGGTCTGGATCATCATCTGCTCCAGGGAGTCCAGCGAGCTTCGTTCTCCCAGGGGCGAACGGATCATGACCTTGACCTCGTCGCGGCCGCGTAACTGACGGAGTACCTCCCGGCCATAGTAGGAATTTCTGATCTGTCGAGCCACCCCGTCCGGGGTGAGGCCGAAGCGATAGCCCACCTGGCTGAGCTGGACGTCGAACTGTTGTTTGCCTCGCTCAAAGCCGTCCTCTATCTCACTGACCATGGGAAAGGTGGCCAGAAAGGCCACCATCCTTGCGCTGACCTGCTCGAGGATGGCCGGGTCCCGATGCTGCACCTCTACGGTGAGGCCGGCTCCCGAACCCGGGCCCCCGAAGTTGGAGCGGAAGCGGATGGACTCCAGGCCCGGCAGGGGACCGGTCTGCTCCTGCCAGAGGCGGGTGAAGTCGCGGGTGGACAGGGGGCGGACATGGGGGGGCGTCAGGTAGACCTTGACCCAGCCCGAGTTATCGTTGAACGAGGCCTGGATCCCCTGGACCAGGGTGTCGTCGCCATGTCGGGCTGTGACCTCCTGTGCGGCCCGGACCAGAAGGGTCAGGGTGGCCTGGGTCTTTTCCACGGGCATGCCTATGGGCAGGCTAAAGGAGACAAAGGATCGGTCAGACTCCACCCGGGGGAACATGGTCATGCCCATGCGCCCGCTCTGGATCAGGGCTGCACTGAGCAGCAGGATGGTCAAGCCCAGGGCGGTGCTGACATAGCGGTAACGCATGGCCAGGACCATCATGGGGGTAAAGGCCGTCTTGATCAGGCGGCTGAGGGCTGTACTGATACGGGCCTGGAAGCGTGTCAGGATGGTGCCGATTTTTCCAGGCAGGGCGCGCTGCCGGCCCAGATGGGCAGGCAGGACAAAGAGGGCCTCGATCAGAGAGATCATAAAGACCAGGGCCACCACCACCGGGATGGCCCGAAAGATCTTGCCCATGGTGCCCGGCACAAAGTAGAGCGGCATGAAGGTGACGATGTTGGTCAGCACCGCAAAGGTCACCGGTGCGGCCATCTCCCGGGCACCCAGGATGGCGGCATCCAGGATGGCGTGGCCCTGCTGGCGCAGACGGTAGACGTTTTCGCCGATGATGATGGTGTCATCCACCACGATCCCCAGGGAGACGATAAAGGCGAACAGGGAGACCATGTTCACCGAGACCTGAAAAAAGGGGAGAAAGAGCAGGGAGCCGAGAAAGGAGACCGGGATGCCCATGGTCACCCAGAAGGCCAGGCGGGGCTCCAGGAAGAGTCCCAAGAGGAGAAAGACCAGCACCAGCCCCAGGTAGCCGTTTTTGAGCAACAGGTTGAGCCGTTGCTGGTAGATCAGGGAGCGGTCGTTGACGATGTCCAGTTCCAGTCCCTCGGCCAGGGTGGGGCCCAGGTCGCGGATATGGTTACGCACCGCCCTGGAGATCTCGATGGGCCCCTGTTCGCCCACCCGGAAGACCTCTATCCCCAGGGCCGGTTTGCCGTTGTAGCGCATGGCCGTGTCCGTATCTGCAAAACCGTCACGGATCGTGGCCAGCTCACCCAGGAGCAGCTGGCCGCCATCTTTGCTGGTGATGATCGGGATGGCGGCAAATTCCCGGCCCAGATCCCGTCGTTCCTTCATCTGCAGCTGGATCTGGCCGCCTTTGGTCTTGACCGTGCCTCCGGGGAGATCCAGGGAGGCGCTGCGGACCCGTCGGGCCAGCTCCTGGAGGCTGAGGCCATGGGCGCGCAGGGTCTGGCGGCTGACCTCGATGGCGATCTCCCGGGGACGATCCCCCTGGATCTCCAGCTGAGCGATCAGGGGGTCCTGCTGGAGCTGGTCGCGGAGCGCTTCTGCAGACTGTTTCAGGATCTCGTCCCCCAGCTCTCCGGAGAGGATGACGGTGATGACCGAGCGGCGCCTGGTGGGCACCCTGACCAGGGGCTCTTCGGCATCCTCAGGGAAGGCGTCGATCCGATCCACCTCCTTGGTGATATCGATGGCCAGTTGCTGGAGGTCGGTATCGATCAGGGCCTCGACAATGATCGTCCCCCGGCCCTCCAGCGCAGAGCTGTAGACCTGTGCGATCCCTTCCAGGGAAGAGATCGCCTCTTCCACGGGCAGAATGATGCCGTCCACGACCTCTTCGGCGCTGGCCCCCGGGTAGGCGACGCTGATCCGGACCTCGTCGCGTTGAAATTCCGGAAAGACCTCCTGTCGGATCTGGCTCCCCCAGTAGAGGCCGCCGAGAAGGAAGAAGAGCATCAGGATGTTGGCGGCAACCGGGTTGGTGGCCATCCAGTGGATGGCGCCCTGGCCGGGCACCCCTGGTCGAGTCTTTACGGGATTGGTTCCAGGCTCCAGCTTCATGGCTCAGGGCTCCAGGGCGAGTTCCATGCCGGGGATCGGTGCGCTCAGGGGCGAGGTGATCACCAGCTCGCCGTTCTCCAGCCCCTGGGCCACATAGGCCAGGTCGCCGTTGAGCCAGGCAACGTTTACGGTTCGGATCTCCAGGGTCTGGTCAGGGGTGGCAATGAGGAGGGTGTCCGGGCCATGGAGGGCGCCTCGCGGGATAGGGAAGACATTCTCCAGGGGCAGGGCGGGAATCCGGACCGAGACCGTTGAGCCCAGCAGCAGGGGGGCCTGGCCCGCGTCTGCGGCCAGGGGCTGGTCCACCTCGATCAGGAGTCGTGCCAGCAGGCCATCGGGGTCCACCTCGCCCAGAAGGCGGATGAGCTGCCCCCGACGGGGGGGCCTGCCCTGTTGATCGCCGAGGCCTTGGATCAGCACCTCTGCACCTGGCTGACCAGGGGAGGGGAGCTGAATCTTGGCCAGTTGCTCCTGGGGCAGGGTGACCCGTACCCAGTAGTGATCGGTCCCGACCAGGGTGGCGATGACGCTCTGGCGGTTGAGCTGTGCCCCCAGGGCCACCTGCTTTTCCAGGACCAGGCCGTTAAAGGGGGCAACAAGGCTGGTGCGTTCCAGGTCCAGCTCTGCCAGTGCGACTTCGGTACGGGCGGTGGCTTCGGCTGCCCTGGCCTTGGCCAGCTGGGGCTCACGCAGGGCCAGGTCCAGGGGGGCCTTGCTCAGATCGGTCTCTGAGAGCTGCTGGATGAGCTGGTACTCCCGACGGGCCACGGCCTGACTGCCCTGCTCCAGGCGCAGGTCCATGCTGGCCTGTTCCAACTGGTTGCGGCGCCGGGCACGGGCCAGCTGATACTCGCGGTCATCGAGTCTGAGGACCAGCTCCCCCTTGCGGAGGCGGCCGCCCGGGATCAGCTTGGGGTTGAGCCAGAGCACGGTTCCGGAGATGGCCGGTGCCAGGGAGAGGCGGCGGGAGCTGAGGACCGTGCCCAGGGTGGTCAGCTCCGGGGTCAGGGTCGTTGCCCGGACCTCCTGGACCGCCACCGGGGTCTGCCGGCGGGGCGGGGGGCTGCGCCTGGCCTTGGGGCTGCTGTGGAGGATGGCCCAGGCCGCGACCAGGCCGGCCAGGAGTACGAGCACCACCAGGGCGGCGGCGAGCAGACGCTGTCCACCTGTCCGTCTGGGTGTGGGGGTGTCCGGCTGGACAGGGGGCGATGGGGCGAGATTGTCTTTCAAGGTATAGCTCGTTGTTTCATATGGTTAGTGGTCGGGTGTCCCTGGGCGGGCGGTGGAGATGGACATGGACGGGTCCGGGGAGAGGCTGTCTGTCCAGGTGCCCCCCAGGGCCCTGTGCAGGGCCACCCTGGCCAAAAGGAGATTTCTTTGAGCGATGATCAGCTCCTGCTGGGCCGCGATCAGGTTGATCTGCTCCCGGAGTACCGGCTGATAGTCGTTGAGGCCGTTGAGGTAGCGCCAGGTGGCCTCCCGGTAGGCCATCTTGGTGAGGCTGATCTGTTGCTCTACGTTGGCAATGGTTTTCCGCTGCTGCTGTTCCAGGACCAGGGCATCTTCCACCTCCTGGATGGCCCGGAGCACCGAGAGCCGATAGGCGGCCAGGAGCTCTTCGGCCTGGCCCCGGGCCCGCTCTATCTCGGCCTCCCTGCTCCCCCCGTCAAAAAGCGGGGCCGTGAAGCCCGCAGCCAGGCGGAGCAGCCAGCTGTCCAGGAGCGACTCCAGCACGCCTGCATTGGAGGAGAATTCACCGTTGAGACGGAGACGGGGCAGTCGATCAGCCCGGGCAGCGGCGATGCTCCAGTTCGCCCCCCGGAGCTGCAGCCCTGCTGCCCGGATATCCGGCCGCTGGCTCAGCAAGTCGGCCGGGATCCCTCCGGGCGGGGTGGGCGAGACCTCCGGAAAGCTAGCCTGTTGGGCCTTGATGGCAGCCTCCGGAGGACGGCCGCTGAGCACCGAGAGTTGGTGGAGGGCGGTCTGCTCTCGACCCTGGGCAGTGATCAGACCGCCCTTGATCCGGGCAATGGTCTGGTTCTGCTGGTAGAGGTCCAGGGCACTGGCCTGGGCCGTTGAAAATCGATATTCGATCAGTTCCAGGAGCTGTTGGTTCAGTCCCAGTTGTTCCCTGAGCTGGGCCCCCTGGCGGCGACTGCTGATCAGTTCCAGCCAGGTCTCGGCAATTTGACCGCTGAGGCTGAGGGCTGCGCTGGAGACATCCGCCCGCCTGGCCTGGACATCCAGCTTTGCCTTGCGCTCCAGAGCGTGGAGTCGTCCCCAGAGATCGAGTTCATAGCCGGCACTCAGGCCCAGGGAGAAGTCATCCCGGCCTCGATCCTGCTGGTCACTGCCACCTGTACGATTATGGGCGGCTCCGGCGCTGGCGTCGAGTGACGGCAACAGCTCGGCCTCGCTCTTGCGGGCCAGGGCCCTGGCCTGGCTCAGTCGGGCCCAGGCCTGGTGGAGGGAAAAGTTGTGTTGCAGGCCGCTGCTGATCAGCCGGTTGAGCTCGGGGTTGTTGAAGCTCTGCCACCAGGGCACGGTCTCAGGATAGTCCCTGGTGTAGAGCTGGTAGTCCGCCGGGACCAGACCTGCCGCCGGTTGGTTGAGGGCTTGGTGAAATGGGGTGCAACTGCCGAGCAGGCAGCTGAGGAGCAGGAGAAAATAACGTGTATACATGCTATTGCAGAGAGGTTCCGTCATTTGATGATTGACAAAAAAGGCTGTATACGATTGACTAAGCAGTTGCTGCCCCAAACATGTATCACCTGGGCACTGAGGTTCCCTATCCCGCTCAGGTTAAAATATTTTAACAGAGCAGCTGGGAGATAGCAATTGGCAAAGGGGCGGCGCTCCCGGCGATGAGCCGCAGTGTACTGTTTTCCAGGGAGCATACTATGATTGATACCTCCGGACATCACCTCGTCTATGGTGTACTCCACGATTATCTGAGCGGTGAAGAACTGGTGGATACCGATGATGAACGTATTCGTCAGGATCTGGCCAGGATGCTGGTCGAGGACCTGGGCTATGAGCGTTCGGCCCTGGAACCGCGCCTGAAGATTATCTCTGATTTCAACGGAAAGCAGGTGGAGAGCCTGGTCGAACTGGCAGTACGGGTCAAGGGCAGGCGCTTGTTTATCCTCCGCTATGGTCCCGGCTCGCTGGTGACCAGAGAGCAGGCCGCCATTGCTGCGGCCAGGATTCTTGAACCAGACTATCGCATCCCCCTGGCTGTGGTCACCAATGGACGAGACGCCGAACTACTTGATACCCGGACCGGTAAGGTCCTGGGAACCGGCATGGCCTCTATTCCGGATCGACTTCAGGCCGAGACCCTGTGTCAGGAGTATCCATTCGAACCCTACCTGGATGGCAAACAACGTGAAAGGGCATTGCGGATTTTAAACGTCTTTGACGAGGAAATCTGCTGTGCGGACAGTAAGTGTAAGCATAATGGAACCAACAATGAGTGATCAGAAAGAATGGACAAAATCCAGTTGGCAGCAATATACGGCCCTACAGCAGCCCAACTGGCCGGATCAGGCACAATATGACGAGGTGATCGACGCCCTCTCCACCCTGCCGCCCCTGGTTTTTGCCGGCGAGATCCGGGACCTGAAGACCCTTTTGGGCAAGGCAAGTCAGGGGGACGCCTTCCTGCTCCAGGGCGGCGACTGCTCGGAAGAGTTCTCCCGTTGTACGGCCCCCAATATTCGTGAGAAACTCAAGGTGTTGCTCCAGATGGCGGTTATCCTCACCTATGCCGGTAACAAGCCGGTGGTCAAGGTGGGGCGGATCGCCGGGCAGTATGCCAAGCCCAGATCCAGTGATACCGAGATAGTCGATGGGGTGGAGATCCCCAGTTACCGTGGTGACATGGCCAACTCGATCGAGCCAAACCTGGAGGCCCGGATCCCTGATCCCCAGCGGCTGATGAAGGGCTATAACATGTCCGCCGCCACCCTCAACCTGCTGCGGGCCTTTACCCGGGGCGGGTTCAGTTCGCTGCATCGGGTCCATGCCTGGAACCAGGAGTTTGTCAAGAGGTCTCCCATGGGCCGCTCCTATGACCGGTTGGCCAAGCAGATCAGCCATGCCCTTAAGTTCATGGAGACCATCGGCATCTCCACCGATATCCCCCAGATGAAGCAGGCCCAGTTCTTCACCTCCCACGAGGCCCTCTTTCTGGGCTATGAAGAGGCGTTGACCCGGGAAGATTCCATCGAGGGCGGCTGGTATGGCTGCTCCGGCCACATGCTCTGGATCGGTGACCGCACCCGTCAGCTGGACGGTGCCCACATCGAGTTCCTCCGCGGGATCAACAATCCCCTGGGGATGAAGATCGGGCCCAACCATGATGTCGATGAGGTGTTGCGTATCCTGGATCGGCTGAATCCGGAAAATGAAGCCGGACGGATGACCCTGATCACCCGTTTCGGGGCCGGCCAGATTGAAAAACACCTCCCCGGCCTGTTGCGGGCGGTGAAGTCAGCCGGCAAGAACGTGCTCTGGTGCTGCGATCCCATGCACGCCAACACCTTTACCGCGGAAAGCGGCCATAAGACCAGGGATTTTGAAAATATTCTCTCTGAGCTGCGTTGCTTCTTTGAACTGCACTGGGCCGAGGGCACTGTCCCGGGCGGGGTGCACTTTGAGTTGACCGGCGATGATGTCACCGAGTGCATTGGCGGCGCCCGTCAGCTTTCCGACGAGCAGCTGGGGCTGCGCTATCTGACCACCTGTGATCCGCGTCTCAACGCGGAGCAGTCTCTGGAGATGGCCTTCCAGATCGCCGAGATGATCAGGACCTCGTAGGTCCCAGGTCAGCGGATCGCGCCTTCTCTCAACCCCGCAGGGTTTTCCCTGCGGGGTTCTTTTTTGCTCTATCCCTGTTTTCCAGGAGGGGGGCAGCTCGCCTCCCAGGACAACAAGGTTGGGATCTAAGCTTACCTGTTCAAAGACTCAAGAAATCTCGCTCTGGATATTGAACCTCAGCTTCAGGTTCGCATTATTTCCGTCATGCCCGCGGAGGCGGGCATCCAGGTCCTTGCAGTAAGGCCTGATCTGGATCCAATGGGGGCACCTCTCTTCTCCGGGTCCAGTTTTCTTGCCTTTTGGCGATGCTGTATTTCCAGGGGTGCCTTGTGGTTCTTTCAAGAGTGGACGCACGCCTGCGCGGGAATGACAGGCAAAAAAGCAATGACTGAGGGGGGGAGAGCCCCCCGGCTCATGGCCAGGGAGATTCGGAGAGCCCCCTTCTCTTTATCAGGAGATCAGGAGATCAGGGACGGCTGGACGGCTTCAGCCGCTGTGGTCGAAGAGGCGGAGGATCTCGTCGGTCGAGCTGCAGGACTGCAAACGGTGCCGGTTTTCAGGCTCTTTGAGGATGGTGCTGACATGGGCCAGGGCCCTGAGGTATTCGCCGGCAATGTCGGCCGGGGCCAGGAGCAGGGCAAAGAGGTAGACCGGGCGTTTGTCGATGGCATCAAAGCTGACACCCTGGCGGCTGCGGGCAAAGAGGAGGATGATTCCGGGGAGATGCTCCACCTTGCCGTGGGGGATGGCCACCCCGTTGCCCACCCCGGTGGAGCCGATCTGTTCCCGTTCCTGGAGAATGGTATAGAGGGTCTGGCTGTCCAGGGAGGGATACTGGTCGGCCGCCAGCTGGGCTAGTTCCCGCAGGGCGGCTTCCTTGGCAGTGGCCTCCATGTCGAGGAGGATGGATTCTTTGTTGAAGAGGAGCATTGGCAGACGCTCTATTTTCTGGGCTTACGCCGATGCTTGACCGGCAGGATGTTCAGCTGATCACGATATTTGGCCACGGTCCGTCGTGCCACCTTGATCTTTTCTTCGGCCAGCATCTGGGAGATCTTGTTGTCGCTCAGCGGCTTGGTCTGGTCCTCGGCCGCCACCAGCTGGCGGATACGGTTCTTGATCGCTTCGGCGGCCACGGCGTCGCCGTTGCCGGTGGCCACGGCGGTGCTGAAGAAGTATTTCAGTTCATAGATGCCCTGGGGGGTATGGGCATACTTGTTGGAGGTCACCCGGCTGACCGTGGATTCATGCATGCCGATATCTTCGGCAACATCTCGCAGGATCAGCGGCTTCATCGCACCCGGTCCGTGTTCGAAAAAATCCCGCTGGAACTTTAAGAGGCTCTCCATGACCTTGTAGATGGTGCGTTGGCGCTGCTCGATGGAACGGATGAACCACTCGGCGTTGCGTTTGTTCTCCCTGAGGTAGCCCTTGGACTCGGCCGGGAGCTCCTTGCGCTGCTTCAAGAGATGGACATACTCTTCAGAGACCTGGAGCCGGGGCAGGCCGTCGTTGTTGAGCTGGATCACGAACTCTTCACCGATCTTGTAGATGTAGACATCCGGGGTGATGTAGTTGGTCTGCTCGTTGCTGAACTCGTTGCCGGGAAAGGGGATCAGTTCCTGGATAACGGCCACCGCCTCGGTGACCTTGCGGATGGTGGCCCCGGTCTGGCGGGCCAGCAGCATGTGGTTGCGGGTCTCCAGCAGGTTCATGTGCTGCTCGACGATCTGGTAGGGCAGGGTGTCGTAGTAGCCCCGTCGATCCAGCTGGAGCAGCAGGGATTCCCTGATGTCGCGGGCAGCCACCCCGGGTGGATCCAGGCTCTGGACGATCCGCAGCACACCTTCGGCCTCCTCCGGGCTGCACTCGCAGTTGCTGCAGATATCCGCTATCTCGGCATCCAGGAAGCCGTGGCCGTCCAGGTTGCCCAGGATGAACTGGGCCAGGATCATGTCCGCGGGCTCCAGCTTGAGGTGGGTCAGCTGCCAGAGCAGAAAGTGCTCCAGGCCCGGAGCGCTGGAGATAAAGTCAAACTGGGAGGGGGCATCGGCGGGCGGGGTCTCCCGGGCAAAGGAGAAGTCGGCATCAAAGTTGTTGCTGTAGTCTTCCCAGTTGACCTCGGAGACCGTGGCCGCGCCGTCGCCGGGGACCTGGGTGGTGACCACCGGTTCGCTGACTTCGGTGTTCTCCGGGGCAGAGAGGGCCTCGGGGTTGGTCGGCTGCACGGGTTCCGGTGCGGCCTCTTCCAGCATGGGGTTCTGCTCAATCTCGGCCTGGAGGGCCTCGGTGAGTTCCAGACGACCGAGCTGCAGCAGCTTAATGGCCTGGCGCAGCTGGGGCGTCATTACCAGTTTTTGTGCCAGCTTAAGGCTTTGTCTGAGTTCCAGTACCATGTCTGCCTGTTACCTGAGAGAGCTTGGGGCGCCGGATCGATCCGGATCCCTGTTAGCGTTGTCCACCCTGCCTACATCTGAAAGTTATCACCAAGATACATCTTACGGGCAACCACGCTTTCGATGATATCGGTGGCCACGCCGCTGGTCAGGACCTTGCCGCTGTTCATGATATAGGCAAAGTCGCAGACCTGGAGGGTCTCGCGGACGTTATGGTCTGAGATTAATACCCCCAGTCCCTTTTCCTTGAGATCCCGGATGATCTGCTGAAGATCCGCCACCGAGAGGGGATCCACCCCGGCAAAGGGTTCGTCCAGGAGGATGAAGCGGGGTCGGGTGGCCAGGGCCCGCATGATCTCCACCCGCCGTCGTTCGCCGCCGGAAAGGGCATGCCCCTTGTTCTCGGCAAGGTACTCGATCTTGAGCTCTGCCATCAGCTCCCGGATCCGGTTGCGGATCTCGTTCTTGGGAATGCCCAGGGGTTCCAGGACGATCCGGACGTTTTCCTCCACGGTCAGCTTCTTGAAGACCGAGGGCTCCTGGGCCAGGTAAGTGATGCCCCGCTCGGCCCGTTTATGGATGGGCAGGGAGGTGATGTCCTTGCCGTCCAGGTGAATGGAGCCGCTGGTGGGGCGGACAAAGCCGACAATGGAGTAAAAGGTGGTGGTCTTGCCGGCCCCGTTGGGCCCCAGCAGGCCGACCACCGAGGAGCTTTTTACCTGGAGATCGATCTGATCCACCACCCGGCGGCTTCGATACTCCTTGACCAGGTTGCGTGTCTCAAGCAGGGCAGGACCGTTCATTATTTCTTCTTGTCCGCATCGGGATGGAGTACCGCCTTGACCCGGCCGGATTTGGCAGGATCCTGTTCAACGATGGAGCGCTTCTCATCCAGGTAGTAGGTGATGGTCTTGCCGGAGACCATGTTCTGTCCCTGCCAGGCCTTGGCGTTGCCCGAGAGGATCACCTTGCGGTCGCCGGCAAAGTAGTCCATCCGGTTGCCGGTGCCGACCCAGTCCTCCTGGACCACCTCGACATTTTTCTTGCAGATCAGCTTTTTGACCTGGTTTGAGCTCTTTTTACCTGATTTGTCGGTTTTTTGGGAGTAATAAACGGTCATCTCTTCGGAGCGGATGGTGACATCGCCCTGTTTGGCGTCCACGTTGCCGAGAAAGACCACCGAATTTTCCGCCTCCTGGGAGATCATCCGGTCGGCTTCGATATGGATCGGGGCATCGTCTGCGGCCTGGGCGGTTGCCCCGCCCAGGCTGATAAGGGCGGCAAAGGCCAGGATGGTCAGTTTGTCTGCCAGCCTCCTGATGGTGCTCTCCATGGTAGACCTCAAGCTATAGGAATAAAAAGAATATTTTTTGTTTTCAGGTTTACTTTTTGCAAGTAAGCCTACCTGCTTTCCCGGGAAATGTAAAGAAGTTACCCGGAGCTCTGAGCCGGTTGTTCAATTGAACAGAGAACTATTTACACCCGTGTGCAGCATGGGTACAGTAGAAAATCTAAATTGTCCGACTATTATACCGATGAACAAGGTTTCTTCAACAAAGGAAAAACAATGCAGGAAGGTATTGTCAAAGCCAAGGTGCTGGTAGAGTCGCTGCCCTATATCCGTGAGTTCTACGGCAAGACCGTGGTGATTAAATATGGCGGCCACGCCATGGTGGACGAGGAGCTGAAACGCAACTTTGCCCTTGATGTGCTGCTGATGAAATATATCGGGATCAATCCGGTGATCGTCCACGGCGGCGGACCCCAGATCAACCGTTTTCTCGAGAAGATGCAGGTGACCCCCAGCTATATCCAGGGGATGCGGGTCACCGACGGCGAGACCATGGATGTGGTGGAGATGGTGCTGGTGGGCAAGGTCAACAAGGAGATCGTCGGCCTGATCAACCACTGCGGCGGCAAGGCCGTGGGCCTCTCGGGCCGCGACGGCGACCTGGTCCAGGCGCGGAAGCTGACCCTCCACTCCAAGCCCGAAGGCGTGGATCGCCCCCCGGAACTGATCGATCTCGGCCGGGTCGGCGAGGTGACCAAGGTCAATCCCGAGATCCTCTCCACCCTGGATCAGCAGGATTTTATCCCGGTGATCGCCCCGGTGGGGGTCGGTGAGGACGGCCAGGCCTATAACATCAATGCCGACCTGGTGGCCGGTGCCATTGCCGCCGAGCTCGATGCCCTGAAGCTGATCCTGCTCACCGATGTGGAGGGGGTCAAGGACGGCGACGGCAAGCTGATCTCCACCATCCGCCAGGACCAGATCGATGGTCTGATCGACGGCGAGGTGATCCAGGGCGGGATGATTCCCAAGGTCAACTGCTGCCGCTCGGCCCTGGAGGCAGGGGTGGGGAAGGCCCATATCGTGGATGGTCGGCAGGAACACGCTATATTATTGGAGATATTTACCCCGGAAGGGATTGGTACGGAGATAGTGGCATGAGTAACGCAGCGTGGGTAGCACGGGGGGAAGAGGTCTTTGTCGGTAACTACAGCCGGTTTCCGGCCACCATGGTCCGGGGGCAGGGCTGTCGGCTCTGGGATGAAGATGGCCGGGAATATCTCGATTTTCTGGCCGGGATCGCGGTCTGTTCCCTGGGTCACTGTCACCCCCGGGTCACCGAGGCGGTGGTGGCCCAGGCCCGCTCCCTGGTCCATGTCTCCAACCTCTTTCACACCCGTCCCCAGATCGAACTGGCCGAGCTCCTGACCGCCAACACCTTTGCCGACCGGGTCTTCATGGCCAACTCCGGGGCCGAGGTCAATGAGGCGGCCATCAAGCTGGCCCGGATCCACAGCGGTGAGGGGCGCTACGAGATCATCTCCCTGACCGGCTCCTTCCATGGCCGCACCCTGGCCACGGTGGCGGCAACGGCCCAGCCCAAGTTTCACCAGGGCTTCGAGCCCATGCCCCAGGGCTTTCGCTATGCCCCCTACGGCGACCCGGGAGAGGTGGAGCAGCTGATCGGCGACCAGACCTGTGCCATCCTCTGTGAGCCCCTCCAGGGCGAGGGCGGGGTGCTCCCCCTGGGCAACGAGTACCTCCAGGCCCTGCGGGATCTCTGCGATCAGCACGGCCTGCTGCTGATCTTTGACGAGATCCAGACCGGGATGGGGCGGACCGGGACCCTCTTTGCCTATGAACAGACCGGGGTGGTTCCCGATATCATGACCTCGGCCAAGGCCCTGGCCAACGGCCTGCCCCTGGGGGCCCTGCTGACCACCGACGAGATCGCCGCCTCCCTGGTGCCGGGCACCCACGGCTCAACCTTTGGCGGCAACCCGGTGGCGGCCGCGGCCGCGGTGGCGGTCCTGGAGGAGATGCTGGCCCCGGGATTTCTGGAGGGGGTGCAGCAGACAGGCGCCTACTTCAGCGGCAAGCTCAACGAACTGGCCGCCCGTTTTCCCGTCCTGGCCAGCGGGGTCCGTGGACAGGGGCTCCTCCTGGGGCTGATCCTGACCGAGGAGGGCATTGCCCACGGCGGGGAGATCGTCCAGCGCCTCTTTGGGCGGGGGATGGTGATTAACTTTGCCGGTAATACGGTGCTCCGTTTTGCCCCGCCCCTGGTGGTGAGTCGTGCAGAGATCGATCAGCTGATCGCGGAGCTGGCCGAGGTGCTGGCAGAGCTGGGCTGATGGTCGTTTAAGGGGGCCTCTCTGCGGCCCCTGGGCAGGCGCCGGGCCGGGCAAGGGCCCGGAAAAGGCGGCTATCCAGGCCAGCAACCCGGGATAACGCGAAAATCTCTTTGCAAAAACGGTGTTTTTTTGTATCAATTAGAATTTTTACTTGGTACGCGGAGGACACTGGAAGGAGAGCATCCGTGCAGGACACCGCTGCCGCAGCATACCCGGAGCAGAGGGGACAGAGATGAGTGACCATTTATTGGCGTTGGAAGCGTTCAGTGGCCGGCAACTGCAGGCATTGATTGATCGGGCTATCGAGCTCAAGGGCGAAAGCAAGGCAGGGAAACGGCAGCAGCAACTGGCCGGGAAAACCGTCTGCCTGCTCTTTGACAAACCGTCCACCCGCACCCGGGTCTCCTTTGAGTCGGCCACGTACGGCCTGGACGGCAAGGTCATCTTCATGTCCAGCAAGGACTCCCAGCTTGGTCGCGGCGAACCGCTCAAGGATACCGCCCGGGTACTCGCCCGGTACGTGGACGGGATCGTGGTCCGCACCTTTGGCCAGGAGATCGTGGAAGAACTGGCCCGCTACTCCGGCGTGCCGGTGATCAATGCCCTGACCGACCTTCATCACCCCTGTCAGATCCTCAGCGATATGATGACGGTTATCGAACACAAGGGCGCCCTGGCTCCCCTGAAGGTGGTCTGGATCGGCGACGGCAACAACATGGCCAACTCCTGGATTGAGGCGGCCTCGGTCCTGGGCTTCTCCCTGACCCTGGCCTGTCCCGAAGGTTTTGATCCCGATGGTGAGATCCTCAAGCGGGCCCAGGAGCGGGCCGACAAACCCATTGTCCTGGTTCGTGATCCGGCCGAGGCCATTGCCGATGCCGATGTGGTCAACGTGGATGTCTGGGCCTCCATGGGCCAGGAAGAGGAGCAGGAGGCGCGGGCCAAGCTGTTTGCGCCCTATCAGCTGGACAAGCGGCTCTTGGCAGGGGCCAAGGGTGATGCCATCGTCCTCCACTGTCTGCCTGCCCACCGCGAAGAAGAGATCACCGAGGAGGTCCTGGAGGGGCCCCAGAGCGTGGTCTTTGACCAGGCAGAGAACAAGATGCATATTCACAAGGCCATCCTGGAGCACTTTGTCGGCTGAGCAGCTGTAGGGTGCTCTCCGGGGAGAACCGGCCTTTGTTATCAGGGTACTTTGAGAGACGAGATTTTTCGATCGGGTTCAAGGTATGGGGGAGTCTTTCCGCAGGCATATCCCTGATATGCCGAGGAAGAGGTTCGCGCCATAAGCCGGGGCCTGGTCAGAAAAGCAACCGTTCAATGTAGCCATTATTTTACCCATAGTAGAGATTATGACTGTAAATAAGATCGTACTCGCCTATTCAGGCGGATTGGACACCTCGGTTATCTTAAAGTGGCTGAGTGAGGAATATGAATGCCCGGTGATTGCCTACGCTGCAGACATCGGTCAGCAGGAGGACTGGGATGCGGTCCGCAAGAAGGGGATGGCCACCGGCGCGGAGAAGGTGATCATCTCCGATCTCCAGGAGGAGTTTGTCCGTGACTTCATCTTTCCCGCCTTCCGGGCCAATGCCGTCTATGAGGGCTCATACCTTCTGGGTACTTCCCTGGCCCGGCCGCTGATTTCCAAGGAGCAGGTCAGGATTGCCCGGGAAGAGGGCGCCGATGCCCTCAGTCACGGGGCCACCGGCAAGGGCAACGACCAGGTCCGCTTTGAGCTGGGCTACCTGGCCCTGGACCCGCGGCTGACCATCATCGCCCCCTGGCGGATCTGGGACCTCAACTCCCGCAAGAAGCTGGTCGCCTTTGCCAAGGAGCATGGCATCCCGGTGCCGGTGACCAAGAAGAACCCCTACAGCTCCGACGAGAACCTGCTCCACATCAGCTTTGAAGGCGGTCTGTTGGAAGATCCCTGGAATGAGCCGGACGAAGATATGTTCAAGCTCTCGGTCTCTCCGGAGAAGGCCCCGGATACCCCGACCTATATCGAGATGGAGTTTGAACAGGGTACCCCGGTGGCCATCGACGGCGAACGCTTGGGTCCGGTGGCCATGATGAAGCGGCTCAACACCCTGGGCGGCGAGAACGGCATCGGTCGACTGGACCTGGTGGAAAACCGTTTCGTGGGGATGAAGTCCAGGGGGGTCTACGAGACCCCGGGCGGCACCGTGCTGAGGGCCGCGCACCGCGACCTGGAGTCCATCACCCTGGACCGTGAGGTGCTGGCCATCCGCGACTCCCTGGTGCCCCGCTACTCCACCCTGATCTACAACGGCTTCTGGTTCTCTCCGGAGATGGAGCTGCTCCAGA
This sequence comes from Desulfogranum mediterraneum DSM 13871, assembly GCF_000429965.1. Taxonomy (GTDB): domain Bacteria; phylum Desulfobacterota; class Desulfobulbia; order Desulfobulbales; family Desulfobulbaceae; genus Desulfogranum; species Desulfogranum mediterraneum. The sequence continues at coordinate 145,956 of NZ_AUCW01000016.1, forward strand.
AGACCATGGACGACGCCCAGAGCACGGTCAACGGTACGGTACGGCTGAAGCTCTACAAGGGGAACTGTATTCCCGTGGGCCGCAAGTCGGACAACTCCCTCTACTCCGAGTCCTTTGCCACCTTTGAAGAGGACGAGGTCTATAACCAGGCCGATGCCAACGGCTTTATTCGTTTAAATTCACTGCGGCTGCAGATCCAGGCGCTGAATCGGAAATAATACCATGGCTCAACAGGATACACCTAAAAAACTCTGGGGCGGCCGCTTCGCTGAAGCCACCGCCGCCTCGGTGGAAGAGTTCAGCGCCTCCATCCACTACGATGCCAGGCTCTATCGCCAGGACATCATGGGCTCCAAGGCCCATGCCCGGATGTTGGCCAAACAGGGCCTGATCTCCGCCGAGGAGTGCACGGCCATCGTCGACGGACTCAGCGAGATCGAGACCGAGATCAGCGAGGGGCGTTTCGAGTTCAAGCCTGAGCTGGAAGATGTCCACATGAACATCGAAAAGGCCCTGACCGACCGGATCGGTGCCGCCGGCGCCAAGCTGCACACCGCCCGCAGCCGCAACGATCAGGTCAACCTGGACTTTCGGATGTATCTCCGCGATCAGGTCGTGCTCCTCGACGGGCTCCTGGCCGAGGGGCAGGGCGCCTTTGTCCGGCTGGCCCGCAAGTACCTGGGTGCGGTCATGCCCGGCTACACCCATTTGCAGCGGGCCCAGCCCGTACTGCTCTCCCATCACCTCCTGGCCTACTTTGAGATGCTGAAGCGGGATCGGGAGCGGCTCCAGGACTGCCTGGGGCGGATCAATGTCATGCCCCTGGGCTCTGCCGCCCTGGCCGGCACCGGCCTGCCGGTGGATCGTCACTTTGCGGCCCAGGAACTGGATTTTCCGGCCATCAGCGCCAACTCCATGGATGCCTCCGGGGACCGTGACTTTGCCCTGGAGTTCCTGTTCTGCCTCAACCTGGTCCAGATCCACCTCAGCCGCCTGGCCGAGGAGCTGGTCCTCTGGTCCTCCAAGGAGTTTGACTTTGTCCGCATCGGCGATCGCTACTGTACCGGCTCCTCGATCATGCCCCAGAAGAAGAATCCGGATATCCCGGAGCTGATCCGCGGCAAGAGCGGCCGGGTGACCGGGGCCCTGATGTCACTGTTGGTCACGGTCAAGGGCTTGCCCCTGACCTATAACCGGGATCTCCAGGAAGACAAGGAGCCGGTGTTCGACGCCCTGGATACGGTCACTGCCAACCTCTCCATCATTGCCGAGCTCCTGGACAACACCGAGTTCAACCTGGAACGGCTCCAGGGGGCTACCCATGGCGGTTTCATGACCGCCACCGATCTGGCCGACTATCTGGTCTGCAAGAACATGCCCTTTCGGCAGGCCCACTCGGTGGTGGGCAAGGTCGTGGCCCACTGCCAGGACCGCGATATCGAACTGATTGACCTGACCCTGGACGAACTCCAGCAATTCTCAGAACTTCTGGAGCCTGATGTCTTTGAGGTCTTGACCGTTGACGGCTCGGTGAACAGTCGGGTTTCCCCCGGCGGCACAGCGCTGGTCCGGGTGCAAGAGGCCCTGGATCAGGCGGAAAAATACTTGGGATAATACCATGATCAGACGCAGGAAATCTTTCACGATCGACATTGGCTGCACAGTACTTCTGCTGGGCGTTCTTGTCCTGGGAGGCTGTGGCTACAAGGATATGCCGGTGGCGCCCCAGCAGGTGGTGCCCCAGGCGGTGACCGACTTGCGGCATCAGCTCAGTGAAAAGGGGGTAACCCTTTACTGGAGTTATCCCATCGAGACCGTGACCGGGGACGATCTCTACGATATTTCCGAGTTTGTCATGTATCGGGCCGTGGTTCCGGTGGATTCTTTTTGCGAAACCTGCCCCATCCCCTTTGGCCCGCCCATCTCCCTGCCCGGAGGCGCCCTGCCCGATGAGGGCAAGAAGACCGCCAGTTACCAGGCCACCCTGCTGCGCCCGGGGAACCTCTACTTCTTCAAGGTTCGGAGTAAATCCGGCTGGTGGGCCGAGTCTGCGGACTCCAATGTGGTCCGCTTTCTCTGGAACACCCCGGCCCAGGCCCCGGCAGGGGTGAGCATCACCGCCGGTGACGGCAGCACCACCCTGCGTTGGCAGCCGGTGAGCAGCAACCTGGACGGCTCTCCCCTGACCGTGCCGGTACGCTACCAGGTCTACCGCAGCAGCGGTAATGCCGAGTTCGCCCCGCTGGGCGATGCCCTCCAGGCCACCAGCTACACCGACCGCGATGTGGTCAACGGCCGCAAGTATTTCTACCAGATCCAGGTGGTGAGCCTCTATGGTGAGGATATCGTCGGCGGCGGAGTCAGCGAGGGTGTCGCCGCCACCCCGGTGGATTCCACCCCTCCGCCTCCGCCCAGCGGCCTGCGCGGGGTGAAGACCCCGGTGGGGATCAAGGTCTTCTGGAGTCCGGTCAAGGCCAAGGACCTCAAGGGCTACCGGGTCTATCGCCGGCTGCCCGGCGACTCGGCCCCCCAGCTGGCCGGTGAGGTGCTGCTGCCCTACACCATGTTCATCGACCGGCAGCCTCCCAAGGATGCGGCTCGTCTCCATTACTCGGTATCCAGTATCGATAACCGGACTCCTGCCAATGAGAGCAGGAGCACCAAGGAGATCACCATTAAAAACTGATCCCGGCAGCTTTCTCCCCCCTGGCCAGGCGCCAGGGGGGCAGAGGACCGCAGCCGGGAGGGTCCCTCTCTATGCAGATCGCTCAATGTCCCATCCCCTTTGTCAAGATGAGTGGCGCTGGTAATGACTTTATCATTATCGATCACCGCAGCCCGCTGATTGCTCCCCAGGATCAGGCCGAGTTTGCCAGGCTGGTCTGCCGCCGCCGCTTTTCGGTGGGCGCAGACGGCCTCTTTCTCCTGGAAGAGTCGGAGACGGCCGATTTCAAGTGGCACTTTTACAATGCCGACGGCTCAATGGCCGAGATGTGCGGCAACGGCGCCCGCTGCGTGGCCCGTTTTGCCTACATGCACGGCCTGGCTCCGGCCAGCATGCGTTTTGAAACCCTGGCCGGCATCGTCGAGGCCAAGGTGGCGGATGTCCAGGTGGCCGTCCGGATGCCCCCGGCCCACTCGCTGACCCTCTGTCGTGGCCTGGAGGTGGATGGTCAGGTCCAGGATATCCACTTCGTGGATACCGGCGTCCCCCATGTGGTCTCTTTTGTCGATGACCTCGACTCGGTGGATGTGGTGGCCAGGGGCCGGCTGATCCGGAACCATCCAGAGTTCGCCCCGGCAGGGACCAATGTCAACTTCGTGGTCCACACCACCGAGGGCCTCAGGGTGCGTACCTATGAGCGGGGCGTGGAGGATGAGACCATGGCCTGCGGCACCGGTGCCGTGGCCTGTGCCCTGGTGGCGACCCGCCTGGGGCTGGTGAAGCCGCCGGTAGAGGTGGTGACCGCGGGCAATGAGCGGTTGACCATCCAGATTAGCCCTGAGCCCGGGGGAGAGGGCGAGAGGCTGCTGCTCCAGGGGCCGGCCCGGATCATCTATAAGGGCGAACTGAACCGGGAATCGTTACACGGATAAGTACTGTTTTATGGCCAGCTGGTCGGCGGCCCCTGTCGGAAGCGGCATGGTCCGGCGATCAGCTGGCCTCTTTTTTCAAGGTAGCCACAAGAATGAAGGCACTCTCTGCGCGAGCATGAGAGTGCGCTGAGGAGAACTCAATGGGAAGGATAGAGGGAGCCATTACAGCCATGGTCACGCCCATGCTCAATGGCCAGGTAGATGAGCAGGGGATGATCGATTTGATCGAGTTCCAGATTGCCGGCGGCATCCACGGGCTGGTGCCCTGCGGTACCACCGGGGAGTCTGCAACCCTGGGCTTTGCTGAGCATAAGCGGGTCATCGAGCTGACCGTGAAGACCGTTGCCGGCCGGGTGCCGGTCATCGCCGGTACCGGTGCCAACAACACGGCCGAGGCCATCGAGCTCACCGAGTCGGCCAAGGAGTCGGGTGCCGATGCGGTGCTCTCGGTGGTGCCCTACTACAACAAGCCCAGCCAGGAGGGGCTCTACCGGCACTTCAAGGCCGTGCTGGATGCGGTGGACATCCCCATGCTCCTCTACAACGTACCCGGCAGGACGGTAACCAACATGTTGCCGGCCACGGTGGCCAGGTTGGCCGAGCTGGACAACGTGATCGGGATCAAGGAGGCCTGCGGCAGCCTCAACCAGATCAGTGAGCTCATCCGCAGCTGTCCCAAGGACTTTGTGGTCCTCTCTGGCGACGATTTTACGGCCATGCCTTCGGTTCTGGTCGGCGGCAAGGGGGTGATCTCGGTGGTCTCCAACCTGGAGCCGGCCAAGACCGCAGCCATGATGAACGCCGCCCTGGCAGGCGATCTCAAGCAGGCCAACGGCTTGCATTACGAGCTCTTTGCCCTGATGGGAGCCATGTTCTGCTATCCCAGCCCGGCTCCTGCCAAGCGGGGCCTGGAGTTGATGGGCCGGATCCGCTCCTCAGAGGTGCGGCTGCCCATGACCGAGATGGACGCGGCTGCTGAGGAACAGGTGCGCAGCTGTATGCAGGAGCTGAATCTGCTGGCATAATCCGCAGATATCGCCGGGGGATTTTTTCCCTCAAGGGCCATGGAACTCTACCCTCGGGAGACAGACTGAACTGCTCGGTACAGGGCTCGGGGGCAGCTCTCTTTTCAGGGCTCTTTTTGAAAATGAAGCTGCCTTCCCTGTTTGAAAAGAGAAAAAAAATCAGTCCACTGTCTGGATGGGCAGCTAGTTTCGGCTGAGTACGATAGCTAATCAGAATTTTTTTGGTGTGAATATGAACAAAGTAATCGTTGCCGGTGCCGGCGGCAGAATGGGACAGCGCATCATCCACATGGTCCATCACCATCCTGAGCTGGAGCTTGCTGCAGCCTTTGAACATCCCGACAGTACCGCGGTGGGCGAGGATGCAGGCGTGGTCAGCGGGGTCGGTGCCACCGGGGTGATGATCTCCCCTGGCCTGGAGTCGGTGGTGGATCAGGGCGATGTGATCATCGACTTCACCTTTCACGAGGCCAGCGTCGAGTTTGCCCGGATCGCTGCCCGCCACAAGACCGCCATGGTCATCGGTACCACCGGCCTGACTCCCGAGCAGGCGGAGATCATCCGGGGGCTGGCAGAGTCCAGCTTTCCCTGCGTCCAGTCGCCCAACATGGCGGTGGGGGTCAACGTGCTCTTCAAGCTGGTGGAAAAGACCGCTGGAGTGCTCGGCGACGCCTATGATGTGGAGATCGTCGAGGCCCATCATCGCCTGAAAAAGGATGCCCCCTCGGGAACCGCTCTCAAGCTGGGTGAGATGGCTGCCAAGGGCCTGGGGCGTGATCTCCAGGAGGTGGGGGTCATGGAGCGTAACGGCATCATCGGCGAACGTAGCGACACCGAGATCGGCATCCAGACCATCCGCGGCGGTGATATCGTCGGCGAACACACCGTCTACTTTGCCGGTGCCGGGGAGCGGCTGGAGATCAGCCATCGGGCCACCAACCGGGACAACTTTGCCCGGGGCGCCGTCCTGGCCGCGGCCTGGGTAACGGCGCAGGCCAACGGGGTCTATACCATGTTCGATGTCCTGGATCTGGCCGACTTTTAAGCAGCTCCGAGCAGCCGTCCGATCCTCAGCAACGTCCCCTTATCGCCGCCAGCGCTGCCATCGTGCCCACTCCCACCCCTGCCTTTCCCCACCTGGCGGCCATCAGCCTGGGATCCAACCTGGGCGATTCCCTGGCCACGGTCCACCGCGCCTGGCAGGATCTGGGGGCCCACCAGCAGGTGCGGCCCCTCTCGCTTTCCCACCCCTATCGCACCGAACCCGTGGACATGGAGAGTGTTCACTGGTTCATCAATGCTGCCGGTATCTTGCGGACCAGTCTCCCGGCCGAGGGACTGCTGGCCTGGCTCCAGGAGCTGGAACAGAGGGCGGGCCGACGCAGGTCTGCCCAGCTGCCCGGCCACCAGGACCGAACCCTGGACCTGGACCTGCTCCTCTTTGATCAAGAGCGTATCCGCAGCCCCAGCCTGGTGGTTCCCCATCCCGAGATGGATGGCCGTGCATTTGTGCTCCAGCCCCTGGCCGAGATCGCTCCTGAGCTGATCCATGGTCCCCGCGGACGCTCCGTCGGCGCCCTCCTGGCAGAGCTGATCTCCGCTGGCAGGGGAGGGCAGCTGGAGCGGCTGAACTGGCCTGCCGGCAGCCAGAGGGAGGGTGGCCGGAATTTTTCCGGGTCAGGTGTAATTGATTAGACTTTTGCCCCCCTGCGGATATAATAGACCCATGTGGGACGATGTCTTGGATGAAAATATTCAAAAACAGGTAGATAGATGACCCCTGTTCGTTTGGTCATACTCGCCGTTCTCTTCTATATCGGCTACCGGTTGCTGCGCAGCATGCTGCTCCAGCAGCTGGAGAAAAAATCTTCTGCCGGAAAGAAAGAGAGCAAGGTGGAAGATGTGCTGGTCGAAGATCCGGTCTGCCATACCCTGATCCCCAAAAAACAGGCGGTTCGTCTGCGCAGGGACGGCAAGACCTACTACTTTTGCAGTGAAAAATGTTGTGATACCTTTACAGACAATCCAGAAGGAGAATTATGAAGTTTTTTATAGATACAGCCAATATTGAAGAGATCAAGAAGGGGCTGGAAATCGGCATGGTCGACGGCGTGACCACCAACCCCTCCCTGGTCTCCAAGGAGCAGCGCCCCTTTACCGAGATCTTGAAGGATATCTGCGCCATCGTCGATGGTCCGGTCAGTGCCGAGGTGGTCAGCCTGGAAGCCGACGGCATGGTGGCCGAGGCCCGTGAACTGGTCAAGATCAGCGACAAGATCGTGATCAAGGTACCGATGATCGAAGAGGGGCTGAAGGCGGTCAAGCGTCTGGCCGCAGAAGGCATCAAGACCAACGTTACCCTGATCTTTTCTTCCACCCAGGCCCTGCTGGCCGCCAAGGCCGGTGCCAGCTATGTGAGCCCCTTTGTCGGTCGTCTGGATGATATTTCCATTAACGGCCTGGAGTTGGTGGCCGATATAATGACGATCTTCAGAAATTTCGGTTATGCCACCGAGGTGATTGTTGCCTCTGTCCGTTCGCCCATGCATGTGGCCGACTCTGCCCTGGTTGGTGCCGATATCGCCACCATCCCCTATAAGGTTATTGCCCAGTTGGCCAAGCATCCCCTGACCGACATCGGCATGCAGCAGTTTCTTGCAGACTGGGAGAAGCGTCAGAAGTAATCCCTGAAAATATCCTGGAGGCGCCCCTCCATGTCAGCCCCCTGGCTGATGAGGGGGGCTTTCAGGCAAGAGGTGAGTGGAGTATGGTGAAAACTACCCTGGTATCCCTGCTGGCTATTCTGGTCCTTCTCCCCGGAACCCTCCTGGCTGCGATCTACAGCTACCAGGATGAACATGGTGCGGTTCACTACACCAACATTCCCGCAGACGGCAGGCTCCGCCTCCGCCAGGGCGTCACCGCCCTCACCCCGTCCTCCCAACTCCAGACGATACGCTGCACGGCCAAGCCGGGCCAGAAGAAAAGGGTGATGTCGCCCCGGGCATTCTATCGCCATATCCGCTGGGCAGCGGCCCTCCACAAGGTGGACCCCCTCCTGATCCGGGCCATCATCAAGGCCGAGTCCGATTTCAACCCCCTGGCCGTCTCCTCCCAGGGTGCCCAGGGCCTGATGCAGCTGATGCCGGGCACGGCCGGTGACCTCAAGGTGAGCGACCCCTTTGATGTCCGTCAGAACATCGAGGGCGGCACCCGCTACTTCCGTGGGCTCCTGGACTGCTACCATGGTGACGTAGAACTCAGCCTGGCTGCCTATAACGCCGGTCCCGGTCGAGTCAAACCCTTTGGCACCATCCCCCGGATTCCCGAGACCATGGCCTATGTGACCAAGGTGATGGGCCACTACGCCTCCTATCGCGGCCGCCAGCGTCTGACCGGCAGGATCAATATCCGCAGCCTGGTAACCCGCTGAGCCTTCTCCCGGCCAGCGTCCTCTATCATCCGCTCCCGGCCTGGTTCAGCCCATGGTGCCGGGCTTAGGCCGCCTGCTTTCCGGCCGGGCAGCACTTATCCCCAGAGCAGCAGGTTCCCAAAGACAATCAGCAGCAGGTAGACCAGCCTGAGATAGGTCTGGCGGTTGATCCGGTCCGTCAAGAGAGCGCCCAGGGCCGTGCCGGCCAGGACAAAGGGAAAGGTGACGGCAAAGTAGTGCAGGGTCAGGAGGGTGGTCATGCCGCTGAGCGCATGGGCGGTGGCCGCGACCAGGGAGTTGACAAAGAAGAAGCCGCTCAGGGTCGCCTTGATCTGCTCCTTGCTCCAGTCCGAGAGGGTGGTGTAGATGATCACCGGCGGGCCGCCGGCGCTGAGCATGGCAGTGATGGTACCGGTGATAAAACCGGCCAGGTAGCCCCAGATGGTGGCCAGCTGGAGCGGCTTGGGGCGGGCAAGCAGGTTATAGCCAGAGTAGCCGATCAGCATGATCCCCAGCAGCAGACGCAGTTGCCCGGGAGCGATGCTTTTCAGCAGGAGGGTGCCTGCCAGGATGCCGGGGAGGGTGCCCAGGATCAGGGGAAGGATCCTGGTCCGATCCATGGCAGAACGGAAGCGGTAGGCCATGTAGCTGGTCAGGATCACCCCGTTGAGGATGACCAGGGGGACCGCCAGCTTGACCTCCACCACCAGGCAGAGCAGGGGAATGGCCACCAGGCCGGCGCCAAAGCCGGTCATGCCCTGGATAAAGCCGGCCAAGAGAAAGATGAGTGCTGCAAGGAGCAGGGAAAGCATGGCTGATCCTGGTTGAGCCTGGTCTCGTCCTGAGCCCGGCTCAACTGGGGGGATCAGGGCGCTGTCTTCTTGCCTGGAGCTGCAGTCGTGCAGCCGGCAACCAGCCGCCATCCTACTGCTGCAGCCCGGCGAGCGCAAGTCAGGACTCTCTCCCTGTCCACCTTGAGCAGAGTAAGCCGCCATTCCCTGGAGATCGCAGCTCTTAGAGGACCTGTCCCCCCCCTTGCCGGCCTGGTGAAACCGGCAGTCGCCCTGGACGCAAAGATATTGTTTTTTCTATGGAGTGCACAGGGGCGGCAGTGTGGGGGGCTTCATCCCAGGCTGTAATCAATGCTAAAGCCTGTGGCTCCCAGGGTTGCCAGATGCCAGGGGCAGCCTGCTCCCTCAAGAACTGGATTCCCGCCTGCGCGGGAATGACGACTCTGAAAAATGCTGCGCCCTCACCATAAGCGCAAGTATATCGGGGATTATCTTGTCTTACTCTCTTTGTAGTGCTGCTGCAGAGCGATCTGCTCGTTCCTTCTTTTCTCGCCCTGCCCTCGGCTCTACCGTCCTGCCCGCCTGTGCGGGCAGGACGACTGCAAAGACACCAAGTAGCTAACCAGGATTCTGGACTCTCTCCCGGGTGGCAATACAGCAAAAAAGCTGTCCCCTGCCTGAGTACCAAGAAATTCAATCTATCTCCCGAGGCTGAAAGAAAACGCCATCTTTCAAGGTGGCCCGGAGACCTTTGCCGGCAACTCTGGTTAACGGATGCCTTTTTTGGCAAGGGGGGCAACCAGGGCGATGTTGTCTTTGTGAACCAAGCCACCGCCTGTATCGATCTCCAGGCCGGTAAAGCCGTATTTTTTGGTGAGAACGATCTGGGCGACGGATAGGTATCCGAGAAGATAAGGCTGCATCTCTGAAACCAGATCCACATATCCATTTTCAATGGCTGTGGCCGTTGCTGGAGAGAGGGAAAAGCCGCCCACAAAAATATCATCTGCTGCTACACCAGCAGCTCTCAAAAAATTCTCTGTTTGAGATGTCAGTGCGCCGTGATCAATGAGCATCATTTTGCAGTCAGGATGGCTGGCGAGGTATCCGGTGATAATCGGGACACCCATTGCAGAATCTTTGTCCACCTCCGGGCTGATTTCGATATAGTCGACGATTATGCCAGCAGTTTCCAGGGTGCGGATCATGGCACGTGCACGCTTTCCCCGATCTTCCAGGCGTTTGAGTCCCCAGATCATTGCCCGGTCCCCACTTGCAAGGCCCGATCGTTTAAGAGATTCTTCCGCCAGTACCCTTCCCATAAGATCGTAATCAGTGCCTATGAATCCGAATCCTTTGGCTTTAAATTTCTTTAAGGTTTTCGGTAAACCGCTATCCACACAGGTTACGATGATCCCTTTAGCAAAGGCCTCATCAATGAAGGGTGCCAGGGAATCATCACCAGGGAGCCCCATGAGCACAATACCGTCGGGCTTCGCTGCGACTCCTTTCTTGAAATTTTCGATTACTTTTTCCGGGTTCCAATCTGAGTAGAGATAGGTAACATCAGCACCCATATCACTGGCGGCCTGCATGGCCCCATTCTGAACAATGGTGTTGTAGGGTCCGCCGACAGGGCCACCTGTGTCAAACCAGATAGTGGTATTCTGGCCAAGAGGGGAGAGCTCTTTGCCGGCAGAGGCGGTTGTTGCGATCAATGCGACCAGGGCCATGGCTGCAAGGAAAAATGCTGTCTGACTTTTCATTTGTTTTTCCGTCTGTTTGTAATTTTTTGGTTCTGGTAAGTTGGGCACGATGCCAAAACAATGGATTAGATCATTTCCAGATACGCCTCAATGCGCACCCGAAGCTGCTCTGTATCGCTTTCGGAATAGTCGGTTTCCAGGTGAAGGGTGGGAACGTTGAATTTTTCCTGCACCATTTCATCTATTTGATATGCTTCTACATTGTAGGTGTGGCATGCCTGCCAGGTGAGATCGATAACACCGTCTGCCCTAAAGTCGCGGATCATCTCTTCGAGGAGGTCAAAACGGCCAATGTTGGGGCTCATGACGGAGCAGGGGGTGGCCAGATACTGCTCTGCGAGGCTATCCATGGCCGGCTTTTCTTCGTCCACCGTAAATGCCTGTTTGTAGCCGGAGCAGTTTTCAAAGGCCACGATGTTGGCGCCACACTGCTCAACGATCTTTATTACCTTATCGCTCCCGAGTCCTGTCGGTACCCCGGTGAGTACAATCCTTTTGCCTCCACCGTGAGCTGGAATGTCATCCTGAAAGGTGCCTTTTCTGGCTTCTGCCGCGACTTCCTCCATAAAGGATATTCCTTTTTCCTTGTCTGCAAGGAAACCGATTTTGAAGAGGATCTCTAAAATCTGGGAACCGCTCAGGAGGATGGGGTTTGCCATGTTCAGGTCCATGAGCGCCTTTCTGGCATTCCGTTCCCTGTTCATCAGTCTGATCGCATCAGCCAATTTCTCTTCGTCGATAGTTACCCCGGTATAGGTTTCAACAAGATCCTTGAAGCGCTCCAGTTCTGATTTCCAGAGGGACATGGAAAGGTCGGTATCCTGGTTCTGGGGGAGTTGGAGGACATGGGTGGCTTTATGCCTGTTGAGCAGTTCAAACATCTTCTTTTTGCCGTCACAGGTTGTATCGCCCACAATAAGATCAGCTGTGCGAAAGAAGGCACAGGTATCACTCACGGCAAATCCAAAGCTGCTCTTGATGAGAGGGCAGAGATTACGAGGTAAAACCTCTTCTGCTTCGGCAATCGGGTCGTTGCGTGTTCCGCAGAGGGGAAGAGGAATTGCACCTGCGGCAACTGCGATTTCGGTGGGTGAATAGAGGCAGTAAAAGCCAATAGCTTTTCTGCCATCCGCTTTTGCCTGTTCAAGGTCATTAAGATTCTGGTCAAATATCTGTTGGAGTGAGTTCATTATTTCCGTTGTCATGACAGTTCCTTATGTGGTGGTAGGGATGGGTGGTGGGTTGGTCCCGGCTGGATAACGCTACAGGCTGGGATGTCTCTCTGGAGGATGTTGTGCCGCTTCTCTTGCTAACAGTGCTGCGCCAATGGCTCCGATGAGTTGAGGGTTTTCTGGGATCAGCACGCTGCGTTGCAGCTTTTCAGTCAGGAGCTTCTGCATACACGGGTTTTTGGCTACGCCTCCTGAAAAAATAATGTCTCCTGCACGTGAGACCCTGTTAATCATTGCAGCAACTCGGCTGATCACACTGGTGTGAAGGCCCAGGGCGATCTCCTGGGGGTTTTCTCCCCTGGCGATAAGTGAGGTGACCTCAGATTCAGCAAAGACCGTACACATACTCGATATTTTCAGCTCATTGTTGGCACGGAGCGCTTCTTCTCCAAAATTTTCGATATCAAAACCGAGACTTCGGGCCATGATCTCCATAAACTTGCCTGTTCCCGCTGCACATCTGTCGTTCATCTCAAATTTATGGACCCGCCCGTTTTCAAGCATCGAGATGGCTTTGCTGTCCTGACCGCCGATATCAAGAACGGTTTGAGCGTTTGGAAAACATGACCTTGCCCCTTTTGCGTGGGCTTTGATTTCTGTGACGGTGGCTGCATTAAATGAAATTTCAAATAAATTCCGACCATAACCTGTGGCGATAATGTGGTTATGGTCGGATTGGTTCACCATTCGTTTGGCCTCAGCCATGGGGTCAAAACCTGTGTCTGCCTGACAGCTGTACGTGATCTCACCCAGATCGTTGACCACTACCAGCTCGATGGTTCGTGAACCAATATCAATTCCTGCATATTTCATGGCTTGTACCAGCTCCTGCTGTCTGTAGATGATGTGTGTTGAAAGGTTATGGGTACCTTGAAAA
>NZ_AUCW01000017.1 GCF_000429965.1 Desulfogranum mediterraneum DSM 13871
ATCGGGCACCTTGTCAAAATCCTCACGTACTCGTGCATAGAGGGCATCTGCGTTGAGATGGTTGCGCATTTTGATTCGACGATAGGTTGCGTTGGATTTGCGTTGTCTATTAAGCAGTCTTCCGAGTGAGGCCATGGTACGTTCTCCTGTAATTATTTGTTCTTACAGAAAAAAACGCGACCACCCCTCTCAGGGATGTCAAGAAGAAACCATTCTTGGTTGCAATTATTTTTTACATAAATTCAATTAGATATCGCCTAAAAGTTTACGAAATTGCCGCTTGGCATACTACGCTATTTAAGGCTTTGCGGCCAAAGCGGGAACTGCTGACTTATGAAGAATACAGAGAGAAGATGTGGGTGGATACTGATTGCAAAAAGGCTTTTGAATATGCAGATGAAACAAAATGTATAATACGTTATGAAAGAAGTTTCATGAAACCAATATTTGAATAATAATAATTAAGCAACTATTAAACGCTGAATCGCTGAATTTCGCTGGTTGATTCCGCAGTTAATATTTACCATATTGAAGGTTTGAGTATTCTACCAACGCTTCAAGTTAATCGGACAAAAGAGGCTCGGACCAAGCCAAGTACATGACATCAAATATGTTAGGCACTGGTCACGGCATGCAAGTAATTGAAATTACAAGGTCGCACTATCAATTATCAGGCCGAAAAGACGACCCTTGGCAAACCGGTCAATACCAGATTAAGCTAACAAGATGAGCACCGGATAAACCGATGAGCATCAAGTTAGAGCAGGAGAAATATGAAACCTTGTCGAGAGTGCCAACATAAGATATCTGAACAGGCCATGGCATGCCCACAGTGCGGAGCACCGTTTCCCGCCAAAGAGAAATGGGATGGATGGGGATTCGAATACAAATCTAAAGCAACACTCGGTGGCCTGCCCTGGATTCACATCTCATTCAAATACAGACCGAACAGGTGTCCGGTGCCGGCCAAGGGGATATTTGCCATCGGTCAATTTGCCTGTGGCATCTTCACTTTGTCGCAATTCGGTATCGGTGTAGTCAGTGTTAGCCAGTTCACAATTGCTGGCTTCGCGTTAGCGCAGTTTGCCCTGGCCTACTCGCTGATTGCGCAAATAGGAATCTATGTTCACGAAGGACATGGACAGCTCGTCAGAAGTGTAGCGAAATTAATGGAGATGTTCTAATCGGATGACCGGAGGAATCCTCCCCAGTCCCCACACCACCCAGCATGGCCGATTCGCCCGAGGAACTCCCCCCTCAGGCTCTCACGGTTTCGCTCCTGAACCTCTCGACTCATACGGTTCCCCATGTCCTTCAGTCTTTCGATTGATCTTGTCTATACCGAAGGTTCCTCCCCTTAACTGGTTCATCTCCCATCTACCCTGAGCATGTCAGCCCCTTTGCTCCATTTCCATTAGAGAAAGATGGGTATCGTGCCCCCGGAATTTCGGGAATTTCGCTGAATTTCCCAGGAGATACGGGTGTCGGCTTTGCCTAAATGGTGTTTTTCAACAGCCTCTCAACACGCTCTCCTCCGCATATCTCACAATAGATTCATCACTGTATCTTGCAGGATGGTATACCCATTTTTTGTCAGCAATGATTCTGGATGAAACTGAAATCCAGCAAAATGATTTCCTCTGATTGCGACAATCTCATTGAGCTCCTTGATTGAAGATATTTCCAAATTGGCAGGGGTATGGGATACCATAGGGGCAAAGGTGTTGTAGAATCCTACCAGTTCCTCCCTGCCGAAGAGATCGATCTTTACCTGTGAACCCTGCAGTGGTTGCGCCTTCCGTATGACATCAAAACCGAGGGTACGACAGAGTATCTGGTGACCAAGGCAGATAAAGATAGATTTTCTTTTCCGTTCCAAAAGCCTGGCTGCAATTTTATTATTTGTGGCTATTTTTTCGACCTTATGCTCATTGGGGTTACCAGGGCCTGGGCCAAGAAGGGTTATATCACTGGTGTCCCGTTCGATATCATATTGATTGTAACGTACGATACTCGTCCTGATCCCCATACAGGAAAACATATGGCTCAGCATATAGACAAAATCATCTTGGTTGTGAATGAGGGTGATCCTCAGCTGCCTTGAGCTGTTTGCAATTTCACTGGTCTCCTGCTTGAAAAACCAGAAGTTTGAGAGGTTCTGGTTGCGCTGCACCATGGTTTCGATGATCTCATCATCATTATACAGACGGGGAAGGAGCGGTGCTTGAACCTCCCGCTGTTCGCTTGCCACAATGCTTGAGAGAATTGCTGCGCCCTTTGCCCTGGTCTCCAGTAGCTCTTCTTCCGGTACAGAATCTTTCACCAGGGTCGCCCCGACACTCACATGTATTTTTCCAGCCAGGTCTACCTCTGCGGTCCTTATGGTGATGGGCGAATCAAGAAAATCACGCCCCTGCTCATCCCGGCCCACCAGCATCATGGCGCTGCCGTAATATCTTCTTGATCTGTCGGAATATTTAGCGATTACATTACAGGCATTTTCCACAGGGCTGCCCACAACCGTTGCGGCAAACATCGAGTCGGTAAATAGCTCAAAGATATCCTTATCGCTCTCACCTGACAGCAGGTACTCTGAATGGATAAGCTGTGACATCTCTTTTAATAATGGCCCAACAATGGCACCGCCCCGATCACACATCTTGGCCATCATTTTCAGTTCTTCATCCACCACCATGAAGAGTTCGTTAATTTCTTTCTGGTCGGTAAGAAACTGGAGCAGATCCATCTTGAAATCCTTTCGACGCCCCCAGTTGCGATCTTTTCTGAATGTACCGCTGATGGGATTCATCTTGACTCTGCCGCACTGTACCAAAAGATGCCGTTCAGGAGTTGAGCCGATAAAAAAGCGCGTGGTATCGTAGTAGATGAACTTCCAATAGGTACCGTAATCATTTTCCAGTAATGACTTAAAGATGGTCAATGCTCGAGCCACAGAAAAATCATCAATGCGACCTTCAGCGTTGCGCGGCACTACAAAGTTTGCCCCTTCGCCGTTGCCAATCTCATTTTCGACTATATTTCTGATAATCGATCTATATTCCTCCTCGGTGGAATCATAACTGAGATCTTCCTGCAGGCAAATATGCTCAGATGGTAGGAGCCGGGTAAACTGATCGGCATCAAACTCATACTGGGAAACTACCTGAATAGTCAGGATATCCTCACCTGCATCACGAACTGTATAGCCCCGTTCCCTTATTTGGCAGAAAGGAATGACACTGATTGTGTCATAATGACACTCTCCACCAGTCGAGCCTGTTTTTCTTGGGATATCATGGATATTACGATACCGGGCGGCCTCACCCGTAAGTACAAGAACGTCTTCGCTATCCTGCTTCTGAATGATACAGAATGGAGTGTTTCCGGCATAAAGTTGCGGGAGTAGTTGGTTCATTGCGGTTCTCCTGTTGCTGTTTTTTTTTGCAAGCAAACTCAGGATCTGTAGGCCATCTACTACCGATAAAACAAAGAAAGCCCTTGCAGACCTGAAGTCGATCTGCAAGGGCTTTTTATATCAGTTAACTATAAAGAACTCTTTTAGTGCCAACTCCCATCACCATATCCTTGCCAGCTGCGCCAGTTAATGCTGGACCAGCTGAGATTTGGCATGAAGGTTGTTGTATGCATGGTTCTCCGTGTACGCTTCCTGATAAAAATAGTGTTGCGTTAATAGTGATAGAAATACCTGACATTGTCAATATGTTAGTTCCGAAACCTAAACCGGGGTCAGACCAAATCAAGCCATGAGCGACAGCAACCCCCGACGCCATCGAACAAGACCATGGCGGCCATGACTGCCAGCAGGCAGAGCGCGCTGGATCTTTGGGAACAGGGCAGCTATGGCTGGCTGCTGCTCCAGGGTGCTCGGAACGGTAGCCTGGCCGATGTTTCTTCGGACTTGAAGGGATATCTTGATGAGCAGAGATGTTTTTTTCCTTTAAACTTAGCTGATTTTTAGGTAAACAGCCAGATTCCCGTATTTTTATGGGCGATCGTTTGAGTTGTTCAAAGGGGGCAGCCATTGCCGCGACGCCTCTTTCTTACCCTTCTTTTCCCCTCTTTCCCTCAAGACGTTGCTACCTCATGATACACCTCAATACCATTTACAAGCAGCATGGTTCCCAGATTCTGTTCAGCGACGCCAGCCTGCAGATTCTTCCCCAGACCAGAACCGGACTGGTCGGACCCAACGGAGCCGGTAAAACCTCCATATTCCGTCTGATCACCGGTGAAGAAGAGCCGGACAAAGGTACGATTTCCTGCGCCAAAAAAACCGTCATCGGCTATTTTTCCCAGGATGTCGGAGAAATGTCCGGTCGTAGCGTACTTGAAGAGGTGATGTCTGCCGCCGGAGAGGTTGTCGCCCTGGGCCGGCAAATGGGTGAGATGGAAGCTCAGATGAGTGAGCCCATGGATGATGACGCCTTAGCGGATCTCCTTGAGCGATATGGCGTGATCACCGAGATGTTTGAACATCGCGGCGGCTATGATCTAGATGCTCGTGCCAAAGCCGTCCTGAGCGGATTGGGATTTGCTGAAGAAGATTTTTCCCAGCCGGTGGAAACCTACAGCGGTGGCTGGAAAATGCGGATTGCCCTGGCCAAGATTCTCACCATCAACCCGGATGTCCTCCTCCTCGACGAACCAACCAACCATCTTGACATAGAGTCCATTCTCTGGCTGGAAGAGTGGCTGAGCAGCGACTACAAGGGCGCCCTGCTCATGACCTGCCATGATCGGGCCTTCATGAACCGTATCGTTTCTCGTATCATCGAGATCGCCAACGGTCAGGCAACGACCTATAGCGGTGACTATGATTTTTACATCTGTGAGCGGGAGGTGCGCAGGGAACAACTGATAGCGAGTTTCCGTCGTCAGCAGGAGATGCTTGCCAAAGAAGAGGATTTTATTGCCAAGTTCGCGGCCAGAGTCTCCCATGCTGCCCAGGTGCAGTCGCGCATCAAAAAACTTGAAAAAATCCAGCGGATAAAACTGCCGCCTGAACAGAAGGTGATGAAATTTCATTTTCCCGACCCTCCTCGAAGCGGTGAGGACGTCTTACACCTTAAAGCCTTGAGCAAAGAATGGCTGACCCCGGCCGGTGAGAGAAAACCGGTTTTCAGCGGGCTGAGCTGCACTGTCAGGCGGTTGGAAAAAATAGCCCTGGTCGGTATAAACGGAGCAGGTAAGTCCACCTTGCTGAAGGTGATCAGTGGCCGGACCGGAGCAACCTCAGGGGAGGTGGTTATGGGTGCAGGCGTTACCACAGGCTACTTCAGCCAACACGCCATGGATATCCTCAATCCCAAGCATACCGTGTTCGAGGCGGTGCAGGAGGCATTGCCACTGGAAAATATCGGCGTTATCCGTAATCTCTGTGCTGCCTTTTTATTTCAGGGCGATGATGTCGACAAGCGCATTGCCAATCTTTCCGGTGGAGAGAAAAGCCGGGTCGTTTTGGCCAAGCTGCTGGCCAGACCTCTCAATTTTTTGGTGCTCGATGAGCCCACCAACCATTTGGATATCCTCTCACGAGGGGTGCTGCTCGAGGCATTGCAGCAGTTTAAAGGTACCGTCCTCCTGGTCAGCCATGACCGTCATTTCCTCGGTTCCCTGGTCAACAGGGTTTTTGAGATCGACCACGGAGAAATGCGCATCTACGAAGGGGATTACGACTATTACCAGGAACAGACAGGGTAATGGCCAGGAAGAGGTTAGCTTGAGGCCACCTTGAAAAAAAGCTTTTTCTTCCAATCTCGGCGTTGCGCTCAAAATTTTATCCTAGGAATATCAAATACATACCTACGGTAAAATTTATCGTACGCCTTGACCTTGATCGAAAAATCTCATTTTTCAAGGTACCCTTGAATTATTGGCTATATCCGGATTTCTGAAAAGGGCTTCACAGCTGACCTCCCTATACTGCGTACAAGGGGCCTGGGAGGTAACGTCGCCTGTTCAAAGATTCAAGGTGCCCTCAAGGATAATGAGCCCCCGAACCTTCCTCAGAACCGCTCTCAACAGATAGGCATGGCCAGACCAGCCTGTGTCGTGGCCATACTCCTGCACGCAGTCCAGGTAGAAGCAGCAATCATCCCCAGGATAAAAAAGGGGGATAGGGAGTCAGCTGAAACGGCTGCTATTACAGTTTCTTGAGCTCTTGCTCAGTTAAAGCACGCCACGCCCCCTCTTCCAGACCTTCAAGCTCGATATCACCGACTCTCAGCCGCAGGAGATCACGGATCTCTACGCCTGCTTCATCACAGGCCTTGCGGATCTTTTTAACTTTCCCGTTATTCAAGACGATTTGAAATCGCCTTCCACCAAGATCTTCGACTTCACTGGGGAGGAGCGTCTTATGCATTACCATTATCGACTGGGACAGTTTGGCGATTAAGGCTGAAGAGATATCATTTCCCGCCACCAGCAGATACTCGTGTTCATCACCACGGCTTGGCTGACTGAGTCGGTTGCCTAAATCGCCATCATTGGTGAGAAGCAACAAGCCACGAGACTCTTTATCCAAGTAACCGATCGGAAAGACACGATCCGGGCCAAAATCAAAATCGAGCAAGGTCTTTATATCACCACAGGAGGTCAAGGTAGATTCCACCCCACTGGGTTTAAAAAAGGCCAGGACCTTGCGTGGAGGGAGCTCTTTGGCTTCCAGCTCTTTTCCAGCTATGACAATCGCCTCTTGCCCTGTAACCTTATCGCCCAGGGTGGCAACTACGCCATCAATAAGGATTTTCCCGGCACTGATGAGCTCTTCTGCATCCCGCCTCGAACAAAAACCAACTTCAGATAAATATTTCTGCAATCTCATATAGATCCTTATCCAGATAAAAAAATCGACCAAAATGGCCACAGTGGCTGTTAATACTCAGCCAGTCAAACTCCTTCCAGGGGAAGCACCTGACGGTCTGCTTTCGTTGTCAATCGGGGTCAGACCAAGCCAACCATCTCCATTCATATAAAAAAAATACCAAGAGCTCGCCCCTCTTCAGCCTTAACAGCTCTTTTTCACCGCTAAAACGGCGGGGTTAAGCTCCTGATCCTGCCCTGCTACCCACAGGCACGAAACAGGCGACAGCCCACAGGGTATCGCAAGCCATGGATCGGAGAGGCAGCAGTCACCATATCTCCTCTGGTCTCATTTTGCCTGTTTAGCTCTTATCCAAAATTTTTCGAATTGTGGTCGCGAGAACTTTACTGCTCACCGGCTTCACCAGGAAGCTGCTGATGCCAAGCTCTTTAACCCTATTTTCGGAATCCTTACCACTATAACCGGAGCAGAGGATAACAGGAGTCCCTGGTCTGATGTTTACTATTTCAGCTGCCAACTCGGCCCCTGTCAAATCAGGCATGGTCTGGTCTGTGAGAACGAGATCAAAATCATCTGGCGAGGATTGATAGGCTGCAAGGGCTTTTTTGCTGTCACTCATGGCGGTGACCGTATATCCCAGCTCTTGAAGGGTTTCTTTATACAGTTCGGCAACAAGTTTTTCGTCATCCACCACTAACAATCGTTCATTCCCTTGCGGCAGCGCTTTTTTCTTTTCAGACCCGGGAGCGGCAGCTTCAATATCTTCAGAACATACCCGGGGCAGGTAGACCTGGAAGGTGGTCCCCTCACCAGGTTCACTGTGGACCGTGATATGGCCGCCATGGCTTTTGACGATACCATGCACTATCGCCAAGCCTAACCCTGTTCCCTTCCCATTCTTCCTGGTGGTAAAGTAGGGCTCAAAGATTCGCTCCAAGGTTGGCCGATCCATTCCATAACCGGTATCGCTAACCTCCAGCCGCAGATACCGACCGGGGGTCAATGCCAGCCCAGCAACTTGTCCATCGTCCTGAGCTACCTCCACAGCGGTCGAGGAGATCCCTAAAATGCCGCCTGACTCCTGCATGGCTTGGGCGGCATTGGTGCAGAGGTTCACGATGAGCTGATGAATCTGGGTGGGATCAGCGTACACCACGGAGGATACGTCTTTTATATCAAGGCTGAATTTGACGGTTGCAGGGATGGATGCCCGGAGCAACTTCAACGCTTCCTTGAGAATATGATGGACGCTGATGGGTTGGCGCTGATATTCGCCCACACGGCTGAAGGTCAGGACCTGCTGGACGAGATCTTTAGCCCGGTAACCGGCGTTGATGACCAGCTGTAGCCTTTGCCAGTCCCTGCTCTCTTGAGGCTGTTCCTGCTGCACCATTTCGCTATAGCCAAGGATGGGCGAGAGGAGATTATTAAAATCATGGGCGATCCCGCCTGCCAAGGTGCCGATGGCCTCCAATCTCTGGGTCTGGCGGAGCTGCTCTTCGAGCTTCACCCTCTTCTCTTCCTCCCTCTTGCGCTCCGTGATATCTCGCATGATTCCCCGTGAAGAGAGAATCCTACCTTGCTCGACCTGGGGAACGGCGTTGACTTCAACATATACGAGGGAGCCGTCCTTGGCGACAAGAATGGCTTCATGATTATTGACGGTTTTTCCGGACATCACCTGCCGGAGGGCGGCGGCTGTTTTTTCCCGATTATCAGGATGAACGATCTCAAGGAAATGCGTGCCGATGTATTCCTCTCTCGAATAGCCCAGGGTCTGGAGCTCAATGGGATTAGCATCGATAATCACTCCATCCTGGCCAATGATATGGATCATATCCGAGGCGTCATCGAAAAGGCTCTTGTACCTGGCCTCACTCTTTCCCATGGCCTCAAGGGCCTCTTGAAGTTCAGCGGTGCGCTCAGAGACAAGACGCTCTAAATGCTTCTGTATGCCGCGCAACTCCATATGTGTTTTTATCCGTGCCAGGATCTCCGCTTCCTGATAGGGTTTTGTGATAAAGTCGACGCCCCCCGCCTCAAATCCCCTGATTCTATCGTCTATACGCTGGAGAGCAGTAACAAAGATAATGGGTATCTCCCTGGTACGCTGGTCCTCCTTCAAGCGCCTGCAGACCTCAAAGCCATCCATTTCAGGCATTTTCACGTCAAGCAGGATCAGGTCCGGTGGCCGGGCTTGAGCAGCCTCAATGGCCATGTGCGGTTTTTTGGTGGGGCGGACCTTATAGCCGGCACGAGTGAGTATGTCGGTTAACAGTTGCAGATTGGCAGGTATGTCGTCAAGCGCCAGTATATCGCCTGTATAGTGTGGCCTCCCGCTGTTCTCAGTCATTCTTCACCTTCCCCTGATCTTCGCAAAAATCATTCAGGACCCTATACACAAGGTTAAGCTCAAATCTCTTCACATACCTGCCGAGAATAACAGCCAGTTCAGGATCATGGGCGGCCACCTCGTCGATTTGATCCATGACGGCTTCTATGTCCAGCTCCCTGGCTGAGCCGGAAAGGCGCCTTAAAAGATCAACAGGCAGCTTCCCCAAGGCCGCGCTCTCTATTGGCGCCCTCTCCTCCTCTTCCCCTTTTTCCGCGCCCTGTTCAGCATAGCGGTAACAGACACCCAGCTGCTGCTCCAGGCAGTCAAAGATCTCATGGGCCTGGAACGGCTTGCGCACCACCTCATTACAGCCGGCCTCCAGAATGCTCTTCCGCTGTTCCCTGAAGGCACTGGCAGTGATGGCGACGATCTTCACCCTATCCCCGCCGGGAAGTTGGCGAATCTTTGCCGTGGCCCGGTAGCCGTCCATCACCGGCATGCGCATATCCATCCAGATGAAGTGGGGCTGCCACTGCTCGAACAGAGCGACCCCCTGCTCGCCGTTTTCCGCCTCCCGTATCTCGAAACCCGCCTGGAGAAGCAAGCTGCTCAACAGCAAGCGGTTCTCCGGGATGTCCTCCACCACCAGGATGCGCCACGCGGTATGGCCGGCTGCCAGCCCCACCACGGTCCGCCTGGCAGCCCCAGCAGGGCTGGCCTCTGCTGCCTTGGCCAGGGCCAGAGGCAGTTCGACGCTGAACAGCGAGCCTTTGCCGGGTGTGCTTTCCACCATGATCCCGCCGCCCATCACTTCTGCCAAGGACCGGCTGATGGCCAGCCCCAGCCCGGTACCATTGGTTGAGGTCGAAAAGTTGCCGAGTCGGACAAAGGGCTCGAATATGCGTTGCAACTGTCCCGCCGGGATGCCGGGACCGCTGTCCTCCACCTCCAACTGGAGGAGGACCATGGCTGGATCGGCATCTACCGGTATGGTGCGGGCACGCAGGGCAATGTCGCCTTTTCCGGTGAAGCTCACCGCATTGGCCAGCAGATTGATGAGGATCTGCCGCAGCCTGCCAAGGTCGGCCTTGACGGTTTGAGCCAGCTGCGGATCGAGCTGGAGCTCGAAGTTCAACTGGGCCTTCCCGGCACGCAGCTCAAACATCCGTCCGATATCCTTAAGCATCTGCGGCAGGTCAAAGGCCTCTGCTTCCGGCTCGGCCCGCCCTGCCTCGATCTTGGAAATTTCCAGTACATCGTTGATCATTGCCAGCAGGTGCTCACCGCTGCGGTTGATGATGGCAAGCTTCTCCTGTTGGCCGCCGGTGGCATTGGGGTCAGCTGCCATCATCTCGGAAAAGCCGAGGATGGCGTTCAGCGGGGTGCGTAATTCGTGGGACATGTTTGCCAGAAAGATACTCTTGGTCCGATTGGCGATTTCGGCTCTCTCCTTGGCATCGAGCAGATCATTGGTTCTGGAGGAGACAAGCTCTTCCAGCTGCCCCTGGTGCCTGGCCAACTGCTCGGCCATATCGGCAAAGCTCTTCCCCAGTTGGTTGAGCTCGGTGATGCGGCTGGGGGAGATCGGCTGCAAGAGATTGCCGTCAGCCAGGGTCTTGGCAGCCAGGAATAAGTTTGCCAGCGGTTTGGTCAGTGCCTCGGAAAGCGCCATCACCAATAACAAGACGAGGATAATCAGGATGGAGATGATCATCGCCGAGCGGCTGCCCCCCTTATAGATACCCTCTATGAAAGAGCTTTTCTCGTTGAGCACCACAATCAACCAATCCGGCTGACCAGGATAGGCCGCCACCCTGGCTAACCAGCTCTGCCTGGTCAGAGGCGTGGCAGTAACAAGCTCGAATCGATAGGAGAGTGCAGCCTTGAGTTGTCGCAGGTCAGGTACCTGGTGGTGTAAAGCCTGCATCGCTTCCTGTGTTACCAGAGGCAGGTCTTGGTCGGAAATACCGGCAGGTATAGCTGAACCGAACAGAGGATGCCCGTTTCTATCGATGATGAACACCTGCCTGTTCTCCTCGCGATAGATCGCCCGCCACTCTTCCAGGATGGATTGCACCACCGCCTCTGGCGGGAGATCACCACCGGGACGATTACCAGCAGCAGCCAGTCTATCCAGACTCTGGGTGACAATGGAGGCTTCCAGGGTCTGGAGCTTGAGCGCAAGCCGAGCAACCGCCTCTTCACCACTATTCAAGGTGATGTAGGAGACAGCCCCGAAGGTCGCCAACACGAGGAGAACAACCGGAGCGCCGAAAAAAAACCTCGCCGACCAACCTGCAGCCCCTTCACTGTCGACCAGAGCAGGACGGTCCGGTCCGCTTTGCCAGATGATTTCGCGGCTTCCTCTCTCCCGTATCGTGACATGGTTGTCAATGTCGGCCCAGAAAAGTCCCACCTTGCGGGCAAGGGGATAGGCGATCAACATGAAAAACGGGGCAAGCAACCAGGTAAGCATGAAGGTCATGAAGATGGACGGCGTAATCCTGGTGTATGAGATATCCGCCGGAAACACCCCTGAAAACGGCCCGCAGATGAAACCCCAACAAGCAGGATAAAAGGCCAGAAAAATCAGGACAAACAAGATATAGCGGCGCCAGGTCCGCCCCTTACAGAAGTCGGGATCCCTGCCGATAAGGATATAACCGAGCCAATGATACCCGCCGATCAATAAATGTCCGGGAATCCACGACACCAGGTCATTCAAGGGAAAGCCGCCGATGGCATCAAGGAGAAAGTAGGCTGCGGGAATCGTCAGAATAGCCGGGTACCCGAAGAGGACGGCGCAGAGAAAGACTGCAAGATCGAAGAGTGATTCAAGACTTTGGGCACCGGGAACCAGCAGGATATGGTGGCCCAGATACTTTCCGGCTGCCATCAACAGAAAGGTCAGCACCATGCTGATGATAAAACGATTATCAAGGCGATAGCCTTCGCGGGCAATACCCCATCGCCCCCTGACATTGAAACGCAATCCTCCGAAGGCTGCGATTGCAAATGCACTCCCTATCGTAAATCCTACCACGCCCCATATTTCCGTAAGGGGCAACGGTATCTTGCTGAACATGCCGTCAATCAAGATAACGAGGTCCCTGAAGTATTGAATGAAGTTATGCATCTTTACTCCAGGAGTGACAGGAGATCGCTTCACGGCAGGGTGAGCGTTCCCTCTGGGTCAGATTTCGTTTTCATCGCCCTTTGGCCGCAACAGCAAAACAAAATATAAATATAAATATAAAATGACCCTATAATACAACATTTTACATGTCAACGCTCTTGCCAGCTTTCCACCAAAGCCCCTGTAGTGCAATCAGTTTCACCCAGGCGCTGAATAGCGGAAGACAGGGTAACTTTCCTCAATCGCACCTGATTTTCCTTGCCTCAGGACCAGGCATGCTACTATAAGTCTCCTCTATGCTAAGAGGATACTTGTTTATACTGAGTGCCGCCCTCTGCTGGGGCTTCATCGGCATATTCTCCAATCTGGCTTTCTCGCAAGGGATCACGCCAATGGAGGTCGGTTTTTGGCGGGCAGTCATTGCCTGGCTATGCTTTGCCGGGCAGGCAATGGTACAGAGAGAGCTTCGTCTTGATCTACGGGATATACCTCTCTTGGTCCTGTTTGCCCTCTTTGGGGTCACCCTCTTCTACTTCTGTTATCTCTTCACAGTACAGGAAGGCGGGGCTGCCTTTGCCTCAATCCTGTTATACACTGCTCCGGCCTGGGTGCTGATAAGCGCCTATATCCTGCACCGTCACAGGCCAAGCTGCAACCAGGCCCTCTCCATCTGCCTGGTCATTGCCGGGGTTTTTCTCATCTCCCGATCCGGAGGCAATGCTGCCGCAGATGTCTCCCTCAGTTATTGGGCAATTTTCACCGGACTTGCCTCGGGCTTCTGTTACTCCCTCTACTATACCATCGGCAAATACTTCTCAACGAGATACAGCTCGGCCAATCTCTTTCTCTATGTCATGCCCATCGGGGCTGCAGCCCTCTTCCCCTTTGTCGACTTTGCCCCCAAAAGCCAGCTTGCCTGGATAGCCATTCTCCTGGTGTCGGTAGTTTCAACCTTTGTGGCCAACTATTGTTACTACAAGAGCCTCAAGTTTCTGGATGCCACCACCTCCTCGATTGTTGCCACAGTTGAACCCGTGGTGGCTGCCGTTGCAGCCTATATCTTTCTGGGCGAATATTTCACCCTTGCCGGCTATATCGGTGCAGCTGTCATCCTGACAGCAGTATTGATCACCGTGAAGAGGGGCTAAGCACACCCACGTAGGGGGCTTGGCTCTATCAGTTGTTTGCCATCTGCCAGCTGGTACGCAAAGGCATGGAGGTGGCTGGAGAATTTTTCGCCAGGCAGAACGAACGACTTCTGCCTACAGATTATCCAGTAGAGCCCCTTTACGCCTGTAGAGTTCACCCATTATCGAGGAGCACAGGAAATATCAGATTAAATCTCTACAAAATCGGCTACTCACAAAGCAACAACTACCTGCCGAACCTTCCGTTTTTTTCCCTGTCAGACATCGGATCCATCCGAATCTCCCAACCGCCTTCTTGATGTAACAACCTTTAGCTTAAATCCCTGTAGCTTCTGAACCTGAAGGTGAGGTCATACTCCAACCAAAACGGTTCAGATGCGTTGGGTTTCTGACCAAGCCTAATTTCAGCCTGCGCCCTGGTTCCTCTGTCAACCTGACCGCATTTCATTTGAATCAGAATCACACTCTCTACGCTGACTACTCATATCTCACTCCTGCCAATCCATTTGATACTTGCTTAACGGGTGTCCCCTCTTTTGCAGCAGGATCAACTTCCGCAATTACGGAATACAGGAAATATCGTCCTTTATTCCGGAAATAGAGGGTGCCAGATGTCTCCTGTAAGCCTGGAAACGCTGGGAACACGTCCAAAACGCAACAGGCACACTTATTGCTTAATTTCGACCTGACTGATTGTCAACAGCCAACAAGGACCTTTAACCTAAAAAAAATTACAACCACGGAGAGTCTATTGTGAAACGAGTAAAGATTGTTGCCAGCATGGCTATTTGTTTGATTATGGCATCTGGTACCGCGAGTGCATTAACGATTGTAGATCTATATGGCGACAAGGATGGATTCGGCTTAGGATTAACCCATGGCTACACTCAACCGACTTGGCCTGAAGCACCTATAGTTCAGGGGAATCCAGCTGATACAGGCACGATAACCGACACGAAACTTTGGTCAGATCAAACATATTCTCATAGTTATGATATTTCCGGAATGTCATCCATCACATCTGTTGAGTTGGAATTAATGACTTTTGCCCAAGGCTGGAAGGGAGTATCTAAACTCTATCTGGATGGCCAGTACATAGGGACCTTACTGGACGGTGACAACACCTGGGAGAATTCTGATCCCAATGTTAATATTGCCTGGAAGCAGTCTTTTGACTTAACAGCCTACGCAAATGCATTTGATGGAGCAAACACCATGCGGATTGACACCTACAGTACAGGTGATTGGTGGTACCTGGATTATAGTCAACTGACGATTGAGGGCACTGCCAATCCTTCTCCTGTTCCCGAACCTTCGACAACATTGCTCTTTGGATCAGGGCTAGCTGGACTTTGCGGGGTCATGCGTCGCAAACTGAAAAAATAAGAGGAAAATCAGACACAAAGCCACAGGGGTCGATCATTAATTAATGATCGACCCTTTGTTTAGGGGAATCGTCAGCCTCTCTTTCTTTGCCCAAGAAAAGCAACTCCCTGAGACAGCCGTGTACATTCGGACAAGCCCCTAAGCGGAAGGAGTGCCTCATTAATGCCTTAACATGTGCAGAACAAAACGCATCTCTACTCAATTGACCACCTTGGATACCGGTACGACTCCTAAAAAATAAGTGACACCTTCCCCATCCATCCCACGGTGATAGCTTGGCTGAAAAAAACGCTGTTTCCAATACTACGTTCTGTGATAAGCTTCAGGAACTGTCGCCGCAAGCCCTGGCGAAGCAAATCTGCTGCGACGCACGTTCCAACCCCTGAGGAGTTCAACCTTTTTATCCTCTTGCGGTAAATCTGCGGGCCACCCCCTGACTTGCAACCCCGTAACAAACGATATCAGGTTAGTTTAGCCGGAGCTGCAGGAACTTTGACCTAATGATCAAATCAAAGTTTCTTTACCCAAGCCCAAAATTGGCGCCCCTCCGCTTCCGCCACCTATCAACAGAGGCCAGGCAGATTGCCAAGCATACCCACGTAGCAGGCTTGGCTGTTTTCAGCTGTTTGAAAAGACGACCTTTAACCACAAGTTATCCAGAAGAGCCCTTTTCACCTGTACAGTTCACCGGCTCCTCGAGGAGCATAGGAAACACCAGATTAAACTTCAATAATAACGGGCAGTCACAAAGTAACACCTAGTAGCCTAACTGGCCGATTTTTCTAACTATACTGAAAACACCATCCTCTCAAACATCGATAGAGAACAAACCTAACTTTATGAGTCACGACGATACAGACAGAGGGGCACGCACCCTGGAATTGGTTCGCCTGCTACAGGAATCCACTCACATTGCTGCAATCTCTAACCTGTGCATTGCTCTCATCACCTTTATCGCCATTCCATCCCCCCATCAGCTGTGGCTCTGGCTGATAATCACTGTCTCAGCAATGCGGGTACTCTTTGTTATCCTGGATAGAAAGAAGATCCTTTCGAGCATGGCTCCGCAAACAGTCTTTTTTATCCTCATCGTTCTCATCGCTCTGCAGGGAATGAGCTGGGGCTTTGCCTCGATACAACTCTATGCCTGCTCCTCAGATATCCATCGCCTCTTTTTAATTGCCGTAGTTGTGGGCATGTCCGGAGGGGCACTGATGGCTCTTGCCCCTTCAATGTTGGCCTATACCTGTTTTATGCTCCCGTGTTGCCTGCCGCTTGTGGTTACCCTGCTCATGCAAACAGAAAGACCCCTTCGACTCGCAGGACTCACCGGGGTAGTGTTCATGTCCGCCATATACCTGCTGGCAAAACGAATGAGTTCATCGCATTTGGAGCTCATCAGTTCCCGCAAAAAACAGGAGCGCACATCTCAAGAACTAGAGCGACACAAAAACAGCCTGGAAATTCTTGTCGAGGAACGCACTAAAGAGTTGAAAGCTTCTCGGGAGAAATACCGTCAGCTCACCGAAGAGATTAACGATGCCATCTATCACATTGATCGCAAAGGAACAATACTCTATATAAGCCCAGCTGTTTCCTCTATTCTCGGCTACCTCCCGGAACAATTAATCGGCAGAGCGTATACGGAATATATCTATCCTGAAGATATCCCCTTAACTGAAAATGTGGTCCCCCAGATTATAAAAGGAAATAGTGGTTCCATAGAATGCAGAATGATCGACAGCTCGGGTAAACTTAACTGGGTACGCGCATCAAATCGCCCGGTGATAGATAATGGCAAGCTGATTAGTCTTCGCGGCATACTCAGCAACATAGAAGATGAAAAGAAATCTGCAAAAGAGAAAGAAGAACTGCTCACAAGGATGAACGAGAATCAAAAATTTGAAGCCATTGGTACTTTAGCCGGAGGCATAGCGCATGATTTCAACAATCTCTTGATGGGAATCCAAGGACACTGTTCCTTGCTTTCCTTGACCATTGACCCTTCTCATCCACACCTGGAACATATAGACGCCATCGAAAATCATGTACATAAGGCATCTGCTCTGACTGCGCAGCTACTGGGAACAGCAAAGGGGGGAAAGTATGATATCAAACCAAGAGATCTGAACAAGGTTATCAAGAGCAGTGCAACCATGTTCAGCCGCACCAGAAAAGGGATGACGGTAACAATGGATATCACGCCATCACCTCTCGTAGCCGATGTTGATCAACATCAAATTGAGCAGGTCCTATTGAATTTGTATGTTAACGCATGGCAAGCGATCAAGGAAAGCGGAGAACTCCACTTGATGACGGAAAAGGTAGCACTTGATCGGGACTTCTGCAAACCGTACGAGACCCAACCCGGTCCGTATGCTAAAATTTCGGTCACTGACAACGGTATCGGCATGGACGAGGCAACATGCTCTCGCATTTTTAATCCTTTTTTTACCACCAAGGAAAAAGGCCGGGGTACCGGGCTTGGACTATCCTCTGCCTATGGGATCATCAAAAACCATAATGGTATCATCACGGTCTATAGTAAATTAGGTCGCGGCACAACCTTTCACATCTATTTACCCTTATCGGAACAACAAACTGCCCTTCATGAGCCGAAGATGGACTCAACAGTACTCACAGGGACCGAGACCATACTGTTTGTCGACGACGAAGACCTTATTGTGGAGGTCGGGAGCTCCATATTGACGAAACTGGGCTACCGCGTCATCGTAGCCAAAAGCGGCAGAGAGGCCCTTGCAATCTTGGAAAAGAGTGGCACCGATATTGACCTTGTAATCCTGGACCTGATAATGCCGGATATGGATGGCGAGAAAACATTTGACCAGATCCGTACACTCTTTCCTGAAAAACCCATCATCCTGTCGAGCGGTTACTCTGCCGACCAGCAGGCAGCCAGGATTATACAGCGAGGTTGCAACGGCTTCCTGCAAAAACCGTTTACCGTGTCTGCGCTCTCCTGTAAACTTCGAGAGGTCCTTGACGGCAAGGAAAAGGGATGTTGACCACCATCTGACGTGGTCAAGTAAAGACAGACAGGGTTAAAGTCCAAAACGCTAAAACAGGGTCGGGCCAAATCAACCATTTAAGTTCACAGCAAAAAATAACGATAAACAGCTTTTTTCAGCCTTAACAGCTCCTTTTCATGTCTGAAAAGGCAGGTTTAAGATCCTTAATATTTATTACTCGCCTTCAACGCAACCAACCACCTGGATCCAGACAACAGGGGGACAAAGGCGGTTGCCTTCACAAGCTGAAACATTCTCCAGCTCCTCAATCTGCGAAGAGACAACAGGTACAATACAAAACCGCCCAATTCCCTCCGAGATTGCCCCCCATCATTTTGTCCCGAAACCCAGCAGCTGCTGGAGTTCTAAGGGGGTAACGGTTTGAGCGCAACGGATTTTCAGGCTCTCGCCAACCTCTTTTGACTCAGTACAATAATCAGGCTCAACCGCGTCTTGCTCCCAGGCGCTAATGGTCAGCTTCGCAGCTGCGGCCATGGCTGGGACCCGGCAAGCAGTCGGCCATGGCAGCGGCAAAGGGCAAAGCTATACCCCAGACAGTGAAGGCGACATCTCCAATGAGCCAATCTCTGCCGCAGATACCAAGCGGTCGGCCGGCAAGAACTGTGCGCCCTGGAGGAGTAAGGTGCTATCGATTTGATTTGCTGGAATTTCGGTCTTACTCTTTTGCTATACTCCACTGTTTCATGGGCAGGAACCGGAAGGACCATTGCCTCAGAATTTCTTAGCCAACAGTCCTTCCGGTTCCTGCAACCTTTACGATAAATTCAGGCCTTAGCCTTGACCCCAGGCCAAGCCCTTCAGAAAAGCGATGTTTAACATAGCAACAGAAGGATAATTCCGTGGTCAAGCATCCTTTAGGGGAACCAGGGAAACCGGTTGCCGGAGGCATGATAAGTGAAAGACACAGATTACAAATACGGCTTCAGCACTGCTGTTGAACCAGAGGACTTTCCCAAGGGGCTGAATAAAGAGATTGTAGAGCTCATCTCAAAGAAGAGAGGAGAGCCAGGCTGGCTGCTGGAATTCAGGCTCAAGGCATATGACCGCTGGAAAGAGATGACCCACCCAGAGTGGCAACACCTTGATTTTCCGCCCATAGATTATCAGAACATCTATTACTACTCGGCCCCTAAGCGGAAAGCGCAACAGCAGAGCCTGGGAGAGATTGATGAGGAAATCATCAAGACCTTTGATCGCCTCGGCATTCCCCTCCAGGAACAGAAAAGGCTTGCAGGGGTGGCAATTGACGCCATCTTCGACAGCGTCTCCATCACCACCACCCACCAGGAAGAACTTGCCGCACACGGGGTAATCTTCTGCTCCATCTCCGAGGCCATCAGAAAGCACCCGGACCTGGTTCAACGGTATCTCGGCTCTGTGGTCCCCTCCGCTGATAATTTTTATGCAGCCCTCAATTCAGCCGTATTTACCGATGGCTCTTTCTGCTACATCCCAAAAAAAACCAGATGCCCCATTGAGCTCTCCACCTACTTCAGGATCAACGCGGCACAGTCGGGCCAGTTTGAACGAACCCTGCTCATTGCCGACCAGGAGAGTTATGTCAGTTACCTTGAAGGCTGCACTGCCCCGCAGAGGGATGAAAATCAGCTTCATGCAGCGGTGGTCGAGCTCATTGCCCTTGATGATGCCGAGATTAAATACTCCACCGTACAAAACTGGTACGCCGGTGATGCCGACGGTCATGGCGGGATCTATAATTTTGTCACCAAGCGGGGAAAGTGTCAGGGCCGCAGATCGAAAATATCCTGGACCCAGGTTGAGGCAGGCGCTGCCATTACCTGGAAGTACCCGGGCTGCATTCTGGCCGGGGACGATTCAGAAGGATCTTTCTATTCCGTGGCCGTCACCAACAACAGGATGCAGGCAGATACCGGCACCAAAATGGTCCACCTGGGGAAAAACACCAAAAGCACCATTATCTCCAAGGGGATATCCACCGGCCTGGCCGTCAACAGTTATCGCGGCCTGGTATTGATCAGCCCCAGGGCCGATAATGCCAGAAACTATTCCAGATGCGATTCCATGCTGGTGGGGGATGCGTGCTCGGCCAACACCTTTCCCTATATCGATGTCCAAAATGACTCCGGGGTGGTTGAGCATGAGGCCTCCATTTCCAGGATCGGTGAAGATCAACTCTTCTACCTGCAGGCAAGAGGCCTTGATCCTGAAAAATGTATCTCGCTGATCATCAACGGCTTTTGCAAAGAAATATTCAAGACCCTGCCCCTAGAATTTTCGGTGGAGGCGGTCAGGCTGCTTGAAATGAAACTGGAAAACAGTATCGCCTGAGGTGACCAGAGATGCTCAGCATAAGGGGTCTCACCGTAGAGATTGACAGCCGTACCATCCTTTCAGGGCTTGATCTCGAGATAGGGCCCGGCGAGGTTCACGCGATCATGGGGCCGAATGGTTCAGGTAAAAGCACCCTTGCCAAGGTAATAGCCGGGCATCCTGCCTTTCCGGTCACCGGGGGTGAGATGCTCTACGCTCCTGCTGGCGAGCAGCTGGATTTAACCAGCTTGGAGACCTTTGAAAGGGCCCGGGAGGGGATATTTATCGGCTTTCAATATCCCACCGAGATTCCCGGGGTAAGCAATGAAGTGTTCCTGCGCGAGGCCTACAACAGTATCGCTCTCCACCAGGGCAGGGAACTGGTCGACCCCTATGACTTCCGGGAGATGGTAAGGGAAAAGCTTCAAGAGCTCAAGATGGACCCTTCCTTCATCAACCGGCCGGTCAATGAAGGCTTTTCCGGAGGGGAGAAAAAGAAAAATGAAATTCTGCAGATGGCCATTCTTGATCCGCATCTGATCATTCTTGACGAGACAGATTCCGGCCTGGACATTGATGCCCTGAAGACCGTTTCCCAGGGTATTAACGCCATGCGCAGTCCGGCAAAAGGGATCATCTTGATTACCCATTACCAACGGTTACTCAACTATGTGGAACCTGACTTTGTCCATATTCTCATGGCCGGCAGGATAGTACAATCAGGAGACAGGGAGCTGGCGCTGGCGCTTGAAGAAAAGGGCTACGATCAATGCTTAAACGAGAAAGAAAACGACCATGATTGACCGGTTCCTTCATTATCTCAGCACCCAGAAAATGGCCGAGGCTCAGCCCCGGGACTGGCTGGCTGAGTTGCGCCGACAGGGCCGTGAGCGCCTCAAGCTGACCGCGGCTCCCACCACCAGGGATGAAGAGTGGAGGTTCACCAATATCAACAAGTTCCCCACAGAGCAGTTGGGGCTGCATCAGTCGGACCGACAGGCATTAACCAGCCTGAGCGCCGCAGACAGAGCACTGCTGGCCAGGGTAAGAGATGAAGATGCAACCATACCGATCATCATGGTCAACGGTTTTTTGGTCAAGGAGTTATCCGGCTCGCCCCAGTGGCCTGGCGGGATCAGGCTCAGCCAAGTTAAGACATCCCTGCCCTCCCAGGGACAGGAACAGAGTGGCCTGGTCAAGAACGCATCCTTTAGAACTGCAGATCCATTTCTCCTGCTCAACCAGGCCATGATGCAGCGGGGAATCCGGCTGGAGATCAGGGAGGGGTTTGAGGCGGACAGACCGATCCATATTATCTCCCTCTACACCAGGGCCTCAAGGGCAATGGTTTCATCGCCTAGAAATTTTATCGTGGCAGGCCGCGAATCAAAGGCCATTCTCCTGGAAACAACCATCTGGACGGGCAATTTTTTCAGCACAGATAACTGCGTCAAACATCTCATCATGGGCGAGGGGGCAGAACTCGAACATGTTCAATACTGGCAGGGCCATGGAAAGACCTATGCCATCAGCCACACCGAGGCCATCCTCAAGAGCAGGGCCAGATACCGCACCCTGGTAATAAATGGCGGCAGCGGCATGTCGAGAAACAACCTGAGTATTCTCTTGACACAGCCCCATGCCAGAGTGGAGACCAGCGGAATCTCGGGACTGGCCGGGAGTGGACAGGTTGATAATTACAGCAGGATCGAGCATCAGGCCTCACACACCTTCAGTATGCAGCTCTACAAGGGCTTGTTTGCAGGGAAATCACGCGGCGTCTTCCGTGGCAGGATCAAGGTGGATAAACAGGTGAAAGGGGCAGAGGCCTCACAACTGAACAAAAACATCCTCCTGGGCAAGGCCGCCCGAGCCAACTCCATGCCTTGGCTGGAGATAGATGCCAGCGACATCAGATGTGAACACGGGGCTACCACCGGCACCCTTGACAAGGAACAACTCTTTTATCTTAGCTCACGGGGTATCCCCACCAATCAGGCCCGAAAACTACTGCTCAAGGCCTTTATGGCTGAAGCCTTCACCCACCTGACCGATCCATGGTTGAGGGGAAAAATTGATGAGTATTGCTCCTCCATCTTTGAGCAGGTCATCAACACCCATTTCATTGCCAACCAAGAGGGGAACATGAGATGAAAGAAGCAGAGCTGAACAGGATACGGGCCGACTTCCCAAACCTTGGCTGCCAGGTCCACGGACACCCTCTGGCCTACCTGGATAATGCCGCAACCACCATGAAGCCCAGGCAGGTTATCGAGGCCATAACCAACCATTATCGCGCAGAAACTGCAAATGTCCACCGGGGGCTGCATCATCTCAGTGTGCTTGCCACCAAAAAATACGAGGGGGCTCGAGAAAAGGTCGTCAGATTTATTAATGCAGGCAGTGAGCAGGAGATCATCTTCACCAGGGGTACCACCGAGGCCATCAATCTTGCAGCCAGTTCCTATGGCGGCCATCTTCTCAAGCCTGGTGATGAAATCCTGGTCTCACAGATGGAACACCACTCCAATATCGTACCTTGGCAACTGGTGTGCCAGAGCCGTGGCCTGAGGCTCAAGGTCATTCCAATGGATGAATCAGGCCAGCTGCGCCTGGACAGGTTCAGGGAACTCCTGACAGAGAGGGTGCGCCTGGTGGCGCTGGTCTACACCTCCAATGCTCTGGGCACCATCAACCCGGTAGAGCAGATAATTGAAGAGGCCCATGGGATGGGAGCAGTGGTGCTCCTTGATGCTGCCCAGACCATTGCTCACCTGGAGGTGGACGTGCAGGAACTGGACTGCGATTTCCTGGCCTTCTCCGGCCACAAGATGTTCGGCCCCACCGGTATCGGAGTGCTCTATGGCAAAGAAAACCTCCTTGAACAGATGCCCCCCTATCAGGGAGGCGGGGAGATGATCAGTCAGGTCACCTTTGCCAAGACCACCTACAATGCCTTACCCTATAAATTTGAGGCAGGAACGCCTCCCATTGCCCAGGCCATCGGCCTTGGGGCGGCAATCGACTATATCGAGTCCATCGGTTTTGCTCAGATCAGCGAACACGAGGAGCTTTTGCGCGTCCACGCCAGCGCGCAACTTGCCAGGATTCCGGGCCTACGCATCATTGGCACAGCAGCCCGCAAAGCGGCCATTTGCGCCTTCTCCCTGGAGGAGATCCATCCCCATGACCTGGGAACCTTCCTGGACCAGCGCGGCATAGCAGTGCGAACAGGGCATCACTGTGCCCAGCCGGTACTGGATTTTTTCGGACTCCCTGCAACCACCAGGGCCTCTTTTTCCGTGTACAACTCTCTCCAGGAGGTTGATCTGCTGGCCGCAGCCATAGAAGAGGCCAGGAGTTTTTTTCTATGAAAGTGGAGAGCAACAAGGAGATGGCCGAGCTGTACCAGGCCGTCATCTTGGACCACTATAAAAATCCACGCAATTTCCGCAAGATGGACGAGCAGACCTGCTCCCACCAGGGCTTCAACCCACTCTGCGGCGACCGACTCGAGGTGTATCTTAAAATAGGCCAAGGCAATAGTACGATTGAGGATATTTCCTTTGAGGGCGAGGGATGCGCTATTTTCAAGGCCTCCGCCTCGCTGATGACCGAGGCGCTCAAGGGCAAAAATATCGCCGCCGCAGAGCAGCTGTTTGAGGAGTTTCGTCGACTCTTACTGAAACAACTTGATCCTGATCGCGAACCGCATCACCTCGGAAAACTCAAGGTATTTTCAGGAATATGGCAATTTCCGGTCAGGACAAAATGCGCCTCCCTGGCTTGGCATACCATGAAAGCGGCACTGGAAGGAAAAACAGGCCAGACCAAGACAGAATAAAGAGAAGGAAAGGCCCACGCAGCTTATCCGCCGGCAGATCCGGATAGAGCCCACTCTACCTCAATAACTCAGGTGGCTTGAAGCCAGCTCCTCCAAGCCCACTCCGAGCCCCCCATCATCTTGTGTGCAGTTACGAGCACGACCTGTTCATCTTGATGCCACCTGATCTCCTCTGGATCAGCCCTGACTGAGCGGAAACAGGCTGATTCGATTCAAAAGGCAAAAGAGAGCGGCGCCTGCCCCCTGAGATCCGTTGCGAACTCCAGCGTTGCGGCCACCAGCCACCAGTCACCAGCCACCATTTGGCCAGAATGTCCTGCTCAAAAAATAGGCTTCCTTCGGCCTCGGCAGCCTGGTTAAAAAGTTGTCACCCCCACAGTCACAGCACTTAGGTCAGCGATTTTTCGTCCTTGCCCCCTTGTGCTAAAGGGATTGATGCGGTAGAATGCCCATGGCATACGCTTTCTTGCTGGTTGTGATCTTGGCGGTGATCAACCAACAGAATTCGCCATTTCCCCCCTCATACCCATACACCTGCTCCGACGAGAACTCGTTGACTAAAGGGGAAGGTGCTAATACACGGGTTGTAGTACCCCATATACTTGAAGATGTTTTAGGATGGATGGCTATCGTTACGGTAACATTTATCTTAATGATTACAGGTTGGCACGCACCGGATTGATTTCACACGTGCTCATCCCCCGTTCCTCCTCAGGTATAATCAAAGATCTTTAATAGATTAATCAAGTATCTCTTCAAGATGCAGCCCGCAAAGAGCGCGCAAAGATACCTGAAAAGCATTCTAAAAGCACAGAGCCAACCGATCCATCGCCAGACCCTGCATCCACTACCACGGATGCAGGCCAAACAGATACAACTGCTTAGCTTGTTACATACGACACAGACGCTGACCATAATCACTCAAATCTATCGGGTATTTATCCAGCAAACCTACAGCAGATCCCAAACAGCTAACAGCCAAGGTCTGAGATAACATCAGGCTGGTATTTCATCTCGAGTTTAACCAAAACGAATGGATAAGCTGAAACAAACAGACCACAAGGGTAACCTTTGTAGATAAGCATCAAAGCCAGGAAGGCCGTCACCCCAAAACAAGGGAAACAACCTGGTCAAATGCAAACAAATATTGACAAGCGATAAAAATATAAATCACAGGCAAAAGGAGGAAGATCAAAAATGGAGTGACAGGAAGGCTAATAACATGACAGCCAAGCCTGGATGAAGAAAGCACATAAGGCCACCTTGAAAAATTGTTTTTTCTTCCAACCTCGGCGTTGCACTCAAAATTTTATCCTCGGAATATCATATATATGCCTGCGGTAAAATTTATCGCGCGCCTTGACCTTGATCGAAAAATCTAATTTTTCAAGGTACCCACAAGTTCGAACTGCTCACCCTACGAAAGCAAAGTCTGCGTGGGTTGCGAATAAGGGCTGACAAGCCAGGGCAACAGGGAGGGCAAAAAGCGGTGCTCGCCTCCGCTCATCCCACCTTATGCCGTCGGTTATTTACAGGGATCAGCTCAATTATGATTGAGCTGATCCGTAAATACTTTCGAACTTTCCAAAAACCATAACAAAGGATAAGAATGACCGAACATTGGACAGAACAGATGAAAAATCAAGTGAATACACTTGAGGAGCTTACAAAGTACATCAATGTCTCTGATGGGGAAAGGGAGGCCATCGAGACCTTGAAAACCAAGTGGGGAACATCACCCTATTTTGCCTCGTTGATGGATAAGAATGACCCGAATTGTCCGATCCGAAGGCAGGTGATCCCATCCCTAGAGGAGCAGACTAACACATACGGGATGGACAACTACTTGGTATGGAAAGAGAATAGAGCAACCGAAGAAATCAGACCCGATAGCATTGCCCGTCAGTATCATGACCGTATCGCCTTTACCGTGGTGCAGGTTTGCGGCATTTACTGTCGCCACTGTTTCCGTAAGGAACTGGTTGTCGACCAGGACTTGCAGCTTAACTTTGATGTCGAGGAAGGCCTGGCCTGGATCGCAGAACACCCTGAGATTCGCGACGTATTAATTACCGGCGGCGATCCATTGCTTTTGTCAGACGAAAAACTTGCATACCTGATTGGCAGACTTCGCGAAATGCCACACATCCAAATGATCAGGATTGGCTCCCGGCTGCCAATAGTCCTTCCCCAGCGTGTTACCGAAGGGTTGAAAAAGGCGATCGGAGGCTACCACCGCGTTCCGGTTTGGATTAACACCCAGTGTAACCACCCAAAAGAAATTACCGAAAAAACAGCACAAGCGATTTACGAACTGATGAGTTGCGGCATCAACGTCGGAAATCAGGCTGTATTGCTGAAGGGCATCAATGATGATGTGGATACATTCAGAGAGTTGCACCAGAAACTGCTCCGTACCCGTATCCGACCCTACTATGTTTTTTATTGTGAACCGGCTCCGGGAATCGATCATTTCCGTACCCCTGTGGAAAAGGGGGCCGAGTTGATTCGTGATGGATTACGTGGTCATACTACCGGCCTTGCCCAACCCATGTACGTGCTGGCGACAAAGATCGGCAAGATCCCATTAATGCCGGACTATTACATTACTGATAAAAACCAAAAAGAATATACGGTACGAAATTATAAGGGCGAGACCACCACGATCCCTAATGTTCCGGAATAAATACTAATTTTAAAGAAAAGTAATGGCTGAATCCAATTGACCGCCGGCAATGAATCAAACGGCCAAAAAGGCCGACCCGCGCAATTCACTTGCCCCCAGGGGGCGCCCATTTTGGCTCTCTCGACCTAAGGGTACCTTGAAAAATGAATTTTTTAAAGGTACCCTTACATATTGAACTTACATATTGAAATAACTTGAGGCTACCTTGAAAAATGAGTTTTTTCGATCAAGGTCAAGGCGCGCGATACATTTCACCGCAGGCACATGGTTGATATTCCGATGATGAAAATTTGAGCGCAAGGCCGGGATTGGAAGATAAAGCAACTTTTCAAGGTAGCCATTAGTTTCTGACGAGGCGACTGGACACTATGGGTGACTGGACCCCCCTTACCTCACGACTGGTTCTCCTTTATGACCGCACGGTTCTCGGGCACCCGCTCCTCACCCTCCTCCTTGTCGCCATGCTGGTTGGCGGATCCATCTCTTATCTCCATCAGTTCAGGCTCGACGCATCGGCCGACACCCTGGTGCTGGAAAACGACCAGTCGCTGGCCTACTACCGCGCGATCAAGGCGGTCTACGGTTCGGACGACAGCCTGATCATCACCTATACGCCGAAGGGACCACTCTTCTCCGCTGCGGTGATCGATGACCTCAGGCAACTGCGCGATCAGCTTGCCGCGATTGAACGGGTAGAATCGGTTACCTCTCTGCTCGATGTGCCACTGCTCGAGAGCCCGCCGGTAACCCTCTCCGAAATCGCCAAGGAGATCATCACCCTCGAACATCCGCGTGCCGATCGCTCCTTGGCACAACAAGAGCTTACCCACAGCCCACTCTACCGCAACCTGCTGATCAACCTTGCTGGCGATACCACCGCCCTGGAAGTGCTGTTCAAACGTGATGATACCTGGCACCGCCTACTGAAGGCACGCAACGACCTGCGCGTGCTGCGCCTGGAACGCAAACTTAGCACAGAGGAGAGGAGCGCCCTTGCCCGTGCCGAGACCCAGTTCGATGACTACAGCACCTCACTTCAGAAGCAGCTCGACCATGACATCGCCACGGTGCGCACCATCATGGATCAGCACCTCGACCGCGCCACCCTCTATCTTGGCGGCGTGCCAATGATCGCCGCCGACTCGATCAACTTCGTGCGCCTCGATCTGATGACCTTCGGGATCGGCGTGTTTGCCTTTCTGGTGCTGATCCTTACCATCATCTTCCGCCGAGCCCGCTGGGTCTTGATGGCGATCTCTACCTGCATTGTCGCTGGTGCGAGCATGATGGGACTCTTGGGCCTTATCACCTGGCCGGTGACCGTGGTCTCCTCCAACTTCATCTCGCTGCTGCTTATCCTTACCCTGTCGCTGCTGATCCACCTGATCGTGCGCTACCGAGAACTGCTGACCAGCGATCGTGACGCTGACCAGCGCGCCCTGCTGCTGGCGACGGTACAAAGTAAGTTCATCCCCTGCCTCTACACCGCCATCACCACGATGGTCGCCTTCGGCTCGCTGCTGGTGAGTGGGATTCGCCCGGTGATCGACTTCGGCTGGATGATGATGTTCGGCATCGCCATTGCCATGACTCTAGCCTTCACCCTCTTTCCGGCTGCACTGGTGCTGCTCAGGCGCGAAGGGGCGACGCAGGAGAATACCATCACCGTGGCGATCACCCGTTTTCTTGCCCGCAGCAACGAGCGCTACGGCAACCGGATCCTACTCGGCTTCTCTATTCTCAGCCTGCTGAGTGTCGCCGGCATCTCGCAGCTGACGGTGGAGAATCGCTTTATCGACTACTACAAGTCCTCGACCGAGATCTATCAGGGGATGGAGCTGATCGACCGCCAACTGGGTGGCACCACACCAATGGATGTGATCATCGATGCACCTGCCAGCTTCCTTATCAAGGAGGAGCCCGATGAGGAGGACCCTTTCTACGGGGAGGACGAGTTCTTTGCCGACGGCATGGAGAGGGAGGCGGGGATCACCGGCACCAGCTACTGGTTCAACAGCTTTACCCTGGAGCGCATCGCTGAGATCCACGACTACCTTGACAGCCTCGAAGAGAGTGGCAAGGTGCTCTCACTGACCACCACCCTGCGCATGCTGCAGAAGCTCGACCCCGACATCCAGCACGACAACTTTGCCCTGGCAGTGCTCTACAAGCGCCTGCCGCAGGAGATCAGATCATCCCTCTTCGCCCCCTACCTCTCGGCCGATGGCAATCAACTCCGCTTCAGTATCCGGATCTTTGAGTCCGATCCATCGCTGAAGCGACAGGAGCTCCTTGAGAAGATCCGACACCACCTCACCATTGAGCTGGGACTGGCCGGGGAGCAGGTGAAGATCACCGGCATGGTGGTGCTCTTTAACAACATGCTGCAGAGCCTGTTTCGCTCGCTGATCCTCACCAGCGGCGTGGTATTTGTGGCGATTATGTTTATGTTCGCGCTGCTGTTTCGCAATCTGCACATGGCAGCTGTCGCCATTGTTCCCAACCTGTTTGCCGCGGCAATAGTTCTCGGCCTGATGGGCTGGCTGCGCATACCGCTCGACATGATGACCATCACCATCGCCGCCATATGTATCGGCATCGCCGTGGATGACACAATCCACTATATTCACCGCTTTAGCGAGGAGTTCAGGCGTGAAGGCGACTACTGGGCCGCGGCACGGCGCAGCCACGACACCATCGGTCGGGCCATGTACTACACCACCATCACCATCTCCCTGGGATTCTCGATCCTCGCCTTCTCCAACTTTATTCCCACCATCTACTTCGGACTACTGACCGGCTTCTCGATGATCGCCGCGCTGGTGGCCGACATGACCATTCTGCCCCTGCTGATCATCCGCTTCAAGCCCCTGGGGCCCGAACGCTCAACCGGGTCGTAAGGCGCTAGAAGCCCAGGGAAAATAACTAGTCTGGCAGCGGGATTCCCCCCGGCCTTCGGATGCAGCTCCGCGCAGGAGCTTTCTCACCCGATCCCGGCCTGATGCCAAAAAAATAATCATAAAATATAAACAACATACCTGTGATGCTTTTATCACAGGCCTTGATCGAAATATTCTATTTTTCAAAATAGCTGAAGCGAAAACGAAAAATGTTCCCAAAGACACAGAGAGGAGTTGCAGCATGGACATAAAGAGTGATTCCTGTACCAATCCCGGCGATCAGATACAGGGGGGCAGCGATGAGGCCACAGCAGCTCGCTGCCGTCGCCTCCGCCTTATGGGTCTCTCTGTTTCCATTCTGATACTCTGGAACGGTGTCTGTGACTATATTTACGCTTACTCACCCAGGTTGAGTGGCCTTGAATACTTTTCTCCTGCGGTATGGGAGGTGATTCGTACCGCAGGTCACCGGCCCCATTGGCTGGTGCTGCTGGCACAAACGGCGGGCTGGCTCTATCCCCTGTACGCGCTCTCCTATTATCACTGGTGGATCGGCATGCGACGCGCCGGGTTTTGGCTTGCCTCTGTTCCCTGCGGACTGCTTGCCTATGCTATATTGATGATTGGCGGGATCCAACATGCCGGATGGGCATTCTTGAGTGTGTTGGCGCAGGCAAAGGCTGCGGTCGGATGCACGGACCAGGCATTTTATGCAATGGCCGACCGTTTTCTGCTCGAACATTTTATCTTGGGGGATCTGACCGCAATCCTGGCCTTCAATGTGGGCGCCATCTGGCATGCTGTGGGGGTTGCAAGCGGACGGACCATGTATCCACGCTGGTTTGTGGTGGTGTCGCCCCTTGGCGTGCTGACCGGCACGATGATTCTGGGTGCCTTCCTGCCCGCCCCCTATGCAGGAGTGGTAATTGCACTCTTTGGGACATGGTTCATGCTTGTTCCCTGTCTTGCAAGCACCGTATGGCTGTGGAATCGCGCCGACGACGACTGGGGCAGAAATCCCAATGGATCTGGGGCTGCAAAACGGGATAGCCGCTTGTCATAAATGTATGGGGAATTGCAGTTAGCCGGTTTTTTTCAGCGTGGATCAACCGCCCTTCTCTCTTCTCCTGCTGAGCTGGCCGTTGGATTCATTGGGAGATGTACCTTTCTGTGAAGGCCACCCACATGAGCGGTTCCTTGTCTTTCCATCTTAGCCGTCTTATTATCTGGTATGATGGATCATATGAAGATCGTATGAAGGAGAGGGCGTTGAGAATCTGTCCATAGCTGAGGCAACATGGTGAAAACTTTCCATTGAACACAAATTCGGCGTGCCACCTTACAGATTGGAAAACAGAAAGATTGGAAAACGGAAAGATTGGAAAACGGAACAAAAGCAAACAGACCATGCCCGTAATGAGGCCAGATTCAGGCAAACAGAGTATAATGACAGGACACGACAACCTCTCTCAAGATACGCTCTCATGATTGAACGACGCCGCATCAACAGGGTAAAGAGTAAGGTTAGGGTTACAATAAATCTTTGCGATATCCGCAGGGATAATGCCCCTATTGGCAGCAGGATTACCGGCAGGATAACTGATTTTACCCCGTATGGCGCCTGTCTCCATCTGGATACAATTAAATGCGGCGACCATCACCTCTTCTACACGACCCAGGACCACGAGAATCATGTTGTCAGTCTTGAATATAGAGCAGATGATGAAGACAACCCTGTAGTCGTTTATGGAAATCCTGCCTGGTATGATCTTTGCTCATCTGAAACTGAGATTGCCAAATTTAAGCTGGGGATAGAGTTCCTGGGAGGGCAGGATCAGGAAATCCTCCAGAAGTTTCTCGCCAAACTGGCGGGCCGGCAGGACGCCGAAGAGGGCTGGTTAAAAAAACTGTTTCAATAATCGGCTATATCGGAATGTACCGAAAGGCCTAACAGTTACCCTCCTTCGCCCTTGAACTTATACAACAAGGTTGGGATGTAGCGTGTCCTGGATTCAATCTGTCCTGGATTCCCGCCTGCGCGGGAATGACGGAAACGATGGGTCCAGCAAAACTCCTCCCAAG
Organism: Desulfogranum mediterraneum DSM 13871; assembly: GCF_000429965.1. GTDB lineage: Bacteria > Desulfobacterota > Desulfobulbia > Desulfobulbales > Desulfobulbaceae > Desulfogranum > Desulfogranum mediterraneum. Next base: position 31,707 of record NZ_AUCW01000017.1, read on the forward strand.
CCGGATCAACCGGCCTGACAGAGAACTCTTGGTGATGCGGGGCTCAGCGCCGATTGACATTACAGGACTGGACCTGCCCCATAACGGCAGCAAGGTAGTTGAAAAACTGTTGCGCCGCCTGATCAGCGGGATCTGCCTTGAGGCGTTCTTCATATTGGGCAAACAACTGGGTCAACACCTGTTCAAACTCATCTTCGCCAAGCTCGCCGAGCCCTTCCCAAAGATCGTTGTGGTTCATGCTCTTCCTCCCAATCAGCACTTTCAAGTTTTCAAGCTGCCGCCAGATACAATCTGGCCCGGGAGTTCCCCAGGCGGCACCGTAAGCCTGTCACCCTTGGGCTTTTTGTCCTTGGCTGTCTCGTCTGGACGCACTGAACAGCATAGGGCCTGAGCAACGCGACCTTCTGCCCATGGCCCTTGCCACTGCCCTGCCGCCTGCCCTGCAATTTTACCCTGCCACCTGTCCAAAAACCAAATAGTCGCCACCAGGCAACAGTGAGGACCACGGGCAACGCACCGAGCTCTCCTGGAGAAAGGCCGGCCCTGCCCACAGTGGTTTACAACGGTTCCACCGGACTCCCCAGCTGAAAGAGAACACCCAGGCAGGGAGAAGCGGCTATGAGGCGGCGGCGCTCTCCGGCAGAGTGATATTGAGCTCCAGCACCTCGCAGTTGCCCTCCTGCTCCAGCTGTATCTTTACGGCATCATTCTCCACCTGGATGTATTTCCTGACCACCAGCAGCAGTTCCTCCTGCATCATGGGCAGATAGTCGGGGCCGTTGCGGGTTGTACGCTCTCTGGCAACAATGATCTGCAGCCGTTCCTTGGCCACAGATGCGCTGGTTTTCCGATTGCTTCGGAAGTAGTCTAAAAAACGCATGGTTAACTCCTGAACAGTCGAAATTTACTGAAGAATCCCTTCTTTTCCACTTCCAGAAATCGGTGCATCCGCTCTTCACCCAACAGCCTGCTGACCGCATCGTCATAGGCCTGGCCGGCATCACTGTCGCCCTCCAGAATAATCGGTGTGCCTGCGTTGGAGGCCTGCAGCACGGCCTTTGATTCGGGAATGACCCCCAGCAGGGGGATGGCCAGGATATCTTTGACGTCTTCCACGCTGAGCATCTCACCCTTATCCACCCTCAGGGGATCGTAGCGGGTCAGCAAGAGGTGTTCCTTGATCGGCTTGCCCCCCTGTTCGGCACGACGGGTTTTGCTGGCCAGCAGACCGAGGATACGATCAGAGTCGCGAACCGACGACACCTCCGGATTGGTGACCACCACGGCCTCATCGGCAAAATACATCGCCATAAAGGCCCCACGTTCGATCCCGGCCGGTGAGTCGCAGATGATGTAGTCAAAGGATTCGGAGAGCTCATCGATGACCCGCCCGACCCCTTCGATATCGAGGATGTCCTTGTCGCGGGTCTGGGAGGCAGGCAGGATAAAGAGGTTGTCCACCCGTTTGTCTTTAATCAGCGACTGACGGAGATTTGATTCCTGCTTGATCACGTTGACAAAATCGTAGACCACCCTGCGCTCGCATCCCATGATCAGGTCGAGGTTACGCAGGCCGACATCAAAGTCGATGACCACGGTCTTGTAGCCACACAGTGCCAAGCCAGTACTGATTGCGGCACTGGTGGTGGTTTTACCAACGCCTCCCTTTCCTGAGGTTATAACAATAACTGTTGCCATGGATCTATCCCTTAAATTGAACGCTCTCTTAAAAGGTGAATATAATTGTTTTTTATCAGTTTACAGTGGAGGTTTATTGAGGACTGTTGGCTAGCTGAGAATGGTTTCGTTGTCCTCGATCAGGCCGGCCAGGCGCTGTTTCCGGCAAGCCGGCAACCTGGTTCGAGGTCTTGAGTAGTGGTCCGGCCCTCTAAGCTGCAACCCTATACGATCCTGCCGTGTAAACAGAAGAAGCTGGAATTACTGCAGCAACATCCATACCGTTTTTAAGCTGAGCTGCAGGGGTCACAGAGATTCGATGTGTAACTGATCCTGATCCAGGAATATCTGCACCGCGGTTTTGCATTTGTCCTGGGGCAGATCTTCGTTGATGGTGTAGAGACCGGCAATGGAGACCAGGTCGGCCTGCAGATCCTGGCAGAAGATCCTGGCGTTCTCATCTCCCAAAGCACCGGCAAGCGCACGTCCCCTGAGCGTACCGTAAACGTGGATGTGACCGTCGGCCATTATCTCCGCCCCGGTACTGACCGATGCCAACACCAGAAGATCGCCTCCACGGGCATAGACCTTCTGCCCTGAACGCACCGGCTGATGGATGGTCATGGTCTGTGCCGGCAGTTTTTCTTGGTTCACCTCCGGCTCCGGCTCCGGCTCCGGCTCCGACTTCGGCCTGGCCGGCGGAACCGGTTCGGGCTCGGGCTCCGGAGCCGACTCTTGCCTGCCGTTATGGCTGCCTGGCCAGACGGCAAGGCAGGTCTCCCTGGCACCCTTAACCAGGGATTCCGGGGCAGAGGCCATGCCCACGGGAACAAAATGATGGGCCCTCACCATATGAGAGGCACGCTCCAGCCATCGGGGGTCAGGTTCTGCATCCAGGTACTGAAAATCCAACAACACCGGGGCGTTACGAAAAAAAGAGGAGGCCTGGGCCGTTGCCTCCTGCAGTTGTCGATCAAGCGCCTCCAAGTCCGTACTCAACAGTTCCAGAACGGTCATGGAGACCATTCGGGCCTTGATGGCTACCGCTGCTTCTTCTGTTTCCTGATCAGTGAGTGGCTTCATGCAGTTCCTTAACGACATTAACGACAGCTTGTCGACAACACCTTTCCATAGTGGCCCGTCTGGATCAGCCGGGCAAGTCTCTATTTGTACCCTCAGGCGAGATTTGATTCAAGGATTTTTCACAGCAGCTCGACAGGGGGCACGGACTGGAGAACGCAGCAGATGGGGTGTTTTTTGGCCCAGAAACCCAGGCAGAGAGGAACAACGATGACGGCAAGACCAAGGGGATCATCCTTCCCTGCCGGGACAGCCTAAGGAAACCTACCTGATATGGATGTTTCCGCAAGCAAACGTAAGTAGAGACAGGGGTGAGCTGCAGGGAGGTATTGGTCGGGATCTTTTCAGCAGGGCAGCGCTCGCAAGGAACAAAGCGATCACCAGGAGCCAAAGCCGTTCAGACTTGCGGGTTCTTCGGCAGAACCCGCAAGCTTTCCTGGCACCGGCGTTTAAAAGAGGCCGAGAACTAACAGCGGGCCAACTTCAACTCCTGCCGCTGTCTGGCCTTCCGCTTGATGTAATCATCGGTTTCGCTGACGATGACGCCGCTCAGACCGATCAGACCGATGAGGTTGGGGATGATCATCATCCCGTTGAAGCAGTCAGAGGCATTCCAGAGCAGATTCAGCTTGGCCACCGCCCCCACCGGAACCAGCAGGATCCAGAGAATACGATAGGGCAAAACCGCCTTGATCCCGAACAGGTACTCGAAACATTTCTCCCCGTAGTATCCCCAACCAAGGATGGTGGAGTAGGCAAAAAAGATCAGGCCGAAGCTGACGATGAACCCGCCCCATCCCCCGGGAATTCCGATGCTGAAGGCGTTTCCGGTCATGGTCACCACCTCGCCGCCCGTGTTCCAGACACCGGTCACGATCAGTACCAGCCCGGTCATGGAACAGACACAGATGGTGTCGATGAAGGTGCCGGTCATCGATACCAGCGCCTGCTCGACAGGCTCCTTGGTCTTGGCCGCCGCAGCAGCAATGGGCGCGGTGCCCAGCCCGGCCTCGTTGGAGAAAACCCCTCGGGAGATCCCTTTCCTGATGGCTAACATGACCGCAGCCCCGGCAAAACCACCGCTGGCCGCGGTGCCGTTGAAGGCGCCATCGAAAACCATGGCAAAGGCCCCGGGAATCTCGGAGGAATAGCGAAACAGGATCACCAGACAGCCGGCGACATAGACCAGGGCCATCACCGGGACAATCACAGAGGTAATCTTGCCGATCCGCTTCACCCCGCCGAGAATAACCGCAGCCGTGGCAAGACAACAGACCATCCCGGACCAGATCGGGTCGACGCCCAGGTCCTTGAGGTTGCCGGCGATGGCATTGGCCTGGATCATGTTACCGGTCCCCAGGGCAGCGATACAGGCAAATACGGCAAAGGCGACTCCCAGCCACTTCTGTTTGAGGCCAAGCTCCAGATAATACATGGGACCGCCGTTCATCTCGCCATGCTCATCCTTAACCCTGTACTTCACCGCCAGGATCCCCTCCCCGTACTTGGTTGCCATGCCGAAGAAGGCGGCCAGCCACATCCAAAAGAGGGCACCGGGGCCTCCCCAATAGATGGCCGTGGAGACCCCGATGATATTGCCGGTGCCGATGGTGGCTGCCAGCGCGGTCATCAGTGCCTGGAAGTGACTGATATCGCCGGGTTCGTCATCATGCTTACTGAACATGAGCCCAAAGGCGTAACCAAGCTTGTGCACCTGGATTCCCCTGAGCCTCACCGTCAGAATTACCCCGGTACCCACCAGAAGGGCCAGTACCGGCACCCCCCAGACCAATCCACTCAAGGTGGAAAAAAAGTCGTTCAACTGTCCAATCATGATCTCTCTCTACTCCTTGGTTCTGTTCCCACCAACACACCGCCTGCTCATCTGTTTCAAGAAAGGCGCCAGGTCGGAAAAGGCAATTAAGGTATGGGGCCCTGCAAAAGGCAGCGCTCCAGACTTCGATCTCACCCCCTGTCTCCGGGGGCTGGCACACGGGCGATCTGCAGGAGAAATTGTCCGCCGGCAGACCTGCGCATGTCTCGAAGCCATGTCATAAAAAATTGTGATGATTACTGCCAATTCAGCCCGCTGTCAATTGACAATTAGTTAATTACCATAAACCTACGTACTATCTATTTTTTTTAATATTATCATAAAATTATATTAATAGAATTTGGCGGTTGCAGCCGGCTTATCTCCCGCTTACTTTCGCCCAAGGCATCCCCCCGCTCTCTTCCTGAAGGGTACAATCAACCCTCGCCGGCTCACGGGCTATTTGACGAACAACGGACAAGCTGATTGTCGATAGCTGTTGGCCAAGGTACTGCACCGGGCGTGCAGCGATCACGCGGCAGAGCTGACCTAAGAGACTCAGCAAAATGGTTTAAAAACTTGATGATGCAGCGTAAACATGAGTGGAATTTGCCGGAATTTCTGTCAAGGGTGAATTGATGGAGGGAGTTGCCACTGATCGCGATTTTCTCGAACAGAGATAATGCGCCATAGGGTAATCGTTTGCGGAATACGGCAGAGCCATGCTCGACGATAAATCGAAACAACTGGATTTAGTCTATGCTGGTCGTTTACCTGCTCATTGGCTGAAGGAAAAGCTCCTTTAAGGATAGGAGGTGATCAGTGCAATATGCGGTTCCCGGGGAGATTCAAGCGCCCCTCTTCCCTACTCCCCATACCTGAGACCAAGCCGAGTCCTTAGCGCCTAACAGTGTATCTGCCGGGGGAAACCAGCCTCCTGGTCAAGGACAGTGCAGGCAGGCTAGTGCCTGTTCCAGACGTTAAACCAGAGGGGTGTCGGCGGGGCAGGCGGCCAGTGCTCGATGCTCAGTTGCATCCCCTTGACCATGGAGAGCTGCTGAGCAATCACGACACCACCCGGTGCCAGGCTGCGGCTGAACAGGGCCAGAGCCGTATCAACGGCACGGAGTTCCTGTACCACCTTAGGCTGCCCCATGACAAGCTGGGGCGTGTACCTGGCCAAGCTTGCCTCCAGGGTACGCGCAGCCGCTCACGCTGATGGTTGAGTGATTGGTTCAGAGAGAGGGTGGCTGCCGGCTGGTTGGAGGGCTTATCCTCGGGCCGGGGCTGGATCACCAGCATTAACAGATGCTCGTCCTCACCCAGTTGTCCCAACCATTGGCGCAGCTGTCCGAGGTCGCCCTTTCTCGGAAACAGGTTTTCCCGTATGCACCATGGGCTTGCCTCTGCCAGCCTTTGATATACTGATGAAAATCACGGGAAACCGGCCGAGAAGGATCACCCTCCTTCAAGCGAACAAACTCTGGTGAGTACGGGATGCAGTCAAGGTCAGAGCTCACTCGCCTGACAGCTTGATAGCGGCCCACCCGGCAGCCGGAGATGGGGGAGGAACGAAAAGTTGCCTATTGAGGTGGTCGGTGAACTGGGGAGGAAACCTTGGCAGAGTGGATGAACAGCGCCCGGATTTTATCCCAAAAATCACCGCCTAAGACTATAAAGCTTAGCAGTAAAATCAGATCACCGATGATGGCAAAGAGGAGGTGGTTTTCTGTATAGACGGGAATCCATTGGATACAGTAGACTGATAGCCAGCCAAAGAGGATAGGCAGAATAAACAGGGCCAAGCCGATGGTATAACGCAGCTTACCCACTGTTTGCGGAGGCCCATGTTGCCTGAACAGGGTGGCTGCCTTTTTTTTTGAGATAGGCGTAACCATCCTTGCCCATGACGGCTATCGCTGCCATGCCGAGAACCTCCGCCCCCACCAACAGGGGGCCCCACTGATCGAGGCCGTTGCAGCGGTGGAGAGATTGAACCAAGCGACCAGGGGTATTCCTGTAAGAGGAGTGACAACACTCAGCATAAACAGGCCGATTCCGCACTTCAGCCGCCAACTTAGCTCCTCTCCCCTGGAAACACGTACCTGATTCTCCATGATAACACCTCTGGGTTCAACCTTGTAAAATGGGCCAACGCTCCTCTTGGCACCTGGGCTGGCCTCAGCTGATCTAGAGGGTCGCAACTGACTATAGGCCACCTTGAAAAAAAGCTTTTTCTTCCAATCTCGACCTTGCGCTCAAAATCTTATCTTCGGAATATCAGATATATGCCTACGGTAAAATTTATCGCGCGCCTTGACCTTGATCGAAAAATTAATTTTTCAAGGTACCCTATATTGGATCCAGCCTGTACCAGCCCATAGCCATGGATAGCGGCCTCTTCAAAATCCATATTCAGCCCCCGGCCCCCTATCATGGTTCAAGCTGCCCTAAAAGCTCCAGGAGCACCCTGCCAGGATAAGCGCAAGCTGGTGAGATTTGCTAAAAAAAAACTCTAAACACTCCTTGGCGAGCAGTGATCTTGATCTTTTCGATCCTGGCCTGATTCTTTCTACCCTCCTCTGCTCGCGCTGCTGTATAGTATACATACTTCATCAAGGCAGCTTCGGTATCCCCCTCCCCTTTGCAATCAATGATTGCTCATTCCTAAGGATCCCGCCATGAAGCACACCGAGCCGACCGCCCCTAAGAGTTCCTGGCTGAGGAGAGTGTTCAACAGCTTTCAGCAAAAAAACATTCAGTCCCGTGTTGTTGACCACTCGGTCAACTTGGTCGTGGACACGGCAGACAGCAAGATCAGGCTGGTCTCAGGCTACAGGAGGCAGCTCGAACCAGCCCTTATCATGGCCATGGAATACAGCAGACGGCTCGTCTCCCAAATCCCCGGCCCCATCCGAATCGATCGCAGCAGATACTCGCAAGACGCACTGCTCAGGGCCATATTTCCCTCGAGCAAACAGTTGTCCGACTTTCTCAAAACCTCCATGGCCAACCTGGCTCAGCCAGTCACCGCCACAGCCACGGGCGAGATCGTGGCCCTGCTGACCATGTCGCAGCGACGAAAAACCATCTATGGGCATCAACAACAGGGAGAACTCACCTTACGGGACGTGCCCATGGAGGCGGTCACCTTTTACGACCACCTCCTGGTCGCTCCCAGCACCAGCCTGGCGGCCACGCTTGCCCAGCTTGAAGAGCGGGCCCTGGAACTCTTGGCCACCGTGGCCATGGAAACGATCCATGGCCTGCAAGAAGAGTTGGCATTGCTGAGGGAAGAACGGAGTCACCTGGCCTCAATGCGCAACATCCTTCAGGGAAAAAACCGGGCATTCAGTCATTTTGCCCCACCCAGTCACACAACCAGGCGAAAGATAGAGGCAATAAGCACTGCCATGGTTGAAAAAGAAGAGGAGATTGCCGCTGCCCGAAGAGAGATCGGCGAACCGGCAGACGCACTTCGCCACCTGGTCAGGATCCTGAGTAATCCGGAGTCGGCCCTGATCATGGAACAACTCTCCCTTGACCTGAACTGGATGAACGTGGTAATGGACCGCCTCGACAGCCGGCAGCAGGGGGAAAGTAATCGGATCAGTCTGGCCCGGTTCTCACTGAACAGGGAGTTAGAGCGTCAGGGTATCCTGGTCTGCTTCCCCGCGGAGGAGGCGATCTCGCCTTGACGATGGTGTGGTTCTACGAACCGGCGGTTTTCGCCGTGCAGGGTTTGAGCATTGGAAGGATGAAGCTCGTTTAAGGCGAGCTTGAAAAGTTGCTTTTTCTTCCCATTTCTGCGTTGTGGTGAATTATGGTGAAAATTGTTTCCTCGGGGTATCCGTTATATGGCTGGGGAGAATTTTCCCCAGACCTTGATCTTGATCGAAAAATCTGACTTTTCAAAGTACCCTGAAGTAAATGTTACGCCTTGCCCTCGATGGCATCGCAGGCCTGAGCTTCATTAAAGAACAAAACTATCCCAGCCAGCCAGGAGAAAAGATATCATGGATCCAGCCCTCATCCTCACGGTCCTCTTTATTACCGGTCTGATCGTCGAAGCCATGACCGGAGCCATTGCTGCCGGTGAACACCAGATGGACCTCTTCGGGGTGTTGGTGGTGGCCAATGTCACGGCCTTTGGCGGCGGGGTGATCAGGGACGTAATCCTGGGACGGGCTCCCATGCTCTTTATTGCCAAGCCGGACCTGCTGCTGTTTACCTCAATGGCAGCCCTGGTGATGGTGCTCACTGCCCGCTATTTCAACCGGCTCAGGTGGTTCTTTCTGGGCCTGGATGCCCTGGGTCTGATCACCTTTACCATCATCGGGGCCACCCGTGCCCTGGAGATGGGATACGGCATAGCCGTGGCCTCGTTGACGGGCATCAGCACCGGAGTCTTTGGCGGTATTCTCCGCGACATCCTCTGCAACCGTATCCCCCTGGCCTTTCAGAAGGAACTGTATGCCAGCGTCTCCATCTCTGCGGTCTGGCTCTACCTCTTACTGACCGAGGGTGGAGTGGGGGACACGGTGGCTGTACCGCTGACCCTGCTCTTCGGCTTCAGCTTCAGGATGCTGGCCATCCGCTTTGACTGGCATATCCCTAAATTTGTCTACCACATCAACACGCTGGATGAATGAGCAGGGCCAAGCGCAGGGCACAACCAGGTGAGATTGCTGCGCAGCAGCGAAACAACTCAGGAAGTACCGATTATGCCGATCATCCGGCTCAAACCAGCAGAGGCAAGCTGCCCGGCCACCAGGGTTAACAGGGTTGCCCCTCTCTGCTGTTTTCCTCTCACGACCCTGCCCCTGGCTGGGAGGAAGGGGCCGGGTATCCTCGGGCTTCTTGGCGATTTCAACCCATGGGGACGAACTCCTGTCAGTAAGACCTGGCCTATAACCGGGGAATGCAGGGCCTAAATTCCCTCCTCCATCACCGAACCGGGCCCGGCCAGCGGCCGGAAGGTGAACTTGGAGGAACCGCAGTGGGGGCACTTCCAGTCATCGGGCAAGTCCTCAAAGGCGGTACCTGCAGGGGTGTTGGTCTTGGGCTCTCCCTTATCAGGATCATAGATGTAGCCACAGTTACTTACTTGACATTGAAACATATTTTTCGGATCTGCCATCTCTCTCTCCTTTTGCTTATGATTTGCTATCATAAAAAATTGTAGCAGCATAATCAATCAAGGTCAAAGCAAAGAAGATCAGTGAGGCTTGGTGATACGGGTCTGGCCGGATCTGTCAACGAGTGAACTGCGGGGTACTTTTCCCTTTTAAGTCATTCATCTGATTGCTCTCATTGCCACGCAGACAGGAATCCGGTCCTGGCTGAAATGTGGCCACTCCAGTCCAGACCCGGCAGCCCGCCTGCGCGGCCATCAGCTCAATAAAATGAGCATCACGGCAGAGAAGTGCGTGGCAGCCAGCCAGAGGATATGGCATAGTGGGATCAACTCACGGAAAGCCGGGTCTACCTGCGGGGCGTCCAAGGGCAGCCACCGCCTCCCAGGCCTCGCCTTTAACATCATCAGGAAAAAAGTGGACGATACGGAAAGGACCAACGCGGAGATCACAGGGATACTGGAACAATATATCCACGGCAAGGATGACGATCGTTATCCCCTTCTCGAAGAGATCTATGACCAGGAGGCGTTGCTGAGCTTCTCTGTCCGGACAGCAGGCATCACTTTTCCGGAGCGCATAGAGGGCAACCGTGAGATTGCCCGGGTCCTTTCTGCGGACTTTAACACGAAGTACAAGGAGGTAAGAACCTACTACCTCGCCCCGGTCTCTGCCTGCCGCATTTCCCTGGCTGTGACGGCACAACCCTGGCTGGTGCTGATGAGGGAACGGACAGGCGGACTGCTGAAAGTCGGCTGCGGCCTCTACGACTGGCATTTTTGCCAGGCTCCTGACAGTTCCCAGCAGATTAGGAGCCACCGGATCACCATTGCCGAGATGATCGATCTCCCCGACCAGAGTGATCAACTCTTAGCCCACCTTCAGCAACAACTGCCCTACCCCTGGACCGACCGGCAGACGGTTGTCTCCCTGCTGGCCCGCTATGAGGAGTTGAGCGATCTGGTCAGATACCTCCAGAATCAGCCCCACAAATAGCTACTCCCAGGCATATCCGATAAACCGCTGACCGTATCCGCCATACCCTTGGCTTTGAACTCCTTGCCCTGGGCATCATCACCTTCCCGGCTGCCGCCCTCCTGGGCAAGGGCCTGGTCCAGACCGCAACCCTGTGCAAGCACCACATCCTGACCGCCCCTCCCCTCTTTAGTCAGCGCTACAACCTGCTGCCTGCTGCCTGGTGGCTGGTGGTAACCATCTGGGCAGCCCTGCTGACAACACCCGGTTTTGCCCTGATTTTTTTCGGGCTATTCCTTGATCTACAACTGGGCCCATGACCAGCTGTTCCCGCCCAGGGCTGAGGCCTGAAGATACGCCTCCATGTCTTCCTGGACACATCGCGCCTGTTCCTGGCCATAACACCGGACCATCAACCAAGCCAGTTACCGCGAAAGCGGACGCGATCCCTTTCACTGTCTCATTCTGCTGCCAGGGTGTACCTGGGCATGATTTCTTCTCCACCTGGCTGGAACCGAGAGTGCTAACTGGTATATACTTTGCTTAAGCCATTGCATTCTCCCCAGGTTCTACCTGGAGATCAAGACAGAGGAGCGCTGCAGCCAATAGGCGGCTTTCGCAATCAGAACAATCTATCCAGGGAGAGATATATGTATCCAGCAGACCAACCTACACCATTCAGCAGAGCCGCCTGGTCCAGGACCGCTCTTTTCCTTTTGCTGCTTCTTGCTCTTCTCCAGGGCTGTGCCCAGCGCAGCTTCCAATCCACCTTTCATGGGCTTCGCTACGATATCGTAGGTGAGCACTACCTCATGCTCCGGGACTATGAGCAGGGGTATGCCTATTTCAAAGAGGCGGTCAAGACCCACCCGGATAATGCTGAGGCCAGCTACTTCACCGGCCGCTTCCTCCTGGCATCCAAGCGTTACAAGGCCGCCCTTCCCTACCTGAAAAAAGCGGTGATCCTCCTTCCCAAAGAGCCTGACTATCACTTCTGGCTGGGAGTTGCCTATGGGGCAAACAGGCAGAGGGACAAAGAAAAAAAGAGCTATCAGCAAGCACTGGCCCTGGACAAGAAACATCTCCAGGCCCTGATATACCTGGGCAACAATCTCCTGGGCAGCAAACAATATCAACAGGCCCTTGTTCTCTATGCCAAGGCCCTGCGTATTTGGCCCAATAGCCCTGCTGCCCTCTATAACCGCGCCCTTGCTGCACACTACCTCCAGCGTACCCCGGAAGAGCGAACCGCCTGGCTTGAGTACCTCCGCCACTACCCTTCCGGTGGATTGGCACGACGGGCCGTGGCCCACCTCAACGGCCTGGGAGACTTTTCCTATCGGCTCCAGCAACTGGGAGCAAGATCCCTCTCCCTGCCCAAGATTACCTTCACACCCTTGAGCGCTACCCTGGACAAGGCCAGCCGCCCTGCCCTGGACCTGGTAGGAGCAACCGCTGCCAACCTTGACAGGGGTACCCTGGATCTGGTGGTCTATCAAAAAAACAACGCCGGCCTGGCCCGCAGGAGAGCGCTGAGCATCAAGCGCTATCTCAGCCGCAAATTTCCTGAGCTGGCTGGCAACAGGATCCGCCTGAGCTGGTTCTCCAGCGCAGAGCGAATCAGGATCAAGGGGCGGCGGCTGAGCATCGATGAATCGGTTCGCTTCATCCTGACTCCCCCTAAAATGCAAAAAAAGTGACTATTCCTCTGCCAAAAGTGACGCTTGCCCCAGGCAGACGTATATAGAGGTAGAAAGACTCCACTGCCAAGCGTCCCAGACAGGGTGTCCAGCAGACCGGGTCGTAGCGGCAAAGGAAAGCACGGTAACCTAGACGCTGCTACCCGGCCTGAACTGAGCCTGTAACCATGTACAGACACGGAACCCCTTGGGTAAGACGACAGCTATGAACCAGAGCGTAAAGAGCGCATGAACAGGAGAAGGCTGGCAGCCGTGGAGCCGTCCGATGAGGAGATCGTTGCCAGGGTCCTTGCCGGAGCCACCCAGGAGTATGCATGGCTGGTCCGGAAATACGAGCGACCGATCTATAATCTGATGTACCGGGTTACGGCCCATGAGCAGGAGGCTGCGGATTTAGCCCAGGAGGTCTTTGTGCAGAGTTTTGCCAAACTCCAGACCCTTGACAACCACCAGCCATACTTCAACTGGCTCTACACCATAGCCTTGAATAAGGGGCGGGACTGGAAACGGGCCCTGCGCAATCGCAGCCACCACACCCCCTGGCGAGAGACCGATCATGCTCCCCGCAAGGACCATTTTCAAGACCTCTCCAGCCAGGAGCAGGCCATTCAACAGCAACAGTACCAGGAGCAGTTGCAGCGCGCCCTGCTCACCCTGCCTGCGGAAAAACGAGAACCCCTTATCCTCAGGTATAGCTACGAACTCTCCATCAGGGAGATAGCCGAGATCTTCTCCCTGTCCGAGAGTGCCACCAAGATGCGGATCAAGCGCAGCCTGGAGCAGCTCCGCTCCCTTGTCGAGAACCCCTTCAATCAGGTGTCCCCCCATGAACAGTGACCCTGGAACAGACCTTGTTGCTGCCATCCGTTCCTTGCCGGAGAAGGTCCCTCCCTGTGATATCACCGCCAAGGTGATGCAACAGCTCAGCCCCCCTGCCCCGAGCCTTTGGCAACGACTTCGTCGCCAGCTGCTCACCCCCATAGGGTTTCAGGTATCGCCCCTGGGTGCCACCCTCTGGGCCTGCAGCTGTGTCCTCTTTTTCCTGGCCGGTTACTGGAGCCAGGGGGGGCTACGAGGAGAGCTGGCGCCCAGCGGAGACACCCCCGGAGGAGTCCCCCTTGGAGTCAACCCGGCTGTCCTGGCCGTGACTACCGCCAACAGCCCGGAGGCGAACTTTATCATCGGTCGAGATCTGCTGATGGCCGGAAGTGAGCACCAGGCAGTCGCCTTTTTGCGTCAGGCCGCACGGCAGGCACCACAACGGGCAGCCTATCACTTCTGGCAGGGGATCGCCTACTGGCAGACCGGCCAATACGAGCAGGAGCGCGCCAGCTACCTGCAAAGTATTCGACTCAAGCCAGACTACCTCCCTGCCCTGCTCAACCTTGGCAACAGTTACCTTCAGGGTGGTAAGGCGGTACAGGCGGTGCAGCTCTATAGCCAGGTTCTGGAGCTCAACCCCAGGGAGGAACAGGCCCTCTACAACCAGGCGCTTGCCTTCAGGATCTCCGGAGACCAGGTGCAGGAAATAGAGGCCTTACAGGCCTACCTCAGCCAATACCGGCAGGGTAGCCGTGCCTGGAAAGTGGCTGAGCGCCTCCGGGAGTTGGGCAACCATCGTTTCAGGAGCTACCAGCTTGGCAGGACCAGGGTCATCCTGGACCAGCAGATCCTGCTCAGCCCCAAAGGGGCAGCGCAACAGGCTGAGCTTCTCCGCATTGCCGAGGTTCTGCGCAGTGCAGCGCCCGTACAGCTCCACATCGTGATCTTCGACCCCACCGGAGTGGCCCTGGCTCGCACTAAGGCCATCGAACTCAGCAGGGGGCTGACCCAGGCCCTTGCCCCGGCCAAAAGCCTGAGCATCACCAGCAGCTGGTTTAGACAGCAAGAACCGTCTTCCCCCGGAATAGCCCCAGGTAGATCAGACAGGAGCATTGTTCTCTTTACCACCCCTCTACCAACCAACAACCAGGAGCAACGAATATGAAAAGATTACAACTTATCATCGCCCTGATCGCCCTCTGTTTCACCCTATCCGCCCTTAACACAGCCAGCCCCTGGCTGAGCTCCCCGGCCTTTGCCGCCGGTGTGGGCGACGATGATCCGGCAGCCGGGGATCCGGACGACACCATGGCAGGGGAGGAGGACCCTGACCAGGACAATGGGGAAGAGCCGACCAATTCCTACTTTTCCAACCCAGCCCAGGCTGCCCATGCAGCGCAGCTTGCCGAGCAGTCGGCTCTCCAAAACGATACCCAGGTCCAGACCGCCCTGGCTGCGGTGGAGGATGCTGAGGCGGCCCTGGCTCAGCTCGAAAAAGAGTCACCGGACGACCTGGCGGCCCTGGAGATGGCCCACCAACAGCTGGACGCAGCCAAGGAGAGCTATGCCACAACCCTGAGCGAGGTGGTCGGCGTGACCCGAGATGACATTATCGGAATGCGCGAATCGGGTCTGGGCTGGGGCAATATAGCCCATGAGCTGGGCGTTCACCCCGGTCTCCTGGGGCTGGGCAGAACCAAGGGCAAACAGAAACATTATGCCGGACGACATCCGGCCCAGGATGAGGTTACCGCAGCCATGACCCAGAGTGAACTGGAGGAGGCAACGGCCAGGGACACCAAGAGCGGCTGGTCCAAGGGCCACGGCTTTGGTATCCAATCTGGGGTAGATACCTCCAGCGCAGGAGCCCCAGCATTTGCAGCAGGCGGTAAGTCCTCCAAGGGAAAGAATGGCATAGGCGGTGGAAACCAGGGCAACCGCGGGGGCGGCTACAGTGGCGCCGGCGGCCTGGGCAGCCAGAGCTCCGGCAACAAGGGCGCTGACAGTGGCGGTGGCCAGGGCTACGGCAAGGGTAAAAGCGACTCCAAAGGACAGGCCGGCTCCAAGGGACCAGGCAACAAGGGCGGCAGCGGCAATAAGGGCGGCAACAGTTCCAACAGCAATAAAGGCGGCAACGGTAAAGGAAAGAAGTAAGCATGCCAAACGCGCCCATTGCCTTGACCTTGATCGAGGCAATGGGCGGTGGACAGTAACTGGCCAGGGCTTAAGGCCCTTGGCAATGTGAGCCCATGGAGCGACCTCAAACCATCCGGCTGCTGGTCTTTACCCATGCCAAGTCAGAAGGCGATAAGCGCATACCTCTGCCACGGTCTCTCCCTCTGACAACCTCCCTCTTCTCCATGGTTGGATCAGCACAGGGTGATCTCTGCTTTGCCCCTGTTTTTCTCATCTGTGCTTCTCTATTCGTTCCGGCTTGCAAACCGTAGCCACTGCCTGGACTGACTTCTTGACTATCATGTAATTATTCGTATACTACAATATACGCTCTTTTGCGAACAACTCCCTGCTCCAGGATGGAGATGCAGGCGGGCAACAGTATCATCCCCTCTTCAGCCGCAAGCACAGCATCGTGCTCCGCCAACCAAATTGTTCTATGAGACTATTCAAGAGCCTTTCCCAAACCCTGACCTGGAGTCTGATTCTCATGGCCGTGTTATCCACCGGCATGGTCGGATCACTTTGGCTCTATGGGGAATACAGTAAATTTGGTTATGAAATCAAACACCTGAAAAGGGAATATCTGGCCAGCCAGCAACAGGAGATCAAAGAGGAGGTGGACCGGACGATAGCATTTATTGAATACCAGCGAAAATCAACCGAAAATCAACTCAAACACAACATCAGAGATCGTGTCTACGAGGCTGTTGCCCTGGCCGAACATCTCCATCAAACCTACCAAGACCTCAAGAGTGGAGAAGAAATCCAGCTACTGATCAGGGAGGCCTTACGCTCGCTGCAGTTCAACCAGGGACGGGGCTACTTCTTCATTTATGACATGGAGGGCAACAACATCCTGCTTCCCTTCTCTCCCCATCTGGAAGGTACAAATCTCTGGAACCTGCAAGACAGCAGGGGAAGCTACAATGTTCAAAGAATAACGGCCATGGTCAAAAGCCAGGGAGAGGGTTTTCTGCGCTGGTACTGGTATAAGCCCGGCAACAAGAAGCAGATGGCTGAAAAAATAGGTTTTTCAAAATATTTCGAGCCCTATGGCTGGTGGATCGGCACCGGGGAGTATGTTGAAGACGTTGAAAAGGACATTC
Organism: Desulfogranum mediterraneum DSM 13871; assembly: GCF_000429965.1. Lineage (GTDB taxonomy): Bacteria > Desulfobacterota > Desulfobulbia > Desulfobulbales > Desulfobulbaceae > Desulfogranum > Desulfogranum mediterraneum. Next base: position 48,193 of record NZ_AUCW01000017.1, read on the forward strand.
AGCAACAGACCCTGGACAGGATCAATGCGATCCGCTTTGGAGATGACGGCTACATTTTTGTCTATGATTTCGATGCAACCACCCTGGCCCACTTTAAACAGAAAAACATCGGTATCAATCGCTGGGACTTTAAAGATGCCAACGGAATATACGTGCTCAGGGAGCTGATCACCATGAGTCAGCAGAAGGAAGGCGGCTTTCTCTCCTATGTCGGAACCATCCGCCCGAGCACAGGGCTGCCTGCTCCTAAGATCGGCTATGCCCGTTCGGTGGACGACTGGCGCTGGATGGTAGGGGCCGGGGTGTATGTTGACGCCATCGACGAAATCTTGGAAACCAGGCGTGCGGCCCTGATCTCCAAGATCAAGGCCCACCTTGTTACAATATTCGCCTTTCTCGCCATCTCCCTGCTGGTCATTATCCTGATTTCCAGATACATCACCCGCAAGATTACCAACAACATGGAAACCTTCTCCCGTTTCTTTGAACAGGCTGCCAGTGACTCCATTACCATCCGGGATCAATCCCTCCATTTTTCAGAATTTAAAAGGCTGGCACGCTCGGCGAACCAGATGATCGATGAACGCAACAGGGCGAGCACCTCCCTGGAGAAACTGCAGGACCAACTCAACAGAAGCAAAAAAATGGAGGCCCTCGGCGTATTGGCCGGCGGCGTGGCCCATGACTTAAACAATGTCCTGTCAGCCATGGTCGGCTACCCTGACCTCATATTAGAGGACCTCCCTGAAAACAGCCCGTTGCGCCGATACATCCTTACCATCAAGGACTCAGGCCAAAAGGCGGCCGTAATCGTCCAGGATCTCTTGACCCTGGCCAGGCGCGGCGTGGCACAACGGGTCATCCTGGACGTAAACGGTCTGGTTGGCAACTACCTCAACTCCCCGGAACATGCCCAAATCCTGATAGAGCACCCCGAGGTAGAGGTCAAGACGGAATTAGACCCGGAACTGTTAACGATAAACGGTTCACGGGTACATCTTCAGAAGACGCTCATGAACCTGATCGCCAATGCAGCCGAAGCCCAGCCGACAGGCGGCATGATCCGGATTACCACCGAAAACAGATATATTGACCAACCCATCGGTGGTCACCCTGAAGTTCCTGAAGGAGAGTACGTACTCATAAGTGTAGAAGATCAAGGGGTTGGCATTGACACTGCCGACCTGGAACATATCTTTGAACCATTCTTCTCCAAGAAACAACTGGGGAAAAGCGGAACCGGCCTAGGCATGGCCGTTGTCTGGGGAACCATCCAGGATCACGACGGCTATATCAACGTTGCCACCTCGAAAGGTCAGGGAACCTTGTTTGAACTCTACTTCCCGGCCAGCCGCGAACAATCGCTGAGAGGGGAAAGCGCTGAAGATATAGCCCAGTATCGCGGTCAGGGGGAATCCATACTGGTGGTGGATGATCTCAAGGTACAGCGGGAACTGGCCCAGGACCTCCTCTGCCGCCTCGGTTACACGACAGAAACCGCCCCAAGCGGGGAAGCGACGCTGGAATATCTCAAGCACCATGAGGTTGACCTGGTGATACTCGACATGATTATGGATCCTGGAATCGATGGACTTGAGACCTTTAGACGCATACTTGAGATCCACCCGCAACAGAAGGCGATCATAGCCAGCGGCTACGCAGAGACCGATCGGATCAAGGAGGCCAGAGGTCTTGGGGTGGCCCAATACCTAAAGAAGCCCTACACCATAAACGCAATCGGCAAGGCCGTTAAACAGGGGCTGCGCCCCCTGTAATGGTCAGGCCCTGTCCCGCCGCCCGGACTACGCGGCAGGCTTCGACCCGGGGCAGAGCAGAATGGCACGAGTAGATCCGGTCCTCTCACCCGAGGTGCTCGGTTAAGCCATGATAGCCTGACTAAACCCCTACCTTAGCCAAAGGCCTGTTGCAGCGGCGAGATGATCGCCGCTGAGAGCAAGCGCCCACCCTCCCCCACACAGCTCAGTTTCCCTACCTCTGGATAGATCCCGGCCAAGGTGTTCAAAACGTCCCCCGGCCCCTGCACGACCAAGATCGGATACTGTAGCGTTCGCTCTTGCCATAGATTACAATGTGATGTAAATGGCCCTTGGTATATTCTCCCTCTTGAGGTTGTGATTCTTGCCGGGATCAACCAACTGGCTGCTCCCCCCTCCTGCCCATAACCGGACTCAACATTGGCTCTCCTTGGGTTTTGAGGGCTCTCTGCTCAGGCACAGGCCTAATTAGCTGTCTTATTAGGGAACCTGCAAGAGCCTTTTCCCCATCCGGCACAGGTGGAGGAGAGTGTATAGCGAAAGGAAGAGGAAATGGTCAAGATCCTTAAACGGTTCGAGCGAGCCTCTGTTCCAAAACACTTCTGAGCTGATGAGTAGCTGCGATGAATAAGAGAAGATCCAATTCTGAAGCAGGGAGAGGTGACATCCCCGAGCACTTCTTTCGCCTAGGGAGAAGAGCTGCCGGTGCAATCCTCACCCTTGTTATCCTCCTTGGCAGCCCCCTGGTGAGCGCCGGCCAGAAGCCACAAAGTGCCGACCTCCAGTCACCCTGGCCAGCGGCCTGTTATCTGGACGATAACTTTGTATTGCTCTATAAAATCATCAACTGGTGGAACACCAGCCTTCCTGAAGACGATACCCTGCTCTGCGGCGAAACCCTGCGCTGTCAGCACACCGGAAAGATCAAGGTCTCCTATAGGCCAGAGGCCAGGATACTCACCCTGAACATCCTGGATCAATTTGGTGACATGGTCTCAGCCCTCAAGCAGTGCCGCCACTGCTCTGGCCCCGGCCGGATGGAATGTAGCTGGTTGCATCCCGGCTACTTTGCCGACCCGAGGCCGGAGACAGCATCCGCCATGGGGCCTGGAGATGGCCTCCTTACCTTCAGAGGGATCCCACCGGAACAGGCCCTCCTCTTTCAACAGATAGAAAAGGAGCTAAGCCTGGTGCTGGAGGGAAGGATAGGCGGCCTCCTCCTGGCCGACGGTACCATTGCCCTGCACCGGGCAGGCACTTTTCTAAAGCCCTGCCCGCAACCGCCCCCTGGCCAGACCAGCCAGCAGCCAAGCACCCTGCTTATCAAAAACAGACAGAGTAATGAGATCATAGCAAAATACGTTGCGATCTATGATCAGGCATGCGGCAAGGACCGTTAGCTGCGGTCAGCCACAGGGAGGTCGACCCATCCTACCCAGGATGAAGCTGCTGCAGGCTAACTTGTAGAATAGCACCGGGTATCACCTTAAAGATCGGAAGAGAAAACATGATTGATCCAGAAAACCAGCAGTCCCTTTCCTCGCTCGCCTCTGCCATTCAGACCAACCAGGTCTCCTCAAGGGAGGTGGTGGAGTCCTACCTCCGACAGATCAGGCGCGTTAACCCGAAGCTCAATGCAGTGGTCCGGCTCTCTGCTGAATCGGCCCTGGCCCAGGCAACCAGGGCAGACCAGGCACTGACAAAGGGTACCCTCCTGGGGCCGCTCCATGGTATCCCGATGACCATCAAGGATTCCTTCGACACCGCAGGGATCGTCTCCACAGGCGGGACCCTGGGAAGGTCGGACTTTATCCCCACCAGGGATGCAACGGTGGTGAGCAGGCTGCGGGCGGCAGGGGCCATCCTCCTTGGCAAGACCAACACCTCGGAGTTTACCCTCTCCTACGATGCAGACAACCTGCTCTACGGCCGAACCAGCAATCCCTATGACCTTCAGCGCAGCTCAGGGGGGAGCAGTGGAGGGGCAGCAGCCATCGTTGCCGCCGGAGGATCACCCTTTGACATCGGCTCGGATTATGGCGGAAGCCTGCGCTATCCCGCACACTGCTGCGGAGTCTGCACCATCAAACCTACCTCTGGACGGGTGCCCCGGACCGGTCATATTCTGCCCTTTGGCGGCATGCTCGACTCCTTTCAACAGGTCGGCCCCATTGCCCGACGGGTTGAGGACCTGCAGCTGCTCCTGCCCCTTATCTGCGGACCCGACAACATTGACCCGTCCATCGTCCCCATGCCCCTGGCAGAGCCCGGCAGCATCGAACTCGGCTCCCTGCGGGTGAGCTATCACACCGACAACGGGATCCTGCCAGCCTCTCCGGAAACCAGGGAGGTGGTTCGCAGGGCAGCGGCCATACTTGAACAGGAAAGGCTTGTGGTTGAAGAGGCCCGGCCTGCTGGCCTCGAACAGAGCTACGAGCTTGGCCTGGGCTTATGGTCGGCAGACGGTGGAGCCATGATCGAACGGTTATTGACCGAGCATGGCACCGAGGAACACACCATTCCCTGGCTGGGGTTGGCCAAGCCCTTGGATGCAGGACAGCTCGATGCCCTGCTCGTGCGATGGTATCAGTATCGCAGCAGCATGCTCTCTATCTTTCAGGACTATGATCTGATTCTTTGCCCGGTGAATGCCCATCCGGCCCTGGCCCATGGGGCCATTGGCGCGGATCTGCGGGCCTTCAGCTACACCTCTGCCTATAACCTCACAGGATGGCCTGCGGTGGTGCTGCGAGGCGGGACCTCCGCCACAGGGCTCCCCATCGGCCTGCAGATTGTCGCAGCCCCGTGGAGAGAAGATCTCGCCCTGGCCCTAGCCGCCTTTCTGGAGCAGGCACTTGGGACATTCCCCCAACCAGGCTGCTCTGAGCCCATCAGCTGACAAACCCGCCGCCCCTCCCACCATGGTGAAGGGCCGCGGGGGAAGTAAGGGCAACCCTGGGCCACGGCAATCCCTGGATTGAACCACCGGTCCGGAGGCAGTATCAGCCAGTCTGGCAGGGTCGTCTCTTCACCGGGCCAGCAAAAACGCAGCGATTGTACAGAATCAGGCAATAAATGGTGCTTTCTTCCCGTAGCCCATAAAATTCACTTCCCCCTCTTCCCCGATACAGAACTGCTGACAAGCCGGCAGATCCATTGAGCAGCCACAACAACCAGGCCAATCCCACCGGCCAGCAGACTTAAGGCGGCAAGGGGCATGAACCAGCTCTCCTGCAGCACCCCATTCTCATCCAGATACTGATAGAAATAATTCTCCGCCCATCTGAAAAAAAGACCAAGAGACAGCAGGAACAGGCTCAACCATGACATTTTTGCTCTCATCATCATCCCTTTTATCCTCTTCCAAAACATAGCCTGGGTTGTATCGCCGGCTCCTGTTCATGTTCCGCCCTTGGCTTACAGCTAACCGGGAGTTTCTTCTCGTGCCTTTAACCATTTTCTGTTCTGCTGCACATTGCAGGCCTGACAGGCAATACACTGTAGCAGAAGAGCCACTTCATGGCTTGTAAAAATATTTAAAACCATTTTCCTCTTTTTAAGTAAAGAATGCCCTGTATCTCTCCGAAATAAGTAAAGGAAACTTCGAACCAACAATAGACCAAACTGATACCTGCTTCAAGTCGGCACCGATAGAGCGTCATAAGGGTAAAGGTCTAGGGCTACTGTTACCCGAGCTACCTTTAAGGCCACCTTGAAAAAATCCTTTTTCTTCCAATCTCGGTGTTGCGCTCGAAATTTTATCCTCGGAATATCAAACATATGCCTACGCTAAAATTTATCGCGCGCCTTGACCTTGATCGAAAAATTTCATTATTCAAGGTAACTTAAGTCTTTGTTGCGTCTGAGTATTTTCTTTTTCTTCCACCCTTGCCGCTCAAGATACCCTTGATAGAGGCTGGGGTAGCCAGAGCCTCTCTGGATTGCGGGTAGTCATTACATATCTTTTACCAGGGGAATCAGCATGATGATCAACAGCTACCATCCTTCTTTGTCCGGCACAACGCCGGGCCTGACAGGAAAACCTACTCTGCCTGATAAGGCCATATTTAAGCTAGATCGGCTCCAAGACACAACAGTCCAGACTCAACCTAAAAATATGGCTGGATCTCCGCCAGATCCGCTGGATAGCAGCCAGCCTGTTAGCCAAGAAAGAATGCCCCACTGGTTATTTCTAGAGGAAACCGTAGCCACTGGCACATTGAACAAAACCGTCAGCATTGAAGACAGCGCACGCCTATCAAACAATGTGCTGAAAGACGTGAGCCGGCAGATGGAGGCTGCCTTCTCCGCAGCTGGGATAACAAATGTGCCTCCAGTCTCGATAAATTTTGACTCGACAGGTAAGGTCATCGTAGGAAAACACCCGCAGCAGGAGGAAATCCAGGAGCTTTTTTCAAAGGACGAAACCCTGAGCTATAACCTCCACAATGCTCTTCGCTATAAAGAGCACACCATGTCCCTGGAATCAGGAGCCATATTTCAACAGGCCTACGGCAAAGCCTACGATACGCTCGGGCAGGCCGCAGCCGAGGCCCTGTTTGAGCGGTATATAAATATGGGTGAACCCAAGGCCAGCCTTGTCTTTGGCGAGGCCGGACTGGAAACGCTGTTTGCCGGTAAATCGGATCGGGATTACCTGGCAGGCATTTCTTCAGAACTCAACCTTGGATAGAGCATCCCTGCTGTCGGGGCGGCCCAGCGGAAGTTGAAGTTTCCGGATATTTGCTTCAGGATCTCGCTCCAGTGGAACACGCTAAAAAAGGAATCAAGGAAACGCTATCCCGGCGAACAAGGTAACCATCCTGAAGCGATACCTTGTTGAGCGTGAAAGATCATTCCCCTGGGCAGATGATTAAGGCCACCTTGAAAAAAAGCTTTTTCTTCCATTTAACCCACGCCTTGACCTTGATCGAAAAATCTCATTTTTCAAGGTACCCTTCAATGAGAACAGAAGGCGATAATGAATTCTCGTACCATTCTCACAGCTTGTCTCAGTTGCACTCTGGGATATGCTCTTTTTACTTTAACCTTGGAGTACCTCTCCAGGGCGGACAACGAGGCTCTAAGATTCCGCCCCTGGGAGGCCATGGAAAACTTTTTTTTTGGATGTGCCTTTTCCAGGGGCACCGGCGGTCTCATTTTAGGCGTATCGCTCCTGGTAACATACCTTGGAGCGTGGGTTCTTCTCGGTAATTGGTTCACCCGGAGATATCTGAAAAAATAGCCTACAAGCCTCACTGGTCGCTGAAATGAGTGGTGACCAGGCAACAGGAAGCACATTTACAGATGGTTTCCCTTACAAATCCGGAATCAAATCTACATTCCCCCCCGCTCAAGAACTGGAGGATACCAGCGCTGGAATGATACATATGCCTGGGCCTGCAGCTCGGTGCCCCTGAACCAGGCCCAGGGGATAGTATCTCAATATTCAGATATTCTCGACCTGCCCGTGGTAGCCACCAGATCCACCACAGTCTCTCTGGAGACGCCCCGGCAGGATGCCCTGCAGGCAAAGGGATAGACCATGAGAGGTATTAGTGCGCCAGAAACAGACCCCATAAAACCAGAGGAGAGATCAGGTCGACAAAAAACACAGGGCCTGCGTTTCCCGGGTTGTTATTGGCTGTCTCGCGCTGCTCTTTCAGGTGGACAGAAAAGGCACCCAGTAAAAAGACCGAGGCAAAGACAATGGTGGCCAACCAGAATTCATCTCGAAAGAAGAAGCACAGCACTCCGCTGATCCCCAGCGCCAGGTTGCTAAACGCAACCTCCTTCTGAAAAGGATTCCCGGCAGGCCAGCCGATATAGGCCGCAACCCGCTCTCCCTGGAAGTAGTGGCCCATAAAGGCCCAGATCCCACCAAGGCCCACCTTTATAACCAACAACCAGAGAAGGAGCGTTGCCAGCCAGGGCGTATTCCAAAAGAATACATGACAGGCGGTAACCAGTAAGGCGACAAGCATCAGATAGACAACGTACATGGAGACTCCCTCGGTTAAATCGCTTGGAAAGACGGGACGTTTTGAAATAAATGGTATCAGGGCAACAGGGTAGGTGTCAAATATATGCGTAAGCAAATGATCCACCCTGGAAGCGCTCAACCCGCTTGCTCGAAAAATGTTTCCTTCCCAGGGATCTCAAGCGATCTACTGGCAGCCTGAGCCTTCCAGGATATCCTGGAGAAGTACAAGGAATCCGCCGGCTGATCAGCTCTATTCACAGCCAGGGACCAGAGCCGCAGACGAGCTAGCCAGAGAACAGCAAGAGCGCCAGACCGAGCCGGAAAGGTCCGTTGGGACAAAACTCAAGCCGCAGCGCCTCTCTTCCACGGGTGCTCTACTTTCAATTTGCCCTATCTGGCACGGTGTATTACATCTCCGTGGTGGAAAGAGGAAACATTTGGACAGAGCACGTTTTTTTAAGGCGAGCAGCGCATAGCTGTGAAGCCCCCTTCAACAGGTCGCTTTTAATATGAATAAAATTCAAGAAATAATAGAGCAGATCAAACAGCTTGAAAAAGAGTTGCTCCTGGAAATTCAGAAGAAAGAGGAGGATTTTTTTTACAGGGTACAGGGAAAGAAGGTCTACTTTGAAAAGGAGACCAAAAAATATCACAAGAAACTGGCGGTCAAGATATCCTCCTACCTCTCCAGTGCCTCGCTGTTCAACATTCTTACAGTGCCCTTTATCTGGAGTTGCCTGGCCCCTGCTCTGCTGATGGACATCACGGCCTCTCTCTACCAGTGCATCTGTTTTCGGATATACAGTATTCCGAGAGTAAACAGACGTGACTATATCGTCTTGGACCGTCAGAATCTTGATTACCTGAACTTCATCGAAAAATTAAACTGCTTTTATTGCGGCTACTTCAATGGTCTGATCGCCTACCTGCAAGAGATAGCCGCAAGAACAGAACAGTACTGGTGCCCGATAAAACATGCCAGAAAACTTGGCACCATCCACAACCGCTATCATAAATTCATGGAATATGGCGACAGTCAGCAGTATCACCTGAGACTTGAACAGATACGACGCGACTTTAACGACCTCAGAGAGGATTGATAGCCTGGCACCGACCTGACCCAGCCCACAGACAGATGGGCGGATTGCCGCCTGCGCAGGAATGACCATCAACCAAGGTATGACTGAAAAGGGAGCCCAGGGCGGCTCATGCCTCGGCAGGATCGAGGGGAGCTGATTGCAGGCAGGCCCGTTGGCGGGCAGGAGACCGTGGTTGCCCCTTATACCGGAAGGACAGGGGGAGCAAAAAGGAAAGGCGTATCAGAATGAATTCTGATACGCCTTGTATTTCCTGGGGTGAGCGATGGGACTTGAACCCACGACCTCCGAGGCCACAACCCGGTGCTACCACCAGCTGAGCTACGCTCACCGCGAACGAGAGACTATTTACCCTTCTCCAGAGCTTTTGGCAAGGAAAAAATTAGCCTTCCAGATCTTTTTGGCAATGCTTACAGACTGTGGCCCGACTCTTGATCAGTTCCGTGCAAAAGGGGCACTCCTTGACAAAGTTATTGGCCAGCAGGGTGGACAGAGCCATATTGGTCAACTGCTCAAGGCTTGTGTCCCGAAAGGTCATGTTGCGGATGGGTTCCACACAGGCCAGGTCATTGAGGGGCACCAGCAACTCCACGGCCCGCTTACGATCAGCCAGCTTGGCACGCTCATCCAGGATCAGGGTCAGCACCGAGTCCAGGTCACCCTGCTCAACGCAGCTGTCCAGCGCGGCCACAGCCTCCCTTTCCTTCAGGTGGCGTTCATTCTTGGCCTTCATGGCCTCCACATCGACAATGGAGCCGGTAAAGGCATCATTACCGGCGACCATCATGTTATAGGTCTCGTTGGAGTTGGGAATTTCCATATGGCGATAGGAGCCGACATGACCATACTGATCTTCTATGTACTTCCACCCTTTAACAAAGAGGGGACAGTCGTTATTGAGGCAGATAAAGAGAAATTCTGAGCCCCAACCCAGCCCGTCCCCCACATGCACAGGGGGCGCATGACAGAGGGTTAGTTCCTTATTACAGTGGGGGCAGGTATGTTCTTCTTCGAGGTACTTCAGGGCAGCTGACAACATATGACAAAAAACTCCTGTTTAAAATAGAGGGATGAACGATCCGATCTCACCGACTGATGCACATGGCACCCCGAGGAAAGCAGATGGGTCTTGATACCGCAAAGAGGCCGGTGTAACCACGCCTGAGCCTGGCAACCGAGGGGTATTCAGGGGATACCTGCCACTGGACCAAGAGTTTAACCATTGGCTGCTGATTGGTCAACTCATGGGCTTAAATCATTTTCCCCAAGACCTCATCAACGGCCTTGGCCTGTTTCATCCGCTCCCGCAGAAAACCATCACTGAGATGGACGGCATTGTCATGGATCAGCTGACAGAGCTCCTCGATGCAGGCTCCATCTGCCAACTCCATGATCCGTTGGAGACTGCGTAAAAAATCCACCACTATCTTTCGGCCCTGACCGGAGGTGGAGAGTATTTCGGCATAGGTCCTGGGGTTCTGGGAATGAACCCTGGCCATGGCCAACATGGGATAGAGGGAGGTCAGGGTACAGTGGCTGGCAATCTCTTCACTGGTTATACCGTTCTCCTGGAGGGCCTGGGCAAGCGCCACAGAGATGGCGGTGGGCAACTTCTGACCTACCCCCATCAGCAGGTCATGCTGGGCAGGGGTATCCCGATAGATGTCGGCCCCATGCTTGTAGAGAAAGGCCTCGAGTTCGGAGCACAACAGTCCACTCCGCCGCGTCCTCACCACAATGGCATTCTTGTCTTTCATGGAGGCAGCCTGGGGACCCCAGAGGTTGTGGATCAGCATCACCTCCACCTTGCTGTTGGTGGACTCAAGGGCGGCATTGACCGTACCCTCTGACTCTCCGGCCAACAGCAGCAGCGCCTTATTGGCGCCGATCAGGGGGCCGTACTGGGCGATGGTCTCCACGGTTACCGAGATGGGAACACAGATGACAACCACATCCACGTGACGAATCATCTCTTCCGGTCGCAGGGAGGTGGAACGGCCGCTCATGAAAACCTTATAGCCCTCACTTTCCAGACGTCGAGCAAACCAGTCGCTCATGGCCCCGGTGCCGATGAAGCCGATGGCCTTGATGCGCTTGGTCCGCATGTCTATCCGGGGGAAGCTGCCCAGCACCTGAATGGCCCCAGGCTGCTGGATAACCTGCTGCTCGATATGGGTGATGGCCTTGGCCAAGACCTCGGTACTGATATGGCCTTCGGCCTCAAGATAGACCCGCAGCTTCTGACTCTTGAGGTCATTTTCCGAGCGCATGTCAAGGATATTGATCCCCCGCCGGGAGAATTCACCCAGGATATCAACCAGTAACCCCACCCGATCATCAAGGGGTTCGGTGACCAGGGTGGTGGCATCATAGCCCGAAGGCTTAGGCAGTTCATGGGAGAAGACGGCAAACCTGGTCCGGTTATGGGGGGCAACCTCCCGCTCAAGGACATAGAGATTGTGTTGCTGGAGCTTCTCGATGGTATCAATAAAGGCCACGCCCCGCTTCCCCTCCTGGAGCATCCGGGTCATCACCGGGGCCACCTCGGTCACGGCCATCTGATCCACGCCGGAGAGATGCTGATCGAGAAACTCCGAACACTGCTTGAACACTTCACGGCAACCGACCAGTAACTCGATGGTCTCAAGGCTCTCTTCCGGCCAGAGTGTTCCCAGGGAGAGGTCTGAATAGACGATGACGTTATCCACCCAGTAACCGGAGCTCAGCAGCTCAAAAATTCTGAAATACTGTTTATTCTCGCCTTCACGGGTATTATATACAGGAAGGATGGCACAGTCGACGTCCTGGTTGACAAAGGCTGAGATAATATTTCTGAAACTGGAATGGACCCGGATCACCGCATCATCGGCGTATTGCCTGGCTGCCTGACAGGCCAGGGAGTTCCGGGGGCCCAAGGTTGCAACGCTTAACATCATGACACCTTCTTAAGAGTGGAGACAAAAAAATGCAGACACGAGTACGGCTCCCGGCACGGGATCCCAAGGAGCACCACCCGCTGGCAGTAGCACTCATCATCGCGCCCTCAACGTGATTAACGACGTGAATAACGACGTGAATAACGACTGCTCAATAATATCGGAAAAACAGAAAATGACAAATAATAGTTCTCCCCTGAGATGATTCCGGCAGCTGGAGGGGTTGGCGAATACCTGGCCTCGCTCCGTCGATCCACCACCTTTGGCCCCCAGGTCATCGCCCACAGGAGTAGTGAGCAGCGCGGCGGGATCTTTGCGGCTCCGGAGATGCAGCAGGAACTGATTGCACCTCAGCTCCTCCAACTCCTTGAAAGCCGGGGAATCGGGCGTCTCTATGCACATCAGGCCGAGGCCATCGCCCACATCCGGGATGGTCGCAATGTGATTGTCGCCACCCCCACAGCCTCGGGCAAAAGCCTGATCTACAACCTGCCGGTCTTCCAGGAGCTGCTCAAGGATCCTCACTCCAAGGCCCTCTACCTCTTTCCCCTCAAGGCCCTGGCCCAGGACCAGCTCCAGACCATCAACGAGCTTGCAGCAGCCCTGCCCGAGGAGACAGTCGCTTCAGGGCGGAACCTGGCCGCCAGCTATGACGGCGACACCTCCCCCTACAGAAGACGCAAGCTCAGAGAGCAGTTGCCGGCTATCCTGATCACCAACCCGGACATGCTCCACCTCTCGCTGTTGCCCTACCATCAGCGCTGGCACCATTTTTTTGCCAAGTTACGCTACATAGTCATTGACGAGATCCACAGCTATCGAGGGGTCTTCGGCTCCCACGTCAGCTGGGTACTCCGCCGTCTCCTGCGGCTCTGCAGGCTCCACGGCTCCAGCCCGGTCCTTATCCTGGCCTCTGCCACCGTGGGCAACCCCACGACCCTGGCCCGAGAACTCTGCGGTCAACCCTTTGTGGAGGTGACCGAATCCGGAGCACCGCAGGCCGGCAAACACACCACCCTGATCAACCCCCTGGACTCTGCCGCAGGGGCGGCAACCCAGCTCCTGGCAGCGGCGGTCCAGCGAAGGCTACGGACCATCATCTATACCCAGTCGCGAAAGATGACCGAGTTGATCACCATCTGGGCCGGCAAAAGGCTGCCCGAGGCCCGGGAACGGATCGCCTCCTACCGGGCGGGCTTCCTGCCGGAGGATCGGCGCGAAATTGAAAGCCGACTGGCCTCGGGCGACCTCTTGGCCGTGATTTCGACCTCTGCCCTGGAGCTGGGTATCGATATCGGCAGTCTGGATATCTGCATCCTGGTGGGCTATCCCGGATCCATCATGGCCAGTCGACAGCGGGCCGGCCGGGTCGGCCGCAGCAACCGGGAATCTGCTGTGATCCTCCTGGGCCAGGAAGATGCCCTGGACCAGTACTTCATGCGCAATCCTGATGATTTTTTCTCCCGCCCGGTGGAGTCGGTGACCCTCAACCCTGCCAACCCCTGTATTGCCGGCCAACACCTCTGCTGCGCGGCCGCAGAGCAACCCCTCCGGGCCGGCGAACCACTGCTGGATTCCCGGCAGCTGGCCCCTGCCATGGCCGGGGCCGTGGAATGCGGAGAGCTGCTCCAATCCGCCGACGGCAACACCTGGTTTGCAGCCCGCAAGTATCCCCAACGCCGGCTCAACATCCGCGGCAGCGGCCGGCCCTTCACCATCTGTTCCACTCACCTTAGCACTCCCCTGGGCGAGGTGGACGGCAACCGGGTCTTCAGCGAATGCCACCCCGGGGCCATCTATCTGCACATGGCCCGCAGCTACCGGGTCGAAGCCCTGGACACGGCCAATGCAGAGGTCCGGGTGACCCCGGACAGCCCCAACTACTTTACCCGGCCCCTGGCCAGCAAGGAAACCACCATTGTGGAGACCTTCTCCTCCCGGCGACAGGGGGAGGTGGAACTTTCTTTCGGCAAACTGCGGGTAACCGAGACCATCATCGGCTATGAGAAGATCAGGACCGGCAGCATGCATTCCCTGGGACGATTCAAGTTGAATCTGCCTCCCCAGACCTTTGTAACCGAAGGCTTCTGGATCACCCTGCCGCCGGAGTTTATGAACCTCTGTGTGGCGCAGCAGTTGCACTACATGGGCGGTATCCATGCCATGGAACATGCGATCATCGGCCTGATGCCCCTGTTCGTGCTCTGTGACCGTAACGACCTGGGAGGGATCTCCTACCCCTGGTACGAACCACTGGCCAGCTCGACCATCTTTGTCTACGACGGCCAGGCCGGGGGGACCGGATTGAGCCGTGAGGCCTTTGCAGATATCTCAAGCCTGTTGAACAAGACCCTCCGGGCCACGGCCTCCTGCCCCTGCCAAAGCGGTTGCCCCAGCTGTGTGCATTCACCGAAATGTGGCTCAGGAAACCGGCCCATCGACAAGGCCGCAGCCCTGCTGCTGCTTCGCACCCTGGTGGAGAGCGGCTCAGGGAGGAACCGACCCGACCCCATGCCTCCACCCCAGGTTCGTCCCCTGGCTGCCCAGGTTGAGGCGAAGGACGAGATCGGAATCGAGTTCCCGGAAAACTACTGCGTGTTTGACCTGGAAACCAGACGATCGGCAGCCGAGGTGGGCGGTTGGCACCGGGCCCAGCGGATGGGGCTCAGTGTGGCGGTTCTCTATGATAACCGCCGTCAGGGCTATTACAGCTATAGGGAGGAGGAGGTTGAGGCCCTGATCGAGCGGCTCTTCTCCTTTGAGCTGATCATCGGCTTCAACAACAAGCGTTTTGACAACAGGGTACTCTCGGCCTACACCCAGCGGCCACTCGCCAGCCTCCCCAGCCTGGATCTGCTGGAACAGATCACTCTCCAGCTTGGTTACCGTCTCAGTCTGGATCGGCTGGCGGAAAAGACCCTGGGCAAGAGCAAGCAGGCGAATGGTCTCCAGGCCCTGGAGTGGTATCGACAGGGCGCATGGGAGCAACTGACCGCCTACTGCCGGGAGGATGTTGCCCTGACCCGAGACCTCTTTCTCTTTGGCTACCGGCAGCACTACCTGCTTTTTCAGAATAAGGCAGAACAGGTGGTACGGCTGCCGGTGCATTTTCAGGCTGCCATCCGGCGATTGGGCAAAGGCAAGCCTTCAGACGGGCCGGCGGCTATGGCCAGACCAGATTGGCAAAGATCCAGCCCTTGATCTGGGGATGACTGACCTTAACCCACTTGCCCTGACGCTGCTCCACCCGCAGGATCACATCCTTGGCCACGGTTCCCACCTTGGTCTCCTTGGTTCCAGGACCGGAACGGACATTGGCCTCCTTGACCTTGACAATCACATGGGAGGAGGGACGAACCAGGGTCTCGTAGATCCAGCCCTTGTCTCCCTCATAGTCTTCGATCTTGATCCACTTGCCCTTCTTAGAGAGAACCTTCAGCGGGTAGTTCTGGGGCAGCTGGTAGATGACCTCATATTTGGTATCAGGACCTGAACGGAGGTTGACTCCGTCCTTGGTTACGCTGAGGTAATCGGCAGCAGCGCTGCTCATGGCAGTGGTGCCGACCAGGGCTGCTGTGGTCAAACACGATAGTAGCAGGTTTTTGAAATGGCGTGGTCTCATCATACTCTCCTTTTTCTAGAGCCTTTGCTTCAATGACGGTCGTTGTCGGCTTGGGTCAACAACATAAAAAATTCCTGATTCCCCTTGGCGCCGCGTATGGGCGAGGCAATGGTTCCCCTGGAACAGAGGCCGATGGTGCGGGCATAGTCGACCACCATGGTGATGGCCTCCTCATGGAGGGCCTCATCGCTCACCACTCCGCCTGGGGCAACCTTGGCGGGCGGCAACTGGAACTGCGGTTTCACCAGGGCGACGATGGTCACCTGCCCCTGAAAAAAAGGGAGAATCGGGGCCAGAAGTTTGTTCAGGGAGATAAAGGAGGCATCGATCACGCAAAGATCGATGCGCTCGGGAATCTCCTTGCTGGTCAGAAAACGGGCGTTGGTCCGCTCCAGCACCACCACCCGGCTGTCCTGACGAAGCTTCCAGTCCAGAATCCCGTAGCCCACATCCACACAGTAGACCCGCCGGGCCTTATGCTGGAGCAGACAATCGGTGAATCCACCGGTGGAGGAGCCCAGATCCAGGCAGGTCAGGCCCTGGGGATCGACCCCGAACTTCTCAAGGGTGGTTTCCAGTTTCTCGCCTCCCCTGCTGACAAAACGTCTGCTGCTATGCAGCGCGATCTTGACCTGTTCATCATGCTGACTGGCAGCAGAGCTGCGCAGGATACCGTTCACCCGGATCTGCTCCAGGGCAATCAGTTCTCTGGCAGCCTCAAGATCTGCGGCGATCTGCCGTTCAACCAGCAGGGTATCCAGACGTTTTTTTCTGGCCATGGGGAAACGATCTGCTCCGGATTAGAGGTTGGCCAGCCGTGATTTGGCCTGGCTGGCCTCACTGCTGCTGGAGTACTCGCTGATCAACTTTTTATAGATGATCTTGGCGGTCTCGAGATCGGTGAGCTTCTCAAAGGACATCCCCTGTTTCAACAGGGCCTGGGGAGCGAGAGAGTCCCTCCGGTGGTTGGATATAACCTTCTGATAGTCGAGTATGGCCAGATCATACTCGCCCTGGAAGAAGAGGCACTCCCCCATGTAGAAGAGGGTCTCAGCCGCCCTTTTCCCCTGGGGATTCCCTGCCAGGACCTGCTCGAGTTCGCCATAGGCCTGCTGATATTTCTTAGCCTGAAACTGTTGCATAGCCTTGGCAAAGGGTCCGGCGGTTTCATCCGGGGTAATCACCGTTTCCACTGATGGTTTGGGGGAAGTGGTCCCTGTTGCGGCCTGTACCTGGGTGGAGGGCTTACTCGTGCTGCCGGCCCCGTCGACCACCCTGGCGCTCCCCACCCTGACCTTCTTCTCCAGGGGAAGGACTCTGGCCAGGCCCGAGCTGCCGGAGGCGGCAGCCACTACGGTCTGTCTTTTGGCCAGTTCCGCCCTCCTGGCTGCCTCGCGGGCACGTTGTTCAGCCTCGCGTACCTTGAGCTGCTGGAGCCGCTCCAGATTGCCACTGAGCCGGGCGAGCTGTTGTTCAAGCAGGGTGACCTGTTGACGCAGTTCCAGCTGGCGGGTGGAGTTCTCCGCGGCCATGGATTCGATCATGGCCTGGAGATTAGCCAGGTCCTCCTTACTCTGCTCTCGCTGCAGGCTGGCCTGGTGGGCATTCTCCTCGATCATGGACTTTAATCGCATGGTCTCACTTTCCACCTGATCAATCTTGTTGACAGAACTTGCCTGACGTTTCTGCATCTTGTTGACGGCGTTGCTCTTGACATCCTCCACCTTCTGGTTGACGGCACGAAGCTGATAATTCAATGCCCTGACCTCGTCCTGGGTTGCGCACTGGCTCAGCAGCAACACAGAACACCCAGCCATGGTGAGATTGCGAATAATTTTCATAAACACTCCCTTTTATTTCACGCTATACACCGGGAAGGCGACAGCCCAAATCCCGCTTAATTATCCCTTGTTGCCCAGCTGCCCTGCAGCACTCCTCTGCCGGGACAGTGAAACTGCTGCCTGCTCTCTGTCCGCTTCAAGGCCGTGGCGACCACTGGGGATAGGACTTGTTCCCCTTAAAGGGAAACAGCACCCGAAAGCCCTTACCGTTTTTGCCGATCAGACAGAGATCTGATTTTCCGTTCCTGCGCCTGGTAAAGGTTATCAGCTTACCGTCAGGCGACCAGGAGGGCGATTCGTAATCACCCCAACCGCTGCTCAGCTGCCGGACCCTGTTGCCCGCGGTATCCATGACAAAGAGCTGATAATGTCCATCCACCATGCCGGTAAAGGCGATCAGCTCGCCTGTGGGGGACCAGACCGGCTCACTGTTCTCGGAACGTTGGAAGGTCAACCTCTTCACCCGCTTGGTGGCCATCTCCATGGTATAGAGCTGGGGTCGTCTGCTCCGGTCAGAGACAAAGACCATGCTCCTCCCATCCGGAGAAAAAGAGGCAGAGACATTGATCCCGGAACGGCTGGTCAGTCGCTCCAACACCTTGCCCTGGCGATCCATCCGGTAGAGATCCGGGCTGCCGTCCTTACTCAGGGTAACCACCATGGTCTTACCGTCCGGGGTAAAGGCCGGTGCCAGGTTCATCCCCTTCTTCCTGGAGAGTGAGCGAGTGACCCGGTTCTGGCGAAGATCAGTGATGTAGAGATCCTGGTTACCACGATGGTAGGTCGTATAGGCCAGGAAGTTGCCGTCCGGGGTAAAGCGCGGCGAGACGCAGAGATGGCGGTGTTTGGTGATCTGCCGTTGCTTCCGTCCCAGGATATCGGTGAGATACACCTCTTTTTTCCCTGAGACGTCAGAGATATAGGCAATGGAGGTTCGACTGATGCCAGGCTCGCCGGTAAATTCTTCAATCAGGGCATCGGCAAGGCGCAACACCATATCATCCTGTTGCTTGCTGGTCCCGGTATAGCGACGCCCGGCCAGGAGCCTGTTTTCGGCGACATCCAGCAGACGCCCTTCAATCATCAAACTCCCGTTGCTGAGCCTGAACTTGGCCATCACCACATAATCGACCCCCATCCCCTTCCAGTCTGCCTCCTTGGCGCCTCCATACCTGCCGCCATCCACAAGATCAATGAAGCCGTGGAGCTCCAGGGCACGACCGAGCAACTCGGCCATCTCCGTTCCCTGCCTGGCAGGCGCGGCCGTGCCTTCGCTGCTGAAGGCCGGTACCGCGACCACGACCTTGCGAAGATCTGAGGCAGTGATGTCCAGGTAAACCCGTTCAGCATACGCTCGAGAGACCAGGGACAAGGCAACAAGGATCAGGGCAAAAAAGACCGCTGTAGGGACTTGGATCGATTTCATAGGGTGCATCATCGGTAGAGGTGATCAAGGGATATGGGGTTACATTTCCAGGGTTCCGGGTCTGAAGCGCAGGCCCACCTCAAGGGTGGCCTCTTTCATCAACTTGGGGAAACGGGGCATGGGTGCGGCCTTGTTGATGGTCTTAACCACCAGCTGATCAAAAAAACGATCATTGGATTTTTTCTCGATCATGGTTTTCATCACCCTGCCCTGGCGATCGATCTTGATGACCACGATCGCCTCCAGGCTGGGGTTCCACTTACGCATCTCCGGCAGAACCCAGTAGGCCTGGATATGCTGATAGAGGCTTGCCCAGTACTGACGGGCAACCACAGATTGGCGCTGGCCAGCCCCGGATTTGGCAGAAGACTTCGTCCGGGCACCACTGCTTGGGGCAAGGGCCCGCTGCTGCCGATACATGTCGGCCAGTGCCTTACGGGCATCCCGGGCCGCCTTCTCCGCCTCCTGCCTGGCCAACGCTGCACGCTTGGCGGCCGCCGCACGCCGTCGCTGTTCACGCTGCAGTTGTTCCCTCCGCTTTCTCTCCTGCTCGTCCCGGCGCAGCTCTGCGGCCCGTTGGGCCCGTTGCCGTTCCTCAGCCAGGCGGGTATCCGCCGCACGCTTCAACTTCCGTTTGAAGGGTCGCACGGAAACAGGTTTGGCAGCCGGCGGCGGTGCAGGGCTGCTCTCCACCGCCGCCGGAATCGTGAGCTCCGAGGCGACAACCGGCTCAGGGGGTGGGCTGGCAGAGGCTACAGGCTCGACAACCGGCTCAGGGGCCGGTTCCGGCTGCTCCTCCACTCCGCTGGGTTCGGGCAAGGAGATCAGATCCACGGTAACCACGTTGTCCAGCAGGGGTCTCTCCGGGAGCAGGCCAGGGGCATAGAGGGAAACCACGATTAGAGCAAGATGGAACAGCACTGCCGCCGCAGCAGCCTTCTGCCAGTTATTATCACCATCACGCTGCTGCAGGTAAAAGTCGGATTCCAAAATAGGTACAGCCATGTATATCGGTATAGATCCTACCGCTTCTTCTCGGCAGGCAGGGTAATCATGCCCAGTTTCTGGAAACCGGCAGACTTAATATCCGCCATGGTCGCCACCACAAAACCATAGGGCACCTTTTTATCCGCTCGCAGGTAGACCGGTTCTTCCTTCTGCTCAGCAGAAAGGCCGGCCAACTGCTGCCTGAGCAGGCCGGCACTGACCTTAATCTTTCCCAGGTAGATCTCCCCATCTTCATGGATGGAGACCACCACCGGTTCTTCATGCTGACGCAGGGCCTTGGCAGTGGTGGTCGGCAGATCCACCTCCAAGCCCTGGGTCATCATCGGTGCAGTGACCATAAAAATAATCAGCAGGACCAGCATGACATCCACCAGCGGGGTGACGTTGATCTCTGCGACAAATCCTCTCCTGTTCCTGTTTCCTGACGGCCCCATGTCCTTCCTATGCTCGGGATAAGATGTCCCGTTCGATTAAGTTGAGAAAATCGGTACTGAAATTGGCAATATCAGACTCGGCGTCGGCCAGCTTGTTGGAATAGAAATTGAAAAAAATCACCGCAGGAATGGCGACGGCTAGCCCTGCGGCTGTGGCGACCAGGGCCTCGGAGATGCCGGGGGCGACCACGGCCAGAGAGGCAGAGCCCCGCTCACCGATATCTTTAAATGAGGTCATGATCCCCCATACCGTACCAAAGAGACCGATAAAGGGGGTGGCAGAGCCGGTGGTGGCGAGGAAGGCCAGGGAGCGGGAGATCCGATCGCTTTCCATGACCTGGGCCTTACGCACCGAACGTTTCAGATTCTCCATGGTGGCCAACTGCATCTCCAGGGTGGAGGAAGCGTCGTTGCCGGCGCGGGATGAGCTAATCTTCTTCAGCTCGCTATAGCCGGTGATAAAAACTGAGGCCTCGGGACTCTGGTTGTATTTCTGGGCCGCAGTAAAGGCCTCGTTCAAGGTCTTGCTGTTCCAAAAATCATCCAAAAAGGCCTGGGAGGCTGCCTGGGCACGTTTGAACAGCAGGTACTTCATCACGATTATGGACCAGGAGATCAGCGAAAAGGTCAACAAGGTGATCATCACCATCTTGACCATAAAACCCGCATTGAGCATCATTTCGATTATAGATAATGTCACGGTGTACCTGTACTGAAAAAAATTAAATGGGGGCGATCACGCAGGGTGGACGATATCTCCGCCTGCCGAAAGGCAAGGGAGTCTTTGGGCACCGACAAGGTAACCTAGCAAGTAACGTGCCAGACCAGCGTGTCTATCCCCGGCTTACAGAAAACCACGGGGACGGATTCGCCTTGCCAGCTGCGGCGGGGACCATCAGCGGCCGCTTAAGGCCGGAGCGGAGTTGCGCCTGCACGTTCTTTTACAGAGGAAAATATAAAGGAAAATTATAATTCTGTCGACCTTGATCTATGGATGGTGTAGAAATATTTTCGAAATATTTATCGATAGATAACGCACCTCTTTTCTGCCTGGCCGGAAAAAGTGTCTCTGTATACAGTTCAAACGGAGGAAATAGAATGTCTGACACCCTCTATGATGTTGTAATCATTGGAGCAGGCCCTGCCGGCATCCAAGCGGCAATCCACGCCTCACGAAAAAAAACCAGGGTCCTGATGCTTGGAAGGATCGAAAATTCTGCCCTCTACGGCGCCCATATTGAAAATTACGCCTTTGTCGGCGGAGTCACAGACGGCTGTGATATCTTGCGGGTCGGCATCGAGCAGGCCGAGACCTTTGGCACAGAGGTGTCCCCGGAAGATGTGCTGAAAATCAGCCAAGAGGCGGAGTTGTTCCTCCTGACCCTGGAAACCGGGCGGGAGATCATGACCAGGAGCCTGATCTTTGCCATGGGTGTCTCTAAAAAGAAACTCAAGGTGCCCGGGGAAAATGACTTTGCCGGCCGAGGCGTCAGTTACTGTGTGGACTGTGATGCCAACTTTTACCGGGGAGCCACCGTGGCCGTGACCGGCGACCGCAGCGCTGCCGTGGACGGCGCCCTGACCCTGCTCAACTATGCTGCCAAGGTCTACCTGGTGGGCGACCGGCTTTCGGTCTCGCCGGAACTGCTCAGCCGGCTGGAGGAGAGCGAGGTGGAATGGATCCAGGACACGATCACCGCCATCAAGGGTGAACATGCCGTGACCAGCATCCAACTCGACAGGGGCGAGCCCATTGTCACGGACGGCATCTTCATCGAGTTGGGCTCCAAGGGCGCCCTGGAACTGGCCACCCAGATCGGGGTACTCCTGGACACCGAATCGTTTAAATACATCCAGACCAACGCCAACAGGGAGACCAACATCCCCGGCATCTACGCTGCAGGTGACATCATCGGCCCTCCCTATCAGATGGCCAAGGCCGTGGGTGACGGCTGTGTGGCCGGCATGGCCGCAGCCACCTATGCCCGCAGCCTGCGTCGTCGGCAGCAGACGGAACAGGCCTGAGAGAGCGGCAGCCCCCCTCGAACGTCAAGGGGGCGCTGCCCTGCCACCGGTAACAGAGCAACCGGCCTAGCCGGCAAAACGCTGCTGCTCCTTCAAGGCCATGAGGTAGCGAAAAATCTCCCTACTGTGTTTGGGGTTCCTGGTCTGAACAAAGAGATAGGCCAATCGTAACAGGGTATATTCCTCTGCCCCTGGCAACTCTGCACAGATGGTGGCCACGGTTTCCGAATTCCACCGCTCCGACCACTCCAGCTCCTCCTCCTTGCACAGCTTGCGCTGGGCCAGGGCCTCGTTCACCAGGGAATCCCGCCAATACTCCACCTCGTGAAACTGCTTGGTCTTGATGAGTTCCCTGCCCCGGCGCTGGCCGATGAATGCATAGACCTCTTCCAGGTCCATGCCCTTCATCAGCTTGGTCACATACTTGACCTGTCGCTTTCTGGCGCCCCCTTTGAGATCGGCGATCTCCTGCAGGTAGGCTCGCACTTCCCGGGAACAGGGACACTGTCCTATAATCTGGCTGGGCAGAGCTGCAAGCTCCACCACCAATTTTTCCACTTCCTTGATTCTTCTCTTCTGTTCGGTTCGACTCAGCTGCACGATTCCGTCTCCACGGGCGGCGACCTCAGCTCTTCAGCCAAGGCCCTGTTGGTACAGGACCACCTTGTAAAATTGTTATTCCCTTCCAACCACGTCGTTACGCTCAAAATTGTATCCTCGGAATATCAAACATATGCCCGCGCTACAATTCACGGCGCGCCTTGACCTTGATCCAAAAATCGAATTTTCCAAGGTACCCATAAGGGTCAGCTGAAAGCTGTCAGCCGGGTTCCGACCCTGGGCTGTGGTTTGACTGCCCAGAGGCAGTGACCGCGCAGAGAGAGAAACCTGCCCAACTCCAGAAGGCAGGCACCCTACTCCATGGCTGACAAGGGGGAAAGGGGAAAGAAAAACTCCTGGCCAGATTAGATATCCTGGCCCTTTAAAAAATGACCGCCTTAGCCAGGCAGCGCAATCTGCTCGACTGCTCGACAAAGGCAGCGTAAGAGGGAGACCAAATACATTGCAGCAGCCCCCTCAGCTGACCCGGAGGGTGGGTGAGCTATTTATAGAGCGAACTCAGCGAATAAGGGATCCTACTGCTGTTCCAGCAGGGCAACCACCCGGTTCAGGATCTGATTGGCGGTCCCCTCCTTGGACATCAGGGGCAGTTCGGTCACCTGATTCTGCTCAACCAGGGTCACCTGGTTGGTATCCACGTCAAAGCCGGTGGTCGAGCCAAGGATGTCGTTGACCACGATCAGATCCGCCCCCTTCTCGGTGAGCTTGCGAAATCCTTCCTGGCGGTGATTCTGACTCTCTGCGGCAAAACCAACCAGGATCTGGCCCGGTCGACGGTTCTGACCCAAGGTAGCCAGGATGTCGTTATTCTTGACCAGATCCAGATGCATGGGTTCGGCCTTTTTCTTGATCTTATGCTCCTGGGCCGTCGCGGGGCGATAATCGGCCACTGCTGCGGCCTTGACAACCACTGCAGCCCCCTGTGCATGCTCCAGTACCGCACTTTCCATCTGCCTGGCAGACTGCACCCTGACCAGCTCGATCCCGGGAGGTGCGTCCAGGTCCACAGGACCGCTGACCAGGGTGACCTTGGCGCCTCGGCGCCGGGCGGCCCGGGCAAGGGCGTAGCCCATCTTGCCGCTGGAGCGGTTGGTCAGATAGCGGGCCGGGTCCAGGGCCTCCCGGGTGGGTCCGGCAGTGACAACCACCTTCCTGCCCTCAAGGTCATTGAGGGTGAGCGCCCCCAAGAGGGCCTCCCGGGCCACATCCCACTCAGGCAGCCGACCGGTGCCCTCTTCACCGCAGGCCAGAGAACCGCTGTCCGGGTCAACCAGCTGGTACCCGTAGCTGCGCAGACGTTCAAGGTTCTGCTGGCTTGCGGGATGAAGAAACATATTCGTGTTCATGGCAGGACAGATCACCACCGGTTTTCTGGCAGCCAGGACCGTGGTGGAAATCAGGTCATCGCCCATGCCGTGACTCAGTCGACTGAGGGTCTGGGCCGTGGCCGGTGCGATGAGCAGAATATCGGTATCCCGGGAAAGGTTGATGTGGGCCATGACCCCTTCGGGATCCTCTGCAAACATCTGCCGGTAGACCCGGTTACCGGAGAGGGCGGCAAAAGTCAGCGACGAGACAAACTCGCAGGCCGAGTCGGTCATCATCACCGTAACCAGGGCCTCTTCCTTAACCAACTCCCGTACCCATTCCGCTGCCTTATAGGCGGCAATGGAACCAGTGACTCCCAGCAGGACCCGCACCCCCTGCAACCCGGGTTTATCTGACTTAACGATACTTTCTTTCACAACATGAACCTTCTGCTACCTGTATGACGACAAGCTCTATCCGCGGCTCTCTGACCCGCGAAATTCCAACCAGACCGTGCCGAGTTACTGACTGATGGCCTCCCCAAAGGGATTGAGGGCGGTGGCTGCGGTGGCATCGATGGTGACATAAAAAGTCAGGCTGGTCTTGGCGACCAATCCCCCCTCACTGATAACCATCATACAGGTCTTGTTGGGCTTGACAAAGGCCAGCATCACGTCCTTGGATGAGGTCTCTCCCACCTGCTTCCACTTGTTATCCTGCATGGATTGGACCATGTAGTCCTTGAGCGACATCACCGAGACATCCCCCTTATAGACATAGACGCCACCACGAAAGGATTCGGTCTTGATGCCCATGGAGTTGGCCCGGTCCCACTCCAGCTCAGGCGGCAGTACAATATCCTGGATATCGCCGGCAAACCCGGGTACCGGGGGCAGGGTATCTGGACTCACACCCTCAGTGGAAGCAGCCACAGCACTTTTATTGGCAGTACAACCGCTGACGGCAAAGAGGGAAGCCATCAGCATGGCAATCAGAACACAGGTGACGCTACTCTTTTTCATTTAAGCAATTCCTCCGATTATGGTATGAAATATCGTTACTCTCAATCACGGTACCGGCCTGCCGACGGACAGGGGCACCCGCTTGCTGCTGGATTCAACAAAACCCTTGATCCTCTCTGCTGCCAGCAGGTAAGATACCAGTTGTAAAAAAATAAGGATTTAATGTCAATAACCAATCTCTGTGCTATATAGCCTTGTTTTTTTCAACAAATCATTTATCCTCCCCCCCTTTGCCGATTCCTACCCAGCCATTGACAGGGGCACAGGCCTTATCTTGCTCCGGTCAAGGGAAGAGCCAGGGAACTAAGTACCCGAAAAAGCAGGATCACCATGGATCAACAACCCCCTTCAGCAGGCCAGCTGCCTCCTGGAATCGAATTAATCGATACCCACTGCCACCTTGACATGGAAGCCTATCACCATGACCTGGAGACAGTACTCCAGGCTGCCGCCGAGGCCGGAGTCTCCAGGATTATCACCATCGGGATCGACCTGGAGAGCTCCAGGCGTGCCGTGAGCCTGGCCGAACAGCATCCTAACATCTACGCCAGCGTGGGCATCCACCCCCACGATGCCCAAGGGGCCTCAGCCCCGGTCCTGAACCAGCTGGCCCAGTTGGCTCTACACCCCAAGGTTGTAGCCTACGGCGAAATCGGCCTGGACTATGCAAAGAAATACGCCCCTGTCCCGGTGCAGCAGGCCGCCTTTGCCAGTCAACTCCGGCTGGCCCGGCAGTTGGAGCTGCCGGTGATCATCCATGACCGCGATGCCCACCAGGACACCCTCCACCATCTCCGCCAGCTCTCGGATTTTCCGGCAGGCGGAGTGATGCACTGCTTTTCCGGTGATCTGGACTTTGCCCGCCAGGTGATCGAGCTGGGCTTCTACCTCTCCATCCCCGGCATTGTCACCTTTAAAAACGCCCGCGACCTCCATGAGGTGGTCCGTGAGATTGACCTCCGCCACCTGATCCTGGAAACCGACGGCCCCTTTCTAGCGCCGGTCCCCTTTCGCGGCAAACGCAACACCCCTGACAAGGTGCTGCATACCGCCCGGATGGTTGCCGACTTGAAACAGATTCCCCTGTCGGAAGTTGCCCAGGCAACCAGCCGTAATGCCCGGGCCCTCTTCCAACTGCCAACCGAAACAACCAGATCATGATCACAACCAACTTTCAACAGATCCGCGACCAGATTGCACAATGCGCCCTTGACTGCGGCAGAGATCCCCAAACCGTCCAGCTCCTGGCGGTATCCAAGCGCAAGCCCATCGAACTGATCAAGCAGGCCCGCCTCTGCGGACAGACGCTGTTTGGGGAAAACTATATCCAGGAGGCGGCCGAGAAGATTCCGAGCCTGCCCAGCGATATCAACTGGCACTTCATCGGCCACCTGCAGAGCAACAAGGCTAAGCTGGCGGCAAGCCTCTTTGACTGTATCCAGACCGTGGACAGCCTCAAACTTGCCACCCTGCTGGCCAAGCATGCCACGGCCCAGAACAGATCCATCTCCATCCTGATCCAGGTCAATATCGGCCGGGAAGAACAGAAGGCAGGGGTGGCCCCTGAAGAGGTCGAAGGCTTGCTGACTCAGATCAGGGAAAGCACCAGCATCCGCGTGAGCGGCCTGATGACCATCCCGCCCCTGGCAGCGGATCCAGAGGCCACCCGGCCCCTGTTCAGGGCGACCCGGGAACTGGCCGAGAGTTTGGCGGCAAAACAACTCTTCAGCGATAACGACAACATCCAGCTCTCGATGGGCATGTCCGGAGACTTCCCGGTGGCCATCCAGGAGGGCGCCACCATCATACGCATAGGAACGGCACTCTTTGGTGCCAGAGAATAGTTCAAGGAGAACCCATGAATATTACCATGATCGGCACGGGCTATGTGGGCCTGGTCACCGGAACCTGTTTTGCAGAGTTTGGCCATATGGTCACCTGTGTGGACAAGGTGGAGGAGAAAATCACCAAGCTCAAAGAGGGGGTAATCCCCATCTACGAGCCAGGCCTGGATACCCTGGTGAAAAAAAATATCAGCGAAGGTCGCCTCTGCTTCACCACCGACATCACCCAGGCCGTACCCAAGGCTGATGCGGTCTTCATTGCCGTGGGCACGCCAAGCTCACGCCGCGGCGACGGCTATGCCGACCTGACCTATATCTATGACGCTGCCCGAGAGGTTGCCGCCCACCTGGAGGGCTATACCGTGGTGGTTGACAAGAGTACGGTACCTGTCGGCACCGCCCGTCAGGTCAGCAGGATCATCGCTGAGACCAATCCGAAAGCTGAGTTTGACGTGGCCTCCAACCCCGAATTTCTCCGCGAAGGAGCCGCCATCTCTGATTTTATGCGGCCGGACCGGGTGGTGATCGGCATAGAGACCGAACGCGCCGAAGAGATCCTCCGGGAAATCTACATGCCGCTCTATCTCCGCGACACCCCCATTGTCAGCACCACCATCGAAACCGCAGAACTCGCCAAGTATGCGGCCAACGCCTTTTTGGCCGTGAAGATCAGCTTCATCAACGAGATCGCCAACGTCTGCGAGGCCGTGGGGGCCAATGTCACCGATATTGCCAAGGCCATCGGCATGGACGGCCGGATCGGCTCCAAGTTTCTCCACCCTGGACCCGGGTATGGCGGTTCCTGCTTTCCCAAAGATACCCTGGCCCTGATGCGCATCGTCCAGGAGCATGGGGAAAACGTCCGGGTGGTTGAGGCTGCGGTGGAGGTCAATGCAGCCCAGAAGGCCAGGATGGTGAAAAAGATCCGCGAGATGGTCGGAGGTTCGGTGGCCGGCAAGACCATTGCTGTCCTGGGGCTGACCTTTAAACCGGAGACCGATGATATGCGCGATGCCCCGGCCGCGACCATCCTGCCGGCCCTGTTGGAGAAGGGGGCCCGGATCAAGGCCCATGACCCCCAGGGCATGGAAGAGGCCAGGGCCTACCTGCCGGCCGGCATCGAGTACCAGGAGAACGCCTATCAGGCTGCGGCCGAGGCAGACTGCGTGGTGCTGATGACCGAGTGGAATCAGTACCGGGCCCTGGACCTGGAGCGGATCAAGACGAGCATGAAGGCAGCGGTCTTTGTTGACCTGCGCAATGTCTATGATCCGGTGCGGATGAAGAGCCTGGGCTTCAACTACACCGGTGTCGGCAACCGCTGAGCCGCCCCCAGCCCGGCTCGCTTGCCGGGCAGAGCCGGCTGCATAAAAAAAGCCTCTACATCGGAGATGATGCAGAGGCTTTTTGGGTCTCTTCCCCGCAGGCGGAGAGAGGGGCTGCACTCCTCAGCGGAGAACAGCCATGACGGGTGGAGGATTAGCCCCGACGGTTGGCGCGCTTGGCAGCTTTCAGCGGGTTGATCCGGACCTTGACCACCTTGACCTCCGGCTTGGCATGGGTTGCAAAGTTGCAGATCCCCAGCCGCCACTTGGCACCGGGCTGTGCATAGGTGTTACAAAACTTTGCACTGTCAACTTCTACGATCCGCTCACAACCTTCACACTGCTCGATGACCGGTTGAAATGCTCCCTCACTGAACTTTGCTGTCTCATTGCTCTGCATATTGCCAACTCCATAAAAAATATAAACTTTTTCTTGAATCAAGAAAAAAACTTCCATACAATATCATAAATTGCGACCAGAGGACGCATTGCCCGCAAAAAAAATAAATTTATAAAGGCTATCCCTGCATCTGTCAACAACTTATCTTCAACTGCCTTGAAAAAGTCTCGGCGTGTTGTCCGGAGAATACCCAATGCCCATTTATATATGGAAAGGAAAGAACAGCTACGGAGAGAAGCGCAAAGGGGAACTGGAGGCCCCTGACGAAGGCTCTGCCCTGGCCCAACTCAGGCGTCTTCGTATGGATAATATCCGGATCAAAGAAAAGCCCAAGGATCTCCTGGAGAACATTCCCCTGTTCAAGCCCAAGGTCACCGGCAAGGATGTGGTCATCTTTACCCGGCAGCTCTCCACCATGATCGACGCCGGCCTGCCCCTGGTCCAGTGCCTCCAGATCCTGGGCAAGCAGCAGAGCAACACCACCTTTAAAAAAGTTCTCCTGGAAATCCAGGGTGACGTGGAGACCGGAACCACCCTGGCAGATTCCATGCGCAAGCACCCCAAGGTCTTTGACAACCTCTACTCCAACATGATCGAAGCCGGTGAGCTCGGCGGTATCCTGGATACCATCCTCTCCAGGCTGGCGGTCTTTAAGGAGAAGTCCATGGCCCTGCAGAAGAAGATCAAGGGAGCCATGACCTACCCTGCCATCTGTCTGGGAATCTCCATCATCATCCTGGTGGTCATCCTTGTCTTTGTGGTCCCGGTCTTTGACCGGATGTTCCAGGATTTCGGCTCGGCCCTGCCTGCTCCCACCCAGCTGGTGGTGGATATGAGCAACTTCTTCAAGGGCAACTTCATCTACCTGATCATCGTCGCCTTCGTCCTCAGCTGGATTGTCAAGCGGATCTACGGTACGGAAAAGGGGCGGCTAAGGATCGACAGCCTCCTGCTGAAAACCCCGGTGGTCGGCACCCTGCTGCGCCGGGTGGCGGTGGCAAAGTTCACCCGGACCCTGAGCACCATGCTCCAAAGTGGCGTTCCCATCCTTGAAGCCCTAGAAGTTGTTGGCAAAACTTCTGGGAATAAGGTAATAGAGAGAGCTGTTTTTCGAACCGCGGAGTCCATTGCCGAGGGTCGCCCCATTGCCGAGCCCCTGGAGGAGTCCGGGGTCTTCCCCAACATGGTGGTCCAGATGATCAATGTCGGTGAATCCGTGGGTGCCCTGGATACCATGCTGGAGAAGATTGCTGACTTTTATGACGAGGAGGTTGATCAGGCAGTGGACAACCTGACGGCCATGATCGAACCCTTTATGATGGTTTTTCTCGGCGGCATGATCGGCGGGCTGGTGGTGGCCATGTATCTGCCGATCTTTAAGATGGCCAGCGTGGTCTAAGGGCAAACACTCATTTATTATTAATATATCAGAAGAGATCGTTCACCACTCTTTAGAAATTTACGGAGAATAGAGTCATGGGAGAAATCGTCGATATCGTTGCACGCGAAGTACTGGATTCCAGGGGAAACCCTACGGTGGAGGTTGAGGTCTACCTGGAGACAGGGGTCATGGGCAGGGCCGCCGTACCTTCCGGCGCCTCCACCGGCCAGCGTGAGGCCCTGGAGTTGCGTGATACCAAGAAGAAGCGCTACAACGGCAAAGGTGTGCTCCAGGCCGTCAAAAACGTCAACGAGCTGATCACCCCTGCCCTGCTCGGTCGGGAATCGGCCAATCAGGTCCTGCTGGACCAGATCATGCTCAAGCTGGACAATACCGCCAACAAGAAGAAGCTTGGCGCCAACGCCATCCTCGGTGTTTCCATGGCCGTGGCCAAGGCCAGCGCCGCTGAGCTGGAGCTGCCCCTGTACAACTATCTGGGCGGGGTCAATGCCAAGGTCCTGCCTGTACCGATGATGAACATCCTCAACGGCGGAGCCCACGCCGACAACAATGTCGATATCCAGGAGTTCATGATCCTACCCGTGGGTGCCAAGAGTTTTGCAGAGGCCCTGCGTATGGGAACCGAGACCTTTCACGCCCTGAAATCCGTGCTCAAAGGCCGTGGCCTGCAGACCGCGGTCGGCGATGAGGGCGGCTTCGCCCCCAACCTCAGCTCCAACGAGGAGGCCATGGAGGCTATCCTGGAGGGGATCGTCCAGGCCGGCTACAAGCCTGGTAAGGATATCTTCATCGGCATCGATGCCGCTGCCAGCGAATTCTACATGGCCAAGGATAAGAAGTATGTCCTGAATGCCGAGAAAAAACCGAAGAAAGACGCCGAGCAGTTGATCAAATTTTATGCCAACTGGGTCAAGCAGTACCCCCTGATCTCCATTGAAGACGGCCTGGATGAGTCAGATTGGGACGGCTGGAAGGCCCTGACCCAGGAGTTGGGAGGAAAGATTCAACTGGTCGGAGACGATATCTTTGTCACCAATACCGCTATCCTTCAAAAAGGGATCAGTCGGCAGGTGGCCAACTCCATTCTGATCAAACTCAATCAGATCGGCACGGTGACCGAGACCATCGATGCCGTGGACATGGCCCACCGGGCAGGATATACGGCGGTTATCTCCCATCGCTCCGGCGAGACCGAAGATGCCACCATCGCCGACCTGGCGGTTGCCCTCAATGCCGGTCAGATTAAAACCGGTGCCCCCTCACGCAGTGATCGGGTGGCAAAGTACAATCAACTCCTTCGCATTGAGGAAGAACTTGGTGAGGCAGCCCTCTATGCAGGCAAGGGCGCCTTTCACTTTCTTCAATAATCAGGATTGACAAGCGGTATAAGCCCTGCATACTATATATGCAGGAACAAATTCCAAACAAAAGATTGAAACTTCGCTCCATTAGGAGGTGAACAATGACCCTGACTAAGGCTGATTTAGTACAGCAAATCTACAAGACCCATCCAACGTTGACCAAATCGCAATCCACAGAATCTGTGGAGACCTTCCTGATGTTATCTAAATCTTCCCTTATTAATGGCCAGGATCTATTACTGAGTGGCTTTGGCAAGTTCAACATCAAAGACAAAAAATCCAGACGCGGCCGAAATCCTCAAACCGGGAGCGAACTGATACTCGATGCCAGACGGGTTGTTACCTTCAAGCCCTCCGGGATCCTCCGTTCACGGATCAACGCCAACCGATAAGCCTGCTTTTTGCAGTGAGCGTGAGGGGCCTCATCGATGATGAGGCCCCTCTTTTTATTAACCCCCACCTGCCCCTGTACCGTGATTCCCAGCCATACTATCAAGCACCTGCCCCTGAAACAGATCAGCCCCTGCTCCTCCACCTATCCTGATTTCATCGACGAAACCGTGGATCCGGCAACGCTGAGTGCCATCTCACAGCATGGCCTGCTCCTGCCCCTGCTTGTCCAGCAGGGCGAAGATGAGCCGCTCTGCGCCCTGCTCCTTTCCGGCCATCGTCAACTCGCGGCCTGCAGCCAGCTGAAGCTGAGCACGGTTCCCTGTCTGGTGCTGAGCGTGGAGACGCCACCCTTCCAGCGACTCTCGCTGCTCTGTGCCCATCGACGCCTGGGTGGGGTGCCCAGCCCCCTTGAAGACGCCTTGGTCGCCAGGGAGGCCTCTGCCCGACTCTCCGGGGAAGAACTGTTTCAGCTCCTTGAGCTGATGGGCTACAGGGGCAACCAACACGCCCTGGCCGGGCTGCTGGCCCTGCTGGAGTTGGCCCCCTCTGCCCAGGAGGCAATCCATGGGAGACTGATCCCGGCCAAGGCTGCTACTCAGTTAGCCAAGCTCACCCACCAGGATCAAGGGCTGGTGGTCCACTCCATCAAAAGGTATCATTTCGGCGGTTCCAAGCAGAACAGGCTCCTTGAGCTGGTCATCGAAATGACCCGAAGGCAAGAGTGCAGCTTTGCTGAACTTTTGGCGATGCTGCCGGAGCAGGCAAGTCCGGACACGAACAATATCCCCCAGCAGGGCGCCCGTCTGCTTGAACAGTTGCACAACCTCCATGCCCCCCAAAGGATCGAAGCCGAGGCAGCCTTTCAACGTTTTGTCCAAGGTCTGCAGCTCCCGGCCCAGGTGGAGGTCACCCCCTCTCCTGCCTTTGAACGGGACAGTTGTACGGTCACCATGACCTTTCCCAGCCAGGAGGCCCTCAGGGAGCAGGTCGCTCAACTCCAGGCAATGTTTGCCTCGTCCTAGGCGGGAAAATGGCGGTAGCCGGTGAAGAGCAGGTCGCTGCCCAGGGCGGTGATCGAGGTTTCCACAAAGCCTGCTCCCGCTTCTCGTTGATTGATACCGTAACCCTTCAGCAGAGGTGTGCCCTGGTCGCCGATAAAAAATGGCGCATAGAAGAGGCAGACCTGATCCACCAGGTCTGCCTGAAGAAAGCTGCCATGAATCCGGGACCCGCCTTCGACCAGGAGTGCGTTGATCCCTTCCTCTCCCAGGTGCGCCAGGAGTGCGTTGAGGTCGAGACCTCCATCCGGGTATAGGGGAAGGCGCACCACCCTTGCCCCGGCCGCCTCCAACTGCTGCTGCCGCTCTTCACTGGCCGCGGTTCCACAGTAGACCCAGGTCTCTGCCTCCGAATCCTGGTGCAGCATCCTGGCTGCGGGGGGCAGGCGGAGACTGGTGTCGACAATGATCCGTAAGGGGTCCTGCCCTTTGCCGGTTCCGAGCCTGGTGGTCAGGCTCGGATCATCGCTCAGGGCGGTGCCCACGCCGATGAGAATGGCATCAACCCGGTCTCTGATTTGGTGGACGCGCTCACCGGACGCGGGCCCGGTAATCTTGCCGCCCTCTCCCTTGCGGTAACTGATCCTGCCATCAAGGCTGAGGCCAGCCTTCATGATCACCCAGGGTAAACCGGTGGCTATATGTTTGAGAAAGGGATAGTTCAAGGCACGACACTCCTTCTCCAGGATCCCATGGCAGACCGTTAGCCCTGCCTGCTCCAAACATTCCATACCCTTCCCGGCCACATGTGGATTAGGATCCAACATCCCGATCACCACCCGGGCAATGCCACTCTTCAAGATGGCCTGGGTACAGGGTGGGGTGCGACCGGTATGGTTGCAGGGCTCCAGGGTAACATAGATGGTGGCCCCCCTGGCCGAAGCAGAGGCATCGGCCAGGGCGTGGACCTCTGCATGGGGGGTACCCGCCTTGCGGTGATACCCCCGGCCCACGATCCTGCCTTCACGGACGACGACAGCGCCCACTGCGGGGTTTGGAGAGGTTCGGCCAAGCCCTTTACGGGCTTCGGCCAGAGCGATTTCCATGAACCGCTGATCATCATCGAAACTCGACATCAACAGGGACTCCTTGCTTAACTTTCTTTGCCTTCCTGGGATTTGCCCAGGAAAAGCTTCAACTCATCCATAAACTCATTCACATCCTTAAACTGCCGGTAAACAGAGGCAAACCTGACATAGGCGACCTCGTCAAGGGCAGGCAAAGACTCCATGACCCACTCCCCGATCTGCCTGGTGGAAACCTCCTTGCCTGCGGCATCCTGGAGGCGCAGTTCGATGGCATCGACAAAGGCATCGATATCGGTCATACTCACCGGAAGTTTTTCGCAGGCCTTTTCCAGGCCAGCCACAATCTTGCCTCGGTTCCAGGGCTCCCGACGGCCATCTTTTTTGATCAGCATGGGCAGCATCAACTCGATCCGTTCATAGGTGGTGAATCGCTGCCGACAGGAGGCACAGGCTCTACGTCGACGGATAATGGTCTTGTCCTTATTCACCCTGGAGTCGATGACCCTGTTTTCCAGGTGGCCACAGTAGGGACATTTCATGATAGTTCTCTATATATGAGGATAGCTTGAAAAATTCATGTAATAGCAATTTCGCAAGGTAGCCATGGGTAATGACAAGTACCGCTGTCCTTGGTTGTTCAGGGGCGCACGCTCCCCTGGTTGCGCGGTACTGCCCGGTCGGTACTGCCTGGTGATGCCTGGTGGTGCCGGTCCGGCATCACTTATCGGTGGAATTCCCTCCCGAAACCGGAAGCCAACGCCTTGATAAATTTCCCATAAAAAAACCGGTAGCCTTATCTAAAAAGCATACCGGTTCATTCGTTTTCCCCAGGACAATCAGCCGGGTTTCAGTCCAGCATCTGAATGCGCCGGAGATGACGTCCTCCACTAAATTCGGTCTTCAGCCAGACATCAACAATCTGCAGAGCCAGTGCTCCGCCGATGACGCGACCTCCAAGGCAGAGCACATTGGCGTCATTGTGTTCCCTGCTCATCTGTGCTGAAAAAGGTTCACTGCAGAGGGCAGCCCTGATACCTGGATGCCGGTTGGCGGCAATGGAGATGCCGATACCGGTACCACAGATCAATATCCCGCGCTCACACTCTCCGCCGGCCACCGCCTTGCAGACAGCAGCGGCAATGTCAGGGTAGTCGACCGAGTCGCTGGAATAGCAGCCATAGTCAACGACCTCGCAGTCGCAGTCTTTCAGGACAGCTGCAATCTCCTGCTTAAGGCCAAAGCCCCCATGGTCACAGCCAAGTGCAATCTTCACTCTGTTCTCCTTGCCTTTATTCACTGAACTTCTTCATGACCACGACCCCATTGGTCCCACCAAAGCCAAAGGAGTTGGAGATGGCGACTTCCGGATTGGCCTCTCGAGCGGTAAGGGGCACATAATCGAGGTCACACTCAGGGGCCGGATTATGGAGATTGATGGTGGGTGGGATGATGCCCGTATGCAGGGTCAGGGCGGTGAAGGCCGACTCTATCCCTCCGGCAGCGCCCAACATATGTCCGGTCATGGATTTAGTGGAACTGATGGCCAGTTTGGAGGCATGCTCCTGGAAGACCGTCTTTATGGCCAGGGTCTCGCAGCGATCGTTCAGCGGGGTGGAGGTGCCGTGGGCATTGATATAGTCGACACTCTCGGCGGCAACCCGGGCATCTCGAAGGGCCATGGCCATACAGCGGGCTCCACCCTCTCCGTCCTCTGGTGGAGCAGCGATATGATAGGCATCGCTGGTCTGACCATAACCGATAATCTCGGCATAGATCCTGGCCCCACGTTTTCTGGCCGTCTCCAACTCTTCCAGGATCAGCATCCCGGATCCTTCAGAGATGACGAAACCATCACGATCGACATCAAAGGGCCTTGAGGCCGTGGCTGGATCATCGTTACGGGTGGAGAGCGCCTTCATGGCACTGAATCCCCCTACTGCCAGCGGGCAGATCACCGACTCGGTGCCCCCGGTGACAGCCACATCACAGTCACCGTAGGCGATATGGCGGAAGGCTTCGCCCACGGCGTGGGTACCGGCAGCACAGGCCGTGGTCTGGGTTAGGTTGGGTCCCTTACTGCCCAGACGCATGGAGATATGACCGGAAGGCATGTTGGGGATCACCCGGGGGATGAAGAAGGGGGTGATTTTTCGAGGTCCCTTCTCCATCAAGACCTGATGGTACTCCTCAATGGTGGGCAAGCCCCCCATGCCGCATCCGGTGATAACCCCGATTCGCTCCCGATTTTCATCGGTAACAGACAGGCCGCTGTCTTTCCAGGCAAGTTCTGCCGCTGCAATGGCATACTGGACAAAGAGATCGAGGTTCTTCACCTGCTTCTTTTCAAACCAGTCTGCAGCTGAGAAATCTTTGACCTCTGCGGCAATCTGTGAGGCATGACCACTGGCATCAAACCTGGTAATCGGTCCAATACCGCCACGGCCATGGATAAGATTATCCCACGTCTTGTCGGTACCCGTACCAAGAGGTGTGACCAAGCCTATTCCTGTAACAACGACCCGTCTTTTCACGAAACTAACCCTTATTATTCTTGGATTTTAGCAACAAAATCAATTGCATTCTGCACAGTGGTGATCTTTTCGGCCTCTTCGTCAGGGATCTCCACGTCAAATTCCTCTTCCATGGCCATGATCAGCTCAACCAGGTCAAGGGAATCTGCACCCAGATCGTCAACAAATGAGGCGGCAGGAACCACCTTTTCTTTATCCACGCTCAACTGCTCTACGATAATATCGATCATCTTTGCTTCAACAGCCATTGTATTCTCCTGAATATTATATGTTTTGATGTAGGTACTGCTCAAAGCAACGCTATTCCTCCTGGGAGGAAGGTTGCTAGTTTCCCATATACATTCCACCATTGACATGAAGGGTCTGTCCGGTGATGTACTCGGCATCGGCGGAGGCCAGGAAGGCGACAGCTGCGGCCACATCCTCGGCTGAACCCAACCGATTCAATGGAACTTGTGCCTTAATCGCCTGCTGGACATCCTCTGCCAGCTCTTCGGTCATATCAGTGACAATGTATCCGGGTGCCACGCAATTCACAGTAACATTGCGTCCGGCAAGTTCTCTGGCCATGGATTTGGTCAGGCCGACCAGTCCGGCTTTGGCAGCGCCATAGTTGACCTGGCCGCCATTACCGACAAAACCTATAACCGAGCTGATGTTAATAATGCGTCCCCAACGTTTTTTCAGCATGGAGCGCATGGCTGCCTTACTGCAGCTGAAGGCGCCCTTGAGGTTGGTGTCCAGGACATCATCCCAATGGGGCTCTTTCATCATGGCCATCAGGCCATCACGGGTGATACCGGCATTGTTGACCAGGACATCCAGTCGGCCATGGTCGCTGATGATGGACTTGACGGCTGTCTGGGTTGCAGCAAAGTCAGAGACATTGAAGGGGCAGAGAAAGCCCCGGCCTCCCTGCGCTTCGAGCAGGTCCAGGGTCTCCTGGGCAGCGGTCGGGTTGGAGACATAGTTGATCCCGACCAGTGCCCCCATGGCAGCGAGTCGGGTACAGATGGCACGCCCGATCCCACGGCTGCCGCCGGTGACCAGGGCTACCTTATCTTGAAGAGTCACTCTTCACCTCCTGGATACGTTTAATAAGTGCCGGAATAACCTCGTAGAGATCACCGACAATGCCGTAGGTGGCAATATCAAAGATCGGGGCATTCTCATCACGGTTTATGGCAATCACGATATCAGAGGACTGCATCCCCACGGCGTGTTGGATGGCACCTGAAATACCGCAGGCAATATAGACCTTGGGGTGGACGGTCTTGCCGGTCTGGCCGACCTGGTGGGGATAGGGAATCCAGCCGGAATCTACAGCCGCACGGCTGGCCGCGACGGCGGCGCCGAGTTCTGAGGCCAACTCCCGAATCAAGGCAAAGCCCTTTTCAGACTCCAATCCACGACCACCGGCAACAAGGGTCTCCACCTCCTGGATGTTGACCTGTTCCTCCTCACTGATCACCGTCTCCAGGATCTCCACCTTGGAGCTGGTCAGTTTCTCGTCAAGATCGATGGACTCAACCACCCCCTTGCGGTTGCCGTCTGGCTCAGCTGCCACCATGACCTTTGGCCGAACCGTGGCCATCTGCGGCCTGGTATCAGGACATTCGATGGTGGCCATGATATTACCGCCAAAGGCCGGCCTGGTCTGCAGCAGCATCCCGTCTTCTTCCCTGATCTCCAGACGGGTACAGTCGGCGGTGAGGCCGGCATCGATCAGGGTGGCGACAAAGGGAATAACCGAGCGACCAATGGCAGTGGCACCGGCAAGTACAATCTCCGGCTTCTTCAGGCGGATGATCTTTTCCAGTGCATACCCGTAAGCATCTTCTCGAAACTGTTCAAGTGCAGGATGATCAACCAGGTAGACTAAATCGGCTCCGGCCGCGATCAGAGAAGGTCCGTGGGAGCCAATATCCGTCCCCAGCAGGACCACACTCAAGCCGACGCCCCTGGCATCTGCGAGCTTTCGCCCGACTCCAAGGAGTTCGTAGGTTACCGAAGCAATGGTCCCGTGGCGAAATTCGCCAAAGACCATGACACCTTGCCAGTCTGCCAGGTCCTGCTGCACCTTTTTCTCACCGACCTCGATGGAGAGTGCACCGACCTCACAGCTTTCCACACAGGCACCGCAGAGGGTACAGTTTTCATCGACAACGACACAGTCGTCCTCGCAGTGAAGGGCAGCAAAGGGGCAACCGGACTCGCAAATCCCACATACTATGCACTTGTCACAATCTATTTTCAGCATCTTTTCTTTTCTTCTATCTCTGGATCCGGGGGGAAGCGACAGGGACCAGCTCATCCTGCCTACAGGGGGCGCGCTCTAGAGATGCGCTTTCAGTTGTTGAACCAGTTGATCGACCTGTTCCTCAACCGTGCCGGTGAAAATCTGTCGATCACCGCGTGCCTCGGGAGAAAAGACCCGAACCACCTTGGTGGGTGAACCGCCGAGTCCGATATTCTCCGGCGCTGCCTGGATATCTGCGGCTGAGACCATGGGGATAACCGCCTTCTTGGCCTTCATCTTCCCCTTGAGGGATGCAACCCGAGGTTCGTTGATATCCTTGACCACGGTCAACAGGGCCGGTAGAGGCAGCCGTACCAGATCATAGCCATCATCCATCATCCGTTCCACTGTGATGGAGTCAGGGCTGGATGCACGGGTCTTCTGGACACAGGTGACAAAGGGAACGCCTAAGCGACAGGCAACGCCCGGACCGACCTGGGCAGTATCCCCGTCTATGGCCTGTTTTCCGCAGAGGGTCAGATCAATCTCCCCGAGGGACTCTATGGCCTTGGCCAGGGTGTAGGAGGTCGCCCAGGTGTCGGCACCGGCAAAGGCTCGATCAGAGACCAGCAATCCCTTGTCCGCGCCGCAGGCCAGGGCCTCGCGCAGGACGTTTTCCGCCTGGGGAGGGCCCATGGTGACGGCGGTCACGCATCCTCCATGTTCCTCCTTGAGCTGCACCGCCTCTTCAAGGGCATGGCGATCGTAGGGATTCATTATCGACTCCACTCCCTCACGGGCCAGGGTGTTGGTCTCGGGATCGAGTCGGACATCTTTGGCATCCGGAACCTGCTTGATGCAAACCACTATGTTCATGGCAAACTTCCTAGGAGTATTCTTTATTGAGTTCCTGGCCAACCACGTTGCGCTGGATCTGGTTGGTCCCCTCATAGATCTGGAGGATCTTGGCATCACGCATCATCTTCTCCACCGGGTACTCTTTCATGTAGCCGTAGCCGCCAAGCACCTGAACCGCATCGGTGGTCACCTTCATGGCCATGTCCGTAGCAAAGACCTTACACATGGACGAGGCCTTGGACATGTTCTTGGGGTTATTGTCGATGTGGCGGGCAGCGGCGTACACCAGGGCCCGGCCGGCTTCCAGCTGGATGGCCATATCGGCGAGCATATGCTGCACCGCTTGGAAGGAGACGATGGGCTTGCCGAACTGTACCCGCTGTTTGGAATAGACGACCGCCTCGTCCAGGGCTGCCTGGGCCAGGCCGATTCCCAAGGCCGCGATCCCGGGCCGGGAGATATCCAGAGTCTTCATCACGGTGATGAAGCCGGTACCCTTGCGGCCGACCAGCCGATTCTTGGGAATCCGGCAGTCCTTGAGGATCAACTCCCTGGTGGCCGAGGAACGAATCCCCATCTTGTCCTCTTTCTTGCCATAGGAGAATCCGGGATCACCGTCTTCCACCACAAAGATGGAGGCACCACGCGCCCCCTTCTGGGGGTCGGTCAGGGCAACGATGGTATAGATTTCGGCTTCACCGCCATTGGTGATCCACTGCTTGGTGCCGTTGAGGACCCACTCATCGCCATCCAGGACGGCCGTGGTCTGGATCCCGGAGGCATCGCTGCCGGCATTGGCCTCGGTCAGGCCAAAGGCTGCCCAACGTTCGCCAGAGGCAATGGAGGGCAGATATTGTTCCTTCAGCTCCTCGCTGCCGGCGATGAGCACCGGAAAGATCCCCAGGGCACTGGCGGCAAAGCTGGTGGCCACGCCGACGCAGCCGCGGGAAAGTTCCTCCATGGCCAGGGCAATGTCAAAACAGCCGCCGCCGAAACCGCCATACTCCTCGGGTACAAAGATGCTGAACAGATCCGCCTTGGCGATATCCTCCAGGATTTCCCTGGGAAATTGATTGTTTTCGTCAAGTTCTGCCCGAACAGGGATAATTTTCTCGTTGGTAATTTCCCTGGCAGTGTCAACAATCATCTGTTGTTCTTCTGTTAAAAAATACTCCACGAGTCTCTCCTTGGTATATTACCAGCGCATAAGTAATGACGCCCAAGTGAGACCGGCACCAAAGGTGCACAGCAGGACGACGTCATTTTCTTTGATCCGTCCCTGCTGGTTGGCTTCATCAAGCGCGATAGGTATGCTGGCGGCAGAAGTATTGCCGTATTTATCTACATTTACAAACAGTTTTTCATCAGGAACATCAAGCCTGCTCTGGAGTTTTCGCAGGATACGGATGTTGGCCTGATGGGGAATAATCAGGTCGACATCGGCCACGCTCAGGCCTTGCTGTTCCAGCAGATCGTTGACCACGCCACTCATGGCACGAACGGCATGTTTGAAGATATCACTGCCATTCATCCGAATCAGGGCACCCTGCCAGTCTTCGGGTTGGAGAGCAGGATTCTGGCTCTCCGGGCCATCCATGTGCAGCAGGTTCCACAAACGCCCGTCGGAGCGCAGTTTACTGCCGAAGATACCCCGACCATCGTCACGGCTCCCCAGGACCGCCGCACCTGCACCGTCTCCAAAGAGCACACAGGTATTGCGGTCCTCCCAGTCCACCCTGGTGGAGAGGGTCTCTGAACCGATGACCAGGACCTTCATCTCCGGTTGGGACGCAAT
Organism: Desulfogranum mediterraneum DSM 13871; assembly: GCF_000429965.1. GTDB lineage: Bacteria > Desulfobacterota > Desulfobulbia > Desulfobulbales > Desulfobulbaceae > Desulfogranum > Desulfogranum mediterraneum. The sequence goes on from NZ_AUCW01000017.1 coordinate 89,525, forward strand.
ATATTTGCTCGCCAGGTCAAGACCGTAGGTGAAGCCGGTACAGGCGGCATTGATATCATAGGCAAAGGCATTATCCGCCCCCAACTCTGCCTGGACAAAACAGGCTGTGGAGGGCATGATCTTTTGCGGCGAAAGGGTAGCGACAATGATCATGTCCAGCTCAGCGGCTGTCAGCCCGGCATTGTCCAGGGCCTTCCGGCCAGCGCCGGCAGCCAGGCGGTAGTTATACTCTCCGGCACCGGAGATTCTGCGGGTTTTAATCCCGGTTCGGCTGGTGATCCACTGATCAGAGGTCTCCACCATCTGCTCAAGCTCAGCATTGGTCAGCGTTCGTTCAGGGAGACAGGACCCGGTTCCCAGGATGACGGCTTTACACATATATTGCCTCAATCAGGCCTGGGGATTATCCAGGCCCTCTACAATGACTTTATTAACCTTGTTTCGCACCATGTCAGATGCGACTTCTATGGCATTTCGGATCGCGGTTGCATTGGAGGTACCGTGACAGATGATGCCGGTACCATTGATGCCAAGCAGGGGAGCGCCACCGTACTCTGCATAATCAACCTGTTTCTTGAAACCGCTGATGGCCTTCCGAATAAGCAGGTAGCCCAGTTTCGCCCTCCAGGTTTTCATAATTTCCTTTTTCAGCATCTGCATGGCAGCATCGGCCAGCCCTTCACTGATCTTCAGTGAAATATTGCCGACAAAGCCGTCACAGACTATCACATCCACATCGCCCTTGTAGACGTCCCGCCCCTCGACATTGCCGACAAAGTTCAGGGAACTCTCCCTGAGCAGGTCATAGGTCTCCTTGACCAGGGCGTTGCCCTTGCCGGACTCCTCGCCGATACTCAGCAGACCGACCCGCGGCCTATCAATGGTAAGCAGTAAACTGGAACAGGAAGACGCCATCACCGCAAACTGACAGAGATGTTGGGGCCGGCAATCCACGTTGGCACCGATGTCCATCAGCATGACTGGCTTTTTCAAGGTAGGAAAAAAACTGGCTATCCCCGGCCTGGAGACGCCCCTCAGGCGACCGAGCTTACGCACCCCGGCGGCCAGGGTGGCTCCGGAATTCCCGGCCGAGACCACGGCATCGGCCCTACCGTTTTTCACCAGATCAAAGGCGACCATCACCGAAGAGAGCTTCTTCTTGCGGACGGCATCAACCGGAGATTCATCCATGCCAACGACTTCCGGGGCATGCTCGATGGTCAGCCGGTCGGACCATGCTCCTCCCCTGCCCCCTACCGCAGTAAGGGTATCTCGGAGCAGGGGTTCTGGCCCGACCAGCACGACTTCAATATCACTTTGCTCTTCTACAGCTGCAATTGCGCCACGGATAAGCATTTCCGATCCACGGTCACCACCCATGGCATCAAGAGCTATTCGCACATCAACAACCTAGTTAAGTTCATCCTCTAATTGGATAATATTCTTGCCTTTATACACACCACAACCACTGCAGAGCTGATGGAGCATCTTGGGCTCGCCACACTCGGGACAGTTGGACACGCTGGGACCCTTGAGGCCGTCATGGGCTCGCCGTTGTCTGGTGCGGGAATGGGAATGTCGTCTCTTCGGTAAAGCCATGGTGTTCTCCTTATTCGTCTCAGCAAGGCCTCATGGTCAGACCTGCATCTAGGGGATAAAACGGTTACTATTTTTTCAGTTTAGAGAGTATTGCAAAGGGCGTTTCAACCGTATTCTGCGCACAGTTGCACTGCTCTGTGTTTCGATTGGCACCGCAGTGACTGCAGATGCCTCTACATTGCTCTGAACAGAGTTTTTTGTCCGGCAGGGAGAGGGCCACCTGCTGACGAAGCACATCTATCAGATCGATCTCCGGCTCCTCGAGCAAGACCGTATCCAGATCTTCCGAACCGCACTCCAGTTCCTTAAGGTTCCACTTACTATCGGCAATGGTTTCAAAAAGAATATGGTATTCAGTTTCAAGGGGATAGGCATAGGACCCCAGACATCTATCACAGCAGAGAACAGGGGTCAACTTCAGGGCGCCACTCATCTCCACCTTATGTTCATCTTTGCGGCGAAGAACGAAGGTGGCTTCCATGGTGCCGTCCTGGATGCTGAGATCAGCATCACCAATCTCGGCAGGATCATCTATTGTAAACTGATTACCGTTGGGTGAAATTTCATTAAAGCGGATGCGCATGAGACCCTACCACGTGGTAACAAGGACAATTTTCGTCAAAAGGTGAGACAATACACAAAAAAAAACAAGAATGCCATCGAAAAATGAGAAAAGAGTGATTCTGCACAGGGCTGAGATCGGCCTTGAGCAGGGCCCTTCCCCCTGTCCGCAGGCCTCAGCAAGAGCCGTTCATGGTGAAAAGGTGCCCCGAACAAAGAGGCACGGCCCCAAGGGAATCACTGGTCCTGCCCCTTCCCGGCCTGTTCGATCTGTTCCACTTTATCCCTGATCTTGACCACCAACTCTGCATAACCCTTGCTGTCGACGATCTCTCTGAACTGCTCCTTATAGTTCCGCACCAGGCTGACCCCTTCAACCACCACGTCATAGACCTTCCACTGTTCCCCCTTGAGCAGCATGATATAAGAAACCGCAATGGTTGAGCCGTTATTGACCAGCTGGGTCTGCACCTCTGCCCTCTGCTTGCGAATACGCTGCTTGAGATATACCACCTCCTGGTCGGTGTACTCCTGCACCTTGCCGATATAGGCATGTTGAAGCAGACGGGTAAAGAGATCTTCGAACTCAAGCCGCTGCTCAGGGCTCAGCTTCTTCCACTGGCGCCCGAGGACCCGTTTGGACATCTCCTGGAAATCAAACCGTTCCCTGGCCACATCGATCACCCTCTGGCAGAGGTCAAAGCGCTGCTGATCCTCGCTGGAGGCGTCAGCCAAGACCTTGATCATCTTCTCGATAAAGGGTTGCAACTGCCGTGTGGGATCCGGCACAGCATCTACTGCCAAAGGAGAAGAGAGGGGAAGCAATATCCCGGACAACAGCAAAACGACCACAACAAGGCGCGACTGGAACATGACAAGAGCTAACCACAAGGAAGAGAATAAGAACAGTGGGCGCCAACAACCGGCACCAACCAGAAATTGCCGCTAGAAATCCACTTCAAACTCACTGTGGTCGCGGAGCTTCCGGCGGACCTGCAGATAGCCGTCCCTGATGGCAACATAGGGATCAAAGCTGACTTCTTTCAAATCATCATAGGCGTTCAGGGACAGGGAAAGCTTGTTGATCTCCTTGGTGCCGTAGATCGCTGCCATGGTCCAGTAATCATCCACCCAGAAGTAGTAGGGCGAGAGGGTCAGCGCATCGACCACGGTGCCGCTGAAATCACGGAGGGTCGAAGGACCGAAGAATGGAATCACCGTATAAAACCCATCTCCCACGCCCCAGCTTTCCAAGGTCTCGCCCAGAGAGGCTTCAATCCTGGGAATGCCGAACTCCCGATAGGCTGGATCTCCCAAACCAAAGACACCGGCCACACTGTTGATCACAAACCTGGACAGAACCCAGCCAGACTCTTCGAACCGCCCCTGGAGGATACAGTTGACAAAGCGAATAGGCTCCTCCAGGTTACGGAAAAAATTCCAGACCGTGCCGCGAATATCGCTGGGTAGAACCTTGCTGTAGCCGGTGGCTACCGGTTTCAACAGATAGGTGTAGGCCTTGTCGTTAAAGGTGAAGATGGCCCTGTTCAGAGGCTCCAGCGGGTCTGCAACCGCAGGACCGTCGGCCTCTTCCTCATAAAAGGCGTCGTCAAGAAAATCGACCTCTTCCGCCTGGACCCGCCCACAACCAAAGCCAACCACCAGCAGCAACACCGTGGTGAGGATCACCGTCCTTATGCTCTGTTTTCGCTCCACGCTCTCCATCCACATAACCGTGCTATTTCACCTGCCCAAAGGCAAACTTGGAAATTAGGGACTCCAGATCCACAGAAGATTCAGTATCCACAACCACCTCACCTGCTGCATAGCTCTCCTCATCGCCACCCAGGGAGATCTGCAGATACTTGTCACCGATAATACCCTGGGACTTCACCGAAACGATGGAATCCAGGGGCACGGACAGGCCATTATTGAGTTGCATGGTCACCATGGCCAGCCCGTCTTGACTGAGGCGTAACTCCTTGACCGTTCCCACCCGGACGCCGGAGACCTGCACATCGGCACCGGTTTTCACCCCTGAAACATTATGAAATTCGGCCCGGAGCGGATAGGTCTTGGCACCGGTCAGCCAGGGCACCTCCCCTAAGCGGAAGGCCAGCCAACCAAAGGCGAGAAAGCCCAGCACCAGGAAAAGACCCACCACAATATTCAAACGGCTATGTCGCATCCAGCAGTCCCCTTATTCTCAAATTCTACCAGGGGTAGGTAACCCCATGGTCTTTTCAGCAAACTCGCGGATAAATGGCTTCCTGGAGTACGCTATCTCCTCAACTCGGCCAAAAACGTCAAGCTCGCCACGATTTAACAGGATAATCTGATCGGCAAGCTCGAACACCTGGGGGATATCATGGCTGACGATAATGGCCGTATAGCCCAAGCGCTGCTGGGTCCTGGCAAACAGATCATAAATTTCACGGGTCATCACCGGATCAAGGCCGGTGGTCGGTTCATCATAGAGCACTATCTCGGGTTCAAGCTGGAGCGCTCTGGCCAGCCCTACCCGTTTCTTCATCCCGCCACTGAGTTGGGCGGGATATTTTTGACCATGACCGCCAAGTTCAAGCTGGTCCAGGGTCTGCTCCACCTTTTCTCTGATACCTCCTTCATCCAGGCGGGTTCGTTCCCGCAGAGGCAGGGCGATATTTTCAAACACTGTCAGAGAGTCAAACAGGGCCGCGCCCTGGAAGAGCACCCCGAAACGCATACGCACCTGCTGCAGGGCCTTGTACCCCAGCTTGGGTACGTCCTGCCCACCCACCAGGATCGACCCTGCATCCGGTCGCAACAAGCCCAGGACCAGCTTGAGAATCACACTCTTCCCCTGGCCGCTGCCCCCGGCTATGACGGTGGTCATGCCCTTGGGAATGGAAAAGCTCACCTGATCAAGAACCCGGTGGCACTGATCGGCGCCACCAAAGGTTTTCACCACCTCAACAAAGCGGACCGCCGGTTCGGTTGACGAGTGCATAGTGTGCTCCATGGCTCCTGGACTAGAGTAAGATTGCGGTGAGCAGGTAATCAAAGATCAGGATGGAGATCGAGGCCAGGACCACGGCCTGGGTGGTAATCCTGCTGACACTCTCGGCCCCGAAGCCGGCACCCCTGATCTGTTGGACAAAGTATCCCCTGCCCGCACAGATCCAAACAATCAGCAGCGCAAAGACAAAGGATTTAATGATGCCCAGCCGAAGATCATGGTTGGTGACACTCTGCTCCATCCCGGCATAAAATGCCCCTCCATTTACCCCCATCAGCTTCACCCCGGCAAGATAGCCGCCAAAGATGCCCACCACATCGAAAAATGCGGTGAGCAGAGGTACGGCAATCAAGGTTGCCGCCACCTTGGGTGAAATCAGGTACCTGAAGGGATCGATGGCCATACACTCCAGGGCATCCACCTGTTCTGAGATCCGCATGATCCCGAGTTCCGCACACATGGCGGAGCCGGCTCTACCGGTCACCATCAGGGCGGTCAGAACCGGTCCCAGCTCCATGATCAGGGTCAGGGAAACTGCCGAGCCCAGTAAACCCTCTGCCCCGAACTTGCTCAGCGAATAGTAGCCCTGGAGCCCCAGCACCATCCCCGAAGAGAGGGCGGTAAAAAAAATCACGACCAGCGAGTCGGCGCCGATAAAGGCGACCTGTTTCATCAACTCGGCCAGTCGAAAAGGCCGCCTGAACAGACCGGCCAGAGAGAACAACAGGAAGATTCCCATATTGCCGAGATCGGTCAACAGATAGCTGAAACGATCACCGATATCGCCAAGGAAGGAGGAGAACCGGTTTATGGATTGCTGAACAACATTCATAGAGTATGCATTGGGCGCTGAGAACCAAGAAAGAGGCATTGCCAGGGTCCGCCGATCAAACCGCAAGCGGCAGTCACCGGGAGGAACCAGCTGTATCGACTATTCACAATCCGGACCGGAACGGTTTGAACGGCAACGCGTGGAAAAATCCTCAAGAAAATCCTCGGTAATGCCTATGGGGTCATCCGATGCATACAAGACCATGGTCTGGAGAAACATGAAGCTGTCGTCTTCCATCTCAATAAACTCCACAGCAACGCCGTCGGCTTCAATACGAGCCACCTTGACGTAGAACCTGAGAATCAGACTGGACTGACGACCGCTCTCACGGAGTTCAAGCTGGTAGTATCCCTTGGGCTGGACCCGGGGACACCCCTGAATAAACAGGCCGCCCATGGACAGATTACGGGCCGGAAACTCTCCAAGCAGGCAATTTTGGCTGCGGATCTTTACGGTACGGGTAAAGACCACGCGGGTATGCTGTCGTTTATCAGGGTGCAATTTTGGGGTACTGTAGTCCGCTATCATCTCAAGAATAGAACCAGCTGAGCTGGATTGGGCTAAATTAACCTAAATAACCTAAGTAAAGAGGGTTTGAGGCCGGCTGCCTCAAGCTGGGCACGGCTTTGACCGGCTGCCGCGACCGCATCCCGATTCATGCCAGGGCTAGCGCTTCCGGAACCATTCCTGGACATGGTTGATATGTTCCCGCATCGCGGTTTCGGCCCGGTCCGGCTCATGATCGGCGATGGCCTCGTAGACCTTCTGGTGCGCCGCAAGCACGGTGCTGATGTTGTCCGGGTCATCATAGAGGTGACTTAAATTTCTCTTGATCCCCAGAAAAAGCAGGTCATAGAAGTTGCGCATCAGGTGGATCTGGACCGGATTCTTGGTGGCAAAGGTGACAGCCATGTGAAAGGCGGCATCAGCTTCGCTGCCAAGGTTTCCCGTCTTGATGGTAGCCCTCATCTCATCGATACTCTTTGAGAGGTTGTGCAGGTCCTGGGCAGTGGCCCGCATGGCAGCCATCCTGGCGGCATTGCACTCCAGACCGAGGCGAACCTCAAGAAGGTCATGGATGGTCACCTCGTCCACGGCAATGATGGTGGCCAGGGGATTCTTTTTTTGACCATCGGGAGTCGTCACAAAGGTTCCCTGTCCCTGTCGATGTTCCAGCAGGCCAAGGGTTACCAACTTATTGATGGCGTGCCGCACCGTGGTCCGGCTCACCTCCAGGCTCCCGGCCAGCTCGCGCTCGGGCAGGAGCTGCTCCCCGGGCTTCAACTCTCCCCGGAAAATCAACTCTCGCAACTGCTCAAATACCTGGTCAGAAACCCGTTTTGGTTTAATTGGACGTAAATTCATAGCCTCCTCAGGGCAATTCTCAGGGCAATTATTTGGGCGAAAAACTGGGTGCGATCCTGAGCAGGCATCCCTTCGCTGCCTAGGCCCGAAGAACGCGCCCTCCAACCCTTTGCCTAAAAGCGGCGGCAGCAGGGCCTGGAGGGCCGCTGCCCCTCCGCTCCCTAAACTATCTCTAACGATCCCTGACGATCCTTAAAAAACCTGCAGCTCGCCTGCTGCCACTGCCCAGAGGCAGAAACAGGCTCTTAAGCAAGCGACCACCCCGGATACCCTATGGGTCAAGATACCGCGGCCATGATATTCCAGAGCCACCGCGCTTGCAAGTCAATTTCAGCACCAAGGGGCGCCTGACGTAGGCAGGAGTACGACCGTCAGTCATGCGCAGGGGCTCACCCCCTCACCCCTCCCTGGCCAATCAGGAGGCCCACGGTCTGGATAATCTCCGCTGCATCGGCGCTCTTGACGATCACGGCATCGGCACCGGCAGCCAGGCACTGCTCCCGGAGTTCAGGGTCATCTTCGGCGGTGAAGATGACAATCTTCAGCTGCTGCTCAAAGCTGATGGCCTGCAGTCTACGGCAGACATCCAGGCCGCTGATCCCCGGCAGCATGTAGTCAATCACCGCAGCAACAGGACGTTCCCGCAGGATCAGTTCAAAACCTTCCTCACCGTTGTCCACGGACAGGGGATGGTACCCCTCCTTCTGGAACAGACGGGTAAAGAGACGGGCGATCACCGGGTTGTCGTCGACAATCACAATCTTGCGGGGCACGGGAAGACCGCGGTCCAGCTCGGTACCCGCCCCTGGTGCGATGAACATGAGCTGATCATCACCCCTGATCATCATGGCCTGGTCAGGCTGCAGCAGGTCCAGGTCACCTCTGCGTACACCGACAATGGTCCCCTTGAGCAGGCGGCTGCCTTCAGCCACCGATTTCCCGGCCAGTCCGGACACCTGGTTGACCAGGATCCAGCTCGGCCGGCAAGACCCCGGGGCACTGTCTGTCTGGTCCGGGGCTGCGTCACCCCTGCCGGTGGCAGCCAGCAGGTCATCGGCAATGCGCCGGCCGGCAGAGTCAAAGGGAGAGATAATCGCATCAGCACCGGCCCGGAGGATCTTGTTGGCGGTCTCTTTCTCCTCGGAACGGGCGATGATGTGGAGGGTGGGGTTCAGTTCCCGGGCGGTCAGGGCAATAAAGAGATTCAGGGGATCAGAGTCCACCAGGGCCAGCAGCCCGCAGGCCCGCTTGATGCCGGCCTGGAGCAGCACCTGCTCCCGGGTGGCGTCTCCCTGGATAGAGGGAAACAGCGGCTCCTTACCCTGTTCAACACCTGCCAGGCCGGGATCGATGACGATAAAGTCCACCCCTGCCTCGGCCAGGTGCTGGGAGGCCACCTCTCCCACCCGGCCAAAGCCGCAGAGGATGTAATGGTTCTGCAAAGCAGCGATCTTTTTTTTCATTCTCCTCTCCAGGCTGTTGCCGCTCCAGACCTTTTCCAGCAGGGACGCGGCCAGGGAGTGACCGACAAAACCAAGGACCACGAACCCCAACAGAATCAAGGCAACGGTGAACAGCCGCCCCCCCTGGGAGAGCGGATGGGTCTCTCCGAAGCCAACGGTGGTAATGGTGATGACCGACATATAGAGGGCATCGAGCAGGGGGTAGTGATCGATCAGGTAATACCCTGCCGTTCCAAACAAGATGGTGCCGCTGAGCAGGAGGAGGGCGAGGATGATCTTGTCGACTTTAAAACCGGCCATCAGAGATATCCCCAGGGCAAAAGAAGCGATAACTGAAGAATCTGCTGTCGCCGGGACAGCTGCCTAGCCCTAGATATACCATGGTGGCAGAAAAAAAATAGTAAAAGATAGCACAGTGGCGGCCTGCATGCCCCCTGGAGCTCCGCAAACGCGGCTCAGGGCATGGGAGTTGAAATCATCTTCCGCTATCCATGGTTACAGGGTCCACGGCCCATGCTCATTGCTTCGAATCCTGGCTGTTGAAATGGTCAAAGCCGCCATAGTCGATCTGCTCCTCCACCACCTGAGAACCACTGACCGGCGTCCGAAGGATAACCCCGCAGCCCCTGCCTATCCTTCCCACCTCGTGCAGCTGGAGTCCACAACCACGCCCGATTTCCAGGATTGCACTCCGGGCCTCGGGCGGGGCAGTAAAGAGCAGCTCATAATCCTCTCCGCCCTTAAGGGCCAGTTGCTCAGGGGGAAGGCTGAGCAGAGCTGCGGCCTGGAGCAACTGCGGCGAAAGGGGCAGCCTGTCGGCATCGATCCGCCCCTGCACCTGGGAGCGTTTACAGAGATGAGCCAGGTCTGTCGCCAGGCCATCGGAGAGATCCATCATGGCGTGGACCAGGCCGCTGCTGCCCAGTCGGGATCCGAGTACGGTCCGGGCCAAGGGATCGAGGTGACGACTGCAGAGCGGACCATAGGCACCGTCCATGGGATCGACTCCGCGGTGGAACAGCTCAAGCCCGGCTGCGGCCTGGCCCAGATAATCGCTGACCCAGATGGTATCTCCCGGCCGGGCGCCGTGCCGGTAAATCACCTGATCGCGGAGCGCCGTGCCAATGGCGGTGACCGTAAAGTTGTAGCTCTCCGGACTTCTGACCGTATCCCCGCCAACCAGGAGGCAGCCATAGTCCCGGCAGGCCTCGGCAATGCCCTGGGAAAAGGCGGCAAACCACTCCCGGTCAAAGCCGGGTGGCAGGCCGACCGAGAGCAACATGAACTGCGGCCGTCCCCCCATGGCCGCAACATCGCTGACATTGACGCTGATGGTCTTGCGACCCAGTTGGTGCGCAGGATGCCAGCTCCGATCAAAATGGACCGACTCCACCAGGGTATCCATGGTCAACAACCAGTGTTCCTGATCATCTTTCCCGATAACAGCGCAATCATCGCCTATACCCAGGACCAGTTGTTCTGCTTCTCCGCCCACCAGGCCGCTGATATGGTCTATAATAGCTCGTTCGTTCACAGTTGGGGTACCTTCTCCGGGTAGTACTGCCGCAGGAAGGCCATCAGCTGATTCTGGACCTGGCGACCATCCACACAGTGGAGGATCTCCTGACCAAGGAGCTGTAACTCGTCGTAGCGCAGATGCCTGAGCAGTCGTTTGATATAGGGAATAACAGCAGGCCGCATGGACAACTCATCCACGCCCAGGCCAAAGAGAACCGTTGCACAGAGGATATCACCGGCCATCTCGCCACAGACCGAAACCGGAATCCCCTGGGCATGGCCGGCGTCAATGGTCTGTTTGATCATCCGCAGTACCGCAGGATGAAAGGGGTCATACATATGGGCCACATGCTGGTTGCTGCGATCAATGGCCAGGGAATACTGGATCAGGTCATTGGTGCCCACGGCTAAAAAATCGACCTCCTTGGCAAAGACATCGGCCAGGATCACGGCACTGGGGACCTCCACCATGACCCCCAGCTCCACCTGAGGTTCATAGTCCAGGCCATCCTCCTCCAGCTGGCCAATGATGGTGCGGAGAATGGCCTTGACAGCATGGAGTTCCGCCAGGGAGGAGACCAGCGGAAAGAGGATCCGCAACCGTCCGTGTACCGAGGCTCGCAACAGGGCACGCAGTTGCATGGAAAAGAGCTCGCTCTCGTAGAGGGAAAAACGAATGGAGCGCAAGCCCAGGGCCGGATTGCGTTCAGGGTCGAGCTGGGAAAGGTGGCCGGGCAGGTGATCTAAAAACTTATCTCCGCCCACATCCAGGGTACGCACCGTCACCGGATGAGGTGCCAGGGTCTCCAGCAGCTGCCGGTAGGTGGTGTAGAGCGCCGCCTCATCAGGGTGACAACTCTGGTGAAAAAAATCGAATTCACTGCGAAACAGCCCTATGCCCTGGGAACCGAAACGCAGGACCGAGGCCAGCTCCTCGGTCATCTCCACATTGGCGCTCAGCTGCACCTGGTAACCGTCAAAAGTGGTCGCGCTTAAGGGGATGTACTGCGCCAGCTCACCGGCTCCGGCGTTGAGTTCCAGGGCCTGTCGGCGATAGGCCTTGATCTGCTCAGGACTGGGGGCGACGATGACCGTACCGGCATCCCCATCGATGATCACCAGGTCGCCGGTGGCAATGCTCCCGGTGATGTGGGTCAGGCCGATCACTGCAGGAATGTTGAGGGAACGGGCCACAATGGAGGTATGGGAGGTCATCCCTCCCCTTTCAGCGAGCAGCCCCAGGATATTTTCCGTGTGGAGCTGCATGGTGTCTTCCGGGGAAAAATCGTTGGCCACCACCACCACCGGCTCCTGGCCGGTGACCAGCTGATACGGTTCCCTGCCAAAGAGGATCCCGAAGACCCGATCAGCAACATGCTTGACATCGGCATAGCGCTCCTTGATGTAGGGATCGGCTATGGTATCAAAACGCTGTTTGACCTTGGTCAGGGCCTGGGCCAGGGCCCACTCGGCATTGACGTTTTTCAGGCGGATGATCTCAACGGTCTGATCATAGATCATCCGGTCCTTGAGCATCAGGATATGGGAATCGATGATAGAGAGGGAATCGGCAAGGTCGTCGGCAAGGTTCTCCCGGAGTTGACGCAACTCCTGCTCTGCCGTGGTCACGGCCTGCTGAAACCTGGCTACCTCCTCCTGGATAAACTCCGGGGGCAGTTGATACCAGCCGGCCCTGCAGGTCTGACGTTTGATCACCACCACCCTGCCGACCACGATCCCGGCAGAGACGCCTATCCCCTGGAGCAGGGTGGAGCAGGCTGGTTCTTTGCCGGCAGAATATTGCTGCTTCTTCATTCAGGGTCGTTTGCAGAGTTAAAGAGGACGGCCAGCGGCGTCAGAGCTTCCTGGGCCCGAGCACCCATAATGGTGAGTTCAATGGTGCTGCCGTGGACCACGGCCAAACTGAGCACATCCAGGATGGAGTCACACGCCACCTCCCGGCCGCCATGGTTGAGCAGCAGCTCCAACTCAAAGTCCCTGCCGATTTCGGCCAACCGAGTGGCCACCCTGCCATGGATGCCTTTGCTGTTGGCCACGGTATATTGCTGCCTGACCCTGGTCATCGGACAATCCTGAACACATTACTGCCTTTGGCCTTGTCCTTGGCCTTGCCTGCGACCGCTTGCTTTTCCTGAGCAGCCGCCCCGCCAAGCGCCTCCGGGCCAGGCTGGATAGCAAAATCCACGGCCTGGATAAAGTGGCCGTTGCCCCCCATGGTGAAGGTCTCCTGGCCGTTAAACTGTGGAGTCCTCAGGGTCCAGGTAACCTTCTGGGGAGGTATGCTCAGCAGCTGCATGGTCACATGCCACCATTGATCCCGGCGCGACGGATCCGGCTCAATGCTACAGACCACTGCATAACTCAAGAGCTGGGGTTCCTGGGCAGCTATGATTACGATGTCGCCTTCGCTGGTGGTTGGTTTCAGGGGCAGTACCTTTTTGAGGTCAGCCACGAGTTTTTCTAAGGTCATCTCCATCCTGTTGGTTGGGCAGAGGCGTGGGCAAGGTTCAGTTGCCCTCGCTCCGGCCAAGGGTTCTGGTTGTAGGGGAATACAGGGTGAGCTCCAGGTGCAGATCCGGACCTGCCTGGCGCAGACGGATACCCTGGGAGCGAACATGGGCCAGGCTCTCAAACAGGGGAGTAACCCCACTGGTCAGCAGCAGCGCATGTTGCTCTGAAGAAATCTGTCCCATGGCCTCCTGGGACTCGAGTATCCAGAGCACCAGTTGCCTCAGCCCCTGGTTGAGTTGATCAATCCGGGTATAGAGCAGGAGGTTATTGGCCTGGGTAAAGGCGGATCCCACCCCGCGAAAGTCCGGGTCTGCCACCAGTTTAGGTGCCTGCTCATCGAACAGGCCTGCGATCATGCTGATATCATCGGCTACCACAAGCTGATCACCCCGAAGCAGATAGGCTGGCTGGATCAGACCGTCCGCCATGATCACTGAAACAGCCCGCCCTCCGGCCAGACTGGTGGTCCGGGTGGGCACCTCCTCCAGGACGAGGTTCAGCAACTCCTGTACTCCCAGCGGGTCCCGCACCTGGAACTGAAAGCAGAGCAGCGGGGCTCTCTCTGGAGCAGCGCCTGCCAGGTCTTGGACAAAAAAACTGAATTGAGGCCCAAACATATGGCTCAGGGTGTCGATATCCTTACCGGTATGGTGATAGACCTGTTGGCCGATATAAAAGAGTGCACCAGCCGTTTCCAGGGTCGGGGACCGGGAAAAGACCTGCCAGAGGGCCGCCGGATCCAGCCAGTTGGTCCAGAAATAAATCGAGGCCTCTGCACCGATCCCGGCCAGGCCGCGATTGTACACAGCAGGGGCAAGCCGGTACTGCTCCACCAGCCCTGAGCGGGTATCTCCAAAGCCGCGCAGGAGCAACTGCAGATAGTCCTGCCTTCCCGCTGCCTGGTGAGAGAAAAACAGACGCTGGCCGGGAGTGAAGCGAGAGCTGTGAGGGGCGGTATCCTCTCCGGCCAGGGAGGTCAGCTCTGCCAGCGGGCCGGGATTGGCATAGATCAGGACATCTTCCCGGCCCCGGATATCGGCCCTCAACTGCTGGTAAAGCGGATCATTGGCCAGGTTGAACCGGGGACGCAGGAGGCGCTCTGCCATCAGCTCAAGGCAACGCTCCACGGCACGGCGCTCCAGGGCACAGATAATGGTCGTATCCACCACGGCAACCACCAGGCTCCCCCCACCCGGACCCTGGATGGTGGTCAGCACAGCACCCTGATAGACGCTGGTTTCCAGGGAGCTCTGGCCTGCCTCTGCCCAGCCGAGAAGAACGGAGGGAGCGACCTTTATCCTGGTTCGGGCAATAAAGAGCGTATTGGCCGAGAGATAGGAGGCAGGGCTTGAAAAGGAGCGTTCTGCCGGCAGAAGGGCCAGGGCCGATTGACGACTGAACACCGCCCCAAAGAGGGGGTGACTGACCAGCCGCCTGAAGCCCTCAACCGCGCCGAGGATCCGCGCTCTGGTCCGCTCCTCCCCACCCAGGATGAGCAGCTTCTGCTCCAGCGCCGGCGCCAGCAGTTCCTGTCCCAGAGGGGAGCGTTGCAGGCTGGTGCAGGCCTGGGCAAGATCCCGCACCTGTACCAGGGCCAGGGTCTCCCGGGGGAGCAACTCTGCCAGATCAGGTCCTGAGTCGAAATTGAAGCTCAGATAAAAGCAGCCCAGGCACGCCACCACCAGCAGCAGAAGGCCACTGCTTATCTTCCTGAACCAGTGGTTCTTAACCATCACACCACCGGCTAAACAATCCAGGCCAAAGGCTGGCTGGAGCACCCCAGGGACGCCTCAAAGCCGCCACACCAGCCAGCCCTCCCGGGCGCTGGAGGTTTGATGAGACATCCCCCCTACCTGTCATACTGGACTCTCCGGTACTGCACCGCCTCGGCAAGGTGGGTGCTGGTCAAGGATTCCATGCCCTCAAGATCACCAATGGTGCGGGCTATCTTCAAGACGCGCTTATAGGCCCGGGCAGACAGGCCCAGGTTCTGCACTGCCGCCTCCAACAGGGCCCTGGCCGGCCGATCGAGTCTGCAGTAGCGTTCGATGCCGGCCTCATCCATCTGGGCATTGCAATAGACTCCCCGCTGGCGGGCAAACCTGTCCCGTTGAAGGCTTCGTGCCTGCTGGACCCGTTTTCTGATGGCCGCCGAGTCCTCACCCGGGCTCAGTCCGCTGAGCTTGGCCACCTCCACCGCAGGGACCTCAACATGCATATCAATCCGATCCAGGAGCGGTCCTGAGATCCGACTCTGGTAGCGCCGCACCTGTACCGGGCTGCAGCTGCAGCCGTGGACCGGGTCTCCATAGTAGCCGCAGGGACAGGGATTCATCGCTGCAACGAGCATGAAGCGGGCCGGAAAGTGCAGGCTGACCGCGGCCCTGGCAATGGTAACATCTCCGTCTTCCATGGGCTGGCGCAGCACCTCCAGGACACTCTTCTTAAACTCCGGCAACTCGTCCAGGAACAGGACCCCGTTGTGGGCCAGAGAGACCTCGCCGGGGCGGGGTACGGTGCCTCCGCCGATCAGGCCTGCATCGGATACGGTATGATGAGGGGCCCGAAAGGGACGATGCAGCACCAATGGTTGGTCAAGTGGCAGGGCACCCATGGCGGAAAACACCTTGGTGGTCTCCAGGGCCTCCTCCAGGGTCATTTCAGGGAGGATGGAGGGAAGCCGACGAGCCATCATGGTTTTACCGCTGCCCGGAAAACCGCTGAGCAGGATATTATGCCCCCCGGCTGCAGCTACCTCCAGGGCGCGCTTGACATGCTCCTGACCCTTGACCTCGGCAAAGTCAGGCCCCTGCTGGGGGCTGACAGCAAACAGCCGGGCCAGGTCGATCTGCACCGCCTGCAGCTGCTGCAGCCCACAGCACAACTCCACAGCCTGATCCAAACGTTCGATCGCGATGACCTCAAGGCCCTGGACCACTGCCGCCTCGTGGCCATTGGCAACGGGAACCAGGAAACGAGCCAGCCCCGCTTGCCTGGCTGCCAGGGCCATGGCCAGCACCCCTCGAACCGGCTTCACCGAGCCATCCAGGGAGAGCTCTCCCACCACCGCGGTATCGTCAAGCACCCCCTGGGGCAGAACCCCGGCCGCAGCCAGGATGCCCAGGGCAATGGGCAGATCATAGCCTGCCCCCTCCTTCTTGACCGAGGCAGGAGCAAGGTTGACCGTGATCCGGCGGGGTGGAAACTCATAACCACCGTTCTTAATGGCCGCCCTCACCCGATCCTTGGCCTCCCGTACCGCCCCCTCAGGCAAGCCTACCGTGGAAAAGGCGGGCAGGCCCAGGGCAAGGTCCACCTCCACCTCCACCATGATGCCGTTGACTCCGGCAACTGCGCCGCTGTTCACCTTGGCCAGCATGATCTTAAAGGTAGAGTTCCTTCATGGCAGCAGAATAGGCGCCGTTCTTGTGCTCATAGATGAAAAAGGGCGGCAGGAGCTCGCACTGTTCACCCCCGTTTTTGAGGGCCTCCACCAGCACCAGGCTGGCAGCGGCTACCCCGGGATAGGAGTAGACCACCTGGAGACGCTTGACCCTCAGGCCTTGATTTTCCATGGTCTGTATCAACACCCCCAACCGGGCAGCTGGGTAGACAAAGAGAACCCTCCCTCTGTTTTGTACCCCAAAGGCGGCAGCGCGGACAAATTCAGCGATCTTGCCTTGGGCCTCATGACGGGCAATGGTCGCCTCTGCCGAACCATTCAGCCTGCCGGTCTGTCCCTTTCGATAGGGTGGGTTACAGACCACCAGCTCAAAGGACTCCGGCTCCAGGTATCGATCCACCTCCCGGGCATCGCCCTGGATCACCCGGTAACGCTCGGCAAAGCCGTTATCCTGCCCGTTTCCCCTGGCCAGTCCAGCCAGGGCCGGCTGCAATTCCAGACCACAGACCCGCAGTCGGGGATGACGATGGGCCAGGATCAGCCCAACCACCCCACAACCGGCGCAGAGATCCAGGACCCGCTCCACGGGTGGCCGGATCCGGGCAAAGCCCGCCAGGAGGACCGCATCTATGGAAAATCGATAGCCCCTGAGATGTTGCCGACAGAGGAGTCGGCCCTCAAAAAGGGTATCAGCTGTTGTTGCCATCATCACCATCTAGAAGAGATGCCTCCCTGCTCCCAGTCCATGAACAGGGAAATCATACCCGGATACGGGCTTGTCTTGAGGGTACTGTAACTCAAGAGTTTTTTCGATCAGGATCAAAACCTGTAAGAAATTTGAGCAGAGGCAGATAACAGACATTTCGGGGATCATTGTTTATCTCTGTACCATAATGCAGAGATTGAAAAAAAAAGCAACTTTTCAAGCGGGCCTTGAGGTGCTCAGAAAAGGGACCACCAAGCAAAGAGAAGGGAGAACCCTGTCTCCCCAAACCAGCAGCTCCGGAGCCCTGCTCCACAATCCCTGGCACCCCTGTCCCGGAAATCCCGTTGAGAGCCGCCCACCCGGATGGCCGAACCCTGCGTTTCCCTTTCCCACCTCAAGGAGAGATGATATACTTTCTCTCTTCCCAAAAGCCATGTTTTTTTTTACCATGGGCCGGCTCTTTGATCAATCCTGCCGCCTGCTCCCCAGCCGGACGCGGGCGACCAGGGGGCCCGAGACAGAGGTGCTGAGACAGCGTTTCTCCCGGAGCAGCCGGCTCAGAGCCATGCCCGTAGCCCTGTCGCACAGTCAAAAACAACGCTGAGAATATACTCTATGGATATTTTTATTAAAACCCACTTTTCAGGAGGACATCACCTCCGTGATTACCCTGGTACCTGTGAACAGCCACACGGCCATAACTGGAAGCTGAAGGTAACGGTACGGGCAGATCAGCTCGATCAACTGGGCATGGGGATTGACTTCAAGGTGCTCAAGGCCCGAGTCAACACCGTGGTGGATGAGCTGGACCACTGCAACCTCAATGACCACCCAGCCTTTGCCGCGGTGAACCCCTCCTCGGAGCATATCGCCATCTTCCTCTTCAAGGCGCTGCAGCAACCCCTGGCCGGCGAACACTACCGTCTCTACTCGGTTGAGGTCAGCGAGACCGACAGCAGCGGGGTGATCTATTTCGGCGACTGAGCCCCACGGCTCCGCCCTACCCTGCCCCCTCCGGAGTTGAAAGGGAGGAAATATCGATTCCCTTTTTTATGCCAATATGCTCAACTGTTAGCAAACAAGACTCCCTCCAGCCCCAAACCTTCCAGAGACGATCATGGCACAACCTGCACCCCCTTCACTTGAAACAAGCTCCATCGGAATCATTGGCCTGGGCTACGTCGGCCTGCCCTTGGCCGTTGCCTTTAGCGGCAGGTTCCCCACCACGGGTTTTGACCTCAACCAGAAGCGCATCACCCAACTGGAGGAGCACCTGGACACCACCCAGGAGGTCTCCTCGGAAGAACTGCAACAGGCAGGAGAGCTCTCCTTCACCTCCAGGGTTGCAGACCTTACAGCCTGCAATGTCTATATCGTGGCCGTGCCGACCCCCATCGACGACAACAAAAATCCCGATCTCTCCCCGCTGATCGGCGCCTCACAGACCGTTGCCCAGGTCCTGAAACCCGGGGATGTGGTCATCTATGAATCCACGGTCTATCCCGGAGCCACCGAAGAGGTCTGTATCCCCATCCTGGAACAAGAGTCCGGCCTCGTCTATAACCAAGATTTTTTTGCCGGCTACAGCCCGGAGCGGATCAACCCGGGGGACCACGAACACCGTCTGCCCACCATCATGAAGGTAACCTCGGGCTCGACCCCGCAGACCGCTGATTTTGTCGATGCCCTCTACGGCGCCATCATCACCGCCGGCACCTTCAAGGCCAGTTCCATCCCGGTGGCCGAGGCGGCTAAGGTCATTGAAAATACCCAGCGGGACGTCAACATCGCCCTGATCAACGAGCTGGCCCTGATCTTCAATCGCCTGGGGATCGACACCCTGGAGGTACTGGAGGCCGCCGGCACCAAGTGGAACTTTCTCCCCTTCCGCCCAGGCCTGGTTGGGGGCCACTGCATCGGGGTTGACCCCTACTACCTCACCCACAAGGCCCAGGAAGTCGGCTACCATCCGGAGATGATCCTGGCCGGACGTCGACTCAACGACCACATGGGCAGCTATATTGCCGCAGAGATGGTCAAACTGATGTTGAAAAAACGCATCCACGTGGCCGATGCCCGGATCCTGGTCCTGGGCCTCACCTTCAAGGAGAACTGCCCGGACCTGCGCAACACCAGGGTCGTCGACATCATTGCAGAACTGGAAAACTACGGGGCCCGGGTGGATGTCCATGACCCCTGGACCGATCCCGAAGAGGCAGGCCAGCGCTACGGAATTTCCATGATCGAAAAACTCCCTCAGGCGCACTACGACGGAGTGCTCCTGGCCGTGGCCCACGCCCAGTTCGCCGCCATGAGCGCAGACCGACTGCGACAGCTCTGTAAGGAGAGGGCCGTTATCTATGATGTCAAACATGTGCTCCCCAGAGAGGTGGTGGACGGATCCCTCTAAAAGGTATGAACCTCCAACCTGCTTACTCCAGCTTGTGGCCGCAGCTCTTGCAGTAGCTGGCATGGGGGGCATGGAAACGGTCGTGACAGTTGGCACAGATGATGAAAGACTCTTCCCTGCTGGCAGTGCGCACCATCTCAGCAGAGACGATGCCGGTGGGCACGGCAATGATGCCGAACCCGCAGACCATGATGATGGAGGCCAGCATCTGTCCCAGGCCGGTCTGGGGAGAGATATCGCCATAGCCCACGGTGGTCAGGGTGACGATGGCCCAGTAGACGGAGCGAGGAATGGACGTAAAACCGTGGTCCTCCCCTTCAATCACATACATCAGAGAACCAAAGATCACCACCAGGGTGAGGACGGCACAGAGGAAGACCTCGATCTTTTTTCGACTGGCCTGGAGGGAGCGGATGATGATATCCGCTTCGCCGATATAGGCACCCAGCTTGAGGATCCGAAAAATCCGCAGGATCCTGAGCAACCGGATCACCACCATGTAGGCGGTAGCCGGAATGAAGGCGGTAAAGTAGGTGGGAAGGATGGCCAACAGGTCGATAATCCCGAAAAAAGAACGGGCATACTGAAGGGGTCTGTCCACTGCCAGCAGGCGGGCCAGATACTCCAGGGTAAAGATCAGGGTGAACAACCACTCCAACGCATTGAGCTGCAGGAGCCACTCCTCACGCACCAGGCGGATACTGTCCAGCATCACCACCCCCACACTGGCACTGATGGCTACGATCAAGAGCAGGTCAAACAACTTTGCCGCGCCACTATCCGACTCAAAGATGATCCGATATAGTTGTTCCCGCCAAGGACAGGTCGTGCAGGGTTTGATCTCCTTGTCCATGATCTCTAGATCCGCTCCTGCTTATATTTCATCTTGCTTCATCTCCTGATCCTGGGCCGGTTTTTCCACAGTACCTCTACAGAGTTGCTCCCTTTCCCCCAGGGACCTCTCCCTGCCGGAAGAAAACAGCCAATGGCCGGGACAGCGCCGATCAGCAACTTAATCCTGCCTGGCCATGATCCCATGTCGCGCACCTTCCCTTCCCCGGACGAGCGCAGGAGGCCACTCTTCCGCCTCCATCGAGTTGCCCTGGGTGCAGCCTTGCCAAGCTTGAATACAAGGGTGCAACAGCGACATGACCAGGGACCGGGGGCAACGTGATAATCCGGATATCCTCTTGATTTAGGAAGATAAACGAGGTAATGGTAGATATCGACCTGTGCAAGATGCACACCACCGGCAACCAGGATGATCCGTGCCCAGGCCGAGAGCCATTGACAGGGACCTCTCCCCCTGATCCGGAGCCGGGCCGATTCTCGGGCAGAGGAACCAGCAGAGGGGAGCTCCTTTCCATGCGCATCGTCAGCACCAACGCCATCATCCGTAAAATATTTCTCTACGAGTGCGGAGCCGTGGGTCTGCTCCTGGCGATTATCTGGGCCAACGAGCTCTTTGATCTGCCTTTCCTGATCCTGGGCGCCCAGCCCACGCCGGTTAACTGGCAGGAATCCGTGATCGAAAGCGTGCTCCTCCTCCTGGTATGGTCACCGGTTATCCTGGTCAATCAAAAGATCCTGAAAAAAATCAACACGATCGCCGAGGTCATCCCGGTCTGTCCCTCCTGCAAAAAAATCTGTGATGACCAGGAGTTCTGGCAGATCCTCGATCAGGCAGCCCATCGGTACGTAGAGACCGCCTTTATCAACGGTCTCTGTCTTGACTGTATCAACAGCTACTGCCCGGAACTGGCCCCTGAGGAGAGCGATGCAGGCCAAATCGTGACACGCCAAGACGGCAGGAGCGAGCCTCCCGCCTGAATCCCCGTGCCCTGTCCTGCCGAGAGGGGCGGATCACGGTTTCAGGGGGAGTTGAATTATAAAGGTACTTCCCCCGCCCGGTCGCGGTTCAAACCACAACTGCCCCTGATGCTTCTCCACCACTACATTTCTGGCAATGGCCAGCCCCTGGCCGGTGCCCTTACCGATGGCCTTGGTGGTGAAGAAGGGATCAAAAATCCGCTCCTGAACATCCCCGGGGATGCCCAGGCCGGTATCACTGATCTGGACGCGGACAAAATCCCGGTCAAAGGAGGTCCGGATGGTGATGGTCCCCCTCTCCCCCTCTTCCCCAGCCACCACCTCTTGGATGGCATGGGCGGCGTTGACGATAATGTTTAAAAAAACCTGATTGATATCAGCAGGCAGACAGCTCACCGCCGGCAGCTCGGGTGCAAAATCGGTCTCCACCTCGGCCACATACTTCCACTCGTTACGGCTCACCGTCAGGGTGTTTTCCAGGGCAGCATTGATATCCACCACCACCCGATCATCACTACCTGGGTGGGAAAACTCCCGCATGGCTCGTACGATATCCCCGACTCGCCGGACCCCGTCCCTACTCTGGCTGATGGTGGCGGGAATCTCTTCCAGGAGGAACTCCAGATCGACTTCCTCTATGACCGCAGCCAGCTCCTCAACCATCCCCTGGGTGGGCTTGCCTCCGACAACTGCGGCCTGCAGTTGAGCAAATCGTTGCAAGATTGCGTGGAGCTCAACAAAACCCTCGTCAAGAAAATTCAGATTATCACCCACAAACTGAACAGGGGTATTGATTTCATGGGCAATGCCTGCGGCCAGCTGGCCTATGGCCTCCAGCTTCTGCGCCTGACGGAGCTCCTGCTCTACGGCGATCTTCTCGGTGACATCTTCAAAGAGCAGGATGACCCCCTGGGCGACCCCTTTGCGGTCTTTGACCATGGAGACATGGATGGCAAAGTCACGCTCCCCCACGTCGGTCACCAGCCGCTGAATGATTTCCGCGGCCCCCTCCTTGCCCTGCTCAGCAATCAGCGAGCCCCAACAGCGCCGCTCACCATTCTGCAGGCCGGCGAAAAACTGCTCACAGTAGGGTCTCCCTGGCGCTGCCTCTGCAAACCAACGCTGGATCTGGCGATTCACCTGCAGGATCTCATTGTCGAGATTGACCATGACCACCCCGATATGCAGCCCATCCATGATGGTGCGCAACTTCTCTTCAGAGGTATGGAGCAGCTTGAGCGTTTTCTTCCGCTTGGTGATATCAAGCATGACCGCGAGGATCCCGGAGGCGGCACGACCTTGCCCCCCGACCCGTGCCCGATGGAAGAGCATATCCTGCAGTTGACCATCGGGACCTGTCACTGTCTGTTCAAAAATCTGGACCCCACCCTTGGCCCGCAGCTCCAGATCCCTCTCTGCAAAGACTGTCGCCGACTCATGGCCGACCAGTTCCCCCACAGTTCGGCCGATGATTTCACCACTGGGCCGCTGCAGATACCTGGCAAAGGCCTGGTTGCAGCCGCGGTAGACCTCGGCATCATCCTTGTAATAGAGCGGCAGGGGGATGGTATCCATCAGGACCTGGAAAAATTCCAACTGTTCGCGCAGGGTCTCGGTCCGCTGGGCAATCTTGGCTTCCAAGAGCGCGGTATAGGCCTGCTCCTTCATCTCGAGCTTATGCCGGCGCAGGGCGTTTTCCACGGTGATCAAGACCATGTTGTGGGCAAAGGGCTTGATGATATAGCCATAGATCCCGATTTCGAGAATTTCCTTGGCCTGGTCCGGGTCGTCGATGACGGTGACCATGACGATGGCGGTCTTTGGGTAGGCCTCCTGGACATGGCGGGCAAGCTGGGCCCCTGTCTCCCCGGGCATATACATATCGGTCATCAGCAGGTCAAAGTGTTCCTCCCTGAGCCTTGCCCTGCCCTGGGCAGCACTGGCCGCAGTTGTGCATTGATAGCCTGCGTCCTCCAGGATACGTTGCAGGAGGCTGCAGATTACCGCTTCATCATCCACAATGAGAATACGATCCTTCATACCTATGCTCATGCTCTACAGTTGAGGGGATCTTAGCTGATGAGTCTGTTCCATCGGGACCGAGACCATAACAATGGCTGCAAGCAGTCCTAATCCAGACCGGCAGAGGAGATCCCGGCCCGCTCCTCTGCGTCCAACAGCCTGCGGACCGTGGTCAGCAAATCCTTTCGGCTGACAGGTTTTTCCAGAAGCGCCTTACAGCCGATCTCTTTGACGCTCTCCTCGGAGATGATATTGGAAAAACCGGTCATCAGGCAGATAGGCAGCCGGGGGTTGAGCTGCAACACTTCCTGTGCCAGTTGGTTACCGGTGAGCATGGGCATGGTGACATCACTCAGGAGCAGATCAAAGCCATCGGGCTGCTGCTGGATCAAGGCCAAGGCCTGCAGGGGATCGCTCTCGGTGGTCACCGTATACCCATACTGCGCCAAGATCCGGTCCAATACCCGCAACAGCACCGGTTCATCATCCACCACCAGGATATGCTCAACCCCGGCGGTGACCTTCTCCAGCGGCACCTCCTGCAGCCGCCGTGCCTCGGCCTTCTCCACTGGCAGATACACCCTGAAACGGCTACCCTTGCCGGGTTCAGATTCCACCTGGATCATCCCGCCCAGGTCGTGGACAATACCGTGAACCACGCTGAGCCCCAGTCCGGTCCCTACGCCTGGTTCCTTGGTGGTATAGTAGGGGTCAAAAATCGACTCAAGGGCCTCGGGGGCTATGCCGCAGCCGCCATCACTTACCAGCAGGCAGAGGAACTCCTTGCCGGTCAGCTCCGGCCGACTCTCAAACACGCTGTCCAGGGGCGTGCACTGCTCCAGCCGTACCTCCAGGATTCCGCCCCAGGGTTCCATGGCATGGTTGGCGTTGGTGCAGAGGTTCATGATGATCTGATGAATCTGGGTGGGATCGGCCAGGACCTGGGAGGTATCGGCTGCGATGCCCTGCACCAGTTCCACCGTGGAGGGCAGGGTTGAACGGAGCAGTTTCAGGCCCTCTTTCACCACCAGGCCTATATCCAGGGGGATCAGTTCAAGCTCTGCCCGCCGGCTGAAGGTCAGGATCTGACGAACCAAGCCGGTGGCCCGGACCCCGGCTCCATGGATCTCCCGGAGATAATCGAAGAGCTCACCCTCCCTGTCCGCCATCTTCAACATGGCCAGCTCGGTGTAGCCCAGGACCCCGGCAAGGATGTTGTTAAAGTCATGGGCTATGCCGCCGGCCAGGGTGCCCAGCGACTCCATCTTCTGGGCCTGTCTGAGCTGTTTCTCCAGCATAACCTTCTCTGAGATATCTTCAAGCACGGAAACAGCACTGACAATGGTCCCCTGGTCGTCATAGACCGGAGCAGCTGAAGCCAACCAGCTCTTACCCCGGGAAGAGTGACGGATCGTGCTGGAGGCCTGACCCGACTCCAGGGCGGTGACCAGGCCACAATCCTCACAAACCTCTCCCTGCCCGTGAAGGATCTGATGACAGTCCTGCCCCATGGCCTCTTCCAGAGACAGTTCCATGGCTTTGAGGGCAGTCTCATTGGCCCAGATGATCCGCATCCGGGGGTCGATGAGGACGACCCTGGCGCTGAGGGCGTTGAGAATAGCACGCAGGCGTAACTCGGAGTTACGCAACTTCTCCCTGGCCTCACGCTGTTCAGTGATATCGATGAATATCCCCAAGAGGCACTGATCATCGCCTCCTACGCTGATCCTGATCTTGCTGCTGTTGAACCAGCTGAGGGCGCCATCGGCCCCGCAAAAAGAGTCCTCAGCTACCCGCAGGGGCACACCCGTGGCCAGGACCTGCCGACGAGCCTGCTCATACCTGGCCGCATCTTCACCCTCCATCCGGCCGGCTCGAACCAGATCCTGATCCGTCTTACCGATGAGCTCCTCCTGATCCATGTCCAGAGATGCGGCCAGGGCCTGGTTGGCCATCAGGTACTCGCCCTGCTGATTCTTGATAAAGATACCGTTGGGAGCGGCCTCAAAGATGGTCCGCAAACGCTGCTCGCTCTCGACCAGGGCGTTTTTGATCTCTTGCTGCCGGGAGACATCGATGTTGGCTACCAGGGCCCCGACCACCTCGCCACCGGCGCCGAACAGGGGCGTGGTATAGTTGCGAATGGTGCGGACCTCACCGTCAAAGGCATGGATCTCCAGCAGTTCGTCACGGACCTGCACTCCCTGTTCAATGGTGGTTCGCAAGGCCCACTCATGGGGCAGCACCTCTCTGCCCGAGGACAGGAAACGGGCCTTAAAGAGACCATACTGTTCGACCCCCACCAGGGGTTCCGCTCCCCAGATCCGCCTTGCCTCAGGATTGCCCCGGGTAATCCTGCCCGCACTGTCCGCCATCCAGAGGCCGATGGGCAGGCTTTCAAAGATCTGACGAGCGCGGGCCTCACTGCGCTGCAGGGCCTCTTCGGCCATCTTCCGGGCCGTGATATCCTCGTGGGCCATGACCAGCAGCAGCGGCCCTTCCCCGGGCAAGGGGCAGGCCCGAAGATGGAACCAGCGCTCCCCTTCCGGGCCATGACAGGAATACTCGATCTCAAACAGCTCCAGGCTGCCCTGAAAGATCCGACCAATGCCCTGAACCATCCCCCGGGCAGCGAGATCGCCCCGGGCGGCCGTCTCCCTGACCGCATCCAGATAGTTGTCCCCCTCCCTGCCCCTGTCTGTTCCACCTCGATGCTCCGCGGCAAAGGCTCTCCAGGCTTCATTCACCTGGACAATGGTTCCAGCCTGATCCAAGACGGCAATATGGGCGGTCAGGGCGTCCAAGCTGGCATGGGACAAGCTCTCCCTGGCCCGCAGTTGGCGGAGCGTTCCATGCCGTTCCACGGCATGTCGACAGAGCCGGCTCAAGAGGGCTGCAGTCAGCTCCTCTTTGAGCAGGTAGTCCTGGACACCCAGGCCAAAGGATGCCTGGCGGAGCTGATCGTCGTCCCTGGCTGCACAGAGAATGAGCACCACCTCCGGGGCCTGTTCCAGAGCCCGCTGCACGGTATTCAACCCCTTGCAGCCGGGGTGATCCAGATCAAGGAGAAAGAGGTCAACCATCCCCTTGGCAAGAGCGATAAAGGCATCGGCAAGGTGCTCACAACTGGTAACAGCCCAGTCTGCCCCGAGCGCAGAGGTCAGCATCGCGCTCAGGGAGGAGGAGCTATGGGGGGCGGCCTCAAGCAGCAGGATCTGCCTTGCCTGGTTCATCACCCTCAAGACTCCTCTTTTCCGGGGAGCAGATAGGCAGCGTACTTCCTGTCGGTCTCCATGATGTGGTGCAACAGCCACTCACGAAGAAAGAGATACAGCTCCCCGGCGACCTTCTGGTCACCAGCTTCCAAACGCTGCCGATAGGCGCTCACCGACTGGATCAGTTTTCCATGTTCCCGGCGATGCTCGTCGAGCTCAGGACAGCAAGCCTCGGCCATGGCCCTTTCCTCGGCAGCAAAATGTTTTTGGGAATATGCGATCAAGGCCTCGATCACGTCTTCGACCTTTGCAGGGTCCAACTTATCACGAACCACCCTGAACATCTCGTTGAGCAGTTGCACGATCTTTTGATGTTCCAGGTCAAACTCCTCAACTCCGGTGTTATAGCCTGTTCTCCACTTGATCAAGGACACAGCCCTCCTTCATCCGATCTCTTTTTCCCGAGTACCCAGGGTAATGGTCTGTTGTCTGTGGGGGCGGGGGACGGCAAACTATCCTGCTCCAGGCCAGCCATTCTTTTTCATGCCCTGGCTGGTCGGCTGCCGCCATCTTTTCCTTTGACTTTCAAGGCCCCTATGCGACAATATCCTTATATTGTCCAGCTCCTTGTATACTATAATCGACAGCCAGACATCACCAAGAATATTCTGCAAAAAAGCTATGTTCCAAAGCTATCGCTTACAGGTCCTCGCCCTGCTCCCCCTGCTGGCGGGAATGGTGGTGACCGGCCTTTTGGCCATCAATATGTTTAACCGCGACATGGACCAGCGGCTCAGCGACATCCGCGCGAACCTGGAAGCCCAGATCCAGGATGAACTGCAGGCCCGGGTTGATACCGCCTACACCCTTGCATACACCTGCCGGGAACAAGGCTTTGCTCAACAGGACTGTCTCAGCCTGCTCAGCAATATCCGTTTTGACCAAAATAATTACCTCTGGATCCACCATTACGATTCGGCAGATCCGGAGGGTGCCGTCCTCCTGGTGCACCCCAATACCGATATCCTGGGTCAGGATTTATCGGGCTATATTGATCTTGAGTGGGTCAAGAAACTCTATTACCAGGGCAAGATCCTTGACAAGGATTCCGTGGGGGCCCAAAACATAAAACCATTAGAAATTTTTAAGGAATTTAACAAAATTGCTTCCGAGGACCGACAGGGATTCATCAGCTATTACTGGCCAAAGATCGTCCAGGGACACTCCACGGAAATCGGTTACCCCAAGATGTCCTATATCCGCTACTTTGAACCCTTTCACTGGGTCCTGGGAGCAGGTGAGTATGCAGATACCATCGACCAACGGGTGCTCATGACAAGAAGCCAGCTCCAGGCGGCACGCTCGACCTTTATCTCCCTATTTACGCTGATCTTCATGGCCAGCGCCATCCTCCTGGTTGCCATCACCTCCTCCATCTCAAAAAAGATCTCCACCAACCTGCGCCAATACGAACAACGACTCCTGGTCTCCGCTCAACAGCTCCGCCAATCAGAACAGCGTCTCTTTGACATCGCCTCCAGTTCCGGTGACATCATCTGGGAAATTTCCCCGGACTGCAGCTACACCTTTGTTTCCGGCAAAACCGAAAACCTGCTGGGCTACTCGGAGCAGCAGCTCATCGGAACTTCGATATTCAGCAACATCCCAAACCGGCAGCAGCATCCTTTCAGGCTGGAAATCGAGACCCGTCTTCAGCAGAGACGTCCCATCCATGACCTGGAGCAGAGCTTCACCACCTGCAGCGGTACGGAAATTCAACTGCTCATCAGCGGCAAACCGGTCTTGGATGACAGTCAAGAACTGATCGGTTACAGAGGAGTCTACAGGGATATCACCGAAAAAAAACGAAAAGAGGCCCAACAACGAATACTTGAGCAGGAGTTGCAACAGGCGCAAAAGATGGAAGCTGTCGGCACCCTTGCCGCTGGAATTGCCCATGAAATCAACACGCCACTCCAGTTCATCGGCGACAATACCAGCTTTTGCCAGGACAGCACCGATGATCTGTTCCACTTCTTCCAGGCCGGCAGCGTCTTGCTTGGAGCAGACGGAATGGCCCCGGAAGAGTTGTCAGAACAGTACCAGCAGCTACGGGAAAAATATGAGATAGACTACCTGGAAGAAGAGCTGCCCAAGGCCCTGCAAGAGTCCCTGTCCGGGGTCGAACAGGTGCGCACCATCATCCAGGCAATGAAGGACTTCAGCCACCAGGGCAGCGTTGAAAAGGAAGAGGCTGATATCAATCAGGCCCTGGAAAGCACCATCGTGCTCTGTCGCAACGAATGGAAATACTGTGCAGAACTCACCACTGATTTTTCCCGGGACCTGCCGAAAGTTCCCTGCTATATTGGCGAACTCAAACAGGTCTTTCTCAACTTGATCGTCAACGCCAGTCATGCCATCAGGGAAGATCAAAAAGCCGAGGGCCATGGCAGAGGCCGGATCATGGTGCGCACCTATTCCCAGGGCGGGATGGCCATAATCAGCATCCAGGATAACGGGGCCGGGATCCCCCGGGCCATCCGGGACCGGGTCTTTGATCACTTTTTTACCACCAAAGAGGTGGGCCAGGGCTCAGGACAGGGGTTGGCCATAGCCTATCAGATCATCCGGGAAAAACACCTGGGATCCATCAGCTTCGAGTCCCACGAGGGTCTCGGCACCACCTTTGTGGTTAAACTCCCGCTCCAGCCCCAGATGTCCGGTACCAGCGGTTGAGATCCATGGCTCCCTGCATCCCCTGCCCTACCCCCACCCCAGGCTCAAGCCTTCTAGCGGAAGCCGTCCCTGGAAAAGGTGGAGTTGGAACCCGTGGGTCGCCTCTCCCCGGTCTGGTCAAGATCGAGGATGCAGTGAATGCTGCCCATCTGAGAATTCCATGAAGGAGAAAGTATGACCAAAAGGAATGTTCTCTTTGTAGACGACGAACCCAATATTCTTTCCGGATTACGCCGCATGCTCCGCTCCATGCGCAAGGAGATGGAATTTCACTTCGCAGAGAGCGGCAAAGAGGCCCTGGAGGTCTTTGCCGCAAGCCCCATAGATATCATCGTCTCTGACATGCGGATGCCCGGCATGGACGGCGCCACCCTGCTGACCACGGTCCAGGAGGAGTATCCCCAGACCATCCGGATCATGCTCACCGGCCAGGCCGATGAGGAATCCATCCTCCGAACCGTGGGTGTGGTCCACCAGTTCCTGGCCAAACCCTCGGATCCGGAGACCCTGCGTGAGGTACTCCAGCGGGCCTGTGCCCTCCAGGAGCTGATGAATAACGATGGTCTCAAGTCCCTGGTCTCCAGCCTGGGCAGCCTGCCCAGCCTTCCCGCGGTCTACCGCGAACTGCAGAGCGCGCTGCACAACCCTGAATGCACCATAGCCGATGTCTCCGCCATCATCGAGAAAGACATCGCCATGAGCGCCAAGGTCCTCCAACTGGTCAACTCTGCCTTCTTCGGCCTCTACAAAAACATCGACAGCCCTTCCAGGGCGGTCAACTTACTGGGCCTGGACACGGTCAAGGCCCTGGTCCTGGGGGTGGGCGTCTTTACCGAGTTGAAGCCGCCCTCCTCTAAAAATTTTTCTCTGGCCAGCCTCTGGGAGCACAGCTTTACCACCGCCTCCTTTGCCAAGAAAATCGCTCAGCTGGAAAGTAATGACAAGGAACTCATCGACCAGACCTTTATCGCCGGCATCATCCACGACATTGGCAAGCTGCTGCTCTTCTCCAGCCTCAAGGAGCAGTACGTGGAGGCAGTCGACCGGGCTGCTGAAGAAAATCTCAGCCTCTCAGAGGCGGAGATTGCCCAGTTCAACGCCGACCACAGTGATGTGGGCAGTTATCTCATCGGCCTGTGGGGACTCCCTGGCCAGGTGGTTGAGGCCATTGCCTTTCAGCATCGGCTGGAACAGTATCCGGAGCCGTCCTTTTGCCCGGCCCTGATCTTACATGCTGCAGATATCATTTATTACAGCCTGAAGCCGGAAGAGTGCATCGGCAGAGCGCCGGTCATCAACCAGGCGTATCTCGAACAGATCGGCATGGACGATCATTATCAGGCCTGGTTTGAACAGTGTAGAGAACTTCTCCAGTGAGGTTGCAGCATGACGGAAAGAATACTCTTTGTTGATGATGACCCCAACATCCTCCAATCCATCAAGCGCCAGTTCAGAAAACGCTTTTCCCTGGAAGTCGCCGAGGGCGGCGAACAGGCCCTGGAGCTGCTGAAAAGAACGGAACCCTTTGCAGTCATCGTCACCGACATGCGGATGCCGGGAATGAACGGTGTGGAGCTGCTGGGAAAGGTCAAGGACCTCTATCCCGAGATGGTCCGCCTGATGCTGACCGGCAATGCCGACCAGGAGACTGCCATGGAGGCGGTCAACACCGGCCATGTTTTCCGCTTCCTCACCAAACCCTGCCCGCCGGCCACCTTTATCACCGCCATTGCCCTGGCCCAGCGACAACATCGCCTGCTGACCGCAGAGAAGGAGCTGCTCCAGCAGACCCTGAAGGGCAGCATCAATGTTCTTTCCGAACTCTTGAGTATCGCCAATCCAGTGGCCTTCAGCTCCGGCCTGCGGATCAAAAGGTTTGTGGTCACCATCGCTGCAGCCCTTGGCCTTCCAGGCCTGTGGCAATATGAGATTGCCGCCCTCATGTCCCAGATAGGGTGTGTGACCCTGCCTGCCGAGATCATCAACAAGGTCTACTCCGGCCAGAGCCTCAGCCCCGAAGAGGCGGAGATGTACGCCAATCACCCGGCCATAGGGGCCAGGCTCCTGGAAAAAATCCCCAGACTGGAAAACGTCACCACCATGATCGCCCTGCAGCAGCAGCCCTTTGAAGCCTATGGGGAAGAGGCCTATGGAGATATCTTCGAAGAGGTCCAGACCGGTGCCCAGATCCTGAAAGCCGTGATCGAGTTTGATCTCCAACTCTTTCGCGGTATCAGACGCTCCGAGATCATCAAGGAGCTGACCAAACAGCGTCGTGTCTACAACCCCAGTATCGTCGACCAACTGGCCGGGCTGAAGGCTGAACCTGAGAAGAGTATTGTCACCTTACCGGTCAAGAGTATCGCCCCGGGTATGGTCGCCACCGAGGATGTCATGGCCAAAAACGGGGTGCTGGTCATTCCCAAGGGACAGAAGATTACCTGGCCCCTGGTTCAGGGACTGAAAAACTTTGCCAGGCAGGTCGGTATCATCGAGCCCATCCGGGTAGAGCTGGGCCAGACCTCAGGTGAGACCACGGAAATCACGACATAGGGGCTGGCAGGGGGAGGCTAATCCTTGTGATTTGAGGCAATACGATGAAATTGCGGTTCCACCTGAAGAAAAGCATCGATGAGCAGGGGATCGAAATGAGAGCCCCTGCCCTTAAGCATGATCTCCATGGCATTCCCATGGGAGATGGCCTTCTTGTAGACCCGCTTGGAAATCAGGGCATCGTAGACATCGGCCACCGCCATGATCCGACCGGCCAGCGGAATCCGCTCTGCCTTGAGTCCCCTGGGATAACCGGTTCCGTCATACTTTTCGTGATGACTGCCGGCAATCTCTTTGGCACAACTTAAAAAGGAGGTGGGATGGCCGGCCATCTGCTCAAGATTGGCAATGACCTCCTCCCCGTAGAGGGTGTGGGCCTTCATCTCTTCAAACTCCTCTGCCGTCAACTTGCCGGGTTTGAGTAGAATCGAATCACGGATGGCCACCTTGCCGATGTCGTGGAGCGGTGCTGATTTCTTCAACAACTGAATATATTCGGCAGTGAGTTGCTCGGTAAAGGCTCCCTGCTCTACCAGGGTTTCGGCCAGCAGTTGAACATAGATCCGAGTCCGGTGAATATGCCTGCCGGTCTCAGGATCACGATATTCCGCCATCTCGCCCATGGCCTCGATGATCACATCCTTGAGCAGTTCCGTCTCCTGGGTCCGCTGCAAGACCAAGGACTCCAGGCCTGAACGATAGGCGTAGAGTTCCAGATGATTGCGCACCCGGGAGCGCAGCTCAACCCCTTTAAAAGGTTTGGTCACATAATCCACGGCACCCAGCTCAAAGCCGCGAGCCACATCGTCCGACTCGGCCCGGGCTGTGAGAAAGATAATCGGAATCGAGGCCATATTTTCATACTTCTTCAGCTCGGCAACCGTCTCAAAACCACTCATCCCAGGCATCATCACATCCATCAGGATCAAATCCGGATGCGCCACCCTGATCCGTTCCAGGGCCTGCTCCCCACTGGTGGCGTAGGCAAACTCGCAATCCAGGTCAGTGAGATGGGAGAGGGCGATCTGAATATTTTCCGGAACGTCGTCTACAATAAAGACAAGAGATTTTTTTTCAGGTTTCATGGCGTCGACTACCTGCGTGTTCTAATTGTTTAAGAATCTGCTCAACACCCACTATATCATGATCAGTTGCATATTCCATAAGTTTGCTTCCCAAGGCAACAACGTCGTCCAGTTGCCGCTTGGCCCCGCCCTGTTGCAGAATGGCGCCAATGTCCTGAGCCGTAGAGAGGCTGCCGGAGTGGATCGCCTTTTCCAGCAACATCTCCAGGCCCTCGCTCCAGATGAGGGAAAGTGAGGACAGGGGACGCTCGGGCTCCTCCGCCTTCCCCTGGTCGCTCCCTGCAGCCGGGACCTCGCCGCCCTTGCCCCGCCCATGACGCTCCACCATGGCCCTGACCTCATCCAGCCGAAAAGGTTTTTGCAAAAAATCGTCAAACAGGGGCTTATAGTCGCTCTCATCCATGATGTTGCCGGTCATGACAATCACCGGTATCTCATGGGTTTGCGGAATGGCCCGCAACTCCCTGGTCACGCTTCGGCCATCCCTGCCGGCAAGATTCAAATCCATGAAGATCAGGTTCGGTTGCTCCTCCACGGCCTTGTCCAGGGCTTCCTCAGGGGTGGCCGCGGTGAGCACCTCCACGGTGGTGTTTCGGAAGAAATCGCTGAACACATCGGTGATCAACTCCATGTCGTCAACCACCAGGACAGTGAGCTGCCCCTCCAGGGTCGAGGAGTCGGCAAGATCCTCCTGGCTGGATCCGGCTCCCTGCAGCCCGGCTGAAGCCCCAACCTGGTAGAGAGTCACCAGAAAACTGGCCCCCTCTCCCTCCCGGCTCGCCAAGGTAATGGATCCCCCCATCATGGCAACCAGGCGGGCACAGAGGGAGAGGCCGAACCCCCTGGACTGGCAGGCATCGGAAAATTCTTCTTTGCCGGGATCAAGGGTGTTGGCTATCATCTCCTGCTCAGCTTCAGGGATACCGATACCGGTATCCTCCACAGAGATCAGGAGGTCATAACGATCAGCATCGTTGCTCGAAGGATGGGCCTGCACCGAGATCAGCACGCCCCCCTTACGGGTAAATTTAATGGCATTACTCACCAGGTTCTGGAGCACCTGCTTTAAACGGACCCCATCAAGAAAGAGGTTACTGGGGACCTGGCCATCCACCCTGTTCTCCAGGTAGAGACTCTTGCCATAGGCCTGCTCCTGATAAAATTCAACCACCTCATCAATGATATCCTGGAGGCGAACTGCGGTCTTGACAATCTTCAATCGACCGGAATCAATCTTAGAGAGATCCATAATATCGTTGAGTATGGCCACCAGAGACATGCCGCTTTTAAAGATCGTCTCAGCATATCTTTGTTCTCTTGGCGCCAGCTCACCGCCGGCAAGCATCTCTGCATAGCCGATGATCGCATTCATCGGGGTGCGGATCTCGTGATTCATGTTGGCCAGGAACTCGGTACGAACCTGCCTGGCCATCTCGATCATGCCCTGGGTCGGGCCAGGATGCTCCTGGGGAAACGAGAGGGCAGGTTGAGCATCGGCTCTCCCCAGAAGAAGCTCCTTGCCGTAACGGATCACATAACAGGCCTGCTCCTCCTCCTGAAGCAACAGCACCTCCTCCTCAACGCCGGAGGCAGGGGCATAAGAGATGACCTGTTGCTCGCCACGCAACAACTGTTCAAGCAGCCCGTCTGGAAAAGAGGGGGCAACCAGATGATGGGGTTGGCCCAGAAGGGTGAGCCCCTCTCTCCGGCCATGCTCCATGGCCTTGGCATTGGCCTGAACCACGGTACCATCTTCATCAATCCACAACACCTCCAGGGGGGCATGGTTCAAGGCCTCAAGGGATATATATCCCCCTCTGTTCGCTGGTCTGTTGTTCATAGCGTATTCCCGACGAAATCCAAAAGCATGGCCTTCGTGCCTTTACCCTCTCTGAAAAGCCCCCAAAGAAAAGGCAATCCCCTGTGTCTCCCGGTGACGGTTCGTTTCCACGGTCCGGGGCTCAGGCGACAACCATTGCACAGCCAAAGGATTCGGACCGGGTAAACCGACATTGGAGTCAGTATACCAGCATACGCCTTGAAATCAAAAGGAGGACTTATTTTTCTTGTAGCTGCGAGCGGCAGCCAGGAGCCCCATGCTCCACTCAGGGCTGCCCGGGGCCAGGACATGGGTATACATGGCCAGGACATTCTTCTTCTTCAGGCCATCCCTCCCCTGGATAAATCCTGCCCCACGCTCCATCTTCAAAACCAGCTCAGCCGGCTCACCTGACCACTCTTTAATGGTCGAGTATCTGAATTCATGCCCTTTCACCCGGGTGCCGACAGGGTAAAAGCTGTTTTCTGCCTCCACGGTAAAGGCAGAATAGCCATGGGCCTGGGGTTTTTTGGCAAGGCCGAAGACGATGGGAAAGACATTAGCCAGAGGGTATTCCCGGTCATCGATACAGATGGATCGTCCCAGATAGATCAGGCCGCCGCATTCTGCATAGATGGGCAGCCCGGCCTCAGCCTGTTGACGTACAGACGCACGAAAGGTGACATTCTCAGCCAGTTGGCGGGCGCTGGTCTCGGGAAAGCCGCCGCCGATATAGAGGGCATCCAACTCCTCGGGCAGGCACTCGGCCGAGAGGGCATCGATGGCCACCAGACGGGCTCCGTCGCGCTGGAGCATCTCCAGGTTTTCCTCATAGTAAAACTGAAAGGCCATGTCCCGCAACACCCCGATCACCAAGGGGGAGGCCGTGGTATCGACCTTCGGCGCAGGAGGTGCCGCTGTTTGTACCCTGGCCATGGCCGCTGTGATGGCCTCCAACTCAAACTCGGAGCGGGCCAGCTCGGCTAGTTTGTTGACCGCGGCATCGGCATTACAGTACTCCTGTTGCGGAGTCAGGCCAAGATGGCGCATGGGAAAGATATCCTCCCGCATCCGGGGGACGATTCCCAAGACCGGCAGAGGGGTATAATGCTCCAGGGTCTGACGGATAATGGTTTCGTGGCGGGAGGTGGCGATCTGGTTGAGGATAACCCCGGCAAAACGGACATCAGGATCAAAGGCACAGCAGCCAAGGACCAGGGCTCCGATGGTGCGGGTCGTCTTGGAGCAGTTGACCACCAGGAGCACAGGCAGGTCCAGTTCTTTGGCCAGGGCTGCGGTGGAATAGTGGCCCTGGTAATCGACCCCGTCATAGATGCCTCTATTCCCCTCGACAACACCATAATCAGCCCCATGGAGATGACTGAAAAAGGAGTACCGAACCGTCTCTGCAGACATCAGGTAAGGATCCAGATTGTAGCAGGGGGACTGGGCCGCGGCGGTCAGCCAACCGGCATCGATATAGTCCGGCCCCTTTTTGAAGGGTATCACAGCGGCACCGGTATCTCTCAAGGCCCGGGTCAAGCCCACCGAGACCATGGATTTTCCTGCGCCGCCGCTGAGGCCGGCAATGACGATACTTTTGGCTTCATGGGGTCCAACAACACTGGTGTGGGTCATAATAGTTCGCTAGAAAAGGTGGAAGAAAAATGAGACAACAGGAGCTACGCTCCGGAGGGGTGCGGCCGCTTTATCCCTTCGGCTCGGGAGCGCCTAGGGTACCCCTTGTTCCTGATCGTGGGGTTGAGGTCGGACCTGCTCCCAGACCCAGGTATAGAGTTCGTTCAACTGCTGCTCCAGGAGCAGTCGACACTGCTCGAGCTGTGCACTGTCGAGCTCTCCCGGAACCACCAGGGGCTCGCCATAGCGAAGGACAACGGTGGAGAAGGGCAGAGGGATGACGGTCCGGTCCCAGCTCTTAAAGGCCAGGTATCTGCTGGCCGCCCAACAGACAGGCAGCACCGGTCGGCCGGACCTGGAGGAAACCAGCAGACATCCTGCCTGGGCCCTTCTCGCAGGCCCCTGGGAACCATCGGCCACGATCCCGCAGTTACGGCCGCCACGGATGGCCTTGAGCATAGCCCTGAGAGCGCTCACGCCCTGACGATTGGAGGAGCCGCGCAGCGGGGTATGGCCCATGAGCCTGGCTGCTTCCGCAATATACTCGCCGTCACGGCTGGCACTGACCATCACCGCGGCTGGATAGCGGCGGAGATGATAGAAGAGGTAGACAAAGGAGTAGTGCCAGAAGGCAGCCACCACCGGGCCATGCTCCAGAGCCCGATCTCGGTGTTCGCTCCCCACAACCCGGACCCGGCAGGTGGCAAACCAGAGCCGCACCAGAAGGACAAAGAGGCGCGGCACGATTCTAAGCGAGAGGCGATACCAGTAATCAGCCAACTTCAAGCTCCAGCATTTTCAAGGTGTTCATCTGATCGCGATAGCCGGCCGCAGCTTCAAAATCCAAGACCTCGGCCGCCGAGCGCATCTCGGCCTCCAGGCGCCGAATCTCGGCATGGAGACTTTCCAGGTTATGGTAGACCACCTCTGGCTCGGCACTGCCCAGGGCTGCGGCTGACTCCTCCGGCTCCCAGCCCGAGGCCTTGAGATGCCTGGCCATGGAGTCTTTGACCTCGGAGATCACAGTCTGGGGGGTGATCCCGTGGGCCTCATTAAAGGCCCCCTGGATGGCCCGCCGGCGGTTGGTCTCATCGATGGTATAGCGCATGGATGGGGTAAGATGGTCTCCATAGAGAATGACCCGGCCATGGGCATTACGTGCAGCCCGCCCGCAGGTCTGAACCAGGGAGCGCTCCGAGCGAAGGAAGCCCTCCTTGTCGGCGTCCAGGATGGCCACCAGGGCGACCTCGGGAATATCCAGCCCTTCACGGAGCAGGTTGATTCCCACCAGGACATCAAAATCCCGATTACGCAGTTCCCGAATCAGTTCGATCCGCTCCAGGGTCTTGATATCGGAGTGGAGGTAGCGGACCCGCACCCCCAACTCCTGATAGTACTCGGTCAGATCTTCGGCCATCTTCTTGGTCAGGGTGGTGACCAGCACGGCCTCATCGGCTGCGCTGCAGCTACGAATCTCTTCCAGGAGATCATCCACCTGGCGGGCCGCGGGTCGCACCTCAATCAGGGGATCCAGCAGCCCGGTGGGTCGGATCAGCTGTTCCACCACCCTGCCTGCGCTGCGCTCAAGCTCATAGCTTCCCGGGGTGGCAGAGACGTAGACCACCTGGTGGATCCGCTGCTCAAACTCATCAAAACGCAGGGGCCGGTTATCCAGGGCCGAGGGCAGTCGAAAACCGAAGTTGACCAGGGTCTGCTTGCGGGAACGGTCGCCGTTGTACATTCCCCTGACCTGGGACACCCCGATATGGGACTCATCGATGATCAGGAGATAGTCGTCGGGAAAGTAGTCCAGCAGGTTGGGCGGCGGCGCCCCGGGCAGCTTGCCGGTGAGGTGACGGCTGTAGTTTTCTATGCCGTTGCAGTAGCCCAACTCGGCGATCATCTCCAGGTCAAACATGGTCCGCTGCTCCAAACGCTGGGCCTCGACCAGCTGGTTCTGCTGGTACAGCTCTTCAAGGCGCTGGCGCAGCTCCTCCTTGATGGTCCCTGCAGCCCGGCTGAGGTTCTCCTGGCTGCTCACAAAGTGGCTTCCCGGAAAGATGGTCAGCTCGGCCAGGTCCTCGATCACCACCCCGCGCAGGGGGTCGATGACAGAGATCGCCTCGATGGTATCCCCGAAGAACTCCACCCGGACCGCATTGTTCTCCTCATGCACCGGAAAGATATCAATCACATCTCCCCGCACCCGGAAGGTGCCGCGGTGAAAGGAGACATCGTTGCGTTCATAGAGCATGAAGACCAGCCGGCGCTGGACCTCCTCCATGGGGTAGTCTGCATCGACCTCCAGGAGAAGGTGCATGTTCCGATACTCCTCGGGCGAGCCCAGGCCGTAGATGCAGGAGACCGAGGCCACGATCAGGACATCCCGCCGGGTGATCAGGGAGCGGGTGGCGGAGTGACGCATCTTGTCGATGGCATCGTTGATGGCAGAATCTTTCTCGATATAGGTGTCTGAGGCAGGGATATAGGCCTCAGGCTGGTAGTAGTCGTAGTAGGAGACAAAATACTCCACCGCGTTGTGGGGAAAGAGTTCCCGAAACTCGGCAAAGAGCTGGGCAGCCAGGGTCTTGTTAGGGGCCAGGATCAGGGCGGGCCGCTGCAGGGCCGCCACCACCTGGGCCATGGTAAAGGTCTTGCCCGAGCCGGTCACCCCCAGGAGCACCTGATCACGCACCCCCTCTCGAAGCCCCTGAACCAGGCTGGCGATGGCAGCAGGCTGATCCCCTGACGGGGTGAAATCGGTGACCAGCTCAAAGGGCCGGTCGGTCTGATAGTGCTGGCTGGTCACCATGGTCGACTCCTGAACAGGAAGCGGAGAGGACAGGGGCTGACCGAGAGCTGCGCTTTAGAACTCCATCTCAAAGCTGTAGACCCCTTCTTCAATCTTACTGCTCACCTTCAATCCGGAGTGGTTGAAGACGTTCTGCATCCGGCGGTTATCCCGGAGCACCTCGGCGGTGAAGCCGGCGATACCGTTGCCCTTGGCAATCTTGATCAGGTGCTGGAAGAAAAAGCTGCCCAGCCCCTTACTCTGCCAGTTATCCCGGACAATGAAGGCGACCTCGGCCATGTTGGTGCTCTCGTTGAGGTAGTAGCGGCCGACAGCGATAATCTGGTCACCGTGGGCCTCCGGGATGGTGCCGACAATGCAGACATCCCGGCGGTGGTCGATATAGACGAAATCCTGAATATGACGATGGGTAAAGCGCTGATGATTCATGAACCGGTAGAAGATGGTCTCCTGGGAGAGGTTGTAGACCAGGTCACGCATGTGGGGTTCATCGGTGGGCCGGATGGAACGGATATCGACGTTGATCCCCTCGGGCATCAAATAGGAGGCCCGCATCCGTTCCTCTCCGGGGACGATGAAGCGGCTGCCGAATCTGGCCAGGTCGGGCCGGAGGTACTTGGCCTCCACCGCCTCGGCAAAGAGTTGCTCCCGAAAGTCGGGATGGGCAATGGATATCAGGGCCATGACCCGCTCCTGGATGGACTTGCCATGGAGATACGCCACCCCGTACTCGGTGACCACGTAGTGAACCGTGCCCCGGGTGATGACCACCCCGGAACCGGGCTGGAGGGTGGTGACGATCCGGGAGCGGGTGCCGAACTCGTCCAGGGAGGGCATACAGATGATGGCCCGGCCCCGTTCCGACTTGGCAGCGCCGCGGTTAAAATCGATCTGACCGCCGATACCGGAGTAAAACTGGCCGCCCACCGAGTCGGAACAGATCTGGCCGGTAAGGTCCACCTCCAGGGCCATGTTGACGGCCACCATCCGTTTCTGCTTGCCGATCACCGCAGGGTCGTTGATATACTCGGTGGGACGGAAGCTGAAGAGGTGGTTGTCATGGATAAATTCGTAGAGCTTCTTGGTACCCATGCAGAAGCTGGCGGTGATCTTACCCCGGTCAATGGTCTTTCTGGCACCGGTCACGGCCCCGGATTCTATCAGGGGCATGATGGTGTCGGAAATCATCTCGGTGTGAAAGCCGATGTCCTTGCGATCGTGGAGGTACTCCATGACCACCTGGGGAATCCGACCGTAGCCGGGAACCCGGCCCAGGCCAAGCTCGATGGTGGCACCGTTGGGGATCAGGGCCGAAACCTCCCGGGCAATCTTCCTGCTGATCTCGTTGGGGGGATCCACCTCACGCTCAAGGATGGGATGATCCACCGGCACCAGGATATCCAGGTCATAGACGTCCACCAGGGTATCCCCATGGGTCCAGGGCATGTTGGGATTGACCTCGGCAATGACCAGGGAGGCGTTGTCTGCGGCACTGCGGACAATATCCACCGAGATCCCCAGGCTGACCTTGCCGGTTTTGTCCGGCGGGGTTACCTGGATCAGGGCCACATCGATGGGCAGGATGCCGGTATCGAGCAGGTCCGGGATATCCGACATCAGAATCGGGGTATAGTCGCCAAAGCCCTCCTGGATGACATGACGGACATTGGAGCTGATGAAAAAGGCATTGATGGCAAAACATTCAGACAGCCGTTTTTCCGCATAGGGGGCGCTGCCCTTGGTGATCAGCTGGATGACCTCCACATTGGCCAGCTGACCGGCTCGTTTGGTCATGGCCGTGATCAGGTCCTGGGGCGCACCGCAGCCGGTGCCGATGAAGACCCTCTGGCCGGCCCGGAGGTGGGAGAGCGCCCTCTTGGGGGTGGCGAGCATATCCTTATATCGTTCCTGCCAGTTACTATCGTATTCCATGGTACTTCCTGTCTGCACTAGGGTTCAGTTGACGCCGGACGCTCAGCCCCGCTCCGTGGTATGGGCAAAGGTCATCCGGGCATCGGCGACAATGGGTTCGTTCCCGATCTCACCCACGATCAGGGGGTTGATATCCAGTTCCATGATCTGGGGAAAATCGGTGGCCAACTGGCTGATCCGCTGGAGGGCAACGGCAATGGCACCGATATCCACCTCCTTGGTCCCCCGCTTACCCTTAAGCAGTTCATAGGAGCGGGTGGACTTGAGCATCTGTATGGCCTCATCCTCGGTGATGGGGGCAAGGTGAAAGGCAACATCCTTCATCATCTCCACGAAGATACCGCCCAGACCGAACATCAGCATGGGACCGAACTGGGGGTCCCTGGTCATACCGATGATCACCTCCATGCCGCTGTCTGCCATCTTTTCCACATAGATCCCCTCGATGTGGGCCTCTGGGGCATGTCTGCCGATCCTGAGCATCATCAGCTCAAAGGCATCGGCCACCTCCTGACTGGAGCCGACATTGAGTTTGACCCCGCCCATGTCACTCTTATGGATGATATTGGGCGAGACGATCTTCATGGCCACCGGAAAGCCGATAAAGCGGGCGATCTCCATGGCCTGTTCCGGGCTGACCGTCAACCGCCCCTCCAGGATGTGAAAACCGTAGGCCTTGAGGATGTCCTTGGACTTGACCTCTCCCAACCGCAGTCGTCCGGTCCGCTGCCTCCGGGCAATGATCCGCTCCACCCGACGACGGTTGACCGGAAAGCGGACCACATGCCGGGCAGGTCGACGCCGCCACTGACCATAGTCAAAGAGGGACTTCAGGGCCGCCACGGCCCGCTCCGGGGTATCGTAAAAGGGCAGACGCAGGGTGGCCAGTTCCCGACGGCTGGGCATGACATCGTCACCTCCGAGAAAGGAGGCCAACACCGGTTTGGAAAAGTCCTGGGTCTCGGCAATGGCCAGGGCGGTCACTGCCGGCTGGGTCATGTACTGGGGCGCCAGGACGACCAGGACCGCATCCACGGCCGGATCCTTCTGGACCTCGGTGATCAGGGCCGCATAGTCGGCCGGTTCGGCGTCGGCCGAGACATCCATGGGGTTGTTGACCCGGCTGACCGAGGGCAGGATGTGTTGGATGGCGGTCCGCAACTCATTACTCACCGAACAGATCTCCAGCCCCTCCCGTTCCAGGGCATCTGCGGCAATGGTGCCTGGTCCGCCGGCATTGCTGAGCACAAAGACCCGGCTGCCCCGGGGGCAGGGCTGCATGGCCAGGGCGGTGGAGTAGTCGAACAGGGCCTCAAAGGTATCTGCCCGGCAGATGCCGGCCCGCTTAAAGGCCGCCCCAAAGGCGGTGGCCGGCCCCCCAAGGACTCCGGTATGGATGGCCGCAGCCCGTTTACCGGCAGTGGTGGTTCCCGACTTGAGGATAACGATGGGCTTTTGCATGGAGGCCTCTTCGGCCGCCTTGACAAAGCGATCACCGTCGCTGATGTCTTCCAGGTAGCCGACAATGACCCGGGTCTGTTCATCCTGGGCCAGGGCAGTAAGCACCTCCACCTCGGTGATATCCGCCTTGTTACCGATCGAGATGGATTTAGAGACCCCCAGCTCACGTCCTTCGGCCAGGTCCATCATGGCCGTGCAGAGGGCACCGGACTGGGAAAAAATGGCCATGCTGCCGGGTTTGGGGATACGCTTGGAAAAGGAGGCATTGAGCTTGATCTCGGTGTTGATAAAGCCCAGGCAGTTGGGCCCCAGCAGGCGGACGCCGCCCTTGCGGCAGACCTCCACCAGCTGCTGCTCAAGCTCCCTGCCCCTGATGCCGCTCTCCTTGAAGCCGGAGGCCACCACCACTGCAGCCGTGACCTTCTTCTTGACCGCCGAGCTGGCCGCTTCCAGGACCAGCTCGGCCGGCACCGTGATCACGACCATATCCAGGTCATAGGGGTAATCGTTGATCTCGGCATAGACCTGCAGGCCCATCAACTCGCCGCCGGCCTGGTTGACCGGCACAATCGGCCCTTCAAAGCCGCTCTGAATCAGGTTGTTCAAGACTTCATAGCCGACCTTACCAGGGGTCTTGGAGGCACCGATCACCGCTATGGACTGGGGAGAAAAGAGTCTATCCACGCCTACCTCTCTGTTCAGATTGTAATTTTGGGAACATGAACCTGGAAACCAGCAGCCTCGATGGCCCTGTGGACAGCCCGGATGTTATAGGTGTTGATCCGCAGGTAGATCATGGGATTCTCCTTTTCCGTACCCTTGGAACGAATCAGCCGGGTGAACTCGATCCGGTTGTCCTCCATCACTTGAACGATGGCGCTCAGGGCCTGGGGTTCACCGTTGTCCTCGATGGAGATCAGGGCCGAGCCCTTTTCCCCCAGGCCAAAGAGGCCGGTATAGGCCTTCATCAGGTCCATGGCAGAAAAGATGCCCACCACCTGTTGCTGCTCATTGAGCACCGGCAGGGCACCGATGTTCTTTGACTGGAGGAGCAGCAGGGCCCGGTCAAGGGTGGACATGGGGGTGAGGTAGAGGCAGTCCTCGGTCATCACCACCGAGACCGGGGTGTTGGCCACCGCCTCCTCCACATTGGCCCGTTCCTTACTACGGGCCACGGTGGACGGGGTCGCGGAACGGAGATCACGGTCGGTGAGCATCCCCAGTAACACCCTCTGGTCGTCCACCACCGGGATATGGCGAAATTTGTGGGTATTGAGCATCTCGATGGCCTCGGCCACGGTATGGTCGGGACCAATGGTACGGGGTGATGGTGTCATATAGTAATGGACAAACATCGCGCTACTCCTCTGACTCACGCGGAGCCGGGGTTGAAGTTAATGGCTGGATTGCACCCTTGTTTCTGCCCATCACGGCCTTGGGCGGAAGATCATCTCCTCTGGACAGCTCTGCTCTGCCCAGCCTGTGGTACCATTAGCCGCCGGTCTGGTCGAGAAAAAAGAGCCTGAATAATCAAGAGGCCGCCTGTTGCCTGGCCCGGACAATGCCCTCCAGGTAGGCTACGGTGCAGTCGCCCAGGGTCTCGATGTGATAGCCACCCTCCAGGATGGAAAGCAGACGTCCCTCGGTGAACCGACGGGCAAGATCTGCGACCAGGGTGCCCAGCTCGGTATACATTTCGGTGGAAAAGGCCAACCCGGACATGTCATCTTCTGCATGGGCATCGAAGCCGGCCCCCACAATCAGGGCCTCGGGTTGAAAGGACTCCAAGAATGTGACGATCCGGGCAAAGGTCTCCCTGACCTGCGTATCCCCGGCCCCGGGCAGCAGGGGCAGGTTGAGTATGGTCCCCCTGCCCTCCTTCAGGCCATGCTCTTCGGGCCAACCGGTCCCTGGATAGCTGAAGCTGGGATGCTCATGGAGGGAGACATAGGCTCCATGGGGATCCTCCTCAAAAGCCGTCTGGATACCGTTACCATGGTGGGCATCAAAATCAAGGATACAGATCCGTTCCCGACCATATTGCCGCTGCCAGTAGCGGGCGGCAA
Source organism: Desulfogranum mediterraneum DSM 13871 (assembly GCF_000429965.1). Classification (GTDB taxonomy): domain Bacteria; phylum Desulfobacterota; class Desulfobulbia; order Desulfobulbales; family Desulfobulbaceae; genus Desulfogranum; species Desulfogranum mediterraneum. Next base: position 134,084 of record NZ_AUCW01000017.1, read on the forward strand.
TGACGCAGTTGTTGAAAAAACAGAAGCCAAAGGGCATGTTGGGCTCGGCATGGTGACCGGGAGGTCTGGTGGAGCCGAAGACCACCTCCTGGGGATTTTTTTCCACCAGATCAACACCCACCAGACCTGTACCGGCTGAGAGGGTCGCTATCTCAAAGGAATCATAGCCGACCTGGTTATCGGGATGATCGATGTAGGTCCGGCCGCTGAGCACGGCCTCCTCGAAACGAAACAACCAGTCTTCGCTGTGAAAGGCAAGGAGTTGTGACCGCTCCACCGCCCGGGGACGGGCGTAGCTGATCAGGGGCTGGAGCGAGCTCTTCTCCAGCGCCTTGGCGATCACCTCCAGGCGTTGTGGTATTTCCGGATGCTCGCCGCCGCCGGTATCATGTTGCTGAAAGGCAGGATCTGTTATAACAGTTACTGAAATCACGTTTCCCATAAGGTGAAGAGTCTGTTATGGAGAGTGGTCCCGCAGATGGTCCCTTCTCCGTTGAGAATACTTCTTATCACGAACACTACGCTATTCCAGGCAAGGCAACAGTTCTCGGTTACCTGGCCCCTACTCTAATCGAAATCATCATGCATATCCATTTTTTTAAATCATTCCTTTGCCCAAGGTGCCGACGAACTGAGCGACTGTTACGGGAGATCAGCCGTGACCACCCGGAGATCACCATCCAGGCTGTTGATCTCCTCAGCCACCCCCTGCTGGCCCTGCGTCACCGCGTCCTCATGATCCCTACCCTGGTCTCCGAGGACAACCGCCGCTTAAGCGGCTGGCTGCCCGACAGGACACAGCTGCTTGAGTTTGTCGGCCAGGGGGCCGAGGGTGAGCCGGCAGAGGGCGACCAGAAGAAGCCTACTGCTTCTGATCCTCGCTTCGCTCCGGCGGAAAAAGCCGACTGAGCATGGAACGTTTGCCCGGCGGCAGCCCCTGCAGGATCTTCAGGTTGTCCTCGGCCGTATAGTTTCGGTCCCAGAGCTGAAGAGCCGTCTGGTAGGCCTTTTTAGCGGCCTCCAGCTCTCCCTTATAGCGCAGGACCACCCCCAGGTTGGCATAGGAGACGGAGAGGCGACGCCGGGTTTCCAGCTGGGCCATGAGGATGTCGTCCACCCGCTTGGCAATCACCCGCTCCAGGTCCACCTCGATCAGCTGCGGATCATCTCCAGGAAAATCAGGCCTGACCAGGGCCTCAACCTCCGGCCGGGAGAGGCTCCCCATCCTGGCCAGCCAACCTTCATAGAGGGCAATGGCCTGGCGGCTATACCCCTCGGCAGTGGCCAGGGTGGCCAGCATCTGGCTGCGTTCCACCTCGTGCCCTGAGAGCAGTTCGGTCTCCAGCTTGACCAGGTAGACCGAGGCCATGTTGTTGAAGATGACCCCCAACTCGAAAGAATCAGCATATCCCGGGATTTGGGCATAGATGAGCTCCATGCCCCTGAGCAGGCTGATGGCCGTACCATAGTCATCGCTCTCCAGCCCCTTTTCATACTGGCGGAGCATGGTTCTGGCCTCCAGCACCCTGGGGTCTTCCGCTGAGTTGATCCTGTCATAATAAATAACCGCAGAGATCAGGATCAGCACCACTACGCTCAGGGTGGCGAACAAGACCTTGACCAGGCCTGACTGTTGTCGAAACTTGTGGACGAGATTCATAACATTCGAAATAAAAACGCCTCCACTGCCAGGGAGGCAGCAGAGGCGAAAAAAGGTTACTGAGGAGTGCGCTTACTTGACACCATGGACGGTTTCGGCCAGATGCTTCTGGACCTCGACCGGCGGAGGCGCGGTCATCAATGAAACCACCACGTTGGCCAGTACCGCCAGCGGTCCGGCGATCCAGGCAAAGTACCAGGGGTTGAGCCAATAGTTCATAAAATCCTTGCCCGGGAAACTGACCCCGTACTTGCCGGCAATAAAGTAGGCGATCACCACCAGGGAGATGGTGCTGCCCACGGTGAGGCTGGCGATGCCGCCGGCCCGGTTGGAGCGGGTCCACCAGATCCCCACCAGAAAGAGGGGGAACATGGTGCAACCGGCCAGGGAAAAGGCCACCGCCACCAGTTGGGCGATCAGGCCGAGCTTGAGCAGGGACACTCCGGCCACGCCTATGGCCATGACCACGGTGGCCAGCTTGACCATTCGCATCTGCTGTTCACCTGTGGCCTGGGGATTAAAGACCCCAAAGTAGATGTCATGGGAAAAGGCTGAGGAACCGGCAACCAGCAGGCCGGATACCGTGGAAAATGCCGCCGCCACTGCACCGGCCGCCAAAAAGCCGACAATCAGGGGATGTACCGAACCAAGCTGGGCAGTATAGACCACGATGGCGTCCTTGGCCAGGGCACCGACCTCCGGGTTGGAAGAGAGGATCTTACCAAAGGCGGAGTAGAGTGGCGCAGTCCAGTAAAGGATACAGATAAAAAAGAGGCCCCAGGTCACAGACCAGCGGGCATCACTGGGCTTGGGCACCACATAAAACTTCTGGATAACATGGGGCAGACCGGCGGTACCGATCATCAGGGCAAAACAGGTGGCCATCCACTGGAAGAAGTCCTTGCCGGTTGCCGGATCCCAGGGCATGGCAAACTCAGGAGTGGGTACAGTGGCCATTGGGTGCCCCAGGGAACTAATGTAGGGCGTGGTCGTACCGGCGACGATGTCGGATACCACCTGACCGTAGCCGATCGGTGGTATCAGCCAGAAGTAGTCAAACTTAAAGGTAAGGACAAAGGCGGGAATCAGAAAGGCTATGATCAGGATTACATACTGAATCTGCTGATTCTTGGTGACCCCGAGCATCCCGGATACCAGGGTATAGGTCAAAACCACCGAGGCCCCAATGATGACCGACCAGGTGTAGTTGATTCCCAGGATCCATTTGAACATGATGCCGATCCCACCGAACTGGCCGACACAGTAACTAAAGGAAATACAGATGGCGATAATGGCAGTTGCCAGGCGCATCCCGTTGGAGTAGTAGCGATCACCGATAAAGTCGGTTGCCGTATATTTACCGAAGCGACGCACCTGGGAGGCCATCAGCACCAGGAGGAGCACATAGCCTCCGGTCCAACCCACCACATAGGAGAGGCCATGATAGCCGCTGCCGTACATGATGGCAGCCATCCCCAGGAAGGAGGCGGCGCTCATCCAGTTGGAGGCAATGGCCATGCCTGAGCCAAAGCTGGAGATTGAACGACCGGCCGCATAGTAGTCAGAAGTCCCCTCGGCCTTATTCATGAAACCGATGGTGATAAAGAGGACAATCATGGCGATCAGGATCAGGGCCGGAATAAGCTTAAACCCACCCTCCAGTGTGGAGCCGCTGGCACCAAAGGCCGGCAGCGCCACCAGCAGGCCGACAATAAAGGTCAGACAGAACAGAGTCTTCGCATGCAGTTTCATCATTTTTCCACCTCTCCTATTCATTTTCACTTTCCATTCCATGCTTCTTCATTACCCCGTCGATGACGTAGCAGTAGACCAGGCAGATCAGATTGAACAGGGCCAGGAGAAAGACTGCTGAGTAGAAATAATGAAAAGGGAAACCAAACAGTTTGGAGTCGGTAAGAAAGGACTGATAGTGGATCAGATACTTATCCATGATCCCTGGGATTTCGGGAGCCGTTGCCGAGAGGCTCGCGCCTTCCATGGGAACAAAGGCAAAGGGGACCATCCCCTTGAGAACGATATCATTCTCCACCCCCAGGGCCCGTTGAACGTAGGCCAGGTCCAGCTTGTGGTCGCTGACCAGGGCAGTGGTGGCCGCCTTGAAGGCCTCCTTCTCCCCTGGCGGCAGGAGTTCATAGGTCAGGGCAGTGAGCCCCCCCTTGAGGGCGCTGTTGTTCTGCAGGGCAATGGATTTACCGATCAGGGCGAGATAGACCCGGGCCAGTTCCGCCTTCTCCTGCGCACTGGCAGTTCCTGCGCTGAGTTTGGGATAGACTTGTTCATAGGTGAGGTACCCTGCTTCCGGGGTCGGTTTTTCGATGACTTTCATCAGGATATGAAATCCAAAAACGCAGACAGCCCAGATGGTGATGCTGATGAGGATGATTCGAACATTTTCTTTCAAAAAGGCGGTGCGCGGTTTGAAAAAATTGATACTGTAGTTGGTCGTTCCTTCCATCAAACTCCTCCTGAAAAAGATTGACGCTTTCCACTCATAAAGACACCTTAACCGATGTTAATCTATCGATATAATAGAGAAAGAGAGCGATAATGCCATGAACAGACGGCACAAGAAGCCACTGGATCAAAAAAAAACGAAGCAATGAGCCCCCCATAACTGTCAGTTGTCGCGGCAGTATCCAGTGAAAAGCGCATACGGAGTGCATGCGTGGTGGTGCGTACATCCTATAGAACCCTCCTTGATGAAGTGTTTTTGATAGGATAGGAACCCCTGGAGATGGGACGGGATAAAAAAACCGTTAAGACGGAATATTCGCTCAGCGGCCTCTTTGGGATAGAATCTTTTAAGACTCCAAAGACCGCTGCTGAACATGCTTCATCCCATACGATTCGAGTATCCCCTGCAAGGGAACCTGGAAGTGGTTGGTTTATGTCCTATACCAAACCGGACAAAGCCCAGTCAAGCTTTGTTTATTTTTTTCAACGGAAGAGAGAGCAGATAGTTGCTCTCCTTCAGGGGGGAATGATGGTCGCAACAGGGCGACGCCCTTTGCCTGGAGCAGGGGCCAGGTAAGGGCGTACGAGGGCTGACAGCAGCAGCTGTGGTCTGGTTCAGGCAGGCTTCATCGCAAGTCGAGCTTAGTAGAAGCCTTCACTGAAGACCTTCGCCTCCGGGAACCGCCGGTCGATGATATGGGTGGCCTGGCGAATCATCTCCCATTTTCCGCAGAGGTAAAAGTCATAATCCTCCACAGGAAGAAGCTGATCAATGTAGGCCGTCACCTGGCCCGGATAGACCCAGCCTTTGCCCTTGGCCAGGCAGCCTGGCGCGGTGAGACAGCCCACATAGTTGTCGACAAGGGGCGACACCTGCCTGCGATAGTAGAGCTGGTCGGGACGACGAGCACCCTGAAGGAGATAGCGTGCCTGAAATCCACTGGAAAGCATGGAGACAAAGGGGGCTATGCCGCTGCCGGTAGCCACCAGAACCCGCTGCCGGGCGGTGGCTCGCTCTACCAGGTACCCACGTGGGGGGCCCATTTCCAGACTGGACCCCAGGGCCAAGGAGGCCAGGCGGCTCGAGAGCAAACCGGCTTCAAGCTGCTCCACTAAAAAGCGGAGGCGCGGCTCCTGGCGGGCAGAGACAATGGTATAATCACGCTCCAGCTGACCGATCCGCAGGCCGACATGCTGGCCGGCCAGAAAGTGAAACCCGGCCGGCCGGGTGCAACAGAGCTCAAAGACCTCTCCAGAGAGTTGTCTGCGCTCCTCCAGGGTGATCCAGTGGTCTCCGTTTGAAGAGGTTAAGGTTTCTGCCATGCCTGTTCCTGGGTTGCGGTTACCTTGTTCAGGTAACGTGCTGCGACAAAGAGATAATCGGAGAGTCGGTTCAGATAAACGGCAATGACCGACAGTGCGGCATCAAGCTCACCTTCCGCCTCCAGCTCCTCAACCAACTGGCTTGCCCGCCTCTCACAGCGCCTGCAGACAGTGCGGGCCACATGGGCCAGGGCTGCTGACTGGTGCCCGCCAGGCAGGATGAAGACCTTCAAAGGAGGCAACTCTTCGGAAAGGGTGTCGATTGCCCCCTCGAGTTCGCTGACCAGGGACTCATCCATCGGATCAAGGAACTGACTGGCTGAAGAATCGGCGGTTGTAGCCAGCCAGGCACCGGCCTGGAAAAGACGGGCCTGTATCTGCGCCAACTCCCTGGCTACCAGTTGGCTGTTGTCCGGGAGAACGGCAAGCACAGCCCCGATGAGGCTGTTGAGTTCATCCAGATCACCATAGGATTCTATACGAAGGCTATGTTTGGCCACCCTCTCTCCTGAAAACAGACTGGTCTTGCCCTTGTCACCGCCACCGGTATACACTTTCATGGTATTCTCCTTGGGATAAGATTCGAGGCACGGATGGGCCCCGGACAGATGCGCTCACTCAGCTCATGACCACCTTGAAAAAGCAATTTTTCAAGGTGGTCCCTTGGAGGCCCTGCACGTTCACGGCAGTCGCGGCCTTCTCGATGGCAACAGGGTTGCGAGCAGCACAGTGGCTGCTGTTTGCCCCTGGCCTGAGCATACCTTCCGATCTGCTGCACAGCCACGCAACTGCAGCAACCCCCGGGTTTCCCTGGCTGGTTCGAGCGCTGCACCAATTAATTGTCTAATTTTTTACCATAGATAGGTTCCAGGCAGCACCTAGAATCATGCCTTGGGGCAAATTCTTCCCCTGAACCAGGCCTGCTCCGGTCCAATCCGATGTACAGGCTCTATCCCGGCAGAAGGTTGCAGGCCAGAGCCGAACCGTGGTGCAGCATTTTGAATTTTCAGCTTAAATAACAAGATATTGCTCACCTGGCTCCCGACTTGACAGCTGGATGGTATCGCTCCGGGGCCGTTGCTTCGACCCAACTGATTCTATTCATAAAAAATATAGATACAAGACCCGGCTCCCTGATTAACTTCTTATTTTACCGAAGAATGGAGAAAAAAAAGTTTGAGCGATAACAATACGTTCTTGTTTTTTAAGTTGACAAATCGCTCAACATAAAATAGGAAATTCCTACGTAGTCATTTTTTCACCGGGTGCAACACCTTCTCCACATTACTGCACCTCAAAACGACAGCCGCAAGCTATGCCCAAGGGCAAAGCGCTGATGATGCAGGGAGTTCTTTTCGTATGATGTCAGCGCAACCTTCTGTACAGGGTTGCACTATTCAGCAACACAGCTTCAAGAAGATGACAGCCCCCAAAGGGGCGACTCATTCCAATCAAGTAAGCAGGAGCAAGGGTAACGAGTGTCTGAATTTATGATCACCACCACGCATCAACCAGCAGCGCTGCTGCCAGTCAAGTCTTCAAAGAGGCCGAAGATGTAACCAACTATGCTATTGGTTATGTCCTTCGGCCTTTTTTTTTGTCCAGAGGGGGCCGGGGAAACAAGCCGTTTTCCCGGAGTAACAACAAAGCTTGATAGACAGGAAGAGGTAGAAAAATTGGAAAATAACGCTGAAATGTATTGGACAGGTTTATCTCCCGACGATGCGAGAGAAGCGCTTGTCAACAAAGACAAGTCCATGAGGGACAAGCGGATGACGCTGAAAGAAGCGGTGAGCCAATTTATCAAGGACGGTGACAACGTTGGTGTCGGCGGCTTTGTAAACATCCGTCAACCTATTGCTATTACGCATGAAATGGTCCGTCATGGTTTTAAAGACCTGACACTCTCCTGGCAGTCCGCCGGAATGGGTCCCGATTATCTGGCCGGTGCCATGATGGTCGATGAAAGCCATTTCTCCATCAAGCGAATCGAACTCGCCTACTGGGCCCATGAGGCCTTTGGCCTGTCCCCCATGTTCCGCTATCTGGCAGAGCGCGGCAAGATTGAGATCGAAGACTGGAGTAACTACAACATGTCTGCCCGCTTCAAGGCCGGCGCCATGGGCCTCCCCTTCATCCCCACACGTGGTCCCCTGGGTGGAGACATCGCCTCCAGTTGCCGCACCAAGATCATCGATTGCCCGTTCACCGGTCGCCCCATCGCCTTACTCCCTGCAAGCAACCCCAATGTATCCATTATCCATGTCCAGGCAGCTGACAAGTATGGTAACTGCATCATCCGCGGTACCGACTGCACCTGTGCAGAGCTTGCCATGGGCTCGGCCCACACCATCGTCACCTGTGAGCAGTTGGTTTCCCACGAACTGATCACTGCCGCTCCCAAAGAAGTCGGCATTCCTTTTGCCGCAGTAGACGCGGTCATTGAAGTACCTTTTGGTGCATACCCAGGGGCCTGTCGTCGTCATTACTATTTCAACGGCGATCATATCAAACAGTTCCATACCGGTGCCACCGAAATGTGCAAGGGCGGTTCCTCTGATACTCTGAAGGCCTATTACGATGAAAACATCTTTGGCGTTGAGACCTTTGATGAGTTCATCGCGAAGTTCCCGGTCACGAAATTAATGGCAGACCAGAAAGCAGAGTCTTTCAACTGCGAACGCCTGGCCTGATCCCATATTTCAACGAATCAATCGGAACCTCTCGTAAATAATAGATAAGGAGTCATCATGACAGCTTCTACTGACTATACCGCCCAGGAAATCATCGTTGCGGCGGGTGCAAAAGTATTGGAAGATAAAAAGATCGTCTTTGTTGGAACCGGCCTGCCCATGGTCGCCGCCCTGCTCGCAAAACTGACCCATGCCTCAGGCCTGATCCCGGTATTTGAAGCAGGCGCCGTTGGTCCCCCTCTGTCTGTAGGTCTGCCCATCTCCGTCGGCGACTCAAAGACCTTCACCGGCGCCTCCTATGTGGGAGGACTGAACGCCGCCTTTGAGATGACCCAACGCGGCTTTGCCGACTTTGGCTTCATCGGTGGTGCCGAGGTGGATATGTACGGCAACCTCAACTCCACCATGATCGGCGACTATCCAGCCGGCTACCAGACCCCCAAGGTTCGTCTGCCCGGTAGTGGCGGCGCCAGTGATATGGCCGCCTCCTGTGAACGCACCATCCTGATCGTGCCCCATGACAAGCGCAAGTTCAGCGAAAAACTGCAGTACATCACCAGCCCCGGTCACCTGGATGGCAGCCCCAATGCCCGCTTCAAGGCCGGCATGCAGGGTAAGGGTCCCTATCGGCTGATCTCCACCAAGGGTATCTTTGACTTTGACAAAGAGACCAAGAGGATGCGACTGATCCAGACCTTCCCGGGTGAAACCGTTGAGTCCATCCAGGCTGCCACCGGCTTCGAGCTGCTGGTTGCCCCGGATGTCACCGAATTCGCTCCGCCCACGGTTGAGGAAGTGCGGATGATCCGTGAAGACATCGATCCCCTGGGAGCCTTTGTCAAGCGCGCGTAAATTCAGGTTGTTGAATAGTGATAAGCAGTGCATCTTCTGAGAAGATGTACTGCTTTTTCCGGTTGCACTACCCCGCAGAGTACTTTTCAACGCTGAAGCTGCTTTAGCCTGCTTGTAGTTCCTCCAGAAAAAATTTTTGGACCACTAGCTAACCATCACATCTGTCCGCCTGGGCCAGGAAAGAACCTTCAAGGTCTGGTATTGACCTGAAACGAACATTCGGCACCAACCGGCTAAGCAGATGTTTTTTTTGTATCTCTGACAGGAAGGAGAATAGAATGAAAATCGAAAAAATTGATCACCTCGGTATCGCAGTCCCAAGCATTGACGGTGGCAAGGAATTCTGGACCGGCGTTCTTGGTCTGGAACTGGAAGGTTCTGAAACCGTTGAAGAGCAGAAGGTCACCACCGCCTTTTTTCCGGTTGGCGAGAGTGAAGTCGAGCTGCTGGAATCCACCGCTCCCGACGGACCGGTTGCCAAATTCATCGAAAAGAAGGGGGCCGGCTTCCAACACGTGGCCTTCCGGGTAGCTGACATCGAAGAGGCCCTGGCCGAGCTCAAGGAAAAGGGTGTGAAGCTGATCGACCAGACCCCGAGAATCGGAGCCGGCGGTGCCAAAATTGCCTTCCTGCACCCCAAGGCCACCGGCGGCATCCTGGTGGAACTCTGCCAGAGAGACTAGGACAAACACCATCTGCTGGCTCGCGGCAACGATCCGGCTGAGGTGAAAACCATTGATAATTTCCTGACCGGCGGCGCCGTCCGACATCGGCGCCCCGGCAGGTGAGGATCACAGGTAGGATTATCAACGGGGATATCCCCACATTTACAAGAAGGAGTAAGGACATGGCTAACACCCCAGAGTATAATGAGTGGCTTGAAGTCGCAACCAAGCAGATGAAAGGGAAGTCTCCGGACACCCTGACCTGGAAGACCCCAGAAGGTATCGACGTCAAGTGTCTCTACACCGCTGCCGATATCGAAGGCATGGAGACCGTCGGTTCAATGCCTGGTATGGCGCCCTATGCCCGTGGTCCCATGGCCACCATGTATGCCGGTCGCCCCTGGACCATCCGTCAGTACGCCGGTTTCTCCACCGCTGCTGAGTCCAACGCGTTCTATCGCCGTAACCTGGCAGCCGGTCAGAAAGGTCTGTCCGTGGCCTTTGACCTGGCCACCCACCGCGGTTATGACTCCGACAACCCCCGGGTTGCCGGTGACATCGGTAAGGCCGGTGTTGCCATCGATTCCATCGAAGATATGAAGATCCTCTTTGACGGCATCCCTCTGGACAAGATGTCTGTCTCCATGACCATGAACGGCGCGGTTATTCCGATCCTGGGTATGTGGATCGCTGCGGCCGAAGAGTCCGGCGTCAAGCAGGAGCAGCTCATGGGTACCATTCAGAATGATATCCTCAAAGAGTACCTGACCCGGAACACCTACATCTACCCGCCGACACCTTCCATGCGGATCGTCTCCGACATCATGGAATTCGCCTCCCAGAACATGCCCAAGTACAACACCATCAGTATCTCCGGTTACCATATCATGGAAGCTGGTGCTGATTCTGTACTCCAGACCGCCTTTACCCTGGCCGATGGTGTCGAGTATGTTCGTGCCGCCATCGCCTCGGGCATGTCTGTGGACACCTTTGCCCCGCGTCTGTCGTTCTTCTTCGGCATCGGCATGAACTTCTTCATGGATATCGCCATGCTGCGCGCTGCCCGCTTCCTGTGGCACCGCTTGATGCAGCAGTTCAACCCGGAAAACCCCAAGTCTTCCATGCTGCGGACCCACTGCCAGACCTCTGGTTGGAGTCTGACCGAGCAGGATCCCTACAACAACGTTATCCGGACCACCATGGAAGCCATGTCTGCAGTCCTGGGCGGTACCCAGTCCCTGCACACCAACTCCTATGATGAGGCGGTCTGTCTGCCCACCGACTTCTCTGCCCGTATCGCCCGGAACACCCAGATCATCATCCAGGAAGAGTCCCACGTCTGTAAGGTGGCCGATCCCCTTGGCGGTTCCTACTACATCGAGTACCTCACCAACCAGATCGTTGACGAGGCCCAGAAGATCATCGATGAGATCGAAGAGATCGGCGGCATGGCCAAGGCCATCGAGTCCGGTATGCCCAAGATGCGCATCGAAGAGTCTGCCGCCCGTCGTCAGGCCCGGATCGACCAGGGCAGCGACGTCATCGTTGGTGTCAACAAGTACCGTCTGGAAGACGAGAAACTGGACTTCGATATCCTCGAGGTACCCGACACCGTTCGTACCGAGCAGATCGACCGGATCAATGAGATCCGCAAGACCAGGAACGAGGCAGAATGTCAGGCCTGTCTTGAGGCTGTTACCAAAGCTGCTGAAGGCAAAGGAAACCTGCTTGAAGTCGCCATCGCCGCTGCCAAAGCACGCGCCACTGTTGGAGAAATTTCTGACGCCATGGAAAAAGTATTTGGTCGTTACGTGGCCACTACCCAATGTGTATCCGGAGCCTACTCCTCTGAGTATGCCGAAGCTGACAGCGAAAGCGCCCAGGTCATCGAGGACTTCCGCAAGCGCACCGGTAACTTCCTGGAAAAAACCGGTCGTCGGCCCCGTATCCTGGTCACCAAGATGGGACAGGACGGTCATGACCGCGGTATCAAGGTTGTTGCCTCCTCCTTTGCCGATCTCGGCTTTGACGTCGATATCAGCCCCATGTTCCAGACCCCGGATGAAGCAGCCAAGATGGCCATCGAGAACGATGTCCACATCGTCGGCGCCTCCAGTCTGGCAGCCGGTCACAAGACCCTGGTACCTGAGCTGATTGCCAAGCTCAAGGAGCAGGGTGCCGGTGAAATCGGCGTGGTTGCCGGTGGTGTTATTCCGCCCAGTGACTATGACTTCCTCTACGAAGCCGGTACCAAGGCGGTCTTCGGACCAGGTACCCCGATCACCACCTCTGCAGGCAAGGTCATGGATATCCTTGAAGAGCAGTACCTGAAGTAGGCCCGGTCCAACGGCTATAATGCAGGCGGACGGAGGTGTTCCTCTGTCCGCCTGTCCTTTATCCCATCTTCCAGAGAGTACCACTATGTACAAAGACCCCAGCTACTTTATTCAAGGTGTTCTCGATCACAATCGGTTGTTGTTGGCTCGGACCATTACTCTGATAGAGAGTACCCTGCAGACCCATCAGGATATAGCCAGAAACGTGATCAGCGAACTGCTTCCCCATACCGGCAAGGCGGTTCGACTGGGAATTACAGGTGTACCCGGCGCTGGAAAGAGTACCTTTATCGAGTCCTTTGGGACCATGCTGACCGGTCTGGGCTATCGGGTGGCTGTCCTGGCCATTGACCCCTCCAGCACCCGCAGCGGCGGTTCCATCCTGGGAGACAAGACCAGAATGGAACGCCTGGCGGTCAATGATATGGCCTTTATCCGCCCCTCCCCCTCCGGCGGCAGCCTGGGCGGTGTTGCCCGCAAGACCCGGGAAACCATGCTGCTCTGCGAGGCAGCCGGTTTTGACGTGATCATCGTAGAGACCGTGGGTGTCGGTCAGTCGGAAACCACCGTCGCCTCCATGGTCGACTTTTTTCTGGTGCTGCAGATCTCCGGTGCCGGCGATGAGTTACAGGGCATCAAAAAGGGCGTCCTGGAAGTGGCTGATGCCATCGTGGTCAACAAGGCTGACGGCGACAACATTACCCGGGCTAAGCTTGCGAAAAAACAGTATGAAACTGCCCTTCACCTGGTTACACCCTCCTCACCCAACTGGGCACCTCCGGTGATGACCTGCAGTGCCTTGGAGGAAAAGGGGCTCAACGAGGTCTGGGAAACCATAACCCAGCATAAAAAGGTGATGTCCGCCACCGGTGAACTGGACGAAAAACGAAAGGAGCAGGCGCTCTCCTGGATGTGGTTTCTGGTCAAGGAAGGCCTGGAGACCTGGTTTTACAACAATGAAAAAATCAAAGACGTCCTTCCCGGCATCCGAGACTCCGTGGAAACAGGCAAGAAGGCTCCAACCCGGGCAGCAGACGAACTGGTCTCCATCCTGGGCAGCGACCTCCTCTTCTAAATCGCCAACAGCCAAGGTGGATGACCTCCACGGTTCTCCACCTCTCCCTGCCCCATCACAGCCCCCGTCGTTCTCACGGGGCCCCAGCCCGTTTTTACGAGCCCGGAACATAAGCAGCCCCTTCCCCTTGGCGCCTTTTCAGGGTATCATTGCCCCACATCCAGGGAGGCCGATCCCGAACCAGGTCCGCTTTCCCCTGGTACAGCGGCGCCTGAAGGATCGGCAAGGCAAACCCCTTCAACTCTTCCGCCTGATGCCCCCTGACCCTGCAACAGGATCTGCTGCCCCCAAGCGCTAACCCGGCTCCTGCCCTGATACCACCCCTAACCCTATGTACTGCCATGACCAAAGCCCGTAGATCACTGCTCCTCAAAGTCGCGGCTGCGACCCTGCTGGCGGCTGTGCTGGTCTTTGCCCTGATTCTGCTGCCCAGGCTCAGGGTACTGGAGGAAAAGGTTGTCAGCCGCTTCCAGGAACAGCGCTGGGCCATTCCGGCCAGAATCTATGCGCGTCCCCTGGAACTCTATCCCGGCAAGAGCATCACTCCCCATACCTTGGAGGCGGAACTGCTCCTTGGCCGTTATCAGCCCAGCGCCGGGATCGATCAACCAGGGCAGTTCCATCGGCTGGGCAGCACCTTCTTTATTAAGACCAGGCCATTCACCTTTCTCGATGGCCCCCAGGCAGCAGTTGCGGCCAGGATAGACTTCCGGGACGGAACCATAACAGGGATCAGGGAACGTGATTCGCGCAGAGCCCTTGATTTTCTCCGTCTGGATCCGGTGACCATCGGCAGCGTCCTCCCCACCAACAACGAGGATCGGATGCTCCTGGAACCAGAGGACATACCACCCCGCTTTAGGGATATTCTCCTCACCATCGAAGACCGTCGCTTCTATTCCCACCATGGCATCGACCCTCGGGGTATCCTCAGGGCCCTGGTCCGTAATCTCCGGGCCGGTCGAACCGTGGCAGGTGGCTCCACCATCACCCAGCAGCTGGTCAAGAACCTCTTCCTCACCCACCAGCGGACCCTGCGGCGAAAGTTTACCGAAATGGTCATGGCCGTCATCCTGGAACGCCACTTCAGCAAGGAGGAGATCCTTACCGCCTACTGCAACGAGATCTTTCTGGGCCAGGAGGGACGACGGGCGATCCATGGTTTTGCCCTGGCCAGCCTCTTTTATTTCCAGAAAGAGCTCGACCAGTTGAGCCTTGGCCAGCAGGCCATGCTGGTCGGCCTGGTCAAAGGGCCCTCCTACTATACCCCCCTTCGCCATCCCCAGGCGGCAAGGGCCAGGTTGGAGGTGGTCCTCAAGGCCTTGGCCGAGAGTGGCATGATCTCCGACCAGGAACGCCACCTGGCCAGGGAACACCCCCTTCCCAGGGCCGAGAAAAACAGGGAGGCCATTAATGTTGTCTCCTTTATCGAGCTGGTCCTCCGTCGTCTGACCAGCAGCTATACCCAGCATGATCTGAGCAGTCGGGGGCTGCAGATCTTTACCACCCTGGATCCGATCCTCCAGGCCAGGCTGTCACGTCGTTTTTCCCAAACCATCGGCTCCCTGGCTTCTGGCAAGGAAAAACTGGAAGGGGCCTTTGTGGTGAGCAGTCGCAACAGCGGAGAGATCATCGCCCTTGGGGGTGGAAGGGACCTTGCCAAGGGTGATTTCAACCGGGCCCTGGACGGGATCCGGCAGATAGGCTCCCTGGTGAAGCCGGTCGTCTACCTGACCGCCCTGGAGCAGGGATATGGACTGGCCAGCATCCTGGAGGATACGCCCCTCTCGGTTCCCATTCCCGGACAACCACCCTGGAGACCTGCCAACTATGATCACCGCTCCCATGGCCGGGTGATGCTGTATCAGGCCCTGGCCCACTCCCTGAATCTGGCTACGGTTCGCCTGGGGATGGAGCTTGGGGTGGAGCGGGTGGTGGCCAATATTCGCCGGCTTGGGGTGGATCGCAGCTTTGAGCCTTTTCCCTCGCTGCTCCTGGGCAGCCTGGAGATGTCGCCTCTGGAGGTCTGCCAACTCTACCAAACCATAGCAGACTCCGGCTTTCATACCCCTCTACGGGTGATTCGAGGGGTGCTCGACCTGGGAGATCAGCCCCTTGAGCGCAATCCGCTGACCATCAACCAAAATTTCTCAGCCCAGCAGATCTACCTTCTCCAGTTTGGACTCCAGCAGACCGTACGCAGCGGCACGGCAAAAGGGCTGCAGCACCTCCTCGGTCCACATTCCAGCCTTGCCGGTAAAACCGGGACCACCAACAACACCCGTGACAGTTGGTTTGCCGGCTATGACGGCGCAACCCTGGGAGTGGTCTGGCTGGGAAACGATGACGCCAGCTCCACCGGCCTGACCGGGGCGAGCGGAGCACTGCCGGTCTGGGCTGAATTAATGCAGGCCAAAGGGATCCAGGATCGCCCCCTGCCCCCTCCTCCTGGAATCAGCTGGCAGAGCGTCTCACCGCCGATGCTGCCCGGAAAAGGCCCTCAACAACAGAGCCAGATCCGGCTGCCCGTCATAGACAGCGGTGCAGCTCCTTCAAGAGATCCCGATCCTCCCCAGCCCCACGCCTCCCCCACTGTTCCCGAACAGTTCCTCAACGATGTCGGGGAAGCGCTCGATTCCATCCTTGATCTGTTTCAATAAGCGGAGACCAGCTGATGTCCCTACCACGCCTTCCTTCTCTCCCTGTCTGGAATAACGGGGTTCGCAGGCTCACCCACCTGCTCCTGGCCGGGCTCCTCTGCAGTGCCGGATGTGCCTACCCACCACCAAAAGGTGGTCCCTCCTCCCCCACTCCACAGCCGCAGCAGGAACTGCTCAGACCGGGAAACAGCCTGGTGACCAAATCCAGGAAAGCCATGGGAGAACAGCGCTATGGTTATGCGGTCACCCTTCTGGAGCGAGCATTGAGAAGCGCCCCCCATGATCCTCTCCTCTGGTACGAACTGGCACGGGCCAAGTATGGAGCCAGGCAGTATGCCCAGGCAATGGAATTCTGTAAACGGGCCCTGTTGTTGGTTGATCAGGGCTCAGCCTTGGCTGCGGAGAGTCGTGCCTTGTATGTCCAGGCAGAGGGGAGGCTTGGAGAACGGTGATTTGGTGACCAGGGGGAGATCCTGTGGACGCTTTAAAAATTTGTTTCCCGGCGGGAAGCTCCGGCTCAGCCGACAGACACGGACAGGCGGCTGCTAAAACGTTGTAAGCGCCTGCAGAACCGCACCTCGTCACCTAGATCGAAGTATTGCTGATTGCTGCCTTGGCATTCCAGGGGAGAGAGGTGGCGCCAATATTCTGGACAAGCCCTTAAGTGGAAAATCTGCTACCTATAGAGGTCTGAAATAGGCCCAGAAAGGAGTAGAAAATGACAAAGCGTACCCG
>NZ_AUCW01000018.1 GCF_000429965.1 Desulfogranum mediterraneum DSM 13871
AAAAGAGGAAAACTCTCTATGTTGTGTAAGCTACTGGTATGGTACCATGCGGCAGTGATTAACTCCGCATAATCGCCAACTGTGCATAATTCCTGTTATGCTGAGCTCAGCATAACAGGAAAAACTGGCTCTTTTCAGGAACCCCTGAAGGAGCGGAAGCCAGTGCAGCGTTGTATAGCCTGATTGAAACAGCCAAAGCAAATGGACTTGAGCCCTACAGTTATCTTCGTCATATTTTCGAGGGCCTACCGCTGGCTGAATCCCTGGAAGATTATGAAGCCTTGCTCCCCTGGAATGCCAAGGCAGCAATCAGCAATACTTCAATCTAGGTGACGAGGTGCGGTTCTGCAGGCGCTTACTCTGCTCCGCAAAAAGGATTGCACCCTGGACTGTCTCGTGATATTGGTTGACCAATTTTACCCTCAGCGGCAGGAGACGATGCAGGGCCAGGCCAAAAGAACAGGGGACAAGGGGGACTATCGCTCGGTCATCGCCGCGATCCGGGAAATGGTTGTTGCAGGTGCGATCCGACCGGGTGATCGTTTACCTGCGGAACGGAAGCTGGCTGCAAGCCTGGAGCTCAGCCGGAGCACCGTTCGTCAGGCCTTTCAGGCATTGGCTGAACGGGGTATCCTGGAAAGCCGTCAGGGAGACGGCAACTACCTGCTGCTTGGTGCAGAGCTGTTTTCCCCTGGTGATCAGATTCTGGATGCACTCAACGGCAAGGGCGATATGGTGGCCCATATCCTGGAACTGCGCCGGGTGATGGAACCGCAGATTGCAGCCCTGGCAGCTGCAAGGATCACTGCCAAAGAGCTCGAGCAGCTGCGCAGCCTGGTTGATCAACAGCAGGCCGCCATCGAAGCAGGCTCCGGCGGTTACCGGCAAGATGCGGCTTTTCACCGCCTTCTGGTCCAGGCCTGCGGCAATCCGGTCATCCAGGAGCTGATGGCCTCATTGACCCGGCTTCTGGATGCCACCCGCTCTCCCTGGTTTGAGAGCAGCAGTCGTAGTCGGGCCTCCCTGGCCGGCCATCGCCTTATCCTTGCCGCCCTGGAGCTTGGAGATCAGCAGGCTGCTGCCCGGGCCATGGGAGCGCATCTTAAGGAGGTGGAACACCATATCCGGGGAGAGTAGCCGCAGGCAGAGGAAGGGAAGAAGGCGCCACCATCGGAGCACCGACGGAGCATCATGGCAGTAGTATGGTAGAGAGGAACCAGGACCGGCAGCAGACGCTCTGGCCCGCAGAGGAGAATGAGATGGCTGTTGAACTGATTGTGATGTATCTGGCTGTGGGTTTGATCGCCGGCCTGCTGGCTGGTCTGCTGGGCGTTGGCGGGGGGCTGGTGATCGTCCCCATGCTGGTATTCTGTTTTGTTCGTCAGGGCGTCGAGCCCGAGGTGATCATGCACCTTGCCCTGGGAACCTCCCTGGCGAGCATCATCTTTACCTCGATCTCCAGTTTCATGTCCCATCATCGCCGCGGGGCCGTGGACTGGAGCATCGTCCGACGGATTGCTCCAGGTATCCTTCTGGGCACCTTTCTCGGCACCATGGTGGCCTCCCGGCTCTCCACCGGTTTTCTCAAGGTCTTCTTCTGTATCTTTCTCTATAGCGTCGCCACCCAGATGATCCTCAACAAGAAGCCCAAGGCCTCCAAGGAACTCCCTGGCCTTCCCGGGATGTTCGGGGTGGGCAATGTGATCGGGGCCGCCTCCAGCCTGGTTGGAATCGGGGGCGGTTCACTCTCCGTGCCCTTCATGCTCTGGTGTAATGTGGCCGCCCATCGGGCCATCGGCACCTCGGCTGCCATCGGATTACCCATCGCCATTGCCGGGGCCTTTGGCTATATGGTCAACAACCTCCATGCGGTGGGCCTGCCGGGCTACAGCCTGGGCTATGTCTATCTGCCGGCCCTGATCTTTATCGTCTGTTTCAGTGTGCTCACCGCACCCCTTGGAGCCCGCCTGGCCCATGCCCTGCCAGTGGATCGGCTTAAACGCATTTTTGCCCTCTTTCTCTATGTGGTGGCCACCAAGATGGTCTGGGGATTGATCAGCTAGCTGCCTGTCCCTTTGCCCATAAGAGCGCGGGATTTGACTTTGCCAGGGAGCAACAACAGCGGCTGAGCAGTTGCATCGGCCTGATCCCCGTTCAGGCGAGAGTCGGCAATCGTGGTGACGACAACAGCCTGGCAGAGCCCGGACCGGCTCTGCCAGCAGTAATGGGTAGCGGTTAGTTGCCTGCCAGTCAGTTGCCTGCCATCATCGCCTCAATATCAGCCTCCGGCGTGGTGATGGGCTTGATATCGAAGTTTTCCACCAGCACATTGAGCACTGCCGGAGAGATAAAAGCGGGCAGGCTCGGTCCCAGGCGGATGCCCTTGACCCCCAGGTGGAGCAGGGCCAGGAGTACTGCCACCGCCTTCTGCTCGTACCAGCCGAGGTCAAAGGAGATGGGTAACTCATTGATATCATCCAGTGCAAAGACCTCCTTGAGCTTCAGGGCAATCACGGCCAGGGAGTAGGAGTCGTTGCACTGGCCGGCATCCAGCACCCTGGGGATGCCGCCGATCTCGCCCAGGTTGAGCTTGTTGTAGCGGTACTTGGCGCAGCCTGCGGTGAGGATCACCGCGTCCTGGGGCAACTTTTCCGCCACCTCGGTGAAGTACTGCCGGCCCTTCTGGCGACCGTCGCAACCGGCCATGACCACAAAGCGTTTGATGGCTCCCGACTTGACCGCATCCACCACCTTATCGGCCAGGGCCAGAACCTGGTTGTGGGCAAATCCACCGACAATGGTGCCGGTCTCGATCTCCTGGGGCGGTGCGCACTGTTTGGCCTGCTCGATGATCGCTGTGAAGTCCTTGCTGCCGCCCTGGCGGCGCTCTGAAATGTGGATGATCCCGGGATAGCCAACCACGCCGGTGGAGTAGATCCGATCCTTATAGCTGTTGGCCTCCTTGATGGGGATGATGCAGTTGGTGGTCATCAGGATGGGGCCGTTGAAGGTCTCGAAATCTGTGTTCTGGTGCCACCAGGAACCGCCATAGTTGCCCTTGAGATGCGCGTACTTCTTGAATGCCGGATAGTAGTTGGCAGGCAGCATCTCACCATGGGTGTAGACGTCCACCCCGGTGTCCTTGGTCTGTTCCAGCAGCTCTTCCATATCCTTGAGATCATGACCACTGATCAGGATGCCCGGGTTGGTGGAGACTCCGATGTTGACCTCGGTGATCTCGGGGTTGCCGTAGCTCTGGGTGTTGGCCTGATCCAGGGCCGCCATGGTGGTGACCGCGCACTCTCCGGCCCTCAGAACCAGGGCCACCATCTCATCCACGGAGAGATCCTCGGTGGTGGAGGCCAGGGCTTCGATCAGGAAGTCATAGATCTCCGCCTTCTCCACCCCCAGGACCATGGCATGGTCGGAATAGGCGCCGATACCCTTGAGGCCGAGAATCAGCAGTTCTCGCAGGGAGCGGACATCTTCGTTTTCCGTGGCCAGCACCCCGACGCCCCTGGCCTTGTCCTGATACGAGCTGACATCACTGGAAAACCAGAGGGCCGAGGCATCCAGCTGCGCACCTCTGTTCTCGTTGTCGGCCATCCCGAAGAACCCCATCAGTTTCTGCCAGATAGAACTTTTATCCGCTCCTGCTGCCATACCGTCGAACTGCTCTTTCAGTTCCTGCTTGATGGCCTGGGAGCGGCTGATCCACTCCTGGAGGCTCTGATCATCAAAGTTGGCATTGGTAATGGTGGTGAACAGGCCCTGGGCGAGAAAGCGACCTATATCGGAGTGGGTCTCTACCCCTGCACCCTGTAAGGCCTTGGCCAAGACCGCAATACCCCTGAGGTCATAGATCAGCAGATCCTGGAGGTTGGCGGTGGACTCCTGCTTACCACAGACTCCTTTGACGGTACAACCGGTTCCCTTTGCTGCTTCCTGACACTGAAAACAAAACATAGTATGCTCCTTTTAAGGATGAGATCCCGGGAACTGCTGGGGTACAGCGTTACCAGGGGGGGAGAGATAACTTGTCGTTGAAAACAGGGACACCATAGCTGGGAACGGTTCATGATCCTTTGACCTGGATCAAGAAAGAGTGATTAAAAAGTTTTTTTTTGGGGAAAATGAAGGGGCAGTGAACGGGGAGTCTGCCGTGTCACTCAGGAGGGCAGGGATAGAGCGTTTTTTCTGGTTGTTATTCCCGCGCAGGCGGGAGTCCAGTCTTGGAGGAAGGATGCAGCACCATTTACCTGGATGCCCGCCTGCGCGGGCATGACGGCAAAGAATCCTGGTTGTATGGGGGGCCTCCCAAGGATTTTGGAGAAACCTTTTGGGGAAATTCGGAGAGAATGAAAAAACCGCCGGTGGAGGCCCACCGGCGGTTGAGGGGAGAGCTGCTTATGGTGATGCCCTACCTGGTGTAGGAGGAAATATCACTCATGCCTTTGCGGGTCTCCGGGTTGAGTCGACCGGCCTGGACCGCGTTTTGATCCCACTCCTTGAGCAGGGTGTCTTTGAAGGTCATCTTGGCATCCACCAGCTTGGCCAGGGGGACACCGGCGAGTTGCTGGGCCTTTTGCTTGGTGGAGAAGTCCGGGGCTTGATAGTTGAGGGTGCCATGGGCGGCCAGGACGCCGACCAACTTCAACCGTGCCTGTTGGGCCTTGTCGTTGGCCACACTGAGCAGGCGCAGGGTCTCTTCAGGGGCATGGTAGAAGGAACCATGGCTGGCGATGGAGTAGTCCCACAACCACTGAGCAGAGCGGATCAACTGGAGTACCGGGGCCATCTCGGCCTCGTTGGCACCAACTTCCCAGGCCTTGCCGGCTTCCAGGTGGGCACGTCCCAGGTTATCCATGGCAATTTCCATCAGCTGCTCTTTGCGTTCCAGCTTGCCTTTGACCAGGGACTTGAACTCCTCCTCACTCTCCCGGTGGCAGGTCAGGCAGGTGTTGGAGATATTATCCAGGGGGTTGCCCACGTTATGGTCAGAGTATTTGACCGCGCCCTCCTGCCTGTAGGGCATGTGACAGTCGGCACATGCCACACCGCGACGGGCATGAATGCCGGTCTTGAAGAGCTCGTAACCGGGATGCTGGGCCTTGAGCATGGGGGTCTTGCTGATCTTATGGGTCCAGTCCTTGAAATCATAGCTGTCGTAATACTCTTCCATCGCCTCGGCAGAGAGTCCCTTGGCCCAGGGCAGGGTGACCACCTTGGCGACCTGCTCCTTACCGGCACCATCGGTATATGCAGTGGCCTTGAAGTAGTACTCCACATGGCACTGGGCACAGACCAGGGAACGCATCTCCTGGTAGGTGATGTCGTCGGGGTTGGTGCCGCTGGCCTCCAGGGCGCGGAGGAGGTGGGGCCGGGTGATGGTCAGTTCGGTGGTCTTACTGTCGTGGCAGTCGCCGCAGCCTATGGGATTGACGATCTGGTCACCCAGGCGGGCCCATTTCCCGGTAAAGAATTCATTTTCACCCTCCTCTGCCATCACCCTGGGCACGTCCGGGGACTTACAGGTCCAGCAGGCCGTGGGCATGGGACCGGTGTCCGGGCCTGTGGGAGCACCGGTTCGCAGGGTGTTGATGTTATCCTGAAGGGCATAGAAATGACCCCTGGGGGCATTGTAGTCCTTGGCAAAGCCATAGCCGGCCCAGAGGATCGCCAGTTGTGGCTTTTGCTCCAGCATGTCGACGATGGTCTCGCTCTTTTTTGTTTTTTTCCAGGAGTCATACTGGCGTGGAAAATGACCGGCCCAGCGATCGTTCCTGCTCTCGATGCCGTCTGCCTTGACCACCGGAGTGGTGTTGAGCGCCTCTTTCTCCGCCTGCTTGCCGCTGATGGAATTTGCCATGAAGCCCATTGCCAGCAGGGCTGCCAGCGAACCACCGAGTAAAATTTTATACCTGTTCACTATCTTCTCCACCTATTAGAGTTCGCGTACACCAAGATTGTTGGGAGTTGAGGCCACATTTCGTACCCTGCCGTGGGGAACCTCACGATGACACTCCCAGCATGTTCTATCCCTGTTGGGGATACCCTTAAAATCATGATAGCTATCACTGCTTGACCTGATCACTGCGGTGAGTTCGGCGTGACAGGCGATGCAGTTTGCCTGGACCCGTTTCGCTCCATCCGCACTGATGCCGATGTTCTGCTGGTAGCTGTTCATGGTGAACACCAGGGTGTGGTTCCAGCCGTCACGGGCCTTGGCAGCATACTTGTTGGCCATGGTATCACGGGGCAGATGACACTCCACGCAGCTGGCGCGTTGGGCATGGGAACTGTGCTGCCAGGTGGCGTACTGGGTCTGCATGACATGACAGTTGATACAGGCCTTGGGATCTGAGGAGAGGTAGGAAAGTGCCTTTGACAAATTGACAAGGTAGCCGAGCGTTATCAGGGCGATAACAAAGATAGTCAGGGCGCTCAGCTTCAATAGTTTGCCTTTTTGCATGAGAAAAATCCTAAAATATTGAATATTGGCTGTACGGAAACGGTCAGGCGCGTGAGAAGGAGATTCACTATCAGGAGTATGGCACGGAACCTGGTCCTTGGTCAAGCCGATTTTATATTTAGGTTCTTCAGGTCTCGCTTGTCGTCAATATACCGTGATAATAACATTAATCTTGGACCTTCTGCCGGATGTTCTCCTTGGCGATGGTCCTCCAACTCAGTGGACGAGGTCACCCTTGAATGACATCTATCTGAACTTCAGAACCTTTCATCGACTCCGCATCTATACGGCGGTGGTTGTGCTTTTTTTTGCCTTGCTCTATCTGCTTGGCCTGGAAAAGCCTGCTCTTGGAGGGTTTGCCGCTGTTGCCGTGATCGGAGCAGTGTTTTGCAATCGGATTCGTCTGGGAACCATGCCGGCCTGCTGCGACCTCTGCGCGGCCAGGGGCACCCTGAAGGCGGAGTATGGGGCTGGTTTCTCCAACGCCAGGCTGGTGCTGGACTGTCCCCAGTGCGGCAGGGTGGTCAACAGGGCTGGACGCGGCGCTCCCCCGGAGCCGGGGGTAGAGTCGGACAGGGCTTGAGTTGCAGGTCTGGGCAATGGTGTTCTCCATGCCTGTCTGCTGGCTTTTTTTTTCCAGGGAGGCGCCAGCCTGCTCTTTTCAGGTTGGTTCTCCTGGTTAAATAGACTATCCTGGAAGGCCAGCGTTGCTGATGCCGCTTATCTTCCCACGGCTACCTTGAAAGCTCCTCTTTTCTTCCCGTCTCCGCATCATGGTTACATTTTTAAGCTCGGAATAAATTTGCCCATGCCTTGATCTTGATCGAAAAACCTGATTTTTCAAAGCACCCCTACCTCTGAGGAGAATGCATGCTCAACCATATCGATACCGCCCTGTTGAAAGTTACCGAAGTCGTTCCGGAAAAATGGGGGGGGCCGGTGCTGATCCTCTCCTTTCTGGTGCTCCTGAATATCCTTGATTACCTGATAGTCGATGAGCGGACCTATGGGGTCGTTGCCGCGATCTTCCTGGTCGTCTGGATGGTGCTGGGGATGCGGCTTACCGCTGTTTACCAGCAAAAGAAGTAGGAGTACGGTCACAGGCATAGAGCATCAGGCCCAGGGAACAGCCGATGATACCGATAATTTCTCTGCTCACCAGGGCTTCGCCTAAAAAGATCCAGGCAAACAGGGCCGTAATGACCGGCACAAAGGCCATAAACAGGGAGACCGTCACCGTTCCCAGATGGCGGATGGAGTAGGCCACACACATCAGGGCGATGATGTTGACAATGATCCCCTGATAGAGGGCTTGGCTGACAATATCCACCAGCGGGGCCTGGGTGAGGGCCGAAGGGAGTATCAGCCAGATGGGCACAAAGAGGAGCACGTTGACCACCGCCACCGCGACCAGGGCATCCTGCCAACGAAAGCCCCACTTACGGATACCGGTCATGTGCATGGTATAGACCAGGGCCGCCCCTAAGAGCAGGAGGATGCCTGTGAGGTGCTCCCGGGCAAAGAGGTGGGAGCCGGCCATGGTAATGTTGGCCACAAAGATCAGGGCCACTGCTCCCCAGCGGACCAGGGAGAGGCGTTGTTGAAAGAGTGACCAGGCAACCACCGCTCCCATGACCGGCAGCATTCCGTTGACCACCACCCCGGCCTGGGCCGCCTTGATCTCCTGGAGGCCGTAAAAGGAAAACATGGTATAGGGAAAACCTACCCCCAGGCCTACCACCAGGTACTGGTGCAGTTTAAATGCCTTCCAGCGGTGCTTCAAGAGCAGCGGCGTGATCCCAACCAGGGCGGTACAGTAGCGCAACAGGGTGATATCCGATGGCAACAGAGTGGTATGGACTGCGTAACGGGAGATGGTTATCCAGCCCGCCCAGATGAAGACAACGATAATACCGGCACAGTAGGGTTTGATGGCGTGCATGGGGGCAGTCCTTGATAGAGAGGGGCAGGGAGCGACGAGGGGAGCCGAAGGGGAAGGGCAGTTCACGCTCCTGCCTTGGATAAGGGCGGCAGGAGCGGGGCGGCAGGAGCGTGCAGATCCGGAAGAAGGATCAGTCGATGGCGCCGTATTTTTTCAGGAGCTGGCGATGGACCGGTTCCGGAACATAATTTTCAGTGATCTCTTCCCAGCCGTCCGCCCCGACCAGCCCCTTGACCAGGCTGGAACTCACCTCCACAAGATCTCTGGGGGACATCATGAAGAGGGTCTGGATGGAGGGATTCATGTTTCCGTTGACGTAGCGCATACCGCGTTCGTAGGTGTAGTCGCCCTCGTTCCGGATTCCCCGGAAGATATAGTCGGCATTGATCGATTCTGCGTACTTTACCAAAAACTTATTCTCCAGGGTGACCACCTCAACGTTCTTCTGGTCGATACAGAGCTCCCTGATCATATCCATCCGCTCTTCCAGGCTAAAGGAATATTGCTTGTGGGCATTTTTACCGACAGCGATAAAAAATGTATCAAAAAGTTTAATGCCCTGCTGAAACATCCAGAGGTGGCCATTGGTTGGAGGGTCAAAGCTTCCAGCGTAAATGCCTATCATGACGGTGTCTAGCTTGTTAATTTATGGTGATATGTCTGCATCTTATGATACAGGTCCCCCTGCTGAAAAGCGAACCTACTCAGAGTTTTCCAAACTGTCAATCGATATCGGAAGTTCTTAGAGCTCTTCTCCGGCAGGGATATTTTGACAATCCGTCGGCTAGCCGCTACTATGAAATCTGGCACCTTACCGGCAGTTGCCCTTGTAAGCTGTTAAAAGAAGACCTTTTTTTCTTTATTAATTCCTCAGCCCTGTCCTTGCCCCGCACTCCATGGAAAAACCCGCCTACCTGAAAGAGGAACACCTCGACTTCCTTGATGACCTGATGCAGTCTGGGCAGATGACCTCGTTCAAGGTGAGTCAGATTCTGATGCATCGTTTTCCTTTCCTCAGTTTTGAGCAGGTCAATACCATTCTGGCCTACTGGATATTCAGCTACGCCGGCAGACATGGAGAAGAAGGCTAGGAACAATCCACACAAACTGGTCCTTGGGATGAGGCTATGCGCTCTGCTGGTCGTGTTTTGCTGCAGCTCGCTCTCTCCCCGGTCGGCCTGGTCCTGGGATGACACCCTTGTTCGGATTGGTGTCGACAACACCCTTCAGGTACGGCATAAAGGCCGGACCGAAACCATCTCTCTCTACGGACTCAGCCCTATCTCCCGCCAGCCTGCGGCCAGGGAAAGGGTGCGTCGATTTTTACTGCTGAGGGCAGCTGGCCAGCGGGTCAAGGTCCATCCTGTCGGCAGCAATGATCAGGGCGATACCCAGGCCCTGGTCTACAGTAACGGTCATAACCTCAACGAGGCCCTGATCAGGGCAGGCTTGATGAGGGTTGACCGGGAGGGGTGTCGATACTATTATTGCAACCAATGGATTCGCTACCAACAGTTCGCTCAACAACGAAGCCAGGGAAACTGGCAATAATGAAAAATATCCTTACCCTGCTCATCCTCATCTCACTACCCCTGGTCTCTGTACCCCTGGTTATAGGCTGTAGTCCTGTTGTTCCCCTGGAGGAAGTTTCACCCCAACAGTCGGCAGCCGCTGCAAGCCGCCACACCAGGGTGGAGGCCGTGGCCAAGAAAACTGAAATCATCACCCTGGCCGGGAAAGGTTATCCGGTTCCCAAGCAGTGGCAGGGTAGGAGGGTGGCAAGCCGGGCCCTTGGTTTTGAGGAGCTGGCCTTGATCCCTGGGCAGTTGAGTCACGAGCACTCCAAGCTCTATCTCCTCAAAGATGCCCAACAGGCACTGATTGCCATGGCGGCGGCTGCCCGGGAAGACGGGATCCAACTCTGCGTCCATTCTTCCTATCGCTCAAGCTGGTACCAGCGGAAGATCTTTGCCCGGATGTTTGCCCAGGGGCGCAGTTATGAAGATGTGATTCGTTACGTTGCCCCTCCCGGTTACTCGGAACATGCCCTGGGTACGGTGGTGGACTTCTATCCCAGTAACTGGCGTTTTGCCGCCACTCCAGCCTACCGATGGTTACAGCAGCATGGCAGCGAGTTTTCCTTTCAGGAGAGTTATCCGCAAGATCAGCCCGATGGCCACCCCTGGGAGGCCTGGCACTGGCGTTGGCAGCCTCGGCAACATGTTTTGAGCCGCAGCCACCCTTTTTGATTCCCCTGCTGCTCCCCCGGGGCAGCTGTCCCGGATGCTTCAACCTGAAATATCAGCACCCAGCCCTGGCGAGGGAATACCTTGACTTCGGATTTTATATTTCCTATAGACAGGACACACCCCCCTCTGGGTACCCTTTGGGAAGTCGTGCTTGTCTCTTTAGGGCTCTGCTCCAGGGGTCCAAGGCCCGATTCATGTCCAGGTCGGTCGGGAACCGCGTATCAGAAACCGCGTATCGTAGCGGTTGGTCAAGGGCTTATCCTCCTTGGTTGGAAAAACTAGTTGAGGTCTGAAATGGTTACTTACGCACAAAAAGCAGCAGAAAATCTCTCCAAAGTCAGGGAAGGCAATCCCCTTATTCACAATATCACCAACTTTGTGGTCATGAACTATACGGCCAATGTCCTCCTGGCCATGGGCGCCTCTCCGGTGATGGCCCATGCAGAGGAGGAGGTGGAAGAGATGGTGGCCTTTGCCGGCTCCCTGGTGCTCAACATCGGGACCTTGAGCGAACAGTGGGTAGATGCCATGATCACCGCCGGTGAACGTGCCACCGCTCTGGACACCCCCATCATCCTTGATCCGGTGGGTTCCGGGGCCACGCCCTTCCGGACAGAGGCTGCCAAAAAAATATTGAAACGCACCCGGGTGAAGGTGATCCGCGGTAATGCCTCAGAGATCCTGTCGCTGCGTGATGCCCAGTCCGTTACCAGGGGGGTGGATAGCGTCCATACCGTTGATGAGGCCGCCGCCGCCTCCTCGCTGCTGGCCGGTGAGCTTGCCACGACCCTGGCGATCACCGGGCCGGTTGACCTGGTTACCGACGGCAGCCGGGTTCTCCATGTGGCCAACGGTCATCCCATGATGCCCTATGTCACCGGCACCGGCTGTTCCGCCACCGCAGTGGTGGGGGCCTTTGCGGCCGTGGATAATGACAGTGTTACAGCTGCAGCCACTGCCCTGGCCTTTTTCGGCCTGGCCGGAGAGCGAGCCGGGAAACAGGCACAGGGACCTGGTTCCTTCATGATCGGATTGCTGGATGCCCTCTATACCATGACCCCGGAAGAGCTCCAGGCCGGTGCGCGGATCGATGAAGGCTGAATCCCAGGCAGCTGTCGTGGATTATTCCCTCTATCTGGTTACGGATCGGGAGCTCTCCCTGGGGCGAAGCCTGGAGTCTGTCATCGGGGCAGCGGTTCAGGGCGGGGTGAGTTGTGTCCAGCTGCGGGAGAAACAGTGTTCGACCCGTGACTTTGTGGACCAGGCCCGGCGGCTGAACGAGATTCTTCAGCCCCTGGCCATTCCTCTGATTATCAACGATCGTGTGGATGTTGCCCTGGCGGTCGGTGCCCGGGGAGTGCATCTGGGACAGCAGGATATGTCCCTGGCCGATGCCAGAGAGATCCTCGGCAGAGAGATGATCATCGGCATCTCGGCAGAGAGCCTTGAGGATGCGATCACCGCCCAGCGCCAGGGCGCGGATTATATCGGGATCAGCCCGGTCTTTGCCACCTCCACCAAGGCCGATACCGCTCCGCCGCTTGGTTTGGCGGGGCTGAGAGCCATTCGAGAACAGGTGGAGCTGCCCCTGGTGGGGATAGGCGGCATCAACGCCGACAATGCCAAGGCCGTGATGGGTGCAGGTGCCGACGGCGTGGCCGTGGTCTCCGCCATCGTAGGCGCCGCCTGCCCTCGGGATGCGGCCATTACCTTACGTCGTCAACTGTGGCAGGGCTGAACCAGATCCATTGGTTGCGTCCTGGCAGCTATTTTATTTAAAAAAAGGAACCCAAACTCAAGCCGAGACTTTGCTCCGGGGAGACAGCAGGAAGAGCATCATGACAGCTACTAAGCCAAAACAGTATCAGAGGGTTCTCACCATCGCCGGTTCCGATTCCGGCGGCGGCGCCGGAATCCAGGCCGACCTCAAGACCTTTGCCGCCAACGGCTGTTACGGGATGAGCGTGATCACCGCCCTGACCGCCCAGAATACCCTGGGGGTCCATGGCATCCATGCCGTTCCTGTGGACTTTGTCCGCCAGCAACTGGAGGCGGTGCTGGCTGACATCGGCACCGATGCCGTCAAGATCGGGATGCTCTTTTCCCCGGAACTGATCTGTACCGTGGCCGAGCAGCTTCGTCGCTTTGGGGTGACCAATATCGTCCTGGATCCGGTGATGGTGGCCACCAGCGGAGACAAGCTTCTCCAGGACGAGGCCATTGTCGCCCTTAAGGAGCAACTGATTCCCATGGCCGATATCATTACCCCCAACCTGCCGGAGGCGGTGGTACTGCTGGAAAAAGAACTGCTCAGCACAGAGCAGGTTGAGCAGGGAGCCAGGGAGCTGGTCGAACTGGGCTGCGGCGCTGTACTGATCAAGGGCGGCCACCTGGAGGGGGGAGCGAGTGATGACTGCCTCTATCTGGGAAAAGGGGAGGAACTGATCTCCCTGCCGGCCAGGCGGATCGCGACCGCCAATACCCACGGTACCGGCTGTACCCTCTCTTCAGCCATTGCCGCCAACCTTGCCAAGGGAGAGGTGGTCTCCGAGGCGGTGGTCCATGCCAAGGCCTATATCACCGCCGCCATAGAGGCCGGCGCCGACTATAGCCTTGGCCAGGGACATGGTCCGGTCGATCATTTTTTCCGGTGGCACTGAAACCCGCGTCTGCAGTACATGGCGCGATGGCTGAGCTCCCGCTACAGGCCCCGTCCATTGTCCTTGATCAGGTCAGTGTCTGTTTCGAGGGGATCTCCCTGTTTGAGCGACTCTCCATCACCATCAGGGCAGGGGAGTGTACCTGTATCCTGGGGCCCAGTGGCTGCGGCAAGTCAACCCTCCTGCGTCTGGTCGCCGGTTCCACGGCAGTGCCCTTTAAGGGAGAGATGCGGATCCTTGCCGAGGATCCTGCCCAGGCCAAGGTTGCCTGGATGGGACAGGATGATCTCCTGCTCCCCTGGTTCACCCTGCTGGACAATATTCTCCTCGGTGCCCGCCTGCGTGGTGAAGTGACCCCACAACGCAGAGAAAAGGCCCTGGGCCTGCTCAAGGCCGCCGGTCTGGAGGGGTATGCCCAGTCGTTTCCGGGCACACTTTCCGGGGGAATGCGCCAGCGCGGCGCCCTGTTACGGACCCTGATGGAGGAGCGCTCCATCCTCCTGATGGATGAGCCCTTCTCTGCCCTGGATGCCCTGACCCGACTCAAACTGCAGGAGCTCTCGGCCGATCTCACCCGTGGAGCCACCGTGCTCCTGGTGACCCATGATCCCCTGGAGGCCCTGCGTATGGCCGATACCATCCTGGTCCTGTCCCAGGGCCCAGCCCGGGTAAAGAGCGTGGTCTCCTTGACGGGAAGACCACCGCGAGCGGTGGACAGCCCCGAGATCAGCAAACACTACCCCGTCCTTCTGGGAGAGCTGCTGGCTGGAGAAGCATCGTGAAAACACTGCGCCTGCTGGTGCTAGCCGCCGGGCTGATATCGCTCTGGCAGCTGCTGGTCAGCCTGAGCGGAGTGCCCCATTACATCCTGCCAGACCCCCTGCGGGTGCTGGTTGCCATCGGCAAGCATTGGACCACCCTGTTGCGCCACCTGGGCACCACCTTCAGCGAGATCCTGCTCGGCTTTGTCCTGGGGATCCTTATGGGTTCGGCCACGGCTTTGACCATGTTTCTGGCCCCTGTGATGAAACGCTGGCTCCTGCCAATACTGGTGATCAGTCAGGCCATTCCGGTCTTTGCCCTGGCTCCCATCCTGGTGCTCTGGTTTGGCTACGGCATGGCCTCCAAGGTGGCCATGGCCGTACTGATCATCTATTTTCCGGTGACCTCTTCCCTGTTCTACGGCATGCAGCGGACCCAGCCCGATCTCTTGGAGCTGGCCAGGATCATGGGAGGCTCCACCCTGGCTATCCTCCGCCACATCGTCCTTCCCTCGGCCTTACCGGCCTTTGCCTCCGGGGTCAGGGTGGCCACGGCGGTGGCGCCCATCGGTGCAGTGGTGGGGGAGTGGGTCGGATCCAGTTCCGGCCTGGGCTTCTACATGCTCCATGCCAATGCCAGGATGCAGATCGACCTGATGTTCGCGGCCCTGGCTGTACTCTCCCTGGTGTCACTGCTCTTTTATTTCCTGGTGGATCACCTCTTGGATAAATTAATTTTTTGGGAATCAAAACAAGGAATCATCTGATGAAGACAATGCGAAAGAAGATAGTTGCAGCAGTCGTCGTGCTGGTCCTGGCCTCTGCCTCTTCGGCCCTGGCCGCGGATAAGGTGCGGGTGCTGCTGGATTGGTTTGTCAACCCGGATCATGCGCCCCTGTTTGTGGCCCTGGAAAGGGGCTACTTTTCAGAGCATGGACTTGAGGTGGAGATCATCGCCCCCTCCAACCCCAATGATCCTCCCAAGTTGGTGGCAGCGGGCAAGGCGGATATAGCGGTCTCTTACCAGCATCAACACCAGATGCAGGTGGCCGAGGGGTTGCCCCTGGTGCGCATCGCTACTCTGGTGGCCACCCCCTTGAACTCGCTGGTGGTCCTGGCCGATGGCCCGGTGAAGACGGTGGCTGATCTCAAGGGCAAGACCGTGGGCTACTCGGTGGGCGGATTTGAGACGGTGCTCCTGAAGGTGATGTTGGAGAAGGAGGGGCTCAGCCTGGAGGATGTCAGGCTGGTGAATGTCAACTTCTCCCTCTCCCCCTCCCTGTTCAGCGGCCAGGCCGACGGGGTGATCGGGGCCTTTAGGAATTTTGAGTTAAATCAAATGGATATTGAGAAACGACCCGGTCGGGCCTTCCTGGTGGAGGAGTACGGCATTCCTGCCTATGACGAGCTGATCCTGGTGGCCAATCGAAAGGACCTCAGCCAGGCGAAGTTACGCCGCTTTGTCGATGCCCTGGAAGAGGGGGTTCAGTACCTGGTAAACCATCCTGAGGCGAGTTGGGAACTCTTTGTCAGGGGCGAGCGCAAGGAGCTCGATGATGAGCTCAATCGGCGGGCCTGGCGCGATACCCTGCCGCGATTTGCCCTCCGTCCTGGCGCCCTGGACAGGCACCGTTACCAGCGCTTTGCCGAGTTCATGCTGGAGCAGAAGAGCGTCAGCACGGTACCACCCCTGGAGTCCTGGGCCGTGGAGTTGCCCTAGATTCGTGCTGCCCGGGATCAGCCCGGCCCTGGAGCAGATGCGGCAGACGGGGGAAGCTGGCGGCAGCTTCCCCCGGATATTCTTCTCCACTGAACCGATTTCCCGTTTCAGCCTTTAGCCTATAGGGCACCTTGAGGCAGGGCTTAAGGTCTCAGGCAGATGCAGCCTCCTTAAAGGCCTCCTTACAGTGGCTCTCCATGGTGATAATCAGCCGACGCAGGGCCCTTTTGTTTTCCGGCCACAGCCCATAGTGGGGCGTCTTTTGGAGTACGCGGTAGAAGCCGAGGACGTTCTCCAGGCCGAGCCAGCGATCCAGGGCCTCTGCCGGGAACTGATCATCGATTCTGGAGGGTTCGGCCTCCTTCTGGTAAAAGCCCAGCTCACCAAGGTAGAGGGCCAGTACCCCGAGAAGATCCCAATAACCATCCCGTAGAGCCGCTACATTATCGCAGGCTGCCAGCTCCTGCAGGCAACGCTCCACTCCGTGATTGCTGAGGGTGATTTCGGAAAACTGGTAGCGACCGTCTGCAGGCGGGGCATCGCCGTTTGCCTGGTGCCACATCATCAGGGTATAGGTGCGGATACTGATCCGCTTGGCCTGAAACTTGGCCCAGAGGAGGAACTCATGATAGTGTCTCTCCAGCATCTTCTCCTGGTTGAATGTGTAGAGGTGCCCGTTATCTTTAAAAAATTTACTAAAGTTGCTGAGGTGGACCAGCTCGTTGGTCAGGCTGTGGACATAACCGAGCCCAGTGATCTTTTCCTTGTTGACCAGCAGCTTGTGTCGGCTGGTCCGGCTGTTGGGAAAAACAATGGTTGCCCAGAGGTTCTCGGTACCAATGGTTCGTTCCGGATCAAGGAACTGTTCACACTCCGTGAGGTAATTTTCGGTCTTGATGACCGGTAAATCACTGGGGATAACGGCAAGGTCAAGCTCGTCCTTGCTGATGAAGGCAAGTGCTTTGCGGGTAGTTTCTATCTCTGCTTCAGAAAAGTTTAAAAATTCCATGGATCAGTCACGTCGAGGTATAAAGAGTCGTCTGAGAAACCGGGGTATTGGGGCTGAAGAGGGGGTAGGGACAGCAGCCGCTGTGACCAGCTGTCCCTCTTATGGCCACCTTGAAAAAAGTTTTTTCTTCCAATCTCGGCGTTGCGCTCAAAATTTTATCCTCGGAATATCAAATATATGCCTACGGTAAAATTTATCGCGCGCCTTGACCTTGATCGAAAAATCTAATTTTTCAAGGTACCCTTATGGAGTACAGCGCTCAGGGAAGTGCTCCGGGGCTTTATGGCGACCTTGAAAAAAAAATCGTTCAAGCTCGCCTTATCCCTGCGTCTCCCTGGCTGTCTCCTGTTCAAGGAGTTCACCCAAGGCATGGGCAGCCTCTCCCACCAGGCGGATGCACTCCTTTCGGCTGCTTTCCGGGTTGGTATAGAAGTTTTTTGCCTCATCGCGATCGCGCCAGTTGACCTTGGCGATCTCGGCACAGGTGAGGCCCCCGTGTTCGGCGGTCAGGGCAGCGAATTTTTCCATATAACGGTGGCTCAGCTTCCACATCCTGGGGTTTTCCTTCTCTTCCAGGCTCCCTCGGCTGTAGAGACTCGAAATTACCGCAACTCCTGCAAGGAGGACCCCGCAGACATTGCCCGAACCACCGATCCCGCCGCCAAAGGCACCAAAGGCCTTGATCACGTTGGGATCCTGGATACCGAGTTTTTCCTGACCCACGGCCAGGATGGCTTGGCTTCAGTGCAGCCGCTGGCGGTAGAGCTCACTGGCCTTCTCTTGCATGCTTTCTGGGGTCATAGGTCCTCCCTGGATGAGTGAAGAGTCGCTTGTGCGAAAACGGTGCAATCCTACCGCATATTAAGTAAAAAGTAAAAAATATATCCGGAGCCAGCTGGGCCACAAGACCTGGTTGGCGGAGATCGTTGATCAAAACACGTCCCATGGAGAGTAATGAAGAGCAGAGCCCTGGAGATCTTGACCCCACAGGCCCCCGATGGCCTGTGGCCAGCCCTGGCAGACACCCTGTCGGTGGTTGTCGTCCAAGGATATTCAGTCGAACAGTGGTCAGTGAGGAGCAGGTGCTGATCATCAATACCCTGTTTCCGGTGTTAGCCCTGATCCTGGCCGGCGGCCTGCTCAAGGGGGTTGGCTGCCTGGATGGAACCTTTTTTGCTGCCAGTGATCGGCTGGTCTACTTTGTGCTCTTTCCTCTGCTGCTCTTCTGGAAGATCGGCAGTGCCCCCCTGGGGCCAGGAACCAGCCTGTACTACCTGTTGCCGGCTGCCTGTGCGGTGTTCACGGTCTTTGTGCTCAGCTTGGTGGTCATCCGGCTCTTTAAGGTTGCACCCTTTAAGGCCGGCTCCTTTAATCAATGCTGCTATCGCTTCAACACCTATATCGGGATGGCAGTGGTGATCAACCTCTTTGGCGAAAAGGGGGTGCAGCTGTTCAGTATCCTGGTGGGCCTGCTTATCCCCTGTATCAACGTCATGGCTGTCTCGGTGCTGATCTGGTTTTCCGGGGAAAGTCAGGCCTGGCAGCAGCGTTTGAGCTCCACCCTCAAGAGTCTGCTGACCAATCCGCTGATCATCGGCTGCTGTTGCGGGATACTCTATGCCCGGCTGCTGGGCGGCTTTCCCGAGTATATCGACAACACCCTCAGGCTGTTGTCCTCGACTACCCTGCCTCTGGCCCTGCTTTCCATCGGCGGAGCCCTCTCCTTTCAAGGGATGCGGAAGAATGTGGGGCTGGCCCTGACCGGGGCCGGGATCAAACTGATCCTCTTTCCCCTGATCGGCGTGGTCTTTCTTGCCCTCTTCGGAGTGGCAGGGCTGGCCTGGAAGGTGTCGCTGCTCTTCTTTACCCTGCCCACCTCTACGGCAATCTATGTACTCTCCTCCCAACTCCATTCGGATACGGAACTGGCCTCGGCAGCCATCGTGGTTTCCACCTGTGGTGCCTTTTTCAGCATGTCCCTGGCCATTGCCAGCTTCCCTCCAGGCTGAAACAGCCCCGACAGCGGAAAGGAGCCTGCAGCGGCTGAGGCTGCGCAGCGGGGGGCGAGTCAGGAGCTGCAGGAGAGCATGGAGCATCCCGGCCGGTGGCGGGCCCACTCCGGTCGTTTTCCGGCATACTGTTCCTGCTCGGGCTGCTCATCATAGGGGGAGCGGAGCAACTGGAGCAGTTCCGCTATCAGACAGGGGTCACCCGCCTCTGCGCCATCGATGGCCAGCTGGGCCAGGTAATTACGGAGTACATACTTGGGGTTGACCCGGTTCATGGCTGCCCGTCGCTCCTGATGGTTGCGGCCTTCCCCGGCGAGACGCCGGGCATATTGTCTGAGCCACAGCTCCAGCTGTTGCCAGTAGCCCGGTGGGATCTGTTCGGGAGTGTAGTAGGCAGGGTAAAAGGGGTAGCGCTCAGCCGGTGGCAGAGTCGCGGAGGAGCTTGAAGGCCCTGCCTGGAGGAAGGGCTCAAGCTTAAGCTCAGCCAGCTTGCGGTAAAAGATGGTCATGTCGGTTTCGGTGAGCTGGAGCAACTCCAGAAGTGCGTCGATCAACTCCGGGTCCTCCTTGGGATCAAAGTGACGCAGTCCCAGTTTTTTCGCCTGCATATGCAGATGCTGCTGCTCCATCCGGGCAACGCTCTGCTCCAGGATCTCTTGCAGGGGATCCACCTCGCCTATCAGGGGGTAGAGGGCATTGGCCAGTTGGGACAGGTTCCAGAGGGCGACCCTGGCTTGATTGCCGAAACAGTACCTGCGGCCGTGGCGATCGGTTGTGTTCGGCGTCCAGGTAGGATCATAGCCCTCCAGCCAGCCGTAGGGACCGTAATCGATGGTCAGACCGAGGATGGACATGTTATCGGTATTCATCACCCCGTGGACAAAGCCCACCCGCAGCCAGTGGATAATCATGCTCAGGGTCTGGCTGCAGATCTCTTTAAAGAGTTCGGTGTAGGCCCTGGGCGAGGGCGTCCCCAGGTGGGGGAAGAAGGTCTTGAGGGTGTAGTCGGCCAGGCTGCCCAGCACCGCTGTTTCCCCCCGGACGCTATGGATCTGGAAGTTGCCGAAACGCAGAAAGCTCGGGGCCAGCCTGCAGACCACAGCCCCGGGCTCTTCCCTGATGTTGCCGTCATAGAACATGTCCCGATCCACCAGTTCGCCGGTGGTCACCAGGCTTAAGGCACGGGTGGTCGGAATCCCCAGCTGGTACATGGCCTCGCTGCAGAGAAACTCTCGCAGTGAGGAACGGAGCACGGCCAACCCGTCGGCTGTGCGCGAATAAGGGGTGGCACCGGCACCCTTGAGCTGCAGGGCCCAGCGTTCCCCCTGCCGATTGATCACCTCGCCCAGGTTGATGGCGCGACCATCCCCCAGCTGGCCGGCCCACTGGCCGAACTGGTGGCCGCCGTAACACATGGCATGGGGGTCCATGCCAGGGAGGAGCAGGTTGCCGCTGAAAATTTCAGTGAACCGTGGGGAGCGGCAGCTCTCGAGGCCGAGGTCCAGCAGGGAGGCGGCTTCGGCCGAGTAGGCAAGCAGACAGGGCGCCGTGACTGCCCTGGGCCGGACCCGGGAGTAGCAGACCTGGCTGACCTGACGGCGCCGGTTGCTGGAGAGAGGATCGCCTGGGAGTTCGCGGGTATAGCTGTTATCGAAAGAGAGCTCGTCCAGGGTGACGGAGGGCTTGAGCGGTGCTGCCATGGTGACTGTTCCGGTTGGAGGAGAAGGGGGGCTGGCAGGATTGGTTCAGGCTCGACCGGGAGCCTGGCCGGCTATGCCTCCTTTGCTGCTGCCGGCCGAAGCTCCCCTTAAGGTCAGGCTATGCACAGGGACGTACACGGCTCTTCTCTCAGCTGGAATCATGAGCGATGAGCTCTTTCTTGAGTAAAGAAGACGTCCTCTGGCCCGGGTAAGGAAAAATTTGCTGTGAGACGATGGCATAACAGTACCATGACCATACCATAAGCTATACCATAAGCTCGATTTCGGTTCAGGCCAGAGGGGAAGGGGCAATTCAGAACAAAGCCCCTTTGGATCAGCCCCTGATCAGGGGACCAGCGCCATGGCCTCGATCTCCACCAGCACATCTTTGGGCAACCTCGCCACCTCCACGCAGGATCGGGCCGGCGGTTCCTGGGGGAAATAGTGGCTGTAGACCTCGTTAAAGGCCGTAAAGTCATCCATGTCGCTGAGAAAACAGGTGGTCTTGATCACCTGCCCTGCATCGCTCCCTGCGGCGGCCAGCAGGGCCATCAGGTTGTCCAGTACCTGGCGGCTCTGTTCCGCGATCCCACCGGCAACCACCTCCATGGTGGCAGGATCCAGGGCGATCTGGCCCGAGGTATAGAGGATCTTGTCGACCTGGACAGCCTGGGAATAGGGGCCGATGGCTGCAGGGGCGGTTGGCGTGGAAAGGGTGGTCTTGTTCATGCTCTGCTCCTTGGTTGATTAGTGCTGGGGTGCCGGCTGGCTTGGGGACAGAGTCCGGTCGCCAACACGGTCTCTTAGCCGGTTTCGAGCTGAAGGCTCCCCTGAAGAGATACCCCCCATCCTACCGTTCTCTGGAAAAATAGCAATCTCCACCAGTCCCCTCATGACGGGTTCTTCCCTGTCCCTCGCCGGCCAGGACAGGGCAGGGAATCGGGAAAAAGAGCTGATAGGCGGTTGACACACCCCGGACATCCATTTAGGTTGCATTTATGGGAGTGGTGCCGTTGAGCCCCACTCTTCAGTCCTTGAACCTTTTTTTTGGTCGCAGACTATGAATCTCAAACTTTCTCCCACGGATGCCCTACTCCTGGTTGACCTCCAAAACGACTTCCTGGAGGGCGGCAGTTTAGCCGTGACCGGGACCGAGACCATCCTGGCCGCTGCGGTCGACTACCTTAAGCTCTTTGTGAACCAGGAGCTGACCGTCATCGCCAGCCGTGACTGGCATCCTCCCGATCACTGCTCCTTTGCGGAGCAGGGCGGCCCCTGGCCGAGTCACTGCGTGGCCGGCAGCCATGGGGCCCGCTTTAGCGATCAGTTGACCTTGCCCGCTGAGGTCCACATCGTCTCCAAGGCAAGTAGCGCCGAGGAGGAGGCCTACTCCGCCTTCCAGGGGACCGACCTTGCAGACTATGCCCGCCGTCAGGGCATCAGCCGGTTCTATATCTGCGGCCTGGCCACCGAATACTGTGTTCTGTACACCGTCAAGGATGCCATCAGCCAAGGCTTTACGGTGGTCGTGCTTGAGGACGGTATCAGGGCAGTGGACCTGCAACCAGGTGATGGTGAGCGGGCCTTGGCTGTGATGGAGCAGCAGGGTGCAATCAGAGCCACCAGAGGAGACCTTCAGTCATGACCGCTATCTCACCGCTGCTGACCGATCTCTACGAGTTCACCATGATGCAGGGCTATGTTGACCACCAGATGGAACAGACTGCATCCTTTGAATTTTTCATTCGCCGACTGCCACCTGAGCGAAATTTCCTGATGGCCGCAGGGCTCCAGCAGGTGGTGGAGTATCTGGAGGACCTCTCCTTTTCAGAGGATGATATCAGCTATCTGCGCTCCAGCGGCTTTTTCCATGAACGTTTTTTGGCCTACCTGCAGGAACTCCGCTTCACCGGCGATGTCCAGGCCATGGCCGAAGGGACGATCTTTTTCCCGGACGAACCCATTCTCCGCGTCAGCGCGCCCCTGCCCCTGGCCCAGCTGGTGGAAACCAGGATAATCAATATCCTCCAGTTTCAGAGCATGATCGCCTCCAAGGCCGCCCGGATCCGGCTGATCGAGCCCAAGGCCATGCTCATGGACTTTGGGCTCCGGCGGGCCCACGGTGCAGAGGCCGGCTTGCTGGCGGCCAGGGCCTCTTGTCTGGCAGGCTTTGATGGTACGGCCACGGTGGAGGCAGGGCGGCTTTTTGGCCTGCCGATCTTCGGGACCATGGCTCATTCCTTTATTCAGGCCCATGATTCCGAGCAGGAGGCCTTTCGCCACTTTGCCGCCAGTCAGCCCGACAACGTGGTGTTCCTGATTGATACCTACGATACCATCAAAGGGGCCCAAAATGTGGTCGCCCTGGCCGGAGAACTGGCTGCGAAAAACATCCCGATCAAGGGCGTCCGGATCGACTCCGGCGATCTGGTGGCAGGGGCGTTCCAGGTGCGTAAGATCCTGGACCAGGCCGGCCTGAGGGAGGTGAAGATCCTGCTCAGTTCCAGCCTGGACGAGTACTCCCTGGCAGAGATCACCGCTGCAGGAGCACCGGTCGACGGTTACGGCATCGGCACCAAGATGATCACCTCTGCAGACTATGCCTTTCTCGACTGCTCCTATAAGCTGGTGGAATATGCCGGCACAGGTCGTCGCAAACGTTCCCAGGGCAAGGAGACCTGGCCGGGTCGAAAGCAGGTCTTCCGCCAATACGATGATCAGGGACTCCTGTCCAAGGACTGCCTCACCCTGGACTCCGACCGTCTGCCAGGCAGACCCTTGCTTCAGCCGGTGATGGCAGAGGGACAACCCCTGGCCCAGTTGCCGGATCTCGAGTCCTGTCGGGAGCATGCCCGGGCCGAACTGGCCAGCCTGCCGGAATCCATGCGGACCATTGAGCAGGTCCCCTTGCCTGAGTTGGAGATTGCTCCGGCCCTGCTGCGCCTGACCAGGGAGGTCGACCAGGAGAGCGCTGGGGGGTAAAGCTGTCGCAAGCCTCTTTTCCTGTCCATCCTGCTGCCGGGGTCGCACCGGGTGCAGGGTCATCCTGACATTTTAACCAAGGAGTACCGGTGAAGACCAATATCCGTATCGCCCTACTGATTGATTGCGATAATGTCAGCTCCGTCTCGGTGGACGGGGTGTTGGAGGAGTTGGCCAAGTATGGCACGGTCAACGTCCGCCATGCCCATGGCAACTGGAAGAGTAACCAGCTCTCAGGCTGGGTGGAAAAACTGCATCCCTTTGCCATTCGACCGATCCAGCAGTTTGCCTACACCACCGGGAAAAACGCCACAGATGCGGCCATGATCATTGATGCCATGGATCTGTTGTACAGTAAAAACATCGACGCCTTTGCCCTGATGACCAGTGACAGCGATTTTACCCCCTTGGTGATGCGCATTCTTGAAAACGGTCTGCCGGTCTACGGCTTTGGCGAAAAAAAGACGCCCCTGCCCTTTGTCCATGCCTGTTCCCAGTTTATCTATACGGAAAATCTGCACAATGAAACCGCTGAAAAGAGCGATGAGCAGCCAGGGGTGAGCAAGCGGTCGCGCAACGAACTGCGGGGAGATACGGCCCTGGTAAAGCTGCTCCGCACCTCGGTGGAACAGACCTCGGAGGAGGATGGCTGGTCGGATTTGAGTAAGGTCGGCAAATATATCTCCAACAACAGTTCTTTTTCCCCGATCAACTATGGCTATAAAAAGATCAGCGAGTTGATCAGGATCAGTGAGCTCTTTGAGATCGAGATGCGTCACAACAACAATGCCATCTATATCAAAGATGTCCGAACGGTTTGAGATGAGGACAGGAAGGAGCTCTGCTCCAGGAGAGGCGACTCTTGCTGCGTGCTGGGGGATGAAGGACCTGGGAGCGGTGTGACCATGAAAACCATAGGATTGATCGGCGGCATGAGCTGGGAAAGTACGGCCGCCTACTATCGCCTGCTCAACGAAGAGGCCAGGGCCCGGCTGGGAGGGCTCCATTCTGCCCAGATCCTCCTCTACAGCGTCGACTTTGAGCCCATCGAACAGCTCCAGCACCAGGGCGACTGGGAGGGGGCTGCCCGGATACTGACTAAAGCCGCCCTCCGACTTCAGGACGGTGGAGCCGACTTCTTCCTCATCTGCACCAATACCATGCACAGGGTGGCCCCCCTGGTCGAGGCCGCGGTCCGGATACCGCTGCTCCACATTGCAGATCCCACTGCAGAGTCACTGCTGGCCAAGGGAGTGCAAACCGTTGGCCTCCTTGGTACCGCCTTTACCATGGAACAGGAATTCTATAGGGGCCGGCTGGAGCAGCGGCATGGCCTTGAGGTGGTAACACCCTCCCGCGCAGACCGTAGGATCGTTCATGATATTATTTACCAGGAGCTCTGTCAGGGAAAGATCCGACAGGCAGCCAAGAGTGCCTACCTCCGGATCATCGGGGAGCTGGCCGGCAGAGGTGCGGAGGCGGTTATCTTAGGATGTACCGAGATCGGCCTGCTGGTGAAGCAGGAGGATAGCGCCGTGCCTCTCTATGACACCACAGCTCTCCATGCCGTCAGGGCCATGGAGTTGGCCCTGACAGCCAAGCCAGGGGCATCGGCTCCGTCCCTTTGAAGGAGAGGGCCGGGGCGGAGATCAGGATGGTTTGAGAGGCTGCGACCCTGTTGCGGCTTTTTAAATCGTCTGTGCAAGAGAATAGAGGAGCCCTGGGGAGGGTGTTGATCATGGATAATCGATTCCAGGGCTTACTGGCGATACACCTTGCCGTGCTGCTCTTCGGGGTTGCCGGTCTTTTTGGAAAACTGCTTGAGCTTGGTCCCGGCCTGATCGTATTTGGCCGGACCCTGTTTGCCGCCCTTGGACTGTTGCTGGTGCTTCCGCTGCTCAAGATAGACATCAGGATCAGGCAGGGACGTGATATCGGCGGATTTGTACTGATGGGCGCCATCCTGGCTCTCCACTGGGTGACCTTTTTCCATGCTATCCAGGTTTCTACCGTGGCCATCGGCCTGTTGACCTTCTCCTCCTTCCCCATCTTTGTCACTTTCCTCGAGCCCCTGTTCTTCAGGGAACGGTTGCGTTTTTTTGAGGTCATGGTCTCCCTAGTGGTCTTTCTGGGCCTGGTCCTGGTGGTGCCTGAGTTTGATCTTGCCAATGATCTCACCCGGGGTGCCTTTTGGGGGATGATCTCGGGCCTGACCTTTGCCCTGCTCTCCATCCTGAACCGCAAGTTTGTGGGCCGCTATCCCGCCCTCACCGTTGCGCTCTATCAGGATGCGGTGGCCTGTCTTCTGCTCCTGCCCTTTGTGGGTGGCGCCATTTTTGGGATCACCATGGCTGAGTTGGGACAACTGGTCATCCTGGGCGTGGTTTTCACGGCCCTGGCCCACACCCTCTTTATCCAGGGCATGCTGGTGGTCAGGGCCCAGCTGGCCAGTGTTATTACCTGCCTTGAACCGGTCTACGGCATTCTGCTTGCCCTGGTCCTGCTCCACGAGATTCCCAGCTGGCGGGAGCTGGTCGGCGGCGTGGTGATCATCGGTACCATCCTCCTTGCCACCAGATTTTCCAGGGACTCCGGTCGTCTGGTTGAACCCGGTTGTTCCCCTGAAGGATGAGGGGGGTGAGCTGAAACCCTGTTCTTGCAAATAACGGATCCGTCCTTATGGTATATGGTACAGAAAAACAGGGGCATGTGGGAAGTGTCGGGGGACTGATATTGACGTTGTGAAGCTGTTTTCCCCTGTTTTTCGAGCACAACCTGCCGGAGAAGCAACAGGTCCGGCATCATTCATCCGGGTCGTTGAACCGCTCGTTTCACGATCAGCCTTGCTGGTGTCTCTAGGATCACTCTCTTGCTCAGCCCCCCTTTGCCGATCAGCTTATTATCGTGGAGGTGTGGCATGGGAACAATACACTATAAGGACAAAGATATAGCACTGGATGGAGAGGGCTTTCTCTGTGCCGGAGAAGAGTGGAACCAAGAGGTTGCCCAACAGATAGCAACCAGAGAGGGGATCCCCCGTCTCAACGAGGAGCAGTTGGAGATTATTCAGTTCATGCGGGAATACTTTCATAAGTACAAGGTGTTTCCCATTCTCAATAATATCTGCAAGCTCAGCCATCAGCCCAAGCAGTGCGTCAATGAACAGTTTGTCAATCCTGAACTGGCCTGGAAGATTGCAGGCCTGCCCAAACAGGAGGGGTTTCATTTTATCAGTATGGATGGCAAAACCTACAAGATGGAATCCTGTTGCTGAGCCCTGTGCGGCAAGGGGGAAGTTATGTATACCAGTAGTCAAATTTGTGAGAAAATTAGCAGCATGTATCCTGATATCGGAGCCTGCGGAGCCGAACTTGAGGTCTCCTTTGACGGTGAGAATAAATCATGGCTGGTTCATCTGAAAAAAGGTGAACATGAGTTGGAGCATCACCTGGAGTTTGTGGACGCAGAAGACTGCCTGGATGGAAAACAGTGTGTTGCCCTGGGATTGGAGGTGTCCCAGCTGTTAAACAATATTAAGGGAAAACAGTTTTAGCGCAATTCAGCCTGGTATCAAGGCCTTGGAGCAGGGTAGTTCATCCTGGCGCATGTCCCCCGGAGGTTCAGGAGGGAGATGAAGGGAGGAGCGTGGCACCCTGCTCCCTGGTATCGAGGGGGGACACGCCTCCATAGCAACGATTGCTCTTTGGGCACAGGCGCCAACGAAGCCACGAAACCAAGAAACAGCCCTTGAGCCTGCCTTTACCTGAAGGTGAGCAAGAGAACAGAGCTATGCCCGGCCCTCAACCTTACGAGGGCCGGGCATAGCTCTGTTCGATCAGCTGCGCATCTTCAGCCGTGATGTTCATAAATTCCACCGCAATAAAATCCTCACTTTTGCGTACAACCAGAGCCTTGAGACGTCTGCTTGCTTGAGCGGTTCCCTGAGAACCGAGCACAAACTCCAGGAAGATCGTTTCATAGCACTCCACAGCAAAGGGGACAGCAGCAATCTTGCAACCGCTGGTAGAGATGTCGATGATGGTACCTGTACCGTTCTCCCGGGGTGTTTCAATGCGCACCTCCAGGTTGGAGGTCGGGTAGCGTTTCCCCTTGCGATC
Source organism: Desulfogranum mediterraneum DSM 13871 (assembly GCF_000429965.1). Lineage (GTDB taxonomy): Bacteria > Desulfobacterota > Desulfobulbia > Desulfobulbales > Desulfobulbaceae > Desulfogranum > Desulfogranum mediterraneum. The sequence continues at coordinate 27,623 of NZ_AUCW01000018.1, forward strand.
GATAATAATAGCATCATCAGTCAGCAGTTTTTCGGCCTCTTCCCGGGAAGAGACATAGATGGGTTTGTAGCCCTGGATTGTGTCGTGAAGTTGTAAAAACTGTCTGAACAGGGTGTTGTCCTTGCGGACGATGCGAATGGTGGAGCCGACCTCCTGGGAGAGGAGGAACTCAATGATCTTGTTGAGGACCGGGATGGCTGAGATGTACCAGAAGTCGCAACGGGAATAATCGGCGACCACATGGAAACCGGGGCGAAGGTCGGCAACAGAAAATCGAATGTCGGTGTAGAGCGATTCGATATTTTGTTTTTTGAGTTGTCCCAGAAGGGAGAAGTAAAGAATGTTATTGGCCTGGTCCAACCGTATCTGCGGCTTTTCGCTGGTCATGGGCAGTTGTGCAAAAATAGAGGGGATGCCTTGGATGCCTTGGGGGGAGAGGAATTTTTCTTCATTAGCTTACTTTATACGCTGCCCTTTCTCAAGGCATTCGTCCTGAGTGGCGTCCTGAGCGGCAAAGAGAGTCTTGATGGTCTCGATCCATACCTCTTTTACTGACGCCGATTTTTTTTCGATAACTATCCTCTAAGCTCTGCCAAGTTTTTGCAGGGTGATCTCCGCTCCACCGCCTTTGGCCATGCCCGATAGGCAGGCTTAAGGCCACCTTGAAAAATGGCCTTTTCTTCCAATCTTGGCGTTGCGCTCAAAATTTTATCCTCGGAATATCAAACATATGCCTGCGGCAAAATTTATCGCGCGCCTTAACCTTGATCGAAAAATCTCATTTTTCAAGGTACCCTTAAGCTGATCTTCGAGACAAGATCTCATCTTTCAAGATACCCTTTTCCGGATCAAAGTGGTACAAACCAGCAGGTGGATGGGGTTGTACGGTTCTGCCGGGAGGGGCAGGTTGGAGAAATGGTCCAGCCCGGTATCGGCATATGCCTAAAGCTAGCTTGAGCAAACTCGTACCATCTACGACAACGACATCCGTATTTCATTTCAGATCAGCTTCAAAGTTTCCCAGAGAAGGACCTATGGAACGATTATTGGTAATTACCCTCGCAGCAGCCCTGAGTACCGTGTTTTATTACTGGTTCTCCTGGGCAGTGAACAGAAAGAAAATGCAGGAGTTCATCTTTGCCAACCAGTGGTTGATGCATCCCAATGCCATCTGCTACTGGAGAACCCTGCTGGCCCTGGTGGCGCTGGTGCTTTACTTTTTTAGCAGCCAGCAGTCGCTGGGGATCATCATCTTTGGCTTTGCCGCGGTGCTGGACGGTGCCGACGGCATCGTTGCCAGGCGCTGTGACCTGGGTTCTACCTGGGGAGAGTGGTTGGATCCCATGTGTGATAAGTTGACCTACCTGCCTCCCTTGATCGGCTTTGCCTACACCGGGATCGTCTCCATTGGCCTGATCTGGGCCCTGGTGGCTGTCGAGCTGTTTGGCCAGTTTTTTGCCCGCCACGTGCTCTCCCTGCTCAAGCTCTCCGGTGCAGCCAACAATTTCGGCAAGATCAAGGCCATCATCTGTTTTGCCCTGGTGATCTTCTGTGCCTTGCTGGATGAAAATCCAGGCGTCATTGATATCGGCAACGAGGTGCTGATGGCCTGTATTATCCTCTCCTCAGCTTCGGTACTGTTCAAGTTCATCCCCAACAGGCTCTATGCCGACATCCTCTCCACCCTGAACTTTTTTTGTGGCCTCACCAGCCTCTATCTGACCCATCATCAACACTTTGCCGGGGCCATCCTGGTGATCATCGTCGGCCAACTCTTTGACCTCTTTGACGGTCGAATGGCAGAGATCCACGGTGGGACGAAGTATGGCCCATACCTGGACGATATTGCAGACTTTGTCAGTTTCGGCCTGGCTCCAGCCTATGTGATTGTCCGCTCCGGCGGGACCATGGCCCCTTTTTTCGCGGTGATCTTCTTTGTTGCAGTGGCCTATCGGCTGGTCCGTTTTGTTGTCGTGGATAAAAAACGGAGCGATCTTCCGGAAGGTGTTTTCTGCGGCCTGCCCAGTCCGGCAGGGGCCCTGCTGGTGTTGGGTGCCTCTCTGACCTTTGATCCGGATTTGATCTGGGTGATCACCTCCCTGTCCGTGGGGCTGATGGTCAGTCACCTCCGTTTTGCCCACTTTGGCCGGGTTATCCTCAAACAGCTGCCCAAACCCTTATTCTTCCTGGCCAGCGCGACCCTGGTCGTCACCATCGCCTATGTGCTCAAGGCCAAGAATGTCCATATGTTTGGAGTCTTGATCCTCTGCTCGGTGATTCTCTATATGGTGGCCGGTCGGAAGTGCCCGCCACTGGAAAATGCCGGGTCCTGAGTCCTCCTCCTGAGTTCCCTCTCCGGCCTGGTGGATCTCCACCAGGCCGGCCCCCTGTTCCGACTCTTATCCTTGATCCTCTTCTTGGTTCTCTGCAACTGACCGGCTCAGCCAGTTGCGCAGCTGTCGTTCAATCCGTGGCTGAATTTCCTCAAGCAGTTCGGCGTCCTCCAGGTAGGGGCAGGGCCTGTCGTAGGGGAACTGACGACACTGTCTGGGGCGGGCAGGGTGGATGGTGCAACGACGGTTGAATTGTTGGTTATCGAGAAAGATGCAGGAACCGTCTTCCCTGGTCCGGAAGGTGTTCTTTCCCTCCAGGTACAGTCTTCGTACCTCGCCGTCCCTGATTTGAAAGTAGCGGCCAATCCGGTTGATGTCGATGGCATCCAGGTAGAGGCTGGCTCCTTCCAGACGGTAACAGCAGTAGCCGGGACAGTAGTTGCAGAAGGTCTTGTTGGTGGCGAGGCTGTAGGCTGCTGTTTCGGTCATTGGGGGTCCTTGGACGCATATCCGGTGGGGGGATGTGGGGGGAGCTCATCGCCCCCTTGATTAATTGATTTTTCTCCGAACCTTGACCTTGGGCTCAAGGTTTTGTTCCCGGAATATCAGTCGCATGCCTGCGGCAAGACGTATCGTCTGGTTTGACCTTGATCGGAAAATCTGATTTTTCAAGGTACGCTACAGCTTTGCCCTCACCACTTCTTCCGACGGTAATCGCGGCCCAGCATCTCAGAGGCATCCATCACCACCATAAGGGCCATGGGATCATGGCGTTGAATGATATCCCTGAGCACCGTGATCCTGCTCGCCTCGACCACGATGAAGATCATGGTTTTTTGGTTGTTGCTGAGGAGGTCGTCCCCTTGGACGATGGTACCGTGGGGGCCAAGGTGTTGACCAATCTGTTCGGCCAGGAGCGTGGTCTGCTCCGAGACGATATGAACCACCTTCTCGGAAGGGCCGCCGGTGAGGATCATGTCGATGCAGCGGGAGGTGACATAGATGCTGATCAGTGACCAGAGCGAGGGTTCTATCCCGTTGAAGACCAGTGCCGACGAGGAGATAATCAGGGCATCGATGCAGAGAATGGTATGCCCTGCCTTAATCCCATATCGATCGCTCAGTATCCTGGCAACAATGGTTGAGCCTCCTGAGGAGCCGTGGCCGCGGAGGACCAGGCCTACGCCCAGGCCAATAGCCACCCCTCCGAACAGGGCGGCCAGGAGCAGGTTGTCGCTTATGGGCTCAAGTTGAAGCACCAGCTGAAAGGTATCGACCAGGCCTGAGACCAGGAAGATGGAGATAACCGTTCTTATCCCGAAACCCTTGCCCAGATGTCGCATCCCTATAAGGAGCAGGGGCAGGTTGATGGCGAGCATGATCGCCCCCAGGGAGATGGCCGGCAAAATATGGTTGATCAGGATACCCAGGCCAGGACTGCCGCCGGTGGCGATATTGTTGGGAGCAAGAAAGAGGACCACTCCCAGGGCTGTCAGCAGGGAACCGGTGACGATATAGCATGCATTTTTCAGTTCATAGCCAAGGGCGGTGGACGGTCTAAAGAGTGAAGCCATGGGTACGCTGTCTGCTCGCTGCTGGGGGGGCATGGGGCTGTCGGTCGGCCTCCCTTGTACGGTAATCCCGGAGATACTACCAGGAAAAAAAGACCTTCGGCCAAATTGGCTCCTGCCGACCGCGTAGCAGACCATGGCCACGGCATCCCGAGCCAGGATGCTGCAGAGGCCTCTTTAGCGAACGGTCCATCCCGGGGCTGACGGTGCCCTTGACCGTCAGTTGCACTGCACAGCCCAGCGGCGATCAGCCCAGCGGCGATCAGCTCAGCGGCTGGTCATCATAGAGGATGTTCAGATTTTTCAGGAGATGACGGTCATCACGCAGCAGTTGGTGCACCGTGGAGCGGTTGAACCAGATGATCTCCACCGGTCCCAGGCAGCGGATGGTGGCGTCATTTTTGCCGGTAAGCACGGTGTAGACGCCCAGGACCGTACCCGGACCCAGGATATCGGCCCCTATCCGTTCCTCCTCTCCAGCCTGATTGTCGAGTTGTTCAACCGCACCCCTTACGAGCAGGGCCAGAGAGCCGTCTGGCTCTCCATGGTGATAGAGAACTTCCCCCTTGTGATAGATCCGGACCTCCATGGCATTCTGCAACCGTTGCCTGGTCTCTGCGGCCGTGCCCTCAAGCCAGGGAGCACGTTCCAGGATGTCCCGGGGCGGTGGAACTTCGATCTTGGTAGGGGTCTGGTGCAGTTGCTTGAGCCTGGTTTCCACCTCGTCAAACATCTTGTCCGCCTCTGCCTTATCCAGGAGGCCGTCATCCAGAAGTCCCTCGATGGTGGCTCGCTGGCGGTTGAGCAGGGAGCGGGATGCGGCCCTGGTTTCCAGGGCGATAATGACTTCGGGAAAGGCCTGACGCAGCTGCTCTATCCGCTCATAGGCGATCCGTTTATTCCTGAGTACCTCGCCCTGCACCTCCTCTGCAGACTGGGGTGAGGGGTCGAGCAGTTCTATCATCTTGGGATAGCTGTTCATGGCGTGGATGAAGCCGCGGGCAACATCATAGCCCAGGGCCAGGCGGTCAAAAGAGATGGAGAGCAGTAGCCTGTTGAGCAGGGGGACCCGTTCCAGCCAGCGAAAGAGCAGGGGCATGTCCCAGAGCTTGTAGAGCAGCGGTCTGGGTGAAATGGTCGGTTCTTCATCCAGGGCCCGTTCGACGGCGTCCACCAGGATGTTGGTGGCTGCCCCGCCTAAGAGGCCTTGCTGGAACTGGAGCCAATACTGTTTTCGTTCCGCCTCCAACAGGCGCCGTTTGAATTCGCAGTCAATATCTGCCTGCCGGGCGGCCGTGGTGTTAAGGAGAGGTGGCGGAGTGGTGGATGTCGGGGCGAGGATGGTGGCGGAGATCAGCTGCCAGTCAGCTCTTTGAAAAAATCGGTTCTGCCGGAGCAGGGGCAGGAGTTCGTTCATCTCGCGGACAATGTGGGTCCTGGCCTGGTCCACGGTGGCCTGTTTGCCCGTAGGCAGGCTGTTCAGGCCAAGCCATCTGAGCACCAGGGGCATGGTTGTACCGTTGATCAACAGGGTCAGAACCACGATACCGGCGGTCATGAAGAGGACCTGGTTACCGAATTCCGTGGCAATCCGCTGGTCCTGGGTGATGATCAGAGCCATGGTAAGGGCGACCGCCCCGCGTAAGCCGCCCCAGATCAGCACCGTTGCCTTGTGGATGGTGATTCCGATTCCGATACGACGCAGCAGGGGGAGAAAGAGCAGGATGGAGCCGGCCCGGATCAGGAGGATGCCGCCAAAAAAGAGCAGCAGGGCCTTCCAGGCGGCTGTCTGATCAAGCTGAACCCGGAGGGCGATGATCAGGCCGACCAGGAGAAAGATCAGGGTGTTGGCCAGGTAGGCCATCACCTTCCAGAAGTGGTGGAGAAAACCGGCTATCTCCGGGGAGATCCTGGTGCGGCCGATGCCGGCCAGGAGCAGGGCCAGGGTAACCACCGCAACCACTCCGGAAACATGGAAGATGCTTTCAGCGGTAAGGAAGGCCAGGTAGGCCACGGTGATGGAGAGGGTGATCTCCACCATCGCGTCCTTGTAGATCTTGCCCAGAAAGATAATGGCCAGGCCGCCGAAAAAGAGGCCGACCAAGAGCCCCATGCTCACCCCCCAGAGAAATTGCCACCCTATGCCCGGAAGCAGGGACCAGGAGAGCTCCTGCTGGCTCTCGCCGACCATGAGGTGATAGAAGAGGGTGAAGAGGACAATGGCTGTGCCGTCGTTGAGCAGGGACTCTCCCTCCAGCAGGGTCTCCAGCCGTTTGCGGGAGCTCAACTCCTTGAGCAGGGCCACCACAGCCACCGGATCCGTGGCGCTGATCAGGGAGCCGAAGAGCAGGGCCGCGGTCCAGCTCCAGTTCCAGGGGAAGAGATATTTTGCCAGGGTGGCGGTCAGGATGGTGCTGACCAGCAGGCTGGGGACCGCCAAAATGGCTATCTGGAGGAGGGTCCGGCGAAAGAGATGGACCTCCATGGCAAAGGCCGATTCAAAGATCAGGGTGGGAAGGAAGAGAAACATGATCAGGTGCGGGTCCATGTTGGTGACCAGTTCCAGGGTATGACCAAAGAGGCCGACCTCTGCAGGGACCATACCGCCCCGCTGGGCAAAGCCCAGGCCGAGCCCGAGGAGCAGCAGAGCGATGGTATAGGGCAGGGCGATGTTTTTTAAAAAGTGCCGCAGGATCGAACCTGTGAGCAGGGAGAGGATGACGAAGAGGAGAATGAGGAAACCTGTCTGCTGGTCCATGGAACTCCACTGGTGAATGGGTGAAGGCCGAGGCCTGGAACGAGGGAGACCTGTTTCTTTTTAGAGTACACCAAGTGCGGTAAAAAGAGAGCGATTTTTCTCGGCAGAGGGTGAGAGGTGGAGGGAGCTGCCGGGATTGTTCGCTCAAGCCGGGGCCTGGCCGCCGGCCTCAGCTGCCCCTCCTGTTCTGGTTGGCAATGAGGATACCGGAGATGATCAGCAGGGCGCTGCCGAGGTGGAGTATGCCGACTTGTTCGTCGAGGAAGATAAAGGCCAACAGGCCGCTGAACAGGGGCAGGGTGTAGTAGATCATCCCTGATTTTGTCGGACCGATGGAGACGATGGCCTTGTTCCAGAGAATAAAGGCGGTAAGGGAGGCGAATACCCCCACGTAGGCGATGGAGAGCAGGGCCTTGGTATCAAAATGAATGGTGGGCACCTGCATGGATTCCCAGATAAAGAGGGGGAAGAGGAAGAGCAGGCCAAGCAGGAAGGTGCCGAGTTGGAAGGCCCAGATGCTCAAGCCCTGGGGCTTGTACCGGATGAGGATGCTGTAGAGGGCAAAGATCAGGGAGGCGGTCACCATCCAGAGATCCCCGAGCGTAAAGGAGATCTCCAGGAGTGCGGCCAGGTCTCCGTTGGTGATGAGCAGGATGACCCCTCCGGCCACCAGGAGGATGCCAAGACTCTTGTTGAGAGTGATCGGATCCCGGAACAGTATTCGTAAGAGGATCACGATGAATACCGGAAAGGTGATGGCTATCAGGGAGAGATTCAAGGCCGTGGTGGTGTGGCCGGCAAGGTAGATCAGGGTGTTAAAGATGGTGATCCCAAGAAGTGCGGTGATCGAGAGGTATCCCAGGTGCTCTCTGAGCAGGAGACGCTCGTTGAGCAGTGGCCGGAGTGCAAAGGGCAGAAAAACCAGGACGGCAACGGTCCAGCGCCAAAAGGCCAGGCTCACCGGAGGAATGGTGGAGCTGAGATCCCGGGCAACAATAAAGTTCCCTGACCAGATAGCCGTTGCGCCGATGGCGCACAGATAACCGGCGAGTCCTGGTGGCTGTGCTGGCTGTGCCTTCATCGCAGATGCTCCTGACCATGGCGGTCTGTTGGGATGGTGCCGACCGTTGCTGAGGGCCGGGTTGCTGGCGGCTGGCTATGCTACTCCTGGTGTTGGTTGTCGTCAACCTCTTAACCGATGCGGGCTGAACTACTTTTCAGGATAGGAGGGATGTGGCTATCCGGATCTCCCAAGGGAACGGCGTCAGGCACCTCTCCCCTCCCAGTCATTCAATCTTTGGTTGTCGTTCCCGTGGAGGCGGGAATCCAGTTTTGGAGGAGGCATGAAGCATCCCCGTATCTACCCTGGGGCCGTATGCAGACTTGATCCCCTCATTTCCCCATTTTATAAGCAGGGGATAAAGGTATGGGAGAAAGAGCTCAAAAAAAAACGTAGAGGGCTGACGGTATGCCGCAGAGAAGAAGTGAAGCCCCAGGGGGAACGCACGCTGTGAGCCGCTACTGTACCGCCCTGGATGAGCGTCTGCGCAGGCCTGAGGGCAGAAACGGCGTTCTCCTCAGGGAATGCACCGGCTGCCGGTCAGGGGCGAGCTCAGGGGGCGACTACGGCATGCCGTGTGCAGGTCTCTGGCTACTCGGCGCTCTCCGGAGACCAGAGAACGTGTGCCAGCTCGACCCGATCGCCGGAGTCAAAGACCACCCCCTCTGCTTCCAGTAAGGATTTTTGCAGCTCGTATCCCTGGAAGGGTGGCAGGGAGATCCGACCCTGCCTGTTGATGACCCTGTGCCAGGGCAGGTCTTCCCTGGCTGAAGAAGAGTGGAGGATCCGGGCGACCTGTCGGGCTGCCCGGGAGTTGCCGGCCATGGCTGCAACCATACCGTAGGTAGAGACTCGGCCAGGCGGGATGGAGTGGATGATGGATATCACCTGGTTGGTGAAGCCCTGTCTGCGCATCTCTGCCTGCTACCAGTTTTCATAGGTACTGATCCGTTCTACGCTTTCCCAGTCAGGTTCCCGAATCTCCGGAAAGAAGTCCAGGCCGGTCATGGCTTCGATCAGGTTCACCGAGACCAGGTAATTATCGATCTCTCCATGTTTCTTAATCTGATGGGGAAAGAGGAAGGCCAATATTTTAGGGCGTTGCTCCTGCTCGGTGATCACCAGTTTGTAAAACATCGGAGGCACGGAAACCCCATTGCCGATGCGGTCATAGCTGCCTGAACCGAAGATGCAGCCGGCAAAGACCCAGACCTCCTGCTGTTGCTCGCGGAGTAAGGTCTCCCGAACATAGGTCTCCAGTTTGTACCAAAGGCCCCCGGAACCGTTGAAATTGTAGTGATGCTGGGGTGCCATGTTGGACATGTACATGATCTCATAAACCGTCTGGGCATCATCCGGGTCGCCGTCCCGGGCATTGGCGCCATCGTGATCGCGGTCGCCTCCTGCAATAAAGTAGGGGGCAAGGTGTCCCTTGGCGTAATTCCGCCAGGTCTTGAATTGGTCACGGTAATCTGCCGGGCTGGCTTCACTGTCCAGATCCGGATCGTTCCTGAACGTGCCCCAGCCACCCTTGCTGCGCGGTGGAGTATGGGTGTAGGAGGGCTTGACATGATAGGCAACCCAGCGGGGGGTCTTATGCTCGGGGTCGAATTGAATGATATACCCCTTTCGTTCAATAAAGGAGCCGTTGGAGGGCACTCCTCCATAGGCATGGGGATGGCCTGCAGCGGCGGTGTAGCTCCTGCAAATAAAGAATAGTGTGAAAAAAAAGAGGATGGGTCGCATAGTTTACCTTGGGGAAGCGGGGGCATCTGCTGTATTCTGTCCCCCAGATAAAGCACGACTGCTTTGAGGGTGTCAATATTTAAGTGACCAGAGCTTCTTTACCGCAAAGGTTGGTTACGGCGATCTTGGATCGCAGCCTCTTCTAGGACCCGCCACCTCGGGCGCTGAACCCTCGGGGCAAGCATGGGCTAAGTGTTGGCTCAGTAAGGGCTCAGTATGGGTAAATGGAACCACTGTCTCGATGGTTCCCGCCGAAGCTGGTCAGGAGTTGGAGAGCTACAGATGGGAATATTCGAATCTTTTACCTGGGGTCCGGAATTCGTGACCGGAATCGCCGATGTTGATCATCAGCACCAGGGACTCGTTGAGCTGGTTAACCAGTTCGGCGCTGCCCTGGCTGAGAATAGTCTGAACAGAGATGTTCTGGTCAATACTTTCCAGGAGTTGGCCGATTATTCACGATACCATTTTGATACAGAGGAAAAGTACATGGTCGCCATGGAACTCGATTCCCGACACATCGATCGGCATCGTGACCAGCACTGTCAATTTGTCTGCCATATCACCGATTTTTTCAATCGTTTCGATGCAGCGGACCTGGAGGAGTACCGTCCCCTGTTTGACTATCTGCTCCATTGGTTGGTGTATCATATCCTGGGCATGGATCAAAATATGGCCCGCCAGGTGGGCGCCATCACAAAAGGGGCCACTTCGCTGGCAGCCTATAATCGAGAAGAAAGGAGCGATAACGCGGCTACCGAGCCCCTGCTTGCGGCCTTACATGGTCTCTTTGATCTGGTCTCCAGGCGCAACAGGGCTCTGCAGGAACTGAACCTCTCTTTGGAAAAGCGGGTTGGCCAAAGGACCCGGGAGTTGTTGGAGGCGAACAAGGCCCTTGAACTCATCTCGGTGACCGACCACCTGACCCAGCTCCCGAATCGGCGTTTTGCCCTGCGTCAGTTACAGCTCTTGCTTGAAGAGACCCTTGTCACCAAGAAGCCCCTGGCCTGTCTGATGGTGGATGCGGACGGCTTTAAGACCATTAATGATACCCAGGGCCATGATGCCGGCGATCTGGTCCTGCAGCGTCTTGCCACTGAACTGAAAGACTCGGTGCGCAGTGACGATCTTGTCTGCAGACTGGGTGGAGATGAGTTTATCATCGTCTGCCCCGCTACCAGCCTCCAGGGCGCTCTGTTGTTGGCCGAAGAAACCAGGAAGAGAGTGAACGCCATGAGGGTGGCTGCAGGCGATGGCTTTTGGCAGGGCTCGATTTCCATTGGAGTGGCCTCCACCGACGAGGGCCTCCAGGAGGTTGATCCCCTGATCAAGGCCGCCGACCAGGCGGTCTATCTTGCCAAAAAAGAAGGCAGAAACTGCGTGCGCTCCCGGCTCCGCCTGTTTTCCTGATTCCCTTGCACAGAACTGCCAGGAGGGAGGGGCGAGCCGGGTAGAGACCTTTGGTAAAGTTGTTGCCCGGCCACTGTACCTTCCTCCGCTGTCCGCACCTGAGCTAGCACCCTCTCCTGCCGCCTTGTTCATTTGCCCGCTCCGGACCGCTGCTCGATCACTGAATCTGGAGATCCCTGCGGTGGTATCTTTTTTCAGTCTGTCCTTTCCGATTTTCCGGATATTTCTTCCTTTAATCTGTAATAAACGGCGAAAACAGTTGGCTGTCTATGCGGGTCGACACAGCTAGTTTCTTGATCTCATATGATATTAAATCCCCCACCATGTGGGAGTCGGAAAAGTCACAGTGTGGGTTTAAAATTGCAAGAACTTTCTGTACATCGAGCTCGAATCGTAGTGATCAAACGATAGCCTGGTGGTTGCGACTCTTATCCCTTGTCTTTTCCGGCAGCTATCGTTTCCAGGTGAGGTTTTTAAAAAAAGAACAAGGGGAGGTCTGTCTATGCAACAAGCAAGCTGTCAATCAAAGAAGAGAATGTTTTGCCAGACTGAGCGGCGTTGGCGAACCAGTTTAGTCGCTCTGACCACGCTTGTCGGAGTGGTGTTGAGCGGGGCCCTGGTCGGTGCAGTCCCGCTGCCGGGCGACCTGAGTATTAGCGGCAGTGAAATCAGTTTTGACACGGGCTACTTCTCCACCGCAGGGAGCGCGACCACCATCTCTGCAAGCCGAATTTATGCCACGGTCGGTGGGGTGGACACATCAACAGCCTTTGATGAGACCGGCTTACTGGCCCCGGCTCTCAACCCCATCCCAGGACCCTTTACCCAGACCGGTGACGGGTTAGGTCTGGAGGTAACCGCCTCCACCGCCTCCAGCGACTTGCCTGCGGGGTTTTTCCTGGGGGTGGACCTGATCTTTGATCTGACCAACAGCTCTGCCACGGAGAGCTATGAGGTGGATATCCGCTGGACCTTTGACAACAGCGTCGATGCAGATGGAGTAGATGCCTACGCCACATCGGAGTTTGATCTCTTTGCCGATGGGATGACAGAGTTCACCGACATCGCCTCTGATACCTTTTTTGGGGATGAGTTTGACGGCGTCCTGACCGGCACCTTTGGTGAGGTGGTTGTCGACAGCGGTTCCCTGCTCTTTACCCTCACCCTGGCGCCCGGGGATATGGTTCAGGTCAGTGGGGAGTATACCCTGGATGGGGAAGTTTTTTTGGAGGGGACCAGCTCTGCCGCCTTTTCCTCCTTTGTCAGCATCGACGGTTTCACCAGGCTTGGCGGGGGGGGGAGTCCGGTTCCCGAGCCTGCCACCTTGCTGCTTTTCGGTGTCGGCCTGGCCGCCGTGGCTGGACGAGTACGGCGGAGCAGAAACAAGCAGGCCTGACATGGCAGCGCGCTTCCCTGTCTACAGGGCAGGAGGAAATCGTGCGGCAAAGAGAACAACAAATGCCACTGTAACCTTACTGAGGAGGTAGTACCATGATGAAAGATATCCTGCACAAGAGTCTGGCAAGCAGTTGTATGGTCCTGTTGGCCATGGGGCTTTTTTTCAGTGTTCCCAGTCCGTCCCAGGCCTCCGAACCTTTCATTGCCCAGATCATCATGTTCGGCGGCAACTTTGCCCCCAGGAACTGGGCCTTCTGTGACGGCCAGATCTTACCCATCTCCCAAAACACGGCCCTCTTTTCCCTGCTTGGCACCACCTACGGGGGGGACGGCCGGACCTCCTTTGGTCTGCCGGACCTGCGTGGCCGAACCGCTGTCCATCCAGGAACCGGACCTGGCCTGTCCTCTCGTCGGCTCGGTGAAAGGTGGGGAGCCGAGCAGGTGATCCTGAGCCTGGCCCAGATGCCGTCCCATAACCATAATTTAAACGCAACCAGTAATCCCGGCAATACCACCACTCCGGCTGCAAATACCGTTCTGGCAAGGGACGGGCGCGACCGGGCCTACTCCACCGAGGCGCCAAACGTTGACATGACTGGCGGTACCGATAACACCGGTGGCAGCCAACCCTTTAACATCAGTCAGCCCTCGCTTGGGATTTACCACATTATTGCCCTTCAGGGCGTGTATCCCTCTCGAAGTTAAACCTTGAGTTCAGGGAAAGATAGGCGCCTTGCAGAAGGCGCCTATTTCGGTGCCGCTGCGGCCCACCAATCGGGGTGGGCGTGGGCCAAAGGGATAAGAGGGGGCAGCAGGATCGGCTAGCCCCTTGGATGGAGGAATGATGCATACTCTTTTGAGTTCACTGCTTTGCCTGGTACTGCTTTTTACCGGCGGCCTGCTTCCGAGTCTGGCGGCTGACAGCGACAGGCAGCTGCGCCGTGCTCAGAAACTTCTTGCCGCCGGTGACTACAGCAGGGCCTACCAGGCCTACCACAATCTCGCCCAGGAGTCGGACCATCCTCTGGCCCAGTTTTCACTGGCCCTGTTTCATGAAAACGGCTGGGGCAGACCGGTCGATCCCCGGGCTGCTTGCCGTTGGTACGGCACCGCGGCCCAGGGAGAGGTCCCTGCTGCTGCTCATTTCTATGCCGAGTGTCTGGCAGCTGGAACCGTCGTCCCTGGCTCTGCTGGCGATGTGATTTACTGGTATGAACAGGCCATTGCCCTTGGCCATGGCGGTTCCCACTACCCCCTTGGCCAGCTGCTCCTGGCCAGCGAGCGTAGTAAGGACAGGGAAAAGGCTCTCCTCCACCTGACCCAGGCCGCCTCCCTTGGCAATCAGCAGGCTCAGTTCCAGCTGGGCAGGTTCTTCCACAGCGGGGATAAGGTGGAGCCGGATCATCACCAGGCCTATCAGTGGTATCTGCAGGCAGCCCAACAGGGTAACCGCCAGGCCCAGTACTGGCTGGCCATGCTCCTCCGCGACAGCCCTGCGGCTGAGCTGCAGTCTGCGGAGCAGGCCCTGCGATGGTTTGAGTCCGCAGCCGCCCAGGGCTATCTGCCTGCCTATCTGCCTACGGCACAGGCCTACCTGGGGGGCACGGGTGAACTCCCCTCCCAACAGATTCCAGCCCCTGCCCTGGCCAAGGCCTACCTGTGGCTCTCTGCGGCAGTGAGCAGGAGGTCAGGACCAGAAGAACAGTTTGAGTGCAAGGCCTTGCTCGATCAGGTGCTGGTGCGCATGCCAAAGACCTGGAGGCCGGCCCTGGACCGCAAGGTCAGCAGCCATCTCCGCCAGTTTGAGGACTAAGTTTTAGCCAGAGCCCAGGAGAGCGTCAAGCTCGTCGCTGTAGCCGTTTCTTCCAGCAGCGCAGGAGCGGTCGCTCTACCAGGAGATAGCTCAGGCCGGCGGCACCGAGCGCCAGGCTCAAGCTGAGCACGGCAAAGATGCCGGGCTGGTCGAGGCAATCGAGCTCAAACGAGCTCAGCAGCCGGTCGCTATAGTGGAGGCTGGGCTGATGCCAGAGGTAAAAGCCGTAGGAGAGCAGGCCGAAGAGCTTCAATGGTTTCCACTCAAAGATTGCTGCTGCATAGCGACTACAGGGCAGGGTGATGAGCACTCCTGCCAGAAGCAGGGGAACCAGGGGCAAGCCATAGCGACCCTGGGGGATGGTGAGGATGGGTTCCAGCCCGGGCGTTGCCAGAAGCAGGGCAAGCAGGCAGGAGGCGGTCCAGAAATACCGGTCGCAGGATCTGCTGATCAGACCCGGGTGTACTCCTTTCCTCTTCTGGAGTTTGAGGTAGCATGGGGCGGCAAGGATACCGATCATGAAGTGGGGCAGGTGGGCCAGAACAGAGTGGCTGAGCACTGCCCCTCCTGGACGGAGCCAGAGCAGCTGAGGATTCAGGGGCCAGGGAATGATGGTGTCGACCAGCTGGACCAGGCTCAACTGGCCAAGATAGCCCAGGATGGCGAAGCTCACCAGCAAGGTAACTCCAAGCCGCTGAGATACCCTCAGGAGGAGCAGGCCGCAAGGCGGAACCAGGAGGTAGAGTTGCATCTCCAGGGCAAGGGTCCAGAAGGCGGGATTAAGACTGAAGATGGAAAATTCGGTCAGGTTGAAGAGAAAGAGCAGATGGAGCAGGATATCTGCCCAGGCACCTGGGATGAGCCAATGACGGGAACCAAGGATGAGAACGCTGAGGACCGCAAGGTAGGCGGGAAGGATCCGGAGCATGCGTTTGAGCAGGTACGCCCCGGTCCGGGGTGGAGGAGGGCCACCTTGCCTGGCCTGCCAGTAGGGCAGGCTGAGGAGAAAACCACTCAGCACCAGGAAGAGGGCGACTCCATAGCCACCGTTGGCAAGGAGGTAGGCCAGGTCAAAGGGGCCAAAAAACGGATCCAAACGGACAATCTGGTTATAGTGGACAAGAAAGACCCCAAGGGCAGCCAGACCGCGTAACCCGGTCAGGCCAGGGATCTGGCCGGGTTTCAGGAGGGTATTGCCGGAGGGCGGCGTACCTGAACCTGGGATACGACTTGCGTTTGGGCGTGCATGAGGGCGTCCCTGAGGGCGTCTTTGAGGCGATCCAGAGGGTCCTGGTCTGAGAGCGTCTGCTGGCATGCGAGCTGTACTCCCCTTTAGATGAGAAGCTGATCAGATGGTACGATTATTTCGTGATCTTCCCCTAAATGTACCCCGTACAGTCGATTTATTCAGCAGAAGAATCGGCCAGATCCTCTGCGGGGTCATCCTCTGTCCACTCTGCCTGGTGTTGAGCAGCGCTCCCCTGCTCTGTGCCAGCTTTGATCTGCGCATCAAGGAAGAACGATTGACAGGGAGTACGGCGGATTACCCTCTGGAGCAGGCCTTGAAGCAGCTTGCCGATCAAGCCGGTTTTGAGGTGAAAATTTTCGGCCCCTTGAACGCGAGAGTCACCTGCAACCTGGCTGATAGTCCCCTGGCGGTTGGCCTGCATCGTCTGGTCGACAACCATTCCCTGGTCATCCTCTTTGAACAGCATGGAGACCGGCAGTTCATCAAAGAGGTCTGGTTGTTTCCCCAGCAGGAAACGCGACCGTCCGGGATAGCTCCCGGCGCTGTCATGGAGCCCAGGGAGTATGTTCCAGCCACCCCCTTGCACCGGGAATCGGAGCTTGCCGACTCTTCAGGAGAAGATCCGGGCGACCCGGCTGACGCCGATCTTGTGCGCCTCCAGGAGGTGGTCTCCGGGGGAAGGGACAGGGATCAACTGGAGTTGGCTGTGCGGGAGTTGGCGGCTTTTGAAAGTGCGGAGGCGGTGCAGGCCATGGCCAGGGTGTTGGCGCGGCCGGATCCCGCTCTACGGCGTTACGTGGCCCAACAGCTGGGACGCAATCTCCATGACCAGGCTGTGATGATCTTAGGCCAGATCATCCTGGGCGACCAGGATCCTGGGGTCCGCCTGGAGGCGGTAAAGGCCTTGGCCGGAAAAGAGAGTGTCTCAGCCAGAACATTTTTACGCGCTGCCACCAGAGACAACAACCTGAGCATTCGCAGGGCCGCAACAGAGGCCCTCTGATGGCTGGGCGACGGATTTCGGCTGCCGAGGCCTTGCCCGGAGATCAGCCAATGAGCTCTTTCACCCTGCCCACACAGCCGTTGTCCAGGCGGACCTTGATGCCATGGGGATGGGAGGGTGATCTGGTCAGGATTCGGGCAACCCTGCCCTGGGTGAGCTTGCCTGAGCCTTGATCCTGCTTCATCACCACGGCCACCTCCTGACCGATGGTGATATCGCCCCTGCTGATTCCGTTGGTCCTACTCGTGTTAGTATGCCTTGCCATCTTCTCCCTCGTAAGGGCTCTTGCTTCTTTGAGCCGAACTGCCCCCCTGGTGCGTACCTTTGGGGGCGCTGTTTGTCATAAGGCCTGAGCCCTGAACCTTAATCCGCTGGCCCTTGCTGCCTTTACTCCACCCGGCGACAGGTATTTTCCACCTCGCTCCAGAACTGTTCCAGCTTTTTTTCGGAGACCGAGGTCGTGGTTCCCAGTTCCGGCGCAAATACCGATACCCGGAACTCTTCCAGCAGTTGACGATAGTGGTTGAGGCTCTGGCGGCACTGGCCGGAGCCGGTGGAGAACTGGCGGGCCTGATCCAGGCGGTTGTTGGCCTTGATCAACCGCTCTGCCTTGCGACGATCTTTCTCCGGGGCATGCTCGGCCCGCTCGATCCGGATGATCAGTGCCTGGAGGTACCTGGGGCCATTTTGGAGCATGGTCGGGTCGCCGCTTATTAAAAAATTCTGGGGTAGGATCCGCTCCAGGGCCTGGTTGTACTCGTGATGGCGCTGGGAATCGAAGTTTTTCAGTTTTCGTGCCCGCTGGGCCCAGCTGGAGATCTTCTGGCGGGCCTCCTTGCGTTTCTGGAGGTTGTCAGCCAGCAGGGTCATGAGCGGTGCAGCGGCTCGGAGCAGCCCCTGTTTCCGGATAGCATCGTTGTGGGCGCAAAAGCTGGCATAGGAGGGCAGGGGATTGCCCTCTATGGCAAAGAGGGCAGCCATCACAAAGGAGTAGAGGGCCTCCTTGAGGGCGGCTGCGGAATAATTTCCCCCCAGGGAGAGCCAACTGGCCGAGTTCGCGGTCACCGCAGCCTTGCACTGTTTTTTCAGCTGGGTGCTCTCCTGGGCGAAATTCCGGGCATAGAGGGCCTCCAGAGCATGACGATTCGCCTGGAGGCTCTGCTCCTCATCCTGGAGGTAGCGCAGGTGGACCTGCTTGGCTGCCGGATCCACCTGGAGGGCCGGGTAGTAGAGTTCGACGCCCCCGCCTTTGCCCGGGAAGCTGATGGTGGGGTCGATCAGATCCAGCTCCTCGGCGCTGATGTTGTCAAGGGTGGGCAGGCTCTGTACCGTTCGCTTCCTCTGGGAGGGAGCGCTGCCCTTCGCCTGTTGGAGAATCTGGTTAAAGGAGCGGGCAAAACAGACCTCCTTGCCCTCCTCATCCAGGAGCACAAAGTGCATGGTCAGGTGTGCGGGGAGGGCTTCTGCCAGCCAGTCGGCCCGCTGGATCTGCAGCCGGTGGGAACGGAGCAGGGCCTGTTCAATCCCCTGGTAGAGGGAGCCCTTGTAGAGTTCCAGACCATCCATGATCCGGTCCACGGTATCTGGCAGCGGCACCAGGTTTTTACGAATTCGTTTGGGAAGACGCTTGAGCAGATAGAGTAACTTTTCCGGCAACAGGCCTGGAACCAGCCACTCAAAGATGTTGGGATTGAGGTGGGAGGCGATCTGGCGGGGGATACAGGCGCTCACCCCGTCCTGTTCCTTGCCTGGTTCGAAGCGATAGCGCAGCTGCAGCTGGAACTCACCTACCTGGAGGGTGGGGGGGAAGCGATAGAGCTCATCATCGGCAGGGGCATCCAGGCAGATATCTGCCTGGCTCATACGGAGGAAGGCGTCGTTCTTTTTCCGGCGGAGCAGCCGGTTGAGGGTAAAGCGATCATAGACCTGAACCAGTCGCTCATCATAAAAGTGAAAGAGCTGCTCCTCATCGGCCACGATGGTGCGACGGCGCAGCCGCTCTTCGATCTCCCGGTACTCCCTGATCAGGTTCTGATTAAAGGCGAGAAAGGGATAACGACCGCCGAGTTTATCCGGGATCAGGGCCTCGCGGATAAAGAGTTCCTTGGCCTCCTGCCTGGTATCCCTGTTTAAGCGGCCATAGTTGACCCGGCGGCCATGGACGATGGGGATGCCGAACAGGCTGACCTGTTCATCGGCGATGACCTGGCCGCTCTTCTTTTCCCAGCGGGGGTTGCTCCAGGAGCGTTTACAGAGATCGCCGCCCAACTCTTCCAGCCACTCTACCTTGATGTTGGCCGCGGTCCGGGCAAAGAGCTGGGTGGTCTCCACGAAGTGGGCGGCCACGATCCATTCGCCCCCACGTTTATGCAGGGCAGAACCTGGAAAGAGAATCACCTCCTTGTTGCCTGGGGCGAGGTAGATATTACGCTCCTTCTTGCGGCAGAAGTTACGCAGAAAACCACTGGTCAGGGAGATGTGGAGTGGGTCGTAAGCTGCTGGTTCACGGTTCAGGGTGAACTCTGATCTTCTCTTCAAGAGTCCCAGGATCTGCTCATGGACATCGATCCACTCCCGCATCCGCTGCCAGGCGAGAAAGTTGGTCTTGCAGAACTTGGAGAGCCTGGACCAGCTGACCCGGCTGCCCTCTGCAAAGAGCTGATCCCAGATGTTCAACAGAGAGAGGAAGTCGGAGCGTTGGTCTTTGAACCTGGCGTGGGCCTCCCTGGCCTGCTGTTCCCTGTCCAGGGGACGGACTCTGGGATCCTGGACCGAGAGGGCGGCCGCCAGAATGACGCTCTCCCGCAGGGCCCCCCTGGCCGCGCTCTCGATGATGATCCGGGAGATTCGGGGATCCAGGGGCAGGGTGGCCATCAGTCTGCCGTTGGCGGTCAGGCTGTGCTCGCCGGTCAGGGCCCCGGTTTCCCGCAGGGTGCGGTAGCCCTCCCGGATTGCCCTGGGCAGAGGAGCGTCCACAAAGGGAAACTGTTCCGGTTGTCCCAGCTTGAGGCTGACCATCTGGAGGATGACCTCTGCCAGGTTGGAGCGTTGGATCTCCGGCAGGGTGAATTCGTCCCGGGCCAGGTAGTCCTCTTCGCTGTAAAGCCGGATACAGACCCCCGGTCCGGTGCGGCCGCAGCGTCCCTGACGCTGGTTGCAGCTGGCCTGGCTCACCTTGGAGATCCGGAGGCTGGTGGTACCGGTGCGGATGTTGTATCGGGAGATCCGGGCAAGCCCCGAGTCCACGACATAGCGGATGCCTGGAACGGTGATGGAGGTCTCTGCCACATTGGTGGCCACGATGATCTTTCGCTTTTTGGAGGCTTGGAAAATCTTGCGTTGATCCGAGGCCTGGAGCCGGCCGAACAGCGGCAGGAGAAGGTTGTCCCGGCGGATGGGTTCACTCAGGCCTTCAAGGGTGTCGAATATGTCCCTCTCCGTAGGCATAAAAACAAGGATGTCGCCCCCGAACGGGTCGGCACAGAGATCCTCGAGGACCTCAACGGCCTGATCCACATAGGATCGTTCCTGCCCCTCGTCCCGCTCTTCGTCTCCCAGGTGCCTGGTCTCGATGGGAAAGAGCCGGCCTGAAACCGTGATCACCGGTGCCTGGGAGAAGTGCTGACTGAATTTATCGGTATCAATGGTGGCCGAGGAGATGATCAGCTTGAGGTCCGGTCGCCGCGGGAGCAGCTGTTTGAGGTAGCCCAGGAGAAAATCGATGTTGAGGCTCCGCTCGTGGGCCTCATCGATGATCAGGGTATCGTACTGGCGCAGCAAGCGGTCGCTCTTGGTCTCGGCCAGCAGGACCCCGTCGGTCATGAACTTGATCACGGTCTGCTCCGAGATCCGATCCTGGAAACGGATCTTGTAGCCTGCCAGGCCAGGTTCCTTGAGCTCCTCTTCCACCCGCTCGGCCACGGAGATGGCGGCAATACGCCTGGGTTGGGTGCAGCCGATCCGGGCCTCTTTCCCCAGGCCGGCTTGGAGACACATCTTGGGCAGCTGGGTGGTCTTGCCCGACCCGGTATCACCGGCCACGATGATCACCTGGTGTTCCTGGAGGGCGGTACAGATCTCCTGGCTGTGCTCGGAGATGGGGAGGGCAGGGGGATAGGATAGTTGCATGGAAAATTGTGTTTTCTACTTGAGGGGAAAAGAGGATAGAGTATAGTTTACGATTGCATGTTTTTACAACAACTCTTTCCCTCCCTGGATCGAATACCCCTTAAACCAACCCCTGAGGTGCCCATGAAGGCCATAAAAAAAGCTGTTATTCCGGTAGCTGGACTCGGTACCCGCTTCCTGCCTGCCACTAAAGCCATCCCCAAAGAGATGTTGACCATTGTCGATCGCCCCACCATCCAGTACATCGTCGAGGAGGTGGTCGCCTCGGGCATAGAAGAGATCGTCTTTATCACCAGCGAGGGGAAATCCGCCATCGAGAATCACTTTGACTATGACTTTCGTCTGGATACGGTGCTCAAGGAAAAAAACAAGGTGAGCCTGGGCGAGGAACTCAACAACATCTCCAACCTGATCGATATCGTCTCGGTGCGGCAGAAGAAACCCCTGGGCCTGGGCCACGCCATCTGGATGGCCCGCAACGTCATCGGTGACGAGCCCTTTTTGGTACTCCTGGGAGATGATCTGGTGATGAGTGGGGTACCCTGCTGCAAACAGATGATCGACCTCTATCACCAGGTGGGCGAATCCATTGTCGCCATCCAGCGGGTGCCCATGGACCAGACCTATCAGTACGGAATTGTCGAGGGCGTTGAGACCGAAAGGGAACGCACCTTCAAGGTCAAGCGGATGGTGGAAAAACCCGCACCCGGGACCTCGCACTCGGATATGGCCATCATCGGACGCTACCTGCTGATGCCCGAGGTCTTTGACCTCCTGGGCAAGACCACCCCCGGCCATGGGGGTGAGATCCAGCTCACCGATGCCCTCCTGGCCCTCTCCAATCTCCGGGGAATGTATGCCTATGAGTTTGATGGCCAGCGCTATGATGCCGGCGACAAACTCGGCTATCTCAAGGCGATTGTCGACTTTGCCCTCCACCATCGGGATCTTGGCGCACCCTTTCGAGAGTACCTGGAGATGATCTGTCAGGGCTGTGAGATCCCTGGCCTGGAAAAGGAGTAGTCGCTCCCTATGCAACACTATGAGGTGGCCGTTGATGCGCCGATGGCACAGACGCTGACCTACGGTCACCCCCGGGACCAGCAGGATCCCGTTCCGGTGGGCAGTTGTGTGGTGGTCCCCCTGGGGAGGAGGCGGGTCACCGGCTATGTCCTGGGAACCTCCCCGCTGACCGATCCTGCTACTGATACCTTTGTGGTGAAACCCATCAACCGGGTCTTTGCCCCGGCACCCCTGTTTCCCGAGTGGTTGATTCCTCTCTACCGTTGGCTGGCCGCTTACTACCATCACCCCCTGGGCCAGGTCATCAAGACCGCCCTGCCGGTTGCCCCCACGGCCCGTTCCGGCCTGCGGGCCAGCTTGACGGCCATGGGGATCGCCCAGCTGGCAGAGACCCGGCCCGAGGAGCTCTCCCCAGGCCGCCACCCCTGGCTTGAGTCCCTGCGCAACGACCGCCAGCTGACAGCGGCCAAGGTGGCTCAACTCTGGCGCGATCCGTCGGAGAAAAGGAAACTGCAGCAACTGGCTGAACAGGGCTGGCTCGAACTGGTTCCTGAACTGGTGACCTCGCAGCTGAAGGAAAAAAAAGAGACCGCCTACACCCTGGCCGCTGCCTTTGACTCTCTCCATGAGCTTGAGCCGGCAGAGATTCCCCAGGAGCTCTCTCCGGCCGACGGAGGCGGGGAAGGGGTGCGTCTCAAACCCTCGGAGCAGAAGACCCTTCTCTACTTCCTGGAACTCTGTCGTCAAGGACCGAAGGCACCGGTGGCCAGGCGTTCTCTTTTGGAGGTGTACCGTAACTGTGGCAAGGCCCTGGTCGCGCTCTGTGAGCAGGGGGTGTTGGTCAAAGAGCGGCTGCGGATCTATCGTGATCCCTTTGGCGGCAGGGAGATCGCCGCAGAACCACCGCTCCAGCTCACCCCTGAACAGCAGGAGGTCCTGTCAGCCGTGATCCCGGCCATTGACCAGGGGAGCTTCAGCCCCTTTCTCCTCCACGGGGTCACCGGCTGCGGCAAGACCGAGGTCTATCTCCGCGCAGTGGCCGCGGCCCTTGAGCAGGGAAAGAGCGCCCTGGTCCTGGTGCCTGAGATTGCCCTGGCCGCCCAGTTGGAGGCTCAGTTCTATGCCCGCTTTGGCGAACAGCTGGCCATCTTTCACAGCGGCCTGAGCCAGGGGGAGCGTTTCGACCAGTGGCTCAAGGTCTGGAACAGACGTTCCAGGGTGGTCTTGGGGGCCAGGTCTGCAGTCTTTGCCCCCTTGGATGATCTCGGGGTGATCATTGTCGACGAGGAGCACGAGCCGGCCTACAAACAGGAAGAGGGCGCCCGCTATCACGGCCGTGATGTGGCGGTGATGCGGGCCAAGATGGCCTCCTGCCCGGTGGTGTTGGGCTCGGCCACCCCGGCGGTGACCAGTTTCAACAACGCCTGCCAGGGAAAGTACCGGCTGTTGACCATGGCCAGAAGGGTGGAAAATCAGCCCCTGCCCGAGGTGCAGGTGGTTGATCTGGCACGGGAAAAAAGGTCCCGTCCGGATCTGTTTTTTTCCGATCAGCTGATCAGCGCTATCCACCAGACCCTGGATAATAACCAGCAGGTCCTGCTCTATGTCAACCGTCGCGGTTTTTCCTCGGCCATGCTCTGCCGGGATTGCGGTCATGTCCTCCAGTGCAGCCACTGTCAGGTCTCCCTGACCCACCATCGCAGCAGCGATAAACTGCTCTGCCACTACTGCGGTTTTACCCTGCATACCAATATCGTCTGTCCTGGCTGCAACTCCACCAAGGTCAGCGGCATCGGCCTGGGTACGGAAAAGATAGAGGAGGAGGCCAGGCAGCTCTTTGCCTCGGCGCGGGTTGCCAGGCTGGACAGTGACACCGCGGTCAAGCGCAAGAACTACCTGGCCACCCTCCAGGCAGTTCGCAATCGCCAGGTGGATATCCTGGTAGGGACCCAGATGATCGCCAAAGGTCTCCATTTTCCGGCCATCACCCTGGTGGGTGTGGTCTCAGCCGATGCCGGCCTGGCCATCCCTGACTATAAGGCTGCGGAACGGACCTTTTCCCTGCTTTCCCAGGTTACCGGTCGGGCAGGTCGGGGGGAGTACAGCGGTAAGGTGATTGTCCAGACCTACCAGCCCCAGCATTACGCCATTCGCTTTGCCCGGGATCACGACTACCAGGCCCTCTATGACCAGGAGATCACCACTCGTTCCCTGCTGGGTTTTCCCCCCTTCTCCCGCCTGGTGAACCTGCGCTTCAGCGGGGTCGAGGAAAAGAAGGTGGAGCTGGCAGCCCAAAAGATTGCCCGCCTGATCAGAGACGAACACGGTCAGACAGGGATCGAGTTGCTTGGGCCGGCACCGGCGCCACTCTCCAGGATCAAGGATCGCTTCCGCTGGCAGCTGCTGATGAAGAGTACCAACGGTCGGCAACTCCATGACATCTGTGGCCGCCTAGCCGCAGGACAGCGGCAGCTGAGGCTGGGGGCGGTACGCCTGGGAATTGATGTAGATCCGGAAAATATGATGTGACCCGGTTTGGATGGGACGAGCAGGGAGAGGGGGGATAAAAAATCCCCGGCAGGAAAAGGAGGGAAACCTGCCAGGGATCTTCGGAGGGACGTCCAGATACTGCCTTATCGGCTTTAGAAGCGTGCGCCGCAACCACGTCGCTGTTGGTGGTGGAAGCCCTTGCCACCGCCTTGGCCCATGCCCATGCCCTGTCCCATGCCGCAGGCAGAGGCAGGGAGGCCATACTCCTGGGCCTTGAGGCGGAGCTGTTCCCTGAGGTCATAGAGTTCGCCCGCCAGCTGGGCGGCCTTGGTGGAGTTGGGGGTCTCGGCACCCATCACCGCCCGCATGGCGGTCTGCTTGACTGCCATCTCTTTACGCAACTCCGTTGTATCCGTGAGAAATTTTTCCTGTGCTTTTTGGGCCACCGGATTCAGCTGCTGCTGCATCTGGCAGGGTACCTGGCCGTTGTTGCCCCAGCCCCCTGGCCTGGCCGTGGCGGCCTGGGTGATGGTCAGGGCCAGACCCGTGGTGAGGATGGCGGCGGCGAGCATCTTTTTCTTACTGGTACCTTTCTTCATATGGTCTACTCCTTGGTAGGGTTGATGATACTGGTTGTTATTGCTTGTCTGCCTGTTGCACCTTCATTATAGCCAATCCTGTGCCAGAAATAATTATATATCTGTAACTATATGATATGAAAAATCTTTATGAGCAAAATGTCCCGACAGTCACGCGGGATACGCCGGCAGCAGCCGCGAACTGTTCCCTTTTTACCCAGGTCGGAGTTCTGCTCTGGGTAAAAAGTATCCGCCTGGAGTGGTCCAAGGCGGAGTTCCGGGGATTATCAGTACTCATTCCCCGCAGTTGCCACCATCATCTACCACCGGAAGTTACTGGATCACTTTTTGCCTGATCAGACCCATGGGAAATACAACCGCGCTCATCAGATCACGACTTCTCTTTGCCTCGCCCTGGCTGCTGGCGGCAGCAGCCGGCCTGTTGGTGATCATCATCGTCACCTTTGCATTTCACAATCTTCGTCTGGAGAAACGGCTGATGACCAATGCCATGCTCCAGAAGGCGACCACCCTGATGAATGTGGCCCAGTCCGGGGCCAGAGCCTCCTACCTGGCTGATCTGCGGAAAAATTTCTGGGAGAGTGAGCCCTGGCAGGAGCATGCGCAGCGAGTATTACGGCACCTGATCGAAGACCCGGAGATCAAGGAACTGGCCCTGATCGATGAGCAGGGACGGGTCACGGTTCACAGTGATGGGGCCCGGGTCGGAACGACCAGGTTCTCTAGGCCCCCCCAGCTGCCCGGCTCTTCGGCTGAGCCGACCAGAAAAATGTACTATACCATAGAGGAACGATCCAGCGGCCGGGTCCTGGAGGCCATCCGTCCCTTTACCCCCTTTCCTTCCCTCGGCCACCATAGGCGAGGGCCAGGACAGGGTCCGCCTTCTCACCGGGGCGGATTTTTCATGGAAGAGCGGGGGCGCCGCTCCATGATGCGCTCCATGCGTTCCCGTCTCCCTGGCCCCGGCGACCAGGATAAACAATATTTTATCCTGGTCGGCCTGGACATGGCGGAATATGACCAGACCCTGGGCCGCCTCCGCTTCCAGATCTTCATCCTCTCCCTGGCCATGTTGCTCATCGGAGTTGCCGGATGGTTTTCCCTGTCCGTGGTTCAGGGCTACCGGGTTTCCCAGAAGACCCTGGACGAGATTCAGGCCTTTACCTCACTGCTGATCTCCTCCCTGCCCGTGGGCCTGATTGCCACCAACCGGCTGGGGCGAATCGCCACCTGGAACCATGCCGTCACCGAGATGACCGGTATCTGCCGGGCTGAGGCTGTTGGTACCTCTCCCCAGGCGATCCTGCCCCCAGCCCTGGCCGCCTTCTTTGCCGCCAAGACACCATCCCCGGGAAGCGGTGCAGAACAGGAAGAGGAGGTTCGCCTCCGTATCCAGGGCAGGGATCAGGTCCTGCTCTGTCGTCTGATCCAGATCTATACCCGGGACCAACAGTACATGGGAGAGGTGCTGCTGCTCTCGGATATATCACAGCTCAAACAGCTGGAGCAGAAGATGCGGGAACATGAACGGTTGGCCGCCATCGGCAAGATGGCCGGCGGCGTGGCCCATGAGGTGCGAAATCCGCTCAGTTCCATCAAAGGCCTGGCTCTGTTGCTGAAAAATAAGTTTCAGCCAGGGAGCAAGGAACAGGATACTGCGGAGTTGCTGATCCAGGAAACCGAGCGGATGAACCGGACCATCTCTGAATTACTCAGTTTTAGCCGGCCGTTGCCCCTGCATCTGGAGGAGGTGGATATCGGCGAACTGTTGGCCCGGGAACTGGAGCTGATCTCGGCAGAGATAAGCGACAGCCATATTCAGGTCTCCCTTGAGCTTGCCCCTGATCTGCCGCCGGTAAGGGGGGACCGGGATCGGCTTACCCAGGTTATCATGAACATCCTCCTGAACAGCCTTCAGGCCATGGGCCCTGGGGGCGAGTTGCAGTTGGAGGCGATGCCAGCTGGTCAGCCTGGTTCAGTGGAGATCCGGATAAGGGATAACGGGGTGGGCATGGATGAGGAGACCCTGTCCCAGGTCTTTTATCCCTACTTTACCACCAAGGCCAGGGGTACCGGGATCGGTTTGGCCATCTCCCAGAAGATCGTTGCCGACCATGAGGGCACCATGACCATCGAGAGTCAGCCGGGAGAAGGCACGCTGGTGTGTCTGCACCTGCCCGTAGCCTCGGGGCCGAACCCGACTGAACCTTTGCCCTGAAATTTGGCCCAGGCGGGAGAGCGAAGTGTCCTGCGCCGGAGGGCTTAGCTTCCTCCACAGAAGTTATCGGGCCGCTCTGGATCCGTGGAAAAATTTTTTTCCAGAAAGGTGCTGTCCGCCGGAGAGAGGTCAAAGCGGATCACAGCCTGCTGGATGGCCTCCTTTCGGCTGAGCTGGGGTTTGTCTTCCAGGGTTTCACAGATCCAAACCAGGGCTTTTTTGATCTTATCTGAATGGGGGTAGAGTGAGCTGTTGTCGTCCATGGGGGATCCTCCATTGTCCAGGAAGGTGGAATTCTCAGGTTGTCCCCTTTGTACCACGAAGAGGCAGTGGCCGGCAACGGTTGAGCCGACTTGGGCGGACAAATTCGCCGGGCGAACTATCTCCCTTGACTGTTGCGGTAGAAGGGTGCTAACCTTTGACTAGAAAGGAGCTACACGATACCTATGGAAAGTCTCAGCGGTCATTTTCTCATATCCACACCCCAGATGCCTGATCCCCGTTTCAAGGAACAGGTCATCTACCTCTGTGCCCACAGCGACGAGGGCGCCATGGGGCTGGTCATCAACAAACCCAACCATGAAATTTCCCTGGTGGAAATTTTTTACGGGATTAACATGCCCATCCCCGAAGGGCCGTTGCCGCCGGTCTATATCGGCGGTCCTGTGGAGTTGGATTCAGGGTTTATTCTCTACACCGCCAAGGAAAAGGACCGCTACTCCCTTGCTGTCACCGGAGAGGTCTCGCTCTCACGTGATACCCGCCTGCTGGAAGATATCAGTCAGGGCAAGGGCCCGGCAGAGTTTCTCTTTCTCCTGGGATACGCCGGTTGGGGTGCCGGCCAACTGGAGCACGAGTTGCTGGATAACAGCTGGCTGACCGTACCCGGTGACCTTGATGTCCTCTTTCACACCCCGGATGAATCCAAGTGGAAAAAAGCCGCCCAGCAGTTCGGCATCAATATCGAGATGTTCGGCGATATTCTCGGATCTGCCTGATCCCCTGTTTCCACTCCAATATTTTTAATCTCAGCTAGACGATTTCCCTATTCTTTTCCCATGGAAGACACAACTACGCACAACCAGGAAATATTTCAATGCAGCCGTTGCGGCTTCTGCTGCCACGGTGAGACCACCGTCTCTTTGAGCCCCTTTGACCAGCAGCGGATGGCTGCCGAGCTCGGCCTCAGCATCGAGGAGGCCCGGGCCCAGTATTGGCGGGTCACCGGTCAGGTAGTCCAGATGAAGGTGGTGGACGGTCACTGTATCTTTTACGATGAAGCCATCAAGGGCTGCAGCGTCCACCTGGGCCGACCCGAGCGTTGTCGCGAATGGCCGCTGCATCCCAGCATCCTGGCCGATGAAAGTAATTACCAGACCATCACCGCCTCCTGCCCGGGTTTGAACCGTGAGTTGGGCTATGCAGCCTTCTGTGCACGGCTCAAAGAGATCCTGGACAGGGACTGACTGGGCCCATTGTCATGAATTTTGTTATCCCCTTTATCGGTAAGACCCGGCAAAAATATCTGGACCAGGGCATTGCCGACTATGCCAGGCGCCTGGGGCGATTCGGCCGGGTTGAGCTGCCGCTGCTCAAGGAGCGATCCTCCAACCGGGAGGCTGATGGCGTAATCAAACGCCAGGAGGCCGAGCAACTCCTGGCCCAGGTCGGGGCCCTTAAAAAGGGGGTGGTGATTGCCCTCGATCCCCTCGGCAAGCTGCTGGATTCCGAGGGCTTGGCGGCACTGCTTAAACAGTGGCAGGGCAGGGGAGTGGGCACAGCTGCCTTTCTGATCGGCGGTCACCTCGGCCTGGACCAGTCGGTGCTGAAACGGGCCGATCTCAAGCTCTCCCTTTCCCCGCTCACCTTTACCCACGAGATGAGCAGATTACTGCTGATCGAGCAGCTCTATCGGGCCTGTACCATCAATGCCAATCATAACTACCATAAGTGAGGTGACTCAGGCTGATGATCCAGCCCCGTCGGCAGCAGCGGGCGTCTCCGTCTGCTGTCGGCCTGCCTGGGAGGGTGATCTGGACTCCCTGGGCCCCCTGCTGCGTACCCTGGGCTACCGGGTAACCCCGGTTGAGCTGGCGCAGCGCCTGGTCCTGATCCGCCGCCAGTCCGGTGAACTCCTGGTCGCGGAGAAGGGTGAGCAGCTGGTCGGCTGTATCCAGGCAGCCAGGGATATCCGGCTTGCCGAGGGCCAGTGGGGTGAGATCGTCAGCCTGGTGGTCGCGGAGTCGTACCAGGGGCAGGGGGGCGGCCAGCGCTTGCTCTCCTCTGCCGAGTCCTGGTTGCGGGCCCAGGGCCTGGACTCCATCCGCATCCGGGCCAACAGCCGAAGGACAGCGGCCCACAGATTTTATCTTCGCCAGGGCTACCAGGCCCAGAAGCAGCAGCAGCTCTTCATCAAGCAGGGCTGAGTTCGGAGGGGGCCATAGCTTCCGGACCTCTGCAGGGTCGGCCTGGATGGGTTGTGAGGAGCGACTCGTGCCAGGGTCTTTTTCGTCTCCCTTCAGGCTGCGCTTATCTGGGCAGCCATCTCTGCTGCGTACTGATCGGCATTGTTACCGGCCAGCAGGTGGATGAGGTCGTCACCGACCAGCATCACCGCGCCGATCCCCCTGGAGGTCAATTCCTGCTCCTTAATCGCCTCCATATCCACCACGCTGAGCCGCAGCCGGGTTGCGGCGCACATTTCAACCTTACGTATATTGGCTGGCCCTCCCAGTGCCTCGATCCAGGAGGCCACCTTCTGCGGAGCGATGGGGTCGCGTAGCCTGGGAGTCGCGCTGTCGGCCCGGTAGGAGATCTCTGAAGGTGCCTCCTGTTCAGAGATTTCTGCCTCGTCACCGGCCTCTGCCATATACATCTTCATGTCGGTCATCAGGTTTTCAGAGCGCGGACCGAAAATGGCCTGTAAGCCGCTTCCCACCGAGACAACTCCGGCCGCGCCCAAGGCCTTGAGCCGCTCAGGGCTGGCCCTGCCAATATCCGCCACTTCAACGCGCAACCGGGTTATACAGGCATCCAGGTTCTTGATATTCGACCTGCCGCCAAAGGCGAGGACCAACTGCCGGGCCAGGGTATCGGCTGCCACCTCCCTGGCCGTACCAAGGTCAACTTCAGCTTCCTCGCGGCCCGGGGTTTTCAGGTTGAAGAGGCCAATGGCAAGGCGGAAGATAGCGTAATAGACCAGGGCAAAGAGGGGGCCCAGGATCAGCAGCAACCAGGGTTTGATGTCAATGGCATAAAAGAGCAGATAATCGATCAGGCCGTGGGAAAAGGAATAGCCCATGCGTACACCGAGGAGATAGGTCACCAGAAAGGCAAGGGAGACCAGGACAGCATGGGAGAGATAGAGGAGTGGTGCCAGAAAGAGGAAGGCAAATTCAAGGGGTTCGGTGATGCCGGTCAAAAATGAGGTCAATGCCGCCGACATCATGATACCACCGGTCTTTACCCTGTTTTCCGGTTTTGCCATGTGATAGATGGCAAGGGCGGCCGCAGGCAGGCCGAACATCTTGAAAACAAAGCCGCCCCCCAGGATCCCGGCTTGATAGTCTCCGGCAAAGAAACGGTTGAGTACGCCCCGGACGACCTCTCCGTCAGGGGTTGTGTAGCTGCCCAGTTCGAAGAAGAAGGGTACGTTCCAGATATGATGGAGGCCAAAGGGCAGGAGCAGCCGTTCCACAAAGCCGTAAATAGTCACCGCAAGGGCGGTATTGCCTGTCGAGGCAAAATGGGAGAAGGCGTCAATGGCGTGCTGGATAGGCGGCCAGATACCACTCAGGACAAGGGCAAGCCCGATGGCTGCAAAGGAGGTAACAATGGGAACAAAACGCTTTCCAGCGAAAAAACCCAGATACTGGGGCAGGCTGATCCGGTAGAATCGGTTAAAGAGTGAGGCCGCGACACCGCCGATCATGATGCCGCCGAACACGCCGGTGTCGATGGAATCCATCCCCATGACCATCCGGGTATCGAGTCCAAAAATTTTGGCGATAACGCCAAGGGTTGCCACCATGACCGCATAGCCCACGGTAGCCGAGAGCGCGGCGACCCCGTCATTCTTGGTCAGTCCCAGGGAGACCCCAACGGCAAAGAGGAGTGCCAGGTTGCCGAAGATGGCCCCGCCTGCGGCCTTCATGGTGCTGTTGACCACCTCGGGAAGTATGGCAAACTCGGCACTGCCGACACCAAGCAGAATACCTGCGGCCGGCAGAATGGCGACCGGCAGCATCAGGGCCTTGCCGATTTTCTGCAAGAAGGCAAATGAGCTGTTCCACAACTGCTTCATGATGACGCTCCAGGCTTTGAGTCTTCTACAAGTTCACGCACTTCATCCCCTGAGCAGCAGGCGAGTGCCTGCCGGGCCAGAGATTTACAGGCACTAAGCGACCACTGCCGCACCACCGCCTTGGTGGAGGGCAGTGCGGGCACTGCCACGGAAAGCTCATCAACGCCAAGGCCGAGCAAGACCGGGACAGCCTGAGGGTCGGCAGCCATGCCGCCGCAGACTCCCAACCATTTCCCCCTGCTGTGTGCACCTGAGGCGG
Organism: Desulfogranum mediterraneum DSM 13871; assembly: GCF_000429965.1. Lineage (GTDB taxonomy): Bacteria > Desulfobacterota > Desulfobulbia > Desulfobulbales > Desulfobulbaceae > Desulfogranum > Desulfogranum mediterraneum. The sequence goes on from NZ_AUCW01000018.1 coordinate 58,984, forward strand.
CAAGCTGGATCAGGTGCAGCACCGCAGGATTGAGGCCATCGATCTTTGCCGCCAGTTTCGGATGGCCGCGATCCATGGCCAGGGTGTATTGGCTCAGGTCATTGGTTCCCACAGAGAAAAAATCGACTTCCTGGGCAAACTGTTCCGCCATGACCGCGGTGGCAGGGACCTCCACCATGATTCCGGTTTCCACCGGCTCTGCCCCAAGCTTCTGTCGTTCCTGTTCAAGCATTGCCCGGGCGTCCCGAAGCTCCTGGATGGTGGCAATCATCGGAAACATGATCCGTATTTTTCCGTGGGCCCCTGCACGCAGGATGGCACGGGCCTGGACCCGGAAGAGTTCCGGCCGTTCAAGGCCGATGCGAATACCCCGCTGGCCGAGAAAGGGATTCTCCTCTCTGGGCAGCGGCAGGTAGGGGAGAGGTTTGTCGCCCCCCACGTCCAGGGTGCGCACGATCAGGGGCCTGCCTTCCAGGGCCAGGAGAACATCGCGGTAGACCGCATACTGTTCCTCCTCTGTCGGTGCGGTCAGCCGCTCGAGAAAGAGAAACTCCGACCGGAGCAGGCCGACTCCCTCTCCCCCCATCTGCACGGATTCAAGGGCGTCCCCAACCCCGCCTATATTGGCGACCACCTCTATGGCTTTGCCGTCGGTGCTCACTGCAGGCTCATGGGCATGGGCCAGATCCAGTTCATGCTGCGCCTTCAGGGCGGCCTGCTCGCTGAGGGTCCTGGCGATACGTTCATCGCCGGGGTTGATGTGGAGCTGCCCCTTGCCGGCATCGAGGATCAGCGGGGTGGCGTCGGCGATCTCCAGGGCTGCAGCCTCGATGCCGGCAACTGCAGCAATGTTGAGCGATCGTGCCAGGATTGCGACATGGGAGGTGGCGCCGCCGGTGGTGGTGCAGAATCCCCTGACCCGGTCGGTGTCGATGGTTGCGGTAAAGGAAGGGGTGAGTTCTTCGGCAATCAGGATGGCATCCTCCGGGACGGTGTGCTCTTCGCTTTCCCTGCCCGTCAAGATGCGCAGCACCCGCTTGCCCACATCTTTGAGGTCATTGGCCCGGCCGGCAAGAATCTCGTTGCTCAAACCGCTGAGTTCCTCGGCTGAGGAGGTGTAGCCACGTTGCCAGGCGTATTCACTGCTCTTTCCCTTGGCCGTAAGGCTGCGCGCCATCTCGATCAGATCAGGGTCGTCAAGGATTTCCCGGTGGGCGGCAAAGATGGCCGCCTTTGCCGGGTCAGCCTGTTTGTGCAGGGCGGCCTGGAGGGCCTCCAGCTGATTTTTTGCCGTTTCAATGGCCGCATCCAGCCTGACGTTTTCCCGGTGGCTGTCTTCGGCCTCTTCGGCAAAGTCAAAGCGCTCTTCCCGGATCTGAAAAGCCTTGCCCACAGCCAGCCCGGGAGCGGCAACCACCCCCAGCAGGAGCGAGGGGTCACCGCTCTTGGGCTGAGGCGGCTGGTACCGGTCCTCGGTCGTTTCCAGGGATGCAGGCGAGTTTACCGGGGTTGTGCCCTGGTCGCCAAGTCCGCTCTCCAGCTTGGGCAGGATCTCCTCCAATGCTGCAGCCGCATCGGGTCCTACCGCGCAGATCTGCACCTTGTCCAGGTGGGCGACATTGAGCTTCATGATGGAGACCACACTCTTGGCGTTGGCTCTCTGCTCTCCCTTGAGGAGACCGATTTCAGCCTGAAATTTTTTTGCCAGGCCGGCAAGTACTGCAGCAGGTCGGGCATGGAGGCCGGTGGTGTTTGGGATGATAACCGCCTCGGAAATGAGCTGCCGACCGGATGGTTCAACTGCGGCAGCAGCCCCCTCGGCAAGGGTGAGGGTGAGGAGGTCTGTTTGCTCTTCTACGGCAAAGCCTGCCGCCCTCACCACCCCCTCCACGATTTCACCGTTTGTCAGGATAATCTGGGTAAGGAGGCTCTTGGCATTGGTGGCCACGAAATCGCTTTCAAAGGTGATAAGCACCTCTCCCTGTTCAACCCGTTGTCCCTCCCTGACCAGGGCCTTAAAGCCCTTGGACTTGAGGGTAACCGTGTCTATCCCGATGTGGATCATCACCTCCAGGCCCGAGTCGTGGGTAAGGGTAACGGCATGCAGTGCACGGTGAAGCTGGGAGATGACACCGGGAAAGGGAGCCTTGAGCTGGTCGCTGACAGGGTCGATGGAGATACCGTCTCCAACCAGTTTCTGTGAAAATACCGGGTCAGGAACCTGCTCCAGGGGGTAAATGACGCCGGACAGGGGCGCCTTGACAAGCACTTTTTGCATAAGGACCTCGTTGCGAAGGGGTTAGAAACTCACACTGCACTTGATACCTGCGACTATCGCTTCAGCAAAATCCTCTGAGCCGTTGGCTCGGATGATGTATTGGAAAGAAGGCATGAGCTGGATTATGTCTGCAGGCCGAACTTCAAGGGAGCCGAAAGATCAGGAGGCCCTTTCCCGGAGGCCTCGCAGGAGGGTGACCATGAAATCCTGGGCATTGGTGAGGATGGATTTTGCGGTGAGGGAGCCCCGGTCGGACAGTTTGTTGACCGCAAACTCGCTCATGTCCACCGAGTAGAAGTAGACCGGCCTGACCTGACCCTGGGGCGTAAGGGTGTAGGAGGGGGTCATGTTGCCGGCGGCTATGGTGTGGAGTTGGGTGGCCAGGGCAATGACCGTGGTAGCCTGGGAGGTATAGCGGCGCATGGCGTCCTGGGCCTGGTAGACATCGCCGAAGATCTCCGGCAGGGGGCCGTCATCACGGATGGAGCCGGCCAGGACATAGGGCACCCCGGAGCAGACCAGGCTGTGCATGATGCCTTCAGTGATCAGCTCCTGGTCGATGGCGGCCTGGATGGAACCGGCCCTGCGGATGGTGTTGAGGGTATCCAGATGATGATAGTGACCGTCAGCAACCGCCCGTTTGTGGTAGAGTTCCTGGCCCAGGGCGGTTTCAAAGAGGCTTCCCTCCAGGTCGTGGGTGGCCAGGGCGTTGCCGGCCAGCAGGGCGTGGACATAGCCAAGCTTGATGAGCCGGGAAAAGGCCTCCCTGGCGTCATGGTCAAAGGTCACGGCCGGACCCAGCACCCAGACAATGAAGCCCTGGTCGCGTTCGTGATCCAGCAGCTGGTAGAGCTGGTCATAGTCGATGCTGAACGAGGTCTCCCTGGTGCGGTTGGAGCGGAAGGCAAACTTGTCGTCCAACTGGTCTGGCCCGGCAAAGCCCTGGGTGTGGACATAGATTCCCTGTTCCCCGTTTTCGCTGCGGCCGACCGCCACCAGGTCGCCCTGGCGCAGGTTGCGAAACTCTTTGACCAGGAGCTCCTTTTCGGCCAGCACCACCACACAGTCCATCCGGGACCGAGCTGCCAGGACCCACTGGCCAGGGCTCAGCTGGAAGTATTCTGGAAAGACCGTGGTGGCATGGTACCCTTCCGGGGCAACCCCGTGTCGGCGTACCGGCGTGAAGGTGGCTGTCGGTGCGGTGCTGAGCCGGGGGGTGGAGAAATCGGGCGGGGTATATCCTGGGAGAGAAAAATTCACTTCACACCTCATCGGGTTGTGGGCTACCATGGAGGAAGGGAGCTTCTAGAGCAATTGTGCGTTGTTAACGCTGAAATGTCAACCACTCACTGGCCTGATAAGGTGACGGAACTGCCATGACCACGAGCAAAACCGGTATCGACCTGATTGGCTTTCCCATGGATCTGGGGGCAGATCGCCGGGGGGTCGACATGGGCCCGTCGGCACTGCGGATCGCCTGTCTTCGGGAACGGCTGGGCCAACTGGGTTACCTGGTCAGCGATCTGGGGGATATCCCCATCGAGATCCGGGAGCGACTCCTGGTGGACAACCCCAGGCTCAAGTACCTCCAGGAGATTGTCCGCCGGGCGGAAATTCTGGCCGGCATGGTGGAGGAGTCCCTGGCCGCTGATCGTCTGCCCCTCTGCATCGGCGGCGATCACTCCATCGGTTTGGGCAGTATCGCCGGAGTCGCCGCCTCCTGTCGGCAGAGGGGCTCTACCCCCGGGGTGCTCTGGATAGACGCCCATCCGGATATGAATACCGAGTCCACCACCCCCTCGGGTAATATCCACGGCATGCCTCTGGCCGCCAGCCTGGGCTATGGTCACCCCGGCCTGGTTAACCTCCATGTTCCGGGCGCGAAAGTTGCCCCGGAACATACGGCCCTGATTGCTGTACGGCGGATAGATCCTGGCGAGCGTGAGCTCATCCGCCAAACAGGGGTGATGGTCTACACCATGACCGATATTGACCGCCGCGGCCTGGCCGAGATTATCGATGAGGTGCTGGATATCCTGGCCCGTCGCGTCCAACACCTCCATGTCAGCTTCGACCTGGACAGCGTAGATCCCGAAGTTGCCGTGGGGGTCGGCACCCCTGTGCCGGGCGGTTTAAACTACCGGGAAGCCCATTTACTGATGGAAACCATAGCAGAATACGGCTGTCTGGCCTCCATGGATATCGCAGAGGTCAATCCCATTGTGGATAGTCGCAACCAGAGTGCGGTCTTTGCGGTGGAGCTCATTGCCTCTGTCCTGGGGATGCGGATTTTATAGGATCTCTGGGAAAGCGTGCTCGAAATGATATCGTTTTCAGGGGAAATTGGGTATAGTGTGTGAACCCTCCCAATTCAGGGATGGAGAAGAGATGAATGACAGGATGAAACGAGATGCAGCCAGGAAACACGGCAAGCCTCCCTGGGGCTTACCAGGGCCACTGTAAAGACATGCGAACAGACGACAACCAGCCCCTCAGCTGCCCCGGGCCCATGAACCTTGACCAGCTCTCCCTGTTCGGCCGACAGTTGGCTGGGATGCTGCTCCCAGGCGATCTCCTTCTCCTCCAGGGAGAACTCGGCGCCGGCAAGACCACCCTGGTGCAGCAGATTGCCCAGGGCCTGGAGGTCGGAGCAGACCAGTATGTCTCCAGCCCCTCGTATGCCCTGCTCCATGAATACTCCGGCCGACTGCCTGTCTATCACATGGACCTCTACCGGCTCAGCGGTGAGGAGGATGTGGAGGGCGCGGGTCTCCTGGATTACCTCAACCATCAGGGGGTGACCCTGATCGAATGGCCGGATCGGCTTGGTTCGCTGCTTCCTGACCAGTACCTTGAAATCCACCTGGCCATGGTCGACGAAGAGAGACGTCGCCTGACCCTGATCTGTCATGGAAAGAGCTGGCAGCTCAGATGCAGGGAGCTTGAGCGGCTCAAGAGCCTCCCCGGTGCCATGGAGTAGCATGCATAACTACCTTGCCCGGCAGCCTGTCTTTGATCGCCGTAAACGACTGTTCGCCTATGAGATCCTCTACCGGGGCAACCTGGATAATGTCTTTCCCGAAAACTTTGACGGTGAGGTCGCCACCAGCACGGTGCTGGCTCACGCCCTGATCAACATCGGCCTGGAGACGATCACCGCCGGTAAGAAGGCCCTGATCAACTTTACCGAAAAGCATCTCCTGGACGGCACCCCCACCCAACTGCCGCAACAGTACTGTATCGTCGAAATCCTGGAAGATGTCCCTGCCAGCGAGCCGGTGCTTGCAGCCTGCCGGGAGCTGAAGCGTCACGGCTACACCCTGGCCCTGGACGACTTTAACTTTGATCAGAGGCTGGACCCCCTGGTGGATTGTGTGGATATTATCAAGGTCGATTTTCAGGCCGCCTCCCTGGAGGAGATTCAGGGGGCCATGGATCGCTACCGCGGCCATGGTAAGCTTAAGTTTCTTGCCGAAAAGATCGAGACCTATGAAGAGTTTGAACGCTCTCTTGGTATGGGCTTCCATTTTTTCCAGGGCTTTTTTTTCAGTAAACCCGAGCTTATCAGGAGACGGAAGCTGGATATAGCCGCGGTCTCTCTCCTGACCCTGATGGCAGAGGTCAACCGCCCTGACTTCAGTTTTAAGCGGGTGGAGAAGATGATCTCCGCCGATGTGGCCCTCTCCTACAAGTTGCTCCTCTATATCAACTCCGCCTTCTACTCCCTGGTGAGTAAGGTCAAGTCCATCCGCCATGCACTCTCCTACCTGGGGGAGTCGGGCACCAGACAGTTCGTCTGCCTGGCGGTGACCTCTCAACTGGCAGTGACCAAGACCTCGGAGTTGATCAGGGCTGCCATGGTCAGGGCACAGCTCTCTAAATTACTGGCCAAAAAGAGTCATCTTGATTACGATGAGTCCGAGCTTTTCCTGCTGGGCCTCTTCTCCCTGTTAGAGGCCATGCTGGATACCCCGATCAAGGATCTGTTGGCCAAACTATCGCTGGCACCGGACCTGAATGCCGCCCTCAGCGACCGCTCCGGTCCCCTGGCGCCATTTTTATGTACCATATTGGCCTATGAAACAGGTAACCTGGACGAGTGTCTGCAGCATCTCGAAGAGATAGGGGTCAGCAGTGAAGACATGGTCACCCTCTACTTTGAGGCCCTGAAGTGGGCCGATCTTTTCAGTGAAGAAATGCCAGACACCTAGTGGCTGTAACCCTCTTTTCCCAACACTCCCTGTAGACATTTTATGAAGATGCAACAACTCCCTCTGCAACCGTGCAAGAAGCAATACACCTATGACCAGGATAAGGCCTGCAGTCCTGAAGAGACGGTTCAGCGTTTCCAGGCGCGTCTCAAGGCGACCAACCTGGATATTTTAAAGGAAGTCAAACGAATCGATAACGGGCGGCTGGATATTCCGGTCTACTTCTCGGTGTGCGGTGCCGATGCTGTCCGGACCATCGGCAATAAAAAACAGATGGGCAAGGGCTCTACCCCGGAACAGTCCAGGGCCAGTGCCTGCATGGAGTTGGGGGAACGATTCAGTTTTTTCAGCTTTAAAGATAATCCTGATAATTTCCTGGTCGGCGACTACCAGCAGATGGAGGCTGCCGGTCATCCGCTCCTGCCCCTGGAGGTTCTGCTCCAGTCGGTCCACGATACCTCCACCTCTGAGGCCACCCTGGCCGAGTTGCTGACCGGTCTGCCCCTACTCTGGACCTGGGCCACCAGGCTCTCCGATATGGAGCTCATCCTGATCCCGTTCAGCTGGTTTTACGCCATTAACGAGTTCAACGGGCCGTCGGCCGGCAATACCTATGAGGAGGCGGTGATTCAGGGGATCAGCGAGGTGATCGAACGCCATGTCTGTGCCCTTATCTCCCGGGACCAGCTGGTTACACCGATCATCGATCAGGACTCCATCACCGACCCGGTGGCCCGGGGCCTGCTCGAAAAATTCAAGGCCCATGATATCGAACTCGTTCTCAACGATTTTTCCCTGGATACCGGCATCCCCACGGTGGGAGCCCTGGCCTGGGACCCTGCCACCTTTCCCGAGAAGAGCGAGATCGTCTATACCGCCGGAACCACCCCGGATGCCACCAAGGCGGTGATCAGGGCCCTGACCGAGGTGGCCCAGCTGGCCGGTGATTTTAACTCCGGTTCCAACTATGTGGCCAGCGGTCTGCCCAAGCCGCTGCAGCTTTCAGAGGTGGAACATGTGGTCCGGAGCAGCCGCCGTATCCGTCTGGAAGAGATGGTCGATGTGGATGATTCGGATATCTATCAGGAGGTGCAAAACTGCGTGGCTGCGGTCCGCCGGATGGGGACCGACGTCTATGTGGTGGACACCATGCATCCGGAACTGCAGATTCCGGCCATCTACACCATCATCCCGGGCGCCCATTTCCGCGAGCGTGCCATGGGCGGCGACGGGGCCATGTTTGCCGCCAAGCTGGCTTCCCAGCTCTTGGAGGGAGCCGCCCTGTCCGCCAAACTCGACGCCATGCAGCAACTCCTGCCCAGCGCCTACTACCTGATGTTTTACTGCGGCAGAGATGCCTATGAGAGCGGCAAGCTGGAGATCGCCCTCAACTACTTTGAGCAGGCCCTGGCTGCGGACCCCAATGAGGAAGACCTCCCCTACCTCTACTCCTACAAGGGAAGCTGCCTCAAGGACCTGGAACAGTATGAAGCGGCTGCTGCCGCCATTGGCCAGGGTCTGGAACTGGATGAGGAACGGCCTGATATGCATAACATCGTCGGCGTCTGCTGTTATAAGTTGGAGCAGTATCCCCAGGCGATTCATCATTTTACCCGGGCCGTGGAGTTGAACCCGGTATCTGCCATCGACTACGCCAACCTGGCTCTCAACCTGGAGATGGTGGGGCAGGGGCAGGAGGCCATCGAGCAGTATCAGATCGCCCTTGGTCTGGATCCTGCCATCGCCTTTGCCCTGGAGCGGCTGGAGGGGCTCCTCCTTGGGCAAGGGGCTGGTCAGAGTTGATGCGTCCCTTACCCCAAGATCCGGAAAAGATCCTGATCCGTTCCACCAACTGGATCGGCGATGCGGTGATGACTACCCCGGCGGTGCGGACCATCCGCGAGCATTTTCCCGACAGTGAAATCTCCCTGCTGGTCCTGCCCTGGGTCAGTGATGTCTTTCGCCATAGCCCCAGGGTGGATCGCCTGATCAGCTATGATCGCCAGGGCCGCCACCAGGGTGTTGGCGGTACGGTGCGCTTGGGCAGGGAACTGGGCAGGGAGAGGTTTGACTGTGCCATCCTGCTCCAGAATGCCTTTGAAGCAGCCTTCCTGGCCAGGGTGGCCCGAATTCCGGTCAGGGCCGGCTACACCACCGATGGTCGCAGTCTGCTCCTCTCCCACCGGGTGCGGAAAAGGCCCGATATTCACACCAGACACCAGGTCTTTTATTACCAGGAGATGGTGGCCGGCCTGGGGATGAGCCCGGGGGCCAATGCCCTGGAACTCTTTATTCCCGCGGAAATCAGCCGCCAGGCCCGGGAAAAACTGGAGCAGCTGAGTGGTGGTGTTTTTGCCGACAGGCCCCTGGTGGGGCTTAATCCCGGTGCGGCCTATGGCCCTGCCAAGCGCTGGCCCGCAGAAAAGTATGCGGCCCTGGCAGCCAGGATCGTCACAGAGTTGGACGGTCAGGTGGTGGTCTTTGGGACCGCTGCCGATAACGAGGCGGCCAGGCAGATACAGCAGGCGGTGGACCATCCTGAACGGGTGATCGATGTGACCGCCAAGACCGATCTGATCGAGGCCATGGCGATGATAGAGCTCTGTCAGGCCTTTGTCACCAACGATTCGGGCCTGATGCACGTGGCTGCGGCGCTGAAGGTGCCTTTGGTGGCCATCTTCGGTTCCACCGACCACATCGCCACCGGACCCTTTTCCCAGCGAAGCTCTGTGATCCGCAGGCCCCTGGCCTGCAGCCCCTGCAAACAACCTGTCTGCCCGGAGCAGCACCTCCAGTGTCTGCGCCTGATCGGGGTGGACGAGGTCTTTGCCGCCACAGCCACCTTCCTGCCCTAACCTCCGCCCCATGAGCAGACGACCATGACCTCAAGACCTCTCAAGCCCGCCGTATTCCTTGATCGCGACGGCACCATCAATGAACAGATGGGCTATATCAACCATATCTCCCGCTTTCAGCTGCTCCCGGGGGTGGCTGCGGCCATTGCCGAGCTGAATCAGCTCCAGATCCCGGTGGTGGTGGTAACCAACCAGTCGGGCCTTGCCAGGGGCTATTTCCCGGCAAGCCTGCTCGAGGAGGTACACCGGAAGATGGAGCAACAGCTGGCCGAGGCCTGCGCCCATGTGGACGGGATCTACATCTGCCCCCATCACCCGGAGGCCAAGGAAGCCCGTTACCGCCTTGCCTGTAACTGCCGTAAACCCAAAACCGGCCTGCTGGAACAGGCTGCAGCAGAGCTGCAGTTGGATCTGAAACGTTCCTTTGTGGTGGGGGATCGCTGGTCGGATCTCCGCTGCGGAGCAGCCGTGGGCGCAAGCCCGGTGCTGGTGCTCACCGGCTATGGTCGGGGTGATGCCCAATATATCGGGCCGCAGCAGGCGGTACAGCCAGAGCATACGGCTACGGATCTGCAGCAGGCCGTTTCCTGGATCAGCAATCAGTTAGCCCTGAGGGGAGCTGAAGAGTAGACTGGTTGGCAAACTGCCGGCTGTGCCCCTATCCCAGAGATGGCTTCTCGTCTCACCCCGGATCGGTCAGGGGAGGCTGGGGCCGGGGAGCCCGTCAGCTAGCCTAGAGGACACTCTGGTTGAAACGCCCCAGGCCGTCGATAAAGCGGGCGCCCACCCGGTCGATGGCAATATTCTGAATCCGGATCTTGCGCTGGCTCATGATCCCTGTGCTGGAACGGTACTTGATGTTCAACTCCTGGTTGAGCTTGAACATCCGGGCATTGCCCCTGGTGCGAAAACCGATGCCACCTGGTGAGATATCGTTGAGCTGGACCGATATCTGACGCTGCTGGCCCATGATAACCTGAGCCCTGCCGCGGATGGATTCCCTCGGTGCACCGCGATAGTTGAGGGTATATACCCCTGATTTACCGCACTTGCAGCGCACCGTCTTCCTCCGCGAAGAGGAAGAGACCGACACATAGCGGATGGCCTTACATCGGGCACAGACCACCCGAATCCTGCCGCCCTTGACGTCGTAACTTCTTGATCTGCCAAACATCTGTCCCCCTTGGATTCTGGAGCCCCATTCTGGGACTCTGACCGCCATTGCCAGCGCTCTTATTAGCTGGCAGGGATCAGGGCAGCCCCCCCTGGTTCGACCTAGAGAAGCTCCCCTGATAAATTGTGGTGGAAATAGATAAAAGTATAGTATTTAATAGAACAACTGTCCACGGAATCCAAGGGGTATCGGGAAATCACCTTGAGCCATCATCCTGTAGTCCCCTGCGCCTGCCGTCGCCCTGCTCCAGCTGTCCTTTGACTCCGGATACAGCCCGGTCAACGGCGAAGCAGAGCCCCAAGAGAAAGGGCGGCGGAGCTTGAGCTGTCCCTTTTCTGAGCTGAGTCCACTGTCCAAGGAGGATGTATGTCCCCCCCGCAAAAGGATGTACGTGTCTGGCGCCCCTTTATTGTCCGCATCATCCTGCCCTCCCTGTTTGCCATCACCCTCTTTGTGGCGGTGATCTTTTTTCTGATCCTGCCCAGCCTGGAAAAATCGATGATGTCGGCCAAACGGGAGATGATCAAGGAACTCTCCATTGCAGCATGGAGCATCATCGACAAGGCCGAGAATCTGGAAAAAAACGGCAGCTTGAGCCGCAGTCAGGCCCAGGAACAGGCCCTGCTCTACATCCAGTATCTCCGTTATGGTGATGAGATCAAAGACTACTTCTGGGTTATGGACCTGACCCCCAGGATGCTGATGCACCCCTATCGATCCGACCTCATCGGCAAGGATCTCAACAGTTATACCGACCAGGAGGGACGCCGCCTCTTTGTTGACTTTGTCAGGATAGCAAAGGCCAGCGGCGATGGCTATGTCCAGTACTTCTGGGAGAGTAAGGATGAGCCTGCCAGGCTGGTGCCCAAGCTCTCCTATGTGAAAAATTTTGAGCCCTGGGGTTGGATTATCGGCACCGGCATCTACCTGGACGATGTCCGGCTGGAGATCCGCTCACTGACCAACCGCCTGCTGGGGAGCTCCCTGGCGATAACCCTGGTGATCGCCTCGCTGCTCTTTGTGATCACCAGGGAAAGCATGAAGATCGAAGCCAGGCGTCAGGAGAATGAGGCTCGCCTGCGTGAGGCCGGGGAAAAGTACAAGACCCTGGTCGAGGCCTCCACCGAAGGGGTGATGATGATCATCGATCAACAGATCATCTATGCCAATAAAATTCTGGAACGTATCAGCGGCTACAGCGAGCGGGAGATTATCGATCTGGGATTGGCAGATCTCATCGTGCCTGGTCCGCTTCCCGGTCCTGGTATCAGCCGGGTCAGCGAGATCCTCTCCCTCAGAGAGCAGGGCCAACTGGAGGTACTTATACGCCATAAGTGCGGTACCACCTTTGATGCCCTGCTCTCTGTCTCACCCATTGAAATGGGCGGCCGCCAGGGCGTTATCCTGATTATCAAGGATATCAGCACCCAGAAACAGATCGACAAGGAGCTTGGCTCCAGGCAGGAAAAGTTTGAGCACCTCACCGATAACATAGCGATCGGTGTCTTTCGTACCACCTTCGGGGATCAGGAGGTCCTGGTGGAGGCCAATCCTGCGGCTGCGAGGATCTTTGGTATGGCCTCCAGGGAAGAGCTCTTCTCCCTTACCCTGAAGCAACTCTTCACAGATCCGGCAAAGTATCAGCTCTTTGTGCAGACCCTGCGAACCGAGGGGAGAGTCAGCGACATGATCCTGGATCACAGTCAGCCTGGCGGTGCGCGCTTGACCCTGTCGCTGACCGGAGTCGTGGTGTGCAACGAAAGCGGCAGGCAGGCCTACTGCGATGGTCTGGTCGAAGATATCACCGAGCGCTACCGCAGGGAACAGGAGCGGGAGGGGCTGTTGAGTGAGCTCCAGGCCAGTCTGCTCTTCCAGAATGAACCGATACACCGTGCCCATGCCGTGGCCATTCCCTGCTGTCAGCTGGATACCTCCATCGAGCTGGCTGCGCGGTTCATGGTGCATGCCGGCTCAAGCGCCATCCTGGTCCAGGCCGACGGCCAGAGAGAGCCCATCGGGATCCTTACCGACAACGATATTCGTGAACGGGTGGTCGCCGCAGGCCTGCCCTCGAGTGCAGCGGTGTCCACCATCATGAGCGCCCCGCTGATCGGCATCTCCGCCGATGCCCTGGTCTTTGAAGGGATCGTCAAGATGCTGGAGAACCGGGTGGATCATCTCCTGGTCCGCGATGCCACGGGAGCATATTATCGGGTGATCAGTGCCAAAAACCTGCTTAAGAATCAGCAGTATATTCTGACAAAATTGATCAGCGACATAGAGCGGATCGAGAGTCCCCTGCAATTGGCCGAACTGCGCGATCGCCTGCCCAGGCTGGTCCAGCGACTGTTCGACAGTGCCCCGGACGCCCGCAACCTCACCCGGATCATCTCGGCGGTTGCCGAGGCCATCATGCGAAAATGTCTCCTCCTGGCCGTGGACCAACTGGGGCAGCCTCCCTGCAGGTTCGCCTTCATGGCCCTGGGCAGTGTGGGGCGGGAGGAACAGACCCTGGTCACAGATCAGGATAACGCCCTGATCTATGAGGATGTCGACTCTGCCTCGGCGGACAGCACAGCCGACTATTTCCATGCCATGGGTGAGCTGGTCTGTACCTGGCTGGACCAGGCCGGCTATGCCCTCTGCAAGGGTGAGGTCATGGCCAAAAATCCTAAGTGGTGTCAACCTGTATCGGTCTGGGAGGAGTACTTCCGGACCTGGGTCTCGGCCATGGAACCTGCCGATCTCCTCGACACCAAGATCTTTTTTGACTTCCGTTGGGTTTATGGCGACCAGGAACTGGTGGATAATCTTCGTGGCTATCTCCATGAACTTACCGCCAAGAGGCCGTTGTTTTTCTATCACCTGGCACAGAACTGTCTCCAGTCCAAGCCTCCCCTGAATATCTTTAAAAATATAGTGGTGGAATCCAGCGGTGAACACCGGGAGAAGTTCAGTATCAAGAAGGCGATGACTCCGCTGGTGGACTATACCCGGATCTATGCCCTCAGGTATGGGATCGGCCAGACCAACACCTTTGCCCGCTTTCGCCAACTCCTGGCCAAGGGACATCTCAGCGACAAGGAGTGTCAGGAACTGACCATGGTCTACAAGTACCTGCTGGAGTTACGCTTCAAGCACCAGATCCTTGCCCTTGGCGAGAACCGTGAGCCGGACAACTACATCAATCCAAAACTGGTTACCGAGATGGAGCAGGTGCTCCTGCGTGAGGCCCTGGTTCAGGTGGCTGATTTTCAAACCAAGATGGGCTTTGACTTCAAGCAGGTCTGAGCCGCAGCAGCCTGCGCCCAGGGAAAGTTCGGCCAGGCGTGACAACAGGGAGAACCCATGTACCGCACCCCATCCCTCTCCATGATCATCCTCTGCATCCTCCTTGGCCTGGGCGGCTGTGGCTATAACGAACTGCAGGTCAGGGAGGAGGGGGTCTTCAAGGCCTGGGCAGATATCGAGGCCAACCTCCAGCGCAGAAGCGATCTCATCCCCAACCTGGTGGCAACAGTCAAGGGCTACGCAGCCCATGAACAGGCAACCCTGGAGGCCGTGGTCGCAGCCCGGAGCAGGGCCTCCTCGCTGCAGCTGGGGCCGGAGGAGCTGAGCAGCCCTGCGGCCATGGAGGCGCTCCAGGCAGCCCAGGGAGGATTGACTGCGGCCCTGTCCCGCCTGATGGTGGTGGTGGAGCGGTATCCCCAGCTCAAGGCCAGCGCCAACTTTCTCGACCTCCAGAACCAGCTGGAAGGTACGGAGAACCGCATCAATGTGGCCCGCCAACGCTACAATCGGGCGGTGGAGATCTTTAACAGCGGACTTCGCCGTTTCCCGGCCAACCTCACCAACCGCTATCTCCTCCAGCTTGAGCGCAAGGAGTACTTTCAGGCCACGCCCCAGGCAGGTCCGCTCCCCCAGGTCAACTTCAATGGGGCATAGAGGGGCTGGAAGGAGACCGGTGTTCGGGGGCCTGTCCCTGGCCGCGCTGCTGCTCCTGCTCAGCTGGCCTGCGCTGGCCCTGCTCTCACTGCCTCCCCTGACTGCTCTGGTCAATGATCATGCCGACCTGCTCTCCCCTGAGAAGAGGCAACTCCTTGAACAGCAACTGGTACAACTGGAGGCAGAGGATTCCAGCCAGCTGCTCCTCCTGACCGTCCCCTCGCTCCAGGGGGCATCGGTTGAGGAGTATGCACTTGAGGTGGTGGAGCGGTGGCAGCCCGGTCAACAGGGCTTGAACAACGGGGCCCTGCTGTTGGTTGCCGTGAAGGAGCGCAAAATCAGGATAGAGGTGGGCTACGGCCTGGAGGGGGTGCTCACCGACCTCGTTGCCGGTCGGATCATCCGGGAGATCATGGTGCCCGCGTTTCGGGACAATCGCGCCGAGCAGGGGGTCGTGGACGGGATGGAGGCCATGATCCTGACCGTCAGAGGCGAGTTCAGCCGAGTCGCTCTGCCGGCTAAGGAACCGGGCGGTGACCTTTTTGGGGTAATGGTCGCCGCCCTGGCAGGGATCTCATTTTTAGGCCTGATATTTCGACGCAGGCCGCTGTTGGCGAGCCTGGCAACTGGAGGCTATGGGGCCCTCTTAGCCCTGGTAACGCCTCTTATCCAGGGTGGCCTGGCCCTGGCCGCTGTGGCGGCTGCTGCAGCCCTTGGTGGACTGCTGATGGCGGTTGGCGCTCTCAGGTTCTCTGTTGGTCGCAAGCCCGGTGGTCGGCGCCAGGGGCGCCCGGACGGGCCGCGTCGCTCTGCCAACCACTCTGTGGACAGATCCCGGCTGAATGGAGAGGGGAGAGAGGAGGGCAGGGCAGAGACTTCCCGGGGGGCAGGAAGGGGAGGTGGCGGTGGCTCCGGTGGCGGCGGTGCCTCTGGGGAGTGGTGATGATTCGGGGCTGCTGTAGTCCCTGTATCGCCTCGACCGGTCGGAGAGGCTACCAGCAGCGAAAACGGACGTTCCAGCCGCTGTTGAGGATGGTGCCGATCACCGGCGACTTGATTTCCCTGGGCCGGAACTCAAAATCGTGGGCCTGTCTGCCCCTGTAGGCCTCCAAATTCCACTGCTCGCCGCGTTTGAGCTGGAGCATGGGCCTTGGCCGGGCAAAGAGGGCGGTCTTGGCCCGGGCCGTACCCGGCTCAAAGCTGACCCTGCGAAAGCGATCACTGACCAGTACCGTCCGGGTGGCCGGCTGAAAGACCAGGTGCAGTTCATAGAGTCGCTTCAAGCCGGCCCGTTCCAGGTGCTTGCGCCAGGCCTGGTCCTGGTGATGCCAGCTGATGATCAGCTTCTTGCGGCGCTCCCTGGTCCGGACTGGCCCGTTGAGCGCATTGATGTCCAGGAGCAGGCTCTTCAGTTCCTCCAGGGGCAAGGGCTCGCCCTGGCCCGGAAAGAACCAGATCTTGCCGATGAGCAGGGAAAAGGCAGGGGGCAGGGAGCAGAGGACCAGGAATCCCCAGGAGCAGAGGGTCAGCAGGTAGGTCCTGCCCTCCAGGGCTGCCCCGGCCAACAGTACGGGGACCAGAGTGAGGCAGTAGCAGAGGCAAAGCAGGAGGAAACCCACCAGGGTCAGCAGGTAGCGTTTCAACATGGGCTGGTCGCTCTGGGAAAGATCATCATGACTGGGCTCTGCAGAGGCGCCTCTAGGCTGGTCGCATTCATCTTCCGGTTCATTCTTCCATTCTTCTAAAGGGCCTGCACCGATTGGGGGTGGAGCCGGAGTTTGCCGCTTGAGGAATCCATGGTGGCCTCCATGCCCATGATCAGTGCCTGGTTACGCTGCTGGTGGCCCAGGGGAAAGTTCCCCCAGATAGGCAGCCCCAGGCCCTGGGTCAGCTCCAGAACCCGCTCCCAGACCTGTTCCTGGAGGCGCAGGCATTCCAGCTGCCGATCATCTCCCGGATCAAAGGTTCCCAGGATCAGACCGGCCAGCTGTTCCAGCCGGCCGCTGAGCGCCAGCTGGGTCAACATCCGATCCAGGCGATAACCGCACTCTGCCGTATCTTCCAGAACCAGAATTTTTTTCTCCCAGGAGCCGTCCCAGGGGGTACCCAGGAGATGGACCAGGGTGGTCAGGTTACCGCCGCTGAGTCGCCCCCGGGCGGTGCCGCCGCGGAGGATCTCCAGCTGTCTGCTCTGCAGATACTCGGGGATTTCGCCGCTGAGCAGTGCAAACAGCTGGTGGACACTCTCCTGGTCATGACGGGCCAGGGAGGTGACCACCGGACCGTGGATGGTGGCCAGGTTGGCGCCATTCAGGAGCCCGTTGAGCAGTACGGTCAGGTCACTGAAGCCGACGAGCAGTTTGGGATTGCGCTGCAGGGCTTCAAGCGGGAGATGGGGTAAGAGCCGCAGACAGCCATAGCCGCCCCGGATGGCCATCACCGCCTGGACCGTGTCATCTGCCCAGAGTGCGAGCAGGTTGCCGGCCCTTGAGCGGTCATCATCGGCCAGGTAGGGATGGTTGGCCTGGACAGGGCCCTGAACCTTGACCTGAAAACCAAAGTCCCTGATCAGCCGGACCCCGTCCTCAAAGGCACGCATATTTCTGACTGGTCCTGCAGGGCAGAACAGGCCGATGGTGTCACCCCTGCGCAGACGGGGCGGTAAGAGGGGTCTCTGATTCATCGCTTGCTCGTATTGAGTTCATGGAGCAGCTTCAAACCGTTTAAGGTGAGCTGGGTATCGATATCGGTGAGGCTCTGGGCATAGGGCCTGATCAGCTCAGCCATGCCGCCGGTGCCGATGACCCGGACCTCTTCGCCCTCCCTGACCAGCTCCCTGCTGAGGACCTTGATCATTCGATCGATCAGGCCACCAAAGCCATAGAGCATCCCGGAATGGATCGCCTTGACCGTGGTGGTGCCTATGGGGTTCTCCGGGGTGACATCGATATCCAGACGGGGCAGCTTGGCCGTGCGCGAGGCCAGGGCATCGAGGGAGATGCCGATACCGGGATGGATGGTGCCGCCCAGGTATTCCTGGTTATTGCTGACACAGTCAAAGGTGATGGCCGTACCGAAATCGACCACAATAAAGGCAGAGCGGTACCGCTCCCAGGCTGCTACGGCATTGACGATCCGATCGGCGCCTACCTCGGCTGGATTTTCAATCTTGATCTCCAGGCCGCCCAGGTTGAGCAGATGATTCACGGCCAGGGGGGGATGATCCAGATTGAGATAGTTTTCGGCAAAGTTGAACCAGCTGCTTTCCAGGGTAGGGACCACCGAAGAGACGATAAAGCCGGTGATGGTCTTGGGGTCGATCTTGGCCATCTGAAAGAGGGCATGGTAGCGGATAGCCAGTTCATCGGCGGTCCGGTCCTGGCTGGACTGGAGGCGCCAGTTTGCAATAAATCTGTTGTTATGCAGTATACCACTGACAGTGTGGGAATTACCGACATCAACGGCAAAAAGCATGTAATCACCTGCGGTTAAGGGTAAGGCTGGAAACTGGTTGTCTCGCTGCTTTCCGGCCATGGGGTGGTTGAAACGATACAGGGGCGGCCGACGACAGCGTCCCTGTCCGACCGGCCTGGGGTTGGCCCTGCAGTTGAGCAGGGTTCAAGTAATTTGGCCAGGTTTCCTGGGAATAATTGTCTTTTTAGCCTGGGGTTGTTAAGATATTCCACTTTGAGAAATAATTCCAGCTTGAGGGCCTCTTGGCGAATGATATTTTTTCGGCAAGGACCAGCCTGATCTGAAAGTTTCTCCTGTTTATCTATTTGTTATTGTTGCGTTAATTATTTGCAGCCCGTCCCCGGGGCAAGGGGAAAGGATTTGGCGCAGGCGTCTCCTGCACCGAGCTCCGCCGGCCGGCCCCACCAAGAGGAGGACCAGATGTCTCAGCTCTATATCCAGGTGCAGACCACTGTTGCAGCCGAGGGCGATGCCCAACGCTTGGCCCACCAGGTGATGGAGAAACACCTGGCCGCCTGTGTCCAGATTGCGCCCTGCAACTCCATCTACCGCTGGCAGGAGAGGCTGGAACAGGAAACCGAGTTTCTCTGTACCATGAAAACCAGAGCAGATCTCTTTCCTGCCCTGGAGCAACTCATGGACGAGGTCCACCCCTATGAGTTGCCCGAGCTCATCGCCCTGCCCCTGGTTGATGGCTCTGCCGCCTATCTGCAATGGCTGGAGCAGGCCCTGCAGAGTCCGGAGAAGGCGTAGGGAGCGGCAGCTTCAACGGGAGGCGGTGGCCGGTGTTAACACTCCATGCCCCCATTCCGGGGATCGTTCCCTGTTCCTAAAACCCAGATGGAGCCCCATGTCTGAGAGCGCCTCGCCTCGGCGGAGAAGACGCCGTAAAGCATATAAGTGTCACTGCTGTCAAGAAGAAAAACCCTTTTGTTGGAGCTGTACCTGCGGTTTTGAGATCTGTCCCGAATGTTTTCAGGAAAACAAGTGGGGCATCAGCAACGGTCCGACCTGGATCTGTCCCGACTGTGAACGTATCCATATGATGGAGTAGCGGCAGCAGCGACGCGGCACAGAGAAGGGTCGCAGGCCGCATGGTGGCTCAACCCGCGACCAGGTAGCCATCAGGCAAACAGTACTATTTTTTCAATCCATACCCACGAGCTTCATGTCCAACCATCAGTACGACGAATCAAAGATCAAGACCCTCAGTTCGCTGGAGCATATCCGCAAACGACCGGGCATGTACATCGGCCGCCTGGGAGACGGCAGTCACCCCGACGACGGCATCTATATCCTGCTCAAGGAAGTCATCGACAATGCCGTTGATGAGTTCATCATGGGATTCGGTAAGCGAGTCGAGGTCGGTGTCGAAGACACCGGCATGTGCCGGATCCGCGACTATGGCCGGGGTATCCCCCTGGGCAAGGTGGTGGAGTGTGTCTCGGTGATCAACACCGGCGCCAAGTACAACACCGATGTCTTTCAGTTTTCCGTCGGGCTCAACGGGGTGGGTACCAAGGCGGTCAACGCCCTCTCCACCAGCTTTACGGTCTGTGCCTTCCGGGACGGGGCCTTTAAACGGGCGACCTTCTCCCATGGCACCCTGGTGAGTGAAGAGGAGGGGGAGAGCGCAGAGAAGAACGGTACCCTGATCGAGTTTTATCCGGACCCGGACCTGTTCCCCAACTATGTCTATGACCCGGCCTATATCGAACAGCGGCTCTGGCGTTACGCCTATCTTAACGCCGGTCTCACCCTCCAGTGGGGGGAGCTGACCTTCTTCTCCAAGAACGGGCTCCAGGATCTGTTGGAGCGGGAGGTGAACAGTAACGGCATCTACAACCCGGTCCACTTTGTCGACCCGACCCTGGAGTTTGCCTTCACCCATACCGATGACTACAGCGAGGTCTACTTCTCCTTTGTCAACGGCACCTATACCAGCGAGGGCGGCACCCATCTCTCTGCCTTTCGCGAGGGCTTGCTCAAGGGGGTCAACGAGTTCAGCGGCAAGAAATTCAATGGTCAGGATGTGCGTGGCGGGATGGTGGGGGTCTTTGCGGTCAAGGTCCAGGAGCCGGTTTTTGAATCCCAGACCAAGAACAAACTGGGCAACACCGACATCCGTTCGGCCATCGTCACCACGGTCAAGGATGCGGTGGCCAACCACCTCTACATGAACCAGGAGTTTGCCGAACTGCTGATGGATAAGGTCCAGCGCAACGAACGGGTTCGACGGGAACTCCAGTCGGTGCGGCGGGAGGCCAAGGCCAAGGCCAAGAAGGTGGCCCTGAAGATACCCCAGCTCAAGGACTGCAAGTACCACCCCAGCCGGCAGAAGCCCTCCAAGAAGGGACGGCAGAACATGCTCTTCATCACCGAGGGGCAGTCGGCGGCCGGCTCCATCGTCAGCTCCCGGGATCCCATGACCCAGGCGGTCTTCTCCATCAAGGGCAAGCCCATGAATGTCCTGGGGCAACGGCTGGACCTGCTCTACAGAAACGATGAGATGTACTCCCTGATGCGGGCCCTGGACATCGAGGATTCCATCTCCAACCTGCGCTTTGACCAGGTGATCCTGGCCACGGATGCCGATGTGGACGGCCTGCATATCCGTAACCTCTTGCTCACCTTCTTCCTCCACTACTTTGAACCCCTGATCAAGTTCGGCCATGTCTTTATCCTGGAGACCCCCATCTTCAGGGTACGCAACAAGAAGAAGACCATCTACTGCTACTCCGATGAAGAGAAGGAAGCTGCCTTTGACGAGCTCAAGGTCAACGGCAGGGGGGAAAAGTCCATCGAGATGACCCGCTTCAAGGGCCTGGGCGAGATCTCCCCTCCGGAGTTTAAACAGTTTATCGGTGCAGATATGCGGATCAAGCAGGTCAGGATCGACTCGCTCAGTGAGGTCAGCCGGGTGCTCAAGTTCTACATGGGCAAGAACACCCCGGAACGGCGCCAGTATATCATGGATCATCTGACATTGAGGCCGGTATGAGTGAACTCGTAGAGCACCGCCAGGGAAAGCTGCATCAGCTCTTTGATTCCAACTTCCTGGAATATACCTCCTATGTGATCCGGGAACGGGCCATCCCTGACGTGGATGACGGCCTCAAGCCGGTCCAGCGGCGGATCCTCCAGACCCTCTACAACATGGATGACGGTCGCTTTCACAAGGTGGCCAATGTGGTGGGGGAGACCATGAAGCTCCACCCCCACGGTGACCAGTCCATCTTTGCTGCCCTGGTCAACCTGGCCAACAAGGAGTACCTGATCGAGCGTCAGGGCAACTTCGGTAACATCTTTACCGGCGACCAGGCCTCGGCGCCCCGTTATATCGAGTGTCGACTTACCCCCCTGGCCCGGGAGACCCTGTTCAACCCGGATCTGACCGAATTCATCGACTCCTATGACGGCAGGATGGCGGAACCGGTCTGTCTGCCGGTGAAGATCCCTCTGCTGCTGCTCCTGGGTGCCGAGGGTATAGCCGTGGGCATGGCCACCAAGATCATGCCCCATAACTTCAACGAACTGCTCCAGGCCCAGATCGATTACCTCCAGGGCCGGGAGTTCACCCTTTACCCTGATTTTCCCAGGGGCGGGATCATCGATGTCAGCGACTATGACCACGGCAACGGCCGGATCCGCTGTCGGGCCAGGATCGAACAGCCTGATTCCAAGACCATTCACATCACCGAGCTGCCCTACAACATCACCACCCATACCCTGATCGATTCCATCGAACGGGCGGCCAAGAACGGTAAGCTCAAGGTGGCCTCGGTCAACGACTACACCGCCGAACAGGTGGAGGTGGAGATCAAGCTGCCCCGCGGCATCCATGCCGAAGAGACCATCGACGCCCTCTACGCCTTCACCGACTGCGAGGTCAGTGTCTCCCCCAGCCTGATTGCCATCGAAGAGGCCATGCCCAGGCAGATCAAGGTGGAAGAGGCGCTGGCACGCAGTACCGATCGTCTGGTGGCCAACCTTACCAGGGAACTTGAAGTCGAGCTGGGTCGCCTCCAGGCCAAGTGGCATGCCCGCAAACTGGAGCAGATCTTCATCGAGGAGCGGATCTATAAGCGGATCGAGGAGGAGACCAGCTACAAGGCGGTGATCAGTGTGGTCCGCCAGGGCCTGCTGCCCTTTGCCGACGAGCTGCAGCGCAAGGTGGTGACCGCTGATATCGAGCGCTTGCTGGAGATCAAGATCAGACGGATCTCCCGTTACGATATCAAGCGGCAGCAGAAGGAGCTGGCCGAGATCACCAAGGGAATCGAGACCATCAGCGGCCATCTCAAGGATATGGTGGTATATACCACCAACTATATCCAGGGGTTGCTGAACAAGTTCGGCCAGTTCTATCCACGCAAGAGCAAGCTCGGCACCCTGGGAGAGGTGGATGCCCGCGCCGCGGCCCTCTCCAACCTCAGCCTGGTCTATCAGAAGGAGAGCGGTTTCCTCGGCTGCAAGCTGAAGGTGGAACACCCGCGCAAGGACGTGGAGCTGGCCTGTTCCGAGTATGATCGGATCCTGCTGATCTTTAAGAACGGCAGCTACAAGGTGGTGAGTGTCCCGGAAAAGCTGTTCATCGGCAGTGAGCTCTATTGGATGGGGTTGGTCCAGCCTGAGCAGACCTTTAACCTGATCTACCGTAACGGCTTGGAGAACCTGACCTATATCAAGCGCTTCAAGACGCCTAAGTTCATCCTCAACCGGGAGTATCAGCTCTTTGAGGAGCATAAACGCTCGGCTATCCTCTTCCTGGTCACCGGGGAGACAGATATCCGGGCCCGGGTCAGTCTGGTCCCCTCTTCCAGGGCCCGCTACAACAGTCAGGAGATCGAGTTTAACGACTACCTGCTCAAGGGTCCCACGGCCAAGGGCAAGCGGGTCTCCAACCGGGTTGTCCGCCGGGTCAGCAACCTCACCGGTACCCCCAGGAAAACGGCCACCGTCCCGGCTGAGCTGCCAGGTTTTGCCCCCAAGAAAGAGGACACTGCTGACTAGGCCTCGCTGCCCCGTCCATCCTGCCAGAAAAACAGGCTAAAAAAAAGCCGGTCGCCCCGGCCTGAGGCTGGGGCGACCGGCTTAGCCACTCCCTCTCCGGAGGAGGGGGGGGCGACCGGATGTAGGCGTCTTTAGATGGAGGTCTTTTCCAGGATCTCCCGGCTGCGCTTTACCGCACAGAGGTCACCGCACATGGTGCAGACGTCCTCGTCAATGGGCTGGGAAGACTTACGATAGGCCCGGGCCTTCTCCGGATCCATGGAGAGCTCGAACATCTTCTCCCAATCCAGTTCCTTCCTGGCATGGCTCATGGCGTTGTCCCAGTCGATGGCGCCAGGGATGCCCTTGGCCACGTCGGCGGCATGGGCTGCGATCCTGGAGGCGATGATGCCCTCCTTCATATCCTGCTCATCCGGGAGGCGGAGGTGTTCCGCCGGGGTGACGTAGCAGAGGAAATCGGCGCCATAGGTGGCGGCCAGGGCGCCGCCTATGGCGGAGGTGATGTGATCGTAGCCTGGGGCCACGTCGGTGACAATGGGACCCAGGACATAGAAGGGCGCACCGTGACAGAGCTTTTTCTCCAGCTGCATGTTGGAGACCACCTCGTTGAGGGGCACATGGCCGGGGCCTTCGATCATCACCTGGACATCTTGCTCCCAGGAGCGCTTGGTCAGCTCGCCCAAGACGATCAACTCCTGGATCTGGGCCGCATCGGTGGAGTCGTGGAGACTGCCCGGACGGAGGCCGTCTCCCAGGCTCAGGGTAACGTCATACTGGCGACAGATCTCCAGCAGCCGGTCATAGTGCTCGTAAAAGGGGTTCTCGGCGTCGTTCTCCTCCATCCAGTGAAGCAGCAGGGAACCGCCACGGCTGACCACGTTGGTCAGGCGGGGGTTGTTCTTCAGCCGTTCCACGGCGGTACGGGTCAGGCCGGCGTGGATGGTCAGGAAATCCACCCCGTCCTCGGCATGCATCTTGACCACATCAAAGAAGTCGTCCACGGTGATTGCGGGTACATTCTTGCCGTAGCGGGCAACCGCATCGTAGACCGGCACGGTGCCGATCATGGCCGGGCAGACCTCCACGGTCCGCTTGCGGAATGCCTGGGTATCGCCAAAGGTGCTCAGGTCCATGATGGCGTCGGCCTTGAGTTCCACCGAACGATGGACCTTGACCAGCTCGGCGTCTACGTTACAGCAGTCCTCGGAGACGCCCAGGTTGACGTTGATCTTGGTGCGCAGGCCGGAACCGATACCGCAACCCACCAGGTTGGGGTGGTTATGGTTGGCAGGGATGACAACCTGGCCGGCAGCCAACTTGCTCAAAAGCTCGGACTCGGAGATGGCCTCAGAGGCCAGCACGTCCTTCATCTGCTTGGTGACAATGCCCTGGCGGGCGGCATCCATCTGGGTGGTATAGTTGCTCATGAAATTCTCCAAAAATAATCCGTAAGAAAGGAATAATCCGTTCCCCGCTCTCTTTTGGCGGAAGAATCGGGGCTCACTGTTACTGGTTAAAACTCTGATTCAGGGTGCGGACCATGGCCGGGATATCCTCGGCCCCGACGATCTCGCTGACCAGGCAGACGCTTTCGGCGCCGCGGCCGGTGACCTCGGTGATGGTGTCCTCCTTGATGCCGCCGATGGCCACAAAGGGCAGATCCGAGTGGTTGACCGCGTAGTCCAGGTACTCCAGACCCACGGGTGCACAGACATCCTCCTTGGTCTGGGTGGCATAGATGGGGCCCACCCCGATATAGTCTGCGCCAACCGTGGCGGCAGCGTCGGCCTGGGCCGGGGAGTGGGTGGAGAGGCCGATCAGCTTATCAGGGCCGAGCAGGCGGCGCACCGCCTCCACCGGCAGGTCATCCTGGCCCACATGGACGCCGTCGGCATCCACCAACTGGGCGATGTCCACGAAGTCGTTGACGATAAAAACAACCCCGTGATTTCTGGTAAGCTCCCTGATCTGCCGACACTCCTCAAGGATGGACTGGTAGCTCTTCAGGTGTCTCTTTTCCCGATACTGGATCACCTTGATGCCGCCGTCGATCATTGCCCGGGCAACCTCCAGGTTGGAACGACCCTGGGAGAGTCGTTCGGCGGTGATCCCGTAGAGACCAGAGGGGAGGGTAGGTTTAGCTCTATTCATGCTGTGTACCGTGTTGAAGGAGTATTGCCGTCATCCGGGCAGCCACGGCCAGTACCTTATGGGCATAGAGCCGGTTGGTGCTGCAGTCGCTGACCATGTCGCCGACAATATGACAGTTGCCCAGACGCCGGCTGGTGATGGTGTCCACCTCCAGGCCTGCGATACCGCTGGCTGAGACCACCAGGGATTTACCGCTGCTGAACTGTTCCAGGATCATCTTCTTGTCATCACCGTTGTCCAGCCCCTCGACAATGGGATCACAGTCTGCAAACAGGGACTCGATGTTGGCCGGGGTGATGGTCTCCACCACCGTGGTGATTTCCACCTCCGGATTGATCCGGGTCAGGTTCCGGGCCAGGGTCTCCACCTTGAGCCCGCCCACCTGATCGGCGAAGTAGAACTGCCGGTTCAGGTTGGAGGGCTCGATCCGGTCAAAATCGACGATCTTCAGGCAGGTAACCCCGCTGCGGACCAGGTTGACGGCCACGTTGGAGCCGATCCCGCCTGCCCCGGCGATACCGATCATCATATGCCCCGGTCCCAGTCCTTGTAGATCGTCTGGTAGCCGTGGGCGCTGATGGCCTCGGCCACCTGGACCACACTGCGGTCGTCGGTGATCTCAAACTGGGGAGGATCCCGGTCCTCCTCCATGGAGTAGCCGCCTACGCTGGTGCAGACCCCGGCGGAAAAGCGGGTGGCTCCCAGTTGGATCAGGTTATCCCGCATCCTGGCGTTCTCACGGGTGGAAACCGTGACCCCGAAACGGGGCTGGAACAGGCGCAGGGCCAGGAGGAACTGGACAAAGGTCCGGTCATCCACCGGATAGTCTGGCTGGAACTCGCAGTCTGCCGGATTGAAGCGGGGCAGGGAGATCGAGATCTCGGTGTCGATATAGCGCCGGTCCAGGTAGTCGGCGTGCAGGCCGGTGAAAAAGAACTCACTCCTTTTTTCCCCAAGCCCTAAGAGAGCCCCGATGTTGACCATCCGCATTCCGGCCTTGGCGCCCCGCTCCGGGCCGTCCAGACGGTAGCGGTAGTCCCGCTTCTTGCCGCGGAGATGGACCTGTTTGTAGAGCTCCTCGTTGTAGGTCTCCTGGAAGAGGGTGAGTCCATCGACGCCTGCCTGCTGCATCTGGCGATACTCGTCGGTATCCATGGGAAATATCTCGATGGATACCGAGGCAAAGTGCTTCTTCAAACAGGCCACCGCCTCCAGCAGGTACTCCATGGGGGTCACGGCCTTGGCCTCACCGGTGAGCATCAGCAGGTGCTGGATTCCGGTCTCGGCGATGGCCCGGGCCTCCAGGTCGATCTCCTCCAGGTTGAGCTTGCGGCGCTTGATGGAGTTGGAGGTGTTAAATCCGCAGTAGATGCACTGATTGGAGCAGTAGTTGGAGATATAGAGCGGTGCAAAGAGCTGGATGGTCCGACCGAAGTACTGGACCGTGAGTCGATTGGCCTTTTCGGCAATCAGCTCCAGGTGATTGGCCGCCTCCGGGCTGAGCAGGGTCAGGAAATCCAGGGGTTGGAGGGTATCCTTGGCCACCACCTGATGCACCTCCTCGGCGCTGATCCCAGCAAAAAAATCCTCAAAGGGAAAATCTTGATACTGTTGGACTATTTCATAAAATGACATGGCTGCCTCCTGGGCAGAGGATGGGATCAATCAAGAAAACCGGTCAGGGGTGATGAGGCCCTGGCTGTGAGGCTGGTCTCTGCAGATTCGGCCAGATAGGCGGCGCGGCCGGCACGGACGGCCAGATCAAAGGCCTGACCCATGACCTCCGGATCGCGGGCCGTGGCAATGGCGGTGTTGACCAGGACGGCATCGGCGCCCATCTCCATGGCTGCAGCTGCCTGGGAAGGCAGGCCGATACCGGCATCAACGATCACCGGTACGCTGCAGTTTTCGATGAGCATGGCCAAAAGCGGTTTGGTCTCCAGGCCCCGATTGGTACCGATGGGCGCACCCAGGGGCATGATCGCAGCAGCTCCTGCCGATTCCAGCCGTTTGGCCAGGGGCAGGTCAGGCAGCACATAGGGAAGGACCACAAAGCCCTCCTCGGCCAGAATCTCGGTGGCCTTGAGGGTCTCGTAGTTGTCCGGCATCAGGTACTTGGAATCGGTGATCACCTCGATCTTGATAAAGTTGCCGCAACCGGCTTCCCTGGCGATCCTGGCGACCCGGACGGCCTGTTCGGCGGTACGTGCACCAGAGGTGTTGGGCAACAGGGTGACCGTATTTGGGATGAAGTTAAGGATATTCTCGGTCTCAGAAGTGAGGTCGATCCGCCTGAGGGCTACGGTGATCATCTCCGAGCCGCTGGCAGCGAGCATCTGGGGGATCTGGCTGTTGGCGGCAAACTTACCGGTACCGGTGAAGAGGCGGTTGGTAAAGGTCTTCTCACCCAGGGTGAGGGCTGTGTCTGACATGGTTCATCCTCCTCCGACAAAGCTGAGCAGTTCAAGAACATCATCTTGGCTGAGACGGGTCTGTGCCCACTGCTGCTGTCGGACAATTTGACTGTTATGCTCTACCACCAGTGATTCCCTGGGCAGTTCAAGCTCGCTGATGAGTTCGTCCAGGGTGGTGGCGTTGATTTGGGTGGCTTGTCCATTGATCTGTAGCTGCATACCTATTTCCTCTGCGCAAAAAAAAAGCCGCCTACCCGGCACGGGCAAGCGGCTTAAATATCAACAGTGTAATCACAGGTGATTCAATGTGAGCCGCTTTCCTTCGCCGGTATTACCCGGATCAGGTTCTAAGGGTTGGATCGTGTTCCTCTCAGCAAAGAATGCACCCCTAGCGATTGGCGTCTTAATATCCGGGTTCGTGGCCTTTGTCAACTGCTTATGGAAAAAAAGATGGAGGAAAGAGGGGCGCTGCAGGGACGTGCTCAAGGGGGAGGCAGAGGGAGATGGGCTCCAGGAGACTGGCTTGACTAGAAATTGTCAGGAAAGGCGTTGGAGTCGCGGCGATAGAACTTATGGGAACCGTAGCGGGCGACAAAGGTCATATCTGCTGCCCAGTGGGGATTGACCCGCAGGTGGTGGTAGTAGGTGGACCCCTGGGTAAAGTCAGGGGTGGTCAGGGCCTTGAGGGCCATGCTCAGGCTCTGCTGAAAGGCATTGATCTCGGTGGGCAGGTAGGATCGCTTCTGTTGGGTCCAGCTGAACTGGTAAGGGGCCCTGACGATCTCGGCAACGCTCTTCTGGCGGATGATGGCCCGGTTCAAGGTGACATGGGCCACGGCCAGTTGGCCGATCTCAGGTTCCCCCCGGGCCTCATGATAGATGTTGAGGGTCAGCCACAGTAATCCTTCCAAAAAACTCATACGACACCGTTTCCAGCGGGGATATTTCCAGGCCGGTTGGCCAGGGAAGTTCCCTTTAGACAGTTTTAGAGGAGCCTGCTCTCCAGATCGCGCAGGGAGTAAGTCGCAGTCAAGCGACACTTCCGGGGGAGGCAAGCTCCTCCACCGGCGGGACCATGCTGTGCTGGCCCAGCTCCGACTTCTCCAGTGTTTTGAGGAGATCTGAGGGAGGTCCGGCCGGAACCCGGGATTCTGCTGCTCTCCCTGGTGAAGAGGCATCAACATACCATGAGCTGGCAAAAGCGGCAACAAAGACTCTGAATGGAGACAGTTTTGCACCTTTCCACTATCCGGGAAAAATCCAGGGTTACTGTTGAGCAGGTCACCTCCCACAACAGCGGCAGCGCTTGGGCGGTGCTCAAATGGTCTCCCTTTGGCGGTTCAGGCGTGTACGGGAAGGGGTGACAGTCACAGCCAGCCCTCTCTTCACTTCTCCTGGCAACAGGGGCAGAGAAGAGCTGTTGAAAAGAGAAAATTATGCTATGATCACTTGAAATATTGTGCAGCTGTGATAGTTTGCGCCTTTTTTTTCCGAGCTACGCACTATCCTTTCAGCCAATCCCGTACCAAGAGCAGACAGAAGACAATGAGCGCAACAGTTATCCGAGGATCAGAGATTGCCCAGACCATCCGGGCAGAGATCGCCGAAGAGGTAAAAAAACTCCAGCAGGAGCAGCAGATCACCCCCGGCCTGGTTACCATCCTGGTGGGCGAGGATCCTGCCTCCCAGTCCTATGTGGCGGCCAAGAACAAGACCGCCGGCCAGCTGGGCATCCATTCCAAGCAGCTAACCCTGCCGGCAGAGACCAGCGAGGCCGATCTCCTGGAGATCGTGGCCCGCTATAACCAGGATGAAACCATCCACGGTATCCTGGTGCAGCTGCCCCTGCCCAGGCATATTGATGAGGGCAAGGTCCTCTTTGCCATCGATCCTGCCAAGGATGTGGATGGCTTTCATCCGGTCAATGTGGGCAAGATGGTCCTGGGCGAGCAGTGCTTCCTGCCCTGCACCCCCCACGGTATCCTGGAACTGCTCAGCCGTTCCGGGGTGGAGACCTCCGGAGCCGAGGTGGTGATCATCGGCCGCTCCAACATCGTGGGCAAGCCCGTGGCCAACCTGATGCTCCAGAAGCGAGATAGCGGCAATGCCACGGTGACGCTCTGTCACACCCGGACCAGGGACCTCCAGTTTCATACCCGGCGTGCCGATATCCTGATTGTGGCCGCAGGGGTGGCCCAGATGATCGGAGCAGAGGATGTCAAGGAGGGGGTGGTGGTCATCGATGTGGGCGTCAACCGGGTGGGCGAGACCGCCTCGGGTAAGGCCAAGCTGGTGGGTGATGTGGACTTTGAGGCTGTGGCCGCCAAGGCTGCCGCCATCACCCCGGTACCCGGTGGGGTTGGTCCGATGACCATTACCATGTTGATGAAGAACACCCTGCAGGCCGCCCGGCAGGCAGGAGAACTGCAGACCTCATAGAACCAGGATCGAGGTGAAGCATGGAGACGAGCAAGAGAACGATCTGTGATACCTGTGGCGGTTCCGGTGAGATCGGCTTCTTCCAGGGGGAGAGTCGATTTCTGCTTACCCGGGAAGAGTGCCCGGCCTGCTGCGGCCTCGGCTACCTCCTTGACGAGGAGTCAGCTTCGGACGGGGAACAGGGCAAAGAGGAAGATCAAGCCTAAATTCCCAGGCCCTTCGCCATGTTCCAGCCCTTTCCCAAGGCTGAGCATGGCGAGCTTTCCCCGCTATCCGTTATCCACTATCCCCCAGCGTCTCCAGCCTGATTATGAACTTTCTGCTTCCAGGCAGAGCTCACACCTGAGCCGCGCGTCTAACAGCGCTTCCCCCTTCACGCCCCCCCTGGAGGATACCCCAGTAAAGATTTTGCCCATGGCCAGTTCCTTCCCTCTTTTCCTTTTCCTGCTCCTTCTGCTCCTGCCCCTCAGCTCTTCGGCGAGCCCCCGGGAGCGGTGTCTTAGGCAGTTACTGGCCAGTGCCGCAGACAGCGTCACCGTAGGAGAGTTGCGGGCACGCTGCCGTGCGCAGCAGGAGGATCTGTCACCGGACCTGAATCCGCTGGCCCTGGCCGAACCGGCGGCGTCCCCAAAAGGTGCACCTCCCGGTGTCCTGGGCCAGCGACTGCAGGAGGAGGGCTGGCAGGTGCTCAAGCCCTTTACCCTGATGGCCCACCGGCCCAACTATCTCCTGGTTGGGGCCTATAACGATTCCGGCTACAGTCCCAGCCACTTTGAAGAGGCCCTGGGCCAGAAATCCATCAAGCTGGACCGGGTGGAATCCCAGTTTCAGCTCTCCATCAAGTTTCCCCTGCTGCTGGATATCCTGGGTTCTCCCCTGGATCTCTATGCCGCCTATACCAACCGTTCCTTTTGGCAGGTCTTTAACGATGACCTCTCCTCGCCCTTTCGCGAGACCAACCACGAGCCTGAAGTGTGGCTCCAGTTTCCCGGGAGCCGGAATCTTCTCGGTTTCCATAACCGGATCAATGCCATCGGGATCAACCATCAGTCCAATGGCCAGGGAGGATCCCTGTCAAGGAGCTGGAACCGGATCTTTGCCTGGTTTACCCTGGAGCGGGGCGACATGGTCCTGAGTTTCAGGCCCTGGATCCGGATTCAGGAGAGTCAGGAGAGTGATGACAACCCTGATATGACGGATTTTTTAGGTCACTACGAGCTCGCTGCCGCCTACCGCTGGGATGAGCATGTCTTTACCATCATGAGTCGCAACAATCTGGAGTCCGGTTTCCGTCGCGGGGCGGTTGAGCTCAGCTGGAGCTTTCCCCTCTGGGGCTGGCCCTACCTTCGCGGCTATCTCCAGTACTTCAACGGGTACGGTGAGAGCCTGATCGACTACAACCAGCATGCCAACCGGATCGGTATCGGCTTTTCCCTGACCGATTGGCTCTAAATCCTTTCCTGAAATCCTAGCCTTTGATTTTCCCTGCTAAGGGCATATAATAAAAGCTAATCCCCATCGGTAAACTCCCCGGGCATGTCGCTGTCTCTGCAGGCCGCTGCCCAGGGGAGTGATGTCTCTGCCCCCGCCCCTGACCATGGAGGGGGATTCGTTCCTCTCTTTTTTAAAGGGTATCTTGAATAATGAGATTTTTCGATCAAGGTCAAGGCGCGAGATCAAATTTTAGTGGAGGCATATAGTCGATATTCCGAGACTAAAATTTTGAGCGCAACGCCGAGGTTGGAAGAAAAAGCCATTATTCAAGGTAGCCTAAAGAGGTTTGCCATGCCGAAGAACCATCTCCTGCTTCTGCTCCTGTCCTTCAGCCTGTTCCTGATCAGCGGCTGCAGCCCGGTTCAGGTCAGTTATGATTATGACCAGGACGTCGACTTCAGCACTATCCGTAGCTATGCCTGGCAAGAGGCCAGGAGCAGCGATAACGGTCTGGAGGATAATCCCCTGCTTAAAAAACGGATCATCGCCTCGGTGGAAGCCTACCTGGGGACCAGGGGCTATACCAGGGCCGCCCCGGGCACGGCGGACATCTATCTGGTTCTCCACGCCGGAGTAGAGGAGAAGACCCGGGTAACCAACTGGGGGGGGGGGCCGCCGATGGATCCCTGGTACTCTCCCTGGAGGGGGAGAGGAGGGAGCTATTACTACCCTGATCGGGTTGAGGTGCGTACGTACACCCAGGCTACCCTGATCATCGATATGCTGAGCCCGGAGAGGAGAGAACTCATCTGGCGGGGTGTCGGCAAGGGGCTGGTCCGGGAGTATCCAGATCCCAAAACCATGCAGCGGGAGGTTGACATCTATGTGGCGGAGATCCTCAGCCGTTTCCCGCCGGGAGGTGGAACAGAGTAGGCATGATCGCAGCCCGCGCCTTTCAGCTTGCAATCGTTCCGGCTTGCTGGTACCCGTTGTGGAGGTGGCGCACGGTCTCAGGCGGGAAGAACGTCCACCGGTCCCATGGCGGACTAGAGGAGAAGAGGTATGGTTTTCAGTGAACAGGAAGGCGTGAACAGCAGCAGGCAGGATATGGCAAAGAATGTAAAGACCTTGGAGATCGAGGCCCCTGAAATTGACCTTAGCAGTCATCAGTGGTTCCTCAACCGTGAGCTGACCTGGCTTGAATTTAATCGCAGGGTGTTGGCCGAGGGCCAGGATAAGCGTAACCCCCTGCTGGAGCGGGTCAACTTTCTGGCCATCATCAGCTCCAACTTTGACGAGTTCTTCATGAAACGCATCGGCGGCCTGAAGCAGCAGGTCGGGGCAGAGTTGAAGAAGCTCTCCGATGACGGCCGTACCCCCCAGCAGCAGATCGATGAATCCTACCAGGTTGTCCGTGACATCCTGGGCCAGCAACAACTCCTGGAAGACCAGCTGCTCCAGCAGCTCAGGAAGAAGGGCATCCAGTTGCTGGAGTATGGCCAGCTCAACGATACCCAGCGTAAGGGCATTGATGCCTACTTCCTGGAAAATATCTATCCCCTGCTTACCCCCCAGGGCATGGATCCGGCCCATCCCTTTCCCTTTATCTCCAACCTCTCGCTCAACCTGCTGGTCTCCACCCATCACCGGGGCAACGATCATATCTATCTCAACCGGATCAAGGTGCCCACCGGCGTGGGAATCCCCCGCTTCATCCGGATTGCCCCAAAACAACACCTCTATGTGCGTTTTGAGGATGTGATCGCCAACAATTTGGAGACCGTCTTTCCCGGGATGGTGATTGCCAGCAGTGAGCTCTTTCGGGTCACCCGCAATGCGGTCACCGAAAACACCCTGGATCAGGCCATCGACCTGCTCTCCATGATCGAATCCGCCCTCAGGGACCGTAAATTTGCCGAGATCGTCCGTCTGGAGGTGAGCGACAACATGAGCCGCCAGCATCGGGGGATGCTGGCAGCAGAGCTGGGCATCGACTCCCGCAAGGATGTCTTCACGGTCAAGGGGATCATGGATAAGCGTGATCTGTTTCAGATCGTAGGCCTGGATCTGCCGGAGCTCCATTTTCCCATCCACCAGCCCCTGGACCACTTCCGGCTGGCCGGTGATTTCCCCAATATCTTCCACCAGATTCGGGAAGAGGGCACCATCCTCCTTCAGCATCCCTACGAGTCGTTCAGCTCTTCGGTGGAGCGGTTTCTGATGGAGGCGAGCTGCGACCCCAAGGTGTTGGCCATCAAGATGACCCTTTACCGCACCTCCTCGGATTCCCGCATCATCCAGTATCTCCTGGATGCCGCCCATAACGGCAAGCAGGTGGCCGTGGTGGTGGAGTTGATGGCCAGATTTGACGAGTCAGCCAATATCCACTGGGCAAGCGCCCTGGAAGAGGCCGGGGTCCATGTCACCTACGGGGTCGTCGGCCTCAAGACCCACTCCAAGGTGATCTTTGTGGTCCGCCAGGATTATGGCGGTCTCAAACGTTACGCCCATATCGGCACCGGTAACTATCATTCAGGCACGGCCCGGCTCTACTCGGATCTGGGCATTCTCACCTGTGACCATGATATCGGTACCGACCTCACCGAACTGTTCAACTACCTCACCATGGGCTACGCCCCCCTGCGTAACTACACCAAGCTGCTGCCTTCACCCAAGGTCTTGAAGGCCACCCTGCTGGAGTACATCCAGCAGGAGATTCAGCTCCACTCGGAAAAATGCCCTGGCCTGATCCAGTTCAAGACCAACGCCCTCACCGACTCGGACATCATCACCGCCCTCTATCAGGCCTCCCGGGCCGGGGTCCAGGTGGACCTGCTGGTCCGGGACAGCTGTCTGCTCAGACCGGGCCTCCCTGATCTCTCCCATAACATCCGGGTGGTCTCCATCGTGGGGCGCTTTCTCGAACATGCCAGGATCTACTACTTTCAACATAAGAACAATGAAAAATACTTCATCGGTTCAGCAGATCTGATGAAGCGTAACCTGGAACGGCGGGTGGAGGTGATCACCCCCATCGAGACAGCCGAACTGCGCAGTCAGCTCCGGGAGATCATCGATCTTCAGCTCGATGATCAGCGCGGCGCCTGGGACATGCAGCCTGACGGCAGCTATATCCAGCGACACCCCAGGGGGCGGGGCGAGAGACGCTGCTCCCAGGAGATCTGCATGGAGCGCAGTGCCGTGCGTCTGGCCGAGGCCAAGCGTCGCTTCAAGAAGGAGAAGTACGCCAAGAAGATCGCCAAGCGAAAGAAGAAGTAGCGCTCTTCAAGGACCGCTGCAGGCTCCATGACTCCTTTGCCATCCCCTTTACCCTTTAGCCGGGGTAGGGGGGGGAATCGGTGTAGCCAGCCGGTCCGGGGGTGTACCAGAGGGACATGTCCTCGTACGGGGCCAGGGGCCAGCCATGTTGCCAACGCTCCACCAGGTCGGGATTGGTGATATAGGGCCGGCCAATGGAGACCATCTCGGCAACGCCTGCGCCGATGCGCTCTTCGGCATCTCCCCTGCTGTAGCCGCAGTTTCCCATGATCAGTCCATCGTAGCCTGCCCTGCATTCTGCCAGAGTCACGGGCTCTCCCAGGCCATGAAAGCCAAAGGCCAGACCATCCATGATATGGAGATAGCCCAGGCCAAGCGGCCTGAGTTGCTCCAGCACATAGAGAAAGAGCTCGCGGTAATCCCTGCTGCCCATGTCATTGAACACGCCGTTGGGAGAGAGCCGCACCCCGACCCGGTTGGCAGGCCATACCTCCATCACCGCGGCAAGCACCTCTCCCAGCAAACGGTAGCGATTTTTCAGGCTGCCGCCATAGCGGTCCTGCCGGAGGTTGGTCTTGGCATCGAGGAACTGGTTGAGGAGATAGCCGTTGGCGCTGTGCACTTCAATCCCGGAGAAACCGGCCTCCATGGCATGGAGTGCAGCCAGGCGATAATCGGCAACCGTGGCCAGGATCTCGTCTGTCCCAAGCGGCCTGGGCGTTTCATACTCCTTGGTTCCCAGGGGAGTGTGGATATGATCACCCTGCAGTTTCACCGCCGAGGCCGAGACCGGCAGCGCACCTGCGTGAAAATCACTGTGGGAGACCCGGCCGCAGTGCCAGAGTTGCAGAAAAATCGGGGTGCCGCTTGGTTCAAGTCTGTGAGTCACCCTGCGCCAACCCTCCACCATTTCCGGGGTATAGATCCCCGGCGATCCTACCCAGCCGTTGCCCTGGGCAGAAACCACGGTGGCCTCGGTGATGATCATCCCGGCGGAACGCCGCTGATAATAGTATTCGGCCATCAGTTCATTGGCCACCCGGCTCTCTCCTGCCCGTCCCCTGGTCATGGGCGCCATGGCGATCCTGTTGTTCAGGCTGAGGTCTCCTAGGGTCAGTTGCTCAAACAGTCTGCTGCTCATCATCTTCTCCTTGCAAAGTCTGCTGTTCTCGATGGGCCTGGGAATGGACCTCTCAACGATTGTACTATAAGTCACTTTCTTGCCCTGTCCCTGCTTTAAAGCCCTGAAGCAGGAAACTTTTGGCTCCTCCTCTCATCCCGCCCCCTTGTTCTCAATTTCCAGAGTCCAGCTTCCCGGGGTCACCTCTTTGTGTCCGTCTATAATTTGAAAGATGGAGATTCAACGGTAAAATAAGATCGTTACAAATACTTACATATCATAACAAAAACACAACAGACAAGTATTGCCATTTGTAGCATTTTTTGAGCAGAATAAAGTCCAGAGCGATTGTTATCATCGCATCAGGATAATTACCTTGTCTTGGAAAGTGAAGAGTGCGAACTATCGATGACAAGCAATAACCCTAAGTTTAAAGGCAATTGGAAATGAAAAAAATAGTATCGTTCTTGGTGATGTTTGGGGCTGTTTTAATGCTGATGGGGTGTGGTCATACTGCCGCTCGTTATCAACCTATTGTGGATGGCCCCAAAGATAGCAAATACTTTACCGACCTGAGTTCCTGTCAACAGATTGCTGAAGAGCGATCTTACATGAACGACGAGGTGAAAACGAGAGCACTTTTAGGAGCTGGTTTGGGGGCGGTGGTAGGTGTAATTGATGACGGCGCCGGAGGTGCTCTTGCTGGAGTGATTGGGGGGTCTTTGATTGGTGGAGGTGCTGGCTCTTGGAAGACACGCACAGATCGCAAAAATATAGTGCTCCAATGCATGCGGATGCGGGAGTATAAGGTTGTCGAGGTGCCCGAACAAAGTTTAGTTTCTTTCTGGCTCTAATAATTCCATAGTTTAGCTGCAATTAAGGCAATCAGCTAACTTGTTGTTCAACCCTAACTGATA
The DNA here is from genome assembly GCF_000429965.1 of Desulfogranum mediterraneum DSM 13871. GTDB lineage: Bacteria > Desulfobacterota > Desulfobulbia > Desulfobulbales > Desulfobulbaceae > Desulfogranum > Desulfogranum mediterraneum. The sequence continues at coordinate 95,688 of NZ_AUCW01000018.1, forward strand.
AAGGACAAAAACATGCAATCAAAAAGAAAACAGGTGGTATCTTTGATATGCCTTTTGGCGATCAGTCTTTCCACTCTTGCTGTTCCAAAGAGTGTGTTTGCCGGTCGCCCTATGGATGGATTCTATTTGGGGGGACAAGGTGAATATGCGTTACTCGATCTGAGTGGGACCTACGAGCTAGTCCCGCCAACGTCTGTGCGCGACAAGACTCCACTGGATAGGGACTCTAGTGAATTTGCCTTAGGGATTTTTGCCGGTTGGGGTCATTATCTTGAAAATGACTATTATTTAGGTATTGAAGGGGGATGTTCATTCTATGGGAATGAAATTAATGCTGTAAAAACTCGAACCGGAGAAAAAGGAACGGTCACGACTTTTGGCATAAATAATAAATATAAAGTCAACTTGTCGGGAATCGTTGGAAGAAGCGTCTCTGAAGATGCACTTGTTTATGGTAAGATCGGTGTAGCTTACACAGATATTGAAGTGACAGCTCTTTCTGATTTAGGTAATTATTATTCAGTTGGTTCGGTTCATGATTGGATTGGAGGAACGGCTGGTGTAGGAATAGCTTATAACTTTTGGGGTAATTTGGCACTTAGGGCAGAGTATAATTTTACAACCTATTTCATTGGTCCCAAATATGACAATGATAAAAATGATGGGGAAAAAACAGATTACGATCTATATGATAACCGTTTTACAGTCGGAGTGGTTTATTCGTTTTAGGCAGGTTCTCTGTCGAAATATATTTACCAAAAGGTTGAGTGGCCATAACGCCAATACTTAAGCAAGTTGCTTCTCGGCTTTCAATATACAGAGCCTGAAGAGCAAAACCTCGGATAGTACAAGCCGTCTCACTTTGGCTGGTAGACAGACAGTCAAAGCTGGTGCTTTCCCAGCTGATGTTTTTAATAACAGTAGCACTAAAAAACTCTGCACTCTGGTTTTATTATCGACATGAAAAAGTATCTATATCGTCTTGGCTGTGGCCTTCTTGGCACATGTGCAGCATATCTTCTGATCCATACACTTATCGCTGAAGAAAATGGCACAAACAGTTCCTACGATTTTATTATGGGCATTGGGTTTGGCTTGGCTTTCGGGGCAGGGCTTCCCGAATGGTTGAGTATCGCGATTGGAACAACCGTATTCCTGGCTATTTTGGCTCTGGGGTGTTTCGTTGGCATCAAACTGGTAAACCTGCTTTGGCCCAATGCTGGCCAGGCTCCCTCTTTACAGAAGGCTTTGCTAATTACATTGCCTCTGTTCGCTTGCGCCACTCACATTTTTGAAGATCAACAGCCGAGGGTAGCACCCTCACTAGCTGGCACAACATGGATATTGAGCAATTTTATTGAAAAGGATACATGGATAAAGCCATCAACACTTTGGATTGCCGCAGATCTCGGCCATCCGGTTACTATCACTTTTTCGGAAGAAACGGTGCGTGGCCAGACGGGCTGTAATGATTTTGCGGCAAAATACGGTCAGGATGGTGCAGACCTGGTGGTTGAGGAGGTGGAGTTGACAGATGCGGTTAATTGTTCTGACGCCCTAGCAGAACAATCCGAGAAAATCCTGCAACATCTGCGAACGGCACAATCTATAGAGATAATAGAAGATACTATGTTCTTAATGAATGGTCGGTTCCGTGGAATAGTCTTTGATCGCTACAGTCCTTGCAGATCTGAGATCGGTCCTCAATAGCGGACACCAGATATCCTCATGCAGCTTTTCGATTTGGCTCATGTTGCGTTTCGGGGTCGTAATTTGGTAAAAGAAACTTCCATTTCTATTAACTACTAAAAAATAGCACAACCATATGGAAGTAAACATAAAAACCATGATAGATGATGCACAGTGTTACGATACCGTGCGTGAGCTACGCTGGCCCGAAGGCAGAGAGTGTCCGTTTTGCAATTCTAAGAAAGTTATCAAGAGAGGTTATGACGACAAGGAACCTGCAAGACAACGCTATGAATGTAAAGGCTGCGGTAAACGATTTGACGATTTGACTGGAACTATTTTCTCTGGGCATCATCAGTCTCTTAAGGTCTGGGTATTGTGTCTTTATTTTATGGGGTTAAATCTTTCCAACAAACAGATCGCCACCGAACTGGAACTGGATCGTACCGATGTTCAAAAAATGACCACTCAGCTCCGTGAAGGCGTGATTAAAAAAAGCCTCAAGTGACCCTTCATGGTGAGGTCGAGTTTGATGAGGTTTATATCGTGGCAGGGCACAAAGGAAACCCAAAAGCCGTAATCAAAAAAGGACGAAAAGGCCGTCGAAATCGTCTCAAGGGTGCACGTGGTCGAGGGACGCTTGCGAAAGAGAAACCTCCTGTCTTTGGTATGATACAGCGTTGTGGGGAGGTCGTGATTCATATGCTTGCCGGTGTCCGCCAAGTAACCATCGAGCCATTGATAAAATCCACTATGTTGCCCGGGACTTTGGTTTATACCGACGAATACGGTATTTATGCTCGGCTGAAAAAATGAGGTTACGGGCATAAAAGCGTGAATCACGGAGCTGGTGAATATGCAAGGGACGAGGATGGAGATGGTTTCCATGAAGTCCATGTAAATACGATGGAAGGTTTCTGGTCCCTGTTGCGGAGCTGGTTGCGCCCACACCGCGGCATCTCACAAGAGAAGCTCCCTTTTTACCTTGGTTTCTTCGAGTTTGTTCATAATGTTGGCAAGCGCGGGAAAACCTTGCTTCATTCACTGATTGACGTGCTGGTCAAGTAAGACCCTGAAACACAACATGAGCCAAGATTTATCCCCCCAGCAAGCCCAATCGGATCAGCACTAATATACCTTCCAGTACTCGGATCATAATATCTGTGCCAGTTATAATGAAGCCCAGTTTTAAAATCGTAATTTTGTCCCGGAAACCGCAGATTGTTCCCCAACTGATCAATAACCACCCTGGTCGCGCCAAAGGGTTCCGCCTCGCCTTGCCAGGCTAGCTGCTGATTGGCATCCACCAGCAGCTGGCCGGTCCCCAGGTGGTCGCTGATGAAGTAGTAGACGCGGGGCTCATCAACCACCCTCCAGACAAAGAGCGGATCCAGGTCGCCGAGCTCAAGCTCGGTCTGGTTGGCTGGTAGCCGATGATGTTGATGGTGGCTGACCAGTGCTGACTCCCCTTGGCATCCACCCGGACCTTATAGGCTCCTTCCGGGAGGATAAAGGCGGCCTGGCCCAGGGCATCGGTGCGTTCGCTCCGGCCAAGATAACTGCCCCCGGCGGTGAAGAGGTAGACCCGGGCACCTTCAAGCTCACTATACCGGTCAGTGATCCGGAGTGCCAGCTCACCGTAGAGGATGGTGATTTGGGTATCGTGAAAAATTCCGTGAAAAATTCCGGGGACAGGATACGCAACTCGGTTGAGTTAGGTATCCTGTTCCCGGAACTGGTGTCCCTGGAACTTGGCTATAAGCTACTGGAAAACGCTCAGAAGCGCTGGAAACGGATAAAGGGATTCCGCAGGTTAGCAGAGGTCATAACCGGGGTGGAGTTCAGAGATGGAGTACGAGTTACAGATCAGCCTGACAGGAAAGCTGCCTGACCCTCGTACACCACATTTGACAATAACTCGGTGTGCCAGCCAGGGCAACCCCTTGGAGAGCACCTGGGTAGAGCCTGCTCAGCAGGGTGCTTCTCCGGAAAAGGGCGGGCAGGGCAGGGAGGATCATGAGTCGGAGCCAACATCCAGAGCGTCGATGGACGGCAGGCAGGCCCATACCCTGGTGCCTGGGGCACCGTGGGGCAGGCCAGGCTATCCGCTCAATGTCTGGTATTCGTAGAGCCTGCCCTTAGTTGGGGCCTCAGTGTCGGGCAGCAGAATGGAGTGGTAATGAGCGGCTGTCATTAATCTGTTCCTGTCCTAGATGTTGGTGGGCAACTTCTTGTTAGATCAGAACTTTCGCGACATAAGTTGCATGTCCGTTGTGCTGGTTGATCTTGGATATCTGGTGGTATCAACCCCCTGACGCGCCTTATGGGTGATATCGTTCGCCATCCAGAGGGAATAGTTTGATTGAATTCCTGGCTCCAGAACTGCTGCCCCAGGTAATCGAGTCTGGCGGAATAGGGCTGGGGGCGGCAGGTTGAAGACCACCTGGCCGTTCCCCCATATTCTCAGTCAGGGCGGTGATGGTGACCGCCTGTTCTGCACCTATGACAACGAGCCAGAAAAAAATCTCTGGAGTCATTCTTCCAGAAGCTTTCCCCTCAACAAATCAGGAAGATCAAGGCCGTGGGGATCGATCGGGCTGGTGCTTATATTTCGAAATAGCTTGACAGTAAAGTATCAAGCGATATATATCATCTGATATGATTGTTTTAGTGAGATTTTCTCAAAGCACAAGCCTCAGTCCCTTAGCCCAGCGAAACAGCATCTGTTTAATGCGGTATTCTGAATCGTTATTATTGGAATCGTGCCTTAATCTAGAATGTCTAGAATGCGAAAAATTGTGATTGTTTTTAATTAGCTTAGTAAATCATCAACAACAGAATTGTATTAAAATATGCCGCCAAATCAGAAGTTTACCAGAGATGAGATCGTAGAGGCCGCCTTAAGCATTGTTCGTGATCAGGGGTGGGAAAAGTTAACTCAACGATCTGTTGCCAAAAAGATGAATGCCTCCATCGGGCCTATTTATTCTTATTTTAAATCCATGAGTAGCCTTGAGAGGGCGGTTATCAAAAAAGCATATGAGCTGCTGCTTCACTACATGATGAACGCTCGTACAAAGGAAGGAGAGGAGATTCCCGGCATTGGGTACGTTCAATTCGCCAAAAATGAAAAAAAATTGTTCAAGTGTTTTTTTTATGAAAAACATACTGAAATCCATAAGGAGTACGCCCAGCATCTATGGCAAACTCTTCGCGAGGAAAAGAAAAATGATCCCGTTTATTCAAAATTGTCTGAACATCAGAAAGATGAACTCAATTTGAATAGTATTATTTTCTGTTATGGGCTTGCAATTTTGATCAATATTTCATTTTACGACGAGTTTACAGATGAGGATATCAGTACACTCATATTGAATAATAAACGGATGTTTTTGAAAGGGATCAAGGAAGGTGCTGACTGACCCGAGAGACTAACTGAACAATCGAAAAGGGGGAAACAATGAAATCAAGCTTTATCCAACGGGTTTACTCACAGCCGTTCTTCAGGGAATGTATTGTAATTTGTCTGATTCTGCCCCTCACCATTATCGGCAGTTTAGAAATAACATATGCGGGGCCTAAATATGGAGGCAGTCTGCAAGTAGCTGACGAAATGGATGCCAGGGGATTCGATGCTATTCAGACAAGGGCCTTAGTGGGCAACGGCGGAACGGCTGCAAACCTGGTAATGGAAAGATTGTTCAAGATGGACAAGGACAAGCGGTTGATCCCGGTCTTGGGATTATCTGCCTCACCTTCATCGGACGGCAAAACCTGGACTATTCGACTACGCGAAGGCGTATTCTTTCACGATGGCACACCGTTCAATGCCGATGCCGTGGTTCAACACTGGCAGCGCATTTTGAATCCGAAAAACCGCTATAGCAATCTGCTGCTCCTTCAACCCATCAAATCAGTAGAGAAAACTGGCAACTATGAAGTGCGCTTCAATCTTGAACATCCCTGGTATTCGTTTACAGCTGTCCTGGCTTCACCGTACGGGCTTGCTGCCTTGATTCCCTCCCCTACGGCAGTAACAAACGATACCCAAAACAAGGCTCCTGTCGGCACAGGCCCTTTTTTTTTAAAGCAATGGAAACGCGGTGATCGCATTATTCTAGTTCGAAATCCCCGGTATTGGCAGGCAGGAAAACCCTACCTGGATAAGATTGTCCTGCGAACTATCCTGGACCATGAGGCCCGCTATGCCGCAACCGTCTCGGGCCAAGTGGACTTGATGATTACCGACCGACCCAATCATATCAAGAACCTGACTGAACATTCTGAATTTACCTCTATTTTTCGTGAGCCGACAGGTGCCTATATACTGGCTTTTAACACCTCAAAGCCTCCACTTGACGACGTGAGAGTGCGTCGTGCTGTTGCATATGCCTGGGATCAGAAAAAATACCTGAAAGCCTCCTATAAGAATACAATGAAATTTGCTGAAAACTGGTATGGAAACAGGTTCGGTTGCAATGAAACCGGCTACCTACATCCTGATCTTGAAAAAGCAAAGGCCTTGATAGCCGAATATGGCAAACCCGTAGAGGTAACATATCATCACACACCGACGATCCGTGGACGGGAAACCGGCGAGATATTACAGCAAATGCTCAAGCCCATCGGCGTCAGCGTGAAATTGGTTCCCGCAGACTGGGCCGCTATCATCAAACAGGTATTCAGTAAAGAGTATAACATCGCAACCTGGGCCATCTGGAATTCTCAGTATGAAACTGAACCATATACAATGGCGTCGTTTAACTCTCAGAGCCCTAGAAATATAACCCAGTACAACAACAAAGAAGTGGATACACTCCTGCTCGATTTGCGCACCAGTATGGACCCGGCAAAGAGACGGGCAGCGTTCTGCAAGATTGGCCGGCAAGTAAATCATGATGCTCCGTTTCTTTATCTGTGTGCACCTGTATACCACGCTTTTGCCGGCAAGACCCTTAGAAACCTACCCATATGGCGGGACAGATTTCTTCCACTTTCGGATGTTTGGTTAGATAAATAACTTTCTTCTCATGAAGCTTCCATGAAACATATCTCAGGTAAAGTTCCCATGAATCAACTTTCCGCACATTCTTTCAATACAGTTGTAGCTGATTATCTAGGAAAACAACTCCCCAATGCAATGGCTTCTGCTCTATCTTTTAGGTCAATGCCCAGTGATGTGCAAGACTTCATCACCCGTATGCTTATTCTCATGCAGAAGGCGCATTTTCCTGTAACGGATTTTACCCCTTCGCTTATCTGGCAGCTCGGCAACATTATTCCTGGATTTTTGCCCTGCGCGTGGCGTGGCATGGTGCCGCCGTTGACGCTTTCTAAACGCCACGCAAAAATAGATGCCTATGTCAGCAAACATATCTTTCCTGACAGGTTGACCAGCCCTGTGTTTGTCGACATAGGTTGCGGCTTTCCGCCGATAACTACCATGGAATCGGCAGCAACACTTTCTGAGTGGCGTGTTTTCGGAGTCGATCAATCCTTCTCTGACTATTTGCTCCATGACCGTGAAGGCAACTATGCCTGCTTTAACGAGCAGGGGGAGTTCGAATATTTTCAACCCAGATTTAGCCGAGTCGGGGTCCGGATGTACCAGAATTCAGCGGAGGTCCAGTCGAGATTTAAAAAGATATTCGATGAGTTACAACTCCTGCTATCGAGCAAAACTGGGCAGGCAAATGAGACCATAGATAAAGACGGATACAAACTCATTCATCATCCCATTCGAAATTATGAAGCACCTAACCTCAGTTTTGTTGAGTCAAAGCTGGAAGACGTACAGACACCGCCCGCCCATATCATCCGGTGCATGAACACACTTCTTTATTTTAAGCCGGAAACCCAGCAACACATGCTGGTAAAGCTTGGATCACAGCTTGCCGATGGTGGTATGCTGATTGTTGGATCAAATCTGATGAATGGTGCAAGTTGTCGTTATACCGTCTATAAAAGGGAGGGGGCTTTTGTTGTGCCCATAGAGTTTGCCTTGACTGTAGATAATCTTGGACCCTTCAATGTCATGCCTTGGTACACCTTGCATGATAATGACCCCGAGGCTATGCAGCTTGCAGATATGATCCATCAACTCCGTGCCAATCAATCATTTTGGCCCGGATTTACAAAACGTTTAGACCATTTGATGGAACATTACGGTTTGTTTCAGCGTGACGGCGAAGGTTTCTTTCATGCCCCTGAAGATGAACATCTGGCTGCTGATTTTTCAGAAAGAGTATCTCATATGTGGCGACAGATCGAGGAAGAAGGCTTAACGAATGAAGCCGTGGATGCACTACAATGTGCAGGATATACGGCTTGGAAAAATCCGGTTGGGGATATAGCAATCCAGCCAAATGCTCCCTCTTTCAAGCTGCCGGAATGAATGAAGAGATAGTATGTTATGAAGTTTCTCAAGCATAAGCTGCTTCAATTTTTTTTAACCATTCTATTTGTCTCGGCAATAACTTTTGCCATGGTAGATCTGCTGCCAGGAGATGCAGCCATCGTGTTCGCCGGCCCGGAAGCATCGGTAGAGACCGTGGTGGCGATCCGGCATGAAATGGGTTTGGACGCCCCTGTTATTGTACGTTATTTTTGCTGGATCAAGGGTGCTGCAAGGGGCGACTTTGGTTTCTCCCTGATCACACGGGAACCAGTATGGGATACATTGGTAGAAAGACTGCCGGTAACTCTTGAATTGCTGCTGTTTGCCCAGATGATGGCACTGACTCTGGCGATCCCTGCAGCGATGATATGCGCAAGCAGGCCTGGTGGTACCATCGACAGGATTTTGACCACAGTGGGGTTTGCATCCCTTTCCATTCCGAGTTTTGTGATGGCTATTCTCCTGGTTTTCTTTTTCGTTCTACAGCTCCAATGGCTTCCGGCAACGAGCTTTGAGCCTCTTTCCAATGGCTTGGCAGCGAATATACGGAGTCTGCTTCTACCCGGCCTGAGTATAGCACTGGTGGAGTGGGTTATCCTTTTCCAAGTCCTTCGCAGTGATCTTATTACCACTCTTGGGGAGGACTTCATCCTTATGGCACGCTCGAAAGGGCTGAGCAGCACCCAGGTTCTGTTTCGGCACGCCCTCCGCCCTTCCTCCCTTAACCTGCTCACGGTTGTCGGCCTCCAGATGGGCAATCTCATCGGTGGAGCTCTTGTTGTGGAAACGATCTTCGCTCTTCCCGGCATTGGCCGGCTGTTATTAACCGCCATCTATACCCGTGATATTTTCATGATCCAAGGGTGTGTGCTCTGGATCACCCTGGGATATGTGGTTGTCAACCTTTTCGTTGACCTTCTGTATGCGGCTTTAGACCCTCGTATTCGAGTTGAAGTGTCCATAGAATGAAACAAGTAAAAACATTCCCTTTGTTGACCTTCTGGATCCCATTGATATGGCTTCTGTTGGTGATCTTCTGTGCAATTACTGCTGGATGGATGCCGATTCCTCCACCTGATATCATGGATTATGAGCATCAGAACGCATTACCGGGCACCGTTATTACATTTCTAGATCAGAACGCGACCGGATCAATGCTCAACTACAAAAGCCGGGTCTCCTGGCTCGGCACGGACCCCATGGGCCGAGACATGCTTTCCCGGATCATCATCGGTTCCAGGGTATCTCTTGCGGTAGGAGTCATTGCTCCTCTCGTTGGTCTTGTCATTGGTGGTTCACTGGGCATGATAGCGGGATATTATCGCGGTTTTGCTGAAACTGTCATTACAGGACTAATGGATGTGATCTTGGCCTTTCCGAGCCTGGTTTTGCTGCTCGCTGTGGGGTTTTATCTGGGCACCAATCTATGGACATTAATACCGTCCTTAGGGGTCCTCACGGTTCCTGCCTTCTGCCGTGTTTCACGGGCAGCAACATTGCAACTGAGCAACCGCGAGTTCGTTACCGCAGCTAAAATGATTGGGAATAGCAACACTGCCATCCTGGCAAGAGAAATACTTCCCAATGTTGCCGTTCCCCTCTGCGTATATGGGCTCATCATCATGGCCCTGATGATTGTAGTTGAAGGTGTGCTGAGTTTTCTCGGCTTGAGCGTGCCGCCGCCGACACCAAGCTGGGGCGGCATGATCGCCGCAGGACGGGAGGTTCTCAGCGAAGCCCCCCACGTATGTCTGGTTCCGGCAACAATCCTTTTTCTTACAGTGTTATCGCTCAATGTACTAGGCGATACCTTGCGTAGACAGACCTCGTAGCCATAATGAATATAATCAGTGCGAGTAAAACTGAATCGACCTCCTCTCTTCTTTCGCTAACCGACTTAGTCGTCCGGATTGATACCCCAAAAGGTACTGTCTATCCTGTTAATGGTGTGTCTTTTTCCCTTGATTCCGGTCGGACCCTCGGTATTGTGGGTGAGTCCGGATGCGGTAAATCAATGCTCTGTCGTGCTCTAATTGGTCTCTTGCCACCTGAGGGTCAGGTCGTACGAGGCGTGGATATGCATTTTAACGGAGTTGATATCGGAACACTTCCGGACAAATTTTTCAACCGAATCAGGGGCCGTGATATATCCATGGTTTTCCAGAATCCGATGACGTCCCTGAACCCTGTAATGCGTGTGGGAAAACAGATAGGTGAGAATTTGCGTTTGCACACAACCATAGCATCAAAAGAGGTACGTGAAGCTTCTGTAAATTGTCTCCTGCAGGTAGGGATGCCTAATCCTGAATGTTATTTAGACTGCTACCCACATCAACTCTCGGGCGGTATGCGCCAGCGTGTGGTAATTGCGATGGCGCTGAGTGCTCGCCCCAAGCTGCTCATTGCAGACGAACCCACCACGGCTTTGGATGTGACCGTTCAAGCGGAGATTCTGGAACGTTTTCACACTATGCAAATCGAATTCGACATGGCTATCATCCTGGTCACCCATAATCTGGCCATTGCAGCCAACCACACCGACGAGGTGGCTGTGATGTACGGGGGCAAAATTGTCGAATATGCTCCTACCTCCATATTGTTCAGTCGGATGCTTCACCCCTACACCAGAGCCCTTATGAACGCCATTCCCCGGCTGGACACAGCCGTAGATGAACCCTTTAAGCTTATCGAGGGAAACCCTCCGGACTTGGCAAACCCGTCCCTTGGCTGCGGTTTTGCGAATCGATGTCCCTATGCCTCTGATATTTGTCATCGCACCGCACCACCATTGGTAGGCTGTAAAAATAACAATGGCCACAGGTTTGCTTGTTTTTTCCCACTTGACCCAGAGAAAGAATAGCGATGAAAACTTACCAGTCATCTAAAACCGGGGCTGTTCTTGAAGTAAGGGATATTCAGGTGTCATTTAATATCGGTCGCAAACAGACCATTCACGCTGTTTCCGAAGTCAGTTTTAAGATAAATCGGGAGGAAACTCTCGGACTGGTAGGTGAGTCGGGGTGTGGTAAATCCAGCCTTGCCCGTGCCATTATGCAGCTTCCACCGCCAATATCAGGTCAGGTGTTTGTGGATGGTTACGATTTGTCTGCAATGGATGCAATGGCCCTCAGGGGCTTCCGCTCCAGGATTCAGATGGTATTTCAGGATCCTGCCTCTTCTCTAAATCCTGGTCGCCGGGTCGGTCGATCCATTGCCGAGCCACTGCGAATACAGGGAGTTAAGGACAAAACAGAGAGAATATCCCGGGTTCGGAGCATGATGGCAGCCGTCGGACTAGATCCTGAACAGTATGAGGATCTGTTCCCCAGTCAACTTTCCGGTGGTCAATGCCAGCGTGTGAGCATTGCGCGGGCCCTTATGACGCGTCCCGATATGCTGATCTGTGATGAATCGGTTTCAGCCTTGGATGTATCCGTCCAGGCACAGATCCTCAATTTGCTTAATCAGATCAAAGTAGATTTCGGTCTTGCCATGCTGTTCATTTCCCATGACCTTGCCGTGGTCAAGAGAGTATCCGACCGGGTGGCGGTCATGTATAAGGGAACCATCTGCGAGTTGGCTCCAGTCCAAGAACTCTACTCCCGCCCAACCCATCCTTATACAGTCGTTCTGCTCAACGCCGTTCTCCAACCACTCCCAGGAAAACGACGGTTGGCAGACATCAAGGTACCAAATCGCAATGAGTTATCATCTTCCACTGCTTCACCTTGCGGATGTCGTTTTCATCCTCGCTGCTCACTGATGAAACGGCTTTGCGCCGAACAAGCTCCACGGTTATCGGAAATTGAAAATGGACATTTTGTGGCATGCCATTTCCCTTATTCTAAAACATAAAACACTATTAAACTGAATTGTCTGATCCTCTGTTATAAATTGCTCTTTGTCATAGTTGCAGAACGGGAGGAGATGCCCAATTCCTCTCTGTCACCATCCATCACCGTGCATAACACGGATGCGGTCCTTGGTTAAAACTTTCTTTCGGGTTTCCCTCACGCCAGTTTTTACGTAAAATTAGGGCATTGCATTGAATTTCCGGACAGGCCTATTTTCGACTAAACTGCTGTAGCAGGGCGGGGTTAGCTGTTAAACCCTTTTGGGAGATCCGGATATAGCCAGATAAATGACTGGGAAGGGAGAGCCCGCCCTGCCATACCTTGGGAGATCCCGAGAGACCCGAATGGAGTTGCCGAAAGTTGGACCAGGGCCGAGTTGCTCACCCTGGATCTCCGCTGCCAGTCGATCGGCTGGATCCTTTCAACTCTTTATACCCTTTTAGCTCTATGGCAGGTGAAGTGGCGGCTGAAGAGATCGTCCTCTCCGGAAGGGAAGAGGGCCGGGGTTCGTGGTGATTGGGCTCAGGACACCTATATATTCAACCCATTGTATTGTTATCCCTGGTATGCTCAACCAAATCACAGTAGATTGCTGTGTGCCAACAGCCTGCTCCGGGCCGCCCTCCTCCCCATGTATATAGCAAGGTGAGATATGTCTAAGAATTTGTACATCACAGCTCTTGAGCCCCAAAGCGGCATGTCCCTCATCAGTTTGGGGGTCATGGAATTCCTGGTGCGCAACCTGGAACGGGTGGCCTTTTTTCGACCGATCATCAACACCAGCCGCTATGAAGACGGGATCGATAAGACCATTGAGCTGATCTCCAGCTACCATAATCTGGACATCCCCTATGAGCAGATGTACGCCTTTACCTTTGATGAGGCGCGGAGGCTGATCACCGCACAGCAGAGCGACAGCTTAGTGGAGGGTATCCTCAGCCAATATAAGGCCCTTGAAGCCGAGTATGATTTCGTCCTCTGTCTGGGCACCGACTTTGAGAGCGATTCTGCAGCCTTTGAGTTTGAGTTGAATGTAGATATCGCCAACAACCTGAGTTGTCCGCTGCTGATGATCGCCAATGCCTCCCAGGCCACGGTTGACGGGATGCTCAAGACCTGTGAATTTGCCATCGAAGCCTTTGGCGACAGGGGCGCCGGTCTGGTGGCCATGATCCTTAACCGCACCCCTCCTGCCATACAGGACCTGCTCCTGGCAACCTTGGAGGAAAAACTGGGATCCAAGCTTGATCGTATCTATTCCATTCCCATGGATGAATCCCTGACCAGGTTGACCATGGCCGAGGTCGTCAGCGCGCTCAAGGGCGAGGTTCTCTATGGCAAGGATCAACTCAACCGGCTGGTGAGCCGTTTTGTGGTGGCAGCGATGAACCTGCAAAACTATCTGCCAAGGCTTGCCGATGACAACCTGGTCATCACCCCGGTGGATCGTCTTGACATCATTCTCGGTACCCTGGCAGCCTACCGCTCAACCAGTATGCCGAATATTTCCGGTATGGTGCTGACAGGTTATCTCCAGGCGGACAAGACCCTCCGGGACCTGCTTGAAGGGGCTGAAGGTCTGGTCCCCATCGTCAAGGTTGAAGACGATACCTTTAATACGGCCCTGGAGATCAAGGCCATCCGTACCTACATCACCCCCCAGTCGCCTCGGAAGATAGCCACCGCCCTGGGCCTCTTTGAAGACCATGTGGATACCACGGCCCTGCGGAAAAGAATCATCCGCTACTCCAGCCTCTATACCTCACCCAAGATGTTTGAGTTCGGCCTCTTAAAACGCGCCAGAAGCCATAAACAGCTCATTGTTCTCCCTGAAGGCGAGGAGGAGCGTATCCTGAAGGCAGCCGAGATTCTCATCCATCGCGACGCCGTTGATATTATCCTCTTGGGGAGGCCGAAAGAAATACGAAGTAAAATAAGTGAGTTCGGGCTTTCGCTCGAAGGGGTCGAGATCATCGAACCGACGGCTTCTCCGCATTTTGACGACTATGCGGCCACCTATTTTCAACTCCGCCGTCATAAAGGCATCACCGCCGATAATGCCCGGGACGTCATGAGCGGGGTCAATCACTTCGGCACCATGATGGTCTACAAGGGGCATGCAGACGGCATGGTGTCCGGTGCGGTCCACTCCACCCTGCAGACCGTGCGGCCCTCCCTGGAATTCGTGAAGACCAAGCCCGGCAGCACCATCATGTCCAGCGTGTTTTTCATGTGCCTGGAAGATCGGGTGCTCGCCTATGCCGACTGCGCCGTCAACCCCAGGCCCAGCGCCGAACAGCTTGCCGAGATTGCCATCGAAACTTCGAAGACCGCCAGCCTCTTTGGCATTAAACCGCTGGTGGCCATGCTCTCCTACTCTTCGGGCTCCTCAGGCAGAGGGGAGGAGGTGGATAAGGTAAAGGAGGCCACCCGGATCGCCCAGGAACGTGCCCCGGAGCTCCTCCTGGAAGGTCCCATCCAGTACGATGCGGCGGTTGACGCCGAGGTCGCCAGGACCAAGATGCCGGAGAGCAAGGTGGCGGGCAGGGCCACGGTCTTTATCTTTCCGGATCTCAACACCGGCAACAACACCTACAAGGCGGTGCAGCGTTCCGCCGGAGCAGTTGCGATCGGTCCGATCATGCAGGGCCTGAACAGGCCGGTGAATGACCTGAGTCGAGGTTGCCTGATCCCCGATATCGTCAATACCGTGGCCATTACCGCCATCCAGGCCCAGGCGGAAAAGGGCTTGAGCTGATACGCTCTAATCCAGGCCCCCTGGGCCAGGGTGCCACCTTTTGCCAATCGTTTGACCTGGTCCTGTCCATGGATGACAGGTGTGTACGCGCCTGCAACGGCGATTAAGCCGCTTGGCTTTGGAGACCGGGGACGACTATCAGGAATAAATTCGGGTCTGTCCCCGATTTGACTGTACAAATGGGTAGCTATCGATTCATTGAAATTAATATGATTACAGGCCGGGATCTGTAAACCACTGTTAGAGTCTGATGATCTCCTGCGGGGCACGGGTTAAAACCTGAAGCCCGTCTGGTTTGAGGCAACAGCTGTTTTCAATGCCTATGGCTCCTTCCGGGAAGACGAATTTAGGTCCTTCCAGGGCAAAGGTCATGCCAGGCACCAGCGGCGTCTTCACGCCTTTGGCAAAGATCGGGTATTCATCCAGTTCCAAGCCGATTCCATGGCCGATGAAACGAGCCCTGTCCTTGCCGATCCCCATGAAATGATCTCCCAGTCCCCTCTCCTCGGCCAGTGAGACTGCCCGTTCATAGATATCTTCGCAGATGGTTCCAGGCCTGATCATCTCGATGAGTTCGTTTTGGATGCTCAAGGCAGCATTGTGGGCCTGTTGCAACTGTTCGGAGACCGAGCCGAGGACAAACATCCGTGCCCCGTCGGCAAGATAGCCGTTAATCAGGCAGGAGTAGTCGATGAAGATAATCTCGTTGCGGCCGATGGTTTTCCAGCCCGCCCCATGCGGGTTGTTGGCCGGGGTCAGACCGCTGCCGTTCACCGCACTGTCGAAGTAGGAGGGAACCGCTCCGCTTGTCCCGGAGACGATGTTGCCGAGGAAAAAGTCCTGATTAAAGGTCCGCATCTTGCTGCAACCCGCATACCCCCGCCGTCGCAACCCTGCCTCAAAGAGGCTGGCCAGCTCGATCTCAGTCATTCCCTCGCAGACCATGGCAGGTACCTCGCTAAAGACCTGATCGAGGATGGTGCAGGCTTCCTGAAGTAGGTTTATTTCGTGGTCAGACTTGATCATCCGAATCCTCTTGAGCGAGTCGGAAATGTCCGTCAGATTGGTGTCGTAGAATATTTTTTTATAGAATTTCCAATTGTTGTACGGGATGACATCCAGCTCCATTCCCAGGTTTTCCAGGGGACACCCCCTCTGCTGAAGGATCTCGGGGATCTTTTTCAGACTTTGTAACTCCATGATCTGCTCAATCGGTGATTCAATCAGGGCGCGGTGATAACTCTTGCGGGCCATGAGCAGCGGTTCGCCGATCCGGGGGATAAACAGATGGCAACTTTGTGAGGTGCCGCTGAGATAGAAGAGGTTGGTATGATGGACAATCAGAGCCCCGTCCATCTCCTGTTGTGCCAGGATTGCCTGGAGGGCCTGGATACGGGTATCGATTTCGTTCTTGGGTGTGTAGAGCATCTCGGTCATTGCTTCGCTTCTCCCGGTGATAATGTTCCTCGATAACAAGTGTTGTTTAAAGTGTTGTATCCACGATTTATGGTGACCGGAGCCTACCCGTTCTGGTAAAGAAATAACAGCAGCAGAAACTGGGAAAAAAAACCATAACAGAAGGGGCGTTATGGCTGCAGGGGAGAAAGAACTGACACCAGGTTTTCGTTACCAACAGCTCGCTTTGGAGTTGGAGGAGAAGATCAGGGGAGGGCAGTACAGGGTGGGGGAACGGTTGCCTTCGCTCCGAGAGCTCCATAACCGTACCGCACTCAGCATCACCACCATTGCCCATGCCTATATGGAATTGGAGGCACGCGGCATGGTTGAGTCCCGGGAAAGGTCAGGTTACTATGTCCGGCCTCTGATCAGGAATCTATTGCCCCTGCCACTGACTGAGCTGCAGCCAGTCGCTCGGCCGCGTAAGGTACCGATCAATCCGCTGGCCGAGTCGATCCTCTCGGCGATTCGTGACCGGGACGTGCTGCCTTTTGGTGAGGCCCTGCCGGCAAATACGTTGCTGCCGTCGCGGCAGTTAGCGCGATCCGCGAGAGCAGTTACGGCTACGTATTTCGAGGGCGGAGGACTCCATTACGATCCCGCCAACGGGGTTGCTGCACTCAAGCGGCAGATAGCCGCTCGCTCCATCGGTTTTTGCCGGGGGATCGATGCGGAGGAAATCATCGTCACCAATGGCTGCATGGATGCTATTCGGCTCTGTCTTCGTGCCGTGGCCCAGCCGGGTGATATCGTCATTATAGAGTCACCGACTTTTAGCTGTTATCTCCAGCTGATCGGAAAAATGGGACTGCTTGCCCTCGAGATTCCGACCAGTCCGCGTACAGGGATTGATCTGGGCCTGCTCGAAGAGGCGCTGTTCAACGGGGTGTGGCGGCGCAATCGTGTGGCAGCCTGTCTGCTTAACCCCTCCTTTCATAATCCCCTCGGATTCCATATGGCTGACGAGAGCAAGAGGGAACTGGTGGAGATGCTCGCCGTCCACGGAGTTCCGCTCATTGAGGACGACAGCTGCGGTGAGTTGTCCATCGGTGATTCCCGTCCGGCCCCGCTTAAGAGCTTCGATACCCGAGGCTTGGTACTCTACTGCTCATCTTTTTCCAAGACAGTGGCCCCGGATTTCCGGGTGGGCTGGGTGGTGCCTGGCCGTTTTCGGGAAGAAATTCTCCGTCTCAAATTCAACTCGTCGATTGCTCAGGCAAAACTACCCCAGCTGATTCTCGCCGATTTTTTTGAGAACAGACAGTATGAACGCCATCTCAGGAGATTGCGGGTCGCTATCAAGGGTCAGCTTGGGAGCACGAGCCATGCCATTGCCCGTTATTTTCCTGAAGGCACCAAGATGACGGCGCCGGAAGGGGGCTATATGATATGGCTTGAGTTGGCGGCAGATGTGGACGGCGTGAAATTGTTTCATCTGGCTAGAGAAGAAGGTATCTTTATCGTTCCAGGGGTGGTCTTCAGCAGCACCGGCAGGTTCAATAACTGCATCCGGATCAGTTGCGGCACCCCCTGGAGTGAGCGAATGGAAAAGGGCATGGAAAGGCTTGGGGTGCTCGTCGACCGGCTGCAGTCGGCATAAGGCTACCTTGAAAAATTGCTTATTCTTCCAAACTTTGCTTGTGGCGATTATTTTAGTCCGGGATATCAGTTGAATGCCTGCGATCAAGTCTTCCCCATGCTGTATTCTTGATCAAACTATATAATTCTTCAATGTACCCATAAGCTGGCGAAAGAGAGGGGAACGATCAGGAATTAAGATCACCTTTTGTCCCGGAAAATGGTCAGTGCTGGCGAGCGGGAAGAACTGATACTTTGGGATAATCCGGGGAACAGTTTTTTTTTCGAAGGAGAAAAAAGAGGTCGTTTCAGTCTGATTGACGACTCGTTTCGTCTTTCGCCCCCTGCCGGCGAGGAGAGAGGCCTTCAGAGAGGCATCGGGAGGGAACGGATATCGGTGGAAGTGCAATGAAAGCCTGTCTTAGGCTGGTGCATCACTGCCTGTTGTTACAAGTACCAGGAGCGGAGTACGACCATGCGGGATGAAGAGTGTGTCCGCTTTCTCCAGTGGGCCTTGCCCCAACTGGAGCTGCGTTGGCCCGGCTTTCGTAAGGTTCGGGCACAGGTGTGTAAGCGCCTGCAACGGCGATTAAGCTCCTTGGCTTTGGAGACGGTGGACGACTATCAAGGCTTCCTGACAGCACATCCGGAGGAATGGGAGGTACTGGACGAAATGAGCCGGGTAACGATCTCCCGTTTTTATCGTGACCGGATGATGTGCACCTTTCTCGAGCAGGAGGTGCTGCCAAGCTTGGCTGAGCAGGCAATGTCCCGGGGTGATCACTGCCTGAAGGTCTGGAGCGTGGGCTGCTGTTGCGGTGAAGAGCCCTATACGGTGGCTATTATCTGGAAGTTGGGCCTGCAGACACGCTTTCCCCGACTGGGTCTGCAGATTGTTGCCACTGATGCCAATCCGGATATGGTCCGCCGGGCCCGCCGCGGCTGTTATCCCCTTGGCAGTGTAAAAAATCTGCCCCGAAAATGGCGGGAACGAGCCTTTACGCGCCAGGGAGATGATTATTGTCTTAAGGCAGCGTACCGTGCAGATACCGTGTTTATGGTCCAGGATGTACGCGAGGCCATGCCCTCGGAACGATTCGACCTGGTACTCTGTCGCAACCTGGTCTTCACCTATTATCAGGAGGAGCTGCAATCTGAGTTGCTTGGCCGACTAACAGGGGTTGTGAGAACAGGAGGGGCCCTGGTGATTGGTATTCATGAACAGCTGCCCGCAGAACTCAGCGGCTTGAGGGTCTGGTCTGAAAAAGTACGAATCTATCGGAAGACAGCATGATCGTGGTTTTTAGGGAGAGTGTATTGGCGCTGCGCTGCTCAACCGGGGTTCATCACAGGGAGCCAGAATGTTAGAGATACAATTTTTTGGGGCAACCGCCGAGGTCACCGGCTCCTGCTCACTCTTAAGGGTTGGGGACCTGCAGATCCTCATCGATTGCGGACTGATTCAGGGCTCTGCCGAGGAGGAGGCACGAAACCGCGCTCCCTTTCCTTTTGAGCCAAAGGAGATCGATGCCATAATCCTGACCCACGCCCACATCGATCATTCGGGCAGGCTCCCGCTGCTGGTGAGCTCCGGTTTCAGAGGCCCCATCTATGCCCACTACGCCAGCCGGAATCTCTGTCGGATCATGCTCAACGACTCTGCCCGCATCAATGAGCAAAAGGCGGAGCGGGCCGGTCGCCAGGGGGGGGAGCAGCCCGCCATCACCCCCCTCTACACGGTAAAGGATGCTGACCAGGCCGTACACGCCTTCCATCCGCTGGGCTACGACGACCGCCGGAAGATTCTGCCTGGCGTTGAGCTCTGCCTCCGTGATGCCGGTCATATCCTCGGCTCCAGCATCATCGAGTTGTGGTTGCAGTTCGGTACGACCCGGCGCAAGCTGGTTTTCAGCGGTGACCTGGGCCGCCGCAGGGCCCCGGTGATGTGTAATCCGGCCCGCCTCGCAGAGGCGGATCTGGTGGTGATGGAGTCCACCTATGGCGACCGGAACCACCCCTCCTGGGAGAGCAGCTGGGATGAATTGGGGAGCATCCTCCACCAGACCGCTGAAGATGGGGGCAATCTCCTCATCCCCTCCTTTGCCGTTGGCCGTACCCAGGACCTCCTCTACACCCTGAACCGTCATTACCGGGATTGGGGCCTGGACCACTGGAAGATCTTCCTCGACAGCCCCCTGGCCACCAAGGTGAGCGAGCTCTACAGTCACCATCTGGAGCTCTACAATCCGGAGGCAGCGCAATGCTGGCGGCAGAGCCGCTCTCCCTTTATCCTGCCGAATCTGCGTGTTACCCGTACGGCAGAAGAGTCGATGGAGATCAACCAGATCCACTCCAGAGCCCTGATCATCGCCGGCAGCGGCATGTGTGATGGCGGCCGGATCCGCCATCACCTGCGCCACAATGTCTGGCGCCGGGAGTGTCATCTGGCGATGGTGGGTTTTCAGGTCCAGGGAACCCTGGGGCGCGCCCTGGTGGACGGGGTGAGGTCGATCTCACTGGGAGAGCGTCAGTTCGAGGTGGCGGCCAGGGTCCATACCATCGGTGGTCTCTCGGCCCATGCCGATCAGCAGGAGTTGATCCGGTGGTATCAGACATTCCCGGCAGGGCCGGCTGTCTCGTTGATCCACGGTGAAGAGGAGGCGCGACGGGCGCTGCAGCAGCAACTGGAGAGGCTCCGGGCCAGGGTCTCTTGCCCGCAGTATGGTGAGGTCCTGGATCTGCTGGCGCATGAATGATCGATGAACGATCAATCAAGGGGTTGTTCCCAGATGAGCGCACCATCCCGGTAGAGCTGTCTGATCCGGTGCAAGGGTACCAGGTGCAACGCACCGGTGGAATCAACCACTTCCATGGAAAAATGAGTACCTGGTTCAAGATGAAGCTGTTTCAGCGAAACCAGCACAATGGTCTGCTCTATCCGGTGGTAATAGCCGAGCCTGTAGGGTATCCAGAAAAGATTCCAGCGGATGCGATTCAACAGTTTGCGAATGGGTGGCGCATGGCAATTTCCCTTGCCCTGCCTCCTTGATAGCTCATAGGATAGTATAAGACACCCCACCACTCAAGCTCTGGCTGAGGCGAATTTCCCCGGTACACAGATCCCTGTCCATAGGGTACCTTGAAAAATGAGATTTTTCGATCAAGGTTAAGGCATGCGATAAATTTTGCCGCAGCCATATGTTTGATATTCCGAGGATAAAATTTTGAGCGCAACGCCAAGATTGGAAGGAAAGGCCATTTTTCAAGGTGGCCCATAGTTTATCTGGTAAGGAGCACAATAATGGATCTCCAGCAAGCAGCGACCCGGGCCATTGGCCTGATGGACCTGACCACGCTCAACCATGACGATACCGACGCAAAGGTGGTCGCCCTCTGTCGGGCTGCCCACACCCCCGCAGGCGATACTGCCGCGGTCTGTATCTATCCCCGTTTTATTCCCCTTGCCCGCAAGACCCTGCTTGCCAACGGAACTTCCCGGATAAAAATTGCCACGGTCAGCAACTTCCCCCATGGTGGAGATGACCTGGAGATTGCCCTTGCAGAGACCCGGGCTGCAAGGGCCTACGGGGCCGACGAGGTGGACCTGGTCTTTCCCTATCAGGCCTTGCTGGCCGGCAGGGATGATATCGGTTACCAGATGGTGCAGGCCTGTAAGGCGGCCTGTGGTCAGGAGGTGCTCCTTAAGGTGATCATTGAATCCGGAGAGTTGAAGAGAGCGGAGCTTATCCGGAGCGCCGCTGAAATCTGCATTGCTGCTGGAGCCGATTTTCTCAAGACCTCCACCGGCAAGGTCGCGGTCAACGCGAGCCTGGAGGCCGCGGCTCTGATGCTGGAAACGATCAGAGAGCGTAATCCGGCCGTGGGTTTCAAGGCAGCCGGTGGGATCAGCAGGGTGGGGGTTGCCAGGGACTATCTGGAACTGGCAGCACAGCTCATGGGTGAGGCCTGGATCACGAGCCAGCACTTCCGTTTCGGTGCCTCCAGCCTGCTGGCCGACCTGCTGGCCACCCTGAACCTGGACCAGCAGGCTGGAGGCGGCCGAGGATGCCGATGAAACGGACGATCATTCTCCTCCTGGACTCCCTGGGCATAGGGGGAGCCGAGGATGGGGCTCAGTTTGCCGGTATCAGCCGGAGCAAAGAGCGCTTTACCGACCAGGGCGCCAATACCCTGGGCCATATCGCCGGGGGGTGCGCCCGGGGTGCAGCCGAGGATGGGCGTACGGGTTTGCTGCACCTGCCGAACATGAACCGGTTGGGCCTGGGACACGCCTGCCTGGAAAGTTCCGGCTCATTCCCCCTGGGCCTGGATGCCTCGGTCCAAGCTGAGGCGGCCTATGGCTATGCCCGGGAGCTCTCCACCGGTAAGGACACCTTAAGTGGCCACTGGGAGCTTGCCGGCGTGCCGGTCCTCTTTGAGTGGGGCTATTTCAGAGAGCAGGAGAACAGTTTTCCCCAAGAACTGCTGGCTGCCCTGGTAGAACGGGCCAGGCTGCCTGGATACCTGGGCAACTGTCAGGCCTCGGGCACCGCCATCCTGGAAGAGCTGGGAGCCGAACATGTGGCCAGCGGTAAGCCGATCTTCTACACCTCGGCCGACAGTGTCTTCCAGATCGCCTGCCACGAAGAACATTTTGGCCTGGAGCGGCTCTACCAGCTGGCTGAGATAGCACGGGAACTGGTAGATCCGTATCAGATAGGGCGGGTGATTGCCCGTCCCTTCATCGGCACCGGGAGCAGCAACTATCAACGCACCGCCAACCGCCATGATTATGCCATGGCGCCGCCGGCACCAACCTTGCTGGACAGGATGCAGGCCGCCGGCGGCGAGGTGGTCGCTGTCGGCAAGATCAACGATATCTTTGCCGGCCGGGGCATCACAAGGGCGGTGAAGGCCACCGGACTTGAAGGCCTGTTTGCTGCCAGCCTGGCTGCCCTGCGCGCTGCAACCGAGCCCTCGATCATCTTCACCAATTTCGTTGATTTTGATGCGGACTTCGGTCATCGCCGCGACCTGGCCGGCTATGCCGCGGGCTTGGAATATTTTGACCAACGCCTGCCGGAAATGATCGAGCTCCTGGCAGAGGATGATCTTCTGATCCTGACCGCAGACCATGGTTGTGACCCCAGCTGGCCAGGGACAGATCATACCCGGGAGCATATCCCGGTGATCTGCTACGGTCACAGGATCCGGCCGGGGCCGCTGGGGAGGCGTGGGACCTTTGCCGATATCGGTCAGTCTGTCGCTGCCCATCAGGGCCTGGCCGCACTCGACCATGGAACCAGCTTTATGGAGCAGATTTTCTCCCCCTGATGAGACACCTGCTGTTGCGCTTCTGCTGAAGAAAGCGGCTTCCCGATAAACCACCAATCTGGGCCATGGCCCTAGGAAACCCATGACTACTCCACACATCAATGCCCAGGCCGGTGCCTTTGCCGAAACCGTCCTCTTGCCCGGCGATCCCCTGCGGGCCCGCTATATTGCAGAGACCTTCCTGGAAGAGGCCAAACTGGTGAGCGACGTGCGCAACATGCTCGGCTTTACCGGCAGCTACCAGGGGAAATCGATCTCCGTGATGGGCAGCGGCATGGGGATTCCGTCCTGTTCCATCTATGCCACCGAGTTGATCCGTGAATATGGGGTGAAGAATCTGATCAGGGTGGGATCCTGCGGCGCGGTAGGTACGGAAATCAAGCTGGAGGATGTGATCATCGCCATGGGGGCAAGCACCGATTCCAAGGTGAACCGTGTTCGTTTTAAGGGCCACGATTTTGCGGCCCTGGCAAGCTTTGAGCTGCTGCGCAAGGCTGTTTCCGCAGCAGAGGCACTGGCCATCCCGGTGCGTATAGGCAACGTCTTTACCTCTGATCTCTTTTATACGCCGGAACCGGAGATCTTTGAGCTGATGGAGAAGTACAACATCCTGGGCGTGGAGATGGAGGCTGCCGGTTTGTACGGGGTAGCCGCAGAGTTCGCTGCCAAGGCCGTTTGTCTGCTCACGGTATCAGACCATATCGCCACAGGCGAAAGAGCCACCTTCCAGGAGCGTCAGACCGGCTTTGACAGGATGCTGCGGATCGCACTGGAGACCGCGCTGGCAGTCGAATGATATCCTGATGAGTGCGATACTCTCTTCAAGAAGCTTCAAGAAGCCCTCAAGCTCAAGGCAGGCGAGCGCCCTGGTGCAGGCAGCGCGACTGGTAACATGCTGATAATGCATTGATAAAGCACGCAAAAAGGCGAGGGGGCTCTTGTCAACACCCCAGGGCCTGGGGCAGTAGTTCTGGTGCACACTGCCCACAAGCTGAACTCCCTCCGGACCAACCCAAGCCAGCACAGTGGTGAGGAGGCCGCATGTACCTGCCCCAGGAGATAATCCGCAAGAAACGTGATGGAGCCCCCCTGAGCCGGGCTGAGATTGATTTTTTTGTCCAGGGCCTCAGCGATGACTCCATCTCAGAGGGACAGATCGCCGCCCTTGCCATGGCAATCTATTTTCAGGGGATGAGCCCGGATGAGGCGATCGACCTGACCATGGCCATGCGCGACTCCGGCACGGTCCTTGAGTGGGCTGATCAGGAGCTTGACGGCCCGGTGGTGGACAAACACTCCACCGGTGGGGTCGGTGACCTGGTCTCACTGGTCCTGGCGCCGATGATCGCTGCCTGCGGCGGCTATGTTCCCATGATCTCCGGTCGTGGCCTGGGCCATACCGGTGGGACCCTGGATAAACTGGATGCCATCCCCGGCTATGATACCTCCCCGGATATCAGCCGTTTTCGCCAGGTGGTGAAAGAGGTCGGGGTGGCCATCATCGGTCAGACCGGCGAGCTCGCCCCTGCGGATCGACGCTTGTATGCCATCCGCGATGTGACCGCCACTGTGGAGTCGATCCCCCTGATCACCGCCTCGATCCTTGCAAAAAAACTCGCAGCCGGCCTCGATGGTCTGGTGATGGACGTCAAGACCGGAAACGGTGCCTTTATGGCAAACCAGGCAGAGGCAGGGCAGCTGGCCAGGAGTATCGTTTCCGTTGCCAATGGCGCGGGTTGCCGAACCAGCGCGATTTTGACCCGTATGGATCAGGTGCTGGCCGCCAGCGCCGGTACAGGGCTAGAGGTCCGTGAGGCCGTACGCTACCTGAGAGGGGCCGATCGAAACTCCCGGCTCCACCAGGTCAACATGGCACTGGCGACGGAACTGTTGGTGCTGGCCGGAATCGCTGTCGATGCTGGCAAAGGCCGGGAAAAACTGGAGGCAGTCCTCGATAGCGGCAGGGCTGCAGAGCTTTTTGCCCAGATGGTTGCAGCCTTAGGCGGGCCCAGCGATTTTATCGAGAGGATTGAGAGCTACCTTGAACCCACAGAGATCATCCGCCCGGTCTACAGCCCTATGGCTGGAGTGGTGCAGGCGATGGACACCCGTGCGCTGGGCATGGTGGTGGTCGCCATGGGTGGTGGGCGGTGCAGCGCCTCTGCTGCTCTTGATTACGGGGTGGGGCTCAGCGAGATGATCTCCCTGGGTGAGCAGGCCGATGCCCATAGGCCGCTGGCCCTGGTCCATGCGCGCAGTGAGCAGCAGTTTCTGGAAGCGGAGCAGGCCATCCGCCGGGCGATGGTGATCGGTTCAGCGGCTCCTCTGCAACAGCCGCAGCTCGTAGAGAGGATCTGCCTGGAGGATGCCTGCTAGGAGGGGCTTGTTTGCACGAATATACGCGGCGATGGTCTGTTTTTCAGCAGGCAGGGTCATCTTCTCTTCACCCAGGGATGGCTGCAGCCTCGGATACCCCGACTCTCCTCAGCGGACCTTAACATAACAACGGAAAAAGATTATGATCTGGTTTACCCTTGCCCTGGTGACGGCATTGGCGAGTGCCTCCCAGGACAGCTGGGTTAAATACAAGTTCTCCAGTTATTCCACCGCTGAGATGCTGGCCTTTCCCATGCTCTACAGCCTGCCCCTGCTTGGGGTGGCGCTTTTCTGGGTGACCATCCCCCAGCTGGATAGAACCTTTTGGTGGTGTTTCCTGGTTTCCCTGCCCCTCAACGGGGTGGCCTTTTTCCTGCACATGCGGGCCATCCAGATCTCACCGCTGAGCCTGACCCTTCCCTACCTCTCGTTCACCCCTGCCTTCATGTTCGGCACCGGCTTTCTCTTTCTGGGAGAACTGCCCAACCTCTGGGGCGCAGTGGGGGTCGGGATCATCGTCACGGGCAGTTATGTGCTCAATATCAATCCCTCTGGCTATACGCTCCTGGCCCCGTTCAGATCCCTGTTCAAAGAAAGAGGGTCCATGATCATGCTGCTGGTTGCCGTTATGTACAGTCTTGCCGCGGTACTCGGTAAAAAGGCGATCCTCCATTCCTCGGTGCTGTTTTTCACCCTGTTCTTTTTCCTGAGCTTAAACAGCCTGACCCTGCTGGTCATGGAGCTCAGCGTAAAGGGCAGGGTGGCCAGGGTGCTCTCCCGACCGGGACCAGGAAGTATAGCAGGAGTACTGTTCTTTACCCACCTGATCTGTCACGGCTGGGCCATATCTTTGACCAAGGCGGTGTATATGATTTCCATCAAACGGATGAGTATCCTTTTCGGGGTCCTCTACGGAGGGATCTTCTTTGCCGAAGAAAACCTGTGGTACCGGCTCACAGGGACCGCTCTGATGGTTGCCGGGGCAACCCTTATTTCACTCAAGGGGCTGTGAACTGGAGGAGAGTGATCCCGGGGGAGCGTCGAGTTGGGCATGTGGCCCGAACGAAGTCGGAACCATGCCTGTATCCGGAAAAAGTCCGGTGGAAAGAAGAAGAGGGGAGAGGGGTACCGGCATCTCCTAGAAATGGACCGGTCTAACATCTCTGCTCAGGTTGGGGTACCACCCAGATTCGTGCGGAAATGGATGCTAAGGAAATTGTAAAACGCAACCAGATTCTGAGCTAACACCGAGGGTATTCCCCATATAATATAACGCTGTCCCAGGTAAATGGACTGATATGGTTCATCAATTGAAGGATTATCACACTCCATCACGACACGGTATATTTCTCTCGCCTGCCTATAAATGATGCTGCTAGGGATAAAGAGGGTACCTTGAAAATTCGATTTTTCGATCAAGGTCAAGGCGCGCGATAAATTTTACCGTAGGCATATGTTTGATATTCCGGGGATAAAGTTTTGAGCGCAACGCCGAGATTGGAAGAAAAGGCTTATTTTTTCAAGGTGGCCTAAAGAGTCATGCACGTTCTTCCCAGTGCGTACAGGTGGGGAACAAGCATGTTGCCTGATGAGTACAAAAGCTTACACCTCAACTGTCCAAAGCCCCCCTGACAGCCTGAGCAAGCATGCCTCTTGTGTACGGCTTTTTGATAAATCCCCCCGCCCCTAAGCGAAGAGCCGCCTTCACGTCTTCACTGATGGAAAATCCACTGACAATGACCGCTTTCTGGTGGGGATGAATGGAAAGTACCTTCTCGTATGTCTGGCGACCGTTCATTCCCGGTTCCATCAACATATCGATAACCAGTAAATCAACCGCTTCTTGAGAGAGAAAATCGATCGCCGCTTCACCGGAACCCACTGTATCAACCCTATATCCAAGAGATTCCAGCATCTGCGCTGCAATGTCTCTTAGGTGTGGTTCATCGTCTATAACAAGAATATGTTCACCGCGACTTCCCATCTGCGCCGAATCGGATTGCGATTCAACCGTTGTTATCTTGTCGGTGCTGAGCGGAAAGTAGAGTTCAAAGCAGGCCCCCTGCCTACTGTTTTTTACCTGAACAGTTCCGTTGTGATCCAAGAGAGTATTCCAGACAACTGTCAGGCCGAGTCCGGTACCGCTCCTTCCCATGACCTTTGTACTGTAAAAGGGTTCAAAGATATGCTCAAGGTCCGACCCGGAGATACCGGATCCGGTATCTTCAACGCTGAGAACCACGTATTCCCCTGTTTGCAGTTTGAGTCCATCGGCGCCGGCCTGATCCAATCGAACGATATGGCTGGAAATAGTGACCTTTCCTGGACCGTTGATTACCTCTGCGGCGTTGGTCGACAGATTCATCAGACATTTTTTGATATGGACCGGTGAGCAGGATATGTGGGGAGCTTCGGCCTCGAGTTCATGGCCAAAGGTAACCAGAGGGTAGACAGACTTCAGCTTTTCACACTCCGGCGAGGTAAAATACTCGCTGATTAATAGATTTAAATTTTTCACCTCCCTCGCACTGGCGGCGTCCCTGGATATGGTAAGGAGATCGGTAACGACAGCGGCAGCTCTCTGGCCGGAGTCCATTATCGCCTCAAGTGGTTTTCTCAGTTCACTGTCTGCCGGTAATTTCATCAAAAGTATTTCAGGATACCCTACCACCCCAGCAAGAATATTATTCAGATCATGTGCCACACCACCGGCCATTAATCCGATGGCCTCCATTTTTTGCGATTGCTGTAGTTGAGATTCAAGCAGCAATCTCTTTTCTTCGGCCAGAGTACGTTCGGTTATATCCCGCCAGAGACAGAGCAGTGCCTCATGTTGATCATAGGGAATTCTGGTCAGGGAGACTTCAGTGGAAAAATGCTCACCGTTTCGACGTTTATGCTGCCATTCAAAACGATGGTAGCCTTTGGCAAATGCCGCTGCCATCATTTCATCCGCCTTCTGCAGCGATAATGTACCGTCTGGCTGAATTTCCGGAGAAAGCTCTGATGGATGAACGTTTATCACATCCTCTTTTGATTCATATCCAAGACTCCGTGCCGTTGCCTGGTTCGCCATGATGAAATGCTCACCGTCGATGAGCAGCATCGGATCCTCCGATCGCTCAAAAATCAGACGATACTTCTCTTCACTTTCCTGCAGCTCAGCCGTCCGTTCTCTGACTTTGTCTTCCAGTTGCTCCTTGGCCGCCTTGAGCAGTAATTTCATCTGATTTTGCCGGCGAATAATGAAAGAAAAAGAGGCGACAACAAGGATTATCACCCCGATAAAGCAGGCGGTGATGATGATGGTTCTCTTGATAACAGACTTAAAGATATACCCCTTATCGGCTGAAAACAGCACACCGTAACGTTTATTAAACAGGCTTATGGGGAAATAGGCGGTGAGCAACTGAAATGTTTCTTTCCCTGTGATTTCGTGCTCTATTGTTCCCTGATAATTATTCACCACGTCATCAACAATCTTAGCCAACCCACTCGCGACAATATCTGTGCTGTCAACATCGGCCTCTGAATAAACCGAGGTTACTATTCTCCCGTCACTGTTGATGAGCCAATACCATGAGTGACTCATGGTGTAATATTTATTGAGTTCCTTTCGTACGACACGTGGAACGTTAACAACAAGCTCTATCTCTGCAGGGCTGCCGACAATATTATCAAGCCTTTTCTGGTAACTGACGGTAAAGGTCTCAACCTTTCCTCTACCTGCGGTCGTTCTTTCATCGTCGACCGCTGTTTCTTTTAAGGGAGAAATCTCAAAATAGTTGAGATTAGAATGAGTTATTACTCTGTAAACTTTGGTGTTACCAATCCTGATCGAGTCTATCAGATTCTTGTACTTTGAATAAAACCTTTTGGT
Organism: Desulfogranum mediterraneum DSM 13871; assembly: GCF_000429965.1. GTDB lineage: Bacteria > Desulfobacterota > Desulfobulbia > Desulfobulbales > Desulfobulbaceae > Desulfogranum > Desulfogranum mediterraneum. The sequence goes on from NZ_AUCW01000018.1 coordinate 125,012, forward strand.
GTCGGTGAGAGTGGTGCTATCGATCTCACGACCGCTGAGAAATAACTCTATCTTGCCGGTGGTGATCAGATGATTGAGATCGTCATCGAACTCGGAGGTCAACCTTTCCAGTGCAAGACCGCTGGTCGCGGCATTTTTTTGCAGCAAGTTCAGTGAGTTGGTCTTGACGTCGGCAAGGATGGCAAAGTAGTTGTAGACAATTGACAGCAGAAGAGCAATAACGCAAACAACTGTGAGCTTAAATGAGATCTTGACCATAACCCCTTTTTATCGCTTAGTTTTTTAGAACCAGGAGAAGGCGCCAGTTGAGTTCGGGAATTTCCTCGGCAAGGATGGTGATACGGACATTGTCTTTTTGTATCATTATTTTCTTTTCTCCCTTGTTGTATATCCTGGTGATTGCCTGTCGAATGATTTTGGATTTGCTTTTCAGCAGATTAAAATTTTCGGTTCTATAGGTATCTTCTTTTATGGTTTTCAAGTAGGTGTGATCTTCAAGTTTGGGCAACGAGAGTATTCCGGTTAAGGATTCGTTCATGGCAACGACTATTCCGTTTGCATCGAGTATTACATACGGATGTCGGGTCTTGGCGATATAACGATTGGTGATTGTGGAGACCGTGACGTCTAGCCCCGGAACCCCTTCAAGAGCATCGTTGAGGTAAACAGGCGCGATGGCCGACACCATCCACCCCCTTCCTGCCGGATCCACGTACGGCTCATCTACCCATACTGCCTCTTTTTTCGGATTGTACTGTGCATCTGCAAGATAATAAAAATTGAAATCCGGGATATTCATTTTCGGTTCATACTGGGTAAGCACATCAAAGAATGGGTAAATCCTGTTATAGGAATTCTTATCGTTATAGTAGACCTGCGCCACTTCCGGATACTGTTGAATGATTTCCTTAAATTTCTGATCAAGCGGTTCGGTGAAATAAACTATTTCTTTTATGGAGTTGTCTACCGGGATATGGCCGGAAACAAAAACCGCAGAATAGCCATCATCCACCGGTTTGTACAAAATCCCTTTTTCCGATAGCCGGTATTTGGATGGATTTGCTCTTTGCAGGGCTTTGTTTCTTTTTTCCGGCGTATATAATTGCTGGACATAGAGAGCCAGTTGCTTTGCCTCATCCCGAATCTTTAGAAAATCAGTGTTGATAGCATCGGCTATTTTCTTGAGCTCCGCAGCCGATTCAGTCTCTTTATTTTGATTCGATGAACATCCGGTAAGACCAATTAAGACGGAGGAGATACCGATGACCACTATTTTGATCGTTGAAATTGATAAATTCATCATGTTCACCATCGGTTTATTATGAATCTTCAGGGGCATCGCACTCTGCAGAATGCAGCTTTGAACAGGGGCCTGATGTTATCGGGGGGAACTCCAGCCAAAATTTCACGCATGGTCCTCTCAGAGGGGATACTGCCCATGCCATAGAGACTTTTGAGATTGGGGGGTTCGTCGGATCTTCGCTCGTCAAAGGCAAGCAGGGATGGGGGCTTGAGTTAAAACATGGCAAAACCGGAGATGAGAGCATGGGCAAGGGTATGTTGTACTTTGCCGGAACGATGATCCCAGACCTTGCTGAACCCGCCATGCATGGTTGAAAAAAGAGCATCGGCATTCAGGTGTTGGCATACCCTGTTTTCTTCGTTTCGGACGAGTTGTAGCTTTCATTGAAGTCAGCTGCTTTATTTTATAGCAGTTGACGAGGCAATCGTTTGGGCGGCATCCATGAATTGCTGAACCATATACTCCTACACTGTAGTATTACCTTAGCTTATATACATCGAAATACCTAGAACTGTCTACCAGAACAACAATGCACCCCATATCAGACGAGCTGATGGAGATCTAAAAAATCATTCTCAAGGGTCAGTTGACCGATCTTGACATGCAACGCCTGAATATCTGGGCCTGGTTCCCTGGAAACAGATTTGTTAGAAACGATTGATGCATCCTCGCTCATCTGGGTAGTACCCTAGGTTTCACGAGGGGATGAACTCGCTCAGGCCGGTGCCTTGTCATGTCTTGGCAGGTCTGGGTCTATATAATGCCAGGCCTGCGCAGAGGAGACCCAGACACTCATGGTGGATTGAAACACGCCCGGATCATCCAGGCTCCCCACCTTCAAAACAAGGGCACCCGGGAACAGCTCGCTCTCACCAAACAAGTGGGTACCGCAATTCCCGCAGAAAAAAAGAGTCTTTTCAGCTCCGGAATCGGATCTGGAACGGTAAGATGAAGGTTCCCCCTTGCTCAGGGTGAGCACGGCCTTGGGGATATAGATGGCGCTGTTGGGCGCGCCTCCGGTGATGTATTGGCAGTCTCGGCAATGACAGGAGTAGGAGGTGGGTGGCTCACCGCTTACTTCGTATCGTATCCTGCCACAGAGGCAAGCACCGCTAAATGTACTCATTTGATTTTCCCGATTGAACAATGATCACTGTTTTGATCTTGAAAGACCAGAATCCGTTGAGCACAAAAAAAATCCCTGTCAGCATGGTTTAGGGTCTCGGCATCAACAGAACCTCTGGATCGGCTGGCTCAGTCATCCGAAAAAAGTAGGCTGCAATACGCTGTTATAATAGGGTATGAGCTCTTTTCTTTTTTTTGACAATTGTACGTATGTGTCCCATGAACTCATCTTCAAGCTCTTCCTTCCTGTAAAATCTATCCCATGGGACCTGTTCTGTGGCTTCGAACTTGATATTAGACTCTCTGTGCATGGTTAACATGATAACTTCCGTCTCTGGTGAAGCGGCCTTAACGGAAGATGCGATCTCCCGACCATTGATATCCGGCATGGTGAAATCCGTTACCACGATATCAAAATATCTTTCAACCAAATAGAGCAGGGCACGGGAAGGGCTGGTGACCGTTACCACGTTGAGCCCCTCCTTTTCCAGAATCACCTTGATCCCCATGTTGAAAATTTGATGGTCATCTACGACAAGGACTGAAATCCCACCGGCTAGCTCTGGGGGTGACTCAACTATTTCCCGCTCTCTCACTTGTACATGCCCCTCTTGTGCCGGTGCATAGTCTATTAAAACTTTATGTGTCGATGAGAGCAAAACCTCCATCTTGATCGCAGCAGCGGGCAGGTCGCCGACAGAGGCAACGAACTCCAGTTCGGAAAAGGCCTGCTCTAAATCACGTATCCGGGCCTCTATTTCCGGATATCTGATCTTCACCAACAGTGAAAAATCTTTCATCACTGCAACGAGTTTCCTGTAATGCTCAATAGAACGCCTGAGCTCCGGTGGATGACGAAATCGTACACTTCCCTGGAGTCGGTAGGGCAGGGAAGTCGCCTGGCGGTATAGGGACAGGCAACGGTTCCATGAGTCGCTCAGGGGATAAGCTTCCGTCCTTGGGAGTATTCTCTCGACTGAAACATGCATCATGTCCCAGGAAAGGAATAAAAGGTAGCCGGAGAAGATGAGTGAGACAGAGTGAAAGGATGCCTTGAACATAACTGCATGTCGCTCAACTTCTCTTAAGATGAAACTGACAACTGCATCCTGATCAAGCTCCAACTTTTCGCAATCAGCAACAGCAGCTGCCAAGAAGCTCACATTGCTGCGCTCAAGGTGTAGAATCTCGCTCTTTTTTGCGGTATCAGGGGGGTGAGCATCATTATCCGAAAACTCCACCTCAAGATTCTGGTGGCGTAATCGCTTTAGGCGGAGTCCGTATTTTGACAGGAAGACGACTGCGCTTACACCAACCAGGATAACAAGGCTGATACCTATGTAGGGGAAGAAGATATCCATTGGTCCCAAAGCCTCACCCCAACCCGATAGAGCCACATTGCAGGTTGGTTAGCGGGGTATTTTCAAGAAGTATTCCCATGAGCAAAAAAGTGCTATTTTTAATGGAGTTCAGCGGCAGGTGATTGAGCCGGTCCGCCTTAGCCCTCTGGCAACACCGTTATTAACGGATGGCACTCACCGGGCACAGAACTTTACAGCTATTGCAACTGATACACTCTGTGTCAGCAACCGGAGATTTCCTGGTGATATAGGACATAACGTCTACGTCCATGGGGCAGCTGTCGTTACAGAGGCCACACTCGATACATTGCACCTTGGTAGGTTGCTTCCTGTTGCAGGCGAACTGGGACGGAACCTTCATTACCAGTGATACCGGACATAAAATCTTACAAAAGGCTCTCTGGTCTGTAAAATAAAAGGCCAGCAAGATGGCAAGAAGGTAGTAGACCAGGTTTCCGGCCATCATCCAGGTGAGTTCTGCCTTCCCTATATAGGATCCCTTCACGTCGTAACCTACAACATAGATTGCTGCAACTGGAATGATGATGGAAAGGAACAGGGAAAGATAACGTATATTTTTAAGCTTTTCAGAAACAGTTGGTCTCTTGTGCCGTGTTATGGGCAACCAATCGAGTACTGCCGCGGTCCAGCAGGCCCAGCCGCAAAAGCCCCGACCCCAGAGCAGGGGGCCAAAGATCTTTGCCACCGCATAATGAATGAATCCTTTGGAAAAATAGCCGGCCAGGATGATGAGAATAACACCCTCCAGTTGAAAATTTTCCCTGTTGGCAAGGGGAACAAACATGAGTAAAGCAGGCAGGATGAGCAGGATGCACACCTTTCGGCCAAGGAGTTTTTTCTCGTCTTTTAATCGCTGCTGGAGATGGATACCAAGGGAGACAGCAGCGCCGATCCAGGGAAAAACCAGTAAAAACCCCCACCAGCCGATGGCTGCATAGAGAGAACCACCGACGACCGTACCAATAACTGCGGGGATGGTTGTTTTGGCGAGTGAGTTCATCTGGACAGTAAGGATTAAATTTTACCCTGCAATAGAGGGGCACACCCGGTCAGGATAGCCACCCCGTTCCCAACCCATTCATTCCCAGGTGAAATCCCGGATCCCTGCCTCTGGATATCGAGCCGTACCCTTGCTAAGCCTGCAGCGATGGTGCCCACCGGCTCACACGGCGCAGTGTCCACAATCGGGGTAAAGCTGGCCCCCTGGGCAACCGGGGTCCGGAATTCAAGCCGGCTTCAGGGAGAGGTTGAGGTCACCAGCCAATGGTTGTTATTGGTCAGGCAGTGAGTTTGATCGACCGTCTTCCATGATTCTCTTGTAGGTGTGGTTGCAATAGGTATCACCACTGCCGATTTGATGGCTTCTCTCGAAGAGCCATTGATCTGGATGTTCTTTTGCGATCTCCCAATCACCCTCGCACACATAGCGACTCAAGGTAGAAAGACCAAAGCTGTTCAGTATCTCGCAAAAAGGGCAATTGGATATGTAGAGCTCAAAGACATCTTTTTCTTCTCGTTGTATCTCGATGTCGTACAGTGGCCTCCAGAGCCAGAAGTTCTCCTTCATCCTGGCGGCAAAGCTGTCGAAATCGTCTGATTTTCTGGCTCTGGGAACCCAATACTTCAGTAGCCGCTTCGCACCGGCTGTTGCCAGAGGACCGATACACTTTACAGCTTTATCCTGGCCAACAAAAATGGAGAGGAGTCTTGTGGAAACAATAAGCGGAAAAACAGCGATGAGGCCGCAAAAGAGTCTGAGATATTTTTTCATTGGAGTTCCTTTTCTTTGCCCAATATTACGTGCCCCTGCTCGCTTAAGCGGGTTAATCCTTAAGCAGGTTACTCCTTTTGATTATGCCAGAATCTATGTTTCCTGTCTGTTTCCAGTGGAATGATTATTTTCGAACCCGAGCCACCATTGCCTGGTTGAGCCTGAGAAGAGTTTCTGGCGAGACGCGGACCAGCGATCTGGCCGAACCGCCCCCGGTATACACTACACTTTTTTCGAGTACCTTCGGGTCAACCACAAATGTAGCGGAGTACCCAAATGAGGGGGTGCCACCGCAGGGGAATCCTGTGTAATCGATAATTTCTTCAGGGCTTGCCGTTCGCGGTCTGGCTATGTTGAGGGCTTTTCCTACACGGGAGGTGCTTGCACGGTCTTCTCCCTTTACAATGGCCACGATCATGTTTTTGTCTGAATCGATCATGCATATACTCTTTACCACATCCTCAGGATCACATTCTGCAGCCGCAGCAGCTTCGGCCACAGAATGACATGATTGAGCAAATGAAAGATGTTCGGCATCACTTTCTTCCTGTTCAAGATAGGCTATTAATTTTTCTTCATATTCTTTCATCTCTTGTCTCGTCTTTTACACTCCCTTTTTTTTTCATGGCGATCAGCCAACACCTGGAACAGCAACTCAGCCACCGCTTTGCCGAAGGGGATGCAAGCCGAGTCATCGAGTATCAGCAATTCATAGCGATGAAATCGAGCGAGCAACCGTCGGAGAATAGGCTCCTCACGCGCCTCTATGAATTTGTTAACCAGGCCATAAGGGCTGACTTTGTACGGTCCATCCAACAATATCCTGTCATTAAAAATCCTTGTTTTTATTAAATTCTGCCTTTCTCTCTTTCGTGTATTCCCACCACTTTTTAGGTGGTGCACCTTCCATGAATTTCACTGCAGAGATGAACACATCAGCCAGGCATGGATCAAATTGCTTGCCGGCAATCTCGGACAATTCCTTGAACATTGAATACGGGTTCCGGCCAATGAGTTCAAAGGGCTTGTTGATCCCCAACATCTTGAGGTATTTGATTGTTGCCGGCCCGACATTCGGGATCTCGCTGAAGTTAGAGATATCAATTCTTTCTGTCATTTTTTCCTGACTGCTTTCAGCCTGCATTCTTTCTTTTTTCCAGATGGGCAGAGGTCGGCTCCCTGAGGCGCTCACCTCTTGAATTCACCGGTCGAGCTTCAGCGAGCGGAGCGGAAGGTGGTGAAACGTTTGGTTGAACGAAGCCGCTCTCGCGGCAGGGAAAAATTTAACTCACTTTTGTAATTCTTTAATTTCGAACACTTACATTGTCATGGAGTATAGCACGAAGACCACGGAAGTAAAACGATTTGCGACCCTTTATGAGCGATACCTGAAACTGTTCAGGCTGCAGGGCAGGAGTGACGCAACCATTAATGCCTATTCCCGGGCTGTCCGTCATGACGGCAGTCATTTGGATTCTTTACCTTGCCGCGTGAACTGAGGCCGCTGGCTTGGTGTAATCAAAAAACGATCTACAGCCTCTTGTTTAGGTGCGTTGCCGTGGTTTTGAAGGATTTCGGCCTGAACCCGAAACACTTGGGAGCAGAGATCGGCATGACCATGGTGCTCCATACCAACATCAGGCGTATGGAGTATCACCCCCACATTCATGTAGTGATTCCTGGAGGAGATATCGACAGGCGGAATCGCTACTGGAAAAAGCTCAAAGGTAAATACCACTCTAACGAAAGGGCCCTGGCTAAGGTATTTAGAGCACGTTTCCTGTCAGTAATCCAGGCAGCCGGTCTGGTCAACCCCAAAAAAGCCTCCGGAGAATGGGTAGCACACTGCGTCAATGTAGAAAGAGGGGGAGAGGCCCTCAAGTATCTGTCACGGTATCTCTATCGTGGAGTGCTCAGTGAGCAGAATATCGTTTCCAGTCATGATGAGCAGGTCAGATTCAAATACGTTGAAAGCGAGTCAGGGGAGACAAAATTCCGTATTCTTCCAGGCGAAGAGTTCTTGCACCTCATGATGCAACATGTGTTGCCTAAAGGGTTCAGGCGAGTGCGAGGCTATGGGCTTCTCCATGGCAACGCAAAGAGGTTACGCTCTCTCATCCAATTGATTTTGCATGTCATAACCGAACAGTTTGCACCGCGTCCGAGGCCGGTGTTTAAATGTCCCTGTTGCAAGGATCCAATGTTGATCGTGGCATTTCGTAGGAATATCAGCAGGCCGGGGTAACGGTTCTCTTTGACACCGCTTCACTGTTCATTCTGCAAAGGAGGACGGAAGGATTCATGAAATAGTTTTTTTCTTAAAGCCTGTACAGGTTAATGGGCAGGTGCGTCCTGAAATAGGTGCAACCATTGGATTGCGCTTCAACCACAATTCCCCAAAAAACCTTAATCCGTGACAAACGACCAACAAATATCACATGACCGTGCAATTAACATGTTGATTATCAAAGAATAATATTAAAGTGTTCACCTGTCCTAAAAACTCACTTAGCAGGTGAAAAATGAAACGATTTATCCTTGAGCAATCTGACAGTGAAGCCTACACCAGCCACTCCGGGCTTGCCCTGGTGGGGCTGTGCATCAACCGTTACTGTGATCTGGCCAAAGCGACCAAGCGCACCATAGGGGACGATCGGAACGTAATCACCCATCCTGACATCCTTCGCAGTTATCTTGGGTTACTCTGCCTGGGCAAGAGTGACTATGAGGCTATCACTTCCATGCGAGACGAT